>CAKRYI010000008.1 GCA_934426825.1 uncultured Acetatifactor sp. | reverse complement strand
TGCGGCTCCATGGTCAAGCGGTTAAGACATCGCCCTTTCACGGCGGTAACACGGGTTCGATTCCCGTTGGAGTCATTAAAAGTATGTATATTTCCATAGGAGATATACATATAATATTATATATGGCGCAGTAGCCAAGTGGTAAGGCAATGGTCTGCAACACCAGTATCCACCGGTTCAAATCCGGTCTGCGCCTCTTAAGAACCCCTAAAAATCAGCTTTTTAGGGGTTTGCTTTTTAATCTGTCTTAATAAAGACTTATGCTTTCTTTCTCAAATCACTCTATTTCATGTATGTTCTTAAAATTTGCACCCCCCGTTTTGAATTACTAAAATCAAATTTGTTTTGCCTTTTTCATCTGTAAGAAGGTAGGTTTTAATAACCACCTTATAATTAGCTCCAAGCACCCCAGTAACAGATTTAATTTCTTGAGGATAGATTTTATCAGCACAATAGGTATTATTATAATATGTTATTTAGGAGGACGGTTCGAGATAAGGCTTTCATCTGTTGTTGGATTAGGCAGCATGTGATGGAGGAGTGAAAAATGAACTATTAATATAAAGATAAGAATATAACAGGTTGTCATTTCCATTGACAGAAATAATTTTTCCAGATATACCAACGATAAGTAAAATATATATTTACTTATCGAAAGGGTACGAGAGTATGTTGTATGAATATTTAAAAGAAAATTATGAGCCGGGAGAACCTATTTTTTTCGGAGATATTGATATTACATTTGCTGAACATATCGGTGAAAGCAGAAGAAAGAAACTGAAGAATTGATAAGGTTTTTGCCTTGTGTGACTATTTTATCCAAAACAGGGCAAAGAGATGTTCCAGGCATTTATATGATATTTATAAATTAAGTTCAATGGTAAAATTTGATGAAAAAATTTGAAAAACTGGTAAGAGAAGTGAGAGAGCATCGTGCACAGATGTCAATATGTCCGTCAGCAATGCCGGGAGTAAATGTACCGGATATAATCATGCAACTCTGCGATACGGCCTTTTATGAAAAGGATTATCAGGATATTACAAGTTATTTTGCTGCAGATTTTGTCCATTATGAAGATACAATAGCAAAAATGCGTGAGATTGCCTCCGGAAACCTGTTTGAGGAAAATAAATGATAGAAAAATGCAGGTTCCGGAAAGAAATCTGTGTGTATGTAGATATACTATCTGATACTTTTACAATAATATTATTATTCCACGCAGCCCAAAACTTCCCCAATCGCCCCCTGAATCAACAAATCGGCATAGCTGTCTCTGGGAGTGGGAGCCTTGTTAATCACCACTAATTTATCCCCCTGAAAATAATCAATTAACCCTGCCGCCGGGTAAACGGCAAGGGATGTACCGCCGATAATCAGCATATCTGCATTATGGATATAATGTACTGCCTCGTTCAAGGTCTTTTCATTCAGTCCCTCTTCATATAAAACGACATCCGGCTTAACAGGACCGCCGCACTGGGTACACTTAGGCACGCCGGTGGTATGTAGGATATAGTCTAAATCATAAAATTCGTGGCAATGCTCGCAGTAATTGCGAAGCACCGAGCCGTGGAGTTCCAACACCACTTTGCTTCCCGCAGCCTGATGCAGTCCGTCAATATTCTGGGTAATCACGGCGCGCAGTTTTCCCCGTTGTTCCAATTCTGCCAGCTTTAAATGTGCAGCATTTGGCTTTGCATTGGGAAAAAGCATTTTGTTGCGGTAAAAGCGGTAGAATTCCTCCGGGTTGCTGCGATAGAAACTATGGCTGAGAATGGTTTCCGGCGGATAATCATATTGCTGGTGGTACAATCCGTCTACACTTCTGAAATCCGGAATGCCGCTTTCGGTTGACACACCTGCACCTCCGAAAAAGACAATGTTGTTATATTTATTAATATAATCGTTTAAAGTCTGAATAGAATCTCTTAATTCGCTCATGAAACAGGTTTGCTCCTTTCCGTATTCTTTCGTCTTGGATTAAAAACTCACGAAGTGGTGACAAGACGGTTGCGATAATTTCTTGCTAAAACTCACGAACCAGCGCATACGCGCTTTTTGCCTGCTGGCGCAGGCGGTTCGTTCGTTATTGCGGAACAAAACCAAATGTCTGCTACGCAGCCGCTTGGTTTTGTTCTCGCATACATTATACCATGTGCGAAGAAAAGGAAGCGTCCCGCAGGGACATTTACTTTTCGAGCCATGGATTTGTATAATGCACCACGAAGTGGTGCCAAGACGGTTGTTACCGTCTTGGATTCTGCACCTGCAGAATCATTATACCACAAACAAAGAAAAATATAAGAAATTATTAAGAATCTGCGCCGCTGCGGCTATTGAGAAGCCTTTGCCCAATGTGATACAATAGAACAATCAGAGAGTCGAAACCTTTTAAGAGGCATGAAACATATGAAACGAAGAAAAGGGGATTTAATCCCGTTTGAAAAAAGTAAAAAAGTGATATATTTGGAGAAGAGAGGCAAGCTGGACAAAAAGCCCGTAGGTGCTGTCCTTTCCGGTATTTTTGCCGCCCTTTGTCTGCTCTATTGCATTGGAATTGCTCTTTTTGTGGGATACGGAAGCAAATTTTTCCTGATATGGGGTGTCATAGCGGTTCTGTTCGGAGGACTCTCCGTGCTGCTTGCCCACAGGGAATGGCTGGAGCGAATCCCTAAATGGATAAAAAGATGTTTTGTGGTATTGGTCGCGATTGGACTTTTATTTTTCATTGTGGTGGAAGGCATGATTTTCAGCCGTTTTGGAGCAAAAGCACAGCCGGGAGCGGATTATGTGGTGGTGCTCGGCGCACAGTGGAAACCGAGCGGGCCGAGTTATCTTTTACGGAAACGTCTGGATGTGGCGGCAATGTATCTGCTGGACAATCCCGAAACAAAGGTGATAGTGTCCGGCGGTCAGGGACCGGACGAGCCTGTCAGTGAGGCGCAGGGAATGTCTGAATATTTGATGCAGGCAGGAGTGGAGGAAGAGCGAATCCTTTTGGAAGACAAGTCAACCAACACCTGTCAGAATCTGACATACAGCGGGGAACTGCTTGACAAAGGCAAGGACAGAGTAGTATTGGTAACCAATAATTTTCATATGTTTCGGGCATTGCAGATTGCCAAAAAGCAGGGATATACCCACTTGGAAGGGCTTTCCGCTGGTTGTTACCCGGCAATCCTGCCGAATAATCTGTTTCGGGAGTTTTTTGGCACAATCAAGGATTTTCTGGTAGGAAACCTGTAAAGGAGAATAGTATGGATATTAATGTAGGTGATATTGTGAAATTAAAAAAACAGCACCCCTGCGGCAGCCGGGAGTGGGAGGTTCTGCGTATCGGAGCTGATTTCCGGCTGAAATGCTTGGGATGCGGACATCAGATTATGATAGCAAGAAAACTTTTGGAGAAGAATGTCAAAGAAATTACCGAAAAGTCTTGAAAACCAAGGATTTATATGGTAACATATTAATTCGTGATACAATATTTTCCTTGCTCGCAGTAAGATGCGGGCCAGAGACCAAAAGGAGGTAACAAAGCATGAACAAGTATGAATTAGCCGTTGTTGTTAGCGCTAAAATCGAAGATGATGAGAGAGCAGCTGTCGTTGACAAGTGCAAAGCTCTGATTGAAAGATTCGGCGGTACCATCACAGAAGTGGACGAGTGGGGCAAGAAGAGACTGGCTTACGAAATCCAGAAAATGAAAGAAGCTTTCTACTATTTCATCAAATTTGAGGCTGATAGCACTGCTCCCGCTGAAATCGAGAGCCGTATCCGTATTATGGAAAATGTTATCAGATATTTATGCGTTAGACAGGACGAGGCATAAGAGAAAGCGAGAAAATAATTATGAATAAAGTAATTCTTATGGGACGTTTAACCAGAGACCCTGAGGTAAGATACTCACAGGGTGCGAATCAGACCGCAGTGGCACGGTTTTCCGTTGCGGTAGACAGAAGATTTAAGCGTGAGGGCGAGCCTGACGCAGATTTCTTTAACTGTACTGCATTCGGCAAGCAGGCTGAGTTTATTGAACGCTATATGCGCAAGGGCGTGAAGGTTGTATTGTCGGGAAGAATCCAGAACGACAATTATACCAACAAGGAAGGCCAGATGGTATACAGCGTACGAGTTATGGTCGATGAAGTTGAATTCGCTGAGAGCAAAAATGCTTCTTCAGGTAATAGTGACGGTGGATTTCAGGGCGGCTATAATGGCGGCAACAATGCACCTGCCCCTTCAGGCGCTGGGGACGGTTTCATGAACATTCCTGACGGAATTGACGAAGAATTACCGTTTAACTAAGTTTTGATTAAGAAGGAGGCATTCAAATGGCTTACAATAAGGCAGAGAAATCTGATTCTCCGATGAGAAAAAAAGGCGGAATTCGCAGAAGAAAGAAAGTTTGCGTATTCTGTGGCAAAGATAATGTTATCGATTACAAAGATATCAATAAGTTGAAGAGATACGTATCCGAGAGAGGTAAGATTCTTCCTCGTCGTATCACCGGCAACTGCGCAAAGCATCAGAGAGCACTGACCGTTGCTATCAAGAGAGCGCGTCACCTTGCAATGATGCCCTATGTTCAGGAGTAAATGCTGCAAAACAAGGACCAATCATCCGCCGGATGGTTGGTCTTTTTTCTACATATACTCAGTAACACGCGTTTCAACACATTCTAAAAATCACATTTCCGGTGAAAACAGGAATCTAATGATAAATTTTGGCATAACATCTCATTTTTTGACAAATTAAATTGTAGCATAGTGACGCAATATTTGATATACTATACAGTAAGGGATTTTTTCATATTAAGTGAAATTGCAGGACGACGTTAAGGCGCAGACAGAGGTACCGATAATGAAAAAACGCATGAAGTTAAAGGGTCGGATTAAGACCTACATACAGTTCTGTATTTATCTGGGGGTTTTACTGTGGACGGTAGATGCAGCCATTTATCTGATTGATGTTCGGGCAGGAATTATGCTGTCCTGTTTTGCTGTGTTCTACTTTGTCATTACACTATCCCTCTATTTTTACAACAAGCCGATTATCATGAATGAGTTAATCAGCTTTGCCACGGAGTACGGACAGATTCAGCGAAAACTGCTCCGGGATTTGGATTTGCCCTATGCACTTTTGGATGACGGTGGCAAAGTGATATGGACTAATATTGCTTTTGAAAATGTGGTGCATCAAGGGAAGGGCTACAACAAATCCATTACGGCGCTGTTTCCGACGATTACCAGGGACCGTCTGCCGGACGACAGCGGGGTGGATGAGGCGCAGTATGAACTGGAATATGAGGGCTGTGAGTATGTAGCAAAATTCCGTAAAATTTCCCTGAAGGAAATGGCAGAACACAGCGATATGATAGATGCAAAGGACTACAATGGCTATCTGATAGCCGTTTATCTGTATGATGAAACGGCATTGCACATTGCCTTGCAGGAGGTGGACGACCAGAGCCTTGCGGTCGGCATGATTTACCTTGATAATTATGATGAGGCGCTGGAGAGCGTTGAGGAAGTCAGGCGTTCCCTGCTGATTGCGCTGATTGACCGAAAGGTGAATAAATATATTTCCGCACTGGACGGAATCAGCAAGAAACTGGAGAAGGACAAGTATCTGGTGATTCTGCGGAAAAAGGCGATTGCCAAGTTACAGGAGACAAGATTTGACTTGCTGGAGGAAGTAAAGACCGTCAATATCGGCAATGAGATGGCAGTGACCATCAGTATCGGTATCGGTCTGGACGGACTGACCTATGCCCAGAACTACGAATTTTCCAGAAATGCCATTGACTTGGCGCTTGGACGCGGCGGCGACCAGGCGGTTATCAAGACTCCGGAGAGTATCACCTACTATGGCGGAAAGAGCCAGCAGATGGAGAAAAATACCCGCGTAAAGGCGCGTGTCAAGGCACATGCCCTCAGAGAAATCATTACCGGAAAGGACAAGGTTCTGGTAATGGGACACAGAATGCCGGATGTGGACAGCTTTGGCGCAGCAGTCGGTATTTACCGCATTGCCCAGACCTTGGGACGCAAAACCCATATTGTATTGAACGATGTTACCAATTCGATACAGCCTTTGGTGGAATTATTCCGCAACAATCCGGAATATGAGGAAGATATGATTATCAACAGCCAGCAGGCGATTGAGGCGGCGGGAAGCAATACCGTGCTTGTGGTGGTGGATGTCAACAAGCCTTCTATTACGGAGTGCCCGGATTTGCTGCGATTCTGTAAATCGGTGGTGGTTTTGGACCATCACAGACAGGGTACGGAAACTATTGAGAATGCCACACTTTCCTATGTGGAGCCTTACGCTTCCTCGGCGTGTGAGATGGTATCCGAGATTTTGCAGTATACTTATGACAATATCAAGATAAGACCGGAGGAGGCAGACTGTATGTACTCCGGAATCATGATTGATACCAACAATTTTGTAACCAAAACCGGTGTGAGAACCTTTGAGGCAGCCGCTTTCCTGAGACGTAACGGTGCGGATGTCACCAGAGTGCGCAAGCTGTTCCGCGCGGACGCACAGGAATACAAGGCGAAGGCGGACGCAGTCAGTCAGGCGGAGATTTACAAGCAGTACTTTGCAATTTCCGTGTGTACGGCGGACGATTTGCCCAGCCCCACCATAATCGGTGCGCAGGCGGCAAATGAGCTGCTCAATATCAAGGGCGTCAAGGCGAGCTTTGTTCTGACGGATTATCAGGGCAAAATATATGTCAGCGCCCGTTCCATTGATGAGGTCAATGTCCAGATTATTATGGAAAAAATGGGCGGCGGCGGTCACATGAATACGGCGGCGTGCCAGTTAGAGGGCGTCGGACTGGCAGAAGCTATCGGAATTGTGAAACATACCATAGATACTATGTTAGAGAATGGAGAGATATAAATGAAAATTATTTTATTACAGGACGAAAAAAAATTAGGCAAAAAAGGTCAGATTATTGAGGCGAGCGAGGGATATGCAAGAAATTACATATTGCCGAAAAAGATTGGCGTGGAGGCTACTCCCAAGAATCTGAACGATTTGAAGCTGCAGAAAGCAAATGAGGATAAGATTGCACAGGAGCAGTTAGATGCGGCAAAAGCGCTGGCTGCCGACTTAGAGACGAAGCAGGTTATTGTCAAAATCAAGGCAGGAGAGGGCGGAAAGGCATTCGGCTCCGTTTCCACCAAAGAAATTGCTGCGGCATGCAAGGAGCAGCACAACATTGAAATCGACAAGAAGAAAATTGTACTTGCAGAAAATCTTAAGAATTTTGGCTCTTATGAAGTAACCGTAAAACTGCATCCGCAGGTTACCGGCAAGCTGGTGGTTAAGGTAGTAGAAGCATAACAGGGAGTATGAGAAGATGCCTTCCATGGAAGAAAATGTATTAAAGAGAGTGTTGCCCCACAGCGTTGAGGCGGAGCAGTCCGTTATCGGTTCCATGATTATGGACAGGGAAGCCATTGTGGTTGCCTCGGAGTTGATTACGGGGGATGATTTTTATAATAAGCAGTACGGAATTTTGTTTGAAACGATGGTGGAGCTGAACGAACAGGGCAATCCGGTTGACCTTGTGACCTTGCAGAACAGGTTGAAGGAAAAGGATGTTCCGCCGGAGGTCAGCAGTCTGGAGTTTGTCCGTGAGCTGATTACCGCTGTCCCCACCTCGGCAAATATCAAATATTATGCCAATATCGTGGCGGAGAAATCCACCCTGCGCAAGCTGATACGCCTGAACGAAGAGATAGCCAACACCTGCTATGCGGGCAAGGAAAATCTGGAATTTATTCTGGAGGACACGGAAAAAAGAGTGTTCCAGCTGGTGCAGAAGCGCAATACCGGTGATTTTGTACCGATACGGCAGGTCGTTATGAATGCCATGGACAAAATCGAGACTGCATCCAAGAACAAAGGAAGCGTTACGGGAATTGCCACCGGATTTATTGATTTGGATTACCGTACAGCGGGCATGCAGCCCTCTGACCTGGTACTGATAGCCGCACGTCCTTCCATGGGTAAGACGGCGTTTGTACTGAATATTGCAGAGCATGTGGCATTCCGGCTGAATAAAGGCGTTGTGATATTCAGTCTGGAAATGAGTAAGGAGCAGCTTGTAAACCGTATGTTTTCCCTAGAGTCCAGTGTGGATGCCCAGAAGCTCCGTACGGGCCAGTTAAATGACCAGGAGTGGGAAAGACTGATTGAAAGTGCCGGCGTCATCGGAAGGTCGAATCTGATTATTGATGACACGCCGGGAATCAGTGTATCGGAACTGCGCTCCAAATGCCGTAAATTCAAGCTGGAACATGATATTTCCATGATTATTATCGACTACCTGCAGTTGATGTCCGGAAGCGGAGGAAGGTCCTCGGATTCCAGACAGCAGGAGATTTCCGATATATCAAGGTCATTAAAGTCGGTAGCCCGTGAGCTGGGTGTGCCGGTGCTTGCACTGTCGCAGTTGAGCCGTGCGGTGGAGCAGAGACCGGACCACCGTCCTATGCTGTCCGACTTGCGAGAGTCCGGAGCAATCGAGCAGGATGCCGACGTGGTTATGTTTATTTACAGAGACGATTACTATAACCACGATACCGAGAAAAAGGGTGTTTCTGAGATTATTATTGCAAAACAGAGAAACGGTCCTATCGGCACGGTGGAACTGGCGTGGCTGCCTGAGTACACCAAATTTGCCAATCTGGAAAGACCGAAAGATAACGGTTAAACGATTTTACGAAAGAGAATGCTGGAAAACAGTGTTCTCTTTTTTAATTTATTAAGCTATCAAGCGAAAGGGGATAAGTATGAGTGATTTAATGTTGATTTCAGATGCTGCAAAAGAGGTAAATGTGGAAAATCATGTACTGCGTTACTGGGAGGAGGAATTGCACCTGCCCATCAAGCGCAATGAATTGGGACACCGTTACTATACGAAAGAGGATGTGGAACGATTTAAACAGATTAAGAGCATGAAAGAGAGGGGATTGCAGTTGAAGGCGATTAAAATGATTTTGAAAAATGGAAAGATTGATATCCTTTCAGGGCAGCAGGAGGAGGCGCTCGGCGCGACGCAGGACGACACACAACCCGAAAATACCCCCTCCATGGCGATTGATATTGTGGACAGCCGCGATATACAGGAAACGGATACGAGGAACGGCGTGGACAGGCATGCGGTCGCAACGGAGAGCAGAGAGGACAAGTCCAGACGCTTGCAGTGGCTCTTACAGCAGTTAATCAGGGAGACACTGCAGGAGAACAATCAGCAGCTGTGCAATGATATTAAGGACAGCGTTGTGAAGGAATTGGATTATCAGTTCCGTCTTCAGGAGGAACATGAGGAGGAGAGAAACCGCAAGCAGATAGAACGGAGCGAGGAGTATTATAAAAAGATGGACGAGCTGCTTCGGAAAAAAGGCGAAAAAAAGAAAAGGCATTTCTTCTTTTGAAATGCCTTTTCCGAATGAACTGTTCTAATTAGTCCTCTGCGATAGCACCAACGGGGCACTGTCCTGCGCAGGAACCGCAGCTAATGCACTTGTCTGCATCGATTTCGAATTTGCCGTCACCCATGCTGATAGCACCAACAGGGCACTGAGCCTCACATGCACCACAAGCTACACAAGAATCACCAATTACAAATGCCATAATAAAAATCCTCCTTATAATGTGCATCAAAGAAATCTTTGATAGAAATTTATCAATAACTACGTTTATTTTAATATAAATAGGGGTTGAATACAAGTCTTATTTCATAAAATTTATCATTAATTATCAGCTTGTGCTTTTTCAGCTTCCATATCGGCATGGCGTTTGCGGATTCCGTCCAGAATGACAGCCTTTTTTTCCAAAAGGGCACTTTGCTGCATGGCGGGAACTCCTTTGAGACGGTAGGGGATTCCCAGTTTTTCGTATTTTGCGGCGCCCATGGTGTGGTAAGGCAGAGCATCCAATGCTTTCAGGTTGCTGAACTGTCCGATAAAGTAGCCCAGCTGATACAGATACTTATCGTCGTCCGTAATGCCGGGAACGACCACATGTCGAATCCACATATCCACCTTCTTCTCGTTCAGATAAGCGGCAAATTTCAGGATATTGGTATTGGGCTGGGAGGTCAGTTCCTTGTGTTTTTCCGGGTCAATATGCTTGATGTCTAACATGACAAGGTCGGTGAGCTCCATCAGTTTATCCATTTTTTCCATTAAAGCTGCATTATCCGGGTTAAAGGCGATGCCGGAGGTATCAATACAGGTGTGAACATTTTTGCTTTTTGCCAGTGTGAACAGTTCAATCAGAAAATCTACCTGCATGAGAGGCTCGCCGCCGGTAACGGTGATTCCTCCTTCACGGTAAAATCCCGCATTGCGCTCATACTGTTCCATAATGTAGGACGGCTCCATTAAGGTGCCTGCGTTCATCTCCCAAGTGTCGGGGTTGTGGCAGTAGGCGCAGCGCATAGGGCAGCCTTGCACAAACACAACATAGCGGACGCCCGGTCCGTCAACGGTTCCAAAACTTTCCAGTGAATGAATTCTTCCTTGCATAGAATACCTCTTTCTTTTTCTTAATCAATCGTTTTTTTATTCAGCCATGCTTTGCCATGGAAGCGAATCAGGAACAGGAAGAAACGTACCACCCATTCCAAAGACATACATACCCAGACACCTTCCACACCGTAGCCTAACGGAATTGCGGCAATATAACCGGCACCCACACGGATAACCCACATGGTAATCAACGATACCACGGAGGAATATACCGCGTCGCCCGCAGAACGCAGGGTATACGGCATAATGTTGGACATAGGCCAGAAAATCGGCATGGGTATCATGGCAATCCACATCAGCCTCAGAATATACGGAACCGCATCCTCCGAAGGATGGAAGAAGGTAAGCAGCCATGGCATCAGCGGAATGAAAATAATCAGGGAAATCACCACCAATGCAGTGCCTAAGTAAATTAACTTTTTGCCGTACCATCTCGCCTTTTCTTTTTCACCGGCACCGATACACTGGCCGATGACGGTAGTTGCCAGATTTCCCACCGCATAGGGAGCGGCATAGGCAAGACCGAACAGGGCGGTTCCGATGGCGTTGGCGGCAATGCTGGCAGTTCCCAGTTCTACCATATATTTTTGCACCAGAATACTTCCGCCGTAGAAAAATAACTGTTCCGAGCCAAAGGGAATACTGATTTTCAGCATGGAATGAAAGATTCCGGCGTTAAACTGAAAAATATCTCCGGCGGTCAGATGCAGTAGACGTTTTTTCTTTAAAAACAGATGAAAAACGGACATGCCGGAACCCAACAGTCTGGCGAGAATCAGGGCAAGTATAGTACCCATGATGTCCCAATGCAAAATATTTATGAAAATAAAGCTAAAAATAAAATAAGAAACATTTATATATATCGTAAGCCGGAGGCAAATCTGGGTTTCTCCGAGCCCGCGGAAAATTGCGAAGATAGCAGAGTATATCGAATAAATAATAAGCGATACACTGACACCGGACAAATACTGTATGGATTTGCTGACAACCAGTTCTTCGGCATTTCCGTAGAGAGCATTTACAATCGGTGTGGCAAATACAATCAATAAAGCGCAGATGGCAACGGAGATACCGACGGTTATCAGTAATGTGTGCCCGGACGCTTCATTAATTTTTTCCTGATCTCCCCGCCCCTTGTACTGCGCCACGACAACCGTTCCGCCGGCGGCGATAGCGTTGAGCAGACAAAGAACCAGTGTGGTTACGGGGTTAATCATACTGACGGCGGCGACAGAAGCCTCGCTGGAGGAACTGATCATGGATGTCGTCAGCATACTGATGGCATTGATAAAAAACATATCCAAAATGAGGGGAAACAGCATTTTGAATATTTCCTGATAGGTAAACATGGAACTGGAAAACTGTGCACTCAAAAATTTATCAATTTTAGTTTTGAGTGAGGATTTCGGTGCTGCGTTCATAGTGTTTTCATCCTTATACCTTCTGTTATGATAAGAAAGGCTTTGGCATCCAAGGATTCCAAAGCCTTTTGCTCACTTATTTATCTGACAGGTAATTCCATTAGATGGACTCATGGAATGTACGGGAGATAACGTCAGCCTGCTGTTCGGGAGTCAACTTGATGAAGTTAACTGCGTATCCGGATACACGGATAGTAAGCTGAGGATAGTTCTCAGGATGTTTCTGGGCATCCAATAAAGTTTCTCTGTTTAATACGTTTACGTTAAGGTGATGTCCGCCTTTAACTGCGTAACCATCCAATAAAGAAACAAGGTTGTTTACCTGTGATGCACTTGCTGCCATTTTATTTTCCTCCATTCTTATTCTTGTATGGTGGGCGGAGACTATTTAAAGTCGTCCAGCCCATCCATAAGGGTAGGGACACTGCATGCTAACGGGGTTCTGGAACAATCCGTACAGCCCATTGTCTGAACGTTCTTGGAATCATTGCCTGTTACAGCGGTATCAACATTGATATGCCCTACACCGTTGGTTATGCCGGAATCCAGCATTTTTATCAGGTCGTCAATCATTGCTTTTTCGTCCATGGTGTCACCTCATTTTTATAAAAGTGTTATTTCAATTATTTGTTCAGGTCGATTTCGATGTCGCCAGCGAATACCTTATCTTCCTTACCAAGAGCTCCGGGGATAATGGAGAAGGTATTGGAGATACCGTCCTGTGCATCCTCGAAGTTAATCTTAGATACAGAAGACAGGGATGCTACAGCACCGTGGGTGTCACGGCCGTGCATCGGGTTAGCACCGGGAGCGAAAGGCTGTCCCTTTCTACGTCCATCAGGAGTATTACCGGTAGCCTTACCGTAGGTTACGTTAGAGGTAATGGTCAGGATGGAAGTGGTAGGAATACCATTTCTGTAGGTGTGATGTCTGCGTACAGCGGTCATGAACTTATGAACGATTTCACGAGCAATAGTATCTACGCGGTCATCATCGTTACCGTATTTAGGGAACTCACCGGTGGTCTTGAAGTCAACAATAATGCCGTCTTCGTCACGGATAGGCTCAACCTTAGCATATTTGATAGCGGACAGGGAGTCTGCTACGATGGAAAGGCCTGCAACACCGGTTGCAAAGTAACGCTTAACATCTCTGTCATGAAGAGCCATCTCTGCTCTCTCATAGCAGTATTTGTCGTGCATGTAGTGGATAATGTTCAGGGTGTTTACATAAACATCTGCCTGCCACTCAATCATGTCGGTGAATTTCTGCATTACATCATCATAATCCAGAACGTCGCCCTCAACCTTGCGGTAACGAGGACCAACCTGTTTCTTGGTAACCTCATCGATACCACCGTTCAAAGCGTACAGTAAGCACTTAGCCAGGTTAGCACGAGCGCCGAAGAACTGCATTTCCTTACCGATAACCATGGAAGATACGCAGCAAGCGATACCATAATCATCACCATGTACAGGTCTCATCAAATCATCATTCTCATACTGGATGGAAGAGGTTGTGATGGACATCTTAGCACAGTATTTCTTCCATGCTTCAGGAAGTCTGGTAGACCAGAGAACTGTCAGGTTAGGCTCAGGAGCGGCACCAAGGTTCTCCAGAGTGTGCAGATAACGGAAGCTCATCTTTGTAACCATAGGTCTGCCGTCTACACCAACACCACCAAGGGACTCGGTTACCCATACAGGGTCGCCTGCGAAAATCTGGTTGTACTCAGGAGTACGTGCAAATTTTACGCAACGAAGTTTCATGATGAAGTGGTCAACGAATTCCTGAATCTGCTCCTCGGTGAAAGTACCGTTCTTTAAGTCTCTCTGAGCATAGATATCAAGGAAGGTAGAAGTACGTCCAAGGGACATAGCAGCACCGTTCTGCTCTTTTACGGAGCAAAGGTATCCGAAGTAGGTCCACTGGATAGCTTCCTGTACGTTCTTAGCGGGCTTGGAAATATCGAAGCCGTAAGAAGCAGCCATCTCTTTCATCAGTTTAAGAGCAACCATCTGCTCGGAAATCTCTTCACGAAGACGAATTACATCATCAGTCATAACACGTCCGGTAGAATCCTTCTGTGCCTGCTTGTCCTCAATCAGTCTGTCGATACCGTACAGAGCAACACGTCTGTAGTCGCCGATGATACGTCCACGTCCGTAAGCATCAGGAAGACCGGTAATAATATGAGAAGTACGGCAAGCTCTCATCTCAGGGTTGTAAGCATCGAAACATCCTGCATTGTGGGTCTTTCTGTGAACGGAGAAGAACTCACTGATTTCAGGATCAACTTCATAACCGTTGTCAGCACATGCCTTCTCTGCCATACGGATACCACCGTAAGGCTGCAGGGAACGCTTGAAAGGCTTATCGGTCTGGAAACCTACGATGGTCTCCTTGCTCTTATCCAAATATCCGGGGCCGTGGGAGGTAATAGTGGAAACAACCTTGGTGTCCATATCAAGAACGCCGCCTGCTTCTCTCTCCTTCTTCTGCAGGTCAAGTACCTGTGCCCATAAATCTTTTGTGTTCTGTGTAGGTCCTGCCAAGAAAGACTCATCACCGTCATAAGGGGTGTAGTTTCTCTGGATGAAATCACGAACGTTTACTTCATAATCCCATTTGCCGCCTACAAAATCATTCCATTCTTCAGGTCTCATTTGAAATAGCCTCCTATAAAATTTGAATTAGTATAAATAAATTAACAGTTCTAATCCTTAGCTTCATTATATGTAAAAGCAGTCTTGCAGTCAAGGCGAACAGTGTACTTTTTTCTATACAAAATCCCATATTTCCAAGGATTTAGAGCATTATCACAATTAATTTATATACATTTAATATTTATGAATACTTGTCAGATTAGGAGGAAAGGATTATACTTGTAACGACCTATGAGGAACAGTTCAAATGGATTCGTATGGAGAAAGGAGAATAATATGAGCGGAATCACAAAGGACATGACAATCGGTGAAATCCTGAATGTGAATCCTGATGTAGTGCCTGTTTTGCTGGATGCGGGAATGCACTGCCTCGGATGCCCGGCTTCTCAGGCAGAGTCTCTGGAAGAAGCAGCCATGGTACATGGGATTGATATTGATGAATTAATGCAGAAGATTCAGGCATTATAATTCGGTCGGTATTCATTAGGAAGGAATGACCGTAAATGATAAGAAGTCCGTCGACAGAAAATGCCGGCGGACTTTTTGTATTGTGTGCGTATTTAGTTTTCTTTGCCGCAGTCTAAAGATTGCAGTGCTTTGTCGGCAATCAAGGATTCGTAATGCTCTTTTAAGAAAACGGCGCGGGCGGGCATGCTGCGCTGCAGGGAACCGTATTCGGAAAGCATATTGCAGATTTTGTCAAAATCATCGCGGGAAGCGTTGCCCTGCGTCAAAACCAGAAGATAGGTGCCGTCGTGTTCGTTCTTATATAAGGAACTGAGTCCGTTGTAGCGGGAAGCGGTAACCTCCGCCGCACTGATAACGCGCTGCAGGGAGTGGAACCCGAAAATCCGGGTGCGCTTTTTATCCTCGCTGTCGTTGTCGCTGACCGGCTGGGCGGAATCCGAAGCGGCAGGATTTCTGGACTGCTGAATACGACGGAACAAATCTAACATTTCCTCGGAGGACGTACCGGAATCAATTTCCTCCATGCCGTCCGTATCCTCCATCACAGAGGGGGCAAATCTGGAAAAACGGGTATCCAGTTCCTCCGGATCCTCCACCTTGGTAATAATCAGAACAATGCACTCTCCGTTCAAGGGAATTGCTTCTATCATAAGAGGAATATCTTCTGCTTCAAATCCAAATTCATAGTTTGCCTGCTGCATCATATCGCGAAAAAGACTCTTTGCTTTTTCCGTGCCGTAGGCGAGTTCACTTATTTTTAATTCGCGGCTTGCCAGGTCTTCCTTGGTTAGCGTGCAGCGAATCTGGTTTTCATTTACTTTTTCTATTTTCATACGACTGCCCTTCCTTTCTGCATCCGGTCCGGGTGCTGAGTGGCGTGTAAAATTCAATCACAGTAATGCTTTTAGAATACTTTTAGAATAAAAGTATATTATACTGTCGGTTGTGTTTAGTCAAGAGACAGCACTGCAGTTTAAAAAAATTTAATATTCTATTTGTTGAAATTTCGTAAATAGGGTTGCACATTGTGAGGAAATCGGATATAATCACATATCATAGATGCCTTCGGTACTCTGTGCAGGGGAGGAGGCAGACAGTCTTGATTTCAAGTTGACCATATCATGGAACATTTCGTTTTTTCATCCTTTTATGTTTAGTATATCTTATGACAAAATTGTCGTTCTGACATTTCATTAGAGGATGTCTTACAGGTGCGTACGCGCTGAAATCCGGTTGCTCAACTACTAATTTTCACTATTATAATTCATTTTAAACATTTTTACCGTTAGCATATTTTGCTAATTTATGTACTGTCGAAGGCATTTATGAGTACCTGATTTTTTACAAAAATGCAGGCTTTGCGAAAGTATTGTGTCACGGCTTCCTTTTGGACGAAAGCCTGCGGACAGGAGGAAAATTCCTTGCAGAATCTACAAAATGATGTGAATACTGCCGGGGAGGACAGCGTGCTGCCTCTGTGGGATCGAATGCAGAGGGAAGGTACGGCGTTCTATGTGGAAGGAAAAGCCGTATCTGCGTCGGAAGCTGTTTCCAGTGCGGTCAGAGAGGACGGCGTCTATATGGCGGATTATGTTTTCGGTGACGCGGGAAAGGTGGAGCAGGTGCGTCTTGACAGGGTAAAACCTGAATAAATGCCTATTGTAAGCGAAAGCCTTCGGGACAAAATTTCACCCGGTGCCTTTGTATGGGTTGCCTCTCGTGCTGACAGGGTGGAATTTTGTCAAAAATGGTAATGACGGCATAGAGCGAGTGTGCTAAAATGGTTACAGTGTGAAAACGGTGACGAAGCCGGCACACTGTAACTGGCACATTTTGCCGCCCGATTCGGTTTGAAAAAGCGGCATACAGGATTTTAACGGAACGAGGAATGAATTACTATGAAGAAAAAGGCAATACCGGTTTTATTTGCGATTGTACTGATTGTGATTATCGGTGCGGCGGCACTCGGAAAAATATGGCTGGACAAGTATTCTTACAGCAAAGAGCTGGCAGACATGGACGAATATTATCAGGTCAGTGAGGGACAGTATGCCATTGTTTTACAGGACGAAAGAGTGGAAGAGAAAGCCGTCCTTAAAAATGATAAATGCTATCTGGACCTTGCAACCGTTCATAAATATTTAAATGAAGCATTTTATGCGGACAAGGGAGAAAATCTTTTGTTGTATACCACGGCGGTGGGAACTACAAGGGTGAATTTGGGCGAGAGCGTATATACCACGGAGGAAGGCAGCACGGATGCCGGATATATCATTGCCTATCTGGAAAATGATACCGTGTATGTGGCGCTGGACTATGTGAAATTATACACGAACTTTTCCTATGAAATATACGACAGACACATACAGCTTACCACGAAGTGGGGCAGCAGGGATGTGGCGACCATCAAAAAGGACACCGCAGTGCGGCTGAAAGGCGGCGTGAAAAGCCCGATTCTCCGGGAACTGGCAAAGGGAGAACAGGTGGAGATTTTAGAGGAAATGGAAACATGGTGCAAGATTAAGACGGATGATTCCATTATCGGCTATGTGGAAAACAAGAGACTGACCGACAGGAGCACGGAGGAGGAAACGCCCGTCACGGACTACACCGCACCGGAATACACCTCCATACAGTTAAGCGGCAAGCTGAATCTTGGCTGGCATGCCATCGGCGGTGTGGGCGGCAACGGCACACTGGACAGTATGCTTGCGGAGGCAAACGGAATGAATGTCATTGCACCGACATGGTTCAGCCTGAATGACAACGAGGGAAATTTCCGGAATTTCGGTTCGGCGGATTATGTGCAGAGGGCACACGCAAGCGGACTGCAGGTGTGGGGCGTTCTGGATGATTTCAATTATAATAATGAAACGGGAGGCGGAATTGATGATTACACGATTTTGTCCTCCACCACAAAGAGACAGAAGCTGACGCAGGGAATTGTAGATGCAGCCGTGAACTTAGGACTCGACGGTATCAATCTGGATTTTGAAAAGGTAAGCACGGATGCCGGAATCCACTATGTACAGTTTTTGAGAGAACTGTCGGTTCTTTGCAGAAAACAGGGGCTGGTGTTCTCTGTCGATAACTATGTTCCCTTCCAGTTTAATGATTATTACCGGCTGGATATACAGGGTGAGGTTGCCGACTATGTGATTATTCTCGGATATGACGAGCACTGGCACGGAAGCGGTAATCCCGGAAGCGTGGCAAGTATCGACTATGTATCCAACGGACTGGATAAGACATTGGAAGAAGTTCCCGCCGAAAAGGTGGTAAATGCCCTGCCGTTCTACACGATTCTGTGGAAAACAGACGGCGGTACAGTGACGGATTCCTACCTGACATTAAACAATACCGCAGAGTTTATGGCGAGAATCAGCGCAACGGCAGCCTGGGATGAGACAACCTGTCAGAACTACGCAGAGTGGACGGAAGGAACGGCTACTTACCAGATATGGCTGGAGGATGCGGAATCCATCAGCGTTAAACTGAATGTTATGCGAACCAAAGGAATCGGCGGCGTGGCAGTGTGGAGGTTAGGCTACGGAACACCGGAAGTGTGGGCACTGTTGAATGCCTATGTCAATTCCTAAATGATGAAATCCCGAACATCCGGATAATACCGACTGAGGGTTTTGACAGTTCTGAAAAAGTTAAGATGTCTTGAAAGAAATCATAAAGCGAAAAAGTTCGGTCTGCACAATTACAACAGACCGAACTTTTTCTGATTTTATGAAAGGATGGTTTTGGATTTAGCGTGCTTTTTTCAGATAAGCGCTTCCGGTAAAGCCGAGAGCGGAGATACCTAACAACCAGAAGATAAGGCTGCTGTCCCCGGTCTTGGGAACGTCATCATACTCGTCATCCGAGGTCGTGTTTGTAGTCTGTGCAGGTGTGGCAGCAGGCTGCTCTGTAGCTGCTGGAGCGGTGGTGCTGTAATAAGCGGCGTCGGTTTTGATTTTGCCGTCCTCAATGGAAAGTTTGCCGGCTGCAAAGCTGTACAGGTCGTAGAATGTCTGATTCGGGTCGCTGCCGGTCACATGGTTTACGGTGCCGCCTACGCTAATGTATGCGTGCAGACCGGAATCATCCGTGATTTTCAAAGTGTTTACGTTATTGTTGAAAGTACAGCGGGCATTGTTGTAAACATACGCATTGTTCACGTCTCCGTTGATAGCGGCAATGCTGTCTTTGAGGACAAAACAGTCTTCAATGCTCTTTGCGTTGACAACAACAGTGTTGGCATGGAGAATGGTCAGGTTGCTCAATGCAGCGGGGATTTCCAAAATTTTGCTTGCCATGCCGGTGCCCTCGACCACCACCAAGTCTCCGTCCTTGATGTCCTGATTCATGTAGTACAGTTCCCTGCCGTTATTGTCGGTTTTCCATGTGGAACCGACCTGATAACGCCAACCGTCGGAAGTGTCCTTCACATAGTAGGTGACGGGCTCCGCAGCTTTAACGGTCAGAGTGCCCAGACCCGGCAGCAGTGCACAGATGGCAACTGCAGTGACAAGTGCAACAAATTTTTTGAGTTTTTTCATACGATAACCTCCTGAATAAATGTGTGCCTCCCTACGGTTCCAAAGGAAGATAAGTATCGCCGGGAGCGGTTTCCACGGCAACCACCACAAACCGTCCGCGTTCCGTGTGATAGGAACAGGTGGACAGGGTGAGAAAATGGTCGCCAAACTCTGCGGTGACACCGGTGTCATAAAGAGACATTGCCTTAATATTTTGATAAAAATCATCAAATTCTTCCTCGGTATCTGCCTGAAAGAATTTGTAGAACTTGAATACCGTGTCGGTCTTTTTAAAGACCTCGGAGCGAAAGACTGCGAGAACTTCATAATTGCGCTGACATTCTTTCGTATAGAGCGTCATCTGCTTATGTTCCCTGTAGAAATCCTCATCCGCATAGTCGGACAATGTGCCAAACATGGTGCCGGAGCGCATATTGTGCCCGTGAATAATCAGATTGGTGGTGAGCGGGTCCAAAGAACTGTCCGTGTCCAAAATCAGACAGCCGTTCTGGTCGGACTTGCCGTCAAAACCCCGGCGCAGATAATAGTTCTCGTCGCGGGGCGTCCACATCACGGGGTAATCAATCACCGTTCCGGGAATCTCAAGCCATGCAGCCATATCGTCGTTCGCAAGAAAGCTGTCCCGGTAAGGATTGGGAACCGCCGCTTTTTCCGTTACCGTGTGCTTTGTATTTTCTTTTTCGTTTTCTGTATCATCTGCCGCACCGGAACTCTTGTCCGAGTTTTCGCCGGAAAGTCCGTCAGAACCCTTGTCGGAGCTTTCGTCGGAAACCCCATCGGAACCTGCATCAGGGTTTTCACCGGAATCTCCATCGGAATCTGTGCTTGAGTTTTCATCGGAATCTGCACTCGCACCGGATTCCTCAGACTGTTTCAGGGAATCCACAACAGCCTCTGTATGCCTGTCCGACAGCCGGGCGCTTACGAACAGATAAACGGCAGCAACAAGACAAACGATGGCAACGGTAGTGAAACATATTGTCAGTATTTTGCGATGTTTATTCATACATCTATTATACGCTGAAATCCCGTGTGAATGCAACCGAAACCATGCTTTTTCCGGCACGGAAATTCTTAAGATTTTGTAAGGGATGAGAACACCGTGTTCTTGAAAAACAGGTAGGGGGCATATATTTGTGGTAAGCGGGAAATTGTGAGGAAAAGATGAGCGATTTTCAAAACAAATTACTGTCTCTGATTATGGGGGTGCTGCTTTTGGTGTCCATGGCGTTTGTGGGAAAAGAGGCTGCACTGTATGTGACCGGAAGAAATGTAAAGGCGGGTGCGGAAAAATATTGTGTTGTTATCGATGCGGGGCACGGCGGCGATGACCCCGGAAAGGTGGGAATCAACGGCGCGGACGAAAAACAGGTGAATTTACGGATTTCCATGCTGGTGAAGGAATATCTGGAAGCTGCTGACGTGAAAGTGGTCATGACGCGGGAAACGGAGGACGGATTGTATGATGCGGGAGCCTCCAACAAAAAGGTGCAGGACATGAAGCGGAGAATTGAGATTATCGAAAAAACCGCACCCGACATTACCGTGAGCATACACCAGAACAGCTATCCGGAGGAGTACGTGCACGGAGCGCAGGTATTTTATTATGAAAGCAGTGCATCCGGCAAAAAACTGGCGGACTGTTTACAGAGACAGCTTGTGGAGAAGGCAGACCCGGAAAACAAAAGGCAGATAAAGGCGAACAACAGCTACTATCTGCTGCGCAAGACACCGGTGCCCATTGTGATTGTGGAGTGCGGATTTTTAAGCAACCGGGAGGAGGCGGAGAAGCTGTGCAGTGACGAGTACCAGAAAAGAGTTGCGTGGGCAATCCATCTAGGAATCCTGCAGTATCTGAACACCGCCACCTCCTCCTGATGCGCACGGACGCAGATTTTGTGTTATTTCTTTTATTTTATAAAAAGGTATGCTATAATGAGCGCAGTAAAAGAAATGCGTTTGAAACGGATTCGGGAAAGTGTACTTATATTTATGGAAACAAAAGTGATTACAATACGGCAGACGGCGGACGGCGCACTCAGTGCAGAGGAAGAGGAAGCACTGCGTGAGGCGGGAGCTGTCATGCAAAGCGGCGGATTGGTGGCATTCCCCACGGAGACGGTTTACGGTCTGGGCGGAGATGCGCTGAATAAGGAATCCTCCCGCAAAATTTATGCGGCAAAGGGGCGTCCCTCGGATAATCCCCTGATTGTCCATATTTACCGGTTTGAAGATATTTACGAGATAGCAGGACAGGTTCCGGAGGAAGCCAAAAAAATCGCGGATGCTTTCTGGCCCGGACCTTTGACCATGATTCTGCCGAAATCGGATAAGGTGCCTTTGGAGACGACCGGCGGACTTAATACGGTGGCAATCCGTATGCCCTCCCATCCGGTGGCACAGAAGCTGATTGAATACAGCGGCGGTTATGTGGCGGCGCCCAGCGCCAACACCTCCGGCAGACCGAGCCCCACGGTGGCAAAGTACGTGGAAGAGGATATGATGGGCAAAATCGACGTCATTATCGATGGCGGCGAGGTGGGAATCGGCTTGGAATCCACCATTATAGACCTGACGGTGTCACCGCCCCAGATTCTGAGACCTGGGTATATCACAAAGGAAATGCTGTCAAAAGTTTTGGGCGAGGTGGACACGGATGTGACCATTCTTCGTGCGGACAGCGGACAGGCACCGAAAGCGCCGGGAATGAAGTACAGACACTATGCGCCCAAGGGAGACCTTACCATTGTGCAGGGAAGCCCGGAGGACGTAACGGCATATATCAACGACAAAACCGCACAGGCACAGCGCGCGGGGGCGAAGGTCGGAATTATCGGAACAGAGGAAAACTTAAGCGCCTACCACGGTGATGTGATTAAGAGCGTGGGACACCGCGGGGACGAGGACAGTGTTGCGAGACATCTGTACACCATTTTGCGGGAATTTGATGACGAAGGAGTCACTCAGATATATTCCGAGGGATTTGAGACAGCGGGATTCGGACAAGCTATAATGAACCGGCTGCTAAAGGCGGCAGGGCATAAAATCGTTTATCTGGGGCAAAACCCGGAAACAACAGAATAAATCACAGGGAGAATGAGAAAATGATAGCAATCGGAAGCGACCATGGCGGTTATGAATTGAAACAGAAAGTGATAAAGCATTTGGAGGAGAGAGGCATTTCCTGTCAGGATATGGGCTGCAACAGTCTGGACAGCTGCGATTATCCGGTATTCGGACATGCGGTGGCAAAGGCAGTGGCAGAGGGCAAATGCGAGAAAGGCATTGTCATCTGCACCACGGGAATCGGTATCAGCATTTCTGCCAACAAAGTGGCGGGAATCCGCTGCGCGCTCTGCTCGGACAGCCTTTCGGCAAAAATGACCAGGCTGCACAATGACGCAAATGTACTGGCAATGGGCGCAGGAATGGTAGGGCCCAATCTGGCGATGGACATTGTAGACACTTTTTTGGACACTCCTTTTTCGGGAGAAGAACGGCATCAGCGCAGAATTAATCTGATTGAGCAGATATAGATTTTGCTGTATGATACATTTAGTGAAAATCAAATTTATATGGAACCCAGGAGGAAACAAGGTATGGCAAAAGTAGTAGTTATGGATCACCCGCTGATTCAGCACAAGATTGGGCTGATTCGCAGAAAGGAAACCGGTACAAAGGATTTCAGACAGACCATCAGCGAAATCGCGATGCTGATTTGTTATGAGGCAACAAGAGATTTGAAACTTGGAGATGTGGAGATTGAAACTCCTATCTGCAAAGCTACCGTAAAGGAACTGAAAGGTAAGAAAATGGCGATTGTTCCCATTCTGAGAGCAGGTCTTGGCATGGTAGACGGCGTATTGGAGCTGATTCCCGCCGCAAAGGTCGGACACATCGGACTTTACAGGGACCCGGAGACATTGAAACCGGTAGAATATTATTGCAAACTGCCTGCTGACTGCGCAGAGCGTGATGTATTTGTAGTAGACCCCATGCTGGCAACCGGCGGTTCTTCCGTTGCAGCTATTCAGATGTTGAAAGACAGAGGATGCAAGACCATTCATTTCATGTGTATTATCGCTGCACCGGAAGGCGTGGAAGCAATGAAGAAAGCGCATCCCGATGTAGATATGTATATCGGAGCACTGGACGAGAGACTGAACGACCACGGCTATATCGTTCCCGGTCTGGGAGATGCCGGAGACCGTATTTTCGGTACAAAATAAGTGCCGGGGCGACTGCCGTAAACTGCCCGAACCGGGCTGCGGACGAGAGAGGAACAGAATGAACACGAAGAGAAAAGACTATATCAGTTGGGATGAATATTTTATGGGAGTGGCACACTTGTCGGGTATGCGCTCCAAAGACCCTAACACGCAGGTTGGCTCCTGCATTGTGAGTCAGGATAACAAAATATTGTCCATGGGATACAACGGTTTTCCCTGCGGATGTTCGGATGATGAATTCCCATGGCAGCGGGAAGGGGAGGATATGGATACCAAGTATCCTTTTGTGACCCACAGTGAGTTAAATGCCATTTTGAACTATCGGGGTGGCTCGCTGGAAGGCACGAAATTATATGTATCCCTGTTCCCCTGCAATGAGTGCGCAAAGGCCATTATTCAGGCGGGAATCCGCACGGTGGTTTACGACAGTGACAAGTACGGGGGCAGCCCCTCCAACCGCGCCGCAAAGAGAATGTTTGATGCGGCAGGCGTGAGATATGTTCCCTACCACAGAACAGGCAGACAGATTACTATTGAGGTCTAGAAAGGCAAGGATGTTGAAAAGTGAGAAACCGTAGCAGAGTGGCAGTCATCCTGACAATAACCATCCTGGTGGGGGCGCTTACCGCGACAACCAATGATATAGTAGTCAGGGCTACCAGTACCAGAGAACAGATTAAGCAGGCGGAGCAGGAAAGAAACGAACTGAAGAACCAGTTGAATGAAACCAATGATAATTTGGAGGATTTGCGGGAGACCCACAGTTCCCTAAAAGGGGAATTGAACAATCTGAATGCCCAGTTATCGGAGGTCAGCGCCAATCTGGAGGATTTGGAACAGCAGATTGGGGTAAAAGAACAGGAGATTACTGCTACGCAGGAAGCGTTGGATGAGGCGAAGGAGACAGAACGCTGGCAGTATGCGTGCATGGTGGTCCGTGTCCGGGATATGTACGAACAGAACGACACCAGCTATGTGAATGCCATTATCAATGCTGGAAGTCTTTCCGCCATGCTGAATGTGGCGGACTATTTTGAAAAAATTGCGGCGTATGACCGCAAAATGTTGGAAAATTACAAGGAAAACCGCAGACTGATAGAGGAACAGGAAGCACTGTTGCAGTCGGAACGCGCGGAATTAGAGAATCTCAAGGTGGCGGCACAGGCGGAGCAGAGCAAGGTTTCCGGATTAATCAGCCAGACCTCCAATTCCATTTCCAAATATGCAGACCAGATTTCGGATGCAGAGCAGAAGGCAATGGAGTACGAGGCGGAGATTAAGAAAAAGGAAGAGGATCTGACTTACCTTAAGAAAAAACTGGCGGAGGAGCTGGCAATGTCCCAGACGGCAGCCAATTCCGCATGGCGGGATATTTCGGAGGTGAGCTTTGCCGAGGGCGACAGAAAACTGCTGGCAAACCTGATTTACTGCGAGGCGGGCGGAGAACCTTATGCAGGTCAGCTTGCGGTGGGAAGCGTTGTCATCAACCGTGTGCTGAGCTCGGTTTACCCGGATTCCGTGGTGGGCGTAATTTATCAGAGAAGCCAGTTTTCCCCGGTGGCGAGCGGCAGACTGGAACTTGCGCTGGCGTCGGACAAGGCAACCACAGCATGCTACCGCGCGGCAGACGAGGCAATGTCGGGCGTGACCAATGTCGGAAACTGTGTATATTTCAGAACGCCGGTGGAAGGCTTGAACGGTATCAGCATCGGCGGACATATTTTCTATTAATCGATTTGTTTTCTTTTAAATTCATGAGTAAGTATTACAAAAAAGGACTGTAGCGTCTGCTACAGTCCTAAATTATTTAACAGTGCCTGAAACCGGTCAAATTTATCCCGGTCAATCAAAGAGAGCAGATAGTGCAGCCGCCGCAGGCAGGCACTCATTAACTCCGGTGTAATCAGCGTGTGGTCCAAGGCGTCAGCCAGTTCGTCCAAATCCATTACTTTTACCCTGCCGTCCGGATAGACAATGACATCGGCCAGCAAATCCGTTACCGTTAAAGTCGCGCCGTCCGGAGAAAAAGAATAATCCACAATATCGCAGTACCAGTAGAGCAGGGAATTGTCTGCCCGGTAAAATTTGCTCACCTTTAACCCCTCTTTCAGCAAATAGCAGGAACAGCCGTGGGAAAATTCCGCCTTGGGCTTTAAGGTCGTCCACTTGGTGATGACGGTGTTTTCGTTGCTTTCCACGATAATATCATCTTTTAAAAGAATACATTCGGGGGGAATCAGTCTTTTTCTGTAAATCTGTAAAGTGTTCATAGGCTTTACCTTTCTGTGACGTTTTACTCCTTCGTGGCTGTTTTGTCAAAGAGATTTGACAGTTCTGTTATGGGAACAAAGGGCATGGGCGGCACGGTGTGGGGACACAATTCCTTTTCCATCCAGATCATATCGTACCAGCTTCCCTGTTTGTAGCCGGATTTGTGAAAATGGGCAATGGTTTGATACCCGAAACTTTCATGAAAAGCGATACTGACAGGATTGGGGTAAGTGATGCAGGCACAGACATTGCAGACATGCTGTGCGGACAGACACCGCTCCAGTTCCGTATAGAGCGCCCTGCCGATTCCGCCGTGGCGGCAGTTTTCTTTTACATAGATAGAAGTTTCCACGGACCATGCGTAGGCGGCGCGCCCTTTAAAGGCTGAGGCTGAGGCGTAGCCTAACAGTTCGCCGTTTTCCTCCGCAGCCAGATAGGGATATTTTTGCGTGATATTTCGGATTCTGTCTGCAAATTCCTCTGCGGAGGGAACCTCATATTCAAAAGTAATGGAAGTGTGCTCCACATAGGGAGCGTATATTTTTACAAGATTCGGTGCATCCTGCGGTTTAACGGGACGTATTATCATTTGCAAGCCTCCATATATAAAAATATAAAAGGACATTCATAAAACTGTTACAAAACAGTGTAATGCGTTCTTTGCGACAAGTCAATAAAAGACAAAAAATATTTTGAAAATAGGGAAACTCGGTAAGGGTTTCCCTAGACAAAAAGGCATTTTATGGATATAATTTAGTTTATATAAAGAAGTTGAAAAGAATGCGTAAAGATTCGGTGACGGGAGCTGAAAATGAAGAAAAAGCAACACTTTGACAAAAACGTATACCGCTCCTTTACATTAGTGATGCAGTTTAGCTTGAATATGCTGGTGCCCATATGTATGATGACAGCGGTGGGTTTTTTTTTAGATAAAAAATTAGGAACTTCTTTTCTGGTAATCATAGGGTTCGCCTTGGGCGCCATAGCGGGATGGCAGAACAATTACCGCATGGCGAAAAAGATTTTCGGCGGGTCTGAACAGAAAGAAAAGAAGAAGCAGGATGACGGTAACGCAGATGGCAGATAGGTTAAAGAGTATAAACAGAACACTGTTGGAAATGGAAATGGGACTTGCTTTTTGGGGCATTGCCTGCCAGATTGTGGGAATGTTTTTGGTGAAGAACCGGTTATATTACACCAAAAGTCTCTGGTTCGGAATCCTTTTCGGCGTGGCAAGCATCGTGCATATGTACCGGTCTTTGGACAGAGCGCTTGATTATGACGAAAAAAGAGCCAACAAAATGATTTTTCGTGGGTATCTGTTCCGGTATGTATTGTTTGCGGCTGTTTTGTTTATCATTATGATAACGGAAGTCATGAATCCCCTTGTGGTGTTTCTGGCTTACATGGGAATGAAAGTAGCGGCTTTTCTTCAGCCGTTTACCCATAAATTATGTAATAAGCTGTTTCATGAGGAAGGAATTCCCAACGAAAAAAAGTAAGAGGGAGGTGAAAAGATGGAGCATGGAATTTTGTTATCCGGTGCGTCGGACATTGACTTTATGATTCACGGACTTGTGAAATATTCGTTCTTTGGACATGAGGTCTGGATTACAACTACGCACGTGTGTATGCTGATTGTTATGCTGATTTTGATAGGCTTCGCGATTGCTGCCAAACGCTGTATGGCAAAGGCATCCGAAGTGCCGGGTGGCTTTCAGAATGTGGTGGAACTGATTGTGGAAAAGCTGGACGGCATAGTGGACGGCTCCATGGGCAAGAGCGCCCGGAAGTTTTATAATTATATCGGAACCATTTTTATCTTTATTCTGGTAAGCAATATATCCGGACTCTTGGGATTACGTCCGCCTACTGCTGATTATGGCGTGACACTGCCGCTTGGTGTATTGACTTTTACACTGATTCATTTCAATCAGTTTAAATATCAGAAGCCGAAGGATATTTGGGCAGGTATGTGTTCACCGTTACCGGCATGGCTGCCGCTGTGGTTTCCCATCAACCTGATTAGTGAAATTGCAGTGCCGATTTCGCTTTCCCTGCGTCTGTTTGCCAACGTACTTTCCGGTACGGTAATGATGGCGCTGATTTACGGACTGCTCGGATGGATAGCCACCATATGGCCGGCAGCACTGCATGTATACTTTGACCTGTTTTCCGGTGCGATTCAGACGTATGTGTTCTGTATGCTGACCATGACGTATATTTCGAATGCAATCGGAGACGGCGAAACAGCATGACAATAGTTAAAAATGGGTCACTGACCCCCACAAATAGGAGGAAAGAAAATGGAATTTAATGAAAACTTTATCTTAGGTTGTTCTGCAATCGGTGCAGGACTGGCATTGATTGCAGGTATCGGACCCGGTGTAGGACAGGGTATTGCGGCAGGACATGCGGCAGCAGCCGTAGGACGTAACCCCGGAGCAAAATCCGACATTACCACCACCATGCTTCTTGGACAGGCAGTTGCAGAGACCACCGGTTTGTACGGTCTGCTTGTTGCAATGCTGTTATTGTTCGTAAAACCTCTGCTGCCATAACTTATCCGGAAAATATGACGGATGAGCGGTGGAAAGGAGGCAAAGAATGATACTTTTAACAGGTGGCGAGTCCATGGAGAGACTGTTTGATCTGGACTGGCAGCTACTGGCAGATTCCTGCCTTACTATCATTGCAATCTTTTTCCTGTTTCTGGCACTCAGCTATTTCTTGTTCAACCCGGCAAGAAAGATGCTGAACGACCGTAAGAAAAAGATTCATGACGAGCTGGAAGACGCAAAAGACAATATGGTTCAGGCAGAAGCGTTAAAGGCGCAGTATGAAGAGAAACTGAAAAGTGTGGATAAGGAGGCAGAAAGCATCCTGAGCGAAGCGCGCAGAAAGGCACTGGCAAATGAAAGCCAGATTATTGCCAATGCAAAGGAAGAGGCAGCGCGTATTCTCGAAAGAGCGCACGCAGAGGCAGAACTGGAGAAACAGAAGATCGCCGATGATGTGAAGAAGGAGATGATTTCTGTTGCATCCATGATGGCAGGCAAGGTTGTTTCCGCCTCCATTGATGCCGGAGTGCAGAATCAGCTTATTGATGAAACTCTGAGAGAAATGGGTGAAAACACATGGCTAAATTAGTTTCCAAGACATATGGCGAAGCATTGTTTGAGATTGCCCGCGAGGAGAATAAGACAAGGGAAATGATGGAGGAAATTCAGGAATTACAGGAAATCCTGAAGCAGAATCCGGAGTTTGACAAGATGATGAAACATCCCGGAATTCCCAAGCAGGACAAGGCGGCTGCCGTGGAAAATATTTTTAAAGGCAGAGCCAGCGATGAACTCACCGGTTTTTTGGAGATTGTGGTCGACAAAGAGCGATACGGTGAGATACAGGCAATTTTCGACTATTTTATCGACAGGGTGAAGGAAGAACAGAGAATCGGCGTGGCTTATGTGACCACTGCGGTGGAACTGACCGATACCCAGAAAGAAAATGTTAAAAACAGGCTGTTGGAAACCACTTCCTACGTTGTGATGGAGATGCACTACGAGGTGGATGCGTCCCTTATCGGCGGCATGGTTATCCGCATCAACGACAGAGTTGTGGACAGCAGCATTAAAAGTAAAATCAGTGATTTGACAAAACAATTATTACAGATTCAGTTGGGATAACCCACTGGAGGAAAGGTGCTACAGAACAATGAATTTAAGACCAGAAGAAATAAGTTCTGTCATCAAAGAGCAGATTATGAGATATGCCTCCAAACTGGATGTTTCCGACGTGGGAACCGTTATTCAGGTAGCGGACGGTATTGCCCGTGTGCATGGTCTGGAAAATGCCATGCAGGGTGAGTTGCTGGAATTCCCCGGAGACATTTACGGCATGGTGCTCAATCTGGAAGAGGACAACGTCGGCGTTGTACTGTTAGGTAGTGCAAAAAATATCAACGAAGGGGATACCGTAAAGACCACCGGACGAGTGGTTGAGGTTCCTGTCGGTGACGCACTGCTCGGCAGGGTTGTGAATGCACTGGGACAGCCCATTGACGGCAAAGGTCCTGTTCAGACGGCTAAATTCCGTAAGATTGAGCGTGTGGCAAGCGGCGTTATCACAAGAAAGAGTGTGGATACTCCGTTACAGACCGGTATCAAGGCTATCGATTCCATGGTGCCCATTGGAAGAGGTCAGCGTGAGCTGATTATCGGAGACCGTCAGACAGGTAAGACGGCAATCGCCATTGACACTATTATCAATCAAAAGGGACAGAACGTAAAATGTATCTATGTGGCAATCGGTCAGAAGGCTTCCACCGTTGCCAACATTGTTAAGACTTTGGAAGAATATGGAGCTATGGCATATACAACGGTAGTTGTATCTACCGCCAGCGATTTGGCTCCGCTTCAGTATATTGCACCCTATTCCGGCTGTGCCATCGGCGAGGAATGGATGGAGAACGGCGAGGATGTACTGGTGGTATATGATGACTTGAGTAAGCATGCTACCGCATACCGTACACTCTCCCTGCTGCTTCGTCGTCCGCCCGGACGTGAGGCATATCCCGGTGATGTATTCTATCTGCACTCCAGACTGTTGGAGCGTGCGGCAAGAATGAGCGATGAATACGGCGGAGGCTCTTTGACGGCACTGCCCATTATCGAGACGCAGGCAGGCGATGTTTCCGCATATATCCCTACCAACGTTATCTCCATCACCGACGGACAGATATATTTGGAGACCGAGATGTTCAATGCAGGTTTCCGTCCCGCAGTTAACGCCGGACTTTCCGTGTCCCGTGTAGGCGGCGCGGCGCAGATTAAGGCAATGAAAAAGATTGCTGCGCCTATCCGTACAGAGCTGGCACAGTACAGAGAGCTGGCTTCCTTTGCACAGTTTGGTTCCGAGCTGGATGCAGATACCAAGGAAAAACTGGCACAGGGCGAGCGAATCAAGGAAGTGCTGAAACAGCCCCAGTATCAGCCCATGGCTGTCCAGTATCAGGTTATCATTATCTATGCGGTAACCCATAAATATCTGCTGGATGTACCGGTGGATGCGATTACGGACTTTGAGAAAGAATTTTTCGAGTTTTTGGATACCAAGTATCCGGAAGTACCCGGCAATATTGCAGCGGAAAAAGTAATTTCCGAGCAGACCGAAGATTTGTTAAAGAAAGCACTGGACGAGTTCAAGGGCATGAAAAAGTATTAATGTGGAGGGCGAAGAATTATGGCATCAATGCGTGATATTAAACGCCGCAAAACCAGTATTCAGGGAACCCAGCAGATTACGAAGGCAATGAAGCTGGTATCCACGGTGAAACTGCAGCGCGCCAGAGCCGGAGCGGAACGCTCCAAAGCATACTTTGACTGTATGTACTCCACAGTGGGCAGTATTTTATCCAGAGTGGGTCAGGTGCAGCATCGCTACCTGCAGCCCGGTGACTCTCCCAAAAAGGCAGTGATTGTTATTACCTCCAACCGTGGACTGGCAGGCGGATACAATTCCAATGTCACCAAACTGATTACCAGAAATGACGACTGGAACAAAGAGGACGTGCTTGTCTATGCCATCGGTAATAAGGGACGGGAGACACTGAGCCACGCGGGATATGAAATCCGTGAGGAACTGCCCAAAGTGATTGAAGAACCCGCCTATGCGGACGCCATGCTGTTGACCCAGAGACTTTTGAAGTCTTTTGAAGAGGGTGAAATCGGCGAAATTTATTTGGCGTATACAGCTTTTAAAAACACAGTCAGCCATGAACCCAAACTGATTCGTCTGCTTCCCGTGGACTATAAGGAAGTGGAGGAAAAGGAGAGCACTGAGCCGGAAGCCATTATGAATTTTGAACCGGCGGAAGAGGAAGCGCTGGATATGATTGTGCCGAAGTATATCACAAGTCTGGTTTACGGAGCAATGATGGAAGCGGTTGCCAGCGAAAACGGAGCGCGTATGCAGGCAATGGACAACGCTACCAGCAATGCCGAGGACATGATAAGTGATTTGTCGCTGAAATATAACAGAGCAAGACAGGGTTCCATCACTCAGGAGCTGACAGAAATTATTTCCGGTGCGGAAGCATTGGGATAGAGACTATAAAATATACGAATCTAGGTATAGGAAAGAGGTAGAAATGGCAGGAGAAAATAAAGGAAAGGTTACTCAGGTCATTGGTGCCGTTTTGGACGTGCGCTTTGACGAGGGTAAACTTCCTGAGATTAACGAAGCAATTCGCATCCCTACCAGAGACGGTGGCGAACTGGTCGTGGAAGTTTCCCAGCATTTGGGTGATGACACTGTCAGATGTATTGCCATGGGAACCACCGACGGACTTGTCCGCGGAATGGAAGCCATCGCAACAGGTGCTCCCATCTCTGTTCCGGTAGGAGAGAATACGCTGGGCAGAATTTTCAACGTACTTGGTCAGCCCATCGATAATCAGCCTGCTCCGCAGGGAGTAACATACGAGCCGATTCACAGACCGGCACCCTCCTTTGAGGAACAGTCCACAGATACGGAACTGTTGGAGACCGGTATCAAGGTCGTTGACCTGCTCTGCCCTTATCAGAAGGGTGGTAAGATTGGTCTGTTCGGCGGTGCCGGAGTAGGTAAGACCGTGCTGATTCAGGAATTAATCCGTAACATTGCAACCGAGCATGGCGGATATTCCGTATTTACCGGCGTTGGAGAGCGTACCCGTGAGGGTAACGATTTGTATCATGAAATGAAAGAGTCCGGAGTTATCGAAAAGACCACCATGGTATTCGGTCAGATGAACGAGCCCCCCGGAGCGAGAATGAGAGTAGGTCTGACGGGACTTACCATGGCGGAGTATTTCCGTGATAAAGGCGGAAAGGATGTATTGTTGTTCATCGACAATATTTTCCGTTTCACACAGGCAGGTAGTGAGGTTTCCGCGTTGCTGGGACGTATGCCCTCCGCAGTAGGTTACCAGCCCACACTGCAGACCGAGATGGGTGCCCTTCAGGAGAGAATTACCTCCACCAAGAACGGTTCCATCACTTCTGTACAGGCAGTTTATGTGCCGGCGGATGACTTGACCGACCCGGCTCCCGCAACCACATTCGCCCATTTGGATGCAACCACCGTATTGTCCCGTTCTATTGTAGAGCTGGGTATCTATCCGGCGGTAGACCCGTTGGAGTCCACCTCCCGTATTCTGGATCCCAGAATCGTAGGCGAGGAGCATTATGCGACAGCCCGCGGTGTACAGGAAATCTTACAGAGATATAAGGAACTGCAGGATATTATCGCTATTCTGGGTATGGATGAGTTGTCAGAGGAGGACAAGCTGGTAGTATCCCGCGCCCGTAAGGTGCAAAGATTCCTGTCCCAGCCGTTCTTCGTGGCAGGACAGTTTACCGGACTGGAAGGAAAGTATGTACCCATCGGCGAGACCATTCGCGGATTCAGAGAGATTCTGGAAGGAAAGCATGATGACATTCCGGAAAGCTATTTCCTGAATGCAGGAAGCATTGATGACGTGGTGGAGAAATTTGCGCAGAAAGCGTAAGAAAGGTATGGTACAGATATGGCAGATACTACAGATTTTCAACTGCGTATCATCACACCGGACAGAGTGTTCTATGAGAATACGGTAGAAATGGTTGAATTCAATACCACGGAGGGGCAGATTGGCGTTCTGCCCGGACATATTCCGCTGACCGTTATCGTAAAGCCGGGGATTCTGACCATCCATGAGGCAGAGGGCGAGAAAATGGCTGCACTGCATGCCGGATTTGCAGAAATTCTGCCGGAAGGAATTACGATTCTTGCGGAAATTATAGAGTGGCCGGAGGAAATCGACCAAGGTCGTGCCGAGGCTGCGCTTCATCGTGCCGAGGAACGTCTGCACAGTAAGACTCCGGAGACGGACATTGCCCGTGCGGAAACCGCACTGCAGAGAGCGGTGGCACGAATTCAGGTACTGAAATAATAAAGAATCACACAGAATACGCAGTGCGCATATGTTATAGAAAAGTAACTATGAGGCACTGCGTATGGATTTTAAGCAAGGAATCGTTCAATCTTTTCCGGGAAATATCCCGCTTCCTTTCTATATGACATACTCCGGTTTCTTAAGACAGGAACAGGAAGATGCCGTCTTAAAAGATTTAGAATATTTACAGCAGACTTATCCCGGTGAAGTAAAATGCTATCAGAGAAGAATAGCAGAAATGTTGGACAAATTAGATTACGAAGGCAGTATGATTTATGATGAATACCCCGACCGTTACGGCATTGCCAGACTTGCGAAAACCATGGTTTCGGTCTTAAGAAAAGAAGAGGATGAGGCGCAGCCGGAGGCGGTTTCCGCACCGGAAAAATGGGAATGGGTGGAAAATATGATACAGGTGCTCTTGTGCAACGAAATCTACAAGCGCCGCCACGGCGGAAGAAGAGGTTTCTTAAATTTTTAGTTGTGCAGTGTGGGAAAAGTCATTACAATAGAGTAGAAAGCTGTTGAAAGAGCCAATATCGTTAGAGACAGGACGAACACCATGGATGAATTGAGAAAATTACTGCAGCAGTTTCTGAATCCCCATCTGATTCAGGCTGTGCTTAGCAATACAAAGAACCCGGATTCGGGTACCAAATTAAAAATCAGACCGGTATTAATCAAAGGTGAATTATATTTTCAGGAAACCTTGTACCGGGGAACACAGGTTTTTCATGAGAATTTCAAAGAACCGGAGATGGCTCTCAGGGTAGAACACTACCTGTCGGAGCTGTTTCGCCAGGGAGAGTTCAAAACGGCCTCTTCGGAGGCCACTGTTTTGGTGAGCAAAAAGGGTAAAATGACCATACAGCAGAAAAAGACTGCCAATGCAAAGAGTCTGCCCGATAGTGGGACGGGCATGGAGAACCTTTCCCATAACCGGCAGAAACAGTATATTTTGCAGGAAGGGAGTCCGGTGGATTTTCTGATGGGGCTTGGAGTACAGACCCCGGACGGAAGGATTGCCAAGGCAAGATACGATAAGTTCCGCCAGATTAACCGCTATCTGGAGTTTATAGAGGATATCCTGGAAGAGCTGCCCAAGAACCGCACCATCCGCATAATCGACTTTGGCTGCGGAAAATCCTATCTGACTTTTGCCATGTACTATTATTTGCATGAGATGCAACATAGAGATATTGAAGTGACGGGGCTGGATTTGAAAACGGATGTGATTCTGCACTGCAACCAACTGGCGGAGCGTCTTGGGTATGAGCATCTTCATTTTGAGCGCGGGGACATCAGTACCTACGAGGGAACGGATTCCGTGGATATGGTAGTGTCACTGCACGCCTGCGATACCGCAACGGATTATGCACTGGAAAAGGCGGTGAAATGGGGAGCGAGTGTCATTATGGCAGTGCCCTGCTGTCAGCATGAGGTCAACAAGCAGATGAAATGCAGTGAACTAAAGCCGGTTTTAAAGTACGGAATTATCAAGGAGAGAATGTCGGCGCTGATTACGGACGCTCTGCGTGCGGATATTTTGGAAAACTGCGGATACGATACCCAGATTCTGGAATTTATCGATATGGAGCACACACCTAAAAATCTGCTGATTCGTGCCGTGAAGAAAAAGAATGTGTCCGCAGGAGCCATGGTGCCAAAGGGCAGACGCAATGACGTAGAAGGGGTGACAGAGTTTTTGCACATTAACCCCACCTTAAAACAGCTTTTAAAGGAATAGAAATTCATGAATATGATGAAGAAAACATTGATTAAAATAGTCGTGTTCCTCTTAGCCTTTTTCGTGGCGCTGATTGTTGGCGGAAGGCTGATGAACAAAGGACATAACAATATGACGATGGAGATGGCGCAGTGCAGCCTTCCCGTGGTGACAATGCGAACGGGCGAAGCGGAGTACAACCGCCTGTTTGGATATAAGGAAGTCAGTGACACGGCTTTTCAGCGGGATTCGGTTACTCTGCTTGGGGATAACCGGGAGACCGGTTTCGTGATTGATACTTACGGCAACGATATTACCGCAATTTCCATAGAAGTCAGAAGCATGGATGGTTCAAGGCTGATAGAAGATACCCCTTTGAACCACTACAGGGAAAAGAACGGAAGGATTCTGTTAGATACCGCATTAAAGGATTTGATAGAAAAGAACACGGAATATTCCCTTGCGGTGGTGCTGGAACTGGAGGGAGAGCAGAAGATTCGCTATTACACCCGCGTTATGTGGAGTGACAACATGCACCTTGCGGAAAAGATGGATTTTGTCACCACTTTTCATGAAACGCTTTATGATAAGGAAGCGGCAAAGGATTTGACCCGTTATCTGGAGACAAACGCCCAGTTGGAGGATAACAAGTCTTTTTATAAGGTCAATATTCATTCCAGCTTTAACCAGATTACATGGGGAGATATGCAGGTTCGGGAAGTGGAAAAGCCGTCCGTGCGGTTGACGGATATTGCCAGTCAGACCGCCTCTTTTCTGTTAGATTACATGGTGACGACGAGAGAGGAAAAGCAGGTCACTTACTACCGGGTACAGGAGCATTACCGGGTACGTTACACAACTGACAGAATGTATCTGCTGGATTTTGAGAGAACCATGGAGCAGATACCGGATTTGGAGCATATGTATGCCAATGACAAAATTCTGTTGGGCATTACGGATGAGAATGTCGTCATGGCGGAGAGCGAGGACGGCAATACCGTCGTATTCAAAGAGGCGGGCAATCTGTTGAGTTACAATGCCACCAACAATAAGCTGACGGTGGTATTCAGTTTTTACGATAATGAAAATAAGGATGCGCGCGCCATGAATGACGCCCATGATATTAAGATACTGGACGTGGACGAGGCGGGCAATCTGAAATTTGCCGTGTACGGATATATGAACCGGGGCAGACATGAGGGGGAAGTGGGAATACAGGTTTACGCCTACGACAGTGCCATGAACACGTTAGATGAGGCGGTCTATATCCCCTACAACAAGACCTATGCCGTTTTGAAGGCGGAGATGGAACAGTTGCTCTATTTGAACCGGGATAATAAGCTGTATCTTTTCCTGGAAAATACGGTGTATGGAATTGATTTGACGGAAAAGGCATGGCAGGACATGGTGAGCATTACGCAGGACGACAGTTTCCGTGTATCTGAGAGTAACAAAATTATTGTCTGGCAGGAAGGAAAGGATATTTATGACTGTAACCGTCTGATGGTGCGGAATCTGGGAAGTGATTCACAGTACGAAATTACCGTGAATGACAGTGAAACCATACGCCCGCTGGGCTTTATGCAGGAGGATATTATTTACGGAGTGGCAAGAAAAAGCGATGTCATCCGTGAAAATTCCGGCGGCGTGTATTTCCCCATGTATAAGCTGTGTATCTGTGACCCGGACGGCAATCTGCTGAAAGAGTACCAGCAGGACGGTGTTTATATTACAGACTGTATCGTGGAAGGCAATCAGATTACACTGCAGCGGGCGAGCCGTGCGGAAACCGGGCTGTATTCGGCGGTGGCAGATGACCATATTACGGATAATATGGAAGCGGTGGAGAGCAAGAATCAGGTCGTTTCAGCTGATATTGATGTCTATGAAAGATATGTGCAGATTCAGACAAAGACAGTGATTGACGCGAAAACGGTCAAAATCCTGACACCCAAGGAAGTGGTGTTTGAGGGTGGAAGAGAGTTAGAACCAAGTGTTGAAAACGAGACGGAGCGCTACTATGTGTACGGAGCCTACGGAGTGGATGGCATTTACACGGCTCCGGCAAAGGCTGTGAATGAAGCGTATGCGATTTCGGGAGTGGTGATAAACAACAGCGGAGATTGTGTCTGGCTGAAAGGCAACCGGGTATCCCGCAACCAGATTATGGCAATCAAGGAGGCGGAGGTGACGGAGGACAAAACCAGTCTGGCAGTCTGCCTTGACACGATTTTAAGTTTTGAGGGACTGGTGCGCAATTGCGCATATCTGCTCAATCAGGGAAATACAGCCATGGAAATTTTGCAGGATAATTTGGAGGATGCACAGATTCTGGATTTGACCGGCTGTAATTTGGATTCGGTGCTTTATTATGTGAATCAGGATATTCCGGTGCTCGCTATTTTACAGAACGGGGACGCCGTGCTGATAACCGGATTCAACGAGTTTAATGTGGTGATTATGGAGCCGGCTACGGGCAAGCTGTACAAAAAGGGAATGAACGATTCCACCCAGTGGTTTGCCGAAAACGGAAACCGTTTTGTAACTTATATCCGCAAGGATTGAGAAGCTGCCCGCAGCCGTGGGCATACAATGGGTTAAGTGTTGGGGAAAATATATTTCCGGTATTTCTGAAGGACATTCAGTAAAAGCATGCCTAAAATACCGCAGGAAATGATTTCTCCGGCACCCACCGTCAGCATAAAGTAGGGAATGGAGCCCTCAAACTGATAAACATATGCCAGTACGAAAGGCACAATCAGTGTATTGGCAACGATGGGGCATACGGGGGCAAGCCATTTGGTGCGCTTACGCAGGGCATAGGTTCCCAGTGCGCCGAGGAGTGTTGCCAGACTGCCGAAAATAATGTCCAAGGGCAGACAGCCTGTAAGCAAATTACTCAGAATACAGCCGACAAAAAGACCCGGTATGGCAGCAGGGGTAAAATAGGGAAGGATGGTCAGAGCCTCCGAAAAGCGGAGCTGAACGGCATAATTTGCCAGACCCAGAGCGTTAGCGAGCATTGTGAGCACAACATAAAGAGCAGCAATGACTGCTGCGTGGACGATAAACAGAACTTTCTTATTCATTTCTTTTCTCCTTTAGTTTTGTTTTAGGTGAGGAAGGTCTCGAACTCACCGGTTATAGTCTGCAAAATCTGTTATGAAAGATATTTGCAACGCATGTAATATAACATAGTGAAATTGAAAATGCAAGGGTTATTTACAGGCATATCGTCGGCTGTGATAAATGGTGCTCACTAAAATAATCTGAAATTTTCCCGGATGCAAAGCAGGTATTTCCGGCGAAGTTCCTTAAAAAACGCCGGTACTAAGATTCTCGGAGTGGTAACGAACGAGAATCTGTATGTACCGTTGCGCTTTTTTACGGAGCGAAAGCGTAACTGAGCGGAAATACCTGCTGTAGCATCGGTATAAATCAAACTGTAGAATAGCTAGGATTAAATCAACCCGGCTTTCAGAAGCCGCTTGCGTAACTGATGTCCCAATAACATGGCAATGACAAGTTTAACCAAATCTGCGGGAATAAAGGGAATCACACCTGCCATCAGTGCCTGAGAGAAGGTTAAGGACATCTGGTAGGCAAGCCATGCCGTTCCGAACAGATAGCAAGTCGCAGTGCCGAGCAGCATACCAAGGAAACGCAGTATGGCTTTGTCTGCCCATTTGTCAGTAAACCAGCCGCAGATAAGCGCCATGAATATATAACCGATGATATAACCGCCGGAGGGACCGAACAATTTTCCTGCGCCGCCGGTGAAATTGGCAAAGACGGGAAGCCCGACCAGACCTAACAGAATATACAGTACCACACTGAGAGTGCCGGATTTCATGCCTAAAACGGAGATGACAAAGTAAATTGCCAAAGTACCCAGCGAAATCGGAACGGGGCTGAACGGAAGGTTCAGAGAAAAAGGTGCCAGTACACAGATAACGGCGGTCATCAGACCAATCAGAGCCATTTTTTTTGTTTTTGTAGAGTTCATAAGGAAAACCAAGCCTTTCTGTTTAGAGTAATTGTTAACCTGATAGGAAACAGATTAACAATTAGCAGTATAACCTGAAAAAGAAGAAACGTCAACACAAAAATGAAACGGTTAACATTATAAATGGCATTTGAAAAACAAACTATATCGTGAAAAAGAGAGTCTCTGAATGGAACGGTTATGAATCGAAAAACCCCGCCTACCCTAAATTGTATGGTAAGCGGGGCTTTGCAAAATCTACCTTTACAGTTCACCCTTTTTGTAACGGGACACAATGCTCTGGATTCTCTCGTTGGGGTTCAGCAAGTCGCTGATGGAGGAATCATGGTTCAGAGTATCGATAATGTAGGCAATGTATTTGCTCAAATCGCAGTTGATATACCAGTCACGCTGTAACAGTTCGGGTGCCTGATAAATCAGGTTGGTGGTGAGCACCTTGTCGATAATGCCGTTCTCATAAGCCTTGTCAAATTTATCAAGACCGCTGGTAAACAGACCGAAGGTTGCAAAGACAAAAATTTTGTTTGCCTTGCGCTTTTTTAATGCAGCGGCAACTTCCAGTACGCTTTCGCCGGAGGAAATCATATCGTCAATGATAATCATATCCTTGCCCTCAACGCTGCTTCCCAAAAATTCGTGGGCAACAATGGGGTTGCGTCCGTTTACAACGCGGGTGTAATCACGTCTCTTGTAGAACATACCCATATCCAGACCGAGCACATTGGCAATATAGATAGCACGACCCATACCGCCTTCGTCCGGGCTGATTACCATCATGTGGTTGGAATCAATCTGCAAATCCTTTACATTGCGGAGCAGACCCTTGATAAACTGGTATGCGGGCTGTACGGTTTCAAATCCGTGAAGGGGAATTGCATTCTGAACTCTGGGGTCATGAGCGTCAAACGTAATAATGTTGTCCACACCCATGGATACCAGTTCCTGAAGCGCCAGTGCACAGTCCAAGGATTCTCTTGCAGTTCTCTTGTGCTGACGGCTCTCATACAGGAAAGGCATGATAACGGTGATACGGCGTGCCTTTCCGCCCACAGCGGCGATAATACGTTTCAAATCCTGATAATGGTCGTCCGGTGACATATGATTTTCATGACCGCAGAGAGAGTAGGTCATGGAATAGTTTAGGACATCTACCAGCAGATACAGGTCGGTGCCTCGTACCGATTCCAATATCATACCTTTTGCCTCGCCGGAGCCGAAACGGGGAACTTTTGCATTTAACAGGTAGGAATCTCTCTGATAGCCGGCAAATGCAAGGGAGTCCTTGTGCTCGCTTTCGCGCTCAGCTCTCCATTTTACCAGATACTTGTCCACCTTTTCTCCCAGAATCCTGCATCCCTCCAGAGAGATAATGCCGAGAGAGCCAACGGGTATGGTCTCCAAATTTCTTTTTTCTTCGCGGTTGCCCATGAAAATTTCCTCACTTTCTATGTTAACAGTTAATTCATTGAATTACGTTTTTTGTACATCCGGATGTCCGGACCGCTCAGCTTGCACAAGTCAAAATTACTCGTGATTCTGGAAAAAACACGGTCGGAGTACCGGTCTCTGAGTTCTTCCAGACTGAGATTGGTGGAGATGATGGTTGCTTTCCGGCGCAGATGGCGCTCGTTTAAGCAGGAGAACAGCTGGGACGCCACAAAAGAGTTTGTCAGCTCTGTTCCCAAATCATCTATAATAATCAAATCGCAATGGTATAAGTCATGATAAAAGTCGTACAGCTGCTCTTTGCTGTTTTTATCAAAAGAATAGCGTGCAAGAGTTTCAAACAGTTCCGAGGAACTGAAATAAATTACAGAACATCCCTGTTTTAACAATTCGTTGGCTACGCATCCTGACAGAAAACTTTTGCCAGTACCTACTGTACCATAAAAAAACAGATTGTGGTAGTCCTCTTTAAAGGTTTCTACAAATTCCCGGCAAATTTTTACAGCGCGCTCGAAACGGCTCAAATCCTGTCCTTCATAATAAGAATAGGAGAGAGTGCCGAAATTGTCGGAAGAAATCATTTCGCGGATATTTGACTGGTCGTACAAAAGAGAAATTTCCCGGCTGCGGAAACAGTGGCATTTTTCTTTGAGACCGTTCTCCGTCACCAGAAATCCGGTGTCCTTACAGTCGGGGCAGTCATATACCGGCTCTAAATAGTCAGCGGGATAACCGGCATCTGTCAGGAGTTTTTGCTTGCGCAGAGTGATTTCGTGAAGGGAATCATGAAGCTGTTTCAGGGCATCCTTTTGCCCGTCAATCACGGCGCCCACAAGGGAAACGGAGACGCTGCCCGTGGATTCCTCCAGCTTACGGTACTCCGGAAGCTGTTCATAAACAGCGGCGCGGCGCTGTTCTAACAGGTGGCGGTTCTTGTCCTGAGTCAATTCATATTCCTTTATAATGGATTCGTATTGGGACTTGTTAAGTGCCACGGCGTTTCTCCTTAGTTACTGAGCAGTTGTTTTTCCAGTTCGTCAAAGTCATACTGATTCTGGGAGAACTGGTTAAATTTATTGGAAGAGACGGCTTTGGTGCCGGTGCTGTTTTTGCGTTTCTGGAACATATCGTCTATTTTGCGGATGTCTGCCTTGTGGTGTACATTCTCGCGTTTCCAACTGCTGAGAATCCCTTCGGCATATTCAAAACGGTGGCGATCCGTCGCCATAACGGTTCGCTCGCAAGCCTCCAAAATAATATCTGTGGAGAAACCGTATTCCTTGGTCCAACGGTTGATAAACTCCAGCTCCTTCGGGGTGGGAGAGCCGTTTTTCCCAAGCTCGTTCATAATGGAATATACATTTTTGTCATATTTGGAAGAAAATTTCTGAGCCTGTTTCGGGGTGGTGATTCCTTCCTCCGCCCAGTTGATGGCTACTTTCTCTATGTATTTGAAATCTTTTTTGCCGCGGTCCACGCAGTATTGCAGCAGATAGTCAATCAAATCATCCGAAAAACGAAGAACATCCGTGAAAAAGAGGATGGATTTCATTTCGGAGGGAGTGAGGGGCTTTCCGATATAGGATTCAGCAATAAACAAAAGCTGCTGGGTCTGCTCCCTGCTCTTGAATTCCCGCAGCTGGTCGGGAGAATATACCGGCTTCACAAACGCAGGGGCAACCTCCTGTGCAGGAAGCTTGGGTGCTTGGGCGGTAGTGGAAGCCAGAGTTACATTTCCGGAAACCGCGCAGGCGGAAGGTGCATTTAAATCACGCAGGTGGATACCGATAAGGTTCTTGTCCTCATCATAGTCCAACTGTAAAAGTTCTTTCTTTTCCCAATATTTCAGGGCACGGTTGACGTCCTTCTCCGTATGGTTGAACTTGTCCGCTATTTCGGACACACTGGTAGCCTGATTGGCATTCAGCATACGAATCAGATACAGATAGACCTTTAGCTGGGCATCATTGGCGTCTTTCATATATTCATCAATAAATTGGTTTGAAACAATAGTGGAATCCACATAATTGTCTTTGTAGATTGTTAAACGTGCCATAGCTCCCCGGTCCTTTCCAAAACGTCGCTTTTCGCAAGCAATCCAAAGTATAGCATAAGGTAACGAAAAAAGAAATAGTCAAATTCCCGAAACCCTTGTAAACACTGGAACAGGAGGAAAATGTGGATATTGTGGAAAATGTGGATAAACGAATTGCTGATAATTGCAAAATCAGAAAAACATAGCATTTTTACACAAATTAAACAAGGGACATATCCACAGGGAATAAAAAAATATCCACAGGTCAAAAAGAAGAATAGTTCTTTTCGTCCTGTGGATAATGTGGATAACTAATTTCCAAGCAGATTTTCACCGATTTTATGCACGTCCCCGGCACCCATAGTTATCAACAGGTCTCCGTTTATGCAATTTTCCAAAAGAAAATTTTCAATCTCATCAAAAGTCGGGAAATACTCACATTCTTTGCCGAGTGCCTGTATTTCATGCTGTAAGGTTTCCGAACTGATTCCCAGTCTGTCGGTCTCCCTTGCGGCATAAATGTCCGCCAGTACAACGCGGTCTGCCAGTGAAAGGGCCTTGGCAAAGTCTTTCATAAGCGCCTTGGTGCGGGAATAGGTGTGGGGCTGGAACACGCACCAGAGGGTTTTGTGAGGATAGTTTTGCGCCGCGGACAAAGTTGCAGTAATTTCTGTAGGATGGTGCGCATAATCATCTATTATAGTGACGCCTCCCACAGTGCCCTTGTACTCGAAACGGCGGTCGGTACCGGTGAAAGCATGAAGTGCCTCGGCGGTAACCGTGCTGTCTATGGAAAGGAGGTCAGCCAGCGCAATGGCAGCAATGGCGTTGCTTACATTGTGAATACCCGGAACCTGCAGGGAGAAGGAACGAACCGGTTCCCCACCATGGTTTAACAAAAAGGACGGATGCCCGTAATTGTCATGCGTTATCTGCTCCGGATAGTAATCAGCCAAAGTACCCTCGCCGGTTTTTTCGGAGAGACTGAAGGTTATCACCTTACAGGACAAGTCCTTTGTGATTTCACGGTAATTCGGAATGTCTCCGTTGATAATCAGACAGCCGTCCGCAGGCAGCAGTCTGGCAAATTCATGGAAGGAATGGCGTATGTCATCCAAATCCTTGAAAAAGTCCAAATGGTCAGCTTCGATATTTAAGATAATTCCTATCTTGGGAAAGAAACTTAAAAAGCTGTTGGTATATTCACATGCCTCCGTGACGAAATAGTCCGACTTGCCGACGCGGATATTGCCGCCGATAGTCTTAAGCATTCCGCCGATGGAAAGGGTTGGGTCTGTTCCGGCGCGGAGCAGAATTTCGCTGACCATGGAGGTTGTTGTGGTTTTGCCGTGGGTTCCGCTGATGGCAATGGGAGTTTTGTAATTCCGCATAAGCTGCCCCAAAAGCTGGGCCCGGGAGAGGAACGGAATTCCCTTTTCCATGGTTGCAACGTACTCCGGATTGTCTTTGTGAATGGCGCTGGTAAATACAACGCAGTCAATGTCGTCCGTAATATTTTCCCGGCGCTGACCGTAGAAAACACGGATTCCTCTCTGTTCCAAGGTCTCCGTCAGGGTACTGTGGGAACGGTCGGAACCGGAAACCCGGAAACCGGCATCTGCCAGAATTTCTGCCAGACCACTCATACTGATACCGCCAATGCCCACAAAATAAACAGAGGCGGGGTGATTAAAGTCTATCTGATACATGGTGACACTTCCTTATATAATAGAATAAACTGTTTATTATGTAACTATTATATACACAACAGGAAGAAAAAACAAATGCTAAATGAAAAATGAAACTGTCAATTTTTATGCAAATGTTGGAAATATACAATGAAAGATTGGACGAACTAGACGAAAAAATGAATAAATAAATCAAAAATATATAAAATTTCCACACAAAAACAAAAGAAAAAACAAAATAATTGTCAATAAATATTCACTTTGTACGATAAGTATGTTATACTGTATTATACCAGTAAGCTGAGGAAATACACCGCGAACAGGTAAGAAGGCTAGATTGAGGTGAGGACATGATTAAAAAAGAAATGATTGCCATGTTGTTGGCTGGCGGTCAGGGAAGCCGTCTGGGAGTATTGACGTCCAAGGTGGCAAAACCTGCCGTTGCATTCGGCGGTAAGTATCGCATTATTGATTTTCCCCTTTCCAACTGTATTAACTCAGGAGTGGATACAGTTGGTGTATTGACCCAGTACCAGCCGTTGCGGCTGAATACGCATATCGGTATTGGTATTCCTTGGGATTTGGATCGCAATATCGGAGGTGTCACGGTTCTGCCGCCCTACGAGCGCAGCACCAACAGTGAGTGGTACACCGGTACGGCAAATGCCATCTATCAGAATCTGGAATACATGGAAAGTTTTAATCCGGAGTATGTTCTGATTCTTTCGGGCGACCACATCTATAAGATGGATTATGAGGTCATGCTGGATTTCCACAAATCCAACGGTGCAGAAGTAACCATAGCGGTTATGCCGGTTCCCATGGAGGAGGCAAGCCGTTTTGGTATCATGATTGCGGACGAGAATAAGCGAATCACGGAGTTCGAGGAGAAACCGGAGCATCCGAGAAGCAATCTCGCAAGCATGGGTATTTACATATTTAATTGGAAAACATTGAAAGAGGCACTGATTGCCATGGCAGAGCAGCCGGCACTTGATTTCGGTAAGCATGTGATTCCGTATTGCCATGAGCAGGGCGCACCTTTGTATGCATATGAATTTACCGGCTACTGGAAAGATGTCGGAACCTTAAGCTCCTACTGGGAAGCAAACATGGAACTGATTGACATTGTTCCGGAGTTTAACCTGTACGAAGAGTACTGGAAAATATATACCAAGAGTGAAATACAGCCGCCCCAGTATTTTGCGGCAGACAGCAAGGTGGAGCGCAGCATTATCGGTGAGGGCACGGATATATACGGAGAGGTATACAATTCCGTCATCGGATGCGGTGTCACGATTGGCAAAGGAACGGTTGTGCGGGACTCCATTATCATGAATCATACGAAGATTGGGGACAACTGTGAACTGAACAAGGCGATTGTGGCGGAGGACGTGAAGATTTCCGATAATGTACGTCTTGGAATCGGAGAGGAAGCACCCAACGAGACAGCTCCCCATATTTATAATCAGGGCATTGTAACGGTAGGAGAAAAGAGCGTAATTCCCAAGGGCATCACAGTCGGTAAAAATTCCGTGATTTCCGGTGTTACCTCGTTGGCTGACTATGAGGATTCCCATCTCGCAAGCGGCAAAACATTGATTAAGGCAGGTGAGTAAGAGTGAGAGCGATTGGAATTATTTTGGCAGGCGGTAACAACCACAGAATGAGGGAACTGTCACAGAAGAGAGCAATCTGTGCCATGCCGATAGCAGGAAGTTATCGCAGTATCGATTTTACATTGAGTAATATGTCCAACTCCCATATTCAGAAAGTGGCAGTATTCACCCAGTATAATGCCAGAAGTCTGAATGAACATCTGAACTCTTCCAAGTGGTGGGACTTTGGACGCAAACAGGGAGGTCTGTTCGTGTTTACTCCCGCAGTTACGGCGGACAACAGCAACTGGTACAGGGGAACCGCAGACGCCATTTATCAGAATCTTGATTTTTTGAAAAACAGCCATGAGCCCTATGTGGTAATTGCATCGGGAGACGGCGTCTATAAACTGGATTTCAACAAGGTGCTGGAGTACCATATCGAGAAAAAAGCGGACATTACCGTTGTCTGCCGCGATATGGAAAAGGGAACCAATGTGGAGCGGTTCGGCACTATTCGCATGAATGAGGAGAGCCGGATTGAGGAGTTTGAAGAGAAACCTTTACAGGCAAAGACTAATACCATATCCTGTGGAATTTATGTGCTTCGCCGCCGCCAGTTGATTGAAATGATTGAAAAGTGTGCGGAGGAAGACCGTTATGATTTTGTAAGGGATATTTTAATCCGTTACAAGGATTTAAAGAGAATTTACGGTTACAAAATCACGGATTACTGGAGAAATATTGCGTCTGTTGAGGACTATTACAATACCAACATGGATTTCCTGAAACCGGAGGTTCGCGATTATTTCTTTAAACAGTACCCGGATATTTATTCCAAGGTGGATGATTTGCCGCCGGCAAAATACAATGCGGGAGTAAAAGTCAGCAACAGCCTGATTTCCAGCGGATGTATTATCAACGGCTCGGTGGAGAATTCCATTATTTTCAAAAAAAGTTATATCGGTAATAATTGCGTGATTAAAAATTCCATTATTCTGAATGATGTGTATATCGGTGATGACACATACATAGAGAACTGTATTGTGGAGAGCCGTGATACCATCCGTGCAAATTCGCGTTTCGTGGGGGAAGGCGAAGTGAAGATTGTGGTAGAGCGCAATGCAAGATACGTTATTTAAGGCATACAGTTGAACCGGAAAAGTGCCGGGGAGAAGGAAGGCGCAGGGCACGGGCGCCCGCCGGGTAAGGAATAGGGGGTTATGTGGATGAAAATTACTGACGTGCGTGTTCGCAAGATTGCGAAGGAAGGTAAGATGAAAGCCATTGTTTCCATTACCTTGGATGATGAATTTGTAGTTCATGACATTAAGGTGATTGAGGGAGAAAAGGGACTGTTCATTGCCATGCCCAGCAAGAAGGCAGCAGACGGCGAGTACAGGGACATTGCACATCCAATCAATTCCGCAACCAGAGACCATATTCAGAAGATTATTCTGGAAAGCTACGAAAAGGCTTTGGAAGAAGCGGATGAGACAGAGTAGTGTGGGTAAAAGCGAGAAGATTTATAGAGAGACTGGTCTGAGAAATCGGACACAGTCTCTTTTTTTGGCAATTTCGTTTCCCACAAATGAAAATCCCCCTGTTTTTGCTTGTATTTTTCTAAAAAAAATGAGAGAATAAGTAGCAAATATGAATGGTAAAAAGTAAAGGACAGGCATATGTATATTATTGTAGGACTGGGCAATCCGGGAAAAGAATACGCAAATACGAGACATAATATCGGTTTTGATGTGATAGACAGGCTGGCGGATAAAGAAGACATAGCTGTGCTGGAAAAGAAGCACAAGGCAATTATCGGCAAGGGATATATTGCAGGTCAGAAATGTATTCTGGCGAAACCCCAGACATATATGAATCTTAGCGGCGAGAGTGTGCGTGAACTGGTGGATTACTATAAGGTGGACGAGGAGACCGAACTGATCGTGATTTCGGACGACATCAGTCTGGACGTGGGACGGCTGCGGATTCGCAAGAGAGGCAGTGCAGGCGGTCACAACGGTCTGAAAAACATTATTGCCAACTTGGAACATGACACTTTTGTCAGAATCAAGATGGGCGTCGGCGAAAAACCAAAGGGCTATGATTTGGCAGACTACGTGCTGGGGCATTTTTCACAGGCGGAACGAAAAATTATAGATGAGGCGGCGAATAAAGCTGCGGAGGCAATTTCCGCTATCATACAGGACGGGCCGGATGCGGCGATGAACAGGTTTAACGGTTGAGGAAGGAGATTAAGTGATGCAGGCATTACTTGCCCCGCTTAAGGAGCTGGCAGGATATGAAGGGGTGCGGGATGCGGTGAAAAAGGGTATCAGCCCCGTTGCGCTCACCGGCTGTGTGGACTCGCAAAAACTGCATATGATATACGGACTCAGCGATGGCTTGAAATATAAAGTCATCGTTACCCATAATGACTTGAAAGCAAAAGAAATCTATGAGGAATACAAGTTTTATGACAGAAATGTCATGCTGTATCCCGCCAAGGATTTGATTTTTTTTCAGGCAGATATTCACGGAAACCAGCTTACGAAGGAACGGATTCGCACCCTGCGCAGACTTTTGGAGGGCAAGCCGGTCACGATTGTCACCACCTACGCAGCATTGATGACCCCGCAGACCATATGGGATAAGGATAAAGACGTGGTGCAGGTGCAGCGGGGCGGCGCACTGGATGAGACGCAGCTTGCGGCAAAGCTGGTGGCAATGGGATATGAGAAGAGTTATCAGGTGGAAAGCCCGGGGCAGTTCTCTGTCCGCGGCGGCATTGTGGATGTCTTTGACCTGACCGAAGAAAACCCTTACCGTGTGGAACTTTGGGGCGATGAGGTGGAGTCTATCCGCAGTTTTGATATTTTAAGTCAGCGTTCCATCGAGAAACTGGAAAGTATTCACATCTATCCCGCGTCGGAATTTGTCCTTGAACCCCGGCGAATCAGAGCCGGTCTGGAAAAAGTGGAGAAAGAGGCGGCAAAACAGGAGAAAGTATTCCGGGACGCGCATCAGCCGGAGGAAGCTCACCGCATTGCTTCACAGGTGAAAGAATTGCGGGAACAGTTGTTGGAATTTCAGAGTAAAATCAATCTGGAAGGCTATGTCCGCTATTTTTATGAGGATACAGTGACACTCCCCGAGCTGTTACAGAAAATAGCGGCACAGAACAGCAAAAGCGGCCCGGTGTTTTTCGTGGATGAACCAATTCGCGTAAAAGAGCAGGCGGACGCTGTGGAACTGGAATTTCGGGAAAGCATGGAGCAGAGAGCCAGAAAGGGATATATTCTGCCCAGGCAGATGAACATTCTCTACAGCGGGGAGGAAGTGGCGGCAAGACTGCTTCGCAGCTGTGTAGTGACACTTGCTACAATGGAAAGCAAGGGCGGTTTCTTTAAGCCGGAACAAAAATATGACATTAATGCCAGAAATGTGGCTTCTTATAACAATAGTTTTGAATCGCTGATAAAGGACTTGAAAATGTACCGAAAAAAAGGGTATCGGGTTCTTTTGCTATCCGGTTCCCGAACCCGCGCAAAACGTTTGGCGGAGGATATTCGCGAACAGGAGCTTGCGGCGGTATATACCGAGGACCCCATGCGGGAGGTGATTCCCGGCGAGGTGATGACCTATTACGGTCATGTGGGGAGAGGATTTGAGTACCCCCTGATAAAATTCGTGGTGCTCACCGAAACAGATATTTTCGGTGCGGAAAAGAAAAAGAAAAAAAGAAAGCTGTTCAAGGGACAGAAAATCAACGATTTCAATGAACTCAAGGTGGGAGACTATGTGGTGCATGAAACCCATGGTCTCGGTATTTATAAGGGTATTGAAAAAGTAGAGATGGACGGCGTTGCCAAGGATTATATTAAGATTGAGTACCGGGACGGCGGCAATCTCTATGTGCTGGCAACCGGACTGGATGTGATTCAGAAGTACGCCTCCGCAGATGCCAAGACACCGAAGCTCAACAAATTAGGCAGCAAGGAATGGGAAAAGACCAAGAGCAAGGTGCGGACTGCCGTCAACGAGGTGGCGAAAGATTTGGTGGAGCTGTATGCCGTCCGTCAGCAGAGCGAAGGCTATCAATATGGAAAGGACACCGTATGGCAGCGGGAATTCGAGGAGATGTTTCCCTTTGAGGAGACGGAGGATCAGTTGACTGCCATTGAGGATACCAAGGCAGACATGGAGAGCCGTAAAATCATGGATCGTCTGATTTGCGGTGACGTTGGTTACGGCAAGACGGAAATTGCCATCCGTGCGGCATTTAAGGCAGTGCAGGAGGGCAAGCAGGTGGTTTATCTGGTGCCCACCACGATTTTGGCGCAGCAGCATTACAATACATTTGTACAGAGAATGAAAGATTTCCCGGTGCGGATTGATATGCTGAGCCGTTTCCGTACGGCAGCGGAGCAGAAGAAAACCATTACCGATTTGCAGAAGGGCTGGGTGGACATTGTCATTGGTACACACCGGGTACTTTCCGCAGATGTAAAATTCAAAGATTTGGGACTGCTTATCATTGATGAGGAGCAGCGTTTCGGTGTGGCACATAAGGAAACAATTAAGAAATTAAAGGAAAATGTGGATGTGCTGACGTTGACGGCAACCCCCATTCCCCGGACACTGCACATGAGCCTGATTGGAATCCGTGATATGAGCGTGCTTGAGGAGGCTCCGGGCGACCGCCTTCCCATTCAGACCTTTGTATGTGAGTACAATGACGAGATGGTGAGGGAAGCCATCGTGAGAGAAATGGCAAGGGGCGGACAGGTTTATTATGTGTACAACCGCGTCAATAATATTGCGGACGTTGCGGCACAGATAGCAAAACTGGTGCCGGAGGCTTCCGTGGCGTTTGCCCACGGACAGATGAAGGAACAGGAACTGGAGCGCATCATGTTCGACTTTATCAACGGCGACATAGATGTGCTGGTGTCCACGACCATTATCGAGACAGGACTGGATATTTCCAATGTCAACACCATGATTATCCACGATTCCGACAGTCTGGGATTGTCCCAGCTTTATCAGTTAAGGGGGCGTGTGGGACGTTCCAACCGGACGGCATACGCGTTCTTAATGTATAAGCGCAATAAAATAATGAAAGAAGTGGCGGAGAAACGTCTCGCTGCCATTCGTGAGTTTACGGATTTGGGAAGCGGTTTCAAGATTGCCATGAGAGATTTGGAGATACGTGGTGCCGGTAATCTGCTGGGCGTCAGACAGCACGGGCACATGGAAGCCGTTGGCTACGATATGTACTGCAAAATGCTCAACGAGGCGGTGCAGGGACTGAAAGGAATCAAGACCATCGAGGATTTTGCGACGATAATTGATTTGGATGTGGACGCTTTTATCCCGCCGGAATATATCGTAAATGAAGTGCAGAAACTGGACATCTACAAGAGAATTGCGGGAATTGAGAATGAGAAAGAGCGGGACGACATGAAGGATGAACTGTTAGACCGCTTTGGCGCCATTCCTAAGTCGGTGGACAATCTGCTTAGAATCGCCCTTATTCGGGTGGCGGCGCACAAACTCTACCTGACAGAAGTCAAGGGAAAGAACGAGAGAATCGTATTCACATTCCGGCCGGATGCCGCCATTAACCCGCTGGGCATTCCGGAACTTTTGAAAAAATATGATAAGGTTCTCTCCTTCACAGCCTACGGTGCACCGTATTTTACCTACAAATACCGCAAAACAGGCATGGTGGAGACGGACGAGGAACTGCTGTTAAACATGACGGAGGAACTGTTGGGGAATATGACAGAGCTTCTAAAAACAGAACAACAGTAAAATCAGAGGCGGAAGCCAAATGCTGCAATAAAAATGTAATTAAAGCCCGAACAGTCGTTCTTTTGAGAGGAATTTATTGGACTGCAAATATGATACCTTCTTTTCAGAACAGAAAATGGTTTCTGAAAAGGAGGTATTTTTTATGAAAGGATACGAAACAGCAGCAGGATATATGGGATATGTGGACGGAACTTATATGTTATTTGCCAGCGAAGGAGATTACCGGGATTTCTGGGAATCCGATAATTAGAACGCTTAAGCCGCCGTTCTTTTTACCATCGCTTCGTGCATGACAATCATAAGCACCAGAATGAGAACCAGAAAAACCGGCAGCAGCGCAATCGTAAGCGAATGGGCAATCAGACCGAAAACCGGGGGCATCAGGCAGCTTCCCACATAGGCGCTTGCCATCTGGACGCCGATAATTGCCTGGGACTTGTCGGCACCGAAGTGTGCCGGCGTGGAATGAATAATGCAGGGATATATCGGAGCACAGCCGAGACCGATGGTGATGAAGCCGAGGAAGGATAACTGCTGTCCGAAAGGCAGAAGAAGGATGAGAATCCCTAAGCCAATCAATCCCTGTCCCAGACGTATCATGCCGGTATCGTTTAATTTCATGGTAAGGAAACCGCTGACGGCGCGCCCGGCGGTAATTCCCATATAGAACAGACTGGCAAACCGTGCGGCGGTTTCCACAGAGACTCCCTTATATAAAGTGAGGTAACTGCTTGCCCACAAACCGGCGGTCTGCTCCAATGCGCAATAACAGAAAAAACATATCATAACTTCTTTTGCTCCGGGAATCCGGACAATCTCTTTTAAGGTGAGAGCCTTGGAGGAATGCTCCTGTTTCCCGGAAGGGTCTTTGGCTCTGTTCTGCCACAGCGGCAGACTGAGAATCAGAATCAGGGTGAGCGCGGCCTGCAGAATGGCAATCACCAGATAACCTTTGTTCCAGCTCTGACCGCCTGTCAGAATATATCCCATGATATAAGGTCCCACGGAGGCACCCACGCCCCACATACAATGCAGCCAGCTCATGTGACGGCTCTCGTAATGCAGTGCCACGTAATTGTTCAGGGAAGCGTCCACACTTCCGGCACCTAAACCGTAGGGAACCGCCCACAGACAGAGCAGCCGGTAAGAGTGACTGATGGAAAATCCATACAATGCTACGGCAGTCATGGCAACGCTGATAGCGGTCACTTTTCCGGTTCCCAGTTTCTTTGTCAGGCGGTCGCTCTGCAGACTGGAGACAATGGTTCCAAAGGAAATAATCATGGAAATGCCCCCGGCATAGGAGATGGGGACATTGAATTCGCTGTACATGGAGGGCCATGCGGAGCCTAACAGGGCATCCGGCAGTCCCAGACTGATAAAGGAAATATAGATGATAATTAATAATAACTGAAACATTTGCCATTCCTCGCAATAAAACGTTTTTATTGCATTATAGCACAGGGCATTGGATTTGACAAAGTGGAAATAGATTCACTATAATAAAAGGATAATCTTGGGGAATGGAAGTGCACAATGAGTAAAAAACAGATAAACATTATAATGGCGGTGTTGTGCTGCATTTTCCTTTTTTCGGCGGGGAAAGTCATTCAGATTCTGGCAGAACAGCATCAGGAAAAGAAAGCCTTTGACGAACTGGCAGCGCAGGTGGCAGAACAGCTTGCGGAGGCGGAAGAAGCCGGAAATGACCTGACGGTATCCTCCGGAAATGGTGCGGGAGCTGAGAATGATAGCACAGCGGCGTCCGGAAGCCAAGCACCGGGAGACCGGAAGGACGGCATATCGACGGCGGAAACAGAGGATGCAGGCGACCCCTTCGAAAGACGGGTGATGCAAAAAGACCCGGCAACAGGAATTTTACAGCCGTATCTCCCGATTTATCAACAAAATAAGGACTTTTTCGGATGGCTGAATCTGGTGGGAACCGGCATCAATTATCCGGTCATGTGCACTCCGGGGGATATGGAGTATTACCTGCGCCGGGCATTTGACGGGTCTTCCTCCAAGGGGGGAACCCCTTTTTTGGACACAGGGTGCTCGGAGGACGGCTATCTCTACATTATTTACGGACATAACATGAAAAACAAAACCATGTTTGGAAAGCTGTCCGAGTATGCCAAGAAGAAGTACTGGGAGGAGCACCCCTTAATTTATTTCGATACGCTGTACGAACAGCAGACTTACGAAATCGCCGCGGCATTTTACACCAAGGTTTATACAACGGAAGAGGAAGAGGGCTTCCGGTACTATGAGTACAAGGATTTAAGTGACGAGCAGGTATTTGAGGAATTTAAGGAGCAGGTGGAACAGGCGGCTCTTTATGATACGGGGATTCCTCTGAACTATAAAGATACCGTGCTGTTATTGTCCACATGCAGCTATCACACGGAGGAGGGAAGATTCGTGGTGGTGGCGGTTAAAAAATAGGAGATGATTTTTCATGACTGCTTTGAAAGAAAAAGCAAACACAAAGAAACTGGATATGTTGAACGGACCGATTTGGAATAAGCTCCCGCAGTACGCACTTCCGGTGGCGGCGACAGGTATTCTGGAACAGTTGTTCAATGCTTCGGATATTGCCATTGTCGGCAATTTTACCGGGGAAAACAGTACCGCTGCCGTGGCGGCGGTAGGAGCCAACAGTCCCATTATCGGTCTGATACTGAATCTGTTTATCGGAATTGCATTGGGAGCCAATGTTGTCATTGCGAATGCGGTAGGTCAGAAGGATGACAAGACCATCCGCCGTGCGGTACATACCTCCGTTATTATGGCAGTGGTGGGCGGATTATTGGTTGCCATTGTCGGAGAGTTAGGAATCGGAGCCCTGCTTAAAACATTGAATGTGCCGGAGGATGTTTTCCCCTTTGCACTTTTGTATATCAGGATTTATCTGCTGGGTATGCCTGCAATTTTACTTTACAACTTTGAGGCGGCGATTTTCAGAAGCGTGGGAGATACAAAAATGCCGCTGGCGGCGCTTGCTGTATCAGGCGTATTAAATGTACTGCTGAACCTGTTTTTTGTGATTGTGTTGAAAATGACGGTCAACGGTGTTGCCATTGCCACGGTGATTTCCAATGTAGTCAGCTCCATTGTTCTGCTGGTGAAACTTACCAAAACGGACAAGGCAATTCATTTAGATTGGAAGGAATTAAAATATGACAGCGACTGCGCCCACCGGATTATTCGGATAGGACTTCCCGCGGGAATCCAGAGCGCTGTATTTGCCGTAGCAAATATTGTTATTCAGTCGGCAATCAACAGTCTGGGTACGGTGGTTATTGCAGCGTCCAGTGCCGCATTTAATATCGAAATCTTTGCCTACGACGTTTTGAATTCGTTCAGTCAGGCATGTACCACCTTTACAGGGCAGAATTACGGTGCCGGAAATATCAAGCGGTGCAAAAAGACCCTGATTTTGTGTATTATTGAGGACGCCATTGCATCAGCCTTGGCAATCGGACTGATTTTAGTATTTGGTAAGTCTCTGTTAGCTATTTTTAACAATGACCCGCAGGTTATTGAAATCGGATATACAAGACTTGTCATGATATTCTCGGCATACACATTCAGTATGTTATATGAAAATATGTCGGGTTACCTCAGAGGGTTTGGAATTTCCGTTGCGCCCGCAATCCTTACGATTATCGGCGTCTGTGTGGTGAGAATTGTCTGGATATATACGGTATTTCCGTCACACAGAGATTTTTCCACCATTATGATGGCATATCCGTTAAGCCTTTCCGTTACGGCTTTGCTGATTTTTATTGCGCTGATGGTATACAGACCGTCACGCAGGTTTGCCCATTGAAAAAATAGCCTTCCTAAGATTGATTGCATATTTTCTCCGTATTTCCACATACTACCCATACAGCACAAATATGGAAAATAGGTAGAAAACAGGAGGAAAAATTTTGATATGAAGGCTACAGGAATTGTCCGCCGCATTGATGATCTGGGAAGAATTGTAATTCCCAAGGAAATCCGCAGAACGCTGCATATTCGGGAAAGTGACCCGCTGGAGATATATACGGACAGGGACGGACAGGTGATTTTGAAAAAGTATTCCCCTATCGGAGAAATGCTGACTTTTGCAAAGCAGTATGCGGAAAGTCTGGCACAGGTGTCCGGTCATGTGGCGCTGATTGCCGACAGAGACCAGTTTATCGCTTCGGCGGGGGGATACAAACAGTTGGTGAATCAGGCTGTGAGCAGACAGCTTGAGGAGAAAGTGAATAGCCGGGAGATGGTACTCGCCGCCAGAGGCGACAGAAATTTCGTCAATATCTGTGATGACGGCGGCGCGGAGTACCAGCACGAAGCAATCGCCCCCATTATCTGTGAGGGCGATATTATCGGAAGTGTTATTTTGCTGGAAAATGATAACAAGGGCAAGATGGGAGAGGTGGAACAGAAACTCGTCCAGTCCGCCGCAGGATTTCTGGGCAGACAGATGGAGCACTGATTCCGTAGTTCCTCTCTTTATTTCTCACTCATCTGGTCCAGAAGTTGAATTTTAATGTCGTACAATTTTTTGGATAAATCCACATATACCTGATGAGGATTTACCAGACGCTTCGTCTCTTCCCAAAGGGTATCGAGCTCCTGCTGACAGTAGTCGCGGATTTCCATTACTTTGGGAGAGGTGTAGCAGCATTCACCGTTTTTGAAAATTTGTTTCATGATAGGGCGTAAGGTGTAGGTGCCGCCTGCCAACTTGGTCTTTTTCCAAGGCTCCAACGGGTCAAAGAGAAGCAGGTCGGAGTCGGCGTCATACTGCTCGTCCACCAGACAGATAAGGTCTGCCTTGATTTTGTCGGCGCCCTTTTCGTCTTTCTCATAAATACGGTATATCATCTTATTGCCGGGATTCGTGATTTTCTCAGTGTTCTCCGACAGTTTAATCTTAGGAATGAAATTGCCGTCCGCACCTCTCACGGCAGCTAACTTATAGACACCGCCGAAGGAAGGGTTGTCCTTGGAGGTAATCAGGTTGGTGCCGACACCCCATGAGGTGATGGTGGCGCCCTGTGCCTTTAAGCTGTCAATCAGGTATTCGTCCAAATCATTGGATGCGGAAATGACTGCGTCGGGGAATCCGGCAGCGTCCAGCATTTTGCGTGCTTTTTTGGAAAGGTATGCAAGGTCTCCGCTGTCCAAACGGATTCCGTAAAAGGTCAACGGAATACCGGCTTCTCTCATTTCCGTAAATACGCGGATGGCATTGGGAACACCGGACTTTAAGGTGTCGTAGGTGTCAACCAGCAGGATGCAGGCATTGGGGTACATATCCGCATAGGTTTTGAAAGCGGTGTACTCATCCGGGAAACTCATAATCCAGCTGTGGGCATGGGTTCCTTTTACCGGAATGTCAAAAAGTTGTCCAGCCAGTACATTACTGGTTCCATTGCAGCCGCCGATAACGGCTGCTCTCGCTCCGTAGGTTCCTGCGTCCGGGCCCTGTGCACGTCTCAGACCAAACTCCATAATGCCGTCGCCTTTGGCTGCATAGCAGACTCTTGCCGCCTTGGTGGCAATCAGACTTTGGTGATTGATAATGTTCAAAATAGCGGTCTCAACCAACTGTGCCTCCATAATCGGGGCAATCACCTTTACAATGGGTTCCCTGGGGAACATTACCGTTCCTTCCAGAATGGCATAGACGTCACCGGAGAACTTAAAGTTTCTCAGATAGTCCAGGAAATCTGCCTCAAAGATACCGAGAGAGGCAAGATAGTCAATATCTTCTTCGTCAAAGTGTAACTCTTTGATGTACTGGATGACCTGCTCTAATCCGGCAGAAATCGCATATCCGCCGCCGCAGGGGTTGTTGCGGTAAAACGCGTCGAAAATGACGGTTTCGTTTCGGTCTTTGTTTTTGAAATAGCCCTGCATCATGGTAAGTTCGTATAAATCGGTTAATAATGTTAAATTCTGTCGGTCCATATTCCCTCTTTTCTGTCCGGTCCGTTCAGACATGCCGGTGTGGCATTATCATGGTGACAAGACAACTGTAAATTAAATGTAATCATATACCCTATATTCAGAAAAAGCAAGTACGGATTTAGGAGATAACGCGGTTCCGGCCGGAGGTTTTCCCTTCATATAGTTTTTCATCTGCCCGGCGGATTAATTCATTGATATTGTCCGTGTTACCGGGCGTCAGTCCAAAGGTCATGGTAACGTTGATGTTCTGTTCCTCATACAGACATTCCATATGGCGAATATCCTCCAGCGTCTGCTCTAAAACATGGCGCGCCTGTTCGGCATCGGACTGCTCAAACACTAACAGAAATTCTTCGCCGCCCCAGCGTGCCACAAAGCCGTAATGCAGCATATGGCTGCGCAGCTGATCCGCCACATTTTTTAAAACAATATCGCCGCACTCATGCCCATAGGTATCGTTAACTTTTTTGAAAAAGTCAATATCGCCGATGGCAACACAAAAGTCAGTCTGCTGGGAAAGAGATTTTTCCACAAGCTGTCTTAGTTTGCGGTCGCCGAAACGGCGGTTGCACAGTCCTGTCAGGGCGTCCTGCTCTATCATGCTGCGAAGGGAACGCTGCATGGTCAGGGCGGAGCGTCCGATGTCACCTAACTCGTCATTGCGGCTGAGTACGGTGGAGTCTAAGCGGGCGCTTAGATTCCCGGCGGACACATCCGTGAGGAAACGGTGTATCTTGATAAGCACATTGGCAAATTTCCGGGTATAAACGGAGACGCATACGGCGGCAAGCAGCGTAATCAATATATCGGCAACGGCAAGCGGGTACAGGGAATCCTGTATGGCTTTGTCCACCTGCTCGCGGGGTTTTCCGGCAAAAACCATGCCGGTGACTTCGCCGTCAGAATTAAACAGGGGGAGATAGTAAGCAAAATATTCCGTATTATTTGCCCGGACGTCCGAATAAAACCGGCTTTCACCGGTTTTTAATACGTCCTCAATGACTGTGTCCGGTGCACCGCTTCCGGTAATGCGTATTCCGTCGGGGTCCGTAAGGGTGGTGAGAATGCGGGTGTCCTGATAGAACAGGGTAATATCCAGTCCGGTGTCACGCTTGATTCCGTCCACAAGCTCGTATTCGTTGGTAATGTCAGTATCTCCCTTATACAGGCGGTAGGCTCTTTCCCCTTCCAGGTGATAATCTCCGGGGTAGGCGATTGCGAAAATGGTGGAAACATTGTGGGCGGTATTGTTGAGCTCTAATTCCACTTCGTCATACATTGCCCGTGTAAAATGCCGGAAACCGAGCAGTAAAACAATAATCCCAAGAAAAATCATAGGGAAAAGGTTGATAGTCTGCATGGAATATACGATTTTCCCCTTGTCTGAAAGCGTGCGGTCAGCCATGCGTAATCTCCTCAATGTGCATTAAAACAACTACGACAGTGTACTATATATTATATAGATAAACACGGATAAAAGCAATGCAGGAAACAAACACTTGACAAGTGAAAAATCAACGATATATAATAACGTCAAATAGAAATGCAATGACGAAGAGAGTACCTGTACCCGGAAAGGCAAAGCGAGCCGGTGGCGGTGAGAGACCGGTGCGAGTAAAGGAATGGGGAAAATCACTTCTGAGCAGTCAGAACCAAAGGCAACCAGTAGTTCTGAACGGCACTCCGCCGTTAGAGGGAGACCATATAATTCCCGGTGTTGAAGATATCAATCACAGATACGGGAACGTATGATGTAACAGGTGGTTAACGATGCTTCGCTTCGTCCTATTACGGACGGAGCTATTTTTATTTTATAGGAAAGGAAGAGTGCAATGTATAAGCAGGTATCGGCAAATCTGAATTTTGTAGAGCGTGAAAAAAACGTGGAAAAATTCTGGGCAGACAATGACATCTTTAAAAAGAGTATGGAAAACCGCAAGGAGGGAGAGACGTACACTTTTTATGACGGACCGCCTACCGCAAACGGAAAACCCCATATCGGTCATGTGGAGACCCGTACCATTAAGGATATGATTCCCCGTTACCGTACCATGAAGGGATATATGGTTCCCCGTAAAGCAGGCTGGGATACCCACGGACTTCCGGTAGAGCTGGAAGTGGAGAAGCTGCTCGGCTTGGACGGTAAAGAGCAGATTGAAGAGTACGGTCTTGCTCCTTTCATTGATAAATGTAAGGAAAGCGTCTGGAAATATAAGGGAATGTGGGAGGATTTCTCCCGTACCGTAGGTTTCTGGGCAGATATGGATAACCCTTACGTTACTTATGATGACAATTTTATTGAGTCCGAGTGGTGGGCATTAAAGACTATCTGGGAAAAGGGTCTGCTTTACAAGGGCTTCAAAATCGTTCCCTACTGTCCCCGTTGCGGAACCCCGCTGTCCAGCCATGAGGTGGCACAGGGATACAAGGCGGTAAAAGAGCGTTCTGCCATTGTCCGTTTTAAAGTAAAGGGCGAGGATGCGTATTTCCTGGCATGGACCACAACCCCCTGGACACTGCCCTCTAACGTGGCTCTCTGCGTGAACCCGGAGGAGACCTATGTAAAGGTAAAAGCGGCTGACGGATATACTTATTATCTGGCACAGGCACTTTTGGAGAAGGTACTCGGCTCTCTGGCAGAGGAAGGAAAGCCTGCTTATGAAGTGCTGGAAACCTATAACGGAAAAGAACTGGAATACAAAGAGTACGAGCCTTTGTTTGCATGTGCGGGAGAGGCTGCTGAAAAACAGCGCAAGAAAGCACATTTTGTAACTTGTGACACATATGTCACTATGACAGACGGTACCGGTATCGTACACATTGCTCCGGCATTCGGTGAGGACGACAGCCGAATCGGAAGAAATTATGAATTGCCCTTTGTACAGTTTGTGGACGGCAAGGGTGATTTGACGGCTGAGACTCCATACGCAGGCATGTTTGTAAAAGATGCTGACCCGGAAGTATTAAAGGATTTGGATAAAGAGGGCAAACTGTTTGCAGCTCCCAAGTTTGAGCATGACTATCCGTTCTGCTGGAGATGCGACACTCCTTTGATTTATTATGCAAGAGAATCCTGGTTCATCAAAATGACAGCTGTCAAGGATGATTTGGTTCGCAATAACAAGACCATCAACTGGATTCCCGCATCCATCGGTGAGGGACGTTTCGGCAACTGGCTGGAAAATATTCAGGACTGGGGTGTGTCCCGTAACCGTTACTGGGGAACTCCGTTAAATATCTGGGAGTGCGAGTGCGGCTATCAGCATTCTGTCGGCAGCCGTGAGGAATTATACAAGATGAGCGGCAACGAGGAGGCAAAAACCGTTGAGTTCCACCGTCCTTATATTGACGCCATCACTATCACCTGCCCGAAGTGCGGCAAGCAGATGAAGCGTGTACCTGAGGTAATCGACTGCTGGTTTGACTCCGGTGCAATGCCTTTTGCACAGCACCACTATCCGTTTGAAAATAAGGAAGTATTTGAAAAACAGTTCCCAGCGGCATTTATTTCCGAGGCGGTGGACCAGACCAGAGGATGGTTCTACTCCCTGCTTGCAGAGTCCACGCTGCTGTTTAACAAAGCACCTTACAAGAACGTTATCGTTATGGGTCATGTACAGGATGAGAACGGTCAGAAGATGAGTAAGTCCAAGGGCAACGCGGTGGATCCCTTCAATGCACTGGAGACTTACGGTGCAGATGCCATCAGATGGTATTTCTACACCAGTTCCGCACCCTGGCTGCCTAAGCGTTTCTCCGGCAAGGCTGTTCAGGAAGGCCAGCGTAAGTTCATGGGAACTTTGTGGAACACCTACGCATTCTTTGTACTGTATGCAAATATTGACAATTTTGACGCTTCCAAATACAAACTGGAATACGACAAACTTCCGGTTATGGATAAATGGCTGTTGTCCAGACTGAACACCGTAGTGGGTGAGGTGGACGACAATCTGGATAAATACCGGATTCCTGAGGCTGCAAAGGCAATGCAGGATTTCGTGGACGAGATGAGTAACTGGTATGTAAGACGCAGCCGTGAGCGTTTCTGGGCAAAGGGCATGGAACAGGATAAGATTAATGCCTACATGACACTGTATACGGCATTGGTAACGATCTGCAAGGCAGCGGCTCCCATGATTCCGTTCATGACAGAGGATATTTATCAGAATCTGGTGAGAAGCGTGGATGCAAACGCACCGGAAAGTATTCACCTCTGCGACTTCCCTGTGGTGGAGCAGGCTTACATTGACAAGAAGCTGGAAGAGGATATGGAGGACGTTCTGGATGCGGTTGTTATGGGACGTGCGTGCCGTAATGAGGCAGCCATCAAGAACCGTCAGCCTATCAGCACCATGTATATTAAGGCAGACTTTACACTGGATGCGTTCTATCAGGAAATCATTGAAGATGAGCTGAATGTAAAGAAGGTAGTATTTACGGATGATGTGCGTGATTTCACTTCCTACATCTTCAAACCCCAGCTTCGCACCGTGGGACCGAAATACGGCAAGCAGCTGGGCGGAATCCAGAAGAAACTTGCTTCTCTGGACGGAAATGCAGCCATGGATGAATTAAATGCAAACGGCGCACTGAAATTTGATGTGGACGGCGTGGCAGTGGAACTGACAAAGGACGACCTTTTGATTGATATGGCTCAGAAGGAGGGTTATGTATCTCAGGAGGACAACAAGATGACCGTTGTTCTGGATACCAACCTGACACCGGAGCTGATTGAGGAAGGCTTTGTATACGAAATCATCAGCAAGATTCAGACCATGCGTAAGGATGCAGACTTTGAGGTGATGGATCATATCCGCGTATCTATCAACGGAAATGAGAAATTGTCAGTCGTTGCGGATAAGAATAAGGACGCCATTGCCGGCAAGGTACTGGCAGATGAGCTGACCGCTAATAAAGAGTACGCAGTGACAAAGGAATGGAATGTGAACGGAGAAACCGTCAGCGTTTCCATGGAAAGAGTTTAAAAGAGAGCAAAGCGAAAGCCGCGCGGATAAGGGGATTGTATGGCAAACTTACAATCCCCTTTTTGGGCGGTGCGCATGGCAGCATAAGTCCGGACGGTGTTGTGCGGATTGTCCGGACAGGCTGAAACAGGTTGATATAACATAGGATAAGATTGGATAGAAAAGATATGAGGGAGAAAACACTGCAAAAAAAGGATAGGACACAGTTGCTGCTGCTCACCATGATGCTGGCAGTTCTTTTGGTGGTTCATGCGGCAATACAGCCGGATTTCGGGGATGACACGGTTTACCGGAATATTTTGCAAAACCGCTCCCTGTGGGATTTTTTGAAGGAACGGTATCATATCTGGTCCTCACGGGTGCTGATAGAGGCGGTAATGATTCCTTTTTCCGCATGGAATGTGTGGGCGTGGCGTATCGCGGACAGCCTCATGGCGGTTGTGCTTGTGTGGATTACGACGGATCTATTCGGAGTTTTTGTGGATAAATGGAAAGCACAGTTACTTTTCTTTCTGACTTTGTGTATTGTGCCGGCAGCAGTATGGAGCAATGCGGGGTGGATTACCACCACGGTGAATTATCTGTGGGCAATGGCACTGGGACTGGTGGCGATGCGGCCCTTAAAGCATTGGTTTCGGGGAGAAAAATGTGCCCGTTTTGAGTATGTGGTATGCCCGCTCTGCATTTTGTACGCGGGCAATATGGAACAGATGGCGGCGATTCTGTTCGGGGCATATGCGGTATGCGGCGGATGGCTGCTTTACCGGAGAAAAAAGGCAGAGCCGTTTTATTTTGTGCAGCTTGCCATTATCCTTGCATCCCTGCTTTTTATCCTGACGGCACCGGGAAACGCCCAGCGGTTCGCTCAGGAGGCAGCCCACTATCTTCCTTATTTTGGGGAACTGAATGGTCTGGAAAAAGTATGGATGGGCTTTTTGGAGACGGGGCATTATTATCTGGCGGCGGGAGATAAGAAGGACAATTATGTGTTTGGATTCTTTGCCGTGATTTTACTGCTTGCGGTATTGGACAGGGTAACCGGTCAAAAAGCGGAAACGAAAAAGAAGGGAAAGACGGCGGCCGTTCTGACAGCGGCAGCAGCGCCTTTGTTTTTCTGGGGAGTTGCAAAGTTAGGACACCTGCTGCTTTCTGCCGGAAAACTCACCCACGGACGAAACGCTCTCGGCGTGCTGATTCAGAACCGGTATTTGCCGGAAGAATCTTACTTTTCCAAAGGACTGGTCTGTGCGCAGACGGTGTGTTATCTGGTGATTTTTCTCAGTGTGGCGGCAACGCTCCTTTTTCTGTGGAAAGGCACGGAGGAATTATGGCTCCAGTTATTGATTTTGGGAGCCGGTTTTTTGTCAAAGCTCATTATGGGATTTTCCCCCACCGTTTATGCGTCCGGCGACAGAACCGCTGTTTTCTGTACCATAGCGCTGTTAATTGTGGCTTTGCGCAACCTTCCGGGAATACGGCATAAGGGGATAAAATGTATCGCGGGGGCATATATTTTTACCTGCATAGCGCTGAATCTTCAGGGCATGTGACAGGAAATTTGTCGAAACAGTTGGAAAGACGGAGAAAGTTTGTTATAATCAAGACGTTGAATCGCAAATAAGGGAGGATGATTTAGATTGAAAAATGCAGTGACCGACAAAAACAAAAAGAAAAAAGGATTCGATAAGGAACTTTTTAAGAGAAGTGTTTTATACAATGTAAAGACTCTTTACCGGAAAACGTTAGAGGAGGCTACCGACCAGCAGGTCTTTCAGGCAGTGGCTTATGCGGTGAAGGACCAGATTGTGGAAAATTGGATGGAAACCCAGAAGGCATATGAGGAGCAGGATCCCAAGATGGTTTATTACATGTCCATGGAATTTTTGATGGGTCGTGCGCTTGGCAATAATATGATTAACATGCAGGCTTACAAGCCGGTGAAGGAAGCTCTGGAGGAGCTCGGACTGGATTTGAATGTGGTGGAGGATCAGGAGCCGGACGCAGCGCTTGGCAACGGCGGTCTGGGACGTCTTGCCGCATGTTTCCTTGATTCCCTCGCAACGCTGGGTTATCCGGCATACGGCTGCGGAATCCGCTACCGCTACGGTATGTTTAAACAGGAAATCCGAGACGGCTATCAGGTGGAGGTCCCTGACAACTGGCTGGTAAACGGCAATCCCTTTGAACTTCGCAGACCGGAGTATGCAAAAATTGTAAAATTCGGCGGCTATGTCAGTGTACATACGGACGAGAACGGCCGCAACGTATTTTCACAGGAGGGGTATCAGTCCGTTAAGGCAATCCCGTATGACCTGCCGATTGTTGGCTATGGCAACGGTATTGTGAATACGCTCCGTATCTGGGATGCGGAGGCAGTGGAGTGCTTCCATCTGGATTCCTTTGACAAGGGCGATTACCAGAAGGCAGTGGAGCAGGAGAACCTTGCCAGAAATATTGTGGAGGTGCTTTACCCCAACGACAACCACTATGCAGGAAAAGAGCTGCGCTTGAAGCAGCAGTATTTCTTCGTCTCTGCGTCCGTGCAGGAAGCAGTGGACAAATACATGAGAAAGCATTCCGATGTACGCAAGTTCTATGAGAAGGTGGCATTCCAGTTAAATGATACCCACCCCACGGTAGCGGTGGCAGAGTTGATGCGTGTACTGATGGATGACTATTATCTGACATGGGAAGAGGCTTGGGAGGTAACGACCAAGACCTGTGCATACACCAACCATACCATTATGGCGGAGGCATTGGAAAAATGGCCTATCGAGCTTTTCTCCAGACTGCTTCCCAGAATCTATCAGATTGTGGAAGAGATTAACCGCAGATTTATTCTGGACATCCAGCAGAAGTACGCAAACGTACCCGGCGTGGATGTGCAGGAGAAAATCCGCAAGATGGCGATTATCTATGACGGTCAGGTGAAGATGGCGAACATGGCGATTGTGGCAGGCTATTCCGTCAACGGTGTGGCACGTCTCCATACGGAAATTCTGGAAAAACAGGAATTGAAGGATTTCTACGAGATGTACCCGGAGCGCTTTAACAACAAGACCAACGGTATTACACAGAGAAGATTTTTACTGCACGGCAATCCGCTTTTGGCAGACTGGGTGACAGACCATGTAGGCAGCGAATGGATTACGGATTTGCCCCAGATTGGACGCCTGAAAGTATATGCGGACGACGAAAAGGCACAGCAGGAATTCATGAATATCAAGTATCAGAATAAAGTACGCCTTGCAAAATATATTGTGGAGCACAACGGCATTGAGGTAAATCCCCGCTCCATTTTTGACGTACAGGTAAAACGTCTGCATGAGTACAAGAGACAGTTACTGAATATTCTGCATGTAATGCACTTATATAACGAACTGAAAGAGCACCCGGAGATGGAGTTCTATCCCAGAACCTTTATTTTCGGAGCAAAGGCTGCGGCAGGCTACCGCAATGCGAAGCTGACCATTAAGCTCATCAATTCCGTGGCGGACGTGATTAACAACGATGCTGCCATTGACGGCAAAATCAAAGTGGTATTTATTGAAAACTACAACGTCTCCAACGCAGAGATTATTTTTGCGGCGGCGGATGTTTCCGAGCAGATTTCCACCGCCAGCAAGGAGGCTTCCGGTACGGGTAACATGAAATTCATGTTAAACGGTGCGTTGACGTTGGGAACCATGGACGGCGCAAATGTGGAAATCGTGGAAGAGGTCGGCGGAGAGAATGCCTTTATCTTCGGACTGAGCGCAGAGGAAGTTATCAATTATGAGAACAACGGCGGCTACAATCCCATGGAGATTTTCAATAATGACCAGGATATTCGCAAGGTACTGATGCAGCTTATCAACGGCACCTATGCGGCTGACACGGAGCTGTTCCGCCCGTTATATAATTCCCTGCTCAACACGCAGAGTACCTCAAAGGCAGACACCTACTTTATCCTGAAGGATTTCAAGTCCTATGCGGAAGCGCAGAAGAAGGTGGAAGAGGCATACAAGAACGAGTCCGGCTGGGCAAAGAGCGCAATTCTCAATGTAGCATGCTCCGGCAAGTTCACATCCGACAGAACTATTCAGCAGTACGTGGATGAAATCTGGCACCTGGACAAAGTAGTATTGAAATAGCATCGAGATAGCATAAAAATAGTATCAAAATAGCACCAAAATAAAAGTTTCAAACAGAGTTCGTGATAAGAGAAAGCATTTGTGTGGCTGAAAAGTTACAGGAATGCTTTCTTAATTTTTGCTTAAAATTTCCCTTAGACGCACAACCGGACGAAAGAGCCTGTTATACTATAAAAAAGGACGGAAGGTGGAAGTTATGAAAACAAGGTGGAAAGTAACGGGAGCGGGCGTATTGGCTTGCCTGATTGCCGCACTTGTCTGGTGGGGAATCAGCGGGCAGGATAAGCCGCCCGGTAAGCTGATAGAGGAGGAACTGGTGCTTCCTGAGATAGAGGGAGAGTATGAACTGTTGTTTCTTACGGACAGCCATGTGGTGGTGGAGAGTGGCAGCGGGGCGGAAAGAGGCAGCAGTGCGACAGGTAGCGGCAATGCTGCAGAAGGTGTCAGTGTAGCGGAAGGCGGAAATGAGGCGCGGTTTGCGGAATTAAGCCGGAAGCGTTATCCGCAGTTTGCGGATGAAAAGGGGCGTCACAGCCGGGAAAATTTTGAGGACTGGATAGAGTATGCCAATGAATCGGAGGCGGACGGCGTGCTGCTGGGAGGCGACATTATCGACAGCCCGTCAAAGGAGCATATGAATTTTTTGAAGGAGAGCTTAAAAAACTTGAAGATGCCGTATGTCTACACGCTGGGAAACCATGACTGGACAACACCGTGGGATTATATGTCTGCGAATGACAGGCAGAGTTATCTGCCCGGTTTTCTGGCATTTATGCAGGACGATACGGCAATTCATTCCCATGATTTCGGGGAGTTTATCGTGGTCGCGGTGGACAACAGCACCGGACAGGTGGACGGGGAGGCGATAGAGCCTTATCAAAAGATTCTGGAACAGGGAAAGCCGGTGATTGTGCTGGTGCATGTGCCGTTTTTGACCCAGTCGGTGCTGACGAAAGCAAAGCAGGTGTGGAACAGTGGTGTGGTTATCGGCGGCGGAAATTACGACGGACTGTACCCGAATGAAAATTCAAAGAAATTTATGGAACTGACGACAGCCAAGGACAGTCCGGTGGTGGCGGTTTTGGCAGGGCATGTTCATTTTTACGATAAAGACTATATTGACGGGGAGAAAGATGTTCTCCAGATAGTCGGGGATGCCGGTTTTCATAACAGCGCCGTCAGCCTTACCATAAAAGGCGCAGAAAGCGTTCAGGACGAATAAAAACCGTTGCATCTGCATGGGCAATCCATTATAATGTAAAGAGTGTTTTGTTTTTTGGACAGATAGGAGAAATTAACAGGAGGATGACCATGATTGAATTAACACAGGGTGGAGCATATCTGGTAAAAGGTGCGGAAATCGTACCGGATACGCCGGAGGCTGCCGCACAGATACAGGCTATGACCGGTAAAACCATTTCCAAGGAGGAAGCAGCGCAAAATACCATGGCTTACGGTATTTTGAAGGAGCACAATACCTCCGGCAACATGGACAAACTGAAAATCCGTTTTGATAAACTGACCAGCCACGACATTACGTTCGTAGGTATTATTCAGACCGCAAGAGCTTCGGGACTTCAGAAGTTCCCCATGCCCTATGTACTGACAAACTGCCACAACTCACTGTGCGCAGTGGGCGGAACCATTAATGAGGATGACCACATGTTTGGTCTGACCTGCGCAAAGAAATACGGCGGTGTGTATGTACCCCCTCATCAGGCAGTTATTCACCAGTTCGCAAGAGAAATGTTAGCAGGCGGCGGCAAGATGATTCTGGGTTCCGACTCCCATACCCGTTACGGTGCGCTTGGTACCATGGCAATGGGCGAGGGCGGTCCTGAGCTTGTTAAGCAGTTGTTAAATCAGACTTATGATATCAATATGCCCGGAGTTGTGGGCGTTTATTTAAAGGGTGCTCCCGTCAAGGGCGTGGGCCCTCAGGACGTGGCGCTTGCCATTATCGGAGCCGTATTTAAGAACGGTTATGTAAAGAATAAGGTAATGGAGTTTATGGGCCCCGGCGTGGCGTCCTTAAGCGCAGATTTCCGTATCGGCATTGATGTAATGACGACGGAGACTACCTGCCTTTCCTCCATTTGGAAAACAGATGACCGGATTAAGGAATTTTACGAGATTCACGGAAGAAGCGAAGATTTCGCAGAGCTGAATCCCGGTGAAGTGGCTTACTATGACGGCATGATTGTGGTGGATTTGGACAAGGTTCGTCCCATGATTGCAATGCCTTTCCATCCCAGCAACACTTATACCATCGAAGAACTGAACGCTAATCTGATGGATATTCTGGATGAGACCGAAAAGCGTGCACTGGTAAGTCTGGACGGAGCAGTTGACTTTAAGTTAAAAGATAAAGTGAAGAACGGCAAATTTATGGTAGATCAGGGTATCATTGCAGGCTGTGCCGGCGGTGGCTTTGAAAATATCTGCGCGGCAGCGGATATTTTGAAGGGAAGATATATCGGAGCAGACGAGTTTACACTGAGCGTATATCCTGCTTCCATGCCGGTATACATGGAGTTAATCCGCAACGGCTGTGCGGCAACCATTATGGAAACCGGTGCCATTATGAAGACGGCGTTCTGCGGCCCCTGCTTCGGTGCGGGTGACACGCCTGCGAACAACGCATTCAGTATCCGTCACTCCACGAGAAACTTCCCGAACCGTGAAGGCTCCAAGCTGCAGAACGGTCAGATTTCTTCCGTTGCACTGATGGATGCACGTTCCATTGCGGCGACCGCAGCCAACAAGGGTGTGCTTACCCCCGCTACGGAATTTGACGGAACCATTGGAAAATACAAATATCATTTTGATTCTAATATTTATGCAAACCGTGTATTTGATTCCCACGGTGTGGCTGACCCGGATGTGGAAATCCACTTTGGACCGAATATCAAGGACTGGCCCGCAATGGGAGCACTCCCTGACAATCTGGTATTGCAGGTGGTTTCTGAAATCCATGACCCTGTCACCACCACGGATGAGCTGATTCCTTCCGGAGAGACTTCCTCCTACCGCTCCAATCCTCTGGGACTGGCAGAGTTTGCACTGAGCCGTAAAGACCCTCAGTACGTGGGAAGAGCAAAAGCTATTCAGAAGGCAGAGACCGAGAGAATGAACGGCGGACATCCCTGTCAGGCAGTTCCTGAGATTAAGGACATTATGCACACGGTGAAAAAGCAGTTTGCAGATGCAGACCATACAAACACCGGCTTCGGTTCCACCATTTTTGCAGTGAAACCCGGTGACGGTTCTGCCCGTGAGCAGGCTGCGTCCTGCCAGAAAGTACTGGGCGGCTGGGCAAATATTGCAAACGAGTATGCAACCAAGCGTTACCGCTCCAACCTGATTAACTGGGGTATGCTTCCTTTCCTGATTAAAGAGGGCGAACTTCCCTTCAAGAATCTGGATTACCTGTTTATCCCCGGTATCAAGAAGGCAGTGGAGGATAAGACCGAGGTTATCAAGGCTTACAATGTGACGGCAGAGGGACTGAAAGAATTTGAACTGCGTCTGGGCGAGCTGACAGACGAGGAGCGTCAGATTATTCTTAAGGGATGTCTGATTAACTATAACAGAGTATAAGAGGCGGATACAAAATGGAGTTTAATAAACCGGTATCAAACCCACTGCTTGTGGGCGCAATTCAGTTAATGCAGGCGGAGGCTACGCCTGAGCATAGAAAAATGGTGTCGGATGAGATTGTGAAAGCACATTTTCTCAGTCCGGCAACCGTGACACCCGAACCGGAGGCAAATGCAGCAGGAGAAGTGCGGCTGGCTGCCGGCAGTCAGGTGCAGTTTCCCATGCTTTCCGCACCGGACGGAAAGAAGTTCTTTGTGGCGTTTACGGACAGCATGGAACTTGGCAAATGGAAAAATCTTGAGAATCAGCACAGTTTTTCCATGACCTTTGATGATTATGCGGGTATGCTGTTTAAGAAGGACAGCAAGGGCAATACAAGCCCGGCGGCAGGTTTTGTCATCAACCCTTTTGGCGCAAATATTATTGTGCCCAAAGAGATGGTTGCACAGTATCTTGCAGAGAAAATGGCAAAGGCACAGGGACAGCAGCCCCCGGTAAATCCGCCGAATTAACAGAACACTAAAGTTTTTACAATATGGGTCGATATATTACATACAGGATGATTGTCAGGCCAACAGTTATCCGGTAAATAATATGTTGACGCCACGGATGGTATTTGGACAGGAAAGGGAAATTCCTGTCGGATACCATCTTTTTTTATGAGGGACAGGAGGGAAGCCATAAAAAAGGTTCTGGGGTAATGCGATGTCTGACTATGGAGGGGAAGATGGCGCAGCGCCTATGGAATGGGTGTCCGAAGAAGGAGTAAAGGAAGGATTGAGAATTAATTCCAGCAGTATAGGAATGGAATCCGCCAGAAGCTATCGGGCTTTTAATACCTCATTCAGCCGCTTTGCGATAAAGGAATATCAGGCTGGATTGACACGGAACAATAACACACTGAATACGGCAGTAAAGGATAACGGACAGGAAAATGCAAATCAGGACGGACAAATTGGGAATCGCAGGACGTCCCTGTACAACGAATGGCAGAACCGTTTTTCTCTTTCCAACAGCCGTATTCGTTCCATCAGTTCCAGAGACAACACGTTGATGGATATTCACCAGCTTACCATCCGCTATATTTTTGATTTGCTGTTTCCGTCGAAATTCGGCAGGTCAAACGACTGGTTACAGGATGAGATAGGGCAGGATGCAGTGCAGGAGGAACCGCAGGACACAGAGCAGAATAATCTGCAGGGCAACGGACAGCAGGTTTCGTCCTCCAACATATTGCAACCCAAGATGATGGTATTCAGTCTGGGAAGAGAAACCTATTACGAGGAGAGCGAGGAAACTTCCTTTTCCACAGTGGGAACCGTGCGCACCGCAGACGGCAGAGAAATCAATTTTAATGTCAACGTGGGGATGAGCCGGGAATTCAAACAGTATTACAGAGAGGAATTACAGCTTGCCGATTTCCAGATGTGCGACCCTTTGGTTATCAATCTGGACACGGATGTGGCGGAGCTGTCCGACCAGAAATTTTATTTTGACATTGACGGAGACGGCGTGAAAGATGAAATTTCCGGGCTTGGAAGCGGCAGCGGTTATCTGGCGCTGGATAAAAACGGGGACGGCATTATCAATGACGGCAACGAACTGTTTGGAACCAAGAGCGGAGACGGTTTTGCAGACCTTGCGCAGTATGACGAGGACGGCAACGGCTGGATTGATGAAAATGACGCTATCTGGTCGAAATTAAAAATCTGGTGCAAGGGCGAAAATGGATATGATGTTCTTTACCGGCTTGCCGATAAAGGGGTGGGAGCTATCTGTTTGCAGAAGGCAGTCACGGATTTTACACTGAAAAATGGTGAGGGACAGACAAACGGCGCTATCCGCAGTACCGGCGTATTTCTGTACGAGAATGGAAATGTGGGAACAGTGCAGCATGTGGATGTGGCAAAATATGCGCAGGAAGCATAAAATTATTTTTCAATTTCAGATTTTATTGGAAGAAAGTCGCAGGTTTTTCTGTGGCTTTCTTTTTATTGGCAGGAACAAAAGATTTTGGCTGGTATAAAACCTCCCGTTTCGGCAAAACTAGAAGTGACTACAGTATATGTCGCGAAAACGGCTTTTAATCATAAGGAAGGAAACGGGGATATGAGAAGAAACAGGAAAAATAATATCAGGAGAGAGCGTATTGTCATGCTTGCCTCCTCTGCATTTGTCTTGGCTGCACTGACTATGACCGGCATTTATATGAAAGAAAGAAATACGGATTCCAAGAATGACGGATATACCATTGATTTTACAACCTTGGATGACAATGTGGACAACAAATATCAGGAGATTGCAAGAAATTTTGAAACCGATAACGGGGATAGCCCGCAGATTGCTTTAAACGGGCAGGATAAAACGCTGGAGGAGCAAATCAATTTAGAGGATGACCTGGATTATATGCCCATGGAGGCAGGCTCCCATCTGGTAGAGATTCCGGGGCTGACGGACGGAAGCACTGCTTTGGAAGAGGAGGACGTGCCGGATGCAGAAGATGCCGGGGAGGAAGACAACGACGACAGCGAAGAGGATGAGGAGACCGGCAGCAACAGTGTGGTGATAAAGGAACTGCATTTTTTCGAGGCGGACGGGCTCACCCGACCGGTGCAGGGAGATGTTTTGATGCACTATAGCATGGACAGCAGTGTTTATTTTGCCACACTGGATCAGTATAAATACAACCCTGCCGTGATGTTCCGGGCAGAGGAAGGAAATGCTGTCAGCGCGTGTGCGGCAGGGCAGGTTGTAAATATTTTTGAGGATTCCAGACTGGGACACGCAGTTACCATCGATTTGGGCGACGGATACGAGGCGACATACGGACAGCTTAAGGATATTGAGGTGACAAAAAACAGCTATGTGAATGCCGGGGACACGATTGGTTCCGTGGCGGCTCCCACCAAATATTTCAGCGTGGAGGGCAGTAACCTTTATTTTGAATTGACAAAAGACGGAGAGCCGGTGAACCCGGAAAATTTGTTTTAATCAGTTATCGTGCGAAATCTGATAATGCGAATAAGAGAGGCAAAGTTCCCATGTATATTATAGGCGGCAATATTAAAACCATGGCAGGAGAAGAGATAGAGAACGGTGTGATTCATGTGAAAAACGGCAAAATCGCAGCCATCGGAACGTTAGAGAGTGTACCTGTTTCCCCCTCAGAGGGGGAGCAGGTCTTACAGGTGCCGCAGGGGCTTATCATGCCGGGAATCATAGAGGCGCACTGCCACATGGGAATTACGGAGGAAAAGAAAGGGATGGAGGGGGATGACTGTAATGAGACAGTGAACCCCATCACCCCCTATCTGCGCGCCATTGATGCCATTCATTCCATGGACGCTGCCTTTGATGATGCGGTGCGGGCGGGAATTACGGCGGCTATGATTGGACCGGGAAGTTCCAATGTGGTGGGTGGACAGTTTGCCCTGCTAAAAACAAAGGGCAGGAGAGTGGACGATTTGATTGTCAAAGCGCCGGCAGCCATGAAGGTGGCGTTCGGTGAAAACCCAAAGGTAAATTATTCCGGTCAGAACAAAAGCCCGTCCACCCGGATGGCGATTGCGGGGATGCTGAGAAAGGAACTGAGTGAGGCGGTGGATTACCGGAACAGGAAGAGGAATGCCGGGAAAAAGGGAGAATATTTCCAAGAGGATTTTACCAAGGAATGCTGGATTTCCGTTCTGGACGGTGAAATTCCGCTCAAAGCCCATGTACACCGGGTGGACGATATTTTTACAGCCATTCGAATTGCGAAGGAGTTTCATTTGAAAATGACGCTGGACCACTGTTCGGAGGGGCACCTGATAGCGGAAGAACTGGCGCGGGAAGGGTTTCCCGCCATTGTGGGACCGGATTTGACAAGCCGCAACAAAATCGAGGTTCAGAACATGGATTTCAAGACGGCGGGAATCCTGAACCGGGCGGGGGTGATGACTGCCATTACCACCGACCATCCTGTTTCCCAGATTCAATACCTGCCCATCTGTGCGGGACTTGCGGTAAAGGCGGGACTTGCGTTGGAGGAGGGGTACAAGGCAATTACTCTTTATCCCGCAATTATCTGCGGCGTGCAGGACAGACTGGGCAGTCTGGAGGTGGGAAAGGATGCGGATATTGCCATTTTTGACGGCAATCCCATGGAGATTTTCACCAAAACTTTGTATACCATCATTGATGGGAAAATTGTATATGATGCGTCGAAATAACTTCCTGTTTTCACCCTAATAATTTCAGATGTAGGGAAAATATTTCAAGTGCAGTTCCTTAAAAAACGCCGGCATTAAGATTTTCGGAGTGATAGCGAACGAAAATCTGTATGTGCCGTTGCGTTTTTTTCGGAGCGAAAGCGTAACTGCACTGAAATATTTGTATCTGCATCTACATAAGTGCAAGTTGTGAAAACGGAAGTAAATAGCACATTGCTTTCTGGGTATTTCGTGTTACAATAATTACAGTACACATGGAAACAGAAGCAAAAAGTGCGGAGGTGCATTTTGAGACGGATAAAAGGAATTGCCCTGACGGCGGCATGCTGTCTGCTTGCGGGGGGGCTCACAGGCTGCGGCGTGCAGACGGAAAGTGAATCGGGAGACAGCTATCGTGCGGCAGCAGCCATGGAGAGCACTCCGGTTATTCATTATACCGTGCCGGAGAGTACCGCCAATGTGCTGGTGGACCGGCTGGGTTATCCGGCAGTGGGAGAAAAGACGGCGGCAGCCAAAGGAAAGGAATTACCTGCGGATTTTAGGCTGGTAAACGCGGAGACGGGCGAGGTTGTCTATCAGGGGTTGATTGAAAAGGCAACTTATAATGCGGAGACGGAGCTGTATACCGGAAAGCTGCAGTTTGACGAATACGAGGAACCGGGAGAATATTATATCGAGTGCGACGGTATCGGACAGTCCTACCGTTTTTCCCTTACGGAAAATCTGTATGAGCAGACGTTTGCGGAACTTTCGGACAGGGTGCAGGAGGAATGTAAGGGGAATGATGCCACCGTGCGCGAAGTGACCGCACTGCTCACAGCTTACGAATGGTATCCGGAATTATTTGAGGATGCGGATAAGGACGGAACGCCCGATGTACTGGATGTGACGGCACAGTGGTTAAAAAATCAGGACAGCAATATCGAAAATACGGAAAATGAGGCTTTGCAGGCGGCGCTGCTTGCGAAGTTCAGCTACCTTTATCAGAAATATGACAAGCAGTTTGCCACCACTTGCCTGCAAAGGGCATCCGCCATCTTTGAACAGGCACAGAAATCCATGCACAAGGATGCGGAGAGCTTTTTTGCGCTGGCGGAGTTGTACCGCGCCACCGGATTATGGAATTATCGGAACCAGATTTTGGAGTACGGTTCTTATTTTGAAAACAGCAGCAGTTATTTGGAGGAAACGGAATATTTGTATGGTGCCATGACTTACATGACGACCAGACAGAAGGTGGACGTGACGCTCTGCAATACTTTTATTGAAAAAATGATGAACAGGGGCGAGGAACTTTCAAGACGCTATAAAGATTTGATTCATCCGGTGACGGCAAAGAATAACGGTACGGAGGATGTGCTGAAAAAGGCAGATGAGATTTTGTTTGTCAATTATGTTTTAAACAGTTATCAGTACCATAATATTTTGGAAGAATTTTTGCATTATCTGGGTGGCAGAAATCTGCAGTCGGTTATCTTCTATCCCGGCGAGGATGACTGTACCGGTTATATCCTGCTGTTGGCACAGCTTGCATCCATGCCGGGGGAAGACTAGAAATTATTCAAAATACTCTTTTTTGTTTTTAAAGTAGGTTTCGGCAATGATGTTCGATACATAGGAGCCGAGAGCCTTTTTGGTGTCCTTATCCAAATCTTTTACATAGATGGGTTCGCCGTATTCAATTACTACCTTGGTCTTTCTGATTTTCGGGAAATGATCCTCGAAAATATCAGCGGCATTTACGATGGACATGGGAACAATGGGAACATCTCCTTTCACGGCAATTTTAAAGCTGCCTTCATGGAAAGGGAGAAAGGTATCGTTGACCTTGTTTCTCGTTCCCTCCGGAAATACACAGATGGAAATGCCGTTTTTCACCTTATCTATAGCGGACAAAATGACTTTCATGCCCTGTTTTACGTCGTTACGGTCAAGGAACAGGCAATGCAGATATTTCATCCAGTTGCTGAGAAGCGGGTATTTTAACATTTCGATTTTGGCAATGTAGCCGGTGGGGCGGGGGACTCTGGTATAGGTCATCACCACGTCAAAATAGCTTCTGTGATTTCCAACATAGAGAACAGCGGTATCTTTCGGTATCCGTTCCTCCCCTTTGACAATCATTTTAACACCGGTGAGCCAAAGAATACAGCGAAATGCCCAGTTTACAATGGCAAGGGAGCTTTTGTCCTTGGCACTCTGGTTGAATTTGCCGACAATCCATTCTGCAATCAGCAGGGGAATGGACAGTATCAGAAACAGGATAACAAAAAGAGCAACTAAGATTAATCGAATCATGTAGTACCTCATTTCTACAAAGTATGTAAGTTTTCTTTTATCTTATCACATATCGTTTGTAAAATCCATGTTCTGTTAATCTAAGTTTGACCGTGCATTATATCTTACTGTGTTTTACCTTATACCATAATGCAGCTTACCGTATTAAGAAATGGGCGTAGGCAGTGTAAGTGTCGTAATCGCCCGGTGCCCGCAGGCTTAAAATATTTACTCCGAGGCGGTATTCGCCGGGGGCTAAGGCACCATAGAGCCATTCCCAGTTGTACTCGTACTGCGTATCGGAACCTTTGCTGATTGTGTGTGCAACTGCATTAAAGCCATAGTCGCCCTCCACAGCAACAGCGGCTTCTTTCCAATTTTCCGCTTCCTTCTTTTCAATTATAAAGTCCTCCCCAAAAGAAAGTTCGGTGGCGACAGAGGTGTCATATTGCCCAAAGTTTAAAGTGGCATGGGTTGGGGATATGTTTTTTGCGGATACGGATACATGAATGTCATCAATATATGAGTCTTCGGCATACACACCAATGGCACCGTACTGTTTAGAAGAATCGAATTGTATCGTGTCCAGTATTTGGAAAGTTGTCTCTATATCGCTTTCTTCCCAACTGTCCACTGAATGGGAGGTGGCAAGAATACCATCGTTTTTTCCGTAGAGAAAAACATAATTCCACATGTTAAGCCCGTCATAATAACAGATGTTGGCTTCATCGCCTGCAAGAGTCCTTGTTTCTGTCTCCAGTCCCGTCCCGCAAATGCCGAAAGACGAGCAATATCCGATTTCAATGTACTTTTCCGCATCATCGGAAGGGTACAGGTGGATTCCGTATTCAGCAGATAAAAGCGCTGTGTCATCTGCGTCAAGAAGCTCATAGCTCCACTCTGCGGGAATGGACACCGTAATGCTCCCGTAAGGTCCCCTTTGAGTTATCGTTTCTGCGGCAGGGGCGGATTCGCTTGCCGAATCCGGTATCTGCGAAGGAAGGGAATCGACGACAGGTTTCTGGTCCGTGGTCGGCATGGGCAGTGTCGTGGCAGTGTTGCAGCCGGTTAAAAGCAGGGGAAGGCAAAGCAGGGATAATAGTTTCTTGTTCATAGGCGTACCTCCGTATGGAATCTGTTGTTATAAATATAGACGAAAAAAAGAGTGGAAGGTTCTTTCACTTTGCGATATATGTCACGCAGATGCTTCAGACGCAAATGAAAGGCGAAACGGTAAACCACTGCATAAAATATGTAGCTACGCACATAATATCTTTAAAAGAAAAATACGGTATGAAATTAATGAAAAATACGGAATAGAATTGGCGAAAATCACGGAATGAAAACGATGAAAATCACGGAATGAGATTGACGGTCGAAAAATAAACCGTTATACTTAAGGCAAGGGGGTGGCAGGTATGTTAACACCGGAAGGATATAAGATACGATTGATAGAGAAGCAATTTGATGAGTATATGCAGACTTTTGGCGCAGTATGTATTGAAGGGCCAAAGTATTGTGGCAAGACATGGACGGGAAGAAGTCGTTCTGAAAGTGCGGCATTTATAGGTGACCCGGCTAAAAACTTTCAGACCAGAACTATGGCCAGTTTAAGTCCGGATTTGGTTTTGCAGGGGGAGTTTCCACGATTGATAGATGAATGGCAAGAGGTTCCTCCGTTATGGGATGCCATAAGATTTGAGGTGGACAAGGATAATAAAAAGGGTAAGTATATATTAACCGGTTCAGCAACGCCAAATCATAAAGGGATTATGCACAGTGGAACTGCACGAATCGGTAGAGTGAAAATGGCAACTATGTCCTTATATGAGACGGGAGATTCATCAGGGACTGTTTCCTTAAAAGATTTATTTAATGATGCAATGGTTCTGCAGGCAACCGGAGAAGTAGAATTAAAGCAATTGATTTATTACGTTGTAAGAGGTGGTTGGCCCGGGAACTTAAATACACCTGAAGCAACTTGTGGCAAATTAGCGATTGAGTATTTAAAAGCAGTTGTGGATGATGATATGTATAAGGTGGATGGAATCAAAAGAGATTCCAGAAAAGTGTGGTCGCTTATTTGCTCTTTGGGAAGAAATGAAAGCACGATGGTTAGCAATAGCACCTTGCGTAAGGATATGGGTGCAATGGATGAACTTACAATTGACCCGGATACAGTATCAGATTACCTGGACATTTTAAACAGACTGTTTTTATTAGATGACCAACCGGCGTATAGTACACATCTTCGTTCATCCAGACGTTTGCTTAAATCAGCAAAAAGACATTTTATAGACCCGTCGCTGGCGGTAGCAGCACTTTCTGCGACACCGGAGATGTTATACAATGATTTGCAGACATTGGGCTTTATGTTTGAGAATCTTTGTGAGCATGATTTGAAGATATATGCAGAGTATAACGGAGCAAAATTGTACCATTTCAGAGATGAAAAAGGAAATGAGGCAGATGCTGTTGTTGAGTTCCCGGATGGAACATGGGGAGCTTTTGAAATCAAGCTGGGAGCAAATCAGGTAGATGCTGCAGCGGAGGAATTGCTGAAACTTAAGCGAATAATGGAAAAGGAAGGGGATAATCCGCCTAAAGTATTATGTGTTATCTGTGGAATGACTAATATGGCATATAAGAGAGAGGATGGAGTCTTTGTTGTACCAATTACAGCATTAGGACCATAAAAAAGTGTTTCGCCTGTTTCTTGGGTTTTGTTATAAGCATAGCAACGCTTAAAGTTGTCCCAATACCATCGAAAGAGCATATTTCGGAAGAAAAAGGCAGAGACAGAAAAGTCCGTCTGATTCGTTCATAATCCCGCTTTATACACATAAAATAGAGATAACTATCAAATCGGCTGTCAGGGCGGAAACCAATGTGACAGTCGGCGACAAAAAGGATAACAAAACATGAAAAGAGTGTTGGCTGTTTTACTGGCGGCATGGATGATGTTTGCCTTTACAGGGTGTACTTTACTGAGCGAGGAGAAAGTCAAAGTGAAGGATTTGGACTTTACCGTGCTGGGTGAGGAGAAGATACCGGAGGAACTTATGAGTATCATTGAAGAGAAAAAGGCGGAGCCGTTCAAACTGACCTACAGCGACAGAGAGTACCTGTACATATGTATCGGTTATGGAGAACAAAAGACCGGCGGTTACAGCATTGCGGTAAATGAATTATATCTGACGGAAAATGCCATCTGTGTCAACACGGAACTGCTCGGACCGGAACCTGCCGAAAAGAGCAATCCCACACCATCCTATCCGTTTATTGTCATTAAGACCGACTTCCTCGACCGTACCGTAATGTTTGAGTAGCATCCCTACGCTTTTTACTTTTTTTCTCCAAATGCCGTGATTAATATTTCCAACTCAGTTCCTTAAAAAACGTCGGCATTGTGCCGCTACGTTTTTTACGGAGCGAGAGCGTAACTGAGTGGAAATATTAATACTGTCTTAGCTGAAATATTTTGCAAGACGTAAGATAGTCTCCTCTTCCTTTTTCGAGCAAAAAGTGATATGCTGTTTACAGTTTATGCGGCAAAGACGGAGGCACATATGATACTGATTCAAAACGGATATATGATAGACCCCAAATCGGGCTGCGAAGGCGTCTATGACATTCTCACCGATGGGGAAAAAATTATAAAAATCGGGAAAAACCTCCCGAAACAGGGGCGGGACTGCCAAGTCATTGATGCGTCCGGTCTTGTGGTGGCGCCGGGGTTGGTGGATGTACATGTTCATTTCCGTGACCCCGGCTTCACACAGAAAGAAGACATTATGACCGGAGCAGCGGCGGCTGCAAAGGGCGGTTTTACCACGGTAGTATTGATGGCAAATACCAAACCGACCGTTGACAACCGGGAAACGCTCCAATATGTCATGGAACGGGGCAGGGAAACGGATATTCATGTATATACCTGTGCCAATGTCACCATGGGTATGCAGGGAAAAGAATTGACTCCCATGGAGGAACTGGCAGAGGACGGAGCGGTAGGATTTACGGACGACGGAATCCCTCTTTTGGATGAAAAACTGGTGCGGGAAGCCATGCGGAAAGCGGCACATCTGGATATGCCTATCAGTTTTCATGAGGAAGACCCTGCACTGATTGGCAACAACGGTATCAACCGGGGAAAGGCAAGCGCCCATTACGGGATTGAAGGCTCTCCCAGAGAGGCGGAAATCCGTCTGGTGGACAGGGATTTAAAGCTGGCGGCACAGACAGGTGCCTGTATTGATATTCAGCATATCAGTGCCAAGGAGAGCGTGGAACTGGTCCGGGAGGCGAAAAAGAGCGGATATAATATCCATGCGGAGGCAACCCCCCATCATTTTACGCTGACGGAAGAGGCAGCCATTCAGTACGGAACACTGGCAAAAATGAATCCCCCTCTTAGGGAGGAGGCGGACAGGCAGGCAATCATACAGGGACTGGCGGACGGAACCATTGATATGATTGCAACAGACCATGCACCCCATACCGCAGAGGAGAAAGCAAAAGCCATTACGGAGGCACCAAGCGGAATTATCGGACTGGAGACAGCGTTGCCGCTCGGCATTACGGAACTGGTCTGCAAGGGCTACCTGAGTATGGAGAAACTGCTCAAGGCCATGACCATTAATCCGGCTGCCATGTATCATCTGAATGCGGGGTATCTGGCGGAGGGAGGCCCGGCGGATATTGTTTTGGTGGATACCACACAGACTTTTGTGGTGGACAAGTTTGCGTCCAAGGCTTCCAATTCCCCCTTTACAGGTTGGAACCTGAAAGGAAAGGTGAAGTACACCATTTGCAAAGGCAGAGTGGTGTACCGGGATGATGCAGAATAAAAGGAAACAGTAGGAGAGGATAACCCATGAAAGAAAAACAGAATGCAAGGGTGCTGTCCCAGAGAGAGACAGCGCCTCAGATATACGATATGTGGATAGAAACAGGGCTGGCGGCACAGGCACTTCCGGGGCAGTTTATCTGTGTTTACCCCAAAGATAGAAGCACACTGCTTCCCCGCCCCATCAGTATTTGTGAGGTAAATGCGGACAAGACTGCACTTCGGATTGTTTACCGCATTGCCGGTCAGGGAACGGCAGAGTTCTCCCGCTACAGAGAGGGAGATTCCATTGCAGTTATGGGAACACTGGGCAACGGTTTCCCTTTGCAGGAGGCGGAAGGGAAAAAGGTATTCCTTGTGGGAGGCGGCATAGGAATTCCGCCGATGTTACAGCTTGCCAAAGAAATGAATGCGGATAAGAAAATTTTGTTAGGATACCGGGACAATCAGCTCTTTTTAAAGGAAGAACTGGAAAAGTATGGAGAGGTCTATGTTGCAACAGAGGACGGCAGTGTGGGAACAAAAGGCAATGTGATGGATGCCATTGCTGCAAATATGCTTTCTGCGGACATGTTTTTTGCCTGTGGGCCGATGCCGATGTTGCGTGCCATCAAAAAATATGCGGCAGAGCACAATATGAAAGCGTATATTTCATTGGAGGAACATATGGCGTGCGGCGTGGGAGCCTGCTTGGGCTGCGTGGTTAAGACAAAGGAGAAGGATCATCACTCCCATGTACACAACGCGCGGATTTGTACGGACGGCCCGGTATTTGAGGCAGAGGAGGTGGAAATCTGATGAATACACAGACAACCATAGCGGGAGTGACATTTAAAAATCCGGTGATGACAGCGTCCGGAACTTTTGGTTCCGGAATGGAATATTCCGAGTTTGTTGATTTGAACAGTTTGGGAGCGGTTGTGACGAAAGGCGTTGCAAATGTGCCGTGGGAGGGGAACCCTACCCCAAGAGTGGCAGAGGTATACGGCGGTATGCTCAATGCCATAGGACTGCAGAATCCCGGAATTGACGTCTTTATGGAAAGAGACATACCTTTCCTGAAACAGTATGACACAAAGATTATCGTAAACGTGTGCGGCAAAAGCGTGGAAGATTATGTAGAGGTAGTGGAGCGGCTCGGTGAGGAAGAGGCAGTTGCCATGCTGGAAATTAATGTTTCCTGCCCAAACGTAAAAGAAGGCGCCATTGCTTTCGGCCAGAAAGCGGATGCACTTTTCCATATTACGGAGGAAATCAAAAAGCACGCAAAACAGCCTATTATCATGAAATTAAGTCCTAATGTGACAGATATTACCGAGATGGCGAGGGCGGCGGAGGCAGCCGGCGCAGATGCCCTTTCTTTGATTAATACCATTACAGGCATGAAGATTGATATTCACAAAAGGAAGTTTGCTTTAGCCAACAAAACCGGAGGAATGAGCGGCCCGGCAATTAAACCGGTAGCAGTCCGTATGGTGTATCAGACAGCGCAGGCAGTGAAAATTCCCATTATCGGAATGGGAGGAATCGCCAATGCGGAGGATGCCATTGAATTCCTTTTGGCGGGAGCAAGTGCCGTCAGCATCGGTGCCATGAATTTTGTAAATCCGTATACAACGGTAGAAGTTGTCAAAGGGATTGAAGATTATATGAAAAAATATAATGTAGAAAATCTGAGCGATTTAATCGGAGCGGTAGAATAAATGAGGAAATGCCTTCATATAGATGATATATCAGTATCTATGTGGAGGTATTTTTGTGGATTTAATCAAGAAAAATATACATATGGCCCGTATCCGGGAGGATGCAGTCAGTCAGTTTACACTGGAGGAGGATATGAACATTCCGGATAACAAACCGGACGTAAACAATCTGAATCTGGAAAAAGGCACTCTGGTGATAGAGGAAATCAAGCCGGGAACCGATATGGTGAATGTCAGAGGCCGCTTAGTGTACCATCTGCTGTATCATACCATGGAGGAGGGCAGCAGTCTTGTAGCATTAGAAGGCAGTATTCCCTTCGAGGAACGGGTAAATCTGGAGGGCGTTTCGCCATCGGACGCCATTTCCGCAGAGGGGGAAGTGGAGGATTTAACCATTGGGCTGATTAATTCCCGTAAGCTCAGTGTACAGTCGGTCATTACACTCAGGGTCTGGGTGGATGAACTTTATGATGAGGAGGCACCGATTGGAATTCATGGGGAAAATCAGGTGGAATACCGCAAAATGCCTATGAATCTGGCGCAGATAGCTATCAGCAAAAATGACATTTTCCGTATCAAGGACGAGGTCAGTCTGCCGTCCTCCTACCCAAATGTATTCCAGATTCTTTGGAGTACGATTTCCTTGCAGGATGTGGAATTTCGCGTGCTGGAGGGACAGCTGAGTCTGCAGGGAGATGTGCATTTGTTTCTTTTGTATGAGGGGGAAGGGGAGGAACATCCGGTTCGCTCTTTTGAAACGACAGTGCCTTTCAGCGGTAATTTAGAATGTCATGGGTGCCGGGAGGGAATGATTCCGGATATTCGATACCGCCTCGGTCAGCAGGAATTGACGGTTCGCCCCGATTTTGACGGGGAGGAACGCAGTATCGGTTTAGACCTGACGATGGATATTCAAATTAAGATTTACGAGGAGGAAGAAACGGAACTGGTAACGGATATTTACGGCGTTTCCCGTGAGGTGAGCACTGTCACGCACAGCGCTCCGTTAAAACAGCTTCTTGCCAAGGTTACGGGAAAAACGAAAGTGACCGACCATATCCGGGTGGAGAGCGGCAGTGCAGCAATTTTACAGATTTTACACAGTGAGGGTAATGTTTCATTAGAACAGCAGAAGGTGGTGGAAAACGGTATCCGTGTGGCGGGCAGTCTGAACGTGAAAGTCATGTATATCACGGGAAATGACGAGACTCCTTACAGTGCGGTGCGGGCGCAGATTCCGTATGAGTACACTTTGGAAGTGCCGGATATGGAAACAGAGGATATGGGCAATGTGCAGGCGCAGGTGGAACAGCTTCAGGTAATGATGTTGGACGGTGAAGAGGTGGATGTAAAAGCGGTACTGTCCTTTTCCACCACGGTATTTAAAACACTGCAGGCAGAACTAATCAGTCAGGTGAACGTGACGGAACTTGACAGCGCGAAGATGAGCAGCCTGCCCGGAATGGCAATTTACATGGTTCGTGAGGGGGATAATCTGTGGAATATCGGCAAAAAATATTATGTGCCGGTGGATAGCTTGCGGGAAATGAACGGATTAGAGAGCGATGAACTGCGGGCAGGGCAGAAATTACTGGTGGTAAGGGGCAGTTGAAACTATAACAGGCAATAAAATGCCCCCGAATGGGCTTTTCGTAAAACCATTCGGGGGTTCTTTTTTATGCTTCTGTATTAGCTGTGGAATCCGTATTTGCTGTGGAATCCGTATCTGTGGTGAGACCTGCTTCCTTTGCCAGCTTATCGAATTTTTCCATAACCGCATCATAAGTGCGTTTGGAAATTTCGGGAAGGTTTCCGCCCCATGTCTTTTCAGCCATAGCATAACCCTTCTTGAATGCGTCACGCATCTTTTCAATCTTGCTGGGGTCACCGCCGGTCAAAGCGTTGGCAAATTCAATAATACGGTCGGAAGTCTGGTTAACACCCCAGTAACCGTCCTCGGCAATGTCTGCCTGCGCCTGAGCCTTGGTAGCGGCGTCAACGGTGTATTTGCCCTCTCTTAAGAAAGACCAGATGTCGTTTGCCTGTCCGTAAGCAGTAGCCTGTTTGCCCATCATCTGTTCAACCAGACTGCGAAGCTGTGCGGTTCTTGCCTCAGCGTCAGCTTTTAATTTATTAATCAGATTGGTGTCGGGAGTGTACGTTTTCTTAACAGAATCCGTAGCGGTCTCCTTGGAGTGCTCATAAATAACACCGGTATCTTCTGCCTTGGAAGCAGTAGTATCTTTTGTGCTTTCCGCAGCGGTGTTTTCTTTTGCGGTATTTGTGGAAGCGTAAGCATAAGCTGCCACAGCCTGTGATGAAGTAACTCCGTTTACATTCATAGCTATCCCTCTTTTCTGGCACCCGTGTGCCGAATCTTTGCCCAAAGGGGCGTATCATCCGTGATTGTACTATTTATATCGGCAGTGAAAAGGGCAAAGTTTAGGGCTATTTACAATAGTCGACAAATTTTTAACAGAAGAAAAAAGCAGGTGAACAAGAAGTAGCAAAAAAGTACAAACCAATACACTTACAAGCGTTTTTCCATATGGTAAAATTTAAGGGGCTGTATGCCTTGGAAAGAGGGTATTTGGGGTACTTGGGGGTGCTTTGTATACCTTTTTCCGAAACAATATTAAGTCTGTAGAAAGAGAAAGGAGACAAAAAGTAATGAAGAGGTTTTGCACGAAGGTAGCGGCATTTGTGCTTGGCGCCAGCATGATATTTGGCAGCAAAGCATATGCAGCACCTTCACAATGGTTTGCCGGAAACGCTTATCCGGCAGGAAGTCAGGTAAGCTACAACGGCACTGTTTATGAGGCTAAGTGGTGGTCACAGAATGAGGAACCGGGTTCTAATACCTGGGGAGCATGGAAGGAAATTACGGGCGCAACGGATGCAAGCACCGGCGATAACTCCGGCAGTGACAACGCAGGCGGAAGTACAGGCGATGCAGGTACTTCCACAGAGATTTCCAAATGGGATGCGTCCACTATTTATACCGGTGGAAACCAGGTAGTTTACAACAATATTATTTATGAAGCAAAGTGGTGGGTAACAGGCGAGACGCCGGATAAATCCGCAGCATGGAAAGAAATCGGACCGGCAGGAACCGTAGACCCGATTGACCCTGTGGATCCGGTGGAACCCGTAGAACCGGTGGACCCCGTGGATCCGGTAGACCCTGTTGAACCGGTAGACCCCGTGGATCCGGTAACTCCCGTGGAACCGGAAGTCAACGAGGCTCCTGTGATTTCAGGAGTACGCGCGAACGTTACCCTGACTGTGGGAGATACATTTGACGCTCTGAGCGGAGTGCAGGCAACCGATAAGGAAGACGGTGACCTGACGAAGTTCATTGTTGTTACCGGCAGTGTCAATACTTCCAAAGTAGGCACATATGAACTGGTATATTCCGTAGCGGACAGCAAGGGACTTACCTGCAGCGTGACCAGCGTGGTTGTGGTAAAAGAAGCGGAAATTGTGACACCGCCCGCTTCCGATAAGACGGAGCCCCCCTATCCGTTCTGGCAGGATTACAAGAATTATCCTACAAAAGATACCAAGGTATACTACAAAGGAAAAATCTATTCCAACAAGTGGTATGCCAATGCAGGCGTAAAGCCGGATTCCGGTGACCCGTGGGTATTGGTGGGAGACGCAGAATGGACAGTAACGGAAGATGAAAAGAATTACCAGAAGGACGAAAATGCGGAAAGTGAGTCTATCAATAAAATTCTGACGGACAAAGAAATTGATGAATTGTACGGCGGAATCAAAAAAGAGTATTCCCCGGAAGCTGCACTGGGCAGACTGGAAGAGCTGATTCCCAAGTCTGCTTACGAGGAGTTGTTCCCGTACCGTTTTGGTTCTGAAAACTGGAAAAACTGCCCGGCGACAAAGCAGTATTATCCGAATGCGGAGTCCATGCCGGATTATTATTCCTATGAGAATTTGCAGGAAGCAGTACATACTTTGGCAAATACTATCGTGAAGGTTCAGTGGTATGAGGGCGCTGAGTGGTGCTATCGTTTGATTCGTTTGGACAAGACCACAAAGGAGCAGAAACTGGTGTACAGTGATCCCAGCTTTGGCGAGGATTGGCTGACAACCTCCAAGGTACTGTGTACTTCCGTATGTGACTACGGCTCTTTCCTTGCAGAAGGAGATTTAAATACCAGAAAACGTGAGCTGGCAGGTTTCTTGGCAAATATTTCCCATGAGACAGGCGGCGGAACCATTGACGGAATCGTTGACGAAAGTCTTTCAGGACTGTATTTCAATGAGGAAGTTGGATTTATCGGTTCCAACGCAATCGGTTATGTACAGGGTTCCGGAACCTCTTATCTGCCGGTAGCAGGCAAGAGTTATCATGGACGCGGACCGATTCAGTTATCTTATAACTACAACTATGGTTTGTGCTCAGATGTATTATTCGGTGACAGTTCCATCCTTTTAAATGATCCGGACAAGCTGGAGCAGGATGGCGTACTTGGATTTATGACAGGTATCTGGTTCTGGATGACCCCCCAGCCGCCCAAACCTTCCTGCCATCAGGTTATCACCGGCGTATGGCAGCCTAAGGCGGGTGCACCCAACGAGAAGTACAACGGCAATTTTGGTCTGACTATCATTATTATCAACAATGAGGCAGGTCAGTCCGAAAACGGCGTGGGAGCAGTTGCAAGACGTGCAAAGTATTATCGTATTTTTGCAGAAAAAATGGGCGCTGACATTACAGGTGAGCACTGCGACACGGTAGGAATGACTACTTTCGTGCAGCAGGCAGCAGCACAGTAATTTGAATATGCAGTAATAATAGTAATAATTTAGAAAGCCTGTCCCGGCAAAATCTGTTTCTCAGGATTTTCCGGGACAATGTATTTGTGGAAAGAAACCGGGGAAGCGGGTTTAGATTGCTTGACGGCAACCTCCAAATTGTATATAATTAAGTACAATTCATGTATACAAAATACATTTTGTACCGGAAAGGCAGTGTATCACAGCGGATTTTTCGGTGCGGTTTTAAATGAGAGGGCGTATATTAGTATGAACGAATACCGGATGAAGGCATATGCCAAGATAAATTTAGGTCTGGATGTAGTAGGACGACTGGAAAACGGTTATCATGAAGTCAGGATGGTAATGCAGACCGTGGGAATTTACGACGAACTTTCGCTGGAGAGAATCCCGGAGGGAATTGTCGTGACGACGGATTGCGGGGAACTTCCGGACGGGGAAGATAACCTTATTTATAAGGCTGCAAAATTGATGAAGGAACATTACAAAATCGGAGAAGGTATTCGGATTCATTTGAAAAAGCAGATTCCCATTGCGGCAGGCATGGCGGGCGGCAGCACGGACGCAGCAGCAACCATGAAGGGAATTAACCGACTTTTTGATTTGGGATGCACCCTGCGGGAATTGATGGACTTAGGTGTGGAAATCGGTGCGGATGTCCCGTACTGCGTGATGGGCGGAACCGCTCTGGCAGAGGGAATCGGAGAGAAACTGACGGCACTTCCGGCGGCACCGGACTGCTTTTTGTTAGTGGCGAAACCGGACATTAACGTTTCCACCAAATATGTATATGAGCATTTAGATTCCGAGGGTATCGACAAACACCCGGATATTGACGGTATGGTGGCGGCAATCGAAGAGGGAAGCCTGCAGGGAGTACTGGACCGTATGGCAAATGTGTTGGAAAATGTGACGGTGAAGGCATATCCCATAATCGACACCATCAAGCGCAGAATGAGGGAGTTGGGAGCCGTGGGCAGCCTGATGAGCGGCAGCGGGCCTACGGTATTCGGAATTTTCTTAGAGGAAAGTAAGGCCCAGGCAGCATATCGGCAGATAGTGGATGAAGCGTTGGCAAAACAGGTTTTTGTCACGGAATTTCGCTAAGGGGAGGTAAGGGATGCAGGACGATTTACAGGTAAAAATGAATGAGTTTCTTCCACTTCGGGACGTGGTGTTCAATACGCTCAGACAGGCAATTTTGACGGGGGAGTTAAAACCCGGTGAGCGTCTGATGGAGATTCATCTGGCGAACAGACTAGGGGTAAGCCGTACTCCCATCAGGGAGGCTATCCGCAAACTGGAGCTGGAGGGACTGGTGACCATGATACCCAGAAAAGGGGCGGAAGTGTCACAGATTACGGAAAAGAGCATGAATGACGTGCTTGAGGTGCGCCGTGCATTGGACGCTCTCTGCGCAGAACTGGCATGCGACCGTATCTCGGAGGAGGAACTGGTTGATTTGGGAAAGGCATGCACTGCCTTTGAACAGGCAGTCCGCACCAGAGACATCCGCAAAATTGCACAGGCGGATGTGGCACTGCATGACATTATTGTGCAGGCAACAGGCAATCAGCGCCTGATTCAGCTTGTGAACAATCTTTCGGAGCAGATGTACCGCTACCGGTTTGAATATATTAAGGATTTCAGTCAGCATGAAAGATTGATTGAAGAGCATAGAATTATTTACAGAAGTATTGTCAATAAGGACAAGGAGACAGCGTCCAAAGAAGCTAAGGTTCACATTGACAATCAGGAAAAAGCAATTATCCGCCAGATTCGTTTAGAGCGTGACAAGCGATAGTTTTGTGGTATATTGTTTTGAAATCCGGTAATACTCTGATTAAGAAACGGAATATATCTGTAGAGAGGTTATCGGATGAAAAAAAGAGTATTGGGAATTCGGATTTTTTTGTGTGTTTGTGCGGCGCTTGGCTGGTGGGGTGTTTTGTACCCGGAGCTTACACTGACTCCCGACACCTATGTGGTGATTGACGAGGATGGTGCTGTACATAGGGCACAGGACATGGTAGAATGGAACGTTGACAGCGATATTTACCGGATATTGCTGGAGTCGGAGGGCAGGATTCGTTTTAAGAGCAAGTTGCTCGAACAGATAGATACTCTGATGGAATATCTGAAATAAGTGCATTTCCCCTGTTTTGGAGATGCGCGAAAGAGAGGACATCATGGAACAGGAAAAGAAAATTGCGGTGTCAAACAGTGCACCGATTGGTGTGTTCGATTCGGGAGTCGGCGGATTGACTGTCGTAAGGGAAATTATGCGGCAGATACCCAACGAAAAGATTGTCTATTTCGGGGATACGGCGCGAGTGCCGTACGGAAGCAAATCCAAGGAGACCGTCACCCGTTTTTCAAAGCAGATAGTGCGTTTTTTGCAGACATATCAGGTGAAAACCATTGTGGTGGCATGTAATACCGCCAGCGCCTATGCACTGGATGAACTGGAAAAAGAGATAGACATACCGATTATCGGTGTGGTAAAACCCGGCGCCAAAGCGGCGGTGGAAGCCACGCGGAACGGTAAAATCGGTGTGATTGCCACGGAGGCAACCATTGGAAGTAAAATCTATTCCAAATACATAACGCAGTTAAATACGGACGCAGCCATTTACGGAAAGGCGTGTCCTTTGTTTGTGCCTTTGGTGGAGGAAGGTCTGTGGCAGGACCCGGTGACGGACGAGATTGCCAGACGGTATCTGGCAGAGCTGATAGACATTGATATTGATACGCTGATTTTAGGTTGTACGCATTACCCGTTGATTCGCTCCACTTTAGGCAGAATTATGGGGGAGAATGTGACGCTTGTGAACCCCGCTTATGAGACGGCAAGGGAATTGAAGGAGCTTCTTTTGGAAAAGAACCTGTTAAATCAGGAGGAACCGAAACTGGGGGAGAACCGCTATCAGTTTTATGTCAGTGACGGCGCGGAGAAATTTAAGAGATTTGCCAATTCCATTATCAAGTACGGAATTTTATCGGCAAAGACAATTAATATAGAACAATATTAAGGGATTTGCCATGGACAGAGAAGTTATATTAGCAATTAAAGGGCTGCACAGTGCGGAGGAATCCGACCATGTCAAGGTTGCCACCGAGACGCCTGCGCAGTATTTTAAAAAGAATGACAGCCATTATCTGCTCTACGAGGAGACGGTGGAGGGATTTGACAAAATTTCCAAAAACAGAATTAAATTTACGAAAAACTGTCTGGAACTCACCCGAAAGGGAATCGTGGATACCCACATGATATTTGAGGAAAAGAAAACCCACATGACGGATTACGTGACACCCTACGGAAAAGTGCTTTTAGGTGTCCGGACGGAGAAAATTGTGGTGCGTGAGTGGGCAGAGCGTATACAGGTTACGGTGGAGTATGTACTGGAAATGGACGAAAAGCCGTTGTCAGAGTGTAAGATGACCATTGAAATAAAGGAAAGAAAAAAGCCCGTTATTTAACGGGCTTCGCTCCTGCTTTTTCCTGTGCCTTTTCCAAAGCACGTTTAAAGAATCCTTTTTTCTTGACTTCCTTGACTTCGCTCTTGCCGTGGAGCCCTTTGACATCCAGAACGTAGATACCGCTGACGGAGGCTTTTACCTCTTTTTTCAGGGGGATGGAGTCATAGATTTTCTCATCGCAGATGAGAGACATAATCTGGGGACCAACCTTTGCTTTGACAATGGGAAGTTTGGAGTTACGCATCATCTTGGGGGTCTGGTCAATAACCACCTGCGGAAGTCCTGATTCCTTTATTTTCATACGCTTTTTGTCAATAATCAGCATGGAAACAGTCTGCTTGTTTGCCTGCAACATTGCCTGCTGCTCATCCTGTTTCTTCTGGGCCTTTTTGCCGAGAAAATACAGAACTCCGATAATGATTGCCATAACAGCCAAAACAACGAGAAATACGATTAATCCGGTATTCATTACTGCTGAAACCTCCTAAATTTAATGGACTTTCGTCCGCATAGGTTATTGTAACACAGGTGGCAGTTGATAAGCAATAAAACATTTATAAGAATTTTACAGTTTTTTCAAGACTTGTATGGTATACTTTCATACAAATACAGTGAAAAAAGAACATACAGAAATGAGGAGTATTATGGAGAACGCATGGGAAATTGCTAAAACAGGAATCCATTTTTTCTTTGATCATCTGCTGATTTGGAATATGCTGTTTGCGACCATCATCGTTTTTTTTCAGCGGAGGAACCCCAAAAGCGTCTGGGCGTGGCTTTTGCTTCTGTACTTTGTGCCGGTGGTAGGCTTTGTCTTTTATCTGCTGGCGGGACAGGATATGCACAAGCGGAAAATGTTTAAGGCAAAGGAAGTGGAGGACCATCTGAGTGAGGCAATCCGGCAGCAGGAGTACCAGCTGAAAACAGGGGATTCCTCGGAACTGGACGAAAATATCAGAGGATACAGAGATTTAATCACCTATAATATGGAAACATCCTCCGCTATTTTGCTGGAGGATAACGATATTGATGTTTTCACAAACGGAAACGACAAGTTCACGGCGTTAAAAGAAGATTTGCGCAGTGCCAAGCATTTTATCCACCTTCAGTATTACATTATCAAAAACGACGTCCTTTTTAATGAAATCAAGGACATACTGGTGGAAAAGGCAAAAGAGGGCGTGGAAGTGCGGGTGCTCTTTGATGCCATGGGCTGCCGGAGCGTCCGCCACAAGTACTGGAAAGAGTTAAGGGCAAAGGGCGTAAAGACGGCGGAGTTTTTCCCGGCAATGTTCGGCTGGCTGCAGCTTCGTATCAACTACCGCAACCACCGCAAAATTGTGGTGATTGATAACCGGGTGGCATATGTGGGCGGCTACAATATCGGCAAGGAATATATCGGTCTGGATAAAAAGTTCGGTCATTGGCGGGATACCCATTTACGGATTCGGGGAAGCGCGGTGCTGGGGCTGCAGATTCGCTTTATTTTGGACTGGAATTACACTGCGGGTGAAAATCTGCTGCAGAATGCAAGCCTTTTGGAGGGGAATGTCCCCGGAACGAGGGATTTCTGCAAGATGCAGATTATCAGCAGCGGACCGGATAATACGACAGAACAGATTCGGGACAACTATTTGCGGCTGATTACAAAGGCGGAGAAATCCATTTACATTCAGACCCCGTATTTTATACCGGATGAGGCGCTTCTCAACGCATTGAAAATTGCGGTACATTCCGGCATTGAGGTCAATATTATGATTCCCTGCATGCCGGACCACCCTTTTGTGTACTGGGCGACCTATTCCTATGTGGGGGATATGGTGATGGCGGGGGCAAACTGCTATACCTACAATGACGGCTTCCTCCACAGCAAGGGAATTATTGTGGACGGAAAAGTATTCTGTTACGGTACGGCAAATATGGACATCCGCAGTTTTGCCCTGAACTTTGAGGTCAACGCAGTGGTGTATAATCAGAAAAAGGCTCACGAAATGGAAGAGATTTTCCGCGAGGATTTGAAGCACTGTACACAGATTACCAGAGACGTCTATGTGGTGCGTCCTCTGTGGCTGCGCTTAAAAGAACAGGTGTGCAGACTTTTGTCTCCGTTACTGTGACAGATCGGGGCAAGAGTTGCCTTTATGGCGAATTTGTGGTATAAAGTGTATTGTGAATGATGCAAAGAAGGATTGCAATTTATTGTTTCTATAGAGAATCTGTAGGAAATCAGTAAAGGAAAAGAATTGGAAATCAGAATGGAGAGTAAAATGAAAAAGAAAATTGCACTGGTTATGGCAGCAATGTTGGCTGCAGGAGTTTTGGGCGGCTGCGGCAGCAAGGATGCCAATAAGACAGACGATAGTACGGTACTGAAAGATATGGCAGTGGAAAAATATGTGACACTTGGAGAATACAAGGGACTGGAAGTGACGGTGGACGCTCCGGTTGTGGACCAGAGTCAGGTGGATGCACTGGTGAGCAGCGCATACAGCCAGTATGTTACCGCAGAGGACGGCGGAATCACCGACAGAGCAGTGGAAGTGGGAGATACCGTTAATATTGATTACGAAGGCAAAAAGGACGGCGTCGCTTTTCAGGGCGGAACCGCACAGGGATATAATCTGACCATCGGTTCCGGACAGTTTATCGACGGATTTGAGGACGGACTGGTGGGAGTTATGCCCGGCGAGACCGTGGATTTGAACCTGACATTCCCGGAAGGTTATAAACAATCATCCGATTTGGCAGGACAGGCTGTTGTATTTACCGTAACCGTAAACTATATTGTTTCCACGGAAATGAGCGACGATGTTATTGCTGCTATGGGTATTGACGGCATAAATACGGTGGATGAATTCAGACAGTATGCCTATGATTATCTGGAATCCAATGTGAAGTATAATTATGACAGTCAGGTACAGAATGAAGTGATGAATGCGTTTATGGCAAACTGCGTGTTCAGCGAGGTACCTGGGAAGCTGGCAGAGAATTATGAAGCGGTTATCCGTGACAATGTCATGCAGCAGGCGGAGAGCTATGGCATGGAGGCAGAAACCTATGTCCAGCAGGCATACAACGAGGATTTGGAGACATGGGTAAAAGAATCCGCTACGGAAGCTGCAAAGCAGAATATCGCTTTTCAGGCAGTGGCAAATGCAGAAAATTTAGGCGTGGATGACGAGGAACTGAATACTACCATGCAGGAGTATGCGACCAATGCCGGATATGAGACCGTGGAGGAATTTATCGGTGAAAACTCCATCGAGGATTACAGGGATTATCTGATGTATCAGAAGGTAATGGATTTCCTGGTACAGAATGCCGTTGTAAATAATTAATAAAAGGTGTATCAGCACGGATTAAAAATAGGGCACGCCGTTGCGTGCAAGGAAAGGTATGGTAGGAAAGATGAATTTGACAGACATCAGAGATTTGTATCGGGAGAAGGATAAATACATTGGAAAGGAAGTAACCGTGGGAGGCTGGGTCAGAAGCAACCGTGACTCCAAGAATTTCGGATTTTTAGTGATTAACGACGGTACTTTTTTTGAGCCGCTGCAGGTAGTGTACGGTGACAAGCTGGATAATTTTGACGAACTGTGCAAGATGAATGTAGGCGCAGCGCTGATTGTCCGGGGAACCATTGTGGAGACTCCGCAGGCAAAACAGCCTTTTGAAATGCAGGCAGAGGAGGTACTGGTGGAGGGCGTGTCCACAGCGGATTATCCTTTGCAGAAAAAGCGCCATACTTTTGAATATCTGAGAACCATTTCCCATTTGAGACCCAGAACCAACACCTTTCAGGCAGTGTTCCGTGTGCGTTCCCTGATTGCGTATGCCATTCATACCTTTTTCATGGAGAGAGGCTTTGTGTATGTGCATACTCCGCTGATTACCGGAAGTGACTGCGAGGGCGCCGGAGAGATGTTTCAGGTGACAACCCTTGATTTGAACAATGTGCCCAAGACCGAGGACGGCAAGGTGGACTATACGCAGGATTTCTTCGGAAAACCGACTAACCTGACGGTGAGCGGACAGTTGAACGTAGAAACTTACGCCTTTGCATTTAAGAACGTATATACCTTCGGACCTACTTTCCGTGCGGAAAATTCCAACACCACCAGACATGCGGCAGAGTTCTGGATGATTGAGCCGGAAATGGCGTTTGCGGATTTGACGGACGACATGGTATTAGCAGAGAGCATGTTAAAATATGTGATTCGCTATGTGCTGGAAAATGCACCGGAGGAGATGGCATTCTTTAACCAGTTTGTGGATAAGGGACTGATTGAAAGATTACAGCATGTGGTAAATTCCGATTTCGGTCATGTGACCTACACGGAAGCCATTGAAATTCTGGAAAAACACAATGACGAGTTTGATTATAAGGTATTCTGGGGCTGTGATTTGCAGACCGAGCATGAGAGATACCTGACGGAGAAGGAATTTAAGCGTCCTGTATTTGTGACGGATTATCCCAAGGAGATTAAAGCGTTTTACATGAAATTAAACGATGACGGCAAGACGGTTGCCGCTATGGACTGTCTGGTTCCCGGAATCGGTGAAATCATCGGCGGAAGCCAGCGCGAGGATAAGCTGGAAGTGCTGGAGCAGAGAATGGAAGAGCTGGGACTGAACAAAGAGGATTACGGTTTCTACCTTGATCTTCGCAAGTACGGTTCTGTCAGACATGCCGGATTCGGACTGGGCTTTGAAAGATGCGTAATGTACCTTACCGGAATGGGCAATATCCGCGACGTCATTCCGTTCCCCAGAACCGTAAATAACTGCGATTTATAATCGGATACAAACTGAGGAAAGTGCGCAGCAACGGAAGGGACATATTCGAGAGAGTATGTCCTTTTCTGATGGGTAATATTTTCCAAAACATTAAGGATTTTTGGGGTGAAAAATCAGGGCAGATATGGTATTCTGTAACTATGAAAAAACGAATGAAAAAATTAATGAATTTAATATTGGTGATAAGCCTTACGGTAGCGGCGGCGGGGCCTGCCGTGCAGGAGAGTATTACGGTATCTGCGATTACGACCAAAGAATTGCAGGATCAGATTAAAAACCATCAGGAACAGATAAACGATATTAACTCCAAGGTCAATTCCCTTTCGGACGAGCAGGCATTGCTGGAGGAAAAGATTGAGGACTTAAACTCCGAGATTATCAATACCATGACAAGTATCGGCATGAAAGAGGATGAGATTCAGGCAAAAGAAGTGGAAATAGCCGACAAGCAGGTGGAGATTGACCAGACGGAGGCAGAGTACGAGGCGGCAAAGCTGCGGGAGGAACAGCAGCATCAGGCAATGCTGGTGCGAATCCGTAATATGTACGAAAACGGCAATGCCACCTATTTGGGATTATTTTTGGAGGGAAACGGTCTGGCGGACATGCTGAACCGTATGGACTATATCGAAAAGGTTTATGAGTACGACCGGTTAAAATTGGAGGAGTACGAGGCTACCAAGAATCAGGTGCATGATTTATGGGATCAGCTGGTGGCAGAGAAGGATTTGCTGCAGGGAGATAAAGACCAGTTAGAGCAGGATAAGGCAGACTTGCAGAATCAGAAGACGAATCTGGATACCATGCTGGCACAGAAGAAAAAGGAATCCGCCAACTATGACGCAGAGATAAAGAAGTATAAACAGGAGGCGTCCGTGGCAAAGAAGCTGCTGCAGCAGGAACAGCAGCAGTTGAAACAACTGCAGGCACAGCAGAACCGGGGAAATACAACGGCGGCAAACGGAAACTATGCCACAACGGATTATACGTCCACCATTGACAATGCGTCGGGCAGTGACCTGGGTAAAAAAGTGGCAAAATATGCCTGCCAGTATATCGGAAATCCCTATGTGTCGGGAGGAACCAGTCTTACCAACGGTGCGGACTGCTCCGGATTTACTTTCCGTGTATACAGTGATTTCGGATACCGGCTGCCCCGTACATCCTACGAGCAGAGAAGTGCCGGTACCGGTGTGGATTACAGCAATGCGCAGCCGGGAGATTTGATTTGCTATGAAGGTCATGTGGCGCTCTATATCGGCGGCGGTCTGATTGTCCATGCCAGCAGCGCAAAGACCGGTATTAAAGTCAGCAAAGCCAATTACCGGACTATTCTGGCGGTAAGACGCATTATTTAGCGGCGGGGGTGACTATGGAAGGCACGGGAAAGATACGTCAGCACCTTAGAATTTCCGGAAGCGTGCAGGGAGTGGGGTTCCGCTACCGGGCACAGCAGGCAGCGGGAATGTTGGGAGTGACCGGCTGGGTGAAAAACAACTGGGACGATACCGTTGAGATGGAGGCACAGGGAAGCCGTGAGCAGATTGATGATTTACTCACCATGGTAAACCGCGGCACCTATGTGGAAATAGAAAGAATAGACAGAAAGAATATCCCGTTGGAGGAACACGAAACCGGGTTCCGTGTGAGGGATTGAGGCAGAGAGATGTTGGAATTACAAAAAGGAAGACCGGTGAATACGGACGGACGATTGGAAAAAGAAATCAGGGTTTACGATTTACTGGATTCGCTGGGACTAGAGTATCAGAGGATTGACCATGAGGCGGCATACACCATGGAGGCATGCGCCGAGATTGATAAGGCACTGGCAGGTGCGGTTATCTGTAAGAATCTTTTTTTGTGTAACAGACAGAAGACCCAGTTTTATCTGTTAATGATACCGGGAGACAAAACTTTTAAGACAAAGGAATTATCCCACCAGATAGGAAGCGCCAGACTTTCCTTTGCGGATGCGGAGGATATGGAAAAATATCTGGATATTACACCGGGATCCGTCAGCGTT
>CAKRYI010000007.1 GCA_934426825.1 uncultured Acetatifactor sp. | reverse complement strand
TATATCTGAAATGCATTTCTGCAATTCATTCATAAATCTTTTATTTTAGACTTGACTTTTAATAGTTAGTCTTTCAACCGGATTCGCTCCATTCCTGTCGTTTTCTTTCAGTAAAAGAGTACCACTCTTTGCCCCGTTGCGTCAACCCGGAGGAAATATGACATTGCCTAGCGGTAGATAAAGACTAATTTACCGATTGTTATTTCATCCCCCGGCTCCAGCCTCTGTTTTTCATAGGGTTGTAACCGCAAGCCGTTTTTGCCTGTACCGTTGGTGGAATTTAAATCCTCCAGATAGCATTCTCCCGCCTCTGTGCTGATTCGGGCATGGATCCTGCTAACAGATATGTCTTGTAACACAATATCCGCCTCCTGCTTTTTCTTTCCGATAAGGTAAGCCGGCTTATCAAGCTGCACCAAAATTCTGCCATCCGGGGTATATAGTCTGTGTGTTGTCTGAACCGGCTCTTTTTCCTCCATATAAACCGTCTGCCCATAGGCTTCCTCATACTGTGTATCTTCCGCCACCGCATATCCCTCCATCTGCCTCTGCATAGTCTCCCGATAACTTTCCATCTCCTCCTCATACTTTTTCTTTCGTCCGCCCAGCACAGAAAAAAATCCCTTTTTCTCCGGTACGGCATTTCTCCCCTGTCTTTCGGCTTTCTCCGCCGCAGCCATGGCAGGTTCAACCTTATCCCCTGTTTTATCCTGCAACGGCTGCTCCGTTTGATTCACCGTCCGGGGCAAAAGTTCCGGCGCCTTTTCCACCGCAGCAGCCGTATCTAGTATTTTTACATCTTCCAGTATTTGTGCCTGTAAATACATGCTGCCGTTTTTTTCATACTGCTCATACATTTTGTACACACACTCTACCAGTAGCTCATCCTCATAATCAATTTTTTCCACCAGATACTCCAGCAGCTTTTTAAAACCCGTTTCCTCCTCACAATACGGAACATACAAAAAAAAGAAAACATTGTTTTCCAAATCCTGAAATATCTGCTCCGGATACCATATTACATTTTGCATGTCTAAAAGGAATCTCCCCAGTTCTAATTGCAGTCGGTCATAACTCCACATAAAATCCTTCAGCCAGTCCCTGTCAATACATTTTCTGCCATGCAGCTGCGTAATACTCTGTTTTGAAGTTATGTCATAATACAAATAGGCAGAACCGTTCAGATAACGGAGGCTGCAGGGGAGCAGTCCCTTAATTCCGCCTCTTGTAACCATACAGTACTGATATTTTCGCTCCTCCGGCCGGCTTTCCAAAAGAATCCTTTCATAATTGCTGTTCATGCTCCTTACAAACTCTTTCTGCAACCGCTTTTCCTCCATTCTCAATCCGTTTCTTTTTTCTGCGTAAGTTTCTGATACTGCCGGACAAAGAAAACCGGCGAAACCGTATGATGCCGGTAAACAGTTTTGATTTCCCGGTTTTTCCAGCCGACATTTCCCCCTCTTTCGATTGTCAGCACGCCTTTCTCCCATTTTATATCCGGTTCTCTGCCGTCATACATCATGTATTTTTGCTTGTCCTGTTGCGCCGCCTGCCACCCAAGCAATTCGATACGCTCTCTGTTATCCTCTGCCTGCATTGCACTGCCGCGGAGCGCAAGCGTCCCCGTATCCTGTTCCAAGAGGCATCTGTCATACTGAAAAATCAGCAAATACATCACCGTTACTATCCCCGCGAAAACAATGGGCATTACCAGTGCTGCCTCCACCGTAAAATACCCTCTGACCGATACTGTCATTCTGTGCCTACCCCCTCATTCCAAAGCTCTGTATCATGAACCCTGCAAACAAAAAGGGCAGAAACGGTATCTGTGTTTGCCGCTGTACCCGTCGCAGTGCAAGCAGCAAAATACAGCACACTGCCGAAAGCATAAGACTGATACAGAGAAGCAAAACGCTGTTGCGCCATCCCAGATACAAGCCAAGTTCCGCCAACACCACTCCATCCGCATATCCCGCCATATGAGTGCACTTTGCTACAATTAACATTGCCAGTCCCGGAACCACTCCCAAAAACAGCGTCCACCAGAACAGCGTACCGTGCACGCACTTCCAGACTCCCATTCCCGCAAGTAACAACGCCCCTATTATCAGGCTCCATACCGGCACCTTTCTGTATCTGACATCCCACAGCGCCAATATTCCCAGATAGCATGAAATTACAACCTGCATATTACGCACACCTCCTGCATGGGCGGTAATTTCCGGCATCTTTTCTCAAAATGGTTTTTACCGTCCTCTTTAGTCCCGGACAATTCCGGTTATTATGTATTCCCGTTCCGTCCAATGTAATATAAACGCTTCCCGGCGTCAGTCCTCCCCCGCATTTCTGACAGGGGACATATCGTTCTCCGTTTTCATTGCGAAGCCGATACGCCTCCCCGGAACAGACCTCTCTTATCGATAAAGACAAATGACTGCAATCTAACTTCTCATGGTATACCTTGCCGTTTTCCGTCACATATACCATATCCTCCGTTTCCTGAGCATTCGTTTCTCCGGGCAGCCGGTATCCATTCCACAAATGCCCGTAATAGTGGTTTGCCATACGGAACGGTCTGAATCCCGCTATGGAGATAAACGGCTGAACCTTATAAGTGACAATCAGCTCCAGTTCATCCTTCTCTGTAAAAATATCGCTTTCCAAAAATACAAGTCCGTCCGCACCGCCCGCAACCGGCGATTGCTCCAGATAGTCGTTCCCCACATAATCCCTAATCTCACCTTTCACATAGGTATAAGTCACACCTATATCCATCAGTTTTTGAAGCGCCTTTGCCGATTCCGTATCTTTATCCTGCACCGCACAGCCATAAACAGCCATCCGGTTTGCCACATCGCATAGTGCAAGTTCCAGATTCCCATGCAGGCGAATCAGTTCTATAGCACACCCCATATTCAGAAAAAAGAACAGGAAAAGGGGCAATACTATCGCCGCTTCCACCGTCATACTCCCATTTACCTTCCACCGAACAGTATTCCAACAGGCAGTTTTTCCATAAGGATTTTTGCCATTGGAAATTTTTCCAAGGGAGAAAAACAGTGACACCCCCTTTATGAAATGAGTTGACCTACGTGAACTTTTTATTTTGTGGGGTATTTGTATGGATTGATTCGGAGTATTTCTGCCCATTTTTTGCTTCGGAGAAGGGTTTGTACCAATTTGTTTCCATAAAGGAGGCATCACTGTTCACCTCCCTTTATAACGCAATTTATCAATATTCTTTACCTCGTCTTATCGTAAATTCATATCCGTAACGGCTTTTCACTTTTGCCTCAAATTCCACCCAGTCATAGCAGCCGTCCAGCCGGAACGCCCCATTCCCCGGAGTTGTACGAATATCCGCCTCCACCATGTTCATGGCCCTTTTTGTCAAATCCTCCAAATTTGCAAATGCCATAAGCAACCTCAGATATTCTTTATAGCCGAGTCCTTTTGCGCCCTGATTGTTGCCATCTGCCAGAACCAGTGCATTTTCCAGGCTGTAATGCCAGCTTTTATCATCTTTCAAAAGTGGAACCTTACCACCTGCCATAATGGTTTTCATATCGTAAAGGCTTTCCGCATATGCCCACCCCAGTAAGAGTGTAATCTGAAGTGGTTCCGCCAGCTCCGGCACCTGAACAAGCGTTGCCAGCAACCGTGCCACCACTTCTGCCTGTTTACACTTTTCACTGTCTGAAAACAGATACATTGCATTTGCCGCTTCGCGGATGACGCAGATTTGCGTTACCACCGTCTCTAAATTCTTCCTGTCACTGTCTTTTCCGGAAAGCAGATATTCCACCTGATAATCCAACACGCTCCCCTCTTTGGGCTGACCGTAATATCCCATATATCGGAACAGATACTCCTGAAACAAAAATTTCTCCGCAAAAGATAAGGAATCCTCATTCACATTCTTCGCATTCTCTGCCTGAGTTTTCTTTCGGTTTCCTGCGCTAACCTGCCCATTCTCCATGCGGGCAATAATGAGCGAATCGGAAATCAGCGTCTTTGCAGAAAGTGCCTCCTCATCCTTTATCACCCACGTTAACAGTCCCGTATTTCGGACATTCTCCAATTCCCCTACCGGATTCGGAACCTGTACAATCTTTGTTTCATTTTCTGCTATCTGCACCTCTTTTCCGTCGTAGGACTGCAAGGTTTCCTGTACCTCACGCCTCTGCTCCTCCACATGACCGTCACAGAATCCATTATTTTCCACTGTTTGCATCCATTGTGCCAGTTCCTGCATTAACGTCACGTTTAAATCGTCTTTCACCGCCTCGATTGCCCGCTTGCGAAAAACAGCACCCCCATCATCCGTCAAAACAGACACTCCTGTCATTTCCAGAGAGTCCAGTGAAATACTCAAGAAATCCCGATAGAGGTAATCCGACAAAAAGATGTCCTCCATGGAAAAATTGCGTTCCAGATAATTTTGCATATGCTCCTTGGTATTTTCATAACTTGCATTCACCGTACCGTAGGACGAATCAATGGCAAACAGATTGTATCGCCGGAACAGCTCTCTGTGATACTCCGCCAGCACACTGTTCAGTCCAATGTCCATGACGCACTCCGTCTCCATCCGTACTGCATTGCTTCTCACCCCCTCTATCAAAGCAAGGCAGAACGGCAGGAGAACCGCAAGCGTCAGCGCCAGATATACGGTCAGATACCCCTGCACCTCTGCTGTGCACTTTTTCATCATATTTTATTTGTCTGGGAGGTGATTTTGGAAAAGATGGAATTCACTATCTGGGTTATCTGGGTTTTGAAAACAATGACAAGCCCTACCAGAACCACAATAATCAAAATAATTTCCACGGTTCCCATACCGCTCTCTTCTCTGATAAATTCACGAAATGTTTTTAATGGTTTCATACTTTTTCCTTTCCGCCCATGTGTCAGGGCTAAAAAAATAAACTCTAAACTCCCATAGAGGAAAACGCAGGCACTATAATCATGAGCATTACCGCCAAAAGCATCATGGCCATGGGCAGAAGCAGCTTTGTGACCGCCTCCTCTCCCAACTGTTTTCCGTATTGCAGCTGTTCCACGGCTGCCTTTTCGGTTTCTTCCCGAAGCCTGTTAAGCAGTTCGCTGTTCCCCCGCTTTACATTTTGGGACAAAAGCGTACTCAGGCGTATGTACTCCTGAAGCCCGGTTCTTCTGCCAAAAAACTCGTATGCCGCGCCCTCCGACACTCCGGCACGCAGTTTTCGGCAGGCATAGGACATTTCCTCATACACCAAGGATTCCCGCCCTTTCTCCTGTTTGTCCTTTTCATATTCCTGTACAATTCTTTGAAACGCATTGCGAACCGTCATTCCCGCCCCAAGATACAGTGTCAGTCTGTGCACCACATTGGGATATTCCTTTTTCATTTGCTGCTTTCGCTTTTCTCTCTTAGTATGGAGGTCATAGTCGGACATGATATACACCAAAACAGCCACCAGCACCACACTTATCCACAAAATAGCGCCGTTATCCTTTCTTTTCTCCGTCCATACCAGTTCCTCCCCCTTCCACGTCTGTGGAAGCTGCCAGTTTTCCTCCGTTCTGTCCTCCTGCTCCGACTGTATCAGAAATTTTTCCATTTCCCGATACTCTTTTTCCTGCGCTGGAATAACAGGCGGTACTACCCGGACGCAAATCGTGGTTTCTCTCTGCCACTCGCCGTAAGATACCCCGGCTGTCAGCTCCACCTCCCCGACGTTCCCATCCTCCGCTGTCACAACACCGTCGCTGCGAACGGTATCCGGTCTGTCACTGACCCAGCTTACCTCAAAGGGAAAACCCTCATAAGAATCCTCCAAAAGCAAATCACCCGATACCTCTTCAAGTGACGGGTTACTCCCCAAGATTTTCTCCGGCAGTTGCTGCAAAAATGTCCGGTACTGTTCTTCCAGCTCCTCCTTTCCCCAAATTCTCGCGCCAACAGGAATTTGAAACTGCCTCCTTTCGGACTCCACAACACATTCCAGTTCAATGTCCTTATCGGGTGTGCCGTAATCACTCCTTGCAACCATACCGTCTTTCGTCAGAATTCCCGTCGTCTGTGCCTGTACGCTCACTATCAGTCCAAGCAGCGTCCCCGCCAGACAAATTGACAGGGAGCGTGCCAGCTTTCCCACACAGTAATCGGTGAATGCCGCTTCCCTGCCTTTTTCGGGATGCAGCGCCGCCAAATCCTCTTTCACACCCATTCCCGAAAAGACCGGAATTTTCCTTACACATAACTGCTTGTACAAAAAGAGTGCCATCCGATAAAAGGGGCGCAGCAGGGGACTTATCTCCCCATCCACATTCTCCTTTTTGGATAAGAGAAACAGCACAAGAAACAAACACGCCGCAACCACAGCTATTATTTTCATCTGCCCACACCTCCTTTCCCCATCTACAGGGTTTTTCGGTTTAGCCGCCTACATAGGTTCCCGCCGTTAACCGCCTACATCATTTCCCGCCGGATGCCCTCCATAATCCGCTCCCCCAAAAGGTACGCCGTAAGATAAATGGCAACACACACCGTCATAATGGCAATCCCCTGCAGATTGTGATACAACACATCGAAATAGCCGGGATAGCTGAATCCGATATACAAAAGAACCCCAAACGGCACCAGTTTCATAATCGTCTGTTCCATTCTTCGCCCGCTTAACAGCACCTGTAGTTCTTTTCTCGCATCCACCCGCCGTCCGATTAACTCTGCCGCCTCCTGAATGATTCCCGGCAGATTCCCGCCGCTTTTTCTTGCCACCGTCAAAACCGTAACAAACTGCCTCACCTCCTCACTGTCACTCCGCTCCGCCAAATCCGTCAGCTGCTCTTCCAAAGTAATGTTGATAACTAGTCCTCTCCGGATAAATTCCAGTTCCTGATAGATATAAGAATGAATGCCAAACAACATTTCCATATCCGCCCGGCTTTCCAGAAAAGCATTTTCCACGGCATATCCCGCCTTTAGTGCCGTTGCCACGGACAGGATACATTCCTTAAACTGGTTGGTGAGTTCCTCTTTCGAGCGGCTTTTCTGCCTTTGCATCTGGATGCGAAAATAGGCGGCGCCAACAAAGGCAAGGGGCAGTATCGCCCAGATACTCCGGTAAAAGAAAAAAGCAAAGCACATGACCACACCCGCTGATTTGGCAACAGCACAAATCAATCCCGTCCGGCTCCACTGGCACTTATGATAATCCCGCCGCTTTAAGTTTGTTTTCACGCTGTAATTCTCCTTTCCTGCAAAGCTGCCCTATCACGTTCCCGGAATCGTCCTGACCTTCCTCCTCAAAAGCATACAGCGGATTTAGCTGAATTTTGCCTTCCTCGCATCCCGTGATTTCCGTGATTTCCAACACCTTTCGGGATTTGTCCCGAAGCCTTCCTAAATGGACGAGAATGTCTATGCCTGAGGCAATCTGCTGTCTGATAGCGGGCAACGGAATCTCCAGTCCCATAAGAACCATATTTTCCAGACGGGACAGCATATCCGCCCCGCTGTTGGCGTGTCCGGTGGACATACTGCCGTCATGCCCCGTATTCATACATTGCAGCATATCGATTGCTTCCGCCCCACGCACCTCCCCGACGATAATGCGATCCGGTCTCATACGCAGGGAACTGCGGATCAGTTCACGCATGGTAATCTCATTGCAGCCTTCCACATTTCCGTTTCGGGTTTCCATCCGCACCAGATTGGGCAGTCCCTGCAGCTGCAGTTCCGCGCTGTCTTCTATGGTGATAACTCTCTCCTCCGACGGAATAAAGCAGGACAGTACATTGAGAAAGGTTGTCTTTCCGCTGCCGGTTCCTCCGCTGATAAAAATGTTATATCCCGCCAGAACCAGTTTTTCCAAAAAGGCTGCCGCCTCGGTGGAAATCGAATGGTTGAGAATAAGCTGCTTCATGGTAATGGGATGTTCCGGGAACCGGCGAATGGTAATAATTGGCCCGTTCAGCGCCACCGGTTTCATCACAATATTTACTCTGGAACCGTTCTCCAGTCTGGCGTCCACAATGGGGGAGGACTCGTTCACCACCCGGTTGCAGCCCGCCACTATCTGCTGGATAACATCCTGAAGTCTTTCCATGGATTCAAACTTTACATCCAGCTCCCGCAGCCGCCCCTGCTGTTCCACAAAAATATGCTCCATTCCGTTAATCATGATTTCCGTGACCGTCGGATCCTCCACAAAAATCTGCAAAATGTCCAGTCTGCGCATGGAATCAAAAATTTCCTGTTTCAACTGCCTCAGGAGTTCCACCGGATAACAGACCCGTGTCTCCTGTTCCAAAATCACCTCGTCAATTACATTTTCCACTTCCTCGTCAGTGTAATCCCTGCCAAAATCCAGCCGCTCCCGCACTTTCGCACCAAGTTCCCGCCTCATCTGCACATAATCCATTTCCGCATGTCACCCCCTCACTCTTCCATTCCCATTGCTATTAATTCCGTTCTAACCAGCTTTCTTGCCGATTTCATGCCCTCTCATCTTCATCCCCAATAATCTCCTTCAACTGTCTCCGCACATACTCCGCCAGTTCGCCCCGCACATACTGCTCCGGCTCCTCCGGGAGTCTTCGGATATGGGGCGGCGCGCTGCGGCAGGTCTTTTGCAGGACATCCTCATATTCATACAAGCCTAATAGTTGCTCATACTGCAACAGCTTGCTTTTCGCAATGCGGTCATCTGCAGTGAGCGTGAAAATCTTATGGCAGTTTCTCAGAATATCAAACAAGCCCTGTATGCTGTCACTTAAGTCCAATACCACGTATTCGTACTCGCCCAATTCTGCGAGTTTTTGTATAAACTGCATCCACTCTGCCGCTGACACCGTGAGCAGATTCTGACCGGAGCGCATAGGGGGAACATAGTCCAGTTTTCCTTTTTTCTGCACTATGGTCTGCATCCGCAGCCGGAATTTTCCCTGTTCCACATTTAGAAAATACAGAAGGTCCGCCATGTCCCTGTTCTGCACCTCCGGCAGAAGTTCGGTAATGCCCGCATATTGTTCAAAGTTCAGGTACAGTGTGCGGTGCTCCTCCGCTAACATCTGGCTCATGGTCAGTGCGACCGAGGTTTGCAGGCATCGTTTTACCGGGGAATACATACCGATAAAGCGGGTATTACTCCTGCACCATAGCTTGGGCAGACCACCCGGCGCAATCTCCATATAGATTTCCAGCAATTCCTTCAACACCCTATCCGCCTGCTGATATTTATTCACCTGACAGAGCTGCCCCCATTTCACCATACCGCTCTCATTCAGAATCACGGTGCGCAAAGGCTGCAACGCCTGTAAGTCATCGCAGTATGCCCCCTCCGCCGCCACCAGCATGGAAATCTGTCCCGGCTTTTCCTCTTTCAAAAGCAGTTCCACCACCGTGTAGGTTCGTATTTCCCACGGAAGGGCCTTTCGGCTTTTCAAAAAATCCGTCATGAGACCGGCATATTCCTCCTCTGTGTCACACAATATCAGAACGTCCTTTGACTCTTCTCTCAATAGACACCTCCCAGATACAGAAGCAGGCTTCCCAGAATCGGTCCCGCCAGACAGATACCGGCGGTTTTACGCTCTTTTGCATCCTCAATATACAAATAAAATTTTCCGCTGCGTGCCACGCCTGCCACATACTCGCAGAAATACCCGAATCTCTCCGCCGCACTCTTTTGTACCATTATTTTAATCAGGGAAATTACCGCTGCGATTAACAGCGAGAAAAACAGAAAAAACAGGAATTTATTCCGGGGCAGATACCCCGCACAGATACCGTATAATTTGACATCACCGGCTCCCAGCGCCCCAATGCGGAACACGGGATACAGAATCAGAACCACCACCACACTCTTTAATAAAAACCATATCATATCCTGTGGCTTGCCGCAGATACCGGTTAGAATTTCTCCGGAAATCAGCATGGAAATCAACAACAGATTCGGAATCCTTCCCTTTCTGTAGTCAAAATAACAGGCGATTCCCAGCATAAAACACAATGCTATCAACAATTCATCTCCTTTGTACTCTGTACCATTTCCTTTTCAATGGTTTCCATAAATGAAATTACTTCTTCTGTGAAATTGAGGCGACCGTGCCTCCGTTAACGATTCTTTAGAAAGTGCTCATTGAATGTTTGTAAGTTGCATTATATCGGCTGCGGATTTCTTTTTCAAGTAGCTGTGTACAAAAAAATGAATTTTGGTACTTTTCTACAACATGCGGTAAATTCCCACGCCATAAAGCGCCAAAAGCCCCGGAAATCCAAGCACTGCGGATGTCAAAAGCGTCACGGCATTCATGCCGACACCGAGGGAAATCCCGAATCCGGCAAGCCCCATATTGACAAAATAAATGCTCACCATTCCCAAAACGCCTCTCATCACAAGATTTAACAGCCATTCCAATTTTTTGCGGACTGCGCCGACCAACAAAATTCCCATGCAGCTTAACACAATAAACAGCGTACCCAACGATTGATTCATGTGCAGTACATCCCTTTTTCTTTGATACACTCTATGTCTTTCCTGTACAAAATATACATTTCTGGTATATTTTTGAAATTTGAGGCTATACTGTTACCAATTAAGTTGAAAGGAATCGTGTGCCTTGAAAATTTTTTATCATCAGAATGTTGACAATTCCCTGCCTGTGACAGAGGATCTTACGCCTTTATCCTTAAAAGATTCCATAGAAAAAACCCGCTTAGCTTTGGAAATTGCCTATGCGGGTTTTGATAACGCTGTTGAAACAGATTTAATCGACAGCTACATTTATGAAATTAATTCACTGCAAAAGCGGTATGAACACCTCACCTGCCTTGCCTTAAAGGCGGAAGCGTCCCCGGAACCGTCACACCAGCATTCCGCGATTCGCGCCTTGGTCAGCCATGTTCTCGGTTAATGTATTTCTGCCGTATGTCAATCCGGCATACACGGTCTGGGAATTTTGCATAACCGACCCCTGTTTGTTCTGTGCCGCAATCTGCGCATACGCATCATGCAGGGGTTGAATCACTTTGCAGACATCCTCTACCATTGTCATATCCTCTTTCAGTTCCACCCTTGCCAGTCTCCTGACGCAAAAGAGATAAAGCTGCATCAGTTCCTTTGCCGGTTCGTACTCTAAATGGAGGGACTGCATCAGTTCATTCAGACAGCCTCTTGCCTTACGGACAGCCTCAGCCAGCGTCTTTTTATCACTCTTTTTAATTGCCTCTTCGCACTCTTCCAGATAACAGAGCAGCATTTCATAGAGAATGACTACCATTTCTGTGGAATTTGCCTGTGTGATACGCAGGGTAAACTGCTGCTTACATTCTTTTGTCATAGCTTTTCACTCCCGACATTTTCGCCTACTGCAACAACTGTAATACCTGAGAAGGTCTCTCGTTTGCCTGAGCCAGCATGGAGGTTCCTGCCTGTGTAAGCACCTGATAGGTGGTATACTGCGTCATTTCCTCTGCCATATCCACGTCCATAATACGGGAATATGCTGCCGTCATATTTTCATGGGTAATATCCAGACTGCTCACTGTGGACTCCAGACGGTTCTGGTAAGCACCCAGTCTGCCTCGAATCTCAGACACATATTTTACAGCGCCGTCCAGTCGGGAAATTCCATCCAGTGCGCCTTCCTTGGTACTTACATCCATATTTTCGATTCCCATATTGCGCAGGTTCATTGCCGGAATGTTTACCGCAAGCACCTGTCCTTCATTGGCACCGATTTGCAGACGCATGGCGCCGATTCCCATAACATCTATTTTCAGACCGCTCAAATCCAGATTGCCGGCAGCGTCAAACGTTGCGTCCGCCAAATCCAGCGTCAGTTCAAAATTATTGCTTCCTTTAATGGTAAGCAGGCTGTCCCGAATATCCACTTTTGCGCCGTCCGGGAAATCCGCTCCTGCCACAAAATTGTCCGCATCCACTGTGTACACATCTGCGCCGTCCACGGTTTCCTTCGTCACGGTGAGGGTGTCAATGGTATACTCCTTGACCGGCACGTCCTTGCTGTAAGTGTTTACCGTAATGCCAAGCTGGTCGGTATAACCTTTCAAATCGAACTCGCCGTTTAACAGCTTCTGTCCGTTAAATTCCGTTGTCTCGGAGACACGGGTCACCTCTTCCTTCAACTGAGCAATTTCCTTCTGTACCGTTGCGCGGTCGTTTTCACTCATGATACCGTTGGCGGATTTGATTGCCAGTTCGTTCATACGCTGCAGCATATCGCTGACCTCAGACAACGCGCCGTCCGCTATTTCAATAATGGAAATACCGTCGTTGGCATTCTGTCCGGCTACGGAAACGCCCTGAATCTGCGCATTCATTCTCTTGGACATGGCAAGTCCTGCGGGGTCGTCCTTTGCATGGTTGATTTTCAGGCCCGACGAGAGCCTCTCCAAAGACTGTGCCAGCAAGTTGTCGTTATTTGCCAGCGCATTATTGGATAACATGGCTGATACATTGTAATTAATTCTCATACTTTCCTCATTTCTGCATCGCTCTTAAAAATGTTTTGGCAATGCGGTAAAGTTCTGCATTATCCACTTCCCTGTATGCTTCTTCGCCGGAAACTTCCCTGTTTACAGACGTATCTTTCTGCCGGGAATTCACTCTCTGTCTGTCCGTTACTGACAGAATATCCACTTCCCAGTCCTTTTCCGTATTCTCTTGAACGGAATTACTAAATATATCGGCGGCATTTTGCAATTTCATAACCGATTCCTGTGTATTTCCTGACAGATAACCTGTGATTTTTCCGTTATCCGCCCAAAGCTGCGCCTCTATCTGCTCCTCATCGGACAAATGAACGGCAATCGCAATGTGCCCTTTGTCCTCCCCGCTGTTATCCAGCGAAAAATGCACCTTCGCCAGTTCGTCCCCGATATACATAGGGAAAATATAGTCCTCTCTCTTTGCCAGACTGCCGGCAACGGTAAGTTGTTTGTGTAAAAGCTGCATCTTGCGGACATCCATGCTGGTATCCGCATTTTCCAGACTCTCCTTCTGCACCTCCACATCCATGTCTTCCGTTAAGGACTGACAGCTTTCCTGAAATTCCTCTCTGCCGTTCATATGCTCCAGCAGATTGTTGATTTCTTCTTTTCTTCTGTCCTTCCACTTTCCAAAGGTTGCCTCCGCTCCGCGGGACAATTCCTGTGCAGCCAAAAGATTTCCGGCGTTTTGAGGTAACTTGGCCTTTTCCAGCAAAGATACCGCTTCCGTATCTGCCTCTGCCGCAGCTCTCAACTGCTCCATATCCGCCTGCAGATAAGATTTTTCTGCCTCCTCGCTATATGACACATCTGTCAATAACTGCTTTACGTCTTTTACAAAGCCCTTGGCAATCTGTTCCGAAATGCTCTCGCCCTTTCGGATTACCTCCATGGTCACTCCCAGTTCGTCCGAAACCGTCACATCCATGGACTTAAACTTTCCGCTGCGCACGGCGGATAACAGATTGGAAAAATGAACCTGCGCTCCGGTGTTCACCAGCGCCCCCACTGCCGCACCGTCCGAAGCGTCAAGCTGGTGGAGCATACGGTAAATGCCGATATATGCCTCACGCTCCTGCTGCGTAATCTCCTTTTTCTGCTCCAGTCCGTATAGGAAACGGCTGTAACTCTCCGAGGCATTCTCATACTCTTCCGGCAGGGAATCAAAATACTGCTCCAGCTCCGGGAAGTTCATTTTCAGCGGATTCTTGCCGTCACGAATCATCTTCAAAGTTGACGCAGGTGTCATCTTTTTCACTACCGATTGTACCAGCGTATCTGCCGCCCGGACTCTTTCGATATTCTCCACCGTCACTTCCATGCGGTTATATCCGAGTATTCTCACTGCACGGCGGTTGCTGTCCGTAGCTGCCAACTGTAAATCCTGTAAAATATCGTCCACATTGGCAAATGCCTTGCGGATATTGTCACCCAAATCCTTTCTGGGCGCCGTCATCAGCGTTTCGTAGCTTTGCTGTGCTTTACCAATGGTTTTTTGCAAAACCATGGCTTCTTGCGAAGCCATTGCTTCCTGTGAAGCCATTGTGCCCTGCAAAGCCCTGCCCTCTGCATGGAAGGCTTGCAGGGTGTCCAGTCTGTCCCCGGCGCTGAAGGTACCGAGAATCTGTGCGGGCAGCGTGGGCAGGTCATTCACCACTGCATTTACGTCCCGGTACTGCTCGTATTTTGCTACGGCATTATCGTCACCGGGGAAATAGTTTCCCGCCACTTCCTGTTCCGCTTTCCGCAGTGCCTCCAACAGTTCCTCAATGGGAGCCGTATCAATGGCAAAGCCGCTCTGAATCAGTTTGATATTCACCTCGGCGCTCATGCGCAGACGCACTTCCTCCAACTGCCTGCGTGCCGTAATATCCCCTGCGGAAATAAAATTTTCCGCACTCTCCTGATAATAAGCCAGTATCTCCACTGCCTTTTCATAAATATTGTCCCGCTTTGTCAAATCGCTGTAAACCGGATTTTTGCCCTCCGAGACGGCTGCTGCCGCCGCCTTTGCAAAAGCGTCCTCCGTCACCGGGAACTGCACGTGCTCCAATTCCTGCCACCGCGCCATATTTTCCCCGGTTAGGGGCACTCCCTGTTCCAAAAGCGCCTCCGCCGTCCGAAGGTTTTCCTCGTTTACCGCAAGACCCTCTCTCTCCAACAGGCTCTCTATCTGCGCCTGCAGCCGGGAATCGATTTCCCGCCCCGCATTTTCAGCATAATACCCCTCTATGGCTTCTCCGTAAAACTTAGGCTGTCCTTTTCCGAAGGACTCTGCCCCTTTGGGAGATGCACCGCTGCTTTGCGCCATGTAAAAATCCCATACTTCCGGCTGCAATTCGTTTTCCACCATGTAAGCGTAGCCGCTCTCCGTGGGCTGCGTCAGGGTCGACGCCATATTCCAAGCCAGTTTTACCTGATTTATGTTTTCCTGTGTGAGCGGAATGTCCGCCTCCCGGAAGCTGTCCCGGACTGCCGTCGCCAGCGCATCGCTTCCCAGTGCGGCTGCCAGTGTATCCATATCCAAATCATCCGTGTAACCGACAATCACTTTGCCGGATTTCACCAGTTCCGCCTTGATTTTATCCACGATAGTCACTGCCGTCTCCGGGTCCATATCGAAAAAGGAAAATCCCTCTTCCTCCATTTTGGCATAATCTTCCTCAGACATGGTGTTTGCCAGAACCGTGCGGTAATTCTGCTGTACTGCCACATCCGTATTGGCAGCCTCCTGCTGAATCTCCGCCATGCTCTTTCCCTTGGATTTGCCGGTGTCGTTCATCCAGTTTGTTCCCGGCTCCGGGCAGAAAAAAGCAGCGGCACTGCGATTGCTTTTGCCACTCTGATAGCCGCTCCCCCTGCTTTCCTTTATCTTATCCGCTGTATTCCGACTGCTGATTTGCGAAGTCTCCTGCTTTTCAAATGTAATTTTCACGCCTGTTCCTCTGACTTTCTTTCGCAACTGTTTTGCCAAATCATTTCATGAAAAAAGGTAAGCACGTCTGTCCATGCTTACCTTTTATTTCGGTTCAAATGTTAGAATTCTTAACCGCCTGAGCGTCCGTTAAAATTTTCGGTCAGAACACAAATACCGCAGCGGTGTACGGGGGCAAATCAAATGTGATGGAATAGTCCTTGTAATGAAAAGGCTTTGCCTGTGCATGAAGCTGCGCGGGAATCGAATGTCCCCAGCCGCCGAAACGCTCCTCATCACTGTTTAAAATCAGCTTGTATGCCTTATTTTTCGGCACACCCACGGTGTACTGCTCCCACATCATGGGGGTCATATTTATCACAAAAAGCAGGCTGTTTCGCCCGGTGGAACTCTTGCGCACAAAGGAATAGGTGCTGTGCTCCGCATCATCCGCATTCATCCACTCAAAACCGTCCCAGCTGTTGTCAATCTCATACAATGCGGGATATTTCCGGTACATGAGAAGCAGTTCTTTTACAAACTCATGAATGCCCTTGTTCTTCTCCTCTCCCAAAAGGAACCAGTCAAGCTCTCTCGCCTCGCTCCATTCTCTTTCCTGTCCGAAATCCTGTCCCATAAACAACAGCTTTTTGCCGGAGTGTCCGAACATATACGCATATCCTGCCCGGAGGTTGGCATATTTGTCAGCCGTATATCCCGGCATTTTGTTGACCATGGAACACTTCAAATGTACCACCTCGTCATGGGAAAGGGGCAGAATATAATTTTCACTCTCATTATAGCTCATGGCAAAGGTCATGGCATAATGGTCGCCTTTTCGGAAAATAGGGTCTAACTTCATGTATTCGCAGAAATCGTGCATCCAGCCCATATTCCATTTAAAGGAAAATCCCAAACCTTCCTCCCCGATATTGCTCGTCACGTTAGGCCATGCCGTGGATTCCTCCGCCACGGTAATAAATCCCGGATACGTGCCGCGGACAACGGAATTCAGGTGATGGAAAAACTCGATTGCCTCAAGGTTCTTGTTTTCTCCGTAAATATTCGGCAGCCACTGTCCGTCTTTTCTTCCGTAATCCAGATACAGCATGGACGCTACAGCGTCTACGCGGATTCCGTCCACATGAAATTCCCTAAGCCAGAACAGCGCGTTGGCAATCAGGAAATTTTTGACCTCCGGTTTGCCGTAATTAAAAATCTTGGTTCCCCAATCGGGCTGCTCGCCCCGTCTGGGATCCGGATGTTCAAAGATGCACTGTCCGTCAAATTCACCCAGTCCGTGTGCATCCGTTGCAAAATGAGCCGGCACCCAGTCAAGAATCACGCCGACTCCCGCCTTGTGCAGTTCATTAATCAGATACATGAAATCCTTCGGCGTTCCGTAGCGGGAGGTCGGTGCATAATAACCCGTCACCTGATAACCCCATGAGCCGTCAAAGGGATGTTCCGCGATTCCCATCAGTTCCACATGGGTGTAACGCATTTCTTTCAAATACTCAATGATTCTGTCCGCGAACTGGCGGTAGTTATAAAAACCTTCCTCCGTGCCGTCGGGGTGTTTCATAAAAGAACCGATATGGCATTCGTAAATTGCCATAGGCTCCTTGTTCATATCTTTTTTTTCACGCTCGGAAAGCCATTTTGCGTCCTGCCAGCCAAAGCCCTCCAAATCCGTAATCACGGAAGCCGTTCCCGGTCTGTATTCCGCATAGTTGGCAAAGGGGTCTGCCTTGTAGAGTTTACGCCCGTCCCCTGCCGTAATCAGGAATTTGTACATATCTCCTTCGCCTGCGCCCGGTACGAACAGGCTCCAGATACCTCCGTCACCCAGCTTGTTCATCGGGTGAGAAGTCTCGTTCCACCCGTTAAAAGAGCCTATCACATGGACTTCCTTCGCATTGGGCGCCCACACACCGAAAAAAGTACCTTTTTGTCCGTTTTCCTCGGACAAGTGCGCTCCCAATTTTTTATAAATGTCATAATGTGTACCCTGTGCAAACAGGTATTGATCCGCTTCTGAAATAAATACCTTCGGCTCTTTTTCTTTCATACGCAATGCCTCCCGTTAAGCAAAATCTTTCTCGCCTAAAACAATCATATCCTCATCATCGTATCTTTTTGCAAAAAGAACATCAAAGAAATGTCCCAGTGTTTTTTTATTTGCGTGCCGGATTGCCTCATCCACGATTTCTTTCACTTCCATTACCGTAACAACATGGTCGCTGGTCTGCATGTCTTCAATTCTCGTGTGAAGCGCCAACACACCCATCTCATTGATGGAATATTCCATTTCCCGCGCATACTGTCTTCCGAAAGCAACCAGTGTATCGTTGCTCAATGCCTCCACGTCCATGCGCGCCGTGAAACAGCCGTGCAATTCTTTGTTTTCGTCCAGAAAATGGTTCATCGACCGCTTGGTATCTTCCAGTACCACCACAATTCCGGTTGTCTCCTGCTGCAGGGATTTGTTCAAATCCTGCACGGTTTTCGGATTCATGCCGGAAGCCTTCTGAATAATGAGCGCACCGTTCTTTAAATCGTTGACAATGGTGCTCACATTTTTGTTGTTCAGGGCATTGCCTGAAATTTTTGCGACCTTTCCGGAGAAATTGCTGTCCTCCATCTGGATTTCGCGTATCATATTTTTAGCCAGCGTCAGGGTATCCATGCCTTCCTCGCCGGTGATAATGACATTACCTGTATAAGCAGCCAGACTGATACTGTCCACTGCCTGCACCAACTGCTCCCTTGCCTTTCTACTCTGGATATAAGGCGCATATAACTCTTTCTCTTCTCTGGTCAGCGCACGGATTTTCGCCTTGTCGCGCTCTACGGCAGGACGCTGGGTTTTATTCTCCGCGGGAGTTTTATCGGCAGCATTCTTTCCGGCAGGTTTCTCTGCGGATTCCTCACCGGCAGGTTCGTTCTTCGCAGGCTTCTCTGTATCCGCTTCCTCAGAGACTTCTTCTGTCAGTTCCTCGCCGACAGCCTCTTCCTCTGCCAGTTCATCCCCGGCATATTCTCCTTCGGCAGATTCCTCTGCGGATTCTTCTGCCAGTTCTTCCTCTGTATATTCTCCCTCGGCAGGTTCCTCTGCGTACGCTTCCTCGGAGACTTCTTCAGTAAGTTCCTCTCCTGCAGTCTCTTCCCCGGTTAGTTCATCCTCGGCATCCTCTTCCTCTGAGACTTCTTCTGTCAGTTCTTCTCCGGCAAGCTCACCCTCTGCCGGTTCCTCCTCTGCTAATTCTTCCTCCGCGGTTTCCTCCGGCAATTCTCCCTCAGAAAGTTCTCCGGTTGCTGCAGCGTCATCCACGCTGTCGATTTCACCATTTTCCAACTGCTCCAACAGACCATCTCTCACGGACGCCTCAAATTCCGTAAACATGGTCCCTGTCTGCTGCAATACATGCTGGCGGACTTCCTCTTTGCGCTTCTCCTCGTTCTCTTTTTTCATGCGCTCCCACTCGGTGAGAATGTCCTCTATGCTCATCTGTCCGGTAATCTGCTTTTCAATGCTCTCCTTTTCGGGCACTACCAGACTAATCTGTCCGTCAGACTCCTGAGACAATACCCCTGCCAGTTCCTTGGGCGGCTCGGTACGCAGCATAGTCTGCTGCTCTTTTCCAAGCTCCTCCAAACGCATCTGCTCCATTACCGTCTCCGCGGTTTCGTCCGTCCGGGAGGCATTTGTCTTCTCCGGTTCTGCCTTCGAAGCAGCCTCATCACCGGCAGGTTCCTCCTCCGGCTGCGGCTGTATCTCTACGATATTCTGACTGTCTGCCACTACCGGGCTTTCGCTCCGAATTTCCTCCGGCTCCTCCACCGCTTCCGCCACGTCACCGATTTCACCGGTCTCGCCAAAGAATACTTCCGTACCCTCCATCTGCTCCTGTTCCGGTTCCAAATCGTCCTCATTTACTTCCTCTATCTGCGGATAGTCCAGACTTTCCGTATCGGATTCCAGCATGGGCGCTACAATAGAGCGGGTCACAGGGTTCTGAATGGATTCCCGGTGATCCTCACCAAGCACCTCTTTCAGTCCTGCTGCCAGCTCCGCCTGCAAATTAATGGTATTATATTGTCCAACATCCATGGTTTTCACATGAATGTCCATCTCGTCCTCTGCACCGTTATTCTCCGCGGGTGCCTCTCCGTATACCGGCTGATAAATCTGCGTATCACCCGAAACGGCTCCCGCCTCCGGATAACTCTGCGCTCCGCCATTGTCATATGCCGCATACTGCGCATTTTCGTCCGGATTTTCATTCTCTGCCGGCAGACTTTCCTCTGTCTGCGTGCCAAAACGGTTATCGTATTTTATCTGCTGGTCCGGTGTCAAAGGCTCATGCAGCATTTTCAGCTCCATTGCCTTGATGACGTATTTTCCGTCACCAAACCACAAAATCATTTCGTCACATTCTTCCACGCAGCGGGTGGCAAGCCCTACTCTGTGGTACAGATATGCCAGTTCATATGCCCACTTTTCGCGATAATCGTGCTTTTTCAGTTCCTCCAGTACCTCTATGCGCTCCTCCAAGCTGACATCCTGTGCCTCGTAGAGTTTGTACTGTAGAATGTATCTTCCGGGGTCCTTCGGCGCTACCTGCACGAACTCCTTATAATACTCCACTGCCTGAACATACTCTTCCATCTTAATGGACAGTTCACACAGGGAATAGCATATGGTTCTTCCTCCCGGACGGCGCTCGTACGCCAGAAGCAACATGTCTCTGGCATCCTCATATCGGCGGTTAATCTTGTATAAATCACTGATTGTGCAGAGCATCATCACGCTCTTTACGCGGCGCCAGTCGATGGTATCGGCTATCTCCGCCGCCTGTGCATATTCACCCTGTGCAATCAATTCTTTGATTTCATCTGCTCTTACTTTATATTCATACTTATCCAAGGTATTCGCTCCCTTTGTCAGTCTTTGGTTTTCCGGCTCTTAAATAGACTCCCCCACTTTTTAATCAGTGTACCATAGTCTCTATATGCCTGTCAAAAATAAACCGTAAAAATTCATGAAAAAATACAAGATATTGTTTCCGGGACGTCCCTTTCCTACAACAGATTGCTTAATCTTGCAAATTGCTCCAGTGTAAAAGTTTCGCCTCTCACCGTGGCGGGTAAGTCCATCTGCTCCAACACCTTCTGTACCTGCTCCTTGGACACCTGAAGATTTGCCGCATTTCCCAGTCCGTTCACCAAGGTCTTTCGTCTCTGATTAAAGGAGGCACGAATCAGCGCAAACATCTTTTTCTCATCATCCACCTGCACCGGCGGCTCCTCAAAACGGGTCAGGCGAATCACCGCACTTCCCACATTGGGTCTGGGGATAAAACAGTTGGGCGGCACATTTGCCACGATTTCCGGCTTGGCATAATACTGGACCGCCAGAGAAAGCGCCCCGTAATCCTTGGTTCCCGGTCCGACCTGCATACGGTCCGCCACCTCTTTCTGCACCATAATCGTAATGCTTTTCAGAGGAACATGGCTCTCAAACAGCCCCATAATAATCGGTGTGGTTATGTAATAAGGGAGGTTTGCCACTACCTTGATAGGTTTGCCGCCGTTTTTTTCCTCCGCTATCTGATTAATATCAACCTTTAAAATATCCTCATTGATTATCGTTACGTTATCATATGCGGACAAAGTATCTTCGAGAATCGGAATCAGCGCCTTGTCGATTTCCACCGCCACGACCTCTCTCGCTCTCTCCGCCAGATATTGGGTCATGGTGCCGATACCCGGTCCGATTTCCAGCACACAGTCATCCTCCGTAATTTCCGCCGCATCAATAATTCTCTCCAACACCCCCGTGTCAATCAGAAAGTTCTGCCCGAATTTTTTCTGAAAATTAAAATGATATTTTTGTAATACCTCAATCGTATTCTGGGGAATTCCTAAATTTGCCATTCTCTCCTATTTCCCTTCTGTTGTTATTCACTGCTATCCAATGTTATTCAAACCTGTTGCTATTCAATGCCATTCAAACCTGAGTTTTCATACCTTTTGTCACTTGCAAAACAAATATTTCCGGCGAAGTTCCTAAAAAAACGCCGGCATTAGGATTTTCGGAGTGCCAACGAACGAAAATCCATATGTGCCGCTGCGTTTTTTTCGGAGCGAAAGCGTAACTGAGCGGAAATATTTGTTGTAACCTCCACTGAAACATTATTTATAAAAACTCATCCCAAAAAGTCCCTGACCTCCAACAAATCCTTAAAAATCCGAAAACTCATCCTCTCCATCTCCTCATCCGGCGCAATCATATCCGGTACCATAATTGGCTTCATTCCCGCCGCATAGGCGGATCGGATTCCATTTGGGGAATCCTCAATGGCATATGCCTCCTGTGGCTTCACACCCAGCTTGTCACACGCCAAAAGATAAATATCCGGCTGTGGTTTGGAATGTTCCACCATATCCCCGGTAATGATTTCGGCAAAATACTCCATAATACCGCTTCTTTTTAAATGCGCCTCCACGGACTCTCTTTTGGAGGAGGATGCCAGTCCCACAGTCCATTTATTTTCCTTTAAAAAGGCAAGCAGCTCCCTCACGCCTTTTTTGACCGGAATCCCGTCCCGCTCTATCTCCTGCCAGAACCAGTCCGATACTCTGCCCCGAAATTCCTCATAAGGGAAATCCTGCCCGAAATGCTGCAGCACCAGCGCCTTGGTATCGTTGGCATTCCGCCCGATACACTGCATGGAAACCTCCTCCATGCCTTCAATTCCCTCATCCTTTGCCACGATACTCCAGCCCTTCATGCAGAGCCTTTCCGTATCAAAAAGCACACCGTCCATATCAAATACTACCGCTTTCATACAGCCTCCATTATTTCAAATAATAAAAATTCTCCAGAAAATGAATGCAGTTGTACAACACCAGTACATCCATCTCTCCCTCTTCCCCGTACTGCCCCATGAAATCGTACAGTCTGCCGTTAAAGTACCGCAAATCAACCACATATACATTCTCATAGTGCTGGGCGAGCATGGGAATCACACAGTTGGCATAGGAATCCTTAATCACAAAAAGACTCCTCCCGTTATGCCGTCCGGTATGAATTTCCACAAAAGCGTGGTTATCATCCAAGAAAAATCCGTATTGATTTTTGGTATTCAGATATTCCGGCTCATAAAAAGTATCCGAGGTTCTGCCAAAATCATAGGTGATTTCCACCTGCCGTTTCTCGGTGTCCGGAAAATACTGAATGGAATCCGCCTGTACCGGCAGATTGATTTTGGAATGAAGTGTTCCCAAAAAATCCTCCGAAACCGTCTCCAAGCCTTCCGGGACGCGCACAAGCGGATACCGGTGCACCGTCTCCGCCCACGCCACATAACCGTAATAGGCGCCAAGGCTCGTCCAGTGATGGTCGGTGCGGTAATAAATCTCTTCCTCTTTATGTTCTTTCAGGGCGCTGTATACATCAATATAGCTGTATTCCCCTACCAAATCCTTTACCTCGGCAAGGAGCTGCGTCTCGTCATAGTAGGGCGCATTTTCCGGCAGCTTATCCGTAAGAATATTGTCCGCCGTGGGCACCAGCATCACCCTCGCATCCCAGCGTTTTGCCAAATCTTTCAAAAGAAGCAGCCTGTCCGCCTCCATCTGCGCAGTGTACTCCTCCGGCTTATGCTGCTCCATCAGATAATTGTCTTTGCACAGATAAACACCGTTGATTTCCTTTTTCTGCATCAGAATATCCGACTTTGTCTTTACCAGAATCCATTTGTCCCGTCCCACAAACTGGTCGGAAACATAGTCCTCATAGTTTTTGGAAAAATTACCCTGATAAATTGCTTTCAAAGACAGCACCGGTTTTTCCGTCAGCACGCGGTTTTCCGTCTCCGAATAAAACCGGTCATCCTGAATGAAATCAACCACCATGAAAATACATAATATGGAAAATATAACCGCAATCGTGAATATCGCATTTCTTTTCTCACTCATAGCCAGCCTCCGTCAAAACCGAAAATAGAGAAAGGGATTGTAAGAAGCATCCACAATGTAAGCAATGGATAACAACAACAGCGCCGCCGGAATCACTTTCTCGCCCAGACGGTACACCGCCAGTGCATATCCCGTTTTCGACCGTTTCAGTTTCTGCGTCAGGAAATGTACAAACGGCGTGGAAGCCACCACTGCCAGCAAAAACAAAAGCAGATATTCCCTGCCGAGATAAAGTCCCTGTCCGTCCAAAAAGCCGGTGGGATTCATTCCGAACATTGCCTGTAAAAAGGCTGCGATTTTCTGCGGTGTTTCTATCTCAAACAGAACCCAGCCAAGCACAACCACAAGCCATGTATATATCATGCCAATCCCTTTGGACGGGGTGTTTCCCGTTTTTCTGTAAAAGAGTTTTTCCAAAATCAAAAAGAATGCAAACCACAAGCCCCAGAGCAGGAAATTCCAGCCTGCGCCGTGCCAGATGCCGGTGAGCATCCATACAATCAGAATGTTTCGAAGCTGGCGCAGCAGACCTTTCCGGTTGCCGCCCAAAGGAATGTACACATATTCCCGAAACCAGCTGCTCAGGGAGATATGCCATCTGCGCCAAAACTCCGTCACGGAAGCCGCAATATACGGATAGTTAAAGTTTTCCGGAAAATCAAATCCCATGCACGCGCCCAGACCGATTGCCATATCCGAGTACCCCGAAAAATCAAAATATATCTGAAAAGCGAATGCCAGAATACCGAGCCACGCCGTCAGAGCGCTTAGATTTCCGTATTCCATTGCGGAAACCTCCGCCCAAAGAGCACCGATATTGTTGGCAATCAGCACCTTTTTGGCAAGTCCCACCACAAAGCGCTTTGCGCCATCGCTAATCTTATGTACATCCACTCGTCTGTCGGCAAGCTGCGCCGCCACCTGCTTATATTTTACAATCGGCCCTGCAATCAGCTGCGGGAACATAGTGACAAAAACACCAAAATCCAGCAGATTTTTCTGCACCTTCGCTTCTCCCCGGTAGACGTCTATGGTGTAGGACATGGTCTGAAACGTATAAAAGGAAATGCCGATGGGAAGCGGCAGATTCAACTGAGGAATCTGTGTCCCCGCCACGCCATTGACGGTGGCTGTCAAAAAATCCGCATATTTGAAAAATCCCAATACCAAAAGATTTATCAATACGGAAGAAACCAAAAACACTTTGGCGGCTCTTTTCCCCCGAAAGCGGTCTATCAATATTCCATGCAGATAATCAGATACCGTAGAAAAAAGCATCAGCATCACATAGACCGGTTCTCCCCACGCATAGAAAAACAGGCTCCCGATAAGGAGGACGAAATTTTTCATCCTCCGGGGAACCAGATAATAACATATCATAAAAATCGGCAAGAACCGAAACAAAAACACTACACTGCTGAATACCATTTCTGTGCTCCATTACTTAGGTACGTTGTGTCCGATTACCTCCAGCGCCAGTTCGTTTTGCTCCTGACATGCCTTGATGACTGCCTCGTCACCGTTTTCCTCCACAGCGCCGGTGTCTGCGCCAAGCTGGACATAACATACATAGTTTCCATATCTCTGAATCCGGGAAGCCTGAATTTTTCCCACATTCATAGGGTACTGCATTGTGTTGTTTACCTGTGCGTCACGATAATCATTCAATGCCTTTTCCACAGCCTCTACCTTATCATCTTTTGCCTTGATAATCAATAAAGTATCGACATTTACACTAATCATGGGCATTTCTCCCATGTAATCGTCATACATATCCCGGCTGATTCCAAAAGTCTGCTCCAGCATTTCCTGCGGAATCTGGCTGTCCGGCCAATAATTATCCTCTCCGAGTGCGTCGACTACCGACTGTCTGAGTGCTGTCATCTCCTCACTCCAGCCGTTTGTGCCGATTTCCTCCGCACCTGTCGTTTCTCCGGCAGCTGTTGTCTCTTCGGCAGCTGTTGTCTGCTCCGTAGACGCGGTGCTTTCCGTTACCTCCGAAGTCTGCGTGGCGCTCTGTGTGGTGTCAGCATTGTTATCACGGTTTCCGCATGCCGTCATCCCCAGTATTGTAAAGGAGACGACCATAACTGCCATTAATTTTTTCATATCTTCCTCCATTCTGAAGTATCTCTCAGGACACTTCCCCGTGCTGGTTTTAGTATATCCCTTTCCCCTCACTGTACTCACATATTACCATATTTTCCCCAAAATATTTATTAATCTTTCTTAATAATGTAAATCTTTCCTGCAATACGGGGTGACAAAACCCCCTTTTATAAGGTATACTGCCTTATAGTCGTCTCTTGGTACAGGCGGCAGAAAGGTTGATTACAGTATGAGTATTTTAAATGTAGAACATCTGACCCACGGTTTCGGCGACCGCGCGATTTTTAACGACGTGTCCTTCCGTCTTTTGAAGGGCGAGCATATCGGACTTGTCGGCGCCAACGGAGAGGGTAAATCTACTTTCATGAATATTATTACCGGCAAACTGATGCCGGATGAGGGCAAGGTGGAATGGGCAAAAAATGTCCGGGTCGGTTATTTGGACCAGCACACCGTGCTCACACAGGGGCAGAATATCCGGCAGGTACTCTCCTCCGCTTTCGATTTTCTCTATGACATGGAAGCGCAGATGAACGAAATTTGCGACAAAATGGGGGAAGCCACGCCGGAGGAACTGGAAAACTATATGGAGGAGCTTGGCACCATACAGGATTTGCTGACCATGCACGATTTCTACATGATTGACGCCAAGGTGGAAGAAGTTGCCAAAGCGCTGGGGCTGACCGAAATCGGTCTGGACAGAGATGTGACAGAACTGTCAGGTGGGCAGAGAACCAAGGTGCTGTTAGGAAAACTGCTGTTGGAAAAGCCCGATATTCTCCTGTTGGACGAGCCAACCAACTATCTGGATGCGGAGCATATCGAATGGTTGAAACGCTACCTGAACGAATACGAAAATGCCTTTATTCTAATCAGCCACGATATTCCTTTTCTGAACAGCGTCATCAACCTGATTTACCATATGGATAATCAGGAGTTAAACCGCTATGTGGGAGATTACGACAAGTTTCAGGAAGTTTACGCCATGAAAAAATCCCAGCTGGAAGCGGCATATAACCGCCAGCAGAAGGAGATTGCCGATTTGAAGGATTTTGTTGCCCGCAACAAGGCAAGAGTCTCCACCCGCAACATGGCTATGTCACGGCAGAAAAAGCTGGATAAAATGGACGTGATTGAACTTGCGGCAGAGAAGCCGAAGCCGGAATTTCATTTTAAAGAGGCGCGCACTTCCGGGCGCATTATCTTTGAGACAAAAGATTTGGTTATCGGTTATGACGAGCCGCTTTCCAAGCCTTTGAACCTTTCCATGGAGAGAGGGCAGAAAATTGTGCTGGTGGGTGCCAACGGAATCGGAAAAACCACGCTCTTAAAAAGTATTCTGGGGCTTATTCCTCCCCTGTCCGGCAGTGTGGAACAGGGCGATTATCTGGAAATCGGCTATTTCGAGCAGGAAATGAGCCAAAATCAGGATAATAGCTGCATTGAGGAAATCTGGCAGGAATTTCCGGGTTATACCCAATATGAGGTGCGGTCTGCGCTGGCGAAATGCGGACTCACCACCAAACACATTGAAAGCAAGGTCAAAGTGTTAAGCGGTGGCGAGCAGGCAAGGGTGCGTCTGTGCAAACTGATTAACCGCCAGACCAATGTGCTCCTCTTGGACGAGCCCACCAACCATTTGGACGTGGACGCCAAGACCGAACTCAAGCGGGCGCTGCAGGAATACAAGGGCAGTATTCTCATGGTCTGCCACGAACCGGAATTCTACGACGGTCTTGCCACACAGGTTATCAACTGTGCCGAGTGGAGCACCCGCATTTAGCGAAATCATTCTTTGGCGGTTTTTCTGCCGGGGTGGGGCAGATATTGCACGGCAATACGGTTTTCCGGATTCGCATCACACAGATACAGTACCAGCAGAAAAACCCATTCCAAAGGTTTCATAATCACATATACGACATCCGCCGCTTTCTTTGTCCGGATAAGCCGGGCAACCGGGAAGCCGTAAGTATCGTAAAAATGCCTTACTGCCCGGTGAAAGCGGGGTGTTCGTTCCTCTAAAATCTGTTCAAAAGCATTGGCTATACAGAGTTGTCGGTTTACCACCACCCTGTGTCCGTGCCGCTCTCCCATCCGAAGGGGTTTTACCACCTTTTTATGTCCTCCCGCAGCAACCGTACAAAGATAATGTTCGTCATAATAGAGCTGCGGCGGTGCAGTGCGCTCCGACAGTCTCCAGTCTGCCGTTTCCGTCCATGCCTTGATAACCGCATCCGGTTTCTGTCCGAACAAGACTAAAATTGCTATCAAAATTCCCAAAAGCGGCCACATCAGTACAAACGCTGCAAGCGGCCAATACTGTGACTTTCTTAAGAAACAGTTCAATCCGTTAAGTACCGGTTTGTCCGCGTAGGCGTCTCCCCCATGGCTTTCCAGCCGGTTCCACTCTGCCATCTTTTTTCGGATAAGCCGCACTGCCAGAAAAATGCAGTTTAGGGGAAACAGGCAAAGTACCCCGTCAAGGTCATTTAGAAACGCATGGCTTCCCCAAATCTGGACACACCACAGAACACATTCCCCGATTCCTAAATACATACCGGAAATGGACAGCACTGTCACCAACGGCGGCAACTTTTCCAGTTTACCCAGTGACAAAATCAGATACCCAAAAACTCCCACGAAAGACAGTACCACCACGGTTAAAACACCGCCCGTCCAAATGGGCTGGTGCGTCTGGCTATTGTACAACTGTTTCGACCATTCCGCATCAAACTGGATTTCGGTACAGACGGTATACATCAGACTGTAAATACTGCCAAGGGTTATGGTTATCAGTGCAAAATACCGCCACTTTTTCTCTTTTGCCTCCTCGACAGGGATAAAAAACATGGCTGCTAAATTCAAAACCGTCAATATCACGGGATAAATAAGAAATACCCCCAGTGCCACTCCTATAATCAGGTAACTTAAAATGTCTGTAAGTCTCATATGATTATAACTCGTAAGAAAGGTAACGCCTGCAAGCAGTAGCCCCGCTATGATTGCCGCCGTGGCGGAACTCCTCACAGGGCATGTCCGTAGGAGGTGAAGAAAACGAGGAAATCCTGTCCGTCTTTCTTCTTTTTCAGGCTCCGATTGCTTGTTCCCGGTCTGTCCTTCTGCCTGTTCTTCTGCCTTTCCTTGCTGTTCTTCTGTCCTTCTTTGCAGCCCTTCTGTCTCTCCGGTCTGCTCTTCTGTCTTTCCCCGCTGTCCCACGGGTTGTTCCTCACGCTCCGGTTGCAGCCTTTGAACTGCCGGCTTCTCTTGTTTCTGTTCTGTCTCTTCCATATCTATTGCTCCCTGTGTCTATTGTCTGTATTTTTGAACTGTCTGCTGCGCCATATCTCTGGATATATTGTAAGTACGGACTGACATCGGTCTGCACCGTTCCATCAAACGTTCCAGATAATAATATCCGAACCCATCCTGACTGAACCTCTCCACATATTCGCCGTCAACCTTACCTTTAAACACCATTTTTTCCCAGTCAAAGCAATCCAAGTCATAGCCCTGTTTCGCCATGTATGGAATCAGTGCCGGCGCCGCATCCGCATTCAATGTGCTGAGATAATAATAATCCTGCTCATTGGAAAGATTCACCGTTGCAATAATATAGTCCGGGTGGCTGAAGGAAAGCACAATATACAACACCGTTACCACTGCCATGCAATACCGGAACAGCGGAAACTTTTCCCGGTAAATGCTTACAGTGATGCCCACAAACAACACAAACAAAAGCGCCAGTCCCCACAACACAAGCAGCCGTAAAAAGGTCAGGTAATAGCTTTGAATATAAAAAATCATACGTAACGCACTGGACGCAATCATAATAAAAGTGCATAATGACATAACTGTCAGAATGATTTTTAGTACTTTATTTTCCCGGAAAAAGCCCATACATACAAGCACAATGACGAGATTCAATATGCTCACCGCTAACAGCTGAAAAAATCCCTCTCTGGCATATTTTGCGTAGGTATATCCCTCCGGAAGCTGCATTTGTCCCAGAAACAAATACACAATCTGTATTGCCGAGAATACCAGATAAACTACTGACAGTAGTGTCGTAGTAGTAATTGCCAGTATCGGTTCGCCTTTTCTTTTGTCCGTTACCTCCTCCCGCATGGTCTTTTTACATAAATAAGCCAATAACTGGTAGGAAGCCAAAAATAAAAACACAATACGAAACGCCACATCCAACACATTGCCTAATCTGATACCGGCAAAAAACTTTTTTGTCACCTGACGGAAAACGACATCCGCATCCCCCAACAGTGCGGTGACAACCAGCAAAAGCGGCAGCGCAATTACGATTCCAAGTGCAATATAGATTCCCGTCCGGTTTTTCCTATCCTTTTCCTTGCAGTATGCGGTGCAATCCGCAAACACTCCCCGCAATTCTCCGAAACTGCAAAATACCATAGTCAGAATACTCCCCAGATATTTGCCCAGCTTCCACCGGGAAGTGTCGTAAAACAGGGAAAGCAACAACGCCATCATCAACAGAAAAATACCCGTCTTATTGAAAAATATAATTCTTCCGTCATCCGTGCCAAACGTCGACACCGCTAAAAGCATCATGCTCACCATGTAAAAGCCGCTGCCTTTTTTTAAGGAAATCTCCAGCTTTGACAACGAGAAGCATAAATAAAAGAGACTTCCTGCCACGAAAAAAGGGAAAGTCACTCCCGAACCGTTATGAAACATACAAAAAGCGTACCATACCGCATACAGAAAAGTTGCCGGACCGAAAAATCTGAAATTCTGTTTCATACGGGTTGAATATATCGTTTGCTTCGCAGTCTGTGTTGCAGTTTGCTCAGTAATCTGTGCTGCGGTTTGGTCTGTAATCTGTGTTGCGTTTTGTTCTGTAACGACCTTGTTTGCATCCATTATTCCGTATCCTCCTCATCCGGCTTATCCGGTACATACTCTAAAATGTCACCCGGCTGGCAGTCCAGCGCCTTGCAGATAGCCTCCAGTGTAGTAAACCGCACCGCTTTCGCCTTATTATTTTTCAAAATGGACAGGTTTGCCAGCGTAATGTCCACTTCCCCCGCCAGTTCCGTCAGTCCTTTTTTTCGTTTTGCCATCATGACATCCAAATTGATTACAATCGCCATTTCTATCCTCTTTTCTCTTGTCCCTATTCCTTCCGCCGGGATTAGATTGTCAGGTCATTCTCTTCTTTGTAACGCACTGCCTGTTCAAACACCAGCGCCAAAACCTTGCTGAACAATCCGGCAATGACAAACACAAATATAATTACCAGCATGGCAATGGTAGGATACACAATGCAGCGCACAGTGCTCATAAGTGCTATAAAAAAACTCCAGTTTCCCATCTTCCGCAGACTTTCTACATTGGACATCACAAAGCAGTCTTCCGCCAATACCGTTCTGAAAATTTTCCGCAATTCCCCAATGAGCACTACCGCCGCAATACCGAGCACAAAGTAAATAATAACCACTTCCGCATAATGCTCCAGCAAGTGTTCTCCGATTTGGGGCAAATAAGTGCCGATGAGTTTCACGCTTACCGGCAGGGAAGCCGTCACCACCATGCCGCCGTAAAACATAAAGTCCAATAAATATTTCGTCCACCTCGTCAGATTATGCTTTTTATCGGATATGTTTGTGCGAGTGGATATGTCTGTCTCATTTGATAAATTTCTCTGCTCGTTCATATGTGTTCTCCCTGTTCTGATTTCTTTTTATTTCTGTTGTGGTTTTTAGTTCATGTTTCTGCTTCCGTTTCACGGATATTTTTGCTTTCGCTCCGTTTTCTGTTGTTCTGTTAATAATTCTGTTTCTTGGTGGTCTGTTTCCTGATTTTGGTAGTATCATATCACCCAGCACATCGAATGTCAATTTATTTTTATTGTTTTTCAATAAATATTTATTGAAAGCATATAAAAAGCGGCTGCATCACGCAGCCGCTTTCCTACTTCCTAGCATTATACCTTATTCTATTTTTAATGCCCCATTCTTTACAGCAGATTCTCCGCCATCTGGGTAATGAAATCATACCCTTCCGTGTCCTCGCTACACTCCCAAATAATAATTCCCGCCAAATCGGTTTTGTTGATATAATCCAGCTTTGCCTGCAGGGAGAGGTGGTCCTCATAAGTCAAAAACCACTTATAATACGGGGATTTCTCGTCATCATTATACAGATATGTTGCGCCCTCGGCGTCATCATGTGCCAGATGCCAGCCTTCCTGCTCACTGTAAAACTCTGCGTCCTTCACCCACTTGACGCCCTCTTTTACTACATTGTATCCGCTGACAGCCTCTTCCTCAAAAGCACCGCATTCCGTTTCCGTCACAGGCTCGTTGGTCGCACGGTGCGTTGCGGCAGGTGCTCCCACAATCTGGTCTCTATCCATCTCATTCATCAAAAACGAAATCGCATACAGGGGCGTTCCGATACACAGCTTGCTCTCCGGAATTCCTTTTTCCGTCAGATAGTCCACCGTCTTAACCGTTCCCATAAAGCTGGTAGCGTGACCGGTCGCTGCATCCCACACTCCGATAATATCGTATGTCATCAGATTAATCATATCCAGCGAAGGTGCTGCTGCCACCCAGTCCTGATTCGGAAGAATCGTCGTGGTGGACGCTCCTGCACAGGCGGTCAGTTTCTTGGCTCCTTCGCCGAAGTTCTCTGCCAACGCCGCCTTCAGCTCCGACAAAAGCTGTGCGAAATTCGCCGCATCTTCCTCCACGGTTCCCCAGATAGGGCAGCCCTCATCGCCGTCATCCGCATTCGGGTCCGGCAGTCTCTCGCCCGCCGTGCTGCATCCGGGATATTCCCAGTCAATATCAATACCGCCGATCCAAGGGTACTTGCGAATCAGTTCCACGCAGCTTTCCACGAAAGTTTTCCGACCCTCGGCAGTGTATGCCATCTCGGAAAAATATCCGCATCTTGCCCAGCCGCCGATAGATACCATAATATTCACATTGGGATATTTCTTAGCATAAACCGCATACTGTGCAAAATGATTTTTGGGCAGCTCCGGGTTCAAATCACTGGGCTCCTGGTTTCCGTAATCGTTTTCCGGTCTCATGGAAACAATACCGAAGTTGGTTCTCGGCGCTTTTCCGCTGTCTCTTCTTTCAAAAGAGGTTTCCCTGCTTCCGTCCGCGGGGGTCACTGCCCAGAATGCGTGATTGACATAAGTCACCTTATCCCAAGGAATACTTGCCACCTCTCCGCCTCTATCCGCCGGCAATTTTCCCAGATACCAGTTGGCAAAATAGACAATAATCTCTTTTTTGTTCTTACTCATTTCTTAAATTCCTCCGGTTTTATTCAGTTATCAGATTATCCGCCATTTGTGAGATAAACTCATGGTCGTAAGTATCCTCGCTGCATTCCCACACAATAATTCCCGCCAAATCCTTCTCATTGATGTAATCCAGTTTTGCCTGTAAGGACAAGTGGTTCTCATAAGAAATGTACCATTTGTAATAAGGAGAATCCTCGCAGTCATTGTACATATAGCAGGCATTCTTCTTTTCGTCATAAGCAAAATGCCAGCCGGTACCTTCCTCCTCAAAGGAATCACCCATCACCCATGTCTTGCCATCCTGTTTTACGGTAAATCCACTCAGTGCTTCCTCCTCAAAGGCGCGCATCTGGGTTTCATCAATCTCTGTCTCATTCGGTTTGTAATCTTCAATCGCAGCACCCAACACGTTACCGGATGCAGGGATTTCCTTCATCACCAGTGCTGTTGCGTACATCGGGGAACCGATACATACCTTGTCCAATTCAATGCCCAGTCCCTTAAAGTAGCTTGCCGCACTCTTTGCGCTCCATGCGGAACTTGCATGTCCGGTAGTTGCATCCCAGACACCTGCCAAATCATAGGTCATAACATTAATCAAGTCCAGATAAGGCGCAAAGGATGCCCAATCCTGCATGGGCAGTGTCCAACTTGTGGACGCAGACGCACAGGCTGTCAATTTCTTGGCACCCTCACCGAAATGCTCGTCCATGGCGTCTCTAAGTTCTGACAAAAGTGTCGCAAAGTTTACGTTATCCTCTTTTGCCGTTCCGAAGATGGGACAGCCCTGATCTATATCGCTCTCCGGGGCACGCTCACCGTCCTTGGAACCGCCGGGGTACTCCCAGTCAATGTCAATTCCGTCAATCCACTCATACTGATCCATCACATCAAGACAGCTTTTTATAAAGGACTGACGTCCCTCCTCCGTATATGCCATCTCGGAAAAATATCCGCACGCCGTCCATCCGCCGATGGAAAGCATAATATTGACATCCGGGTACTGCTCGGAATAAGCCGCATACTCTGCAAAATGGTTTCTTGCAATATCCGGGCGCATATCACTGGGTGTCGTATCCTCGTAATCCTTATCCGGTGCGGTGGACACAATCTTAAACTCCGTTCTTGCGCCCTCCCCGCTTGCTCTCCTCTCTACCGAGGTTTCTGTCGTTCCGTCTGCGGGAACCACACCCCAGAATGCGTGATTGATATAAGTTACCTTATCCCATGGAATGCTTGCTACCTCTGCACCCTGATCTGCTGCCTTTTCTCCCAAATACCAGTTGGCAAAATAAACTACCACCTGCTTGTCCCCGGTGCTTTCTGCCTCCACATCTTCTCCGGATGTCTCATCGACAGTTGTTTCCTCCGCTGTCTCTTTCGTCTCCTCCGGCACAGACTCCTGCGTCTGTGTTTCGCTGCTCTCTGTCTGTACTGTTGCCGGTTCTGCCTTACCGCATCCCGCCAAAACTACAGACAACGTCAAACATACTGCCATTATTTTTTTCCACTTCATCTGTTACCCCTCCATTTGGTAAAATTTTTATATCCATTATATAACAAAACCACTCAAATGACTAGGCAGTCATCGGAATTTGTCCTTCCACTTTCCGCTGAAATACCGTCCCACAAAACAGATAATCCGGAAAACCCAGTCCACCAGCATGGCAATCCATACGCCGATAGCGCCCCAGCCCCACTGTACGCCGAACACATAGCTTAATCCGATACGAAATACAATCATGGAAAAAATAGAGGCAGCCATGGTAAACTTCACGTCATTGCATGCCCTGAGCATATTGGGGAGTACAAATGCCAACGGCCACAAAAAGATTGCCATTCCGTCATGAATCATGACCAGAATATAGGATAGCCGTGTGGTTTCCTCGCTAAGCCCGTAAATACTGAGTATCCAGTTTAATGACAGCAAAATAACGCTGTTCACTATGGCTGTATACAGATAAGTAATGCCCAACAACTTTTTGGTATAATATTTTACCTGTTCCCGGTCACCGGCACCCACGCACCTGCCGATAACACTTATCATGGCAAGACTCATTGCCTGCCCGACAATGCAGCCCATGCTGTCGAGACTGTTTGCCACACCGTTTGCCGCAATCTGCACCGTTCCAAATCCGGCAATAATGCTGACCACCAAGACTCTGCCCAACTGGAATATACCGTTCTCGATTCCGCTTGGGATTCCGATATAAAAAATTCTTGCAATAATATCCCACTCAAACCGGAATTTTCCGCCGACAAGATGAATCATGTTCTCCGGGTTTTTCAAAAACACATACAAGACCACGCCCGCCACCGCGCGTGAAACTAAGGAGGGCAGTGCCACTCCTGCCACACCCATACGCAGTCCGTAAATACAGACGGCGTTTCCCGCAATATTGATAATGTTCATCAGCACCGACACCTTAAGGGTGATGCGGGAATTTCCCATGGAACGGAATAATGCCGCACAGGAATTGTACACCGCCAGAAACGGGAAGGACAAAGCAGAGATAATCAGATAAATAACTGCATTTTGAAAAACATCTGCCTCAATTTTGCCAAAAAACAAGGAGATAATTCCCCTGTTTGCCGCAATTACCACGACCGAAATTGCAATCGTTATCAGTCCCACCGAGTAGATTAACTGTCTGGCAGAACGGTTTGCATCCTCCCTTTTCTGCGCTCCGATAAACTGGGAGGTCACCACTGCGCCGCCGGTTGACAGCGCCGCAAGAATACTGATAATCAAATTATTGAACATATCCACCAGTGACACGCCGGATACCGCCGCCTCTCCTACCGAGGAAACCATCACCGTATCTGCCATACCCACCGTGATTGCCAGTGCCTGCTCAAACAAAAGCGGGATAATCAGCCTTCTAATATCCTGCCTTGAAAACAATCTGATCTGTTCCATTTTCTATCATCTTCTTACATCATTTATTGCTCTTACAAAATTCCTGATTATTCCATATCCATGCGGTAAAGAGCATGCGCATTTTCCCATGCCGCTTTCCGCACCTCATTTTCGGAAATTCCCTTTATCTGCGCAAGTTGCGCAATCACATAAGGAATATTCAGAGAAGAATTTCGCTTTCCACGATTCGGCTCCGGTGCAAGGTACGGGCAGTCCGTCTCCAACACAATACGATCCATGGGAATATAGGCAGCCGCCTCCTTTAATTTTTTCGCATTCATAAAGGTGAGCACTCCGCCGATTCCGAAATAAAATCCCATATTAAGAAAAATCTCCGCCATTTCCTTCGTATAGGAATAGCAGTGAATGACGCCGCCGATTTCTCCCGCTTTTTCCGCCGTCAGAATATCCGCCGTATCCTTCGCCGCATCTCTGGAATGAATAATAACCGGCAGCTTCAACTCCCTTGCGAGAGCAAGTTGCCGTACAAACCACTTTTTCTGAATGTCCCTCTCCGGTTCATCCCAATAATAATCCAGTCCAATCTCTCCAACTGCCACGCATTTATCCATGCTGCACAGTTGTTTCAGTGAAGAGAAATTATCCTCCGTAAGCTCCGCAGTTTCGCTGGGGTGCACTCCCACGGCGCCGTAAATAAAATCATACTCTCCCGCCAGTTCCATGGTCGTGCGGCAGGATAAAAGACTGGACCCCACATTCACCACGCGGGCAATACCTTCCTCCGGTAAATGGCGAAGGAGCGTATTCCTGTCCTCATCAAACGCCTCATCATCGTAATGGGCGTGTGTATCAAAAATGGAATAGATTTGTTCGTCCATGTATCGTTTCTTCCTCAATTACACCTTATCAACCCGCTTCTTAAGGCTTCTTAACGCTCTTGCGCCTTGCAGCCTTTGCCTGATATAAGAGCTGGTCTGACTTTTTCAGCATCTCGCCGAAATCTTCCTGCGGATTGCAGATAAATTCGTACACACCGATGGAAGTCTCCACGTAGTAGGGTTTGTCGCAGGACTGGTTAAACTCCTTGCTCTCCTCGTCAAACTCCCGGATAATGCGCTCCTTAAAGTCCTTCTCCTCCGTAATCAGGAAGGACACGAACTCATCTCCGCCGATTCGTCCAATCACCGCATTGGCAGGCAGAATCGTCTGGAACCGCGCCGCAATTTCCCGAATGGCGAAGTCGCCCTCAGCGTGCCCGTAAACGTCGTTGATTTCCTTCAAATGATCCAAATCGCCGAATATCAAATATGCCTTATCGCCCTCACTGCGCTCATACAGAGCCAGCGCACGCTCGATAAATCCGCGGCGGTTCAACAGCTTTGTCAGCTCGTCAAACTCGGACAAAAAGCTAAGAATCCGGTTCTGCTCCTTAATGACACGGAGCGAATTCTGCAGCTTATTCTGCGCCTGCTGCTCTAACTGGTTCAGCTCAATAAAATGTAACAGCGTTCCTATCTGCACACTGCAAATCTGCAAAAAGGCAATATCCTCATAATCCACATCACAAACAAGCAGTCCGTACTGCTTATTTTCGGAAAACAGAAGCACGGAGGTAAAGCACCCCTGCTCTATCTTGCTGATATAAGACAAAAAACCGTTCTCGTTGGTGAACTTCGGCTGTTCCTCCTGATGGAAAAATTTCATGTTGTCGGCATTATAACATGCCACCAGATTCATCTCCTTCGGGAAATCCAGCATACCTCCCGACTGGTAGAGCACCGGCTCATCAAATAAGAAAAAGTACGCACTTCTCACTGCCATCTTTTTCATTTCTTCCATAATCCGGTAGAAAATCTCCTGCGGATTGCGTATGTAGGATTCACTCGCCAAATCCCTTGTAAACATAGGCACAAACCATGACTTCCGGTTGGACTGGAAGATTTGTTTTTCCAAAAGTTCAATATTATAGGAATGTACAAACTGCTGGGTAAAGGAAATAATGGACGCAATGAGCTTCTGGGATTCTCCGTCCGGCGCATTCGCCAAAAGGATCTGTAAAAGCTGCTCCAAATGCTTCAAAAGCAGTTCATTGGGAACATGGGAATCCGACGCCATTTTTCTCAAAATGTCCATCAGCGTCTCCATGCTGAACTCTTCCATTCCGCCCGCAAAAATAGCTTTGTACACATAAAAGCAATACTCGGACAGCGTTTCACTTAACTCCATCCGCTCCTTGGTATATGCAACGGAGGAAAACAGGTAATTTGCCATTTCCACCACTGCCGCATCAATGAAATCACTGATTTCATCCTGCGGAATGTATCTGGCATTCAAAATCCGCATGGGAGAACAGCCGCAGGAGCAGCGTTTCCTGAGAATGGTGGGCATATCCTCTGAAACAACTTCCCTGCCCTTGCACATGGCAATCGCATTCTTCATTGCCCGGTAGCCAATCTGAAAATTATTTTGTGACACACTTGTCAGTGGTGGATTTAACGTGGGCGCAGAACTGGTGTCATCAAATCCGGTAATCGCCACATCTTTTCCAACAATCAGATTCCGCATGGCACACACTCTGTAGCATGCCTTTGCCATAACATCATCCGCACAGACAATAGCTTCCACCTCCGGATTGTTATCCAAAAGATAGCATATCTGCTCATCTACATGGTCGGTATAGTCTCCGTAGGCTACCATGGTGTTCGTTACTTCCAAATTGTATTCCGCCATGGTGTCGGTGTATGCTCTCAGACGTTCCTCCGCATCATAATTGCCCTTCGGGCCGCTTAAAAACGTAATCTTTTTGTAGCCGTGCTCTTCTATCAGATGGCAGATACATGCCTTCATACCGCTGTAATTATCTGCTATGAGATAGGGGAATTTTTCACCATAGGACTTATCTTCCACTACGACACAGGGGATATTAATAATTTTTCTCAGTATCTTTCTCTTGCTCTCCGCGGAACGCGAAGAAAGCACCGACCCATAGGTCACTATGGCGGCGTCCGGCTTCATATAATGAATATACTGATAGATGGTCTCAAACTGATGACGGTAATTTCCGGTGGTGCTGCTGGCAACAATGTCAGAACAACCGGTAGGTATCTGCGGACCCATCAACAGCATAACACTTGCATTGTTTTCCTGTGCGCACGCATAAATACCCCGCATCAACTCTTCGGAATAATCCGACTGGATACTGCCCGTCATAACCGCTATTGTATAATGCTTTGTCGAAATTTCAGTCATTTCTGTTCTTCCCCTATAGAAAAATCCACCTGTTTCCCCTTTTTCTCAGATGGACTACTGCCTTCCAATATTTGTTCAGTACCTATTTCCTAACGATACCATATTGCCCTTTGAAAAGCAACTGTTTTTATGGCTCTTTACAGATAGTGGTTCTTCTGGAAAGTTTTGCCTGGTACAGCAGATGATCCGACTGTTCCAGCATTTTGCCGAAGTCCTCCGCAGGGTCGCAGACAAACTCGTAAACCCCGATTGAAATGTCCACATAATATGGCTTATCGCTCTTATCATTAAAGGTTCTGCCCGCCTCTGCAAAGTCATGCTGTATTCTTGCGCTGAAATCCTCTTCCTCCGGAATCAGAAACGCTACATATTCGTCCCCGCCGATTCTGCCAATCAGCGCACCATCCGGCAACACGGCGGTCAGTCTGTCCGCTGCCGTGCGAATCGCAAAATCTCCTTCTCCGTGACCGAAAACATCATTGATTTCTTTCAAATGATCCAAGTCTCCGAAAATCAGGCACGCATTTTTGCCCTCGCTCTTTTCATATAAATTCAGTGCCTTTTCAATGAAACCTCTGCGGTTCAACAGATTCGTCAGTTCGTCATATTCCGACAAAAATCCAAGAATCCGGTTCTGCTCCTGAATGACGCGAAGAGAATTTTCCAGTCCTCTCTGTGCCTGCTGCTCCAACTGGTGCAATTCGATAAAGTTGAGCAATGTTCCCAACTGCACACTGCATATCTGTAAAAAGGCAATGTCTTCCTTGTCAACATCGCACACCATCATGCCATACTGCTTGCTTTCCGAAAACAGAATCATAGACGTCAGGCAGGCGGAATCCTCTGCATCCACGATGGACGAAATCCCCTCCTGTCTGGTAATCACCGGCTGTTCCACCTGATGATAGAACTTCATTTCCTTTTGATTAAAATATGCCACCAGTCTCAGACAGCTTGAAAAATTGAGCTGTTTTCCGGGCACATGAGTCACCGGTCTGTCAAACAGGAAAAAGTAAGCCCTGCGGACTGCCATTTTCTGCAGTTCGCCCATGACACGCATAAAAATACCTTCCGGGTTGTTCATATAGGCCTCGCTTGCCAAGTCCTTGGTAAACGTGGGAACAAACCATGATTTCCGGTCGGAAATATAAATTTCCTTTTGCAGTCTCTCTACATTGAAAGAGTGTATGTACTGCTGGGTGGATTCCATAATGAATGCCACCAGCCTCTGGGATTCCCCGTCCGGGGCATTTGCCAGCAATATCTGCAAGAACTCCAGTATCTGCTTTACCAGCGCCTCGTTGGATAAATACGGATAGTAGGTCATCTTTTTCAATATTTCCATCAGATGGTCCATATTGAATGTTCCCGCACCGCCATGGAACACTGTTGTATATATATAATCAAAGTAAGCGAAAAATGCCTCTTTTAATTCCTTGTAATCCTTGTCATAGGATACTGCCGAAAAGAGATAAGGCGCTATCTCCTCCACGGAGGTTCGGATAAACTCCTCCATTTCATCCTGCGGTATATATCTTGCCTTCAGCGCTTTTACCGGGGTACAGCCACAGGAACACCTCTTTTTCAAAATCGTGGGCAGGTGCTCCGAAACAACCTTTTCTCCCCTGCACATTGCCACAGCTTTCTTAAGTGCATGGTAACTCACCCGGAAAATGCTTTGTGACACACTTGTCAGTGGTGGATTCATGGTAAGACACGGTGCAATATCGTCAAATCCGGTAATTGCCACGTCCTTTCCCACTATCATATTTCTCATGGCACAAATGCGGTAACAGGCTTTCGTCATACCGTCATTGGCACACACAATCGCTTCCAAATCAGGATTATTGTCCAAAAGATAGAGTACCTGCTCGTCTACATGCTCCGTGTAATCTCCATGAATTATCATTGTCTCCGTCACCGGAATCTGATGTTCCCGCATGGCATCACAGTAGGCACGCTTGCGCTCCTCCGCATCAAAATTGCCCTCCGGGCCGCCCAAAAACACAATCTTGTGCAAACCATGGTCATCCAGCAGATGCTCCACACAGGCTTTCATTCCGCCGTAATTGTCCGAGGTCAGGGACGGCACATTTTCATTCATGGAATCGTCTTCTATCATCAGGCAGGGAATGTCCGAAAACTGTTTTAAAAATTGCTGCTTATCTACCTTCTTATTAAAGGCAGCAAGAGAACCGTAAGTGATAACAGCCGCATCCGGCTTTATCAGGTGCGTATATTGGTAAATGGAATCAAACTGATAACGGTAATTTCCGGTGATACTGTTCGTTACTATATCCGTACAGTATGTGGGAATCTGCGGTCCCATGAGAAGAACGATATTCACGCCCTCTTCCTCGGCACTCACAAAAAATCCCCTCAGCATATCCTCGGAATACTCTGACTGGGTATCTCCGGTCATTACTGCGATTGTAAAATGCTTCCTATTGTGCTCTTCCATAGCAGTTTCCTCTTGTGTTCCTACATCGGTAAGTCATCCTAACTTCTTTTTTATTATAGCATATCCCAAACAGAATAGGAACACAAAAAATCCACCCGGCATGCCGCCGGATGGATTTTCTTTCGATTGATTACAGGCTGTCCGCTTATCCCTCAATCGCAATATACTTGTTCTGCTCAACCGCAGGTTTTGCTTCTTTCTTAGGAACGAACAGTTTCAGGATGCCGTGCTTAAATTCAGCCTTAACATCTTCCTGGGTCACACCGTCGCCGACATAGAAACTTCTCTCACAGGAACCTGCGTAACGCTCCCTGCGGATATAATGTCCGGTTTCTTTATCCTGCTCGTCCTGGTCAAGACCCTTAGCAGCGCTGATGGTCAGATAACCATTCTCCAGTGAAGCATGAATCTCTTCTTTCTTAAATCCGGGCAAATCTATCTCCAGCTCATAGCCGTTGTCCAGTTCCTTGATATCTGTCTTCATCAGGTTTCTGGCGTGTCTTCCATACAGCTTCTTCTCAATCTTGTTCTCATTTCTATCATCATAGAACGGGAAGTCAAATAAATCATCGAACAAATTCTCTCCAAAAATACTAGGCATCAACATAAGTCATCTCTCCTTTTCTATTAAACACATATGTTTGTTTACCTGTTTCTTTGAACTGAAAGATTTGGAACTCTTTAAATCTTTTCCTCTTCCTTTGTTCTAGATGTAATATAGCACTCATTATTAGCACTGTCAAGTGGTGAGTGCTAATTTTTTTGTGAAGATTTTGTGAACTCTATAACAGCCCGATTTCTTCCGCCCGGATGACCGCCTGTTGCCTGTTTTTTACCTCCAGTTTCTTGAAAATGCCGGAACCGTGGAACTTCACGGTACCTGTCTTTTTATCGAGTTTCCTGCCTATCTCCTCATAGGACAGCCCCTGTGCCAAAAGCTGCAGTATCTGCTTTTCCGTAGGGGTGAGGGGTTCATAGTATTCATCCTGCGATTTCATGTAATCCGGGAACCGTTTGCCCACTTCCCTGGCAACCACCATGATTTTTCGCGTAAAATCGTCCTCGCCATGTTTTTCCCAATAAATAGAAAGCACCCGCACCATGCAGTTTCCCTCGTCCGCCAGCAGACGTATGTATTTATAGCGCTTCGCAAGATACAATGCTTTTTCCAGTTCGCCGCACATATCTTCTTCACTTCCCGCTTTATAGCAGGCAAATGCCGACAGCATATAACATTCGCACAAATCCATGTATCGGTTTGCCGGTTTCAAAAGGTGAATCAGCTGTTTTGCCAGCACATGCGCCATCATGTACTTTCCCATCATCAGGTAACACCGTATTTTAATCAGATACGCATACATATCCATCATGTAAAGTTCACCGTTTTCGTCCGGCGCATTCCGCGTCAGCCATTCCTGAACGACATCCTGCCGCCCCTCGTAGCATGCTGCCCGCGCTTCCATTGCATTCAGGCTGCTGGTAAGCTCCTCCCATCCGGTGGACTGGATGCGCCGTCTGACTTTTTCCACCAGAGGAGCCGCTGCCTGACTCTGCCCGTTTAAAAGCAATATTTTCATCTGCAGTGCCATGCCGGCAAAAAGACATTGCATATCTTTCGCACTCTCCATCATGGGAATGGTGCCCGTCACCAGCACCAGCGCATGAAAACAGTCATTGTTCTGATAGTACCACTCCGCCAACATGATTTCGCAGACACCCCTGCCGTTCTCTCCGTAAAGAGTTCCCACGATTTCCATGATAAGGCTCTTGTTTTTTTCCAAATATCTTCCGAATCTGGTAAAATCGCGGAATCCATTGAGGATACTGGGTCTGTTCGCCGACAGGGTCAGGCTCTGCACCGGATTTGCTCCGATTTGTCTCAAAAAACAAATGATGTGCAAAAACTGATTGTCACTCACATAGGGCATAACCAGTTCCAGTACAATGCGATACCAGTCCTGTTCCTCCAGACATTCGCTGCACAAGTGCCGGGGCGTCTTTCCCAAAATTCCCGCATATGTCTCAGCTCCCTGCAGGTCACCCTCCATCGTGGCAAGCAGCGCCCGCAGCGCCACAAATTCCATGCTTTCCGGCGTATTCCGGTGATAGACTTCCTCCGGCAGTTTGTGGATATATTCTCTGCAAATCCAAAGTGTTGTCATGCTGAAGGGATGGGCAAATTCCCTTTGCACCGTCTCTACGAGGCAGTCCTCCCTGTCCCCCGCTTTGATAATTTTCAACAATTCTTTTGCTTTTCTGGGATATTCCTGTTTCTTTTCGGATTTGTCGGATTTGTTTTCTGTCATACTCTTTCCTCTGACTGTGTGATGTAATAGGTGTGTAAATGTTCGTGGATTGCTGTGTTCTGTATCGTCAGCCTGATAATAAAAGACCCCGGGATAGCGCCCCGGGGGTTTTGTGTGACATTTTGTTCTTGCGAACTCTTTAACTTTGGCTAATTTCAATATAGCACGGTTTCTCTGCCCTGTAAAGAAATATTTGGTTATCGGCGTACCGCTATCTCTTTTTATTGCAAAAAAAAGAACCGACCCCCGGGCTCCTATGTCCCAAAAACCAGTTCTTTAAAGTGCGCCGCCAGGGGCTCGAACCCTGGACACCCTGATTAAGAGTCAGGTGCTCTACCAGCTGAGCTAGCGGCGCATTTACTTGCGTCATTCACAACGCAAGTGTTATTATATTATATAGTTTATAGAAATGCAAGCATTTTTTTCTTTTTTCTTAATTTTTTTATAATTAAGTCAATTCTTCCCGAATTTCCTGCTTAGCACGCTCCAAAACTGCCACCACCCGGTCGCACCACGCATCATATTCCGGGTCCTCCACCTGTAACTCCGGGTGGGAAAGTACATAGGCAATGCTTTCCCTGACGCCTTGATCAAACCGCTTATCCGCCACGAATCCCGGCACCAGCCGTTTCAGCTTACGATTATCAAACACCACAGAATTTGCCTTGTCTCCCAACAAGGAGCCGCGGAAATCGTAAGGACTGCACGCATCCAAAAACTCGGAAGCCACATGACAGGCATGCAGTTCCACTCCCAAGGCGTCCGCAACCGTCCGGTATATCTGATTCCATGTCAGTGTCTCATCGGAAGTAATCTGCACCGCCTGACCTATGGCATGGATATTTCCCATAAGACCTACAAATCCTTTGGCAAAATCACTGTTGTGTGTCATTGTCCACAGAGAGGTTCCGTCCCCGTGAATCAGCACGGGTTTGCCCTCCAGCATACGCTTCACATTCTGCCAGCTTCCTTTATTGCCATGAATTCCCAACGGAATCGTTCTTTCATCATAGGTGTGGCTGGGGCGCACTATCGTTACCGGAAATCCTTCTTCCCGATACTGTTTCATCAAATATTCCTCGCATGCCTGCTTATTTCGGGAATATTCCCAGTAGGGGTTTGCCAGCGGCGTTCCTTCATCTATGAGGTAGTCCATGGGCGGTTTCTGGTACGCAGAAGCAGAACTTATGAAAATAAACTGTGCCGTCTTTCCCTGAAACAGACGGAAATCTCTCTTCAACTGTTCCGGCGTAAAGGCAATAAAATCCGCCACCACGTCAAAGAATTCCTCTGCTATCAGTTTTCTGACCTTATCTTCCTCCGCATTAATATCTGCCTGAAGCCATTTTGCGCCCTCCAGTTCCGACACTTTGCGGTTTCCACGATTTAAGAGATAAAGGTCATGTCCTTCTGCCAATAATTTCCGGCTGACAGCGGTACTGATGGTTCCGGTTCCTCCTATAAAAAGAGCCTTCATGCTTTGTCCTCCTTTTCCGACTGTCTACGCAATTTTTCGCAGTCTTTGCAATAGCCATACACTTCCAGCTTATGCCCGGTAATAGTAAAATCTCCGGCATCCTCCTCCAAATGAACATGGGCAAAAGGGCAGTTTTTTAAAGGAATACGTTTATGGCACTCCAGACATACCGCATAGTGGGTGTGCCCGCCGCGGTTTAATTCATAAACTACCGTTCCGTCACCCATCCAGTTGGTCTTGTTCACCAGACTCTTTTCCTCAAAGCTGGCAAGGATTCGGTATATGGTGGACATGGCGTAGTCGCAGTCCTCGTTGCCACGCTCCACCCTGTTATATATCTGAACAGCGCTCAGCGGCTCGTTTGCCGCGAGCAGTACGTCGTATACTTTTTTGCGCTGTTTTGTCCATTTTAACCCTTGGGGATAATTGTGATTCTGTTCTTTTTCCATAGTAGGTCTCCTTTTTCACCGGCGTGCATGCTCACGCCGCGACCGCTTGCGAACCCGCACTGTCGCGCTCATTGTCTGTTGACGCAGGCGAATCCCTGCGACCGCTCTCGAACCCGCGCTGTCGCGCTCATTGTCTGCTATCGCAGACGGTTCGTTCGCTAACGGCCAAAGACGGCTCTGCAATAGTATACTGCTGAAAAACTCACGAACCAGCGCTACGCGCTTTTTGCCTGCTGACGCAGGCGGTTCGTTCGTTATCGCGGCAAAAAACAAATGTCTGCTTCGCAGCCGCTTGTTTTTTGCTCGCGTACATTATACCATAATTCCGGCAAGGACGCCAATGGCATAGAGCAGAAGAACAATTTTGAAATTTTCTTTTTTGTCGGGGTTTACGCGGAACAGTACAAGAAGTCCCACGCCGGAGCCTACCAACAGACCCGCCATCATGGAACCCATGTTAATGACTCCTTGCAGGTAAAGCTGGGTAATGACAACGGAGGAGGCACAGTTCGGTATCAGTCCGACCAGTCCTGCCAGCACAGGACCAAGTACCGGACGGTTCAATATCAGTCCTGCCAAGGCATCCTCACCCACAAAATGCAGTACCGTATTCAATACAAAACTGATTATCAGAATAAAAAGCGTAATCTGCGCCGTATGGCTCAACGCTGAGCGGAATATTCCCTTCTCACAGTGGCAGTGGTCGTGTTCACACAAATCATGAATATGCTCGTGTTCCTCTTTTTTACCCTTTAAAAATAAGTCAATCAAAAAGCCTGCCACCGCCCCGATACACACTTTCAAAAGCAGAATTTTGCCAATCAGGGAAAGGGACACCTGCTCTGAGATAAGAATCGGTAACATTTCGTCCGAGGTGGAAAGGAAAATAGCAATCAATGTTCCCAATGTGATAACTTTTCCCGCATAAAGATTGGACGCCGCTGCGGAAAACCCGCACTGGGGCACCACTCCCAATATACTGCCGATTGCAGGACCTAACTTGCCCGCCTTTCGCACCACCTTGTTCACCTTATCGCCGGTTCGGTGCTCCAGATATTCCATCGCTACATAGGTCAGAAGCAAAAACGGAATTAATTTTAAGGTATCCAATAAAGTATCTATCATAACGTCTGCCATAATTTCCTCCAATATTTTAAATGCAGTTGCAACTCATTTGCATTTAAAATATACCACGTTTTCATAGATTGTCAATATCTCAACCATTTTTTTATACCGGTTTTCCCTCCGCACCTTCCTCTCTGCTAAGCAGCTTCTGATAAGTCATATCCATACCGATGGCTCCAAGCGGTGCCGTAATCAAAATTGCGAGTACCGCCACGGAAAGAACAATGCTGCCGCAGGGCAGTCCCATTGCCAGCGGAACGGAACCGATAGCCGCCTGCACCGTTGCCTTCGGAAGATATGCAATCACGCAAAAGATTCTCTCTCTGCGGTTTAGCGCGGTTCCGGCGAGGCAGATAAGCACACCGATGGAGCGAAATACCAACGCCACCATTATCATAAGAACGGCTGCCGCTCCCGCTTCCATGGTATAACGAATATCCACTGCCGCCCCTACCAGCACAAACAGAATCACCTCCGCCGCCAGCCAGAGTTTTCCAAACTTTTCCGAAAGCCGTTTTGAGACAAAAGCAATGCTCTTCACCTTAAGCATACATGCCATGCTCACTACCGCCAGCAGTCCCGATACCGCCACAATTCCTTTGAGCCACGTTTCCACCGCCATAAGCAGAAACGCCAAACCCAAAACAATAATGACTTTCATGCTGTTTCGGACGCAATGCCTGTGTGCATAAGCCGTTTCAAAAAACAGCCCCAGCAGATACCCTGCCGCCGCTCCTAACAGGATTCCCAATACAATAGAAACGGGGATATTTACAAAATCCATCGCCTTTGCACTGCCGCCCTGCGCCATGCCCACAAAGGTCGTAAACAGCACAATCACAAAAATGTCGTCGCAGGAAGCCCCCGCCAGAATCAGCTGGGGAATACTCTTATCCGTTCCGTACCGTGTATCCATAAGCTGCACCATTCTCGGCACCACCACCGCCGGGGAAACAGCGCCTAAAACCGCACCCATGACAGCTCCCTCCATCCGGGTCACGCCCAGAATCGCAGGTGCAAACAGGAAAAAGGCAAGAATCTCACAGCTTGCCGGCACACAGGACATCATAATCGCCGGTCTGCCCACTTTCCTTAAATCCGAAAGCTCCAAGGACAACCCGGCTTTCAGCAAAATAATAATCAGCGCCATCTGACGCAGCTCTGCGGAAATCGACAAAATGGACGGGTCCAGTACATTCAGTACATAAGGTCCCAGCACAATGCCGGTAACCAGCATACCGATAATTCTCGGCAGCTTTAATTGTTGGCAGATTGCAGCCATCGCCAATCCAACCAGAAAAATGAATGCAAGTGATGTTAACATAGTGTTTCCTCCTTTTTCACGCAAAAAAGCTGATGCTCTTCTGCGAAAATAAAATCACAGAAGTCATCAGCTTAATAAGCGGTTTAGGTTTCACCAAGGGAGAACTTCATTCCCACGGCTAGAATACCATTTTTTCTTTCCAAATACAAGAAGACTTTTTTAAGCAGCCATTTTTATGATTTCTTTACTTGACATTAGTCCGAAATCGTACTATAGTGGGCAGTATGATTTCGGACTAAAGGAGAGATACTGCACACTATGAGTCTCTATACCTCAAAAGAAATGCGGCGTTTTAACCACCTTATGGGCGAAACGGACGCCGTGTACCACGAAATAGCTTTAAAGTTAGGTTTGTCGGACAGTTCCATGATGATACTTTACACCATCTGCGACTTCGGGGACTGCTGCCCGCTGCAGGAAATCTGCCGGCGTTCCTGCCTAAGCAAGCAAACCATCAATTCCGCGCTCCGGAAGTTAGAAGCCGATGGCCTGCTTTACTTAGAGCCTTCCGGCAAAAAGAGCAAAATTGTCCACCTGACGGAAAAGGGCACACAGCTTGCCAACACCACCGCCGTCCGTCTGATTGAAATGGAAAACGAAATCTTCCGTTCGTGGAGCAAAGAAGATTTGGAAAAATATCTGAACTTAACCGAATTGTTTCTGGTTGAACTTCAAAAGAAAGCAAAGGAGTTAGAAAAATAAAATGATACAGTTATCAGACCACTTTACTTACAAACGTTTACTGCGTTTTACCTTTCCATCCATCATTATGATGATATTTACTTCCATCTACGGCGTGGTTGACGGCTTTTTCGTTTCCAATTTTGCCGGGAAAACACAATTTGCCGCAGTCAACCTCATTATGCCCGTGCTTATGATTTTAGGCTGCATCGGATTCATGTTCGGAACCGGCGGCGCTGCCTTAATCTCCATGACAATGGGTACCGGTCATCTCAAGAAAGCAAATGAAATCTTTTCCATGATTGTAGGGGTATCCGCCGCTCTGGGTGTTTTGTTTGGCATACTCGGCTTTGCCTTGCTGCGCCCCATTGCCATGCTGATGGGTGCTGAGGGACAGCTTTTGGAAAACTGTATTCTCTACGGCAGAATCATTCTCGTTGCCCTGCCCTTTTATGTCCTGCAGTTTGAATTTCAATGTCTGTTTTCTACGGCAGAAAAACCCAAACTGGGATTATACGTCACCGTCGCTGCCGGACTTACCAACATGGTGTTGGACGCCCTGTTTGTAGCGGTCTTTTCATGGGGACTTGCCGGTGCTGCGGCTGCTACCGCTCTCAGCCAGTTTGTCGGCGGTATCATTCCGCTCATTTACTTCATCCGCCCCAACAGCAGCAGCCTGCGCCTTGGCAAATTTCATTTTGACAAAAGTGCACTGTTCAAAACCTGCACCAACGGTTCTTCTGAATTTATGAGCAACATCTCTATGTCTATTGTAAGCATGCTTTACAATATGCAGCTTATGAAATATGCCGGAGAAAACGGTATTGCCGCATACGGGGTGCTGATGTATGTCTCCATGATTTTTGTGGCAATCTTTATCGGTTACGCCGTGGGCGCCGCTCCGATTGTCGGCTACCACTATGGAGCGCAAAATTATGATGAGTTAAAGGGACTTCTGAAAAAAAGTCTGCGGATGATTGCCATTTGTGCCATCGTCATGTTTGCGGCGGGTGAACTTTTAGCAGTCCCTCTGTCCAGACTTTTTGTAGGTTACGATGCGGAATTAATGGAAATCACTGTGAGAGCCTTTTTCGTCTTCTCCTTTTCTTTCCTGTTTTCCGGTTTCTCCATTTTCGGTTCGTCCTTTTTCACGGCACTCAACGACGGTTTGACCTCCGCTCTGATTGCTTTTCTTCGTACACTGGTATTCCAGATAGCTGCCGTGTTGATTTTCCCGCTTATCTGGGGATTGGACGGAATCTGGCTGTCCATCGTGGGCGCCGAAGTTATGTCCGTAACTGCCACCGCTTTGTTCCTGATTTGCAAGCGCAAGAAATACAAATACTAAATCTTATTACAAGTCTATCGTCATTTTGAATGAAGGCAGTTTCACATTTGCGTGTGCCGCATACACATTCCGGTAGCGGTACACGCTCAATATGATTCCAATTAAAATATAACTGACCAGTATTGTACTTCCCCCGGCGGAGAAAAACGGCAGAAATGTCTGGGTTATCGGCAGAACGCCGGCATTCTCCAACAGATTTACGGACGTATTAACCGCCAAAATCATAGCGCTTGCCACTCCCATCAACATTCCAAGCTGATTTTTCTGACGGGTGCAGGCAAGAAACGCCGCGCACACCAAAACCAAAAGGAGGGCGCAAGCTCCGATTCCTACAATCTTACCGTAACTTGCCGTGAAATAGGTAAGGGAAAAACCGCTGTCCCAGTCCGGCAGGGAGTTCACAATATCCTGATATTCCGCACTTTTTCCCACCCATGTGCTGCCGTCTAAATACCGGCGGATAGCCTGCATCTGATAAGCGCCGTCCCCGCTTTTTGTAATCCATGCCATAATCCTCTCATACTGATACTCCCGCATTCCAAAACGCAGAAAAACGAAAAGCGCCGGTACCGGAATGCCCAACATCACTGCCCACAACAGTGCGGTCGCTTTCTTTCTCTCCACCGAAAACCAGCCCTTTTGAATTGCCAGTGTCAGCACAATCAGCATGGACATAAACAAAATCACCGCCAGTGGACGGTTGGGTAAACATAATGCCAAAAAGACCGGCGCAACCAGCCACAAAACAGACTTGATAATTCCGCTGTAGCCTGTGCCGTGGTATTTATAAACCACTGCCGCATAAACCGGCACATACAACATCATTGCCGAAAACAGCATCTGATACAGATTCATACCCGGTTCGACCCATACATAGGCGAACCCGAGCAGCAGAAATGCCGCCGCAATGATTTTGGAAAATCTGCCCACGAACGTATAATCCAGACGATAAACCAGTACCATGAGCACAAAACCGATACAGGAATATCCGGTAAAAGTCCGGGAGTGCATCAGCACATTTGCAAGCAGCGTGATAACCGCCATAAGCCCCAGAATTCCCCATGCCATTTGCGGTCTGTGGATTCTGTCCAAAGATATGCCTGTCTCCACCGGACTGCCCATATCCTTTACGGCGGCAGCTTCCGCCTCCTCCCTGCTCATTCCCGCAGCCATATTGTCCGCTGTCTGTTCTTCCATATGTGTGCAGAGTTCCTCCCGGATGGCGGCATGGGCTTTTTTACATCGAATCTGTTCCAACAATACTCTGATATATTCTTCCATCTTAAATCCCTCCCATTGCCAGAACATTGGTAACGGCTCCCTGATACTCTTTCCACTCGCTCATCTTCTTTTCCAGTACCTTTGTGCCTTCCTTCGTAATACGGTAATACTTTCTGGTTTTGCCCGCATATTCGCTCTCGTACACCGTAAGGAGTCCCTTGTCCTCCAGCCCGTGTAACAGAGGATATAAAGTGCCCGCCTTTAATTCAAACACATTTTGTGATTTCTTCCGCAGGGCGTCAATCATCTCATATCCGTACATGTCCTTCTCCGACAACAACCGTAAAATCAGCATTGTCATGCTTCCCGATACCAAAGTCTTATCAACCGCCATATTACGCTTCCTCCTTGTTTTCTGTTTGGTTTTTGTTTGCCTTTTTGTTTGCTTTTTTGCTTTCCGTCATTTTCATGTGTCCGCATGCGTTTCATATGTTTTATATATAGATGGCTGTGGGCAGGTACTTTTTATATGTGCAGTGCAGTCTGTGTATAATGTGGCGTATGATTGTATGCGCATATAGTATATAGGTAACCTATATATTTCTTTTATATGATATATCGGCAGTCTATATATGTCAAGTTTTTCTTTTCGGACTTATTCTTTGAGAATGTTTCTGAACTGAATTTTTGAAAATTTGCATGACTGCAACAGATTGTCCATTTGGGTAGGTAATTGTCCTAAATTTCCTGCAGCAATTCTTTGCAATTTTCGGTCAACAACTTTTTGCAGTTTTTCAATAGCAGACTTTTGCAGTTCTCCGACAGCGGCTTTTTGCAATTTTCAGCCAGCGGCTTTTTGCAGTTTTCACCTTGACGATTCCCCTGGAAAAGCAGTAAATTAAGGTTAAGAGAAATTGTAAAGGAGGATTCTTTTATGAAAAGCGCAAAATATATATGGATTGCCGGAGCCGGCGCTGTCGTTGCAGCAGGTACAGTGGGCGTCCTGCTTGTAGCGGGACAGGGAAAAAGAACGCAGAACACGAACGTTTCCGAGAGTACAGTGCAGGAATCACAGCAAGACTACAACGAAAGCGAAATGCCTATTCCTGAAGATAAAACAGACGAAACGGATATGCTTACAGAGGAAACGGAAGAGCACACATGGATTGACGCCAACTATCAGGACCCCAAAACCTGCAGTACATGCGGTGCAACGGAAGGTGACCCTTTGCCGGCAGCCTTTGATGAAAATGGTTATGTCATTAACACGGAACTGGGCGGTACCTACAATTTGGTTGCCATTTGCCATGATGATCCTTCCAAAGAGCTTACCGGAAGTCTTACTTTCTCCGAATACGAGACTGTTGAAGAGGAGCCGCTTTACGCTCTCGAGAAAAAAGAAGGATACGAGTGGCATATTCTTCACGCAACCGCTCAGTTTACCGATGGCAACCCTTTTACCGGCGGAGCAGGATTTTGTTACTTTTATGAAGACTTTTACGACATTGACGGTTGGGACAGCAGTTGTCGGGATAAGGAAATCATTCCTCTGTCCGATTATGCAGCCAGAACCTATACGGTAAATTTCCACGGAACCGATTATGAATGTGAAGCCATTTGCTATCATAATATCGAATCCGACGCAACCTCCTGCACCATAGATTTTTATTTTTATGTGTGTACACCCACCGGCTACGACGGCACTGTGGTTGTGTTCGGCAAACGTGCACCGGAATTGGAAAATGTGACTATCTATGATGTTGCAGATGAGGATACCCTGTATTTTAGAATGAACTAGGAAATTTCATGATTTTAAAGAACGGTATTTCGCTTTGCTTCAAAATGCCTGAAAATCCTTAAATATCAAGCATATTTTGGCTCGCAGGCGTTCATAGAATATGTTATATTAACCATAGAAAGAGGAAAAGCCAGAGAAGCGGCTTACCTCTAAACAATTAGATAACTGTTTTATCAACAGCCGTCATTATTCGTGGTAATGGCGGCTATTTTCGTCTTCCCTTGAAAATTGTTTAACACAATCCCACAAGGGTGCAAATGAATATTCCAATCTGAATCAAATCAGCATATGTAACATACATTGGCAATGCCCTCCTTTCTTTCGTCTGGAGGGCTGGCCAACATCATCCGCAGAAATTACATCGAAATCCAGCCAAACGCATTTGCGATAGAACTCAGTAAAATTAATGCCGCAAAAATCGGACACAAATATTGAATCATAAAACAGAATATCTTTTTTCTGCGAAATGTGCCCTTTCCATAAGTCACTTCTTCCTCAACACGCTTTACGCCGACAACTTTTGATATAAGCAGGCAGGTTGCTATCGCAGCAATGGGCATCATAACGGTATTTGTCAGGAAATCAAAGAAGTCCAGAAGCTGCATGCCCATTATTTTCACATTGGAAAGCGGGCCATATCCCAGCGCCGACAAACTTCCAAGCACTATCATAATCACACTGATGACAACCGTAGCTTTCTTTCTGCTCCATCCGAATTCATCCTCAAAAGTAGAAACCGCACTTTCTGTCAATGCAATGGAACTGGTCAGTGCGGCAAAAAGAACCAGCAGGAAAAACAGTACTCCCGTAAAAGTTCCCAAACCCATACTCGCAAAAACTTTGGGAATCGTAATAAACATAAGCGCCGGTCCTGCCTGAAGCGTTTCCGCATCCCCACCGGAGAAAGCGAAAACTGCCGGAATAATCATAAGTCCCGCCATAATGGCAATCGCTGTATCGAAAATCTCAACTTGCTTTGTCGATTCCTCGACAGAAGTTTCTTTTTGCATATATGAACCAAATGTAACCAAAATGCCCATTGCAATGGAAAGTGAATAAAACATCTGTCCCATAGCTGACACAACTGTCATCCACGAGAAATTACTGACATTTGGCACCAAAAAATACTTCACACCAGCCAAAGCTCCCGGCCTTGTCACGGAATATACCGTAATTATCAAAGATAAAATCACAAGAACCGGCATCATGAACTTTGAAACACGTTCAATTCCATTGCGTACGCCGGCATAAATAATGACTAACACAATCACTGAAAAAATAACAAAGTAAATCTCCGTTGAAACACCGTCAGCAATGAATTCAGAAAAATATCCGTCCGCCGCTACAGCCTGTGTCTGCCCTATGGCGTACTCAACAAGATATTTTATTACCCATCCGCCAATCACGGAATAATACGGCACTATAAGGATTGGAATAATTGCATTTATCCATCCTCCTGCCGAAATCCATTTTGACTTTCCAAAAGAAGCATATGCTCCTACAGGACTTTTTTGGGTCATTCGACCTAACGATGTTTCCGCTATTATCATGGTATATCCAAATGTTAATGCCAAAATAATATAAATAACAAGGAAAATTCCCCCTCCGTATTTTGCCGCCAGATATGGAAATCTCCAGATATTACCTAATCCTACAGAAGCCCCCGCCGCCGATAGTACAAATCCTATTTTCCCGGAAAACGAACTTCTTTTTGTCTCATGTTGTTTCATTATTTTTTATACCCCATTTCGTATAGATTTACTTCTCAATCATATATTTATTTACAATTCCGGTCTGAATCAGCCAATCAATCTTACCACTCGTTAATAGCATACAAAATAGCAAGTCTTATGTTCTTCAACAAGTCAGCGGAAAGTGTTTCGTATTCTTTATCCAATCCTTTTTCGTGCGCCAGATACGGGGGACTATCATTCCAAGAACCCATTGCACCAAAAACATCTGCAATGCCTGCCGCTTCAAACATCCGAAGATTTTGCTGTGGAATTTGCGGCAATTCTAATCCATATTTTTTATCCGGATATTCGCCGAATCCATCCAAGAGGTTTACAGCAGAAGAGAAAATGTGTGCGAAATTTTCGCACCCTATTTTTATGGCTAATTCTCTAATAGATAATAACACTTCCCGGAACGAATCCGTGTTGTTTTCAAACCGTGGCTTTTGGGATGGTGGATTAGGCCACTCATGCTCAGAATACAAAATGTTCCAATTTCTTCGTACAGAATCAAATTGCCATTTAGGTACAAAATATGTCACCTTTCCATTTCTGTGAAAACATAGAATAGAACTTTCTGTCGTATTTGAAAATCCCAAAAGACCTCTATCTTTCACCGAATATGGACAAAGCAACTTTACATCTGTCACTTGATTTTTCCTTATTTGCTCAAACCATGCCGTAACATTTGGTGCAGTATATTTTGTCATCCCCATTTGGGGTAAAAATTCAAATTCAATACTATTTTCAAACCTCACCGGAAAATATTGAATCGGTTCATTCAACTGCATAGCTTTTTTGCATGCCGCTACGATAGATGCAATTTGAAACATTTGCCCATTCATTTATCCTTACTCCTCCATCTAAAAAATCACGCATTTTCGACACCTTCCGGCTCTTACTTTTCTAGACGAACGCCTAGCGTTCGTCTACGACCTGAAAAATGTAAAACTTCAGATACAAAACACACTATATAATGGCACTGCCTTTATCCCATTTACCATTCCAAAATTTCTTGCTGAAATCCGAATTGCATAAACCGGAGCATATTTTTCCATATAAACCATCATACTTTTAGCTTTCACATGGTTTCCGGCTTTACATTCCACCGGAATTACATGACTATCTTTCTGTATAAGGAAATCTACTTCTGCAGTATTATCCGATTCCCAATAATGAAGATCATAGCCATTCGTTTTCAGTGCAATTGCAACATAGTTTTCTGTCAGTATACCCCGAAAATGCTCTGTTTCCTTACCCTGTAGCGCCTCCAAAGTCATTCCCAGTCTGGCGGACATAATACCCATATCACTATAATATAATTTGAATGCACTCACATCCTGATATGCTGCAACCGGATAAAATCCCTGACTGCATTTCATACACTTATTCACAATTCCTGCCCGAATCAACCAGTCGATTGCATCTCCATATTGAGATGCCCGTGCGCCTGATTTTATCAACTTATACTGAAATTTTTTGGCATCCTTTGCCAGCTGTGCCGGAAGGGAATCATATGCTTCAAAAATACGTATCGTATCTGACTGATTCGCATATTTGGTCATATCTGCAATATAAGAATTTAATAACATCTGCCGGATTTCTGTCTGCTCTATAGGACTGTCTTTTGCAAGATCGGCCTTCACCGCCGCAGGCATACCACCCACAATACAATAATGATAAAATTCCTGCATGGCCTCCTCATGGAGTATTTCATCTAACGGCTGGTTGTTTTCATAATGTTCCCGGATCGTATCTGCAAGCATCCGTTTTCCCTTTGCCCACAATACCTCTTCCAGATCCATTGGGTACATAGTCAGCATCTGAACTTTGCCTACCGGAAAAGAATATTTTTCCCGGTTCACTGCTACACCCAACAGGCTTCCCGCAGCCATTACATGATATTCCGGGGTCTCTTCCGAAAAATATTTTAACGAAGTCAATGCTCTTTCACACATTTGAATTTCATCAAAAATAATAAGTGTATTTTCAGGTACAATCTTAGCCTGATAGTATTTTTCCAAAACAGATATCACATGATCTGCATGAATATCTGTTTCAAAATATTTTCCGATTCTTTCATCCGTTTCAAAGTTTACATAGATGGTATTCTTGTAATACAATGCCCCAAACTCACGCATCTCAAATGTTTTTCCGACCTGACGTGCACCGTAAATCAGCAATGGCATTCTACTATTTAACATATTTTTCCACTCATATAACTTTGACGTTATTTTACGTTTCATGTGTATGCATTCTCCTTTCTTTAAAATATTTTGGTGTATTTTAATGTATTATATTACATTTTTATATATGAATCAATGTGTTTTTTAGCAATAAACCGCAGATATTCAATGTAATCAAATAAATATTTTCTTTTTGGTCGGTCGGACTCCTTTTCATGTAAAAATAATTATTGCGTCATCCCTATAAACTTAAATTTTTGTGTATTTATATATAGAACTTATGCATTCAACGAACAAATACTATTTGTACCAGTAAAACCCATCATTTTGAGTATGAACTAAAGCACCTTTAGGTACTTGTTTGCAAATAATGTGGACATCCATATAATCCGGCATCGGAGAAAGCATACCAATAATCCCCATTGGAATACATATTCCCGAAAGAAATGCATTGGGTGGAGATAAAAGAAATATAGCCAAAGGTATTATACCTAAAAGCATAGGCATTAAACTCATCATTACAAAACGACGTTTGCTGATTGGTTCGTGACATACTGCAAAAGCAGCAAACTTTTTTAAGCATATTCCTATGTAAACTTTTTGACCTTTTTTATAACAAACTCCATGTAAAACTTCGTGAACAGGTATCAATAGCAACCCAAATATTATTCCTAATGGAGCATATATCGGGTTCATTGCTCTTTCGCCAATAATAAACCATTTAATACATATTATCGCATAACTTGAAATAAATGGTAAAACACCATATAGCATACTGCTTTTAAAAATATTATCCGGTCTTTCTATTAGTTTTGCATTGTTTGGCAACGTATTTTCTGGGAAATCTGTATCCCAAGATTTATTACCGCACCAAATTATTTTAGGCATAAATGCATCACCTCCAAATTCCGATTGGTTAAACTCATTCCCATTTCGATCTTCTTGCCCTTCGGACAAGAAGCATCCCTCGCTCAAAGAGCTCAGCCAATCCCGATTTGATAATTGATTTTATTATAACACATGTAAGCCCATTCATATTAAAAAAGAGCAACCGATTTTTTTCGATTACTCTCTGTTCATTACTTCCATGTTAATAATATCATTCCTTATGCCCAAAAGAAAGATAAGCGTGGTTAGTCTTTTGTTCGTTTCCCGTTATCATTCAAATAGAACATATCGTTTTCCCCATAAGCCTACCACTTTGAATCACGGTTTTGTGATATTTTGCGATACTTTACGAGGTTTTCTCTGTAAACGTCAAATACCTTCAACCCCTTATAAATCAAGCATTTCCGCCACTTTCCAGTCATTACTTTTCATCAACTACTTGAAAAATGTAGAACTTAAGATAATAGGACTCGTCCGCTGCCCATAAAATAGGGTGGTCGCATGCCTGCGTGCGGAATTCCACCTGGCGCAGACGCTTGTGAGCACCGGTCGCAGCTTCACGAATAGTCTTGGCAAACAAATCCGGTTCCATAAAATGAGAACAGGAGCAGGTCACCAGAAAACCACCGTTTCGCACCAGTTTCAATCCCCGCAGATTGATTTCACGATAACCCTTCACCGCATTTTTCACGGAATTACGGGACTTGGTAAAGGCAGGCGGGTCAAGAATCACCACATCGTAGCTTTCCTTCTGTGCCTCTAATTCCGGCAACAGTTCAAAGACATCCGCACAGCGAAACGTAACCTTGTCCGACAGACCGTTGAGCGCAGCATTCTCCGTTGCCTGATCTACCGCAAGTTGTGATGCATCAACACCCAGAACGCTCTCCGCCCCGGCAATTCCGGCATTCAGGGCAAAAGAACCGGTATGGGTAAAGCAGTCCAGTACCTTTTTCCCCTTACAGATTCGGTGAATGGACGCACGGTTATTTTTCTGGTCGAGGAAAAATCCGGTTTTCTGTCCATCCTCCACATCCACCATATATTTTACGCCGTTTTCTACAATTTCCACCTTAGTATCAAAAGGCTCACCGATAAATCCCTTATACCTCTCCATGCCTTCCTGCAGGCGCACTTTTGCGTCACTGCGCTCGTAAACCCCACGAATCCGGATACCGTCCTCCATAAGAACTTTTTTCAGCGAATCGACAATAGTCAGTTTCCATCTGTCAATTCCCAGCGCCAGCGACTCCACCACCAGAACATCTGCAAATTTGTCAATTACGATTCCGGGCAAAAAGTCCGCCTCACCGAAAATCAGGCGACAGCTGCCGGTATCAATGGTCTGCTTGCGGTATTCCCACGCATCCCGGACACGCTGTTCCATAAACTTTTCGTCGATAACGGCATCTTTCCTGCGAGCCAGCAGACGAACCGTGATTTTGGACTTTGTATTAATATAGCCGTATCCCATGAAATAGCCGTCAAAATCGTGAATCTGGATGACGTCACCATTTTCAAAGCTACCCATAATGCTGTCTATTTCGTTGTCATACACCCACATTCCCCCGGCCTTCAAGGTGCGGCCTTCGCCTTTTTTCAATGTTACAACTGCTTTGTTATGGTTTTCATTACTCATCAACAGACCCAGCCTTTCAAGGTTTTTTGCATTTTTTTCATTTTGTGAACTAATTATATGCGTTTTTTACTTGACAATCAATGGGTTTTTATTTATTATTTTAATGTTGACACATCGGCGCGTGGCTCAGCTTGGTAGAGCGCTGCGTTCGGGACGCAGAGGTCGCAAGTTCAAATCTTGTCGCGCCGACTAAAAAGGCTGTTTCCGGTTTATCCGGAGACAGCCTTTTTATTTTCTCGATAAGTTCTGAATCTTGCAGGACTCTGCGTCCCCACCCTTTCCCATTTTTTAACAGGAACTGCTGCGGGAACATTTCTCCGCATCAATCGCCAGCACGAACATCAGCACATGCAGCGCATCCGCCTCATTTGCCACATCAAGCACATATGTATCTGTCATATGGAAAAGCTCTTTGGAAATCGCAGCAACCTGTCTGCCCGCCGCATCACTGATAACATAATTCCACTCCATAAAAGTGCCCTCGATATGCCAGCCGTTAAAGTCGATATTGTACCTCGGTTTCAGGAAGGAAAATTCCTTACTGATGCAGCCGATATAAGTGCCTCTCTCATAAATTTCAAATTTCGGAAGGAATGTAAAAATCTGCTGTTTTACCATTCCCACCTCATTTTGAAATGCGTCAAATATTTTCAGGCAGTGTCCCCAGGAAAGCTGCCCTTTTACTTCATAAACGGTTTTACCCGCTTCATCATAAATATCATAACTGTCAAACCATGAAAAAAAACGCTGTTTAAATAATAACTTCATCCTGCTCCTCCCTCCGAGCCTCTTTTGCTCTCCAATCATTTTACCATAGCGCATAGGAACTCACAACGGGATTCTACCTGCTAAGCTGCAAGTGAGCCGCAAGATTTTACCTGCTGCGCCGCAGAATACTCCGGTACGTCTCATAAATAATCATGAATCCCAGCGGGCCTTTGATAATTCCCCATACGCCGAACAGCTGGATTCCTGCATAAAGAGAAAGAAGTACCGCAATCGGCGAAATGCCTACCCGCCGTCCGATGAGTTTCGGTTCCAGCAATTCCCTCTGAAAAATGCAGACAACACACAGGATAACACAGACCACCGCCCGTCCGTAGGCGCCGCCGATAATCTGAACGATGCACAGCGGCACCAGCACGATTCCCGTTCCCACAAAAGGCAGTGCGTCCATAAGTCCCGCCAAAATTCCCCAGAGGAATCCATGGCGCACCCCGGCAATTCCCAAAGTCAAAGCTGCGGTCAACGCAATCACGCTCATAATGACAAGCTGCGCCTTTACAAAAGTGGCAATATAGCGGATAATGCCGCAGATAACCTCTAACAACACATGAAACTCTTCCCTGTCCAGCATCCGGTTCATGATATTATCATAATCTTTCGCCAAAAGAACCGTTGCAATTAAAAACGTCACCAGAAAGCCGCCAACAGCAGCCAGTATTTTCACATACTCCACGGACTGTGACAGCATATCCGGCACAGCACGGTATTGCAGGTAGTCCGTCGCCTCCTCCAGACACCCCAGTATGGTCTGCTCCAGATAGGCGCTGTCCACTCCGATGGCACGCCCCACGCTTCCACATACCGAGTGCACCACCTCCGTCACCTCTTCCATTGCCTCTTCCAATCCGCTCATCCACTGCGGCATGCTTCCCACAATCCACGAAAACAATATCCAGATAAGCCCCACCAGAACGGCTCCCGCAACCAGCAATAACAGCACGGCGCCTATCTGTCTGTGAATTCGGAATTTTCTCTGCATTTTTTTAAGTAACGGCCCGAAAATCGTAACAAACAGCATGGCAATCAGTATCGGCGCAATCAGGGGAGTGATATATTCCAGAAAAAAATATACTGCTCCTGTCAATAGAAGCAGTATCCATGGCTTTTTTGTCTTTATTTTTTCAAGCATACCACACTCACCCCCGTTATTCTCTCAGGTTTAGTATGGTATTTTTTCGCAAAATCATTCCATCGCAGCAAATACCTTGCCTTCCGGTTTGATACAAAAAGAAAGGGGCTTTCCTGTGAACGGATGCAGAAATTCCAGTTTGTAGGCACACAGCGCCACATTCCGCACCGACAATTCCCTGCTGCGCGCCATGGATTCTTCCGTCCCATATTTTACATCCCCCAAAAGCGGCATTCCGGCATGTGCCATCTGCGCCCGAATCTGGTGAAATCTTCCGGTCTCAATGTGTATATCTGCAAAAAAAACACCGCCCCCTGTGGATGACGGCAGTAAATTCCGCTCTCCGATTATCCGATACCGGAGTATGGCGCATTTCGCCTCCGGGTATTTGTCCTGCTCTCCGGTCACTACCTGTGCTTTCCCATCCGGTGTTTTCCATAAGTAATCCACAAGTTCCCCTTCCGGAGCAGGCGGCTGTCCACATACCGCCGCATAATACTGTTTATTCAGTGTCTGTCCGGAGAGCTGTTTTGTCAAATCGGCAGCTGCCTTTTGATTTTTAGCAAAAACAAGCAGCCCCTCCACCGGCTGGTCTAAACGGTGAATCACTCCCAGATACGGCGATTTTCCGCCCTGCGCCGGAGCAATGTGATTTTTCAATTCGCTGACCATATCCGCCTGTCCCACACGGGCAGTCTGGGTTGCCAGACCCGCCGGCTTTTGCGCCACTATAATATCTTTGTCCTCATAAATTACTTTCGTACGCATCTTTTACTCCTGATTGTTCCCATCCGTCAGCGTTTACCGCACCATATTTTTCCGCAAACCCTTGGGGTAATGATTTTTCATAATGCCCCCTGCCAGTTTGCCCCAGCCAATGCTAAAGCCGTCTGCGCAAATCAGATACCAGCCCTTTGCACCGTCGGCGGAAAAGGTCTGTCCGTCCAGATAATTCCAAAGAGTTCTGTCCTGTGACGACATATCCCACACATTGACAACATCCTCCGGTGCAAGCGTAAGCGCCAGTGCATGGGAAGGCTCAAACCGTCCTTTTTTCATGGTTCCCAAATGCAGTCCCGGACGAAGCACCTTAAGTCCCTTTAATGCCGGCATGTCCTTCGGCATCAGATAAAGATTGTCCCCAAATTTCAAATACTCTCCCGACAATTTTGTGTGCAGGAATTCCTTTGCAAATGCCGGATATTCTCCCAGTTCCCGCTCCGAAATTCCCGTTTGCAGCCCGTAACGCGCAGGCGTCTTGTCCTGTCTCTCCACATAGCCCTCCGGTACATCCTTCGCCTTGACAAGAACGGCTGCATAATGTCCCTCTCCTTTGATTCGGTGAGGCCACAGGCGCAGGGTTTTTGCAATCTCGCTATCTTGCTCTGCGTCTGTCGTTCCGCCAACGCTTCCGCACGCACTCTCGCCCTTCTCCTCTGTCCGGTTCTCCACCCATTCCGGTCTGCCGGGGGAAAACAGGGCAGCCGCCTGTGGCATTTCCACAACGGAAAATTCCGGGTGTCTGCCCAGAAAACGGAGAATACTTCCCTCATTCTCCGTGGGTGCAAAGGTACAGGTGGAATAGACGAGCCTTCCGCCATAACGGAGCATTTCCGCCGCACAGTCTAAAATTTCGTCCTGCCTCTGCCCGCATAATTCCACATTTTCCGGACTCCACTCATCGCAGGCTCCCTCGTTTTTTCGAAACATTCCTTCCCCGGAGCAGGGTGCATCCACCAAAACACGGTCAAAATATCCCGGAAACACCTCCGCTAAATGTGCCGGTGTCTCATTTGTTACACAGGCGTTGCGGATTCCCATGCGTTCTATATTTTCTGACAGGATTTTCGCTCTCGCGGGGTGTATCTCGTTGCTGATTAACAGCCCTTCTCCCATCATTGCCGCGGCAATCTGGGTACTTTTTCCGCCCGGCGCCGCACATAAATCCAGAATACGCTCGCCCGGTTTCGGCTCCAGCAACGTCACCGGTGCCATGGCGCTGGGCTCCTGAATATAGTACACTCCCGCCTTATGCAAGGGGTGTTTGCCGGGCTGATCCTCCGCCTCATAGTAATATCCGTTTTCTGCCCACGGCACTTTTGTCAAATGAAAGGGAAGCGGAAAAAGCGCCGGCAAATCCGCGGCGCTTCGTCCATTCTTCCCTATTTTCAAGGCATTCAATCGCAATGCCTGATATTTTTCCTGTGCAAAGCCCTCTATGAACGCCTGATACTCGTCCCCCAGCATGACTTTCATTCTGTCCAAAAACTGTTCCGGCAGCATTTCGCACACCTCCCGAAAAAGATACTAAGGACAGCATAGCACAGATTGTCTCAAAAACCAATAAAGTTTAATCTGCGGCAAATAGTTTTTTATTCCCCGACTCTCGCGTTGCGGACAGCCTCCCGCACTTTGAGTACCATGGACGGGGATACGGATAATTCGTCAAATCCCATCCGCAGGAAAGTCTCCGTCAAGGTGGTATCCGCTCCCAGTTCTCCGCAGATACCTACCCAGCAGCCTTCCTTGTGTCCGTTGTCCACCACCATCTTGAGCATACGCAGAATTGCTTCATGGTGGGGATTATAGAAGGCATCCAGTCTGGGATTCTGTCTGTCTATCGCCAGTGTGTACTGCGTCAAATCATTGGTTCCTATGGAAAAGAAATCCACTTCCTTTGCCAGCAAATCCGAAATCATCACTGCCGCCGGGGTTTCAATCATAATGCCGAGTTCACACTCTTTAAAGGCAATTCCCTCCTGTGTCAGTTCGTCCTTGACTTCCTTCACGATTTCCTTAATCTGTCTCACTTCCTCCACGGAGGTAATCATCGGAAACATAATGGAAAGGTTGCCGTAATAACCGGCACGGTAAATGGCACGAAGCTGGGTTTTGAAAATATCTTTTCTGTCAAGGCAGATACGGATAGCGCGGTAACCCATGGCAGGGTTTTCCTCTTTTTCCATATGGAAGTAATCCACCTGCTTGTCTGCGCCGATGTCCAATGTGCGGATAATGACCTTTTTGCCCGCCATGTTTTCCGCCACGGCTTTGTATGCCGCAAACTGCGTCTCCTCCGTAGGGTAATCCTCGGACTCCAGATAGAGAAATTCGCTGCGGAACAGTCCAATGCCTCCGGCATCATTAGCAAGCACTGCCGCCACATCACCCACACCGCCGATATTGGCGTACAGATTGATTTTTCTGCCATCCAGTGTGACGTTTTCTTTTCCCTTTAATTCCTGCAAAAGCCGTTTCTTTTTCTCCTGCTCTTCCTTTTGTGCCTCGTACTCTTTCAGTACCTCTTCCTCCGGCTCCACAATCAGTTTTCCGGAAATGCCGTCCACGATTCCCAGCTTTCCGTCAATGTCCTCGGAGAACTCCACGCCAATCAGTGCGGGGATGTTCATGGTCCGGGCTAAAATTGCCGTGTGGGAATTGGTGGAACCGTAGCGTGTCACAAAGGAAAGCACCTTGGACTTATCGAGCTGAACGGTTTCACTGGGCGCCAAATCCTCCGCTAACAGGATATAGGGGGAATCGCCCTCCGGATCGCCTGACTGGGTATCGCTCAGAATGGAAATCACCCGGTTGCTGATATCCTTCACGTCCGCTGCGCGTTCTTTCATATAGTCATCGTCCATAGCCGCAAACATCTGCGCAAAATTATCTCCCGTGGTTGCCACTGCGAACTCCGCATTGATTTTCTGCGTTTCAATCATGTTGGTGACGGATTCTGTGTAATCCGGGTCATCCAGCATCATCTGATGCACTTCAAAAATCATGGCATTGACTTCGCCCACTTCCCGGACTGCCTTTTCATAAAAGGCAGCCAGCTGGGTTTTCGCCTGTTCCCTTGCTTCCTCAAACCGTGCGACTTCCGCCGCCGTATCCTCTACTTTGATACGTTTAACCTGTTTGTCCTCTTTCCGGTAAACCTTCAGTCTGCCGATGGCAATGCCGCCGAATACACTTTTTCCTTCCAGTACCATAAGATACCCCTTCCCTTTCTCTCGATTGAATACTTACAGATTGTTCTCCAGAAAAGCACTTAACTTCGCGATGGCTTCCTCTTCCTGCTCACCGTCTGCACGGATGATAATTTCCTGACCGCATTTGATTCCAAGGCTCATGACGCCTAAAATTCTCTTAACGTCCATGGATTTGCCGTTTCCCTCAATGGTAATATTGCAGGGGAATGCCGCTGCCTCCTTTACCAACATTCCGGCGGGTCTTGCGTGGATTCCCTGTGCGTCTTTGATTGTATATTTGAATTCTTTCATGATTTTTTCCTCCTTACGTCTTTTTTCAAAATGCCTAACAGTACACAGCCCACTACCGAGCCTGCTGCCAGAGATACCAGATACCATAACGGGTGCGCCACGGTGGGGAATACGAAGATTCCGCCGTGGGGTGCCATCAGGGTACAGCCAAATGCCATGGACAACGCTCCGGAAAGCGCCGCACCGACTACGCAGGCGGGAATCACGTGCAGGGGGTCTGCTGCCGCATAGGGAATGGCTCCCTCACTGATAAAAGACAATCCCATTACAAAGTTGGTAGGGCCTGCTTTTCTCTCTTCCTCGGTGAATTTCTTTTTGAAGAAAATGGTTGCCAGTGCAATGGCAATGGGAGGAACCATACCGCCAATCATGACTGCTGCCATGATATTGTAGTTGCCTGCCGCAATGGAGGCTGTACCAAACACATATGCCGCCTTGTTGACCGGGCCGCCCATGTCTACGGACATCATTCCTGCCAAAAGCGCTCCCAGCAAGATGGCACTGGCGCCGTTCAAATGATTCAGTCCGTTGTTAATCATGGTATTCAGCGCACCGATGGGAGGCTCCACCAGATACATCATAATGACACCGATGAGAAGTACGCCGAGCACCGGGTAAAGCAGCATGGGCTTTAATCCTTCCAGTCCCTTGGGCAGTTTTTCAAACAATTTTTTCAGCAAAAGTACCAGATAACCTGCCACAAATCCTGCTACCAGTGCACCCAGAAATCCGGAAGTTCCGTTGGCTGCAATGGCGCCGCCCACAAATCCGACCGCCAGTCCGGGCCGGTCTGCGATACTCATGGCGATAAATCCTGCCAGTATGGGGAGCATGAAGCCGAATGCCACACCGCCGATATTTTTAAACATGGCTGCAATCGGAGTAATCGTACCGAAGTTTGCTCTTTCGTCCAAAGGCAGAGAGTTCAAATCCACGGCAAATCCGTCAATCAGAAACGCCAGTGCAATCAGGATTCCGCCGCCCACGACAAAGGGAAGCATATGGGAAACACCGTTCATCAGGTGCTTGTAAATCCGATGTCCAAAGCTGTCCTTTCCTTCTTCGTCCGCGCTTTCCTGTGCGCCCTCTTTTGCGTGATAAAGGGCAACCTGACCGGACACTGCACGCTCAATCAGTTCCTCCGCTTTGCTGATACCGTCCGCAACCTTACACTGAATCACGGGTTTTCCGGCAAAACGATCCATAGGCACCTGGGTATCCGCTGCGACGATAATGCACTCTGCGTCCGCTATCTCCGCCTTGGTCAACACGTTTTTGGCACCGCCGGAACCTCTGGTCTCCACTTTAATGCGGTAGCCGAGTTCCTTCGCCTTTTTCTCCAATGCCTCTGCCGCCATGTAAGTATGTGCAATTCCGGTAGGACAGCCCGTTACTGCCAGAATCAGTTTGGAACCGGCATTCTGCTCTGCTGTCTCTGCCGGCACATTTTCCGCGGGTGCCGCCTCTTTCTCCTTATCTGCGTCCTTGTCTGCCTCAGCGGCATCAATCACTGCCAGAAATTCTTCCACGCTTTTTGCACTGCGCAGACCGGAGGTGAATTTTTCATCCATTAAAAGAACGGACAGTTTGCTCAGCACGTCCAAATGTACATTTTCTCCGGTGTCGGGTGCCGCAATGAGAAAAATCAGGTTCACCTTTTCTCCGTCCAGTGCATCGAATTCCACACCCTCCGGCAGCACCATGGCAGCCAGTCCGGGGCGGCTTACGGCACCGGATTTGCAATGGGGAATGGCAATTCCCTCTCCGATTCCGGTGGTTCCCTCTTCCTCTCTGGCATAAACGCCCTTGCGGTAGGTTTCCACGTCGTTGATTTTACCACTTGCCGCCATAAGTTCCACCATCTTATCCAATGCATTCTTTTTGTCGGAAGCAGCTCCGTTCAGTTCAATACTTTCCACTGCCAGTAAATCCTTTATTTTCATATTCACCCTCACTTTCCGCACATTTCGTGCAATAATGTTTCCACCTGTTCTCTATTTGCCAGTTCCTCTGTGAAAGCGGATGCACTCCCCGTGCAAACTCCCATCCGAAAAGCATTCTCATAGTTTCCCGTCTCCAAATATCCTGCTAAAAATCCTGCCACCATGGAGTCTCCGGCTCCCACGGAATTGACTACGGTTCCCTTCGGCGCTTCCGAGCGGTAAACCCCGCCATCCTCCGACACCAGTACCGCGCCCGCTCCCGCCATGGATACCAACACGTTTCTTGCACCCATCTCCTGCATTTTCTTAGCGTAAATAACCACATCATCTTTGCTTTCTATTTCCGTATGGAAAATCTCACCCAGCTCGTGATGATTGGGTTTTATCAAAAACGGATGATACTGCAGAACATTCACCAGTAAATCTCCCGTGGCATCCACCACGATTTTGAGCTGCTTTTTTTGCAAATGCTTCATGATGTCCATATACATGGAGCGGGGCATTACATCCGGAATACTGCCCGCCATCACTAAAATATCGCCGTCCTGCAATACGTCCAGTTTGTCATACAGCTTCTGAATATCCGCATCAGATACTGCGGGACCCTGCCCGTTAATTTCCGATTCCTCATCAGAACGCAGCTTGACGTTGATGCGGCTCATGCCCTTTTGTACCGGAATGAAATCGGTAGTAATCCTTTTTTCTTCCAGCAGTCTTCTCAGCTCCTGTCCGGTAAAGCCTGCCAGAAAACCCAGGGCTGTGTTGTCGTGTCCTAAATTCCGCAGCACCATGGATACGTTGATTCCTTTGCCGCCGGGGAAAAGCAGCTCCTCCTTCGTCCGGTTCACGATTCCGCACCGGAAATGGTCCACTGTCACGATATAATCTAAGGACGGATTAAATGTTACTGTGTAAATCATAGGGTCCTCCTTTCAGAAACATTCGTTACACCTCTGTTACGTTTGCATATTTGCGGAAAGCCGGCTGGCTCAACGCTGTGGTAATTACGGTTGCCGCCTCAAAGGAAGCAAATGTAATACTGGATATTTGGTTGAATTTACTGTCATCTGCCAAAATATAACATTCCCGGCAGTTTTCCATGGATTTGCGCTTCACCATGGCTTCGTTCACCTCCGGGGTGGAAAAGCCGCGGGTTACGCTGATTCCGTTTGTTCCCCAGAATCCCTTGGTGAAATTGTACTTTTCCAACGTCGCCACCGCTTCTTCTCCCACAATGGCTTCCGTAATTGCCTTAAATTCTCCGCCCAGCAGGTAGACCTTGCAGCCTTTCTCCGCCAGCTTCTTGGCATGGGTGATAGCGTTGGTAACAAAGGTTGCCTGCCTGTTCTCCACAAAGTCAACCATCAGTTCTGTGGTTGTCCCGGCATCCAGATAAACAAAGTCTCCCGGTTTAATCAGACCTGCCGCATATCTGGCAACCTTTATTTTCTCTTCCCGGTGTCTCTCCTTGCGGCTGTTGACCTCGTCATCATGAGTGCTGTAATCGTTGCTCTTTAAAATAGCACCGCCGTGCACCTTTGTGAGCAGTCCTTCCGCATCCAGTGTGTTCAAATCCCGCCGGATGGTGGACTCCGATGCGCCAAGCTCTGTCATAAGCTGCTGTACCGTTGCGCTTCCCATACTTTCCAGTATGGACAAAATCCTTACAAATCTTTCCTCAGTCAGCATATTTATTTCCTCCAGATTCATTCATTACCATTCAATTTCCGTCATCTTGTGACTTTATTATAGGGTCACGTTCCGCCAAAGTCAATCACAATCAGTCAAAATCATTCACAAATTTCATGTCTTGGATTTGTGGGAATTGCCCAAATAGAAGCATCCGCATATAAAGCAAAAACGACGGCTTTTAAACCGTCGTTCTTCTATCGCATCCTGCTTTCATTACGTTCTACACGATACTGCCTATGTTGTATTACCTTTGTTCCCTTATGCAGATTGTTCAGACAGCATTGCCTCACAATCTCACTACAAATAAAAGTCCGCCGTCTTTCTTCTCCGCCCGGACGGTTCCGCCATGAGCCTGCACCGTCGCTCTGACGATAGACAGCCCGATACCGCTGCCCGCCGTTTTATCCGAATGGGCTTCGTCCTGCCGGTAAAACCGGTCAAACAGTCTCGACACCCCTATATTCTCCACATGGTCGCAGGTATTAAAAACCCGGATTTCCGCTTTCTTTGCATTGTGGCTCACATACAGGCGAATCTCTCCGCCTTCCTTTGAATATTTTACGGCATTATCCAGTAAAATCGACACCATCTGCTGAATTGCCGTCCGGTCTCCATGCAGCATGACATTGTCCTGAATTTCCTGCGAATACTGTTTTCCTTTTGCCTTGGCAAGTGTCCCGAAAGGCTCCGAAATCTCCCAGACCGCCTCACTTAAAGAAAACTCTGTCTTTTCCGGAAACGGATTTTCCTCGTCCAGCCGGGAAAGCATGACCAGACTTCCGATGCGTTTTGACAGCTTGGCTGACTGTTTTTGAATGTTTTGTACCCATTCATTCTCTTCCAGTTCCATGGCAAGCACATCCGCACTGGTGGAAATTGCCGTCAGGGGCGTTTTCAGTTCATGTCCGGCATTGGTGATAAACTGTTTCTGTGCTTCCATATTTTTCAGGTACGGCGCCGTGGCACGCTTGGAAAACAGGATAACCAGCAAAGATACGACCACCAGACTGCCTCCGGCAATCGCCCCGGTAATCAGCATGAGCAGCCGCACCCCCTGCAATTCCTTTTCGGAATTCAGGCACACGACATATGTCTCTTTTCCTGACGCTTTTACTAAATAACGATAGCCCTTGTAATATCCTTTTTCCCGATTTCCTTTCAGAATGTCCGCCGCATATTTCTGTGCATCCTCCTCAGAAAGGGAGGCAATAAAATCCTGATTGATATTCTGTACCTGTCCTTCCCCGTCAAAGCAGACGGAGAAAAAGCGCACCATATAGCGCACCTCCGGGGAAAATTGCCCCATGGTGTCAATGGGCGGTGCCATTCTCTCATCCGGCATCGGGGTCTTTGGTTCCGCCGGCGGCGGTGCCGTCTCTGCCTGCGTTTCTCTCTCAAAGAGTCTCTCAAGCGTCCTGTCCTGCTGCCCCGTGACATTCCCGTAATACCAGAGATTGATAAAACATAACAAAACCAGTATTACCGCTGAAAATGCCGCCATTGCGGCACCGACAAACCGCCAGCGCATTTTTTTCAACATATCTTATCCTCCAGCGCATATCCCGCTCCGCGAATGGTCTGAATCTCAATGTCCGCCCCAAGCTGCTTCATTTTCCGGCGGAGAAATCCGATATAAGTCCACACCACGTCCACATCTGCCTCAGAATCTGCATCCCACACCTTGTCCATCAAATGTTCCGTGGAAAATATCTGATGCGGATAGTGCAAAAATAATTCCATCAACTGATACTCTTTATTATTGAGCCTGACGCTCCCGCCGTCTGTACTGAGCGTATAGCTGTTGCAGTCAAGCGTTGTATTCCCCAGTGTAAGCAGTGACGGCGCATAAGCGTCGCTGCGCCTTGTCAGCGCCCGGATTCTCGCCAAAAACTCCTTTGCCGCAAAAGGCTTTGCCAGATAGTCGTCCGCTCCGGCGTCCAATCCCGCAACCCGGTCCTCCACCTCTGCTTTCGCCGTCAGAAACAGCACCGGAGTGGTAATGCCTCTCTGCCTGATTTCGGTCAACACCTGCAGCCCGTCCAGTCCCGGCATCATAATGTCTAACACAATGGTGTCATAGGAAGTTCCGGTGATATACTCCACTGCGTCGTTTCCGTTGTGAACCATATCCACGGAATATTTATTCTTTTCCAGCATGACCTTCAACGCCTTTGCAATGCTGACCTCATCCTCCGCAATCAAAATCCGCATATATGCCACTCCTTTCGTATTGCCCACCGTCTTATACTGCGCGCGCAGAAAAGGAGGCGCCCCGCAAAATTATTATACCACGCCCTCCCCCTCCTGTGCCGTTCTCCGCGCATTGTTCAAAAGATTTTCACATATTTTTTCAACTACATTTCGGTATGGCGCTCTAAGATTTTCTTAAGAACACAGGAAAGGAAGAACAGTATGACAAACACCCCAGCTTACCGGCACGAACTAAAATATCAGATTACTCCCGCCGACTATTTTGCCATCCGGCAACGGCTGCGGACAGTGATGCGCATTGACGAACACGCCCGCGCCGACGGTCGTTACACCATCCACAGTATTTACTTTGACAATGTGGACGACAAAGCGCTGCGTGAAAAAATCGACGGTGTGCAGTACCGGGAAAAATTCCGTATCCGTTATTACAATGATGACTTGTCCTACCTCTCTTTGGAGAAAAAAGTAAAACACAATTACCTCTGTCAGAAAACAGAGGCGCAAATCACGGAAGCGGAATGCAGACAGCTTTTGGACGGTCAGACCGACTGGATGATGGCGCACGAATCCGCGCTAGTCCGGGAGTTGTACTGTAAGATGAAATACCAGTGGCTGCAACCGCGGATTCTCGTTTCTTATGTGCGGGAGCCTTATGTATTTGCCGCCGGAAATGTCCGGATTACTTTTGATTCGCAGATTCGCTCCAGCCTGTTTCACCGCACGTTTCTGGAGGAACAGACCCCCGACATCTGCGCCACCGACCACCCGGAGGATATGATTCTGGAAGTCAAATACGACGCCTTTCTTCCGGAAATCATTGCCTGTCTGCTGCAGACGGAAACTCTCCGCCAGCAGGCATTTTCCAAATACGGTATCAGCCGCCGTTTCGGCTGACTTTAACAATTATCATCTACTCAGGAGGAACTTTTTATGAGCTTTAACGACATTTTTAAATCCAGCTTTCTCGAAAGCGTAACGGAATTTTCCGTTCTCGACACCCTGCTTGGTCTGGCGGTTGCCCTTATCGTCAGCCTGTTTATTTTTCTGATTTACAAAAAGACCTTAACCGGCGTCATGTATTCGTCCGGATTTGCACTGACCCTCATCGGACTGTCACTGGTAACGACCCTTGTCATCATGGCTGTTACCTCCAACGTGGTATTGTCACTCGGCATGGTGGGTGCGCTGTCCATTGTGCGTTTCCGTGCCGCCATCAAGGAGCCCCTGGAAATCGTATTTCTCTTCTGGTCGCTGGCGGTAGGCATTGTCATCGGTGCCGGAATGATTCCTCTTGCCATCATCGGTTCCGTCATTATCGGCGTCATTCTGTTATTGTTTGCCAACCGGAAAATACGCAACAATCCCTACATTCTCGTATTGAACTGCCAAAATGAAAAGGCTGAGGATGCCGCACTGGGACTTCTCGCCCAGAATACGGAGCATTATATTGTAAAATCCAAAACCATCAATGCCAACGGGATTGAACTGACAGCGGAACTGCGCACGAAAAATATTTCCACCGCTTTTGTGAATCAGATTGCAAGAATCCCGGAAGTGGACAACGCAACCCTTGTTGCCTATAACGGTGAATATATGGGATAGGAGGAGGATATGATTTCACACAAACATATTTCAAAAACAGTTGTCCTGCTCATCGCCGTGGCAACCTGTCTCTGCCTGCTCGGTGCTGCCTTTTCCGGGCAGATAAGCGCCTATGCCGCGAGTGCCGGCGTTGCCATGAATTACGAGACCGAATTATTTGATACGAATGAAATCATGGACATTAATATTATTATGGATGAAACGGACTGGGCCGACATGCTGCAAAATGCAATTTCGGAAGAATATTACCAGTGTGACGTGGTCGTAAACGGCAAAACTTTTTACCGCACTGCCATCCGTCCCAAGGGCAACACCAGCCTTTCCTCCATTGCCAATGACCCCGACACGGACCGCTATAGTTTTAAACTGGAATTCGACCATTATGTGGTCGGGCAGACCTGCTATGGACTGGATAAACTGATTCTGAATAATAATTACGCGGATGCCACAAACATGAAGGAGGCACTGATTTACGATATGTACCGGTACCTCGGCGCAGACGCCTCTCTTTATAATTATGCAAAAGTCAGTGTCAACGGCGAATATTGGGGTGTATACCTCGCACTTGAGGCAGTGGAGGACAGTTTTCTTATGCGTAATTACGGTGTCCAAAACGGTTCTCTCTACAAGCCGGACAGCATGGATTTTGGTAACAAGGGCGGTGGCGGCGGATTCGGTTCCGGCAGCAACGGAGCAAACTTAAATTACACGGATGATGACCCCGACAGCTACACCGCAATCTGGGACAGCGAAATCACCGATTCCGGCAAGACTGACCATAAGCGCGTTGTTTCCGCCCTGAAAAACATTTCCGAGGGAAACGATTTGGAAAGTTATATGGATATTGACAATCTGCTCCGGTACATGGCGGTACATATCTTTTCGGTAAATGAGGACAGTCTTTCCGGCAGCATGGCTCACAATTACTACCTTTATGAATCCGGCGGAAAGCTGAATCTGATTCCTTGGGATTATAACCTCGCCTTTAGCGGCATGGGACGCAGCAAAAATGCGGACAGTGTCATTAATTCCGCGATAGACGACGCGTTTTCCTCCACGGAATTTTTTGATACACTGATGGAAAACGAGGAGTATCACGCAAAATATTATGTCTACCTGCAGCAGCTTGTCACAGACTATATTGACGGCGGTTCCTTTGATTCTTTTTACAACCGGGTGCGGAGCCAGATTGACTCTCTTGTGGAAAGCGACCCCACCGTATTTTATTCTTATGAAGAATACACGGCCGCGGCAGATACTTTGTACCAGACCGTAAAATTGCGGGGCGAATCCATTGAAGGGCAGATAAACGGCTCCATCCCCTCCACGGAGAGTGCACAACAGAATTCGGACGCACTCGTCGACGCATCCGCCATCAACATAGAAACCATGGGCAGCATGAACACGGGAAATCAGGGTTCCGGCGGCATGGACATGCCGGAGCAGAAAGGCGAGAATCCACCGGACGATGACTTTTCCGGCGAGAATTTCCCTGACCGGGATTTGCCCGGCAGAAACGAAGACACCGCCGACAGGCTTGATGATTCCTCCGATGAGAATAGAAGTGGAGATATGCCTGACAATGACGGCGGATTCCCCGGCGGCAATGGATTTCCCGGTGACGGAAAGGGTGATTTTGTTCCCGCCATTTCCCAGAATTCCACATCCGTCCCGGCATATGACAACCTGATTCTGCTTGGCATCTGCCTCGCAATTATGATAGCCGCACTGGTATTCGCCGCACTCTATCACCGGCGGCCTCGCAGACAGTAATTCTCTCCTTCTTATAAAAAGGGACTGTACACATTCCGTGTAACAGTCCCTACTCCTTACCAAATCACAGTAAGAAAGTCTTTTCATTTTAACACTAATACTGTTGAATATACTTTCTGATTACTTCCCATATTTCCGTTGCACAATTATATTGAACCAATTCATCCAATTCTCCGCCTCTCCTCGGCAATACACAGGGTTTACACTTTAAACCGATACCCCACGCCCCATATCGTCTCGATATACTGGGGATTTGCGGTATCTTTTTCAATCTTCTCGCGGATTTTCTTGATATGCACGGTAACGGTTGCAATGTCACCGATGGAATCCATATCCCAGATTTCGCGGAACAGTTCTTCCTTGGTAAATACATGGTTGGGATTTTCCGCCAAAAATGTCAGCAAATCAAATTCCTTGGTGGTAAACGTTTTCTCCACACCGTCCACATAGACACGCCTTGCAGTCTTGTCAATGCGGATGCCGCGGATTTCCACAATATCATTCTGAGGCTTCTGGTTGGAGCCGACCAGTCTCTCATAACGTGCCATATGCGCCTTGACTCTCGCCACAAGCTCGCTGGGGCTGAAAGGCTTGGTCATATAATCGTCTGCACCCAGACCAAGTCCCCTGATTTTATCAATATCATCCTTCTTTGCAGACACCATCAAAATGGGAATGTTTTTCTTTTCCCGGATTTTCTTGCACACTTCAAATCCGTCCATGCCGGGGAGCATCAGGTCGAGAATAACCAAATCATATTCCCCTTCCAGTGCCGCCTGCAATCCCTCGTCTCCGGTGTTGCGAATGTCCACCTGAAAGTCGCTCAGTTCCAGATAGTCCTTCTCCAAATCTGCGATTGCCACTTCATCTTCCACAATTAAAATCCTGCTCATAGTTTCCTCCATTCCGAAGCGCCGCCGGTTCTGTGTTTCCCGGTTCCGCTGTTTCTGCTTTCCTTTTCTATTTCGGGGGCAGCTCAATGTATTTTCTCAATACAAAGTGCATACAGGTGCCTTCCCCTTCTTTACTGGTTGCCCAGATATAACCACCGTGATCCTCAATGATTTTCCTTACTATGGAAAGTCCGATTCCGCTTCCGCCCTGTGCGGAATTGCGGGAAGCGTCCGTCCGGTAAAACCGGTCAAAGATTTTCTGCAAATCCTTCTGCGCGATTCCCTTGCCGTTATCCTCAATCTCCACGCGGATGGAATCCAGTTCATCCAAAATCCGAATGTCAATATGCCCGTTGGGCTTATCCATATATTTGACACTGTTGCTGATAATGTTGTTAATAACCTTTTTCATCTGTTCCGGATCTGCTATGACAACCGTGTCAGGTTCTATAAGACTGGAATAATTCAGCTTGATATTCTTGGATTCCAAATCCAGTCCCACCTCTTCCACGCAGTCCTTAAAATAATCCGACACATTGATGCGGTGAAAATTGTACGGAATACGGTTATTGTCAATTCCGGAGTACACCGTCAACTCGTTAATCAGGCGATCCATATCGTTCGCCTTGTTGTAAATGGTTTTAATGTACTTATCCATCTTTTCGGGAGTATCCGCCACACCGTCCATGATACCTTCCACATAACCTTTAATCGCTGTAATGGGCGTTTTTAAATCATGGGAGATATTGCTGACCAGCTCTTTGTTCTGCTTTTCGTGCTCCATTTTCTCCTCGGTGGATTCTTTCAGCCGGAGCCGCATATCCTCATAATTACGGTACAAATCACCAATCTCGCCCTTGGCGTCCGTCTCCAGTGCGTAGTCAAAATTGCCGTCCTTAATTTTCTGCATTGCCACGTTCAACTCGTCAATCGGGGTAAACACCCCTTTGTGAATCCACTGGGTCAGCATGAAACTGGTAAATACCAGAATACACACAATGGCAATGAACATATCCACCAACAGTTTTTTGGAAATGAGGGAATTGGCTTTTGTCACCACAAAAATACTTCCCGGTGTCCCGTCGGAAAATGTAAAGTCAATCTGCTTTACATATTTTTCCAGATTATTGAAATAATATCCGGAATCCTCCGTCAAATGACCCTCGCCGTACCGGGGCAGTTTGTTGAAAATTACTTTTGCAGCCTTCTCATTGCCGGCGTAATACAGTTCGTCACCCTTGCGGACAATCAGGTAGGTGGACTTTCTGGCAATTTCCGTATTCACCGTTTCCAGATACTCCCGGTTCTCCAAAAGCGCCGGATTCTCTTCCTTCTGCTCCAAAAGGGAGAAATAAGCCTTGTCCGTCACATTGACAATGTCCTGTATATTTTCCGACATTACGGAATAATTCAAATTCGGTATTCTGCCGTCCGACTGCACGTTCATCAGGTAAATTCCTATTGTGATAAACGCCAGAATTGTCAATAAAAGCGGCAGCAAAATAATGCTGACAAATGTTACCCGCAACCGTGTCTTGAATTTCATGGTTCACTCGCTCCTAATTTCCGGCACCCGCATACATTCCTGTCCGTTTCCTGCCATCGAAATGCCGTTTCTACAAGCAGTATAGCATACTTTTTTCGGGAAAGTGTAAAATCAAACAGATATTATCATTAAAAAAATCTAAATTCTGCTCACCATATCTTCTACCAGCAGAGCGGAATGTCTGGCTGCCGCTTTTTCAAACGTGGGATAATCCATCTCTGCGCTGTCGTCCGCCTTATCCGAAATGGCGCGGATAATCACAAAAGGAATGTTGTTCAGATAAGCGCCATGGGCAATCGCCCCACCTTCCATCTCGGCGCAGTCCCCCTGAAATTCGGAAATCAACCGCTCTTTCACATCTTTTTGGGAAATGAACTGGTCTCCGCTGACAACTCTTCCGCTGAGCACATGAATGTCCGGATTTACCTTTTTACAGGAATCCATGGCAAGCGTGACAAGACGTTCGTCTGCCTTAAACTCCCTGCATCCCATCTGCGGCACTTCTCCCAGTGCATATCCGAAAACAGTGACATCCATGTCATGTTGCAGTGCATCCTTGGAAACCAGTATGTCGCCAATATCCAGTTTCGCATTCAAAGAACCCGCCACTCCGGTATTTATCACATGTGTCACCTGAAAAATATCCGCAAGAATCTGCACACACAATGCGGCATTCACTTTGCCGATTCCGCTGCGTACCACCACCACGTTTGCTCCGTTTAAAATTCCCTCGTAGAATTTCATTCCCGCTTTCTCTGTAATGGTTTCCCCTTCCAGTTTGGACTTTAATTCCTCCACTTCCAGTTCCATTGCTCCGATAATTCCGATTTTGTTCATTGTAATATCCTCTCTGCTCCTATTTATATCTGACTTTTATTGGTGCTCTTATTGTATCGCAGCCTGAATTTCCCTGTCAACTTCTGCCGCGTTTGTTCCCTCATTTGTTACTTTATTTAAGGTAATAAAAAGGCATAAATCCACTCCGTCCGGTATCCTATAGCTGAAAAGATACCAAGAACAAGGTGGATTTATGCCCTGTCTGTTACATCACGGAACGCTGCCCGTGCAATCATTCTATTTGATTGGAATTACGCTTCCTTCGTTCTGTTCACGTATTTGATTCCAAAAATCGTTGCGGCAAGCAACAGGATACCAAATATCAGCGGTACAACGGGATTCTGTGCAAAGCCCGCAACCACATAGGTAATACAGGAAACCGCAGCCACCATAATGGCATAGGGCATCTGCGTAGATACATGATTCAAATGATTACACTGTGCTCCCGCCGAAGACATAATCGTTGTATCGGAAATCGGAGAGCAGTGGTCGCCGCATACCGCACCTGCCATACAAGCAGAAATGGAAATAATCATCATCGTTTCATTGGTTCCGGCAAACACGTTTACTACGATAGGTATCAGAATACCGAAGGTTCCCCATGAGGTTCCGGTTGCAAAAGCAAGGAAGCATGCCACAAGGAAAATAATGGCAGGCAACAGGCTCAAGAAGCTGCCGGACGCACCCTTTACTACATTTGCCACAAATTCTTTTGCTCCCAAGCTGTCCGTCATAGCCTTCAACGTCCATGCAAAGGTCAGAATCAGTATAGCGGGAACCATTGCCTTAAAGCCTTCGGGAATACAGCCCATGGAATCGGTAAATTTCAACACTTTGCGAACCTGATAGAAAACGATGGTAATCAGCATACCGAAAAAGCTTCCTAACATCAGTCCGACAGACGCGTCACTGGCTGAAAATGCTTCCACAAAGCCTGCTCCGCTGAAAAATCCGCCGGTATAAATCATGCCCAGCACACAGCATACAATCAATGCAATAATCGGAAATACCAGATCGATAACTTTGCCTTTTCCCTCCTGAATTTCGTTTTCTGCCGCTGCATAAGGACGATCTTCCGTAGTATACAAATCACCCTTCATTGCATTCAGCTCATGCTTTTTCATAGGTCCGAAATCCACCTTGGCAAGCACCAGCAAAAACATTGCAAGGATCGTCAAAAGTGCATAATAGTTGTAAGGAATCGCGCGGATAAAAATACCGAAACCGTCCTCTCCCTCCACAAATCCGGACACTGCTGCCGCCCAGGAAGAAATGGGAGCAATGATGCAGATCGGTGCTGCGGTGGCATCAATGAGATATGCCAGCTTTGCACGGGAAACATTGTGTTTATCCGTAACGGGACGCATGACGCTTCCCACGGTAAGACAGTTGAAATAGTCATCGATGAAAATCATGATACCCAGTGCGATGGTCGCAATCTGCGCACCCGCACGGGTTTTGATATGAGTGGACGCCCAGCGTCCGAATGCTGCAGAGCCTCCGGCTTTATTCATCATACATACCATGGAGCCCAAGATAACCAAAAATACCAAAATTCCCATATTATAGGAATCTGTCAGCACACCTACGATTCCATCCTCAAAGACATGGAGAACGGTGCCTTCAAAACTAAATCCTGAATAAAACAGACCACCAATTACAATTCCCGTAAACAGGGAGCTGTAAACTTCTTTGGTAATCAGTGCCAGACATATCGCCACAATCGGCGGTACCAATGCCCAAAAGGTTGCATACATCTGCGGTACATATTCTGCTACTTCGCTCATTTTCTCTCTCCTCTAAGAAGTCTTTTGTAAAATTATACTTTATTTTAGGCTTATTCCTGTCGGTATGTCAAGAAAAAAGGCATATTTATGCAGAATATGTGTCGCAGTTTTGCTATCAAACCGGGTAAAACAGTCTGCTATCGTCGATATTGTACAATATATTGTCCAAATAGCGCTTTGCCAGATAATTTGCCATGGGCAGATTCATATCCAGGTAGTTGCCGCAGTCTTTCGGTGACGCGCCGGGCACCTCGTCGTGATAGTCCCTGATAAACTCATACATTTCTACCATGAGAGGGACAATATCCTTGGAGGTGTAATCCCCCGCCAAAAGCAGGTAAAATCCCGTCCGGCAGCCCATCGGTCCAAAATAAATGGTCTTATCCTTATAAACCGGGTGGTTACGCAGGAAAGTTGCCGCTAAATGCTCAATGGTATGCACCTCCGCCGTATTCATCACCGGCTCCTCATTGGGGCTTGTCATGCGCAGGTCAAAGGTGGTAATCACCTCCGCTCCCACCGTGTCCTTTCTGGACACATACACTCCGGGCTGTAACTTAATATGGTCTATGGTAAAACTTGCAATCTTTTCCATGTTATCAATATCCTCGCTTTCCCTGAAATTTTTCCTGCATCCAGTATACACTATATTTATCCCAAGGAAAACTTATTTTCGCCTTGCAATCCGATATTTTGACCGGTTTTTGAAAAAACAGGTAAATTATTTGCTTCTATTATTAAATGCTTCCTGAATTGCTTTCTTTGTCTCAGGGTCTTTCTCCATGGAAAGCTGATGACGTACTCTGGTGTTCATGTACTCCGTACCGATGGCGATTCCTGCCTTGCATGCTGCCAGTCTTACGGCTGCATCCTCATGATCCAGATAATGGGTGATATGGTTTACGGCATCCTCATCCGCAATATTCTTGAGTGCTTCCAGCGCTGCACAGATTACTTCACTGTCTGCGTGCTTTGCATCCATGATTTTCAAAATGGGTTTGCTTTTCTTCTTCTCTTCATACTTCTTGATTTTTGCCTCTGTTGCCTGATCCTTCATAGCTTTGTCCTCCATTTTTCTTACGGTAAAATCTGCCGCATATTATATATCGTATAATTATTACAATAGGACTGATATTTGTCCAAAATGTGTCCTTTTTATTAAATGTGAATAAAATATCTTAAAAAAAAGCATAATCCCCTATTCCCTTTTTACAAAGAGTGGTATATAATAAACACACTAGATATTGTGGCACGTGAAAATTTGTGGCACAATATTTTGCAGATATAGCGTATAAATAATAAAAGGAGAAGTCATGGCGTAATGGACACGAAGGTAAAAAATCATGTGATTAAGCGAAATGGGGAAGAAGTTGATTTTGACTTAAGCAAAATTGTCAATGCAATCAAGGCTGCGAATCAGGGGGTAGACCGACTGCATCAGATGAATACTTATCAGATTCAGGCAGTTGCAGACAATATTGCGGGACAAATCGAGGACATGACGCATGCCGTGAACGTAGAAGATATTCAGGATATGGTGGAAACCGGCATTATGGGAATGCGCGGTTATGAGGTTGCGCAAAAATATGTGCGCTACCGTTATAAGCGAGAACTTGCCCGTAAATCCAACACCACCGACAACGGAATTCTGTCCCTGATTGAGCACTTGAACGAGGAAGTAAATCAGGAGAATTCCAATAAAAACCCGGTTATCAACTCCACCCAGCGTGACTATATGGCGGGCGAGGTCAGCAAGGACCTGACAAAGAGAATGTTGCTGCCGGAAGAAATTGTGGAAGCTCATGAAAAAGGTATTATCCATTTTCATGATGCGGATTATTTTGCACAAAAAGAGCATAACTGCGATTTGATAAATCTGGAGGACATGTTGCAGAACGGTACCGTTATCAGCGAGACCATGATTGAGCGTCCCCACAGCTTTTTTACCGCCTGCAACGTAACCACCCAGATTGTTGCACAGGTGGCAAGTAACCAGTACGGCGGTCAGTCTTTTACCCTGTCCCACTTAGCTCCCTTTGTGGACATCAGCCGTAAAAAGATACGCGAGGCTGTCATTCAGGAGCGCAGGGACTGTGGCGAATCCATGGACGATGAAATTATCGACAAACTTACGGAAATGCGCTTAAAGAGTGAAATCAAGAGCGGAATCCAGACCATTCAGTATCAGTTGATTACACTGATGACCTGTAACGGACAGGCTCCTTTTGTCACCGTGTTTATGTATCTGGATGAGGTGCCGGACGGTCAGACCAGAGCCGATTTGGCTATGATTATTGAGGAAGTTCTGCTCCAGCGGATTCAGGGCGTTAAAAATGAAAAGGGAATCTGGATTACCCCTGCTTTCCCGAAACTGATTTATGTATTGGACGAGGACAATATTACAGAGGACTCCAAATACTGGTATCTCACCAAGCTGGCTGCAAAATGTACCGCCAAGCGTATGGTGCCGGATTATATTTCCGCAAAAGTAATGCGTGAACTGAAAAAAGGCGATGTTTACCCCTGCATGGGATGCCGTTCTTTCCTCACCGTGGAGGACAATCAGCGCAATGCCGACGGCAGCCACAAATACTACGGTCGTTTTAATCAAGGTGTTGTCACCATCAATCTGGTGGATGTGGCATGCTCCGCAGAAGGCGATATGGATCAGTTCTGGAAGATTTTGGAAGAGCGTCTGGAATTGTGTCACCGTGCCCTTCGCTGCCGCCATGAGCGTCTGCTGGGAACGGTTTCCGACGTTGCTCCCATTCTCTGGCAACACGGCGCACTGGCTCGTCTGAAAAAGGGCGAGAAGATTGACAAACTGCTTTACGGCGGATATTCCACCATCTCTCTCGGCTACGCCGGACTGTATGAAATGTGCGTCCGCATGGTGGGCAAAACCCATACCTCCGAGGAGGGTCAGAAATTTGCGCTGGCTGTTATGCAGAAGTTAAACGACAAGTGTCAGGAATGGAAAGCTGCCGAAAACATCAGCTATTCCGTATACGGAACTCCCATGGAGTCCACCACTTACAAGTTTGCAAAATGTCTGCAAAAGCGCTTTGGCATCATTCCGGGCGTTACGGACAAGAACTATATTACCAACAGCTATCATGTTCATGTTGCTGAAAATATTGACGCTTTCAGCAAACTGAAATTTGAAGCAGAATTCCAGAAGCTGTCCCCCGGCGGAGCTATCAGCTATGTGGAGGTTCCCAACCTGCAGAACAATATTGAAGCGGTTCTCTCCGTGATGAAATATATGTATGACCACATCATGTATGCTGAGCTGAACACCAAGAGCGATTACTGCGAATGCTGCGGTTACGACGGAGAAATCAAAATTGTGACGGACGATTTCGGCAAGCTGGTTTGGGAATGTCCCAACTGCGGCAACCGCGACCAGAACCGTTTGTTTGTGGCAAGACGTACCTGCGGTTACATCGGTACCCAGTTCTGGAATCAGGGCAGAACGCAGGAAATCAAAGACAGGGTTCTGCATCTGTAATCTTTGATTTTAAAGTTGTATGATTTCTGTTATTATATATTAATAGAAGAAAAAATTGGGGTGAGTGTGTTTTGATATGCCCCAACATTTAAAATAAGTGTTTCGTGAATGACCATACTTCTATATGAAAGGTATGGTCATTTTTTTCAAAAAAGATATTGACAATCGTAAAATTTGTGTTATATTAATATTAGTAATGATTCCTATTTCTATTTGAAAGGAGAGTAAATGACTCTAAAACGTAGTAAACAGCGTGAAATGATTCTGTCCTTTCTGATGGGACGTAAGGATCACCCCACAGCCGATGTTGTCTATATGAATGTGCGGCAACAGAATCCCAACATCAGTCTGGGAACGGTGTACCGCAATCTGACATTGTTAGCTGACCTTGGGGAAATCCAGCGCTTACGCTTAGGCGACGGTGTTGACCACTTTGATGCGGACACCTCACCGCACTATCATTTTATTTGTACGGAGTGCGGCAGTGTCATTGATTTAAAGATGGAAAGCATTGAATCCATTACCGATGTGGCAAGCGCAGGCTTTGATGGAACAATTGCAGGTCATGTAACATATTTTTACGGAATCTGCAAAAACTGTATGTTAAAAAAAGAAAAGGAGAAATGAGTATGAAATTTGTATGTCAAGTATGTGGTTATGTTCATGAAGGAGATTCTGCACCGGAGGAGTGCCCTATCTGCCACGCTCCCGCTTCTAAGTTTACCGAGCAGTCCGGGGAGAAGACATGGGCTGCAGAGCATGTGGTAGGTGTTGCCAAAGGCGCACCGGAAGACATTATCAGCGACCTTCGCGCAAACTTCGAGGGCGAGTGCTCCGAGGTTGGTATGTATCTTGCAATGGCAAGAGTTGCCTACAGAGAAGGCTATCCTGAAATCGGCGCTTACTGGGAGAAAGCTGCTTTCGAGGAAGCAGAACACGCTGCCAAGTTTGCAGAGCTGTTGGGTGAGGTAGTAACCGATTCCACCAAGAAAAACCTGCAGATGAGAGTGGATGCAGAGAACGGTGCTACTGCCGGCAAAGCAAATCTTGCCAAACGAGCAAAAGAGTTAAATCTGGACGCTATTCACGATACCGTGCATGAAATGGCCCGCGATGAAGCTAGACACGGAAAGGCTTTTGAAGGTCTGCTTAAGAGATACTTCGGTTAAAGAGTAAAACCTTTCCAATTGAAATTAAAAAGTTAATTGCCATGAACTATAACGCGAAAGAGAGGAAGCGGTTTGATTTCCGCATCCTCTCTTTCTGTATCTGCTTTTAAGCACATTCTGTTTCTATTTTGCAAGCTGTGTGGATTCCCGTTCTATCAGGTGTCCCGGCAGTTTAATAATTTCTCCGGACTCCTCACCGTTAATCATTTTCACCAGCTTCTCCACAGCAACCACGCCTTCTTTTTCAAAGTCAGTCTTTAAGGTAGACAGCTTCGGCGTGTACCAGCTACACTCTTCAATATCATCCACACCAAGTACAATGAGATCCTGCGGCACCTTGTACCCGGACTCCGTCAACGCATCTATCACACCGAAAGCGCTCAAGTCGTTTCCGGCAAATATTGCCTCCGGCAGCGGCAATCCTCTCCCTATGAACTGCAGCATGGATTCATGCGCCATTTCCCTGTCGAATCCACCTTCTATAATGTATTCCGGGTCAAGCTCAATTCCCTCTTTTGCCAGACGCTCCTTAAATCCCCGCTCACGCTCAATGGAGTCGTAGTTATTCAAAACACCGCGGATATAACACAGATTCTTCATTCCATGAGAAAGCATAAATTCAGCTGCATCTACTCCCGCTCTGTAGGAGTCAAACAGAACGCTGGCAATCCGGTTGCTCTTCCATTCCCTGTCCAAAAATACCGTAGGAATTTCCTGCTCCTGAATCTGCTCGGCGCCTCTTTCATCCACATCCTCAGACAAAACCACACAGCCGTCCACGCGTCTCCCCAAAATGCTGTTCATAGCGGACTTACTTTCCCAAGTGACAAAAATGTTTAATTCGTATCCATATTTTTTGCACTCCCAGAAAATGCGGTCTGCAAGGGCTGCGAAATACGGTCCTTTCAGGGATGTGGTAAACAACCCGATAACCTTGGTCGCCTTTGATTTCAGGTTCCTTCCGTTCAGGTTGGGGATATATTTCATCCTGTTTGCCACTTCCAAAATGTGTTCTTTCGTCTCCGGTTTCAGCACATCCACCCCGTTCAGTGCATTGGAAACCGTAGAAATCGATACCCCCGCCTCTCTCGCCACGTCCTTTATTGTTACTTTTCCCATGGATATTAGTCTCCTTAGTAATACTTCTCAATGAACCTAGTATAAACGCTTGCGTCAGTCTGCGCAAGTACCTAGTTTTCAAATCGTTCTTATAAAAACAACCGGCAAAACGCCGGTTGTCCTTATCTTTTTCAGTTGTGGAACAACTTACTTGTATCCGTACTCGTCGCAGTATGCTTTCCACTGCTCGGTGTAACCGTCACGAACAACATCAAGACCTGCGTCCTTAACCTTGGTGCGGAACTCTTCTACTGCTGCATCTACATCAGATACCAGACCTGCCTGCAAAGGAGCAAGGTACTGTCTCATAATGTTGGTAACAGCGGTTCTCTCTGCTGCGTAAGACTCATAATCCTCGGTAAATCCGTTGTAAATATCGGTGTTGGGGAATTTGGTCTTGCTGCCGAGTGCTTCGTACTTCTCAAACATCTCGTTCAGAGCAACGTCGGTAGGCTGTAACAGCTTGTAGTCGCCATTTCTCAGACCCCATGTATTGAAGCCTTCATAAGGGAAGTCGGTGGAAAGATTCTCATAGAATCCGTCTGCATCGATTTCGTAGTGAGTTCCTTCAATACCATAGGAAACGATGTCGTTAAGTTCTTTGTCACACATTAACAGCTGTAATACATACAGAGCACGCTCAGGGTTCTTGCAGCCTCTTACGATTGCAGTACCGTTCTGGGTTGCATGTGCAGGGAAGATAACTCCGGTGGTCTCGCCGTAAGCAATGTAAGCGGACTCCCAGCCTTCGCCGGCATCCTCAAAGTCGTTAATTGCTGTAATCTGCTTGTTAGGGTTCTGTCCTGCAACTTCTGCTACACACAGACCGGTCTTGTAAGCCTCGCTGTCGTTGGTATCGGAAAGTGCACTCTTGGACCAGAAGCCGTAATCAGCCCATTTCTTCATTAACTTCATATCTTCTACGAAGTCATCTGAGAACCAGTAATCATATACATCAGAAGGGGTATCATAGTTTGCAGCAAGACCATAGTTCAAACCATTGGTGTAAACCCAAGGGTATTTGAAGTTCAGCATCCAAGCTGCATCGAAGGCAGTCTGGGTTCCCTGACTCTCCTCAGTGGTACAGGTCAGAATACCCTGATTCGGCATATTCTCCTGAATTCCAAGGAAGTAAGCCTCTACGTTCTCAAGGGTGTTGGGAACGGGCAAATCAAACTGTTTTCTCAAATCTTCACGATATTTGAAACCGTTACATACATACTCAGGCCACGCATTGGGAACTGCGTAAACATTTCCGTCAACGGAGCACATGGTCAACTGATTTTCACCAACCAGAGCCTTCAACTCAGGCGCTACCGTGTCAAGCATTTCATCCAGCTCAAGGAATGCGCCGGATTTAGCGAGCTGACCATAGTTCAGCCAGTTTGCAATATAAATCAGGTCTGCCTGTCCGGAGGTCATTTCCAGGCTGTATTTCTGCTGGAAATCGGTCCATGTGGAAAACTGGAAATCGATAGTTGCGTTTGCTTTCTCCAGCAATTTCTCATTCAGGGCATCCTCAACTGCCTGCTCATCAGCGGGTGCATCACCCATTACATAGAACACCAGATCAACTCTCTCAGAGGTGTCGAGTGCGGCTGCACCGTTGTCTCCTGTTGTATCCTCAGTGGTTCCTGCAGTGCTCTCAGTAGTAGCTGCAGAATCTGTAGAGGGGGTAGTCTGGGTTTCTTTTCCGCCGCAAGCGGCAAGAGAAGCTACCATGGTACCTGCTAACAACAGGCTCAATAACTTTTTACTCTTCATAATAGTAATCCTTCCTTTCCCGTTGGTCCTCCCCAACGAAACACGTTGTTGTTTATTACCAAAGCACAATGCTTCAATAACCTGTTTTTTAGCCTTTTACGGCTCCGACTGTAATACCGGATACGAAATATTTCTGTACAAACGGATAGAATAACAATACCGGTCCGGTTGCAACGACCGCCATCGCCAGTTTTACTGCCTGTGTGGGCAAATCTGCGGTGGAGATGCTGCTGTTCTGTGACATCTGCTTTAATGCCTGTGTTGCGTTTAACATATCGTATAAATAGAACTGCAATTCCCATGTAGTGGAATCGGTACTGAACATGGAGGAACGATACCAGTCATTCCAGTAGCCCAGTGCCAGGAAAAGTCCGATGGTTGCAAGTCCGGGTCCCAGGACAGGCATTACAATTTTCAAAAAGATAGTGATATGTCCTGCACCGTCAATCTTGGCGGACTCGGTAATAGCGTCCGGCACACTTCCCACGATAAAGGTTCTCATCAGAATAACCAAAAACGGTGTCAGCAATGCCGGGAACCAGATAGCAAGGGTGGAGCCTTTCAGTCCCAGTACACTGGAGTACATCAGATACCAGGGAATCATTCCTCCTCCAAAGATACTGGTAAAGTAAATCAGAAAGGATACCGTGTTACGGTATTTGAATTCCTTTCTGGAAATGACATATGCCGTCATGGTAATCATGAACAGTCCAAAAAAGGTACCGACTGCCGTATAGTAAATGGTCATCTTGTATGCCTGCAGGATGTCCTGCGGCGCCTTGAAGATGGTCTTATATGCCTGTAAGGTGAAATCTCTGGGCAACAGGCTGTAGCCCTCTGTCAAAATCGTTGCGTTATCCGTGAAGGAACCCGATAGAATCATGATGAAGGGAACCACACAAATAATGGAACCTAATGTCAACAGTGTGTAACTTACAATATTAAAAATCACTGTGGACGGTGCTTTCTTGATTTTCATAATCTACATGCTCCTTTCCTTAGAATAATGCGTAATCCGGATTCTTTTTCTTCACTACCCAGTTCACAAGAACAATCAGTACAAATCCAAACAGGGACTGGTACAAACCTGCCGCAGTACCAAGTCCGATACTCAGAGGCTGTGTCATTGTGATTCGGTATACATAGGTGTCGATAATATCCGTGATATTGAAGAGCACTCCGTTATTTCCAATCATCTGGTAGAACAATTCAAACTGTCCCTTCATGATACCGCCCAGTGCGTACAAAAGCAGGATGATGAAAGTGGGCTTCAACTGAGGAAGCGTTATGTATCGAATCTGCTGGAAAATATTCGCTCCGTCCACCTTTGCCGCATCGTACATCTCGGCGTCGATTCCCATAATCGTTGCCAGATACACAACCATTCCGTATCCGATGTTTTTCCAGATATAGAATGCGGTAATCAAAAACGGCCAGTAAGCAGGAGTGTTGTAGAAGTCGATTCTGTCTCCTCCCAGCGCTACAATCACTGTGTTGATAACACCGTACTGATACTCAAATACGTTGTAGATAATAACCTTCAAAATAACGAAGGATACAAAGTAAGGCATGAACATCAAAGTCTGGGAAGTCTTTTTAAACCACTTGCGGCTCACCTGACTTACAAAGATTGCAAATACAATCTGCAAAACGTTACCGAGAACAATGAACACCAGATTGTAAAGGATGGTGTTTCTTGTCAGTCGAAACAAATCTGCCTTTATCAAAAACTCAAAGTTCTTAAATCCGACAAAGGGGCTTGCCCACAATCCGTCGCGGAAATTGAAATTGGTGAACGCGTAGTAAGCACCAATCATGGGCAGGTAGTTGTTAATCATCAGATAAACAAAAGTAGGTATCAGCATTGCAAACAATACCCAGTTCTTTTTCAGTTCCTTCCAGAGACCATGCTCATGGTACAGCGCTCTCTCGTTTACCTGTAATCTCTTGACTGCCACAAATCCGATGATATTGATTACCAGAATGAGGTACACCACCGGGGAAACGGAAAAACCGGTCATTCCAAACTTGGAATTGGAAAAGATTCCGTAGGCAACGGCTGTGATGCTTACAAACATATTAAACAGCATACACGCCTCTGCGGTTCCGTACAGTCCAAGGTTTCCTTTCTTGTTCTTGCGGTTGCAAAGTACTTTGAAAATGAGACATACCTGAAAGTATACCGCCGCAACTGCAACCAGCAGTAAAATCATGGCGAACAACCCCAGCGCTCCTGCATTTCCGTACTGCACAAAGGACAGTGCATCAAATACCGTGTAGCCGCTCTTCATCATAGATAAGTCCTTGACACCAAGACTCTGGAACAGTGCGTCGGCGTTTACCACATGAATCCATTTCACAAAGGGTAAAATCAAAATCAGACTGAGTGCCGCAATGGCTGTCACAATCCATACCCCAAGTTTCTTTCCCGCGTACACATTTTCGATGCAGTCAAATTTACTTTGTTTCTGACTCTTCGCTACGCTACTCATAAATTTCCTCCTGCTTCTTCATAATAAACTCCCTTTATATAACTATATAACTGTCATCTGTTCAGGCTTCATCTCTGTATGGGAATATGCCTTGTAAACAATGTTACTGCCTTTTTAAAAAATAAAAACGTTTTTACTGGCTATAATATACCACAGTAAAAACGTTTTTACAATACGTGATTTGTTTTTTTGTACAGATAACAAAACTTAGCACCTTGTTTTTGTGCATTTTTGCCAAACCGCTTGTTCGTTTTCTGTTCACCGGAAGAATCATAACAGGTGTCGCAAAGCGCGCAAAAAACAGGGCAGCCCCGTTATCTGCGGAGTTACCCTGTTCTTACAACCCTGTATGGGATTCACTTTCTTTCCTTTTCTTCTCTACTTTTTCTTAAAGACAAACAATTTGCTGAATACATAGTTGGCAACGATAACCAGCACCGCGGAAATAAAGGTTGCGATTACCACGTTAATTCCCATGACATTGCCCAAAAGCTGCATCACCACCGTGTCCAGTATCAGCGTGGACACTCTGGAAAGCACAAAATCAAATGACTCTTTCAGCATGGGTTTATTGCTTTTAAACACAAACTTGCGGTTGGTAAAGTATGCAAAAATCACACCGGCAACCCAGTTGATAATACTTAAAATCAGGTTCTGCGAGCTGGTGGGGTGCATCGTGTTTCCGAAGAAAACAGCGTTTGCCAGAAACTTAGCCGCCCACGATACAACGGTGGTAAGCACTCCCACAATCAGATAGGCTATGATTTCCTCGTATTTTTTACAGAGCTCTTTTATCTTTTCTATCATTTTTTCCCACATTTCTGCGCACGTTCTTTGTGCATAGCGAGTTTGTGTCAAGTGCGCGCAGACACAAATCTCGTGATTGAAAAATTTTATTTTTCAATCTTTCCTCCGTCCCGAAATGACTTTTCACAAATGTGCAATGCGGTGTGCCGTTTCCGGCAGTCCCGCCTTACGGAATTTCTTTTACAGATTAACAATATTTCTGTCCTCACCGCGTAGGAATGCCTTGATATTGCGGTACACGCCTTCCACGCACCGGTTTCTTGCCTCCACGCTCGCCCATGCAAGGTGAGGTGTGATAATCAACCGGGTGCTGTCCTTGAATTTACTCAGCGGATTTTTCTCCCTGAGCGGTTCCTTCTCCAGCACGTCCAGTCCTGCTGCCTGAATCTCTCCTGCCACCAGCGCATCATACAAATCCGAGTTGTTCACCACCGGACCCCTTGCCACATTGACCAAAACCGCGCTCTTTTTCATCTTTTTCAGAGCCTCTCTGTCAATATAATTGCGGGATAAGTCGCTGAGCGGACAGTGCAGGGATAAAACATCGCTCTCCGCAAGCAGGGTGTCCTTGTCCACCTGTTCGTATTCCGTACAGGTGCTCTTTCCGGTGACGGAGTGAAAAATCACTCTGCAGCCGAATGCCGTGGCAATCCGGGCAACCCTTTTACCGATATTGCCCATGCCTACAATGCCCCAGGTCTTGCCGTCCAGCTCTGTAAAGGGCAGGTCAAAGTTGGAAAATCTGTCCTGCGCGGCATAGGCGCCGGACTTGACATAGTTGTCATAATGGATTAATTTCTGGCTCAGCGCCAGTGCCAGCGTAAAGGTGTGCTGCGCCACCATGGCGGTGGAGTAGTCCACCACATTTGCCACCTTAATTCCTCTGGATTTGCAGTAAGCCAGGTCGCAGTTGTCAAACCCGGTGGCAAACTCACAAATCAGCTTTACATTGGGAGCGTCCTTTAACGTCTCCTCCCGCATGGGTGTCTTGTTTGCGACAATAATGTCAGCATCCTTCACCCGCTCCCGCACTTCTTCCACAGTCACGGTATTGGGATAACAGGTAAGGCTACCGAACTCTCCCAGACAGTCCACCGGTGTATCCGTGCCCACGCTGTTTCTCTCAAGCACTACTATTTTCATCCGTTCTTCCTTCACTTTCTGCGGAAAAACCTGCAGAAGAATTCTCCCGCAGGTTTTTCATTCTATCCTTATCGCGATACAGCAGAACCTACTGTAATCTCTTTAACAATTCCTCTCTCTGAGTCTCATAACCGGGTTTTCCGAGCAGAGCGAACATATTCTTCTTGTAGCTCTCCACACCGGGCTGGTTGAAGGGGTTCACGCCAAGCAGGTATCCGCTGACACCGCAGGCAAACTCGAAGAAGTAGAACAGCTGTCCTAAGTAAAATTCGCTTACTTCCGGTACATTTACCATAAAGTTAGGCACCTGACCGTCGGTATGTGCAAGAATGGTTCCGTTCATAGCGCTCTTGTTAACGAAATCAACGCTCTTGCCTGCCAAATAGTTCAGTCCGTCCAAATCTACCGGCTCCTCACCGATAATCAGTTCCTCTCTGGGCTGCTCTACGTTGATAACGGTCTCGAACATAATTCTAGAACCGTCCTGAATGAACTGACCCATGGAATGTAAATCTGTGGTCAAATCCACGCTTGCAGGGAACAGACCTTTCTGATCCTTGCCCTCGCTCTCGCCAAAGAGCTGTTTCCACCACTCGCTTACATAGTGTACGGCGGGCTCGTAGTTTGCAAGAATCTCTACTTTCTTGCCTTTGCGGAGCAGAATATTTCTCAGTGCCGCATATTTCAGGGCGTCGTTATTTTCAAAATCATTCTCCAGTGCGAGCTTTCTTCCGCTGGCAGCACCTTCCATCAACTTGTCAATGTCTGCGCCGCTTACTGCGATAGGAAGCAGACCTACTGCGGTCAGTACGGAGAAACGTCCACCTACATCATCCGGTACTACGAAGGTTTCGTAACCTTCCTCGTCGGACAGATGCTTCAGGCTTCCCTTTGCCTTGTCGGTAGTTGCGTAAATTCTCTTGGCAGCGCCCTCTTTGCCGTATTTCTTTTCCAGAATTTCCTTGAACACACGGAAAGCGATAGCGGGCTCGGTGGTTGTGCCGGACTTGGAAATCATGTTAATAGAGAAATCTCTGTCGCCTACCACGTCCATAAGGTGTTTTAAGTAGGTAGAGCTGATGGAGTTTCCGCAGAAATAAATTTCCGGGGTCTTGCGGGTATTTTTATCCAGCACATTGTAAAAGCTGTGTCCCAAAAACTCGATGGCTGCTCTCGCGCCAAGGTAGGAACCGCCGATACCGATTACCAGCAATACCTCTGAGTCGCTCTGAATCTTCTTTGCCGCAGCTTTGATTCTCGCGAACTCCTCCTTGTCATAATCAACGGGCAGGTCAATCCATCCTAAGAAATCGTTTCCTGCTCCCTCTCTGGACAGCAGCAAGTCCTTTGCGTCCAGTGTCTGTTTTTTCATATAGCCGATTTCTTCCTCAGAGATGAAAGCACCGGTCTTGGAATAATCAAAAGTTATCTGTTTGCTCATAATTCTACGCCTCCAACTTTTTGTCGTGTGAATCTGTACGGCTTAAGTGTAGCAAAGAAATATGGCAAATTCAAGAAAAAGATTCAAGTTGCCAGAAATTCCTTTAACAGTGCCTCCAGTTCTTCCTCGCTGACCTGCACCTCCGGATTGGACAAAACAGGGGCTGCCGGACGGATGGGCATCAGCTCCACCGTGCGCTTTCCGCTGCCGCCGCCAAGTCTCCGGCGGCGCTCCTGTGCGGATAACTGCGGCGTTCCGAACAGCATTTCCATGTCATCCTCCGTCACGTCAATGCGGGCGGAGAGGTGATTTTCCAGATAATCCACCAGATTGATTTTAAGCACTCTCCTCTTTCCTTTAATATCCACCACGGTGGATACGGAAAAGTACAGGTACAGTCCCGCAAAGCTCGCAATATAGAAAGGCAGAATTTCGCCCAGCATACTGCCGCCGAAAATGCTCCGGCAGATTCCCACTCCCGCGCTCACCACGGAGAGCAGCATGGTCTGACCGGAGAGGTGATACAGAAAATCAAAGCCAAAGGGCCCCAGTGCCAGACGGTTTAAGAACTTGTCCACAAACACCGGTATATTCGCCACCCCGTTATTGAGCTGGTAGCAGTTGGAAAATTTCAGCTTACACTGCTTTAACAGTTTATTTTTGGTGATTGCCATATTGTCCGCCTCGCGAATCATATTCTGATACAGGACGCCCAACAGCACCCGCACAAAAATACTCAGCACCAAAAAGGACAGCATACAAATTGTTACAATCCACTCTTTCCGGAATATTTCAAACATAGGATTCCCCATTTCTGCGCCGTCTTACCCATCGTCTCTACCCTGCGTTTTGTGCCGGACGGCGCGCCTGCACAAGCGCATACTGTAAGTATATCCCACCTTTGCGTGATTTGGTACGAATTTCCATCGTCATTTTCTTTTCTCCGGGGACAATTTTCCGCAGTTTTCCCGCTTTTATGTAAACCGCACGCATTGCTTTCCTGCCTGAAATCTGCTATAATTTTGGGATACGTTGAATAATACTATTGTAGAGAAAGGATGTGTTGATATGAGGTATCAGACACAGGGAACCTGTTCCACTGCTATCGACATTGAACTAAAGGACGGCGTGATTGATTCCGTAAAATTTACCGGCGGCTGCAACGGCAATACGCAGGGCGTCAGCGCACTGGTGAAGGGCATGACTCCCGAAGAGGCAATTTCCAGATTAAAAGGAATCCGCTGCGGTTTTAAGTCCACTTCCTGCCCGGATCAGCTGGCAAGAGCTTTGGAAAGTATGATGAAAGAGGCATAGGTTATCATGAAAAAAATCGTATTGACTGGTGGTGGCACCGCAGGTCATGTGACACCCAATATCGCCTTACTGCCTTCCCTTCAGGAAGCGGGCTATGAAATCGCATACATGGGTTCCTACGACGGAATCGAGAAAAAGCTGATTGGTGATTTTGATATACCTTATACCGGAATTTCCACCGGAAAATTCCGCCGCTATTTTGACCCGAAAAATCTCTCGGACCCTTTCCGGGTACTGAAAGGATTTACGGAGGCAAGAAAATACCTGAAACAGTTTAAACCGGATGTGGTATTTTCCAAGGGCGGTTTTGTCAGCGTCCCTGTTGTGCGGGCGGCTGCATCCCTCGGAATCCCCTGCATTATCCATGAGTCTGATATGACGCCGGGACTTGCCAATAAATTATGTATTCCGGTTGCCGCCAAGGTGTGCTGCAATTTCCCGGAGACTTTAAAGCTGCTGCCGGAAAACAAAGCCGTGCTCACCGGTTCCCCCATCCGCGCCGAGCTTGCAAAAGGCAATAAAATAGCCGGTCTTGACATGTGCGGGTTCACAGCCAATAAACCGGTTATCATGGTCGTGGGTGGAAGCCTCGGAGCAGCCAACGTAAACAGCGCTGTCCGGGAAGCTCTGCCGGAACTTTTAAAAGATTTTCAGGTAGTGCATCTCTGCGGAAAAGGCAAAATGGATAACCTTCTCTTAAACACATCCGGCTACAAACAGTTTGAATATATCAAAGCCGAATTGAAGGATTTGTTTGCCATGGCAGACATTGTCATTTCCCGTGCCGGAGCCAATGCCATCTGCGAACTGTTGGCGCTGAAAAAGCCCAACATCCTGATTCCTCTCCCCGCAGCCAGCAGCCGCGGAGACCAGATACTCAATGCAAAGTCCTTTGAATCACAGGGATTTTCCATTGTTATCAGCGAGGATGACCTGACCACCGACCTTTTGGTGGATAAGGTGCATGAACTGTATTTTACCCGACAGACCTTTTTGGACAATATGGGCAGAAGCGCCCAGCTTGACTCCATTTCCACCATCATGGGACTTATCAACGAGGCTGCCGGAAATACTCTGTAACTTAAAGAAGATTGTCATCATAATGTGCCCGTTCACCGCCGATGTATTTCGGCCTTGTGCGGGCACATACTACGTGAGCGTCCCCTATCTGTGTGGTCCGAATCCGTACCGGAACCGCCACGTCTTTTAGATGCATTCCAATCAAGGTATCTCCAATATCCATTCCCGCATGGGCTTTGATATGCTCCACCGCAACGGGATGTTCCAGTGCCTTGTATGCCGCGGTGGCAAAGGATCCGCCTGCCTTTGGCTGGGGCACCACATTCACCTGCTCGTATGCGTATTTGTCCGCTGCTTCTTTTTCCAATATCAATGCACGGTTCAAATGCTCACAGCACTGGGCTGCCAGATATACTCCCGCTTCCTGTGTTGCCTGATAAATGCCTCCGAACACCACTTCCGCCAGTTCCGGGCTGGAAAAGGTTCCGATGCAGGCGCCGCCCACCTCACTGGTGGAGCAGCCCACCACAAAAAGCTGACCTTTTTCTATTTTAGCCGCCTCCAAAATCTCCTTCGCGGCTCTGTATGCCTCTTCTCCGATAATCGTCATTTCCTCTGTCATTTTGCTCTCCTGCCTTTCAAAATCAACGAACTCCGATACACAGATATAGTATCACTAATACCGCCAGAAAACAAACACTAAGAAGCGTAAAATGTAACAGGTAAATTCCTTTTTTGTTCCCCGCTTCCCGCACAATGAACTTGTAGGTGATCAGGCTCGCCATGGAGGCAATGAGCGTGCCGAGACCGCCGAGGTTCGCTCCCACAATGAGTGCTTTGAAATTGTCGGTAAATCCGGATAAAAGCAGCGACGCAGGCACATTGCTGATTGCCTGACTCACGATAATTGCCGTGGGAACCTCATTTCCCACAACCACCTTTTCCAGCAAGGCGCTGAACTGGGGGATTCTCCCCATATTTCCCACAAAAATGAAAAAAGCGACAAAGGTAAACAACAGGGCATAGTCTACTTTTCCGAGCACCTGCCTGTCCCAGATTAAAATTGACACAACTGTCAGCGCCAGCGGTATGCCATAAGGGAGGAATCCGGCTACCGTGAGCAGGCTTGCCACAAACAAAAGCAGGTACAGGACAATCCGTTTTTTATCACCCACTACCGCTTTCTTTTCTCCGCCCGCAATTTGTGCCGCCATATACTCCAAATTGGTTCCCGCTATCTTTTTTTCACGCACTCCCAAAAAGACACAGCAAATCACCACCAGTACCAGCGCTGCCACCGAGTACGGCAGCATCAGCCACACAAATGCGCCAACGCTGATTTGCGCCTTATCGTACAGATAAAGGTTCTGGGGATTTCCGATGGGTGTGAGCATGCTTCCCATATTTGCCGCAATGGTCTGCAGTACCGTCACCGGAACAAGCAGCCTGTTTTTGCAGTCCTCTCCCAAAAGCCCCATCACCGTGATGGCAAAGGGGACAAAGGTTATCAGCGTCACATCATTGGTAATAAACATTCCAAACACAAAGCACAGCAGTGTGAGAATCAGGACAAGCTGAACCATGCCGTGCACGCTTTCCATCAACTTTTCCGCTATCCACCGAAAGATTCCCAGCTTTTGAAGCCCTGCCATCACGCTCATAAGGCAGAATAGTATGGCAAGGGTTCTGAAATCAATATAATCTATGTACCCGGCGTCGGGCTTTACCAAAAAAGCCGACACCACCGCCAACAGGAGCGCCACGGACAAAACCGTCTCCCGCTTCACGAAATCCATTATTTTTTTCATCTGTTTCTTCCTCTTTCGTTACCGTTTCTGTCACGAATGTCATAGTTGATTTTACCATGACCTGGGTTCTTTTGTAAATCACCGAAAGCCCTTCACTCTTTTTCTTCGACAGAATATAGTAAATAGAAGATATTAATACGGGAGACTGCCATGCAGATAATACCCTCTCTGCTTTTCGGCATTTCCGCCAGTCTGGACGCTCTGCTCGTGGGTATCAGCTACGGAATCCGGGGCGCACGCATACGCTTCTGGCAGAACCTTCTTATCAGCCTTATCACTTTGGCAGGCACCTGCCTATCCGTGGGACTCGGTGCAAAACTGACTTATTTTTTGCCCGATTCCGCGCTTCATTCTGCGGGGAGCGTGATTCTGATTCTGTTTGGACTCTACTATATTATTAAATTTATGATAAATCAGATAAAAAAATACCGCAAAGACAGGGAGCTTACCGCCACCCAGCGCTCCGGGGAGGAATCCCCCGCCTCCATGACGCTGCCGGAAGCGTGCGCACTCGGCTGCGCTTTGTCCGCAAACAATATGGGCATCGGTCTCAGTGCCAGCATTGCCGGCCTGCAGCTGCTTCCCGCCGCCACGGTAACTTTTTTGTTTTCCCTGTCCTTTCTCTATGTGGGAAACCGGCTGGGAAGATGTCGGATTTTGCGCCTTGCGGGGTGTTTTTCAGATTTACTTTCCGGATTGCTGCTTGTGCTGTTGGGGATTTTGGAGTGATTGCAGAATAGGAATAAAGGAGTAGACTGAAGCATTCCGGCGGCTTTTCGGATTTGCTTTCCGGACTGCCTCTTGTGCTGTTGAGGATTTTGGCATGATTGCGGAAGGAAGGAGCGGACTTAAGCGTTCCGGCGGCTTATTGTATATTTTCTGCCGCTGCAGGCATAATATCTGTGATATTGTGGTTTGTGGTTTTTCACCGGAAAGGAAATTTTATGACAGCATGCCCGCAGCTTTCTCCCAGTTTATCCAAAAATATTAAAACCCTGCATACACTACTCCCGCTGGGAGACAGCTTTGACCTCATCAGCCGGGAGCTTTTTCTGGGCAAAACAAAGTGCTATTTTCTGGGTGTCAACGGATTCTGTAAAACGGATGTGCTGCAGCTCATTTTTGCCGACCTGCAAAACCCGCAGTTTACCGCAGATGACCATATTGACGATATTCTGCTCTATATGCGTGCAAAAATCGGCTATGCACAGGTTTCCCTGTGTAGCTCATGGGAGGACATTTTACAAAACGTGCTGAGCGGCCCCATTGCACTGTTTGTGGACGGATTTTCCCAAGCGGTTTTAATTGACGCAAGAACTTACCCCACAAGAGGGATTGCGGAGCCGGACACGGAACGCGTCACCAAAGGCGCCCGCGACGGGTTTGTGGAGACCCTTTTATTCAATGCCAATCTCATCAGACGGCGCATCCGCTCCCCCAAGCTCACTTTCGCTATTCATAAGGTGGGGAGCAAGAGTCACACCGATGTGGCAGTCGCATATTTGGGGGATTGTGTGAATCAGGAATTACTGACAAAACTGTCACAAACTATTGAGTCCTTAAATGTCACGTCCCTGACCATGGGAAGCAAAAGTCTGGAGGAATTGCTGCTCCCCCGCAAATGGTGGCACCCGCTTCCCGGAATCCTCCTCACGGAACGCCCGGATGTGGCTTGCAGCTATCTGGCGGAGGGACATATCCTGATTCTGGTGGATAACTCCCCCTCCGTGCTGGTTCTGCCCTGTACGGTTTTTCAGTTTACCCAGAGCCCGGAGGATTATTATAAAAGTCCCTTGGTTGGCTCCTATTTCCGATTGGTGCGGTTTTTTTGTATTCCTATCAGCCTGCTTCTCATGCCGTTATTTTTGTTGATAACGGCTTACTACCCGTCACTTGCCATACGGTGGAACCTTGTCGACTTGTCCGCCATGGAAGCCGCAGGGGGGCTCACCGCTCCCAGAATGGTATTCTATGTACTGGCAGTGGAGTTTTTATTGGATTTGTTCCGTCATTCCGCATCCTTAAATTCCAGCCGCTTTTCCGGTTCCCTCTCCATTGTGGGCGGACTGTTGATTGGTGACATTGCTGTCAGTTTAAATTGGGCGTCTACGGAAACCCTTTTTTACGGGGCAATTACCCTGTTAGCAACTCTCTCCATCACCAATCTGGAATTCAGCGATGCCATCCGGGTCTACCGGGTGTTCCTGACACTCATCACCGGATTTTGGGGACTGCACGGTTTTGGAATCGGCCTGTTGCTTATACTGTTGTCCGCAGCTACCACTCCCACTTTCGGCGGGTTAAGCTACTATTGGCCGCTGTTTCCGTTCAATGCCGCAGCCCTGAAATCACTGTTGCTGCGAAAGCCAACCTACAAAGCCCAGCCAAGCAAGGTCTGGGACAGAGGGCATTTACACAGGAGGAGGGATTGAAAAATTTTGAATTTTTTTTAAAAACCTATTGACAATTTTCTATTCACCATGTAAAATAACCAATGTTGTAGCGCAAAACCAGGGCAGGTGATGCACAAAAGGGATTCTCGTCTTTAAGCCCAGATAGCTCAGTTGGTAGAGCAGAGGACTGAAAATCCTCGTGTCACTGGTTCGATTCCGGTTCTGGGCATTTCCGCAGGAGGATTTCACATCTGACTGCGTTACCATATATGCGGGTGTAGTTCAATGGTAGAACACCAGCCTTCCAAGCTGGATACGTGGGTTCGATTCCCATCACCCGCTTAGCGGATAATCCGCAACTGCTTCTTATGAGATTGCGCATGAGAAACAGAAACAATTAATTTCATACCTTCAATGTACAGGTGTAAACCTGTCACAATATGCGCGAGTGGCTCAGCGGTGGAGCACCTCCTTGCCAAGGAGGGGGTCGCGGGTTCGATTCCCGTCTCGCGCT
>CAKRYI010000006.1 GCA_934426825.1 uncultured Acetatifactor sp. | reverse complement strand
ACTGTAGATTTTGATACTTTCTCAAAATCCGATTTCAGAGCAGTAAAGGTTAAGGAATGTGTTGCAGTACCGAAGTCTAAGAAACTGTTACAGTTTACACTGGACGATGGAACAGGTGTTGACAGAACAATTCTCTCCGGCATCCATGCTTACTATGAGCCGGAAGAACTGGTTGGAAAGACACTGATTGCAATTACCAATCTTCCGCCTAGGGCTATGATGGGAATTGAATCCTGTGGTATGTTGCTTTCGGCAATCAATAATCTTAAGGATTCTGAGGAAGAAGAACTGCATCTTCTGATGGTAGATGACCATATTCCGGCAGGGGCGAAGCTCTATTAGGATGAGGTAAAGATGTACCGTTTTAGCAAATAGACGGGACGTACTTCGTTTGATAAATAATTGAAAAAATAGCGATTTACATCAAACTTACATCATTTGATGCAGAAATCGGTGCAGGTAAGAAAAAATCGCATCATTAGTACGATGAATGGGCAATTCCAATCGGGATTGCCCATTTTCTAAAATGAAAAGAAAATAGAAATTGTCGATTTGGTTCTTGAGGGAGGAGCCCCTTTTTTTCAATGCAACCGATAGTGGAAGCAGGATAATGAGCAGATACATTACATCCCCGGCACTATAAACGGCGCTGTCAATGTGGGCAAAAACCGATGAGGATATGCAAGAGAGCGAATAGTGCAGATTTGAAATTGTGCGGAACGTCTACACAATTAGAAAAGCTTGAATTATTAAACCATGAAGCGAGGTAGTAGATATGGAAAAAGACCCGTTTAAGGAATATTTGAGAGAGTCTGAACCGGATAAAGCTCATAAGGGTTATGCTTGGAGTACAGCAATCGGACTTCAGGCAGTGGACGGACTTAAACCGTCTCATTATTTGATTGATATTGCCATTCAGAATATTGAAGGCAAAATCACGATGAAAGAAGCACAGAGTCTTATTGACAGCTACTATGAGGAAAGACCTGTCCATTTGTCTGATGATGAGCGTACCGAAGAAGCAGATAAGGTTTCGTCCCGTATTGCAGAAATTCTTTCTGAAACAGCGTTTTCATTTTCGCCAAACGAGTATATCTCTATCCATCGCAAACTCTTTCAGGGGATTTATAAACACGCCGGAAAGATTAGAGATTACAACATTACAAAGAAAGAATGGGTGCTTGATGGGGCAACTGTTATGTACGGTAGTGCTTCCGAACTGAGAGCCACACTTGAATATGATTTTTCGCAGGAGAAAGATTTTAGCTATAAAGGGCTTTCAATGGACGAGATTATCCATCATTTGGCGATATTCATTTCAAGGCTATGGCAAATCCATATCTTTGGGGAAGGCAATACCAGAACAACAGCAGTGTTTTTCATCAAATATTTGAAGACACTTGGATTTTCTGCAACCAATGATATTTTTGCTGAAAATGCGTGGTATTTCAGAAATGCACTTGTCCGTGCAAACTATACGAACCTGCAAAAAGGTATTTATGAAACAACAGAATATCTGGAAGTGTTTCTTAGAAATCTGCTTTTGAATGAGAAGAATGAACTTCATAATCGAAATCTTCATATAAGTGGACTTTTGAATAAAGAAAAAGTGGACATTGGGGATGCGAAAGTGGATATTGAGAATGAAAAAGTGAACATTCAAGACACGAAAGTGGACATTGAAAGTGTACTTTCCGAAAAAGGCAGCGATTTCTCAGCAAAAACGACAGTTCATATTCATAGACTCTTTGAGAAGTTTGGTTTTGATGAAGTGTTTGGAAGAAGTGCAGTTATGGAACTTCTTGAACTGAAAGGTTCAGGTGCTTCAAAACTTCTTTCCAATTTGGTGCAGGCAGATATTATTGAACCGGTATCCGGTCACGGAAAAGGAAAATATAAATTTAAGAAGTAGTTTATAAGGCTTTTCTTGAAATTGTCGACACATCGTGTAGATAATCAATGTTTTATCTTCCGAAGAAGAGAGGAAAGGAAACTGGATAGATTTTGTGCAGACTGTTTGCATAATTTAAAGGATAAAGGTTTATTGGACAAAAAGCCTATATAGGCAGAAATTCTCAATGAAAGTCAAAACAACTCAAAAACTTTGCTTTTAACATTGGCTAAAAGATACTGAGGTGATAGCAAATTGCGCACCTCTTTTCTTTTGCGAAAAACCTACTTGAAATTTTTTAGTATCAGATATAATAAAATTCTGAAAAAATTTGGTTAACTTTTAAAAAAATTTGATTTTGGGGTGAGAGATTTTCTGATTTTATGTACCTATATAAGTAAAGGGTATTTTAAGCTGTGTTCTCAGAGAGTTTTGCGTATATGTACGGTGCTAAAAAGTGTGTCGCATCGTGCGTCCTGCTGTTCCTGTCTCTTGCGGGAACGGTGGGGATGGTGTAGGGGAAACTAATGGACGCTATAAAAATGTGCAACGCAATTCTGTTGCATGAGGGTGCGGGCGGCTATGTGCCGGTAGCGGTCATTTCCGTTACTGCGGCAGTTGTGATTACTGCATTATGTATCAAATTCGCAAAAAGAGGACAACAGAGACGGGACACGGAAAAGGAAAATATACCACAACAATGGGAGGAGAAAAGTCAATGAGGAAACAAAGAAAACGGATTTATGCGGCGTTGCTTAGTATTTGTATGGCACTTTCTTTGGTTTCGATGCCTGTATCGGCGGCAGAAACGGGAGAAGCAGCAGGCAGTCACGAACACACATCGGAGTGCTATACATGGATTGAGAATTGTGTCCATGAACATACGCTGGAATGTTATCCGCAGGGGAGCGTATCGGGAAATGGGACCGCACCGTCTGAGGCGGCGGAGCCCACCGGATGCAGTAGGGAAAACGGATGTATTACAAAAGAATTAAACTGCCCGTATGACAGCAAAAACGGCGGCACTCCGGCGACCGTGGAAAGCGTGCAGGCAATGATTGACGCACTGCCGGATGCAGAGGAACTTAGCGCTCATAATGCCGAAGAAGTTGCGGCACAGCTTGAAGCCATTGATAAAGCAAAGGCGCAGCTTTCCGGCGAAGAATTAGACACGCTTGATTTTTTTCGCTATATGGAAGCTGCTGTTGCACTGGGCAGTCTGTCAGTGCCTATGCTGACTGCGAACGGAACGCAAGAAGTTTCCACGGCAGAGGCTTTGACTTCCGCACTGGCAGATGGAAGCATTTCCGAGATTACACTGACAGGGGAAATTGAAATCAGCAGTACACTGACAGTTAACCGCACTGTAACGCTGGATTTGAACGGCTTTGTGCTTCGAATGACAAGCAGTTGCAGCGTTATCAATGTCGAGAGCGGAGGTGACCTGACCATCAAAGACAGCAACCCGTCTGCACCTCACCAATTTACGCCCAACAGCGACGGCCTGTGGGTGCTGGACAGTAACGGCAGCGAGACCGTCACCGGCGGTGTCATTACCGGCGGTGTGGCGTCCGAGCAGACGTTCTATGATGGTTACATGAATCGCAGTTATTATCTCGGCGGCGGCGTTTACATCGCGGAGGGGGGCAAGCTGACCATGACCGGCGGCAATATTGTGGGCTGCTCATCGGAGGACGGCGGAGGCGGTGTGGGGCTGTTAAAGAACGCCAGCTTCACCATGACCGGAGGCAGCATCGACGGCTGCACCGCAAATATTGGAGGAGGTATTTCCTGCTACGACCGCACCGGCAATAAGATCGAGATGTCCGGCACGGCGCTCATCCGTGACTGCCGCGCCCAAGACAGCGGTGGTGGCATCTGGAACTATGGTGAACTCTACATGACGGGTGCAACCGCCATCCGTGGCTGCATCGCCGGAGAACCCGGCGGAAGCAGCACGTATGGCGATGGAGGCGGAGTGCATGTGAATTCCGCCAGCAGCTTTGTTATGTCAGACAGAGCAGTGATTGAGGACTGCAAAGTGGTCGGGGATAACGGGAAAGCCCGCGGCGGTGGCGTCTATGTGGCCAACGGGGCATCGCTCACCATGTCAGGCAGTGCAAAAATACTGAATTGCAGCGCGGAAAGCTCCGACGGATCGCCCTCGAACTATGGAGGTGGTGTGAGCGCCCACACTGTAACGCAGATTACCTTAGAGGGAAACGCGATCATTGATCAAGGCAATGCGTCGAACAGAAACGGGCTATACATCACCGGCAGCACTTGGTCTGGATTTGGGAATTTTTACGCCAACGGCGGTTCTGTCAACGGCGATTTGATACTCGGAAATTACGTAAACTATCCGTGTACCATTACAAGTACAGGCACCGGCAGGACGGCGTTCAATGGCACAGTGACTGTCCAACCCGGCAGCAAGATTGAAAACGGCGAGTTCTCCGGCACAGTCGTCAACAACGGAACCATCACCGGTGGCGAGTTCACCGACACAGTCGTCAACAATGAAACCATCACCGGCGGCGAGTTCACGACGGTCATCAACAGCGAGAGCGGCACCATCGCCGAAGGAGTTTCCATTGCTCACCTGAAATTCATCGTGACCTTTGATGACGAGGGCGTAAAAACAACGGAGACTGTCGATAATGGCGTCAAGCTCACCGAACCTACTGCCCCCACCAAGGAGGGCTATTACTTTGACGGCTGGTATTATGATAACAGTGGCACAAAGACGAAATGGGTCTTTGACACGGATAAAGTCAAATATGCCATGACCCTTACGGCGCAGTGGAAAGAACCTGTTCCATCCACACCGGTTAACCCCGGCGACACGGTACGCTATATTGTGGAGCATTATAAGGCCGGTAGTAACGGCTACACGCTGGAAGAGACCGAGTATTCCGCAGGTAAAATAGGAGATACTGTTGCGGCAATGCCGAAAACATATACAGGCTTTACCTATAATCCGACGTTTTCCACATCCGGCGGCATACTAAAGAAACTCAGCAGTGCAGCAGATATAGTGACCTTGAGACTTTACTATGACCTGACTGTTTACACCGTGACCGTAGAAAACGATGGGAACGGTTCTGCATCTGCTACTCCTGTTTCTGCGACGATGGGCGAGGCAATCACCCTAACCGCTGTGCCAAACAGTGGCTACTGCTTTAAGGAATGGCAGATTGTTTCCGGCAGCGTGACAATCAGCAACAACAAGTTTACCATGCAGGCGGACAATGTAACGGTAAAAGCAATCTTTGAAAAGAAGTCAGACGACGAGGACGGCGACAGCGCTACAGAGGAAACCCCGACAAATCCGGGCACCGGGAACAAGGCTCCTGCCGATAATCCTCCCACCGACAATGTACTTGCCTTTGTGGCCTATACGGTGCAAAAGGGCGACACTCTTTGGACGATTGCCAAAAAGTACGGCTGCACCGTTGCACGGATTGTAGCGGCTAACAGTGACTTGATTAAAAATCCGAATTTAATTCATCCGGGCTGGCAGCTTAAAATCCCGCAGGGTGAAGCAACAGACGCAGACAACACGCCTGATGCCATCCTGCCGGACAACAGGAAAACAGGCGTTTACATCGTGAAGCGGGGTGACAACCTTTGGGCTATCTCACGGAAGTGCTGCTGCACTGTTGCAGAAATCATCGCCCTAAACGGGGAGCTGATTACCGACCCGAACTTGATTTTCGCCGGGTGGGAACTGAAAATCCCGCAGGATTGAGAAACAGAACATAGGAAAAACGGAGGAATGTTTACGCCCCCCGGCATTTCCGGTCGCGGTGGACAGAGGTGTCAAGACGAAATGAGGCGGCGGTGCAATTTGCACCGCTGTTTCATTTCGTCATAAGGCATAATGATAAAATATTTTCGCCTTTGGTGGAATGTATTCCATAGACCGATTAGGACACTACCATTGTAGGATAGACAAGGTTACACAGTTGGCATAGACAGTATATCAGTGAGTTACAGTTGTTTCATGAAAATTCTATCTGGTTTGACAACAGAACGTTTGAAAGTCTGCCCGAAATGGTGCATAATGATTGCAGACATATATATGCGGTGGAAGTAAAAGCAATAAATGTAGGATGTATGAAGCTTCAAACATAGGGCGATTTTATGTCGTGTTTTGAAATATTACTTGTTATCTACACGATTCGCAAGGAAAATACAAACAGAGGAGAGAAAACAAAATGAAAGAAAACGGAAAGAAAATAGCAGGTGTACGGAACGATCCACAGATTAGCTTCTAACGGGAAAGTAAAGGGAATTGCCAAAGCAAGTTTTGATTTTTGCAGCAGCATTATGGATTATATAAGGATTGATACGCATAAAAATAACATTGCCATGCAGGCAGCCATTGAAAAATATGGGTATCAAAAATGTGGAATTATCTATGTAAGAGACGGGGCAGAACGAATAGCGTATGATTATATGAAGTCATAGGGTAGGAAGGGATTCTGTTTTTTGAAAAAGAGGTTGTAGGGTAACGATATTTGTTTTGCTATAGTGGATAGGGGATGTCATATTAATGGAAAAAACAACTACATTAAACTTGAGGATAAATCCTACAGTCAAAGTATTTGCGGATTCAATGTCCGATGAAGAGATTTTGGAAAAACTACAAAGAGGGTATGATGGTATACAGGCAGGAAGAACACAGAATGCTGCCAGCGCATTTGCAAAATTCAGGAAGAATCACGAAGCATAAAACCGTATCAAGTGAAAATCACATAAGATATTAGTTTCATTCTATAAAAGTTTTTCTAAATTTAGCATATTTTCAATCTTGTTACATTAACAGTAAGTCTTGTAAAAGTTCAAATAAATATTAAGATAATATTAAACTATTGTTGCGAATATTACATAAAAATAGTAAAATATTATCACATTATGCAAAAAGATGGGGATATTGGGGAAAATGAGTATGGGGATAAAAGTTATAATTGAAGTTTTTGGTTTATGATAGATTGACCGCGCAAACTGTAAAGTTTAGTTTGTGTGGCTTTTTATAATGCGAAAGAAAGAGGCGGGGTATGCGGAAAGTAAAAATAATTGCAATGTTAATTGCAGCGTTTTTTCTGCTATCAGCATTTATAACTGCTGAGGCTGAACAGGTGGATTTTATGCAAGAGGGAGAAAAATATTAAGTGATAATGAAAGATTAGCAAGCGGGTTAAGCGTCTCGGCAGGTGACAGTAGTTCGCAAGAAGACATTCAGTCAGGCAACACTTATTATGACAAATTGATTGCACAGGAGCTGAAAGAACGTCAGTATGCTATCTACACGAACCAGTTGAAAGCACAACTTGTTGATTACCAGATAACCTATTTGACGACATGGGAAGCAGAGCTAAGTGAAAAATATAAAATAGAAAAAGCAAAATGGGATTTAGGGTATACGACATCTACTGCTGTCGATGTAGCACATAATCAATATACCGTTGCAGAACATCAGATCCAAACAGCCATGGCACAGCAGGAACTTTATAAAGAGGTTATTGTGCTGAATGGTGGGGAATACAAGGAAATTTCATTTACCGAAGATTTAGAACCTCTCAATGGAAACTATTTTAAAACATTTAAAGATAATAGTACACAGTTAATTTCTTATCGGTATCAGATACTGATAGCGGGAAATACAAAATCTGCAGAACTATTACAATTACAGAAAGAACAATATGAAATCAATTTACATATTTATGTCCAGAGTCTGCAAATGAAGTATGAGGAAGTTTTGAGGCAGATTACATTAATAGATGGTAGACCGAAAGAGGAGGCACCAACGGAGAGTGAAGTATTAGAAATATTAAAGGAAGTGTTGCTAGTATGGAATCGGAATAATTGCGGCAGATTGAATCCGGGAGATCAGGTAATAACAACAGGGGTAGAGTATAAAGGGGTGAAAGTTTGAAACAAATAAGCAGAGGGCAGCCAAGGAATATGAGGACGTTTCATTTAGTGTATCCCCATACACGGAACTTCATGACTATCATGATTGCCCACCGGTTGAAAACGGTGCGCAATGCCGACTGCATTTTCGTTGTGGACAATGGCGAGATTGTGCAGCGTGGCACGCACGACGAACTGGTCGGACCGGATGGTCTTTACCGTCGGTTCGTGGTGGAACGCCAGCAGGCTGCCGGTTGGAAGGTCTGATAAAAAAAGCAGGTAATCGTTACGGTTACCTGCTTTGCCTTTTCTTTTCCATATCCGCCCATGTCTTTACAATTTTAAACCCTGCGGACTGATAGATATAGCGTGCCGGGTTCGTTTCCCCGGTAAACAGGGTCATATACTCCGCTCCGATGTCTTTTAAGGACTTACAAAGCGTGGAAAAGAGCACTTTTCCCAGACCGTATTTGCGGTATTCTGAGTGGACGCCGATTCCGGCAAAATATCCGCGGCCGCTTTTCTGCACATGGATGGGACCGGCGAATCCTACGGCAAGCCCGTTGTGCTCGGCAATAATGACCGGGTCGCCCCCGCCCTCTTTGCGGATATTTCCCAGTACGATTTCTTTCCAGTCCTCACTCCCAAGATTTTCAAACAATTCCTCCATGCCGAAATGCTTTTGCGGCTGATAGAAGCAGACGGATAAATCATGTTCGCTGAGGGAATCCATGCGCTTTTGCACCTCCGGCTGAATCGAAAAGTTCTTTAGCGGCAGATAAAAGGAATTCTGATATACGCTGTCCAGGTAGCCGTTATTTTTGAAAAAAAGATATGCTCCCCCTGCCACATCAATGCCGGGAGCATTCGGGTGGTCGTGTCCGGGAGTGCCGGGCACAATCCACGTCAGATTGATGGGATTAAAAAAGGTAATCTGATACTGCGTGACGTCAGCCGTATCTGCCAGCGCTTTTTCCAGTGCGGATAAAAGCCTTGTGGCAATGCCCTGTCTGCGGTAGGGGGCATCTACCAGAACAAAAGTGATATATCCGGTGTCGGAACCTTTTTTGACACAGCCGTTGGCAAATCCGATGAGGGAGTTATCTTCCGTCCGCGCCGCAAGGTTGATTTTCGTTACCTGCGGACTGTTTTGCACAAAGGTGGTGTGAAAATCCGTCTCCGAAAACTTTTTGTGTACAAATTCATTCTCTGCATAGCGGCAAAACAGTTCTGCGGCGGCTATGTGGTCTGTTTCCTGAAAACGCTCAATTTTCATGCGTATGCCCCCTCGTTTTGGTGTGATTTTATTATAAGAAAAGACAGAACCGGTGTCAATGAACAGGCATCCGGCGCGGTGTAAAATAGCGATGCTGCAAAACCCTGCGCCGCAAAATTTCTTGCCATATCCGGCAACTGATAATACAATAAAAATATTGATAAAAGAGCTATTCAGGGAGAAAAAAAGTGGAACGGGAAATTCAGATTGTCCGCAGCAACCGTAAAAGCATCGGGCTGGAGATTAAGCCGGATTTACAGATTATACTGCGTGTGCCCTACCGGATGACGGACAGGGAGATACAGCGGTTTTTGCGGGAAAAAGCGGACTGGATAGATAAATACTGGCAGAGGGCGGCGGCACAAAAGGCGGAGCGGGAGAGCCGTGTCCCTAAACCGAAAATGACGCAGGAAGAAATCCGCATGCTGGCAAAGCAGGCGTTAGAGGTTATCCCGGAGAGAGTGCGCTACTTTGCCCCCATTGTGGGAGTGAATTACGGAAGGATTACCATTCGCAACCAGCGGACCCGCTGGGGAAGCTGCAGCGCCAAAGGGAATCTTAATTTTAACTGTATGCTCATGAAAACACCACCGGAGGTTGTGGATTATGTGGTGGTGCATGAACTGTGCCACCGGCTGGAGATGAATCATTCCCCCAGATTCTGGGCGCAGGTGGAGCGGGTCTGTCCGCAGTACCGGCAGGCGAGGGCGTGGTTAAAAAAGAACGGGGCAGAACTGATTGAAAGTATGCCGGAGAGATAGGAGAGGCAAGGATGTATCGCATTTTTATGGTGGAGGATGATGAAACCATCGCAAAGACGGTAAAACAGCATTTGGAGCGGTGGGATTATACGGTACATATCGTAGAGAATTTTGACAATGTGCTGGGAGAGTTTGCGGAATTTTCCCCGCAGCTTGTGCTGATGGACATCCGGCTGCCCTTTTTTGACGGGTATCACTGGTGCGCGGAAATCCGTAAGGTGTCCAAGGTGCCGGTTATCTTTTTATCCTCTGTGGCGGACAACATGAATATTGTCATGGCAGTCAATATGGGTGCGGACGATTTTATCCCGAAGCCCTTTGATTTGGAAGTGTTGACGGTAAAAATTCAGGCACTGCTGCGGAGAAGCTATGATTTTGCGGGAAACAGCAGCGTGCTGGAGCATAAGGGCGTACTGCTGAATCTGAGCGAGGCGGTGGTTTCTTACGGCGGTGAAAAGCAGGAACTTACGAAAAATGAATTGAAGATTTTGCAGGTATTGTTTGAAAATAAGGAAAAAATTGTTACAAGGGAAACACTGATGACAAAACTTTGGGAGAGCGATGCTTATGTGGACGAAAATACGCTGTCCGTCAACGTGAACCGGCTTAGGAAAAAGCTGGCGGCACTGGGACTGGAGGAATTTATTTTGACCAAGAAGGGGATAGGGTATCGTATCGGATGAATGTTTGCAGAACTTTTATCAGACGAAATAGTCTGTGGATAGCGTTGTTTTTGGCGGGAACGGTGCTCCATTGCTTTTCTTTGTGGCTGGAACAGGTGGAAATTACGGATATTTTGTATTTTGCGCTGCTGGATATCTGCCTGTTTGCCGTGATTTTTGTGACGGGATTCTGGATTTATCAAAAAAAGGTGAGACACCTTGAAGAGATAGGGAGGCAGTCTGTTTTTAATGAAAAGGATTTGCCGGAGGCGAGAGACTCCATAGAGGAGGGGTACAGCCGGATTATCGAAAACATCAATGCGGAGAGACATTCTGCATTTAACGATACCCGGAAAATGCAGGCAGACATGAAGGATTACTATTCCATGTGGGTGCATCAGATTAAGACACCCATCGCGGCGTTGCAGCTTTTATTACAGGTGCAGAGGAGCGAATGGGAGAATACGGAGGCACCGGAGGACGTCTGCATCCGCCAGATGCAGGTGAACTCGGAGATGGAAGAGGAAATGTTTCGCATTGAACAGTATGTGGGCATGGCGCTTCAATATCAGAGGATAAACAGTGACAGCAATGATTTTGTGCTGGAGCAGGTTCCCTTGGACAACGTTATCCGGGAGGCAATTCACAAGTATGCGAAGGTCATGATTCGTAAGAGGATTCCGCTTCGCTATGGGGGCTGCAGCGAGGCAGTGGTGACGGATGCCAAGTGGCTTTCCTTTGTCGTGGAACAGCTTTTGTCCAATGCTGTTAAGTATACCAAGGAGGGGGAAATCGAGGTGACGGTGGAAAAAGGGGAAAATGCGTGCTTTCTCTGCGTGAGCGACCACGGGTGCGGAATCCGCGAGGAGGACATTCCCAGAGTTTTTGAAAAGGGGTACACCGGCTTTAACGGTCATCAGGATAAACATTCCACCGGCATCGGACTGTATCTGTGCAGGCAGATATTGGATAAACTGGGGCACACCATCAGTCTGGAGTCCCGGATAGGAGAAGGGACGAAAGTGCGAATCGGTTTTTCGACAAAAGAGGGATAACAACGGCGGATTCTTACAGAAATGTAAGACAGGAGACCAAAATGTAAGCTGAATCGATAGCTTGCTTTTTGGTCTTTTGTTATACTGGCTTTTGTCCGAAAGTGTGGTCGGACGAAATTTGCCAAAGGATAAAGGAGCAATCGATATGTCAATTTTGGAAGTCAATAATTTGAAAAAAATATATACTACCCGGTTTGGCGGCAATCAGGTACAGGCGTTGTCCAACATCAGCTTTTCTGTGGAAGAGGGAGAGTATGTTGCCATCATGGGCGAGTCCGGTTCCGGTAAAACAACGCTGTTGAATATTTTGGCGGCGCTGGATAAACCGACCTCCGGTGAGGTTCTCTTAAATGGAAGAAATCTGGTGTCCGTGAGGGAAAAAGAAATTTCAGCTTTCCGCCGTGACCATCTTGGATTTGTATTTCAGGATTTTAATCTTTTAGATAATTTTTCCCTGAAAGACAATATTTTTCTGCCGTTAGTGCTGGCAGGGGTTGCACCTCGCGAGATGGAGGAGCGTTTGCAGCCCATTGCCCGGAAACTGGGCATTACCGAACTGCTGGATAAATACCCTTACGAGGTGTCCGGCGGACAGAAACAGAGAACGGCGGTGGCAAGAGCACTCATTACAAGACCGGAACTGATTCTGGCGGATGAGCCTACCGGAGCATTGGACTCCAAGGCGACGGACGGATTATTGAAATTATTCCATCAGATTAACGAGGATGGGCAGACCATTCTCATGGTAACGCACAGCACCAAGGCGGCGAGTCATGCCAACCGGATTCTGTTTATCAAGGACGGTGAGGTGTTCCACCAGCTTTACCGCGGAAATCTCACCAATGAGCAGTTGTATGCCAGAATTTCCGATACCTTAACGGTTTTGACGACAGGTGGTGAACAGCATGAATAACATTTATGTAAAATTGGCAAAGACAAATATCCGTAATAATAAGCCGCTTTACCTGCCCTACATCTTTTCGGGAGTGATGACGGTGGCAATGTTTTACATGATGATGTTTTTGAACGGCAACGACGGAATCAGTAAAATACCGGGGGCAGCAAATCTCCGTATGATTCTGGGGCTGGGCGTCGGCGTCATTGCGGTGTTCGCATACATATTTATTTTTTATACCAACAGCTTTATTATCAAAAGAAGAAAAAAGGAAATCGGCATTTACAATATTCTCGGCATGGAAAAGAGGCATATCGCCAAGGTTCTGGGAATGGAAACGCTGTTCGTGGCAATCCTTTCCATCGCAGGCGGGCTTGTGGCGGGGATTCTTTTGTCCAAGCTGATGTTAATGCTTCTGTACCGGATTCTTGGATTTGCGGAGAGCGTCGTATTCTTTGTGACAAAAGATGGAATCGTTTATTCCTGTGTGGTATTCGGTATCCTCTATTTTCTGACGTTATTCTATAATCTCATGCAGATTCGTATGGCGAATCCCATTGAGTTACTCAGGGGCAGCAACGTCGGTGAAAAGGAGCCTAAGACCAAGGTTTTCATGGCAATCGAGGGAATTGCCTGCATCGCCATCGCCTATGCCATTGCGATTATAACGGAAAATCCCATGAAAGTGATTTCTCTGTTTTTTGTAGCCGTTCTGCTTGTGATTGCCGGAACCTATTCTCTGTTCACGGCGGGCAGTATTGCGATGTTAAAATTACTTCGCAAAAACAAAAAGTTTTATTACAACAAGAGGCATTTTACCGCTGTTTCCGGGCTGCTTTACCGTATGAAACAGAATGCGGCGGGACTTGCCAGCATTTGTATTTTGTCCACCATGGTGCTTGTAATGCTTTCCACCACGGTCAGCATGTATGCGGGAGTGAGTGATGAGCTGGAAGCAAGGTATCCGAAAGAAATCACCGTTTATTCCACCTACAACGGGACGGATATTGCGAGTGAGGAACTGGGGCAGACGCTGGAGGAGGTTATCCGCAGTCAGGGCAGGGAAATTACGGGAAAAACGTCATACACCTCTCTGAAGATTATGTTAAAAAAGGACGGAAGTAACTTTGAAGCTGCGCAGAAGAAGGCATTGGACAGAAGTCTTGTGCTGGTGACTGTGGTTACAAAAGAAAACCTCCTGACAATGGACGAGAGTCTGACAGAGGAAGAATTTGCAGCCATACCGCAGTGAATGGTGAGCGTTTACAGTTCGGAGCCTTATCCGGACAGTACCGTCAACCTGCTTGGCAGGGAATTTTCGGTGGCGGAAAACAAGGTTTATAATGGCGGACAGGACAGATATATGGAATATCTGTTTGGCGGAGTGTACTACATTGTAACGGACAGTGAGGAAACCTTTGACGAAATCTTTCTGTTGCAGCAGGAAAAATGCGGGGAAAACAGCGGAAAGATAGAGAATGTCACAGGTTTTGACATTGACGGCAGCAAGGAGGAAAAGATTGCCTGCGGAAATGCGGTGAGAGGAGCGCTGGGAAACGTTGACACCGCCTATTTGACAGAGCGTTATTCGGAGTGCAGAACTGCCAATGAGGAAGAATTTTACACGGTGTACGGTGGACTGTTCTTTCTTGGAATCTTCCTTGGCGTGATGTTTTTGATGGTGACGGTTATGATTATCTTCTATAAGCAAATATCGGAAGGGTATGATGACAAGGACAGATACGAAATCATGGAAAAAGTGGGAATGAGCAATGCGGAGGTAAAAGCGTCCATCCAGTCTCAGGTGCGCATGGTATTTTTCCTGCCCCTTGTGACGGCGGCAATCCATGTTGCAGCAGCATTCCCCATGATTTGCAGATTGCTGGAAATGCTGAATCTGTACAGCGTTTCCCTGTTCCGACTTTGCCTGGTGATTACGCTGTTGGTTTTCGCAGCCATATACTATCTGGTATTCCGCCTTACGTCACGGGCTTATTATAAAATTGTCGGGAACCGGAATCAGTAAGTGCGCCCCGTCCGCTATGCAAAATAGCAAAATTGCTCTAGGTTAATTTGTGCATAACGGAGATAACCTTCCTGTTAACCAAATAATAATTGACTTTTAGTAACACCGGAAATACAATTTAGTTACTTAAGAGTTAAACGATTAACTAAATAGAATAAGGAGGGTTACAAAGTGAAAAACAAAGTATGGGAAAGGCTGGCGGCTTACCTTGTTGCAGTGTGTCTCCTGGTATCCGGTATCTGGGTATGGGACGGCAGTGCAATGACAGTAAACGCCGGCGGGGAAACAACGATCTATTTTTACAATGACCGGGACTGGAGCACAGTAAACGCTTATATGTATGCGGACGGAGCAGGAATCGGAGCAGCCTGGCCGGGGCAGCAGGCGGTGGCTGCCCCGGAAAAAGGGGACAAATGGTTTAAGGTTACGGTTCCTTTTGACACGTCTGGTAAAACGGTTAATGTAATATTTAACGACAATTCAGGTTCTCAGGTGGATATTTACATTAATGATACGGTGAATGTATATACCGTTTCCGACGGAACAAAGTATGCCTCCGCCGAGGAGGTGGAGCGCATTTTTGCACCGGTGAGCACAGAGACAACCGTGTATTTATACAATGCGGCAGGCTGGGAAAATGTATATGCTTATGTGTGGAATCCCGGCGAAATCTTTGGAGGCTGGCCGGGGCAGCAGGTTTCGCAGGCTGCAGAGCTTGGACAAAACTGGTGGAAAATCACCATGGACGTGGATGCTTCAGCTACACCCGTAAACCTGATTTTCAATAATAATGCGGGTTCGCAGACGGATTTTTATCTTGCAGATAAGACAAACGTGTATGCAACGACGGCTGGAAATCTTTTTGCGTCCGCACAAGAAGCAAAACAGAGTGTCGGAGACAGCAGCGGAGAAGGGGGAGAAAGCGGCGGTTCCGGTGCAGGCGGCGAGTCCGGCGGGGAGGAGCAGAACCCGAATACGGTAGTTCATTTTCTCAACCATAAAAACTGGACGACGGTATTTGCCTATACCTATGCCAACGGAGCGGATTTGGGGGCGTCGTGGCCGGGAATTACACTGGAGAAGGATGATGCGCAGAGCGCTTACGACTGGCGGAGCATGGAAGTGCCTGCTAAAAACTTCGGTCTGATTTTTACGGACGGCGGTTCCGGAAGAGTGGAACTGGCTGTGGATAACAAGGCTGAAATTTTTGTGACCGGTGACGGCGCCGTGTACGACACTGCGGAGGAAGCGCTGATTGCGGCGGGCTACGGCGGACAGAATCAGTCCACGGTGGTATATTTTTATAACAGTTCTAATTGGCAGGTGGTAAACGGCTATGTATATGCCAACGACACCACGGTTGGAAAGGGCTGGCCGGGAGCAGCGGCGGAGGCAGCACCGGAGGTTGGCGCAAAGTGGTTTAAAATTACGGTTCCCAAGGTGGCGAGCGTAGAGCAGCCGTTCAGCGTGATTTTCAATAACGGCGTGGAGCAGGTAAAAGATACCGACATTCTGAACCAGCGGGCTGTATACACAACGGTACTTGGAGAGGTATACGAAAGCAGCGAGGCAGCGGAGGATGCGGCAAAAAATTATGTGGTGGATGACGGCTGCGAGGACGGGGAAAATCAGGATTTGAATTCTTATCCGGAAAATCCGGGTGCGGTCGGCGCCGGTCAGCCTTATATTACTTATGAGGCGGAGCAGGCAGCTACCAATGCAGAAATTTTAAATTTCAGTACCCGCTACAGCGCGGATATTCAGTCGGAAGCCGGTGGAAGAAGTGCGGTAAAATTAAACCAAACCGGGGATTATGTGGAATTTACTTTGCAGAAAAGCGCCAATGCGATGGTTCTCCGCTACAGCATGCCGGACAGTGCGGACGGCAGCGGCATGGAGGCGGTGTTAAGCCTTTATGTCAACGGAGCCAAAAAGCAGAGCTTGAATTTGACCTCAAAATACGCATGGATTTACGGCAGCTATCCTTACACGAATACCCCTGCGGAAGGGAAACCTCACCGTTTCTTTGACGAGAGCAGAGTTCTTTTTGCGGAGGAAATTCCGGCGGGAAGCACCATTCGTCTCCAAAAGGATGCGGGTGATACGTCTCCCTATTATATCATTGACTTTGTGGAAGCAGAGCTTGTGGAGAGCCCGTTAGCACAACCGCAGAACAGTTTATCCATTGTGGATTTTGGCGCAACACCCAATGACGGAACGGATGACTACGCCGCCATCGAGGCATGTATTGCGGCGGCGAAGGAGCAGAATAAGGAAGTCTGGATTCCCGGTGGCAAGTTCCGGCTGGAGAATAAAAAGGCATTGGAAGTTCAGGGGGTTACAATCCGCGGCGCCGGAATGTGGTACTCTGAGCTGGAGGGCGCTGGTGCGGCTTTCCGGTACAAGGGAACGTGCAAATTTTATGATTTTGCCATGACCGGCGTGTCCACCGTAAGGGATGACAGCGGTGATTTGGCAGGCTTTGAGGGAGTCGGACAGGCAACGAATGTGACGGTTCAAAACGTGTGGATGGAACACATGAAGGTCGGTATCTGGAGCTACAACACCACAAATCTGGTGGTGCAGGGGTGCCGCATCCGTAATACCTATGCGGACGGAATCAATTTGTGTTCCGCTACCAACAAAGCGGTAATCCGTTATAACAGCATCCGTAATACCGGAGATGACGGCATTGCCATTTGGCCTTGGATGGGAGACAGCAGTAACAATATTATTACCCGCAACACGGTTCAAATGCCGACTCTGGCAAACGGCATTGCAATATACGGCGGCACCGGCAATACGGTCACGGCTAACTATGTGGCGGACAGTATCAACAACGGCTCCGGAATCTGTCTGGGAACCGACTATGACACGGCAAACGGTTTCGGCGGAATGACAACGGTACAGAACAACACACTGGTTCGCTGCGGCTCTTACCACACAGATTATGAATATCCCATTGGGGCATTGTGGATATGGGCGACCAAAGCACCCATGACGGCGGAGTATCTTTTGACTGACAACACTGTCATAAATTGCTCTTATGAGGCGGTTCTGGTGGACTGCTGGAACCGGATTTCGGGACTTACCGTAAAAAATCTGTCTGTGGAAGGCAGACTGACCGACGGCATTTATATCCGCGGCAATTCACAGGGAAGCCTTACGAAAAACAGTATTGTGGCAGAGTTTACGGGGAAGGAAGTTAATAACGAGATACCGGAGGCATTTCAGATTATGCTCTGTGCGGATGAAAATACCGCAGGGAAACCGGGACAGTCGGGAGAAGATTCGCAGCCGGAAAAATCCGGACTGGGTTCGCAACAGGGGCAAAATGGAGAGAATTCCCAGTCGCAAAAATCCGGACAGGATTCCCGACAGAATTCATCCGGTACAGACACAAAACAGAACTTACTGCAGTCCGACGGGACAGACGCGAACCAAACTTTACAGCAGGTGCAGACAAAACAAAAACGCATTTCCCGCAACAAGGCGGCTTCGCAGAGTGAAACAGGACAAGACAAGCGCGGGGAGTCACATACTTTGGAAAAGAGTTTGACCGCCGGTGCACAGTCTCAGGCAGACCGGACTTCGCTCCGGTCAGATACTGCGAAGGGAAAACAGCCCATTCTGTGGATATGTCTCGGAACAGGTGGTGTGGTCGCAGTGGCGGGAATCGGTGCCGTAAGCCTCTTGCACGCGAAAGCAAAATAAAAACAAAAATTGGAATAATATAGAACCGGAAAAGGATTGTGAACTGAGAACTCAGAATGGAAAACTCAGTGCACAATCTTTTTTTGTAAAATTCTGTAAAAAGTAATTGACACAGCAGGAAAATAATAGTAATATACAATTCATATTAAACAGATAGGAAATGTATACATGAAAGGAACGAAGAGATGAAAAGTAAGGAAAAAGTAACGGAACTCATAAAATTGAGTTTACCGGTTCTCTCGATTTTGTTTGCCCTCTTGCTTCAGATTAGTATTCCGAATTCGACAAAACAGCCGGCTGTGGCACATCCGTATTTCAGTATTGCGCTGGGGATAGGGGGCGGAGTTTATTTGCTTTTGCTGCTTATATCTCTGGCAAAAAGGGGACTTCGGAAAAAACTGATTTATAAGTCCTGTTTTATTGCGGGAGCCGTCCTTTTCTTAAATCTGTTAAATCTGGCAACGCTGAAATTTGCGCTGTTGCCGGTGCTGTATTTTCCGTCTCCGGACAGAATACTGGAAGCACTGGTGAAGGAGAGGCTGTTGATTTTAAAATGTCTTGCCTACTCCGCACGGCTGCTGTTAGGCGGTTATTTGTTCGGCGCTTTGTTTGGAATCGCAACGGGGATTCTGATTGGATTCAGCAAACGGGCAAATTACTGGATTATGCCGGTTATCCGGGTACTGTGCATTACACAGAACAGATGCTGACAGAACACTCAGATAATGGAGTGTTCTGTCAGCATATAAACAAATAACAATTAAATGATGGCACCACCTGATAAGGGCGGCATTGCATGACAATGTGACAGCACCACGGACGCAGGGGAAAGAAACCAGTTAGGAACCGGGCTTTCTCTTGCTTTTTTTATTTGTAAAGGGTGCGGTGTAGAAAATTATTCGTCCTCAAACATTCCTGTAACTGGTTATTGCCAGAAACAGGAAAGGCTAAGGGTTCGTTAAAGTATTTTTGTGATTGCACAAGTTGATATGATTGAACGGTTATATCAGAGCATTTGATAATAATGTGTTTATGAAAAATCAGTTGAAAAGATGTCGCGAAAATTATATAATAATCGTGACAAAAGGAGCGTTATTTTATGGCAAGCGGCATATATACAGAAATTAAGAAGAGAATAGAATTAGCTGAACCGGGAACGGTTTTTCTTACATCAGATTTTACAGATATTGCGACAGCAACAACTGTTAGAAAATGTCTTGGAAGACAAGTTGAAGAAAAGAATATACGAAGAATTATGGATGGAGTGTATGAAAAGCCAATATATAGTAAGTTGCTTAAAGAGTATCTTCCTGCAAATCCCGATGCGATAGCATATGCTATTGCCAGAAGCTTTCGCTGGACCATTGCTCCATGCGGAGATGTTGCATTAAATAAACTGGGACTATCTACACAAGTTCCGGTTGTTTGGGTCTATATCAGTGATGGACCATATAGAAAATTTTCCTGGGATAATATTACGCTGTCTTTTAAGCATCGGGCGAATAGAGAGATTTCATTTATGTCTGAGACAACCACTTTGGTTGTTGAGGCATTAAAAACATTGGGAAAAGAGCGGATTGATGACAGTATTATACTGAGTTTGAAAAACAGATTGCCTGAAGCGGAAAAGAAAAAGATGTTAGAGGAAGCAATGGGTGTAAGTGAATGGATATATGCAGTAATCAGAAAGGTGTGTGCTGAATAATGAAGGAAGTTGCTAAATTAGAGCTAAAGGATAGAACAGAATTGTTCCAAGCTACTGCAATTTCGATGGGAATGCAGCCCAATGTAATAGAAAAAGACTTTTGGGTGTGTTTTATGCTGGACCATCTGTTTCATGATTGTAAGTATAAGGATGCATTTGTTTTCAAAGGTGGTACAAGTTTATCTAAATCGTACCACGTTATCGAAAGATTTTCCGAGGATATAGATTTGATTTTGGATTGGAGAAAAATTATTAATGACGAGATAAATCCTTGGGAAGAAAGGTCAAAAACCAAGCAGAATATATTTAATAAGCAGATTAACGCTGAAGCAGCAAAATTTTATAAAGAGGAATTGGTTCCTCAGTTGAATTTAGAAATGAAAGAAAGACTGGGGGACGGAGAATGGACTTCGGTTGATGCAGAAGATGAGATGGTGGTTAATTTTTATTATCCACAGATATTTGAAGCAGAGTATCTGCGTTCCTGTGTAAGATTGGAAATTGGACCATTGGCAGAATGGCTGCCATCTCATGAGACAACGGTAATGCCGTTTGCAGCCGAAAAATATCCGGATATATTTTCTCAAAAAGAAACCTCGGTTTTAACCATTGATGTTGAGAGAACTTTTTGGGAAAAACTCACCATATTACATAAAATTGCAAATTTTCCGGAAGGTAAAACATTGCCGGCCAGATACGCAAGGCATTTATATGATGTGTATAACTTGGGAAATTCATGGGTGAAAGAGAGTGCATTTGATAGAAAAAAGTTGTTAGAAAAAGATGTTGCCTTTAAGCAAAAGTTTTATTATTCCAAGGGTGCTCGTTATGAAACAGCAACTTTGGGAAGCATTGAGCTCTTGCCAAGAGAATCGATAATTAGTGCATTGCAAGAGGATTATCAAGCAATGAGGAATATGATATATGGGAATATACCAGAGTTTGAAGAGATTATTGAGTTCCTTGAAAAGTTACAGGACGAGATTCATGGGTTAGAGTAACTCTATAGATTGCATTCAACTTCTTCACAGGAGAAGATTGAAAAATATAATTTTTCAATCACGAGATTTGCGTCTGCGCTCACTTGACGCAAACTCGCTATGCGCAAAGAACGTGCGCAGAAATGTGGACAAATATGAATAAAAGAGGAAATCAGCTGTTTTTGAAGAATAATAACAGTAAGCAACCCCATACCGGAGGAACCTGGCATGAGCATATTTGTATGTGGCGATATTCATGGAACTTTTGACATAAACAAACTTGACCCATTCATAGGGCGAAATGAGTTGAGCGAAAAAGATTATCTGATTATCTGTGGCGATACCGGAATTTGCGGTTTCAGCAAGGATGAGGAGGCAAAAACAAGAAATTACTTGAGGAAACTGCCCATGACAATTTTGTTCTGTGATGGGAACCATGAGAGATTTGATACGCTGAATAGCTATCCGATAGACGAATGGCATGGTGGCAAGGTGCATATGATTGAACCGGGAATCATTCATTTGATACGTGGGCAGATATATAAGATAGAAAACAAAACTTTTTTTGTCTTTGGTGGGGCATATTCCATAGACCGATTAGGAAGAAAATTGGGTGAAACATGGTTTCAGGAGGAATTGCCTTCTGAAGAGGAGTATGAGGCGGGTTGGAAAAATTTAAAAGCACATGATTATACCGTTGATTACATGATAACGCATACCGCACCGTATAAAGTCATTTGTGCCCTTGGATATGAAATATATGGTGAGGCGCTTGGACAGGTACGCTTTTTTCAAAACATTGCAGAGAGAGTTACATTTCGGGAGTGGTACTTTGGACATTTCCACGAGGACACCGATTTAGGACACTACCATTGCAGAATAGATAAGGTCACACAGTTGGCATAGAACATGGAAGACAAGGGGTAAAAATGAATTATTATATCAGTGATTTACATTTGTTTCATGAAAATTCCATCCGGTTTGACAACAGACCGTTTGAAAGTCTGGACGAAATGCATGAGATAATGAAAGAAAAATGGAATAATAAAATAACAAACGGCGATACCGTGTACATTTTGGGGGACATAAGTTTTCGGGGGAAAAATGAGAATCTGATAGCTTATATGTCAACCTTAAAAGGTCATAAAATTTTGGTAAGAGGGAACCATGATGATGTTTCTGATTACAGGTATCATCAGTTGTTTGAAGAAGTATGTGATTATAAAGAGATACGTGATTCTGTCAATGGAAAATCATATGAACTGATACTGTGCCATTATCCTATTTTTAGTTGGAAAAGTATGGGTAGGGGAGCAATTCTGTTATATGGGCATACACATAACAGCGAGGAAGACAATTATTATCAAAAATGTCTGTCCGAAATGGTTCATAATGATTGCAGACATGTATATGCGGTGGAAGTAAAGGCAATCAATGTAGGATGTATGAAGCCGTGGATGGATTATGAACCGAGGACGTTAAAGGAGATACTTGACAGGTAAAATTAAAAATGGTGAAGAATGCAGCACATGAAACGCACAATCAAATACAATGTTGAAAAATGTGATAAAACATGATAAAGTAGCTTTAGACATATTAATGTAGTGTTTGCTAATTCTACACAGGATGATTTCCGAAAGGAATCGGCAGATACATTCTGAAATGAAAAACGGTAGGAGGAAGGGTATCATGGCACTTATGAAATGTCCTGCATGCGGGCAGGAAATAACGGAGAAATCTGCGACATGTATTCATTGTGGTTATCCGCTGGAGCAATCCGGCGTAAACGGAAATTCTGAAAGCGGGAGTTCCGAAAAGCTATATAAACTGATACTGAAACAGGTAACAAACGATGGAAAATATGAGACCATCCGAATTGTCCGTGAGGCTTCCGGGTGCGGTTTGGCGGAGTCTAAGAATATGGTTGAGACACTGCCGCAAACCATCACTAGCGGATTGACATATGAGGACGCGCAGAACTTAAAAAGCAAATTAGTGGAATTAGGTGGTACGGTATCTGTTGAAGAAGATTTACCGGCGCATGTTAAAAAGGATATCGTGGCTGATACGGCGTCGAGACGTCCGAAGTGTCCGGCATGTCAATCTGCAAACATAGCAAAACTTCCGGCTCAAAAGTCCGGACTTATTTCAGGTGTGCTTAGTCTTGCAAAAGGTAACCTTGGAAAAACAATGGAGTGTAAAACCTGCGGACATAAATGGTAAAGACTGCTTTGTGCAAAAACATAGAAAAGGATTGCGGAAATGCCGTAGTCCTTTTTTAGATAGACGATCGAGAGGAGCCTCCTATGCAATTACCCTATTCCGACGAACTGCATATAGAATATCTTGGACGCTTGTTTGACAACACCACCGAGTGTTACAAATTTTTCTGGTTTCAGGCGATTGTGACGAAGCTGACCGGGGAAGGGAAAAGTATTATAACTTACGAAGAACTGGTGGATGAGATGATTGCGGATGCGTGGTACATGGTGACAGAATACCATCTGAATCTTGGTCCCAAAGATACATTGGAAAGGCTTGTTCATTATATTAAACAACAGTACCCCCATTTGAAATCCTGTGAAAAGAAACCGGTGCTCCTTGATTTCCTCAAAAATACAGAGGATAAAGAGATTATCGGTAAAAAGAAAGCGTTGACACTCCATGTTCCCTATCGCCTGCAGGCACCTTTCATGCCGGAACTAAAGAGCAGGGAGTGGAGTGTGTCCACAAAAGAGTTGATGTGTAAATTTAACCGGCAAGACCACCTGATATATCATTTTGTTGATCGAAAAGGTCTTTCTACGCAAATAACAATACAGAAGGACTGGGCGGAATACATTATCAGGAATCAGGAGATTGTCCGAGGCTGGCTGGAATATCATATGATTCGGTACATACAAAAAAGAAACCCCAGTGTTCCGGGAATCGCTGACAAACTCTATCCTCCGTTAGAGCGGAAACTGGAAAAAGTTAAGAAATACTGGAAATTGATACTTTCAATGGAAGAAGTGCGTGACATATACAGCAACCGGCTTTTAACCGAACAGGATATTTCCATCGATCATTTCGTGCCATGGTCGTATGTGGCACATGACGAAATGTGGAATTTAAGCCCTACCACAAAAAGCATTAACAGCTCCAAAAGCAACAATCTGCCTGATTGGGACATTTACTTTGACAGGCTTGCAAAACAGGAATTTCAGTCATACCGCCTGCTGTGGCAATACGATGCGGTTCACAGGGAATTTGAAAAGTGTGCAAAAGAGCATATCAACAATGATGAAATCCGGTACCGTGTATACAGACAGGGACTGGAATTTTCGGAGTTTGCGGGAGAGTTGCAGTCGGTTATTCTGCCGCTGTATCAGTCGGCGCAGAACTGTGGATTCGCAAACTGGCAGTACCGAGATGCAACATCGGAAATAGCAAGTTCACATTGATAAAACAGTCAAAAAAAGAGCCTGAAATAGCATGTTCACCTTGAAATCTGTAGACATATTGCCTGACATGTGCTAAAATAAAAGTAAATATTCAGACAGTTTTACGATATAGCACGGGCTGGCTGCCAAAGGAGAACAGATATGAGAATACAAGATTTCACCGACATGAATAAATTTAACGAGATTATGCAGAACTGGGCAAAGGCAACCGGACTGGCGACGGTTGCGGTTGATACGGATGGCAGCTATTTGTCCGATTGCTATAACTTTACGGATTTCTGTATGAAATACACGCGCCAGAGCCCAGAGGGGAAAAAGCGCTGTGAAAAGTGCGACAGGGAATGCAACGGCGTTTATTACTGCCATGCCGGCTTGATTGATTTTAGCATTGATTTGATGTTAAATGGTGAAAAACTCGGCGCAGTGATTGGCGGACAGGTACTCCCGGAGAATCCGGATGAAGAAAAATTCCGCGGGGTTGCAAGAGAACTGGAAATTAATGAAGATGAGTACATAGCCGCATTGAAGCAGGTAAATGTACGAACGGAAGAGGGTATCCGTGCGGCGGCATACCTTTTAGGAGATGCCTTAAATAACTGTATTCAGGCAGGCTACAATGAAAAGTATCGTAACAATCTTTTGAAAAACCTGACAAACGGAATTTCTAGCTGTGAAACCCTTGTTACGAAGATTGAGACGAATGTAGACCAGTTGAATCGAATCCAGAAGAAGCAGAAAATCCTTGCGTTAAATGCGAGTATTGAGGCTGCCCGTGCAGGAGAAGCGGGACGCGGATTTACCATTGTTGCCAATCAGGTAGAGAATCTTTCCAGAGACAGCAGTGTATTAAACGGTGAAATTTCGGAGACGGTGGCACAGATTGCAGATGTAATTCATGAGCTTGTAAATGCACAGCAGGTAAAATAGAATTTGGATGGAAATATGACATTCCCACTTATGTTATTGCCGGTGGTTGGCAGAAAACATAAGTGGGAATTTTGTTGCAATATCTATATCGCTCGCATTTTCATTACAACTGCAAAAACTCTTGTGTAAAATCATGATGAAAAGGGATGCTTGCAAGTAAATACGATGATTCGTTGAAAGGTGGAGCATATTGTGGTATTCTAAGAAAAATATATTTTGTTTATAAGTTGCCAATGTAGAATAATAAAGTGAAAAAATATGGATTCGTGAAGATGAAAGACGAAATGAAGTTGGTGTAAACAAGCATAGGATTAAGAAGTAGTGAGGATTTGATGAATACAAAATATTATATGGTTATTATCAAGGATGAAATAAAAACATCTGAAATAATGTCATGTGTGTACAATAGAAATACCCAAAAATGGGATGTGAAATTCAATAACGGAAAAACATATTCCTATGCATATCCGAATGTGGAAAAATTAACTGAACCGAAAGTTTTAAACCCCAATATGTATCGTATTAGTAGAGAAGGACGGGAGTTTTTTGATATAGAGGCGATATATGTATTTAGAAATGGATACGATGCTTATTGGCATATTTGTTTTGGTGATGGCAGTGAAAGAGATTATCGGCAAAGGGATTTAGATATTGTTGAATCCTGCCTTAGTGAAAGGCAGTCAGCAAATGTATTTGAATATATAAAGCAAATTGCTGGTTTGAGTAATATTAAGAATGAAGAAACCGGTGAGAAACTATTGTCTAAGAGGTTTGACGAAATCTCTTTTGTAGGCAACGATGTAGCGTTGGCTAAGTATTTGAATCCGTCTTCGGTGCAGGGTGGTAGAAGGTGGTGCGAATATATTCCCATTTTTCCTTTTGGATGCAATAACAGTCAGTATAAGGCTGTGAAAAATGCCATGGAAAATCAGATAAGTGTGATACAGGGACCACCCGGAACAGGCAAGACACAGACGATATTAAATATTATTGCAAACATATTGCTACAAGGGAAAACGGTACAGATAGTATCTAATAATAATTCAGCAACGGAAAATGTATATGAAAAATTATCATCGCCTAAGTATAATCTGGGTTTTATTGCTGCGACATTAGGAAGTTCTAAGAACAAAAAAATATTTGTTGAGCATCAGGATGCAAACTATCCGGATTTTTCACTTTGGAAAACAAATGAACATCCGAATTATTTACATAATAGAATAGTAGAACAATCCATTCAGCTAAAAACTGTTTTTGACAAGCAGGAGAAGCTGGCATGCTTAAGACAGGAACTTTCGCAACTGGTTACGGAACAGGAATATTTTAATAAATATGTTGAAGAATCAGATGTTGATACAAACAATATAAAATTTAGAAAAAAACTATCGTCAAACCAGTGGATGGTATTGTGGCAGGAGTGCCAATTCATTTCAGAAGTGAAAAAGAAAGTAGGATTTTGGTTTAAAATAAAGGGTTTCTTAAAGTATGGAGTAACCGACTGGAATCTCTATAAGCAGGACATTTCAAAGATAATTACAACTTTTCAGGCTATGTACTATAGTGCGAAGAGGTCAGAGTTGTCTGAGAAGATTACAGATATTGAAGAGTATTTGAACGGCGTTAATAAGGATTTGCTTGATGATTTGTGCAATCAGTCAATGATTGTGTTAAAAGACAAGCTGGCAAGAAAATATGAAAGAAACAACAGTCGAAAAATATTTAGTGAAGATAATTTGTGGAAGGAACCGTATGATGTTTTGGCGGAGTATCCTGTTATATTAAGTACAACATTTTCCTCAAGAAATAGCCTGAATTCAGATGTGGTGTATGATTATCTTATCATGGATGAGGCATCCCAGGTAGATATTGCAACCGGGGCATTGGCACTTTCCTGCGCAAGAAATGTTGTTATTGTAGGAGATACAAAGCAGCTCCCCAATGTTGTTACGGATGATGTAAAGGCCAAAGCAGCAGCTATATTTGACAGCTTTAAGGTGAATGAAGGATACCGGTATACAAAGAGCTTTTTACAATCCGTTTTGGATGTTATGCCGAATGTGACACAAACATTGTTGCGTGAACACTACAGATGCCACCCGAAAATCATTAATTTTTGCAACCAGAAATTTTATCGTGGTGAATTGATTATCATGACAAAGGATAATGGGGAAGCGGATGTCTTATCGGTGGTAAAAACGGTTGCGGGAAATCACGAACGCAACCACTATAGTCAGCGTCAGATAGATGTTATTAAAAATGAGATTATACCTAAATATGTTTCCAATCCGAAAGAAACCGGTATTATTGCGCCGTATAAAAATCAGGTGGAAGCGTTGAGCAGAGAGATAACGGAAATTGATGCTGCTACAGTACATAAATTTCAGGGCAAGGAGAAGGATAATATTATTATATCCACTGTGGATGATGAGATATCCGACTTCGCAGATGATCCGTATTTAATAAATGTTGCCGTTTCGCGGGCAAAAAAGAAATTGATGCTGGTTGTAACCGGGAATGAGCAATCGAAGGAACGCAATATAACAGATTTGATAGATTACATTCAATATAATAATTTTGAAGTTGTTGAAAGCAGGATTTATTCCATTTTTGATTACCTTTACAAGCAATATACCGAGGAAAGAATTGCATACTTGCGGAAGCATAAAAAGGTATCGGAATATGATTCGGAGAATTTGATGTATTCATTGATAGAGGAAATTATTGCTAATAACAAATATTCGAGTTTGGATGTTGTTTGCCATTTCCCGTTGAATATGTTGATTAAAAATCCGGAACTGCTGAATGAGCAGGAATGCCGGTATGCAATGAACCCCGCAACACATTTAGATTTCCTGATTTATAACAGAATTGGTAAAAAGCCTGTGCTGGCGATTGAAGTAGATGGATATGAATACCATAAAGGGGATTCGGTGCAGGCTTCAAGAGATGTGTTGAAAAATCACATAATGGAGCTGTATGAAATCCCGTTATTGAGATTTAGGACTAACGGTAGTGGCGAGAAGGAAAAGATTATGGAAGTGTTGGATAAGGCGGTTGGATGACGGTTTATTCTATAAAAACCCAAAGTGGAGGTGAATAAATGACAACTGAATTAATGAGAGGTTTACTTTCAAATGATGAAAAAATAACAATAGAGTACAAGACATGCCAGTATGGAATACAGGAAGATGTATACGAAACGGTATGCTCGTTTTCTAACAGATATGGCGGCTATATTATTATGGGTGTATGTGCCACCAACATCTACTGTTGAAAAATGTATTAATAGAATATATGATAGAAATGAAGACGGCGATATGGATATTACCGATTCTCCTATCCAGTTACAGAATATATATAACAGAAAAAGTAACACATATGCAGAACATAAGATTTTTCCATATGTTACAAAGGATGATCTTCGTATTGATTTGATGGATAAAATAAGAAACTTGGCTAAAAGCAAGAATCCTGATCATCAGTGGCTTACAATGTCAGATGATGAAATTTTGAAAAGTGCGGGACTGTGGGAAAAGGATTTTTCATCAGGTGTTCGGGGGTATAATCTTGCTGGCGTATTGTTGTTTGGTAAGGATGATGTAATCAGATCCTGTTGCCCAGGATATATTACCGATGCAATATATAGAGTTGAAAATCTGGATCGGTATGATGATAGATTACAGGTAACAACGAATTTGATAGAAGCATATGAGCTTTTAATGGAATTTGTTGCAAAGCATACATCAGATAAATTTTGTTTAATTAACAATATTAATACGAGCATCAGAGGGATTATCTCAAGAGAGGTTATAGGCAATATACTTGTTCACAGAGACTATTCAAGCGCATATCCAGCAAAAGTTATTATAGAAAGGGATTGGCTGAGAACAGAAAATTGGTGTATTCCTAGACGCCATGGAAATATCATGAGTGACGAATTCACTCCGTATCCGAAGAATCCTTTGATTCAGCAATTTTTTGCTAATATAGGTAGAACAGACACCATTGGATCAGGAGTAAGAAATTTGTATAAATATACTCCAGTGTATTCAGATGGTGGTAAGCCTGAACTGATTGAAGATGATGTGTTTAGAATTAATATACCATTAGATAAAGTAGCTGCAGATGAAGCAACGGAACAGAAAACATTATCTGAAAGAGAACAAAAAATCTATAACATGATTTGCCAGAATTTGCATTTAACAGTTGAACAGGTAATGGCAGAACTGGATATATCGAGAGCAACGGTATTTAGAGACTATGCGAAAATCAAAAAAGTGACAGGCGCGGTTTACAATAAAAAGGCTTCAACCTGGATGCTGTAATGAGACAGGCTCAAGTTAGTCTCAACAAAGTCTCACGTGATTTGACACTTGATGAGAATGGAAGAAGTGCTAAAAATGTGATAAAATCAGAATTTGTGGCGAACTAGGGAAAATTAGTCTCAAGTCAGTTTCAACGTAGTCTCATTTTCGGGATGAGGTTTTGAGACTGACTTGAGACAGCACAAATTCCCGTTTCAGGTTGTTCTTTAAAATAATATAAAGGGGATTGGCTACGCATGGGCAGTTTTGTTCCACTGTTGTGCGGGCAGTTTTTGCCGGAAATAACGCTAAGAAAGCATGGCGTAAGATAGAGGATGGCAAAATTAAAATGTATGATTATTGGTAACAAGGTGTGCATGAAGATGCGGCTAAAGCATTAATTTGTCAGGGATAACCCCTTGAATTTTACATCGGATAAGAGAGAAATTGGGTGATGTTATGAGTTTTGGTATTGCATTTGTTTGGGTTTTTGGTCATGCGGCAATGTTTCTTTTGCTGTTGCTATTTGCGTTTGCATTTTATTTGTCCACGCAGGGCAGGAAATATAAACCGGTCAGCTATATTTCGTACAAAAAGAATGCTTTTCACAAGGATTTTGAGTTTGTATGTGAATTTTGTGGAGGAGTGGTATCCTCAAAGGATGAAAGGTGTCCAACGTGTGCCGGTGATTTTGGTAAAAATAAAGAGTATCTGTCAAAAAAACGGGTTATGCACCAAAAGTATTTAAAGTATCTTAAAGATCAGGAAGAAGCCATTGAAAAAGAAATGGAATACATAAGCAATACGATGAAGCAACTCCAAAAATCTAAGCTGATATGGCATAAATACCATAATTTTGACATCGGGGAGCCTCCTATTTAGTGTCTGCTGATTAATGAAAAAACCAGCTTGAAACCATCGATTTTACCGCATTTTTTACTCAAAAATGGTATAATAAAGTGCACGGTTTTATAAGTATTCAAATCTTTTTTCGTGCAGTTTTCTATAAAAAAGTACCCTTACAGGAGTGAAAAAATCAATGTACAAGTATACTGACAATACACAGAGCAATTTTCTCAGTTTTAACCAGCCAATAGGACTTCATATGAATCCTGAAAACAGATGGGTGAAGATGGCAGATGCCATTCCGTGGGAAATATTCGAAAAGAAATACTCCCGACTGTTCAAAGGAAAGAATGGACGCGTTGCAAAGCCTCTGCGTCTTGCCCTTGGCTCGCTAATCATCCAAACCAAGTATCAGTATTCTGACAGAGAATTGGTGGATCAATTGACTGAAAATCCGTATTATCAGTATTTTATCGGACTTCCTGGATATCAGGAAGAACCTCCGATTGACGCAAGTACGCTGGTCTTATTCCGTAAACGTCTGAAAATGGATGTTATCATGGAAGCCAACGAATATATGTTGGAAGCCTTCAAAGAGAAGGAATCCAAAGATAAAAACGATGATGATCATACAAATCCGCCTTCTGGTGGTGGAGATGGCGAATCAAACAAAGAACCTGAACAAGCACCGGAGAACAAAGGAACTCTTATGCTTGATGCAACCTGTGCCCCATCAAATATCAGGTATCCGCAGGATTTCTCATTGCTCAATGAAGCCAGAGAAAAACTGGAAACTATCATCGTCCGTTTCTGTAAAAGTTATGGATTTTCAAGACCACGTATGTATCGCAGGCAAGCCAGAAAGAACTACCTTGCACTTGCGAAAGCAAAGAAACGCAGCACTAAGAAAATCAGAGCAACCATTCGTAAACAGTTAGCATACATCAAACGTGATATCGGTTATCTTGAAAGCTATATGGAAGAAGGTTATGCGCCGACTTCAAAGGAAATATCACTTCTGATGACAATATATAAGCTATATGAGCAACAGCAGTACATGTACCAAAACAAGGTTCATAGTGTAGAAAATCGCATTGTCAGTATCTCACAACCATGGATCAGACCAATCGTCAGAGGAAAAACAAAAGCTCCAGTTGAATTTGGTGCTAAGTTTGATTTAAGCATTGATGATAACGGTCTTGGCAGAATAGAAAAATATCCTATGACGCCTACAATGAAAGTACAGTACTTGTTGAAACAGTGGAACGATTCAGGGAACGAACTGGTCATTACCCGGAACGCCTACTGGCAGGCCAGATATATCGAACCAGAGACAACAGAAATTTCTGTAAGCTTCAAGGAATACGATTATCCGGTCCAAAGCTTGGGAGACCAAGCCTTACAAAACAATCATCAAAAGAGAAAAAGCAGGAATATCAGGATAACACCGATCGAATTGAGGTAGAGCGCTCATTCAGTTTAAGTAAACGCTGCTACGGAATGGACTTGATAAGAACCAAGCTCTATGACACAACACTTACATCGATTGCGTTATCTGTATTTGTGACGAATTTATTCAAGATTCAGTCACGAATACTTTTTGCTCTTATTTATCTTTTGGAGCTGATTGGATTACAACCTGCTGATTTTGAATCGGAAACGGTTTAATCAGCAGACACTATTTAATGAAAGCGAGTTGGAAGGGGCAACGAAGTATATTATGGATCTGCGAAGAAGGGCGGTAAAAAATGGACTTTTTGAGAGTAGAGGAAATTGATTTTAAGGTAAATTTAAGTATTGCCGATATTCTAAAAATTGTAGACGAATATGGTCAAGAGAAGGGGGAAGAATATGAAGTAGACCAAGACGGCATATTATATAACCCTGTGTCAGAGGTAACCAACGAACCTGTGTGGGAGGTCCCTGTGATTGAAGTTAGACTGAAAGAAAAATACAAATATATGGATGACCCATATATATTTCTTGGGATTTCTGATAGCAGAAAGAAATTAGCATATGTGCGAACTAATCTTTGGAGAGTAGCTGAAATATTTTAAAAATATTTTTCATAAGGTTATAAGCATTCATTTTATGATTGGTTGCATGGGACAAGTAAAATGTCTACAATAGTTTAGATAGGTATGATAAATTGGAGGTGGTTTTCAAATCGAAAGGTTGAGGCTGCCTTCAATTTATTGTCTCAAGCCGTTTGTTCTGAGATAATAATAGCTTGCCGAGTTGTATTTTTACAAAAATCCGCTCTGGAGCATGACAATATTGCTAACATCTAGTATAATAAAAGGCAGGCACAGATGTGGTTGGTAATATCCAGAACGAATCAATGCTATCGGAAAGCGCGGATGAAGACTCTGCAATACGCGGAGCGCAACATATGGGACGACCTGAAGCCGGGGCAGGAAATGACTTCGGGGCTGGAGGAGAGTCTGCGGTTTACCAGCTACAGCCTCGACCCTGTAATAGGGAGATATTTTGCCCAGGCGAGGTTCTATGACAGCAGATGCGGAAGGATGTTGTCGCCTGACCCTGTGAAACGCGGTCTGAACAGGTACCACTATTGTGACAATGATCCCGTAAACTATGAGGATTCCACAGGCGAGATCGCCAACATTCTGATTGGCGGAGCATTAGGGGCAATTACAGGCGGGGCGTTCGGTTTCGGCGGTTCCGTAGTGTCCCAGCTGATAGGCGGGCAGAAGGTTGACTGGCGCAAGGCGGCAGGAGCGGCGGCGAACGGCGCCATTACGGGAGGTGTCAAGGGTGCTCTGATAGGTTCCGGCGCGGGCATCCCGGTTGCATTAGCTGCGGATTTTGCGGCGGGCACTATGGGAAGCGCCGCTGAGCAGTGGATTAGCGGAGAAGACGTAAGCATCCGCAGGAGTGTCACGGACGGTCTGACGAATGCGGTCAGCGGCGCCATCTATGGAAACAATCCGATGAGCAGCCTTGGCAGTGCCGTTCTGAGAGGTGCAGGAGCCGGTGCGGCAAATGCCGGGATAAACTATATCTCCGATGCGCTGGGAAGCCTCGGTCGGGGTTATAACGGGGGATATGCAGGGGCGCTGCTCGGAATGGCGGGTTCTTTCTCTCCGTATGCTTACGGCAGGGATCCCAGAAGCGGGTGCGGCGGTTCAAGGCAGACGGGAAAGAGCCTTGGTTATACCACATCCCGTGGCTATCAGTACGGCGCAACGCAGACAAAGGCGACCAAGAGCGGAAAGAAGTACAGCCTGAAAGGATTTATCAAGGAGACTCTGTTAGGCGGTGTCATGGGCGGTCTGTCCAGCGCGGCATTCTACGGAGGCGGTAAGGCTGTAGATAAAATAAAGAGCAGTATATTTTATGATGACAGTGAACGGCTAGCAATAATAATAGAAAAAAGTCGTAAAGATGAATTGCAGAGAGCATACAAAATAGCAGGGCCAAGCACACCAGAACAATTTAATGTGATTGCTCATGGTAATGAAAGGGGAATTGCATATGAGGGACAAACATTGAATGCGGAACAAGTAGCAATGTTAATTCGACATTCTCCACAGTATGTGGGCGGAAAGCAAAGAATTAAGCTCTATTCATGTTCTACAGGGAAAAAGAAAGGAGGGTTTGCACAGCAGCTTGCGAATATTTTACAGACGGAAGTTGAGGCTCCTAATATGGATGTTCATATTACAGATGTGGGATTGGAGGTATATAGGACAACAAGGATACCTGGACATAGGAGAGTTGATGGGGATTGGATAATTTTTGAACCTAAAAAATTATGAAGATATGGTTTAAAATCTTTGTCACTGTCAACGGAAAGAAAGATGCTTAATCAATTTTATTAGTAGATAGTGTCTGCTGATTAATGAAAAAACCAGCTTGAAACCATCGATTTTACCGCATTTTTTACTCAAAAATGGTATAATAAAGTGCACGGTTTTATAAGTATTCAAATCTTTTTTCGTGCAGTTTTCTATAAAAAAGTACCCTTACAGGAGTGAAAAAATCAATGTACAAGTATACTGACAATACACAGAGCAATTTTCTCAGTTTTAACCAGCCAATAGGACTTCATATGAATCCTGAAAACAGATGGGTGAAGATGGCAGATGCCATTCCGTGGGAAATATTCGAAAAGAAATACTCCCGACTGTTCAAAGGAAAGAATGGACGCGTTGCAAAGCCTCTGCGTCTTGCCCTTGGCTCGCTAATCATCCAAACCAAGTATCAGTATTCTGACAGAGAATTGGTGGATCAATTGACTGAAAATCCGTATTATCAGTATTTTATCGGACTTCCTGGATATCAGGAAGAACCTCCGATTGACGCAAGTACGCTGGTCTTATTCCGTAAACGTCTGAAAATGGATGTTATCATGGAAGCCAACGAATATATGTTGGAAGCCTTCAAAGAGAAGGAATCCAAAGATAAAAACGATGATGATCATACAAATCCGCCTTCTGGTGGTGGAGATGGCGAATCAAACAAAGAACCTGAACAAGCACCGGAGAACAAAGGAACTCTTATGCTTGATGCAACCTGTGCCCCATCAAATATCAGGTATCCGCAGGATTTCTCATTGCTCAATGAAGCCAGAGAAAAACTGGAAACTATCATCGTCCGTTTCTGTAAAAGTTATGGATTTTCAAGACCACGTATGTATCGCAGGCAAGCCAGAAAGAACTACCTTGCACTTGCGAAAGCAAAGAAACGCAGCACTAAGAAAATCAGAGCAACCATTCGTAAACAGTTAGCATACATCAAACGTGATATCGGTTATCTTGAAAGCTATATGGAAGAAGGTTATGCGCCGACTTCAAAGGAAATATCACTTCTGATGACAATATATAAGCTATATGAGCAACAGCAGTACATGTACCAAAACAAGGTTCATAGTGTAGAAAATCGCATTGTCAGTATCTCACAACCATGGATCAGACCAATCGTCAGAGGAAAAACAAAAGCTCCAGTTGAATTTGGTGCTAAGTTTGATTTAAGCATTGATGATAACGGTCTTGGCAGAATAGAAAAATATCCTATGACGCCTACAATGAAAGTACAGTACTTGTTGAAACAGTGGAACGATTCAGGGAACGAACTGGTCATTACCCGGAACGCCTACTGGCAGGCCAGATATATCGAACCAGAGACAACAGAAATTTCTGTAAGCTTCAAGGAATACGATTATCCGGTCCAAAGCTTGGGAGACCAAGCCTTACAAAACAATCATCAAAAGAGAAAAAGCAGGAATATCAGGATAACACCGATCGAATTGAGGTAGAGCGCTCATTCAGTTTAAGTAAACGCTGCTACGGAATGGACTTGATAAGAACCAAGCTCTATGACACAACACTTACATCGATTGCGTTATCTGTATTTGTGACGAATTTATTCAAGATTCAGTCACGAATACTTTTTGCTCTTATTTATCTTTTGGAGCTGATTGGATTACAACCTGCTGATTTTGAATCGGAAACGGTTTAATCAGCAGACACTATTTACAGGCCTGCAAGTGATTATGAATTTACTTGTGAGTACTGTGGTAATAAGTTGCGGGGAAAAAGCACAGATGAAGAAGGGTGTACTAATTGCGGTGCCTCTTATGCAGCAAATTGGGAGTTATTGGCATGTGAAGAGGAAGAACGTCTGGAAAAACGTCATTATGACCAATATATGGAGCTGAAGGACTTGGAGTGGGAGCAAAACCTCAGGAATGAGCGAAGAGATGCAATGGTAGAGGAAAAGTATGGGACTCCTATCCGGTTTATGGAGAAAAATGCAAGATTTATTGCGTTAGCTGTAGTACTCGGACTTGCGTTGCTTTCAGCCGTAATCGCACTGCTGATTACGTAGTTTAGCTAAATGATGCGACGTTTGACGACGCAAGGTAAATATTTTGTCCCCATGGAGTCCTTATTTTTACTATTTTCCAAACGGATAATGGAACAGTTGCTTTTTCGTTGAGAAAAATACAAAGTTATAGTATAATAAAACATATCTTACCAAACAGGAACCAAACCATGGTTTCCATGGACAATTCGTACGGCGCGAAATGGGGAGAAATGCAGTCTGCGTGCGGATAAAACACAAAAGAAGGGAAGACCCGTTATGGAGAATCAGGAAGTACAGTTTAAAAAGAGTGCGAACCGAAAAGCGTTGGCTATCTGGATGTCGTTAAATGTCATTTTATCAATATCCTATGCCATCGAAATTGTGAAGGGACTGCGGACCGTAAATTACTATATTATATTTATGTTGGTTGCATGGCTGCCCTTTATTGTAGGAACAGTGGTGTTGAAGCTGAAAGGAATGTCAGCGGAGATATACAAAGATGTGGTGGCGATTGGATATGGTATTTTGTATGCGTTTGTTTTGTTCACCACCCAGTCGACACTGGCGTTTGTGTACATCCTGCCGCTTACCAGTATGCTGATTTTGTTCAAAAACCGGAATTATATGCTGCGCTACGGCATAGTCACCATGATTTGCGTCATTGCTTCCATTATTAAGAACATTGTAGCGGGCATGAGCGCACCCTCGGACATTACCGCATATGAAATACAGGTTGCATGTATTTTCATGTGCTATGTAGGTTATATTTTATCTATCAACCATATGAATTTCGCAGACGGAACCATGCTCCACATGGCAGAGGATCATCTGCAAAAGGTTGTGGAGACTGTTGAAACGGTAAAGGGTGCCAGTACATCCATAGTAGACGGCGTTACCGTGGTAAGAGAACTGGCAGACGAGAACAAAGCCAGTGCGGATGCGGTTGTAGAAAGCATGTGCACACTGGCAGAGAACAACACTATTTTGCAGGAAAAGACACAGTCCTCCATGGAGATGACACAGAAAATCAGCACGCAGGGCGCAAATGTAGCTGATTTGGTGGAAAAGATGGTGGGACTGACCAACGAATCCATGGTTCATGCAAAATCAAGTTCCGACGAGCTGACGGATGTGGTGACGTCCACCAACTCCATGGCAGAACTGGCAAGCACTCTGGAGGGAATCCTTACAGAGTTCCGTGAGGAATTTGACACTGCCAAGAATGAAATCGGAACCATCGACGGAATCAACAACAAAACCAATCTGTTGGCGCTGAATGCGTCCATTGAGGCGGCGAGAGCCGGTGAAGCAGGCAAGGGCTTTGCCGTTGTTGCAAATGAAATCCGCGAACTGAGCCTTGGAACACAGAACTCCTCCAACAGTATCTGGGCGGCTTTGGAGCACTTGGAGGCAACCTCCGACAAGATGACGGAAGCCATTACCCAGACATTGGAACTGATTCATACCACTTTGGGAAAAATCACAAACGTTCATTCCAGCGTGTCCAGCATTGCGGAGGATTCCACGCAGTTAGGCAGCAACATTCAGGTCATCAAAGACTCCATGGCGGAGGTGGAGGATTCCAACCGCGGCATGGTGGACAATATGCAGCAGATATGTGATGTTATGGAAGTCATGACGGAAAGTGTTCATGACGCAGACCAGAACACCCGCGTTATGAGAAGCAAGTATGAGGAGACCATGAACAGCGTTTCCAAGATAGAGGAAACCGTCGGCAAACTGGTAGAGGAGCTTGGCGACAGCGGATTTATGGGACTGAAAGATGTACAGCGCGGCATGGTTGTAACCATAACCATCGGCGAAGATACACATACCGAGTACCGTGCGGAAGTTTTGGAGGTATCTGAGGATGCCATTATGGCAGGAAAGTTTACCCATGCGGGAGAACCCCTGGCAATCCAGAAGGGACAGAAGTTCAACCTGTTAATTGCGGTCGACAATATGCTCTACAAGTGGAGCGGAACCGCCGTTTCCGCACAGCGTGACGGCAGGTACAAGATTGTGGTAACCGGAGACCCGGAGGTTCATAACCGCAGAAAATACCCCCGTATGCCGCTCACCAATGCGTGTGAAGTGAAAATCCGCTCACAGGCCAATGCCCATCCGGCAAGAATGGTGAACATATCTGCCAACGGTTTCGCAATCACAACCCGCGCCAAAGAATTGGGCGAGGCAAAGAGCCAGTTTATCAGCATGGAAGTTCAAGGCTTTGACCTCTTAAAGGGAGTTACCCTGAAAGGATATGTCATCCGTGTCAGTGAAAACGATGGCGAGTATATCTTAGGCTGCCGTATGCCGGAGGACAATCTGGAAATCCGCGATTACGTCAAAGCAAATTACAATGATCAGTAAAAGTAAAAGGTAAAGACTGATTTCGGGGAATGCCCTTCCGCATTTGTTGGTGGAAGGGCATTCTTTCAGGCTATTAAAAAGAACAGGAGGACACAACATTCCTATGGCTTCCCAAAAACCTCAAAACATCCACCCCGCGCAGGACACTGCCCCGCACAAAAGGCGTGTGCGCTACAAAGGCAAATATCCGAAAAAATACGAAGAAAAGTACAAGGAGCTCCAACCGGAGAAATACAAGGACACCGTGGAGCACGTCATCCGCAAGGGCAACACACCTGCCGGCATGCACATTTCCATTATGGTGAAGGAAATACTGGATTTCCTTGCCATCAAACCCGGTGAAATCGGTTTTGACGCTACGCTGGGCTACGGCGGACACACGAAAGCCATGCTGGAATGTCTGCAGGGCAAAGGGCATATTTATGCTACAGACATTGACCCGGAGGAAGCGGAAAAAACAAGAAAACGTCTGGCTGACTTAGGCTTTGGCGAGGATATTCTTACCGTTCGCCTACAAAATTTCTGCACCATTGATGAAATTGCCAAAGAGGTGGGCGGATTTGACTTTATTCTGGCAGACTTGGGAGTGTCCTCCATGCAGATAGACAATCCGCAGAGAGGATTTTCCTTTAAAGTGGACGGTCCGCTTGACCTCAGACTGAACCAGCAAAGCGGAATCAGCGCAGCGGAGCGGTTAGATACCATCAGCCGGGAAGAACTGGCAGGCATGCTTATGGAAAATTCGGATGAACCCTACTGCGAGGAGCTGGCAAAGGCAATCACGGATGAAATTCGCAAAGGAAACCGCATTGACACCACCACAAAGCTGCGCAACGTTATTGAAAAGACACTGGATTTTCTGCCGGAAAAGGAGAAAAAAGATACCATTAAGAAAACCTGCCAGCGGACTTTTCAGGCGCTCAGGATTGATGTTAACCATGAGTTTGAGGTATTGTACGAATTTATGGAAAAGCTGCCCGACGCTCTCAGACCCGGCGGCAGAGTGGCAATTCTGACCTTCCATTCCGGGGAGGATAAGCTGGTGAAAAAGGCACTGAAAGAGGGTTACAAGAACGGTATCTATGCGGATTACGCAAAGGACGTCATCCGCCCGTCTGCCGAGGAGTGCGTGCGCAACGGCAGGGCACATTCCACGAAAATGCGTTGGGCGGTAAAGGCAGATTAAAGCGCGCACAAATTGCATAAAACCACCGCACAAATGTGTAATGACACAGGTTGGTGAATATGCTATAATGGGCGCATGAAAATGCAGAAAACAGCGATGGAAGGGCAGACGAATGGAATTGGAAATTGACGGATACCGGATTCGGTATCAGATAACCGGAGCGGGAGACAGCACGGTTGTCATATTGCAGGGCTGGGGAACAAAATACGAGGTTTATGACTCTGTGGCGGCGTGTATCAACAGCAAGTACCGGGTGGTGCAGTTTGATTTTCCCGGCTTTGGAGGCAGTGATGAACCGAGGGAAGCATGGTCTGTGGACGACTATGCGGACTTTTTTGAAAAGCTCATGCAGGCATTGGAAATCAAAAAAGCAGTGTTACTTGGACATTCCTATGGCGGCAGAGTCATTATCAAACTGGCAAACCGTTCCACGCTGCCGTTTGAGATAGAGCGTATCGTGCTGGTGGACAGCGCGGGAATCGTGCCGAAGAAAACATGGAAACAGAAATACAAAATTAAGAAATACAAGTTGTTAAAAAAGATTGTGAATCTGAAACCGGTGCACGCTATCTGTCCGGATTTGATTGATGAGTGGAAAAACAAACAGGGTTCGGAGGATTACCGGAATGCGTCCCCCATTATGAAACAGTGCATGGTAAAAGCGGTCAACGAGGATTTGACGGCGTTACTCGGCGGCATCCGTCCGGAAACACTGCTTATCTGGGGTGATTTGGACACGGCGACTCCCATTGCGGACGCCCATGTAATGGAGGAAAAAATACCGGACTGCGGTCTGGCGGTAATCAAAGGAACCGGACATTTCTGCTTTTTGGAACAGCCGGTGATTTTTTCCAATATCATGAAATCATATTTTAAAGTAGATTAGGAGTTTGTATGATGTGGACGGTACTTTTTTGGATAACGGTGGCAGCGGCGTTACCGACATTCTGGCTGGTGATGCGGTACAACCTGCACATGTTTCAGTTAAACGGATATAAAAACGCGGAGCACATGACATGGATAAAGAAAAACGCAGGAAAACAGGCACTGCTTGTCGTAAGCGGAGTGCTTGGTGTAGTGCTTTTGTTTGTCCGCGTATGGGGACTTTTAGCAGCACTTTTGATTGTATTTTTGATAACCATTCGGTATTATTTCTATTTAAAAAAGAGCAACCAAAAGAAAAAGTTAGTCTATACCAAGCGTGTGCAGAGACAGGTGGTTACGGACATTCTGCTCAATGTGATTGCGCTGGTGCTTGTGGATGTTTTTGCGGGCTTTCAGGCAATTCCCGGATGTCTGGCGGTGCTCATTCCCCTCCAGGCAGTTATTTTATTGCTTGTAAATATCGTAAACCGCCCGGTGGAAAAAGCAGTGAACCGCTACTTTATCAATGATGCGAAAAAGAAACTGGCACAGGTGCCGGGGCTGGTGGTCATCGGTATTACCGGAAGCTACGGAAAGACCAGTGTAAAATACTATCTGCAGACTCTTTTGCAGGAGAAATTTAATGTGCTGATTACGCCGGAAAGTTACAACACGCCCATGGGTGTGGTAAAGACCATCCGGGAATCCCTGCGCTCCACCCATGAGATTTTTGTGTGCGAAATGGGAGCCAGACATGTGGGAGATATTAAGGAAATCTGTGATATTGTCCATCCGAAACACGGCGTGATTACCTCTGTGGGGCCGCAGCATTTAGAAACCTTTTTCAATATGGAAAATATCCAGAAAACCAAATTTGAGCTAGCGGATTCACTGCCGGAGGACGGAATTCTTTTTCTGAATGGAGATAATTCCTATATTTGTGAGTATGCCGGAAAATATCCGAATAAAATAATGTACCGGAGCAGTTCTGCCGGGGACGGCTACTGTGTCAGTGATGTAAAGTTGTCCCAGCTTGGAACGGAATTTACGGTGACGGCGCCGGACGGGGAAAAGGAATCTTTTCAGATGAGGCTTATCGGCGAGCACAATATCATTAACGTGGTGGGAGCCATTGCGGTGGCAAACCGTCTTGGAATTCCTTTGAAAGAATTGCGGGTGCCGGTGAGAAGAATCCAGTCCGTGGCGCACAGAATGCAGATGCTGGAAAAAGGACCTGTCACCATCATTGATGACGCCTACAATTCCAACCCCATCGGCTCCAAGGCGGCGGTGGAGACCCTTGCCATGTTTGACGGGGTCAAGATTCTGGTGACGCCGGGTATGGTGGAGCTGGGAGACAAGGAAGAAGAGTACAATTACAAGTTTGGCACCTACGCGGCAAAATGCTGCGATTACATTTTACTGGTGGGGAAAAAGCATACGCTTCCCATTTATAACGGTGCGGTGGACAGCGGTTTTCCGAAAGAAAAGTGTATCGCCTATGACCGTCTGGGCGAGGCGTTGTCCTATGCGTATTCGATTGGCGAACCCGGACATAAATATATTCTTCTGGAGAATGATTTGCCCGATAATTATTAAAGGAGATGTGAAAACATGAAAACAAGAGTTGCAGTGATGTTTGGCGGAAAAAGTGTGGAGCATGAGGTATCCGTTATTTCCGGTATTCAGGCGATTATGAGCATGGATACCGATAAGTACGAGATTATTCCCGTCTATCTCACGAAAAAAAATGAAATGTATGTGGGAGAAAGTGTCGGAGACATTGAGGCATATAAGGATATTGAAGGACTGGTGGCAAAATCCCGGAGAGTGATTTTGGTGAATGAGGGAGACAGAGTGTGCCTCATTCCCTATCCCCAAAAGCGTTTCGGAAAAAAAGCGCCTATTGAAATCGACATCGCATTTCCCATTGTGCACGGAACCAACGTGGAGGACGGTGCACTGCAGGGATATTTAAAGACCATCGGGATTCCCTTTGTGGGATGTGACGTCACAGCCTCCGCAGTGGGCATGGACAAATATGTGAGCAAGGTGGTGTTAAAGGAGAACGGGATTCCGGTTCTGGACTGCCGGTGCTACACCACGGCAAATTATGCGGATATGGACGCACTGGTGGCAGATGTGGAAAAAGAAATCGGTTATCCTGCCATTGTAAAGCCTTACAATCTCGGTTCCAGCGTCGGCATCAGTGTGGCCCATGACAGGGTGGAACTGACGAAGTCTGTGGATGATGCGTTCCTTTACGCAAAAAAGATTATTGTGGAGCACGCCATCACCAAGTTACGTGAAATCAACTGTGCAGTTTTGGGAGATGAGAATGACGCCATTGCTTCGGAATGTGAAGAACCCCTGCATACCAAGGACATTTTGAGCTATGAGGATAAATATCTGAGCAATTCCAAGTCTGGCGGCTCCAAGGGCATGGCAAGCGTGTCCAGAAAGATTCCGGCAGAGCTTTCCCCTGAAAAGAGGGAGGAAGTGAGAAACATTGCGGTAAAATCCTTTCAGAAATTAGGCTGCAACGGTGTGGCACGAATCGACTTTATGATTGATGAGGAAAACGGACAGTTGTATTTCAATGAAATCAACACCATTCCCGGTTCCTTGTCCTTCTATCTCTGGGAGCCCATTGGAATTCCTTATAAAGAACTGCTCGACCGGATGATTCAGCTTTCCTTAAAGAGAAAGAGAGAGGATGACGCGCTGACGTTCTCCTTTGATACGAATATTTTGAATATTCAGTCTTTGTCCGGCGCCAAGGGCGGAAAACTGCATAAATAGCGAGCGTGTTTTAAAGGACAATGGCTGAAATCAGTCATTGTCCTTTAATTTGGAATATAGAATCACGGCGTCCCCTTCCTTGATATACGTCTGACCGTTGGGGATAATGGTGCGGTTTTTGCGGCGAATCATCACAATCAGCTCCTGACGTGAGATATCCAAATCCTTGACCTGCTTTCCGACCCACTCGTTTTCCTGCTTTACAATAATTTCTTTTAAATTAATGTACTCATCACCGTTATAATGCCGTGCACCGATGACAAGGGTATCGTTCTCCGCCATTACGGTGTCTCCGTTCGGCACGATTGCCTCGCCGCCGCGTATAATCATAACAAGGATAATCTGGGGCGGGAAAGCGACTTCCTTAACTTTTTTGTGGCACCATGAATGCCCCTGCGGAATGGTGGAGGTCACGAATTTCAGTTCGTGTTCCTCGGAATGGAATGCCATCATGCGCAGTTTGGTATACTGTTCCACGAAACCGGCGGATATGATACCGGTGGGGATGGCGACCATGCCCACGCCTAAAAAGGATATGACAATTGCCATCAGCTTTCCGAGTGTCGTAATCGGGTAAATATCGCCGTAGCCCACCGTCAGCAGTGTGGACACCGACCACCAGATGCCGGAAAAGGCGTTGGCAAACTGCTCCGGCTGTGCCTCATGCTCCAGACTGTACATGCAGAGGGAGGCGGCCACCATGAAAATCAGAATCAGACAGATGGAGGAGATTAACTGATTTTTTTTGTCATTCAGGACATTCATGATGACATTGAAGGCGTCATACTGCGCATTAATCTGAAACAGGCGGAAAATGCGTATCACGCGGAACATGCGGAAAGCCACCGCGCCCATGGGGAATACGACCGGCAGATAGTAGGGAAAGAACGTGAAGAGGTCGATTAACCCATACAGAGAAAAAACAAAGGTAAGAGCCGCCTTCCAGTAAGGTTTTTCCGGGTAAAGGAGGTCTGCCGTCCAAATGCGCAGCAGATATTCGATGGTAAAAATAATGATGGTAATCAGTTCAATCCAGTTCAGGGCAGCGGCATAGGGCGCTGATTCGTCAAAGGTCTGAAACAGGGTTGCAAACAGATTCAGCACAATGACAACGACAATGAAAAGGTCAAAGGCGCTGCTGATAAAATCTTTTCGGTTTCCGATCTGAATAATTTCGAAAATGCGTTTCTTTATAGATGACATGGCTGCTGACTTCCTTTTTGAAAATTCCTCATTTTTATCGAAAATACTTGACTTGCTCCCTGCGGGATGGTGTATTATCAATATAGCAAAATGCAGATAGATTTACAAGGTGCATAGTGTGAATTTTTCATATTGTAGGATTTTTACACTGTGAAAATACAGATATTCAAAGGAGGAGGTTTCCGGTTTGTGAAGAAACGAGTGTTGGTATCTCCTCACGGTAATGTCTGTCGCAGGACTTGCGGTGCTGGCTGTAATCAGAAACAAGAAAAAAGAGGAATTGTAAAGTAACCAAATGAAGAAATGCCAGCGCCGGCAGTTGCCGGAACTGGCGTTTCTTCGTTCCATAAAGCGTCAAAAAAGTGTTTTATCAGAATATATCAAAAATAAAGGAGAGTGTAGAAAGATGACAGAGATTGTTATAAAAGTAGGCGGTATGCAGTGTGGTATGTGTGAGGCTCATGTGAATGACACCGTCCGTGCGTCCCTTCCTGTAAAAAAGGTAACTTCCTCCCACACAAAAGGTGAAACCGTGATTATCACGGACGCGGAAATCACGGACGATTCCGTAAAGACAGCCATTGAAAAGGCAGGATATGAGCCGGGAGAGATTGCGAGAAAGCCTTATGAAAAGAAAGGATTGTTTTCCTTTTTGAGAAAATAGCGCAGAGTGACTAAAGTATTCCCGAAAGCAGCCGATAAACATATTGAAATGCTTAGCGGGAAAGGAGGAGTCCGATATGCGTATAGAGGCTTATACACAGGTACAGCAGATATATCAGTCTCAGAAGGTGAGCAAGAGCCAGAAGGCAGGCGGTGCAGCCAAATCCGACAAAGTGCAGATTAGCAGCTTTGGCAAGGATATACAGGCGGCTAAGGCAGCGGTGGCGGAAAGCCCCGACATCAGAGAAGAGCTGACGGCTCCCATCAAGGCAAAGATTCAGAGCGGCACTTATGAGGTGAGCAATGAGAGCTTTGCTGAGAAGTTATTAAAGAAATATGAGGAAATGAGGTAATTCAAGTGGCCAGTTTAATGGAAAACCTTATAGACGTACTGGATAAAGAGAGTAATGAATATGAGGGACTGCTTGAATTATCTCGGCAAAAGACGCCGATTATTGTGAGCGGCGATTTAGAAAAATTACAGGAAATCACGGATGAGGAACAGAGAGCGGTAAGCAGAATCACCCATTTTGACAAGCAGAGGGAAGAGATTACTGCGGATATTGCCAATGTGTTGAACAAGGATGTCACAGCATTGAAACTTGCCAATCTGATTCAGATGCTGGAGGGCAGACCGAAGGAGCAGGGAGCTTTGGCGGACGCCCATGACAGATTGCAGGCTGCAGTGAGAGAATTGCAGAGAACCAATGAACAGAATAAGGAACTGCTGAATAACGCACTGGAAATGGTAGAATTTGAGATGAATATGTACCAGTCCATGCGGACAGCACCGGAAACTGCAAATTACAACCGGGGCGCATACAACTCAGGCGATACCATGGGAGTTGTAAGCCAAGGGTTTGATACAAGGCAGTAACGGCGGTTCCTCCTTGTGAAATGTAGAGGTGAAATATCATGCCATTAATGGGTAGTTTATATATAGGAGCATCCGGATTACAGACAAGTCAAAATGCGCTGAACACGACAGCGCATAATCTTTCTAATGTAGATACGCAGGGCTATACCAGACAACAGGTACAGCAGTCCAGCAGAAGCTACATCATGTTAGCCAGAACACCGAATGCCGTTGCAAACAAGCAGACAGGTCTGGGTGTCAATTATTCCAGAGCAAAACAGATAAGAGATTATTTCCTTGACAAGACATACCGCAGAGAATCCGGGCGCAGTATGTTTTATCAGGTATCCACGGAAACGATGGAGGAAGTGGAAAGCCAGCTCGGTGAATTGCAGGGTGAGGCGTTCCAGACGACGATTGAGGATTTGTGGACGGCTGTGCAGGAGCTTGCAAAGGACCCCAGCAGTTCCGTGACACAGGGACTTTTGGTACAGAAAGCGTCCGAATTTGTGGAGAGAGCAACCGCGGTTTATTCCGGTCTTTCCTCCTATCAGGACAATTTAAATACACAGATTAAGAAGCAGGTCGATAAAATCAATGACTACGGAGAAGCGATTCTGGAATTGAACGACAGAATCAGAGCCATTGAGAGCGGCGGGATTGAGCACGCCAACGACTTAAGAGATGCGAGAAACCAGATGTTGGATGAACTTGCACAGCTGACGAACATGTCTTTTGAGGAGGACAGATACGGCAGCGTTTCCGTCAAAATCGAGGGCGTTGATTTCGTAAAAGGCGGAATGTGCTACAAAATAGATATGAAGGTGGATGAAACCACCGGATTTTACACACCGTTCTGGCCGCAGGATGCGTCCTACAGCTATCTGGCGGACGGAACCAGAACCTACAACATTGACGGCGCAGAGGTGTTTGATTTGTCCAGAGAAATATCCGCGGATTTGGGAACGGATATTGGCGGATTGAAAGCAATGCTTTTGGCGAGAGGTGACCACCGCGCCGATTATACCGACATTTCAACGGACAAATACGATGATGTGTGCCAGTCTGTTATGATGAATATTCAGGGTGAGTTTGACCAGCTGATTCACAATGTGGTGACTAAGATTAACGGTATTCTGGCGGAAGCGGCAGGAGTACAATCGGGAGATTTGACACTGGCAGACGGAACCGTACTTACGAATGTAAAATATTGCGAGTCCAAGCCGGACGGTTACATGAGAAATGAGGACGGAACCCCCATTCAGATGTTTACCAAAATAACCACGGACGGTTACGAGAAGGTGACCGGTGCCGACGGCAAGGAATACTGGGTGTATGCAGAGGAGGACGCAAGCAAGCCGGACAGCCTCTATTCCCTCAAGACCATTCAGATTGATAAGGGACTGATGCAGAACCCGTCCAAGCTGTCCTTTATGTTGGCGGACGGCTCCGTGGACAATGCGACGGCAACCGCACTGAAAAATGCGTTTACCGAGGAGGTATACACGCTGAATCCCAATGTCCTTAAGAAAACCACCTTCGTGGATTACTATTCGGACTTGGTGGCACAGGTGGCAAATTCCGGTTCCGTGTACCGCAGTATTTACCAGAATCAGGAAAATACAGTGGAGTCCACACTGGGCGCAAGAGATCAGGTCGTTGGAGTATCCTCCGACGAGGAATTGTCCAATATGATTAAATTTCAGAATGCGTACAACGCATCCAGCCGATATATCAATGTGATCAGCGAAATGCTGCAGCACATTATCACTACATTGGGAGTATAGGAGGAGTAAAAGATGCCTTCACAGTTTTTTGGATTAAATACCGCATATACGGGACTGCTGGCAAGCAATGCCGCCATGAATACGACCAGTAATAACATTGCCAATGTCAATACGGAAGGTTACAGCAGACAGAAGGTAAATCAGCAGGCGGCAAACGCCCTGCGCGTGTTCCAGACCTACGGCTGCGCCGGCGCCGGAGTGGAGACCTTATCCATTGAACGTGTCCGGGATGAGTTTTACGACACCAGATTTTGGAACAACAACGCTAAAGTGGGCGAGTACAGCATGAAGCAGTATTACATGACGCAGGTGGAAACCTACTTTGACGATAACGGCAAAAATGCCGGATTTAAGACCGTGTTCGACCAGTTTATGGTGACAGGTATGGAAGAACTGTTAAAAGACCCCTCCAGCACAACGGCAAAATCCCAGTTCGTCGGTTATGCGGGCGCGCTGGCAAAATATTTTAACGGACTTGCAGGCAACATGGAGAAACTGCAGAAGGACGTCAATCAGGAAATCAAATTGAAGGTGGACGAGATTAATTCCCTTGCCGGAGAAATCGCCACTTTGAATAAACAGATTAACACCATTGAATTAAGCGGCGTGAAAGCCAACGAACTCAGAGACAGACGTGCACTGATATTGGACCAGCTTTCCCAGATTGTGGATATTGACGTGAAGGAGATTCCCGTAACGGACAGTAACAATCCGGAGAGAGAGACCGGAGCAAACAGATTCTTGGTAAAGATTGCGGGCGGTCAGGTGCTGGTGGATACCAACGAGTACAGAAGTTTGGAGTGCGCTGCAAGAAAGTCCTACGAGAAAGTCAACCAGACGGATATTGACGGACTGTACGATATTTACTGGGAGGACGGACAGCAGTTTAACCTGTACAACGTGGCGATGGGCGGCGCTTTGCAGGGACTGGTGCAGATGAGAGACGGTAATAACGGAGAGAACTTTACCGGAGAAATCATTGCGACCGGCTCCACCAACCACGGAGCAAATGACACCGTTACGGTTCGTGCAGACAGAAGTTACTTGCAGGATTTGAATAAATGTAACCTGTCCGACCAAGGCGGAATTATCAATCTGGGCAATCAGGAATTTTACTATGATTCATGGGAATATACCTGCACCTATGACGCGGGCGGCAACCCGACCTATACTTATACTTTTGTTCTGTCGGACAGCGAGAAAAATCATTCCAGAATAACCAACGACAGAGTGGGCAAGACGGCAGAAATCGGTTCTTCCATTTCCTATCAGGGAGTTCCTTATTATATGAACCAGATGAATGAATGGCTGAGAACATTTTCCCAGAAATACAACGACATTCTCACCAGCGGTTATGATTCCAACAACAATCCGGGAACCATGATGTTTACCTCGGACAAGACGACGGACAATGAGCAGTACAAGTTCCCGTCCTCATCCCGATACGATTTGATAGGCAACCCCGGAGACACGATTACGGTTAAAACAGGCGATGACAGCTACTACCGCATGACGGCAAAGAATTTTGCGATTCTGTCTGCGATGGAATTAGACCCGGATTTGGTGGCAAACAAGTTCAAACAGGGCGACGGAGTGGAGCAGGACGATTTGCTGCAGGCATTAAAGGTCATGGTAAACGATAAGGACAAGATGAGTTTCCGTGGAGCGTCCGCATCCGAGTTTTTGCAGTGTATTTTGTCGGACGTGGCACTGAATACCTCCAGAGCGAATACATTCCAGAAGAGTTTTTCCGATATATCGGACAGCATTGACAAGCAAAGACTGGCAATCTCCGGTGTGGATGAGGAAGAAGAGGCAATCAGCCTGGTGAAGTATCAGCACGGTTACAATTTGGCGTCCCAGATGATACAGACATTGACAGAAGTTTACGACAGACTGATATTGGAGACGGGAGTATAAGCTATGAGAATTACGAATAAAATTATTCAGAGAAACAACCTGACAAATATCAATACTAACAAAATCTATCAGGACAAACTGAGTACACAGATGTCTACCCAGAAGAAAATTAACCGTCCTTCGGACGACCCGGTAGTTGCAATCCGTGCACTCCGCCTTCGCAGCAGCGTGACCGAGGTGACACAGTATTACAGCAAAAACATACCGGATGCGGAGAGCTGGTTGAATGTAACCGAGGGAGCGTTAAACAATCTGTCCAAGGTGGTCACCAATATGATTGAACAGTGTACCAAAGGTGCCAACGGCGATTTGAAAAACTCCGACAGACAGATTATTTTGGAGCAGTTAAAGGCACTGCGGGACGAGGTTTACAGTACCGGTGATGCGGATTATGCGGGAAGGTATGTGTTTACCGGCTATCGTACCGACACCTCCTTGGCTTTTGAGGAAGAGGAGACAAAAAAATACAATATCACGGAGCAGCTTGACAGCACGGCACTCGACCAGGTGACAAAGGTAAACACCGGCAAGCTGTTGGATTGGAACACCAGCAATTATAACGGTGCAGGTATGAATACACTGGATGAAAATGCAATTTCCTCCGTGGACTGTTACCGGATTCGTCTGGCTTACGGTGACTGCTACAGCGGTGCGGACGCAGCTCCCTCCATCAGTTTTAAACAGAAAAAACCTCTGCTGGATGCAACCGGAAATGTGCAGACGGACGCGAACGGCAACACCCTTTACGAGACGGACGCCAATGGCAATCCGGTATATGAGACGGTTACATGGCCTTCGGCGGATGGAAGCAATGCCATTACGGTAAAACATTCCTATGAGGATCCGTATACCATGGCGGCAAATGACAAGGATGCTCTGATTTATGTGCCGGAGACCGGAGAGCTTTTGATGGGAAGCAACCGCTATGATACGCTTTCGTCTGTAAAAGATGATGTGGCTACGGCTGCGGATGAGAGCAAAATCAGCATTACCTATCAGAAGGAAAGCTGGAAAAAGGGAGACCTTCGCCCGGAACACTATTTTTACTGCGAATCGGACGGAATCAAATACAACGAGTCCTATTTGGGAGATAATCCGGAGAGGCAGGTTATCGAATATGATGTGGGATTCAACCAGACCATACAGGTGAACTCCACGGCGGACGAGTGCTTCCAACACAGTATCGGCAGAGAAGTGGACGATTTGGTGAACTCCATGCAGAATGTGATTGATATTGAGAATATCAAGACAAAGATTGAAAAGGCACTGAAGACAGCGACCGGAGCGGAAGCGGAGAAACTCCAGACACAGCTTACGGCTGCGGAAAAAGCCTATTCACTGGCAAAGGATAAGAGCCAGAAGCTCTACGAGGCAGGAATTACTGCGTTCCAGAATCATTTGGATGCCACCAACTTAAGCATTACCAACTGCGGTACGAGAAGCAGCAAACTTTCTCTGGTAAAGAACCGTATGCAGAATCAGAAGACTACTTTTGAGACGCTTAAGAGTGAAAATGAGGATGCGGACATTACGGAAGTGGCAATACAGCTTAAGAGTGCAGAGCTCACTTATAATGCGGCACTGATGGCAACGAGCAAGGTGGTTCAGACGACACTGTTAAATTATCTCTAATAAGATACGGCGCTAAAGCGCAGATAGGAGTGCTATGAAGATTAACACGAAGATTTTCGGAGAAATTGAAGTTGCAGATGACAAAATCATTACATTTGAGAACGGTATCATAGGATTCCCGGAACTTAGACGGTTCACACTGCTCCATGATGAGGAGAGAGGAACCGGCGCAGGAATCCGTTTCCTGCAGTCCCTTGAGGAGCCTGCGTTTGCCATGCCGGTCATGGACCCGCTCTTGGTGAAACCGGACTATAACCCGGAGGTGGACGACGAGCTTTTGGTCAGCGCGGGAAACCTTACCGTAGATAATATTCTGGTACTTGTGACGGTGACGGTTCCTTCGGATTTGACGAAGATGACCGTGAATCTGCAAGGACCTTTGGTAATCAATGTGGAAGAGCATAAGGCGTGTCAGGTGATTATTGACGGCGGAGCCTATCCCGTAAAATTCCCTGTTTACGACATCCTGAAGGCACGAAAGGAAGGTGAGTAGGGTGCTGGCATTATCGAGAAAAAAAGGCGAAGCCATTATTATCAATAACAACGTGGAAGTGACGATTTTGGAGGTCAAAGGTGATCAGGTGAAAATCGGAATCGCTGCCCCGAAGGAGGTACCCATTTACCGCAAAGAGGTATATCTCCAGATTCAGGAGGCAAATAAAGAGGCAGTCAGTGCGGAGGGCATGGATGCCTTGAAAAACTTATTGGGTTAATGAGCAGGGAAGCGCATTTTTTTGCACTTCCCTCTTAATTTTTAAGGACAGAAAGCCGATACAGTGTTTAGACAAGGTAGGATGTGATGCGGAAGCATCAGTTTTCACACGGAGGTGACAGATATGGGAATAGAACCATTAGGAAGTGTAATGAGCGTGCAGGCTCAGGGGACGGTGAACCAGAAGCCGGTGCAGACCACGGAGAACGCGGCGGAGTATACCAATGCTAACGTTGCGCCCGCAGAAATGCCGGATGCCATGACAAGCGTGGTGGAAAGCGCACAGGGAAAGGGACAGCAGTTCGGAGCGGCTGCAGAGCAGAGCGGAGAACAGCGGGCGTCCAACGAACAGATTAAGAAAGCAGTTGAGCAGCTTAACAAAAATATGATTTCCCATTCCGAGGCAATTTTCGGAATTCATGAGGGAACCAACAGAATTACCATTAAAATTGTGGATAAGAACACCAAGGAAGTTATCAAGGAGCTTCCGCCGGAGAAAACTTTGGATATGATTGCCAAGGTTTGGGAGATGGCGGGTATCATGGTGGACGAGAGACGCTAACAGGAGGATACTATTATGGCAATGCGATTAAGTGGTTTGATGTCTGGTATGGACACAGAATCAATTATACAGCAGCTGGTAGAAGCGAAAAGCACCAAAGTTACTGATGCTAAGAATGACCAGACCAAACTGGAATGGAAACAGGAAATCTGGAAAGACTTAAACAGCAAATTAAAGAACCTGAAAACAAAGTATCTGGATAACTTACGTTTTACCGGTTCTTACACCAAGAAAACGACCAAAGTTTCCGACAGCAGCGCAGTCAGCGTAATCACCGGCGACGGCGCAGTGAACGGTGTGCAGAATCTGGAGGTAAAACAGCTTGCCAAGACGGCATATCTTACCGGCGGCAAAATCGAAAAGCGCGAGGGCTCCAGCACTGCGTCCATGAATGCACTGCTTACCATGGATGATTTGATGACCTTTGAAAAGGATGCGGACGGCAAGGAGATTTCCAAGAATCTGACGTTGTCCAAGGCAGACGGCAGTTCCGTGGATATTGAACTGACCTCCTCCACATCCATTTCCGATATTCTGACAAAGTTAAAGGATGCAGGTCTGAATGCCAGCTTTGATGCAAAGCAGCAGAGATTCTTTATCAGTGCAAAGGAATCCGGCGCGGACAACAACTTTACCATAAGCGGTGACGAGGACACTCTGAATGCACTCGGTCTGAACATTACCGATTCCGAGGAGGACGGAGCTACTTTCATAAAAGGTCAGAATGCCGTTATCATGCTGAACAATGCCAAGTTTGAGAGCAATGACAACGTATTTGAGATTAACGGACTGACTTTCACGGCTCTGAAAGAGACAGCGGCAGGCGAGAGCGTTACCGTTACCACCATGCAGGATACCGACGGTATCTATGACATGATTAAGGACTTTTTCAAGGCATACAACGAAGTCATGATTCAGATGGACAAGCTCTACAATGCGGATTCCGCAAAAGACTATGAACCACTGTCTGATGACGAGAAGAAGGAAATGTCTGACACTGAGATAGAGAAATATGAGCAGAAAATCAAAGATTCCCTGCTCCGCCGTGACGACAGTATCAACAAGGTTGCCTCCGAGATGAAAAAGAAGATGCTGGAAGGTATCGAAATCAACGGAGAGACCATGTATCTTTCCAATTTCGGTATTGGAACGCTGAGCTATTTTACAGCGGCTGAAAATGAGAAGAGCGCTTACCACATTGACGGCAATGCGGATGATGAGGACGTTGCATCCAAGACGGACAAGCTGAAAAGCATGATTGCCAGTGACCCGGATACGGTTATCTCCTTCTTCTCTAAACTTTCACAGAAACTGTACGAGAAGATGAACGAACAGTCACAGGCTGTGGAGGGTTATCGCTCCTACGGAAACTTCTATGATGACAAGAAGATGAAGAGTGACTACGACGATTACAAGACGAAAATTAAGAAGTTGGAAGAAAAACTTTCCGATTACGAGGACAAGTGGTATTCCAAGTTCTCGGAAATGGAGACGGCTATGGCGAAGATGCAGCAGAATGCAAGCGCTGTAACCAGTCTGCTGGGCGGCTCACAGTAAAGGATTACGAATTTAGAAAGGCAGGATGCAATCATGGCAATACCCAGTGCATATGCGCAGTATAATAACAGCAAGGTTCTGACGGCTTCACCGGCAGAACTGACGCTGATGCTCTACGACGGGGCAATCAAATTCTGTAACATTGCCATTCTGGCGGTAGAAAAGAAGGACATTGAGAAGGCTCACAACAATATTATCAAGACAGAGCGTATTATCGACTATTTCCGCCAGACACTGGACATGAAGTATGAGGTGGCAAAGGATTTTGAGAGAGTGTATTCCTATCTCAGCCAGAGGCTGACCGAGGCGAATATCAAAAAGGATAAGGCGATTTTAGAGGAAGTGAGCGAACACCTTCATGCCATGCGTGACACATGGAAAGAAGTCATGAAACAGAACAAACAGTAAAGGCGGAGAAAAGATGACGGAGAATTATCTGAGCATTCTGGAGGACAGTCTCAAAGAAAAACTTGAAATTACGGCAAAAATCCGGGAATATAATTCTCTCCAGAGTGAAGCGCTGCAGTCTGAACAGGCGGATTTGGAGAAGTTTGACAAATGTGCGGATGAAAAGAGTAAGCTGATTGAACGGCTCACGACGCTGGACAAGGGCTTTGAGACATTGTACCAAAAAATCGCCGGCGAATTAAAAGAGAACCGGCAGAAGTATGGTGCTCAGATTAAACACCTGCAGGAACTGATTACCCGCGTGACTGAGGACAGCATGACGATTCAGGCGCAGGAGGCACGGAACAAGAAGATGGTGGAGGAATATTTCCGGAGGGAACGCAGCAATATCGGGCAGTCCCGCCGGAACTCCAAGGCAGCGTACGACTACTACAGAAATGTCAACAAACTCAATTCGGTGGCTCCGCAGTATTTGGACAGTAAAAAATAAAATAAAAATGCAAAAAGGTATAAAGTAATTCAAAAATACTCCGATATACTTAACAAGTAAAGCAAATGAACTTTTGATAAATACGAAGCTCATGCTTGCTGATGACCTCGAACAATACGCACAGTTGCGAGGGGTTGTCGTTACACCACTTACCGGGAAGCTGACAGGTGCGAGTTAGTGAAACGGTAACAAAAACATTTCGTCGCAGGGACGCGACATCATATTCAAGGAGGAATATATTATGGTAGTACAACACAACTTAACAGCTATGAACTCCAACAGAATGTTGGGAATCAACACCGCAACACAGGCTAAATCTACTGAGAAGCTGTCCTCCGGTTACAAGATTAACCGTGCAGCAGATGATGCAGCAGGTCTGGCAATTTCCGAGAAGATGAGAAAGCAGATCAGAGGTCTGACACAGGCTTCTTCAAATGCTCAGGATGGTATTTCCGCAGTGCAGACCGCTGAAGGTGCACTGACCGAAGTACACGATATGCTTCAGAGAATGAACGAACTGGCAGTTAAGGCAGCTAACGGAACAAACTCCGAGTCTGACCGTACCGCTATCCAGTCTGAGATTGATCAGCTGACTACAGAAATCGACCGTGTTGCAGAGACAACCAAATTCAACGAGACCTATCTGTTGAAGGGTGACAAGGATGCTCCTAAGGGAACCAGCTATTCTTACGGAACTGTTCAGGCTGCAAAAGCTGCATCTGTTGATTTCTCCAAAGATACTGTTACCGGTATTGAAATTAAGTCCTTTACTTCTGAAACAGCAAATAAAGAGAATGTAGGCAGCATCAATGAGTTCTTAAAAGCACTGAGAGATCAGGGTGTAAGAATCACTGCTTCCAGCGAGTACGATACAACAACGAAGACAGCAAAAGCTACGACCTACTCTCTGAGCCTGAACGGCGAAGCAGCAGAGAAGTTCAAGGTTACTACAAGCACTGCTACTTCCGGCGTATTCGAAGTTTACAACTCTGACGGTGTTAAACTTGGTACATTGACTGTTACCGGTTACGGACAGAAAGCAACAGCTAACACGGATTATACCAATACCATTACCCTCAATGCAACCAAGGTTACTGCAGCAGCAGCTCAGGGTGCTTCCGCAGCTTACTATGACAGAGATGGAAACAAGATTTCCGCAAACGACTTGGATAACTACTTCAATACTACTTACACAGGTAAAGCATCAACTACAGGTAATACATATGCACGCGCAGATGCTGCAAAGGTTTACGATGCAGTAGGAAATGAGACCACTCTGAGCAGCGCTGAAGTTGCAGCTGTACGTGATAAGGTTGGCGCACTGAGCGTTGGCTTGCATGTAGGTGCTGATGCAACCAGCAACAACCAGATTAGTATGAGCATTGAGTCCATGAATGCTAAGGGCCTTGGAATCAACGGTCTGAAGATGGATGGAACCAATGACAGCAATGCACTGGATGCTATCGAGAAGATTAAAGCAGCTATCACAAAGGTATCTGCACAGAGATCTGACCTTGGTGCAATCCAGAACAGACTTGAGCACACCATCAACAACCTGGATAACGTTGTAGAGAACACCACATCTGCAGAGAGCCAGATTCGTGATACCGATATGGCTACTGAGATGGTTAAGTACTCCAACAACAATATCCTGTCTCAGGCAGGACAGGCTATGTTGGCTCAGGCTAATCAGTCTAACCAGGGCGTACTGTCCTTACTCCAGTAAGGAACAGCTACCGGGTAGTAACATAACTACTAAGGGGCTCGGCTTCGTAGCCGGGCCCTTTTTTCAAAATATTTTCAAGTACAGAAAGGATTCCGTATTATGAAAGACACATCTATTCTCTTATCCATTTCCATGTTAATTTCCGGCAAAGAAGATATGCAAAAGAGTTTGGAATCACTCCAATATTTTAAAGAGGTAATTCCCTGTGAAATCATATTGGTGGATACCGGATGCAATGCCACACAGCGTGCCATGGCGGAACAATACGCAGATAAAATTCTGAATTTTACATGGTGCAATGATTTTGCCAAGGCAAGAAACGTAGGGCTGAAAGAGGCAACCGGAAAATGGTTTTTGTATTTGGATGATGATGAATGGTTTGACAATCCGCAGGAGATTATTCACTTTTTCCAAAGCGGAGAGTACACACAATATCACAGTGCTACCTATCAGGTACGGAATTATTTTCACCGCAATGGAAAAATCTACGAGGATGTAGCTGTTACACGAATGGTGGAAATGGAGGAAAATACACTTTTTACAGGAAGAATCCATGAGTACTTATGGCCCTTCCGATACCCTACAAAGAATTTCTCGGATTTTGTACATCATTACGGTTATGCTTACAGTGATGAGAATGCAAAGAGAAAGCATGCAGAGAGAAATATCAGACCGTTGCTGGAACTGGTGCAGGAAGAACCGAAACAACCGCGGTGGGCGGCGCAGCTTGCGCAGGAATATTTTGCAATAAATGAGTTTGAGAAAGCTGTAGATGTTTGCAAAAACAGCTTGGAACGGATGAAAAAATGCAAAATCACCATTGATGACGGAATTCAGATGGGGGCAGTCTATGGATTTTTGCTGATTGCCTTGGAGGCTATGCAAAAGTACAGGGATGAAGAAGAATGGCTTAAAACAGCATTGACAGAATCTTATATGCCGAAAGCAACAAGAGCGTTTTTCTACTATGCGGGAGTTCGTTTGTATAGTAAGACAAAAGAATACGAAAAGTGCGCTCATTATTTAGAAAAGTATGTTGCTTCTGCAAAAAAAATGAAAGACAGTGTGGATGTAATCGCAACAGATACTGTGCTGATTACCTCCGGAGTATTTCAAAACAGATATTTTTTCCCTTCCTTACTGATGGGCGTAGAATCTGCAATCCGTATGGAACAGTACGACTTGGCAGAGGAAGCATTTTATATGATTGATTGGACAGACAATAAAATGCTTCACCAAAATGAAGAAGAAAAGAAAATAGTAGATGCCTGCTGCAGCGTGGAATATCACCCTCTTTGGGTGAAACTATTACAGACTTTGGTTGAAAGAAAAGACGGCATGAAGGAAATGTATGTTGTCTTTTTGGAGACGGAAATGGAATACAAGCAGCAGATGGAAAACGAAAAAATTTCCAAGCTGCGTCGTCTGGTAGCTGAATTAGATTATGAGCATCGCTATATCACATATACAAAAATCCTCTGGGAGGAGGAAAGAACGGATATAAAGTCTGAGGAGCAGAGAAAAGCGGAGATTTCAGCTCTGTTTGGACAACTGTTTGACAGGTATCCGAAGGAGATTATCTACATCCGCGCAGAAGTTTTTCAGGTGGCGGAACATTTGGACATAGATTTGGAACCACTTTTGTTACAGATAAATTTCCGGGTATGGAGACAGGCATTGAATGAATGGTGCGCGGAGGCGGCACCGGAGCAGATACAGGAATGGGATGCCCGAATGGCAAAGTGGAGAAAACAGGAGGACATCCGGTATGATATTCTTGCCATCAAATGTCTGGAGGGATATTTGAGAAATTACGCGCGGGCGTTGTTATCCTATGATACATTGAAACAATTACTTCAAACGTATGCGGACAAAGTACTGGCATTTTTCAAACCCTACTATAAAGAGAATGTGTTTGAGGAGCTGCCGGAGGTATTGCCGGATGAGGTACAACTGGCGCTGGAACTGAAAAAGCTGTCTCAGTATCAGGAGAAAGGCGAGGACAGAAATGCACTGGAGAGTGTTCGCAAATGTCTTGGTATCTGTCCTGACTTAGACGGCGCCATGGCTGCTTATGCTGAAATGTTCCGGGACGAATTAAAGAAACGGACAAAAGAAGCCGAGGAAGCACAGGATGAACTTCTTAAAATGGCAGAATCTTTAAAGTCCGTTGCAAAACTTCGGATGGAGCGCGGTGAATATGAGGCGGCAAAACTGATTTTACAGCAGACACAGCAGCATGTGCCGGGGGATGAGGAAATCAAAGCATTATTGCAGAAGATAGACGAAAAAGGCTGATAAGGATAGCAAAAATGATAGTAAGAGCAAAGACGAAAACTTTATTTAGCGGAAGAGAGTTGTCTGCAAAGCAGAACGAAAATTCAAAACTGAACATGCAGGAATTGGAACAAGGGAAAACCATTCTGCAATCTTATCCCAGAAGAATTGTGCTGGAACTGACCAATGCCTGCAATTTGAATTGCGTCATGTGCGGACGAAATGCAGCGGATTTTAAGCCCACCATGTTTGATATGGACGTGTTTCGGAGTCTGGAACCGTTGATGGACACGGTGGAGGAAGTTACGCTGATGGGATGGGGAGAACCTACGGTTCACCCGCATTTTATTGAAATGTTAAAAATTATCAATCAGCATAGTGCACGCAAATATTTTTGTACCAACGGAATGAATTTAGGGAAGATAAAACAGGCTATTTTTGATTACAATGTGGATGTGTTTGCGGTGAGTCTGGACGGCGCTACCGATGAGACGAACAGCCGCATACGCCGCGGTTCCAAAATCAATCAAATTGTAACGGATTTGAAGGATATTGTCAGAATCAAAAAGGAGAGAGGCTTGCAATATCCATGGATTAATTTTGTGTTTTGCGCAATGAAATCCAATATCAGGGAGCTGCCGGATTTGGTTCGTCTGGCTGCGGATATTGGAATTGAAGAAGTGAAGGTTGTCTATCTGACCGTGTTCAATGAAGCATTGCGGGAAGAGTCCCTTTGGGGGCAGGAGGATTTGGTGCGCGAGGTGTTTGGTGAAGCGATAAGAGTCGGGGAAGAGCTGGGCATTGTGCTGAAATTGCCGCATTATGTGGGAGAGGATGAAGCCGGTGATAAATTCCATAAAGATTGTTATGTAGCATGGCGGGATTTTTTCTTAGGATCGGACGGCTATGTGAGACCGTGTATGTCCACTCCGGTGCAGTTCTTTGCATATGATAAGGACAAAGATTTTATGGAAAGCTGGAACAGCAGTCCCTATCAGGGGTACCGTGCGGCGGTTAATCATCAGGAGAAGATGGACAGTCCGTGCCGCAGATGCTATCAGTCATCCCACTGCAACTGGAACAGGAAAGAGTCATTTATTCAGATAGGCGAAAAATTTTCCCCAGAATGGGAAAAATAGGGATTTACAAGGGAGAAAAACATGAATCAGGAGTTGGCATACAATCTTCTTGAAATACTGCAGACGATGCAGGAAGCTGTGAAACAGATGCAGCTACAGTATGTGGCGGGCAATATACAGGAATTTAACAGTCTGAGTATGGATTTGTGGGACGGACTGACTGCGGTAAAGGAGATTGCGGCACAGGAGGTGCCCACGGGAAGCAGGATTCGTCTGGCGGATGCGTGTATCTGTGCAATGGAGTCCTTAAAGGATATTAAGATGTTTGCCGTAACAAATCCGGAAAAGGTAGAATGGAAGCTGGAATATGAGCTGGCGGCAATGGTTGAGGCAGCAGCGATGCAGTTCTTTTACTGGGGAATTGTGAAGGATTGTCCGGCAAAGGAAGAAGAGTTTCAAGAGTATCTGAGAAGGACGGATACCTTTGCATTATCCCGGATGCAGGAGGAGGAACAGGAATATCCGGTGGATTTGTCTGTCATGGTAACGGGATACAATCACTTGGATTATACCATGCAGTGTGTCCAAAGCATTTTATCGGGTCTGCCCAAGGATATTACCACAGAGGTCATTCTATATAATCATGGTTCGACAGATGAAACGAAATCCTGCTTTGAGGGCATGGAAAATGTTAAAGTGATAAATGTTGCATGTAACGGTATCACACCCTGCATGACACTTAAGGCGGTTTCCAGAGGGAAATTTTTCCTGAATGTAAGCAATGATATTATTCTGGGAACAAATGCCATGGAAAATCTTTACCGTTGCGCGAAGGAACACCCGGAGTATGGATACATCGTTCCCACCACGCCTGCGGTCAGCAACCTTCAGGTGATACCGGCGGAATATGGAACATGGGAACAGTTCAGAACCTTTACAGAGAAAAATAACGTATATGACGAGAAACGCCATGAGCAAAGGGTCAGACTGTGTAATCCGGTACAGATTATGAGGACAGAGCTTTTTGTGCGTCTGTCATTGGATATGTATGAGGATAAATTTTGCAACACACATGCGATGTCCTTTCCGGATGATAAAATTTCCCTTTGGATGAGAAGACACAATTATAAGTGTATTCTCCAGAAGGACGCATACTGCCATCACTTCGGTTCGGTTACGCTGAGAGACGAACTGGGGGAAAATGCAAAACAGCAGCAGTTTTATCTGGATGGCAGAAAAGAATTCTTCCGGCAGTACGGTATCGACCCTTGGGGAACCGGATTCTGCTATGATTATGATTTGTTTCATACATGGAGGATTCCGAAGAAGGATCATGCGTGCATATTGGGAATCAACTGCGGCATAGGCAGTAATTCCTTAAAAGTGAAGGAGATGCTGAAGGAAGAGGGCTCCCAAAATGTTTTGCTTTATAATGCCACACAGGAGGAACGCTTTTTGAGTGATTTGAAGGGCATTTCGGATAAGGCATTTACGATAAGCAGCGTGAAGGACATAATTGCACAAACGGACAGAACGCATTACGACTATATTGTGGTCGAGGAAACTATATGCGGAAGTAAAAGCGATGAGGTAGTCAGTGAAATATTGGATGCAGGACTGCACTTTGATGAATTGGCTTACCGAATGCAGAATGGAACATGGCAGATAGTGCATGGAGAGAATCCACGATAAAAGCACGAACAGTGAAGCAGGGGTGGAAAAGATATGGGCGAAATCAGACTGTTGGATTGTACACTGAGAGATGGCGGATACCTGAATGATTGGAAATTTGGACATGATAATATTGTAACGATTTATGAGCGACTGGTTAGTGCTAAGGTGGATATTATTGAAGTGGGATTTCTGGATGAAAGACGGCTGTATGATTTCGACAGGAGCATTTTGCCGGATACGGACAGTGTGAAGCAGACTTATGGTGATTTAGACCGTGGGCAGTCCATGATAGTGGCAATGATAGATTATGGCACATGCGGCATTGACAGGGTACAGGAGTGCGCAGACTGCTATTTGGACGGTATCCGGGTGATTTTTAAGAAGGACAAAATGCGGGGAGCAATCGCATTTTGCGGAGAGTTGAAAGAAAAGGGATATAAGGTATTTGTACAGGCGGTATCCATCACCAGCTACAATGATGCGGAATTTGCGGAGCTGATAGACATGGTGAATGAGCTGGAACCGTATGCCTTTTCGCTGGTAGATACTTATGGACTGCTTCATAAAGAACAGCTTGCACATTATTTTACGATGGCAGACAAACGTTTAAAGCAGAACATTGGACTCGGGTATCACGCACATAATAATTTTCAACTGGCATATGCAAACTGTATTGAGGTATTGGAAAGTAAGATAGACAGAACGCTGATCGTGGACGGAACCCTTTATGGCATGGGAAAAAGCGCAGGAAATGCGCCGATTGAACTGCTGGCAAAATACATGAATGAACATTGTGGGAAACAGTACCGCATACATCAGTTACTGGAAGTAATAGATGTCACGATTCTTGAGATTTACCGCAAGGTTACATGGGGATATAATTTTAAATTTTATTTATCCGCGGCAAACGATTGCCATCCCAACTATGTAACATATTTGCAGTCAAAGTCAAAGCTGTCTGTGAAATCCATCTGCCGGATATTGGATAGAATTGAGCCGGAAAAGAAACTGCTGTATGATGAAGCCTATATCGAAAAACTGTATTTGGATTATCAGAGCATAGAGTGTGATGATACTGCGGCACGCACACAGCTTGCAGACATTTTTGCAGAACAGAAGGTCTTGATTTTAGGACCCGGAAATAATGTAAATTTGCAGCGCGATCGGATTGTGCGGTACATGGAACAGGAGAATCCGGTAGTGATTTCCATAAATTTTGTGCCCCATAATATACCGGTCAGGTACTTATTTTTGTCAAATTCAAAGAGGTATGTCCAGCTTGCCACGGCACTGAGCCGTAACGGAGGCAGTATGAAGATTATTGCAACCTCCAACATCACCAGCGCGTCACAGGATTTTTCGTATGTGTTAAATTATGGGGAGCTGTTGGACATGGAGGCGGAAATCCAAGACAACCCTCTGCTGATGCTTTTAAAATTATTGGCGGACTGCAGGGTAAGGTCGGTGGCGTTGGCAGGATTTGACGGTTATGACCGGGCAAGAACCTCCAATTATGTGAATGCCAATATGGAGTACACCTTCACCAAAGAAAAGGCACACGAAATCAATGAGGATGTCAGAAGGGGTCTTGCAAGGGCGGCGCTTTCACAGAAGATTACATTTATAACGGATAGTTTCTATATCGAGGGATGTGAAAAATGAGAGTAAGGGTGGCAGACTACATTGCAGAATATCTGGCAGAACATTCCATCACCGATGTCTTTACAGTGGTTGGTGGCGGAGCAATGCACCTGAATGATGCTTTTGGGCATCACAGGGAGCTTCACTGTACCTATAATCACCATGAGCAGGCATGTGCCATGGCTGCGGAGGCATATGCGAGAATAGAAAATAAAATCGCAGTGGTGTGTGTCACAAGCGGACCGGGAGCCATTAATGCGCTGAATGGTGTTGCCGGGGGATACTTGGATTCCATTCCTATGCTGATTTTGTCGGGACAGACAAAGAGCACCTTAACTGTAAAACACAGCGGTCTGCATTTGAGGACACTGGGGAATCAGGAATTTGATATTATCGGCTCCGTCCGGAATATGACGAAATATTGTGAGATGGTAGACAACCCTCTCAGTATCAAAAGGTGTCTGGATAAGGCACTACGGCTGGCGTACGGCGGAAGACCGGGACCGTGCTGGCTGGATATTCCGCTGGATGTTCAGGGGGCGTATATCGATACGGATAAACAGGAGGAACCTGAGGAACCCGAGGGAACATCTGCCACGGAGGGATGTACCGATATTGACTGGAAAGCAATCAAAGAAAAGCTGATGCAGGCAAAGAGACCGGTATTGTACGGAGGCAATGCAATCCGCATTTCAGGCGGGTATGAAATTTTCCGCCGACTGACAGAGAAGTTTCAGATTCCGGTTGTCACGGGTTGGAACTGTATTGATTTATTGCCCACGGAATCCCCGTTGTATGTGGGCAGAGCCGGGATTATGGGAGACAGAGCCGGCAATTTTGCAGTTCAGAACAGTGATTTGATTATTTCGCTGGGAAGCCGGCTTAATATCTATCAGGTGGGCTATAATGTCAAAACATGGGCGCGGAAGGCGTGGGTGATTGCTGTGGATATTGACCGGGAAGAATTGCTTAAGCCCACCATCCGTGTAGATATGCCTATTTGCGGTGATGTCAAATCCTTTATGGAACATATGTTGCAGCAGGTGGATGTCAATGTTGAATGTAGGGATTGGCTGCAACAATGCCGGACGTGGAAAGAAAAATATCCGGTCGTGACAGAGAAGCATTATCAGCAGGAATCGTGCAATGTATATGCGTTTATGAATGAACTGAGCAGACAAATCCCTTCAGGAATGGATACGGTGGTGGCAAACGGGTCAGCAAGTGTGGTGGGAAGTCAGGCATATTATATCAAAGAAAATCAGCGTTTTATCATGAATTGCGGTCTTTCCTCCATGGGCTATGAACTGCCGGCAGCAATAGGAGTCTGTGTCGCAGAGAAAAAAAAGGCTTTGGTGTGTATTGCCGGAGACGGAAGTATCCAGATGAATATACAGGAACTGCAGACGATTATTACGAATGAATTACCTGTTAAAATTTACGTCATCAATAATCAGGGTTATCACCAGATTCGTCTGACCCAGCGTAATGTTTTTCGAGAAAAGGAGCCGGTAGGGATAGGACCGGAAAGCAGGGATCTGGGATTCCCGGATATGGAAAAAATTGCGGCTGCCTATGGATACCGTTATTTTCGGTGTGAAAAAAATGAACAGTTACATGATTTCGTAAAAATAACACTGGAAACGGATGGACCGTTCCTTGCAGAGATTATTACGGATACCAATCAAATCTATGAACCCAAGTCGGCAACAAAGAAATTGGAGGACGGAACTTTGGTTTCACCGCCACTGGAGGATTTGGCTCCTTTTCTGCCAAGGGAAGAATTAAGAGAGAATATGTATATTGATTTAATTGATTAGAGGCATTGAGTATGGAAATTAAAGCACATTCAAAGACATATCAGGTTCTTTTTGAGGATAACTGGAATTTTATTGACAGGATTTCGCAAATTGGAGAGGCACTCTGGGTAGTTGATGCAAAGGTTTATCAACTATACCGGGATATTTTGAATCCGCTTGTTCCGGAGGAAAAAATCCTTCTGATGGAAGCAACGGAAGAAAACAAAGTCATGGATACGGTTTTGAAAATTTGTGACAGAATGACGAATCTTGATGCAAAGAGGAATAGCTGTATCATTTCCGTGGGCGGAGGCATTATACAGGACATCACCGGTTTTGCAGCAAACATTCTGTACCGCGGCGTCAAGTGGATTTTTATACCGACAACGCTGTTGGCTTCCTGCGACAGCTGTATCGGAAGCAAGACCTCATTGAATTTCAAGAACTTTAAAAATCTGCTCGGAACGTTCTATCCGCCGGATGAAATTCATACTTGCCCGGCTTTTTTCAGGACGCTTTCGCAGGTTGATTTTTACAGCGGTTTAGGAGAGGTCGTAAAATTCTGCATCATGGCGGGGGAAGACGGTCTTACCATGCTGGAAAAGGATATGCCTCTTATCTTGGAGAGAGACGAGAAGACAGTCATAAAATATGTACATAGGTCGTTGGAGTTTAAAAAAGACTTTATTGAGAAGGATGAGTATGATAAAGGGGTCAGGGTATACCTCAATTTTGCACATACCTTCGGGCATGCCTTTGAAGTGGTAACGCAGTTTGCCATTCCCCATGGAACGGCAGTGGCTATGGGCATGATGGTTGCTAATAATATTGCCTTAAAACGGGGCAATATAAATGACGATATAAAGAATAGGGCACAGAAGCTGCTTTTAGAAATCATTGATATAAAATTACTGGAAGAAACCAATCACCTGCAGTTTTCGGATGTGGAAAACAGTAAGGAGCTGATGCGTGCAATCCGAAAGGACAAAAAGCAGGTGGATAAGCGTTTGACGGCAGTGATATTTGCAGACAGCCGATTGAATTTAGAAATCGTGCATGATGTTCAGGAAAAGGAACTTTTGGATGCTGTGGCAGAAATGTATCAGGATATTCTGGGGAAATAGGGCTGTTTAGCGGCAGAAGACGGAGGACGGTCGGAGTGAAGATTGGTAAAATTAGAATCAATATGATAGAGGATAAGTCATATGCGGATAAGGAAAACGCATATGCCAATATCGGCGAAAGCATTCAGGCGGTGGTGATGGCTTATATCTATCAGACTCTCGGTATAGACAAAGAGAATATTGTGAAAATAGATCAGTGCGGACTGAAAGGCTACGACGGTCCAAAGGTGGTATTCCCGCTAAGACTTCCCCTGAGTAAAAGTACGGTTGACAGTTACCTGCCTTTGCCGGATCATATCAAACCTATCTTTATCAGCCTTCATCTGCATGATGATATTTTTGAGGACAGGGAGGATCTGGTAGAGTATTTTTCCGGGTATGCGCCAATTGGATGCCGGGATGAGCAATCCTGCAGTTACTTCAGAAAACACGGAATCGAAGCGTATATCATGGGCTGCTATACCCTGTGTCTTCCGCGGAGAACTTCTGCGCCCCGGAAGAATAAAGTGTTTCTGGTGGATGTGTCGGATGAACTGTTAAGTACAATACCGCAGAATATACTGGCGGATTCGGAGAAAATCACCCATGCGGTTCCCTTCGAGAGCTATCCGGTTACCCATGAGGAGGATGAGAGATTAGAGAGAGTTGCAGAACACTATCTGAAACGATACCGGGAAGAGGCGGCATTGGTAATAACCAGCAGACTGCATGCGGCAGCCCCCTGTATGGCTATGGGAATTCCCGTTATTCTGGCAAGTAACAATATCGATTTCCGCTATGGCTGGATAGATAAATTTCTGCCCCTGTATCAATTGAGTGATTATAGCAAAATTGATTGGAATCCGACCGCGGCGGATACCTCCGAGGTAAGACAGATATGGCTGGATTTTATGAAGGAGTCGTTGAAACAGGGGAGTCCGGCAAGGGAGAAATTGATTTTATTGGATGAAATTTACCGGAACCGGGTAAAAACCCAGTATTATAAGTGTTTCCGGGAAAGACTGCAATTGTTGTATGATAAATACAACAAGGAGGATGAGTTCCGATATGCAATCTGGGGAGCCGGATTCCATGCTATCTTTGCGTGGGAGCTTATGCAGGAAATGTTTCCCAATGCGATATTGGCAGCAGTGGTTGATAAATATAAAACGGGGAAAATTTTCGGCGTTTCCATTATCAAAGAAAATCAGCTGGATGACTATCATGTCCGGCATGTATGTATTACCACAAACCCCGGAAAAGCAGAGGCATTAAGAAAATGTAAGACTTTGTTTGGAGCGGACTACCAAAACTGTTATACGATTTTGGCGTCGCAACAAAAATCATAGAGGGTTTTATGATGATATGTGAAAAGGAAAAGTGCTGCGGCTGTGGATTATGTGTTGCCCGGTGTCCGGTGGATGCGCTGACAATGATGCCCGACGAAGAGGGATTTTTATATCCCAAGCTGGATGAAGGAAAATGTATCCGATGCGGCAGGTGTGCTGCCGTCTGTCCGGCACGGAAGGAATACCGTTCCTCTGCGGAGGGGCAGGACCATAAAAAGACATATGCGGGGTACAATTTCATTCAGATGAATCTGCTGCGAAGCAGCTCCGGAGGAGCGGCATATGCACTGGCGCATAGCTTCCTTTGTTCCGGAGGAGTTGTTTTTGGCGTCAGATATAAGGATAATTATCAGGGAGCAGAGTTTACGGCAGTAGATAGTATCCCACAACTGGCGAGCCTTTTGGAATCCAAGTATGTTGAGAGTGACAGGAAAATTTTGTTTTCCGAGGTTGAAAAATACTTAAAGCAGGGGAAAAGGACGCTGGTAATAGGGCTCCCCTGTGATATTGCAGCAGTAAAGGCACTTGTTGGGGACCACGAAAATTTATATACCTGTAAGCTGATTTGCAGAAGCAATACCTCCAATAAGGTATTGGTGGATTTTTTGAAAAAAACACAGCAGGATGCCGAAAGCAGTATTACAAGGGTCAGTCTGCGGTACAAAGAGAAAGATATTCCCAGTTTTCCCACCAGGGTCAGGATTGATTTTGACAATGGACATTCTTATATTGATGACTTTGTGAAAACAGATTTTGGAAAAGCATTTCAAATACTGACCAGACCGTCATGCTCCGAGTGTGGTTTTAAGAAAGTGAGCTGTCTGGCGGATTTAACCATTGGGGATTTCCATGGTGCGCCGGAGAGTGCAGAGTATTATAACAGAAACGGTGTATCCCTGATATGTGAACATACGGACAAGGGAGCGGAACTGTTAGCCGGGTTGAAAGATTTTGGCTTATGGGAGGTACCCTATGATTCCGCAATACGGTATAATTGGATGGTGAATACTTCGATTCCGGTTTCCCCGTTCCGGGAAGAATTTTCATATCATTTCATTCAAAAAGGCTTGCACGGCGCCTGTGAGGAGCTGCGGAACAATCAGAATGCCATATTGGATGGATTTGTGAGAAAATTTTCCGGAAAATCCGTAAGGGTTGCTGTATGGGGTGTGGGGGACACGACGGACTATTTGTATGAGCGGCTGCAGATAGAGAGCTGGAATGTCGAGGGTGTGTATGACAGCAGTCCTTTAAAAATCGGCAGGAAGTACCGGAAATGGATGACTCAGCACGTTGACGCCATGATAGAGAAACAGCAGGAAATCGATGTGGTGGCGGTGATGATTCCCTCTGAAAAGGAACAAAAACTAACGGACTTTTTAAGAGAGAGAGGCTGGAAAAAGGAAATTCTTCATATAGGAAAATATAAGTTTTATAGGGGGTGAGCGGTCTTACATGGAATGTATGCGTCACTGTGGAATTTACGTACGGGATTTGGCAAAGATGGAGGACTTTTATATAAAGGTATTTCATATGGAAACGATATGCAGCCGGCAGGAGGATGACGGTGCGTTTATCCGGAAGCTGACACAGGGCAGGGCGGACAGGATTCTTGTAACCAAACTGGTAACGGCGGAAGGTGCCAGACGGGGTTACGGAGACATGGTGGAATTGATTGAGGTTTGCGGAGACAATGTGGATGCAGCAGAACCCGCAAGGGGAATAACCTGTGTGGGAAGTATTCATATCTGTATGGAATGCGACGATATTGATGGAACGATGAAGTCCCTCCAGGAAGAGGGGGGGACCGTGTTGATGCCGCCTTTTGAAAAAGGAGCAGCAAATCGGATGGGTTTTGCCGGCGATCCGGAGGGAAATTATTTAGAATTGGTTGAAAGAGGTAGACAATGAAAAAGGTCTTGATAACGGGAGCACAGGGATTTATAGGAAAAAATCTCGTAGAAGCATATGAAAATAAATACTTCGTATCTGCACTGACGATAAAGGAGTTAAATCTGCTTGATACAGAGGCAGTGGGGGAGTATCTGAAGAAAAATGAATTTGATGTCATTATTCATGCTGCAAATTACGGAACCTGCGATACAAAGAACCCGGAACCCTTCAAGGTGCTCAGTTATGGACTGAAAATGTTCTATAATCTGAATAAATACAAGGATTATTATGGCAAATTAATTTATTTCGGTTCGGGAGCCGAGTATGACAAAACAAATTGTATTCCCTATATGACAGAGACTTACTTTGGGCAACATATCCCGGAGGATGCGTACGGGTTATACAAATATGCGTTGGCAGAATATGCAAAAACAGCTCAGAACATATATGATTTACGTTTGTTTGGGGTCTGCGGAAAATATGAGCAGGTTTATCGCTTTTTGTCAAGCAATATTTGCCGGGCATTAAAGGGACTGCCGCTGACTTTGTCACAAAATGCTTATTTTGATTACATTTATGTGGATGATGTTGCGGGGGTCGTTGAATGGTTTATGGAAAACACTCCCGGATATGCTCACTATAATGTATGCCGCGGACAGCATATCGATTTGTATTCGTTGAATGTTATGATTCGGGATATGTTGTGTCCCGGACGGGATATTCTTGTCGGAAAAGAAGGCTGGAAGGCGGAATATTCAGGGAATAACGAGAGATTAAAGAGTGAAATGGGAGAGATAACATTTACCTCTTACCGGGAAATGATACAGAAGCTGACGAGTTACTATGAACCGATAATTCATACGATTGATGAAACAATGCTGCCATAAGATGAGGGAAAGAGGATGAACGGACGAGAACTGTTGGATGTTGAGGAGATTATTTCGGATTTTGACTGGGATTTGCTGAAAGGGAAAAAAATCTTGATTACAGGTGCCACGGGAGCACTTGCAAGGTATATTGTTCATTCCCTTATGGAAATATGGAAAAGAACAAATGATGGTGATGCAAAGGTCATCATTTTGTGCAGAAGCCGCGAGAAGGCTGCAAAATGTTTTGGAGAATATCTGACGGACAGCCGTTTTGTTGTTTTGGAAGGGTGTGTGGAAACAAAAATAGAGTATGAGGATGGCATCGATTATATTTTCCACGGGGCAGGCTATTCGGCAACCAAGTATTTTAGTACAAATCCGGTGGAAATCATTAGCGCAAATACGGTGGGGACTTACAATTTATTACAGCTCGCAGCGGAAAAGAAGGTAAAAGGGTTTGTTTTTTTCAGCAGCTGCGCGGTGAACGGCGTACTCAAAACAGACTATTATACTTATACGGGAATAGACCCTGTACAAAGTAAGAACTGCTATATTCTTGGAAAACAAATCGGAGAAAATATGTGCGTCTCTTTTCTGGAAGAATATCAGGTGCCGGCTAAAATCGTAAGGATAGGGTACTCCTATGGACCCTATGTGGATATGGATGACGGTCATCTGTATTCTGATTTTATCCGCAGTATTATTCGGGGAGAAGATCTGGTGATTAAGGGGGACGGACAGAAATATCTGGGCTGCTGTTATGTAACGGATGCAGTAAGGGCTTTTTTTAAGGTTTTGCTGGAGGGCAGGGCAGGAGTTCCTTATGTGATGAGAAACCAGATAGAAGTGAAAACCCTTGAAGGGATTGCAAAACTATTGACAGAGGAGGCGTTCCCGGATAGAAAACTCCACTATCGGTGTGAGCAGAAGCCACAGGGAGAAACAGAAAAATTCGTGCCGATTATGCCCAAGCTATTGATGGACATGGGCTGGAGTCCAAGGGTAAGCCTGCTGGATGGATTCCGGAGAACGGTGACTATTATTGAGGGAAATCAAAAGAAGTGAAACTTCAAAAAAGGATATACTAAAGAAGTGCAACATCAGAGAAGTGCAACACTAGAAAAGTGAAACATCAAGGTTGTGGAACCTCAAAGAGATGATACATAAAAACCAATGATAGCTAAAGAATAGGGAAGAGCAATGTGAAAAAACGGCTGACCCTGAAAGGAGTACATATGAAGGTAGTATTGTTGTCGGGCGGACTCGGCACCCGTATTTCGGAAGAAACGGAATATCGTCCCAAACCTATGATTGAAATAGGAGGGATGCCGATTCTGTGGCATATTATGAAGGAATATTCCTATTATGGATTTAATGAGTTTATTATATGCGCCGGATACAAGCAGCATATTATTAAAGAATGGTTTGCGGATTACTTCCTGCATACTTCAGACATTACCTTTGACCTGACCAAGGGGAATGATATTATCGTTCATGACAGACATGCGGAACCATGGAAGGTTACGGTGGTAGATACCGGACTGAATACCATGACCGGCGGACGTATCAAACGCGTTCAGAAATATATTGGCAATGAGACTTTCATGATGACTTATGGTGACGGCGTCTGCGATGTCAATATCGCCAAGATTCTGGAGTTCCACCATAGTCATGGAAAGATGGCTACCCTTACATCTGTAAAGATGGAACAGAAAAAAGGGATTCTGGATATTGCCGTGGACAGCTCGGTGCGTGCCTTCCGTGAAAAAAATGTACATGACGAATCTCCCATTAATGCGGGATATATGGTTTTGGAGCCAAAAATTTTTGATTATATACAGGGGGATGAGACGGTCTTTGAGCGGGATGTGCTGGAGCGTGTGGCAGAGGAAGGCGAATTAATGTCCTATCAACACACAGGATTCTGGCAGTGTATGGATACGAAGCAGGAACACAGGGGACTGGAGGAACTGTGGAACAGCGGAAGGGCACCGTGGAAGGTATGGCAGTAGCAGACGAAAGGCTGCGGACGAGGAATCATATCGGAAAAGGGAATCTGGAAAGACGGACGAAGGGCAGGAGCAGAGAGATGAGAGATACAGAGATGGAAGCAATAGAAGTGAAAACCACGGGGAAGGAAGCTGGGGAAGAGGAAGCCAGACAGCGAATCTTAGAGCAGGTGCGGGAGTATTGTGAAAAATATCATGCAGGAAAACCCTATACACAGGGGGAGCGGATTTCTTATGCGGGAAGGGTCTATGATGCGGAAGAAATGGTTAATCTGGTGGATTCCTCGTTGGAGTTCTGGCTGACGGCAGGCAGATATACGGATCAGTTTGAGAAAGGATTGGCAGAGTATTTGCAGGTTCCCTACTGTGCGGCAGTAAATTCCGGCTCGTCGGCTAATTTGTTGGCATTTATGGCGTTGACTTCGCCGCTTCTGGGAGAACGAAGAATTTTGCCGGGGGATGAGGTGATTACGGTAGCTGCAGGATTCCCGACGACAGTGACCCCGATTCTGCAATACGGAGCGGTACCTGTTTTTGTGGATGTTACCATTCCGCAGTACAATATTGACACAGATATGCTGGGGCAGGCATTGTCCGATAGGACGAAGGCAGTGATGATTGCGCATACACTGGGCAATCCCTTTGATATTGAAAATGTAAAGGCATTCTGCGACCGGCATCAGTTGTGGCTGGTGGAGGATAATTGCGATGCGCTGGGAAGTCAGTACTGCATTAACGGGGAGTGGAAGTGCACCGGCACAATAGGTGACATTGGTACGTCCAGTTTTTATCCGCCGCATCATATCACGCTGGGGGAGGGCGGAGCGGTTTACACCCGTAATCCATTGTTAAACAGAATCGTGCGGTCTCTGCGTGATTGGGGAAGAGACTGTGTCTGTGCGTCCGGACAGGACAATATGTGCGGGCATCGTTTTGATAAGCAGTATGGAGAACTCCCGCTCGGATATGACCATAAATATGTGTATTCTCATTTTGGATACAATCTGAAAGTTACCGATATGCAGGCAGCAGTGGGCTGTGCACAGCTTAAGAAGCTGCCGCGGTTTGTGGAGATAAGAAAAGAGAATTTTGCATATCTTTCAAAGCGGCTTCAGGGAGTGAAGGATAAGTTGATTTTGCCGGAAGCCTGTGAAAATTCGATACCGAGCTGGTTTGGATTTTTGATGACCTGCCGGGAGGGCGTGAGCAAAAACAGCATTGTGCAATATCTGGAGAAAAACGGCGTGCAGACCAGAATGCTTTTTGCTGGAAATCTGATAAAACAGCCCTGTTTCGACGAACTACGAAAGACCGGACAAGGATACCGTGTGGTGGGAGAACTAACCAATACCAATTATATTATGGAAAATTCTTTCTGGATAGGGGTATATCCGGGCATGACCAAAGAAATGCTGGAGTACATGGCGGATACAATCACCGAGGCAGTAAATAACGTGGCGAGGTAGATACCATGGTGTAATAGATACTATGACGCGATAAATGGAAAAGAACTACAGACAATATCATGTAAAGGAAAACATAGTGGAATTACATGGCATAAGACAGTGCGACAAAAACACTGTATGACGCAGCATGACGGCAGATAAGAAGAAACATGGGAGGAATGAGCAATTATGAATAGAATAGGTGTGCAGTCCATCGGCAGTATTTATGCGGACAATATAGAAGACGGTTACCGGATGATAAAGGAAGCCGGTTTTGACTGCGTGGATTTCAATTTTGATGAATACCTGCCCTGCGGTTTGGTTTACGAAAACAGAATCAATGACTGTCTGGACCGTCCGATGGAGGAAATGTGGAGGGATTTTGAACCTCATGCAGCAGCGGCAAAAAAGTACGGTCTGACATTTGAACAGATGCATGCCCCTTTTCCCATGATGGTTAAAGGGAATGAGGATATTAACAGAAAAATGTACCGCATCACCGTGAACAGTATCCGGCTTTGCGCCCGCATGGGAGGGCACTATATCGTGGTTCATCCTGTCACACTGGCTTATCAGTGCAGCAAACAGGAGGAATACGAGTTTAATGTGGAGATGTACAAAAAGCTGATTCCGGTTGCAAAGGAAGAGGGCGTTGTGATTTGTCTGGAAAATATGTTCTTTGAGAAAAATCAGCATCTGATGGAAGGAGTATGTTCGGATTTTCGCGAGGCGGCGGATATGATTGACGAATTGAACCGTGTAGCCGGAGAAGAGTTGTTTGGATTTTGCTTTGATGTGGGTCATGCCAATATCTTGGGCAAAAATCTGTATCAGGCTGTGGCTGCGTTGGGAAGCCGCCTGAAAATATTGCATATTCATGACAATGACGGGGTCAGTGATTTGCATACAATGCCTTATACCTTTATGCGTGGCTGGAGTGGATTGGGCACGGACTGGGAAGGATTTTTAAAAGGACTGCGTGAAATCGGATATAAGGGCGTTCTGAATTTTGAAACATTCCGCTGTATGGCAGGCTTCCCCAGAGAACTGCACCCTTCGGTTTTGAGACTGCTGGCAGATATGGGACATTATTTTTCAAAGAAAATAGAGGAATCATAATCGAAGAGTAAAAAGATAAGATTTTGGCAAAACTGTTCGGGAGGGAATCTCCGGAGGTTTGTCAATGAAAAAATGGACGGTTGTATTTTGGAGTGCGGTTTGTCCGGCGGCTGTGTGCGTTTTTCTGTTTCTATGGACGCACAGCGCAGAAAAGGACGCACATATTCCTCCGCCTTATCCGAGACGGGATATCACCGCATATGTGGAAGCCGAGCAACTGGAAAGGGCTGACTATCAGGTCTTGTTTGAACAAACCGGGTTGGCACAGTGCGGTGTGGATACATTGCGTGAGGAGGAACGGGGAGAAGCACTCTTTGCTTTGCAGAACCGTCTGTATGAAGAGGTGGACGTAACGTGCACCTGTGATAATTTTATTTACAGAGAGACAGTGACTGCACAAGGAGAAATGTCTGTGGATACGATATTCCCTGCGTTGGAAAACGGAGACATTCTGATTACCTTTGGCAGTCATTTTTTTGGCTGGCGGAATGGGCATGCAGCGATAGTGGTGGATGCAAAGCAGGGGCTGACGGTGGAAGCGTTGTCGGTAGGGTGCGATTCCCGGATTATGCCGCTGGAGGATTGGAAAACGCGTCCGAATGTTGCGGTACTGCGGCTTCGCCACGCCGCAGAAAGTGTCCGGCAAAGTATTGCCGATTATGCGGCAGAAGAGCTGGTGAACCAGCCCTATTGTCTGACGGCTGGATTGGGGATTCCCATTGCCGGAACCCAGTGCGCCCATTTAGTGTGGTGTGCTTACGAACATTTTGGGTATGACATTGACGGAGATAAAGGGCTGGTGGTAACTCCAAAGTCTCTGTTTGACAGTCCGCTTTTGGAAACGGTGCAGATATATGGACTGGAAATTAACTAAAAATTTTCTTAAGAATATTAATTTTTTTGGTTTGACTTGCAATAACATACGCAATATCGTAAACTATAGCAGAACACTTATTTCTGAGTAATATTTCTGAGTAAAATGGAGGAAGAGAAGATGACAAAAGCAGAGATTTTGAAAAAAGAGATTTTGAGACAATATCGCAGTGTACGTCAGTTCGCAATGGAGATGGGAATTCCTTACAGCACACTGGTAACTGCTTTGGAACGTGGGATTGAAGGAATGGCATATGGAACCGTAATCAGAATGTGTGACAAATTGAGCCTTAACCCGGTGGACTTCTCTTCACTGGAGAGAGATGCGTCACTGGGCGCCCAGCTTTTGGAAAACCGCGTTATGCAGTATTATGTGAAGCTGAATCAGGACGGCCGCGATAAGATTCTGGAGCTGATGGATGATTTTGTACAGATTGATAAATATAAGGCAAAGGGTAAAAAGAGTAAATAAGCGATGAAATACGATTATCTGATTGTGGGAACGGGGCTGTTTGGCGCTGTTTTCGCTCATGAGATGAAGCAGGCGGGCAAAAAGTGCCTTTGTATTGATAAGAGACAGACCGTGGCCGGAAACATCTATACGGAAGAACAGAATGGAATTCAGGTTCACAAGTACGGCGCGCATATTTTTCATACCTCAAATAAAAAAGTATGGGACTATGTGAACCGGTTTGCAGAATTTAATCATTATATCAATTCCCCGATTGCAGTGTATAAAGATGAATTATATAATTTGCCGTTTAATATGAACACATTCAGCAAGATGTGGAATATCCGCACCCCGCAGGAAGCGAAGGACATTATTGAGGCACAGCGTGCCGACTGCAGTGTGGAAAATCCTCAAAATCTGGAGGAGCAGGCGCTTTCCTTAATCGGCAGGGATGTGTATGAAAAACTGGTCAAGGGTTATACGGAGAAGCAGTGGGGACGGGATTGCAGGGAGCTTCCTGCTTTCATTATCAAAAGGCTTCCGGTTCGTTTTACCTATGACAACAATTATTTTACGGATCGTTATCAGGGGATTCCCATAGGCGGATACACGGGCATTGTGGAAAAACTGCTGGAGGGTACTCCGGTGGAACTGGGGATTGATTATCGCAGTTTTATGGAGCGCAATGAATTGAAGAGTCAGCCGGATGTTTTTGAAAAGGTACTGTATACCGGTATGATTGACGAGTATTTTGACTACCGGCTGGGAGAATTGCAGTATCGTTCGCTGCGGTTTGAAGAGGAATATATGCCGGACTGTGGCAATTATCAGGGAAATGCTGTGGTAAATTATACGGAGCGTCAGGTGCCGTATACCAGAATTATCGAGCACAAGCATTTTGAGTTCGGCACGGGCGAAGGCACCGTGATTACCAGAGAGTATCCTGCCGACTGGAAGCGGGGAGACGAGCCGTATTATCCCATCAATGATGAGCGCAATAACCGTCTGTTTGAGGCGTATCGTGAACTGGCACAAAAGGAAGAAAAGGTATTGTTCGGCGGACGTCTGGGGCAGTACAAGTATTATGATATGGACAAGGTTATTGAGGCTGCACTGGACATGGCAGAGGGCGAATAAAACAGCTGAACAAAAAAGGCTTCTGCATCTTTCATGATAAACAAAGAATGCAGAAGCCTTTTCTATGTAATTTTACTATTAACAATATCCGTTAAACATCATTCCGCTGTAGGAGCTGGTTGCGTATGGACTCACAAAGTTGTGACCGGGATTTTTGTATGCCACCACGGTTTTCTCCACATATTCCATAGGATTGAGAGATACCTGATTGACCTTGCGCAAAAGCATATTGGAAAAGTCCTTGATATAGCCGAAGGTCTGGGCGATACTCTCGGATTCCTGAGCGGCTTTTTGCAGTCTGTGTGTATCAATGGTAACGGTTCCGTCGTCTGACAAATCCAGACCGGTGGATTCTAAGGGCTGCCTATACAGGGAGGTAATACCGCTCATCTCATGGACAAGCTGCCTGCTTTTTGCCTGCGTATCCAGATAGGAATTAGCCGCCTGCACAAAGGAGTTGTAACCGTCAATCAAATGGGTAACGTTGTCGGTCAGGGATTCCAAATCCGGTTTTAATCCGATTTCGGTAGGTTCTCCCTCCGGGCTGATTCCCTTTAACTCCACGTCAAACATTTTGCCGACCGTGAAATGGTTGGAGGAGGCAAAACGATCCTCACCATTGATAAGAAAGCGGGCATTGGAGGCATCACGACTGATATAATCCAGACCAAAGTATGCCACGGTGCCGGATGTCTTGCTGGTATGGTCGTCGCTGACGCGGAAAATATGTTCCTTTCCCAGAGGTGCACCGGTGGACTCGGACACTAAGCGGAGCGAAGTGCGGGAGCCGGATTCCATTAAAGAAGCCTTAATGCCGATGGACGCATGGTTAATGAGGCGAACCAAGCGTTCCTGTACTTCGCGGTTTGTCTCGGATTCCCCGACAGCAAACTGGAACTCATAATTCATATCGTTGATGGTAATGTCGAAGGAATAGGTGTCTGCCGGAAGTGAAACCTTGGAATCCTCCAAAAACAGTCCCATATTTTCCTGAGAGGAAGCAAGCGCCTGAACTTCGATTTTAAAACTGGGTGTCGTACCGTCTGTAGGAGGGATGCCGATATAGGTTGCGGCAGCCACTTCGTCGTCGGTGGAGTAAGCACTCTTTTTGTCCAGCAGACCGCTCTCCTCAAGACCACCCAACTGCGCAATGGTATTGTGAAGCTCCCTTGCGTTTTCCTTCAAATCTATCGCATACTGCTGCGTGCTTTTGCTGGTCGTGGGAAGGTACCATGGAGACTCTTTATTTAATTTGACAATGGAGTTATAGATGCTGCGAAGTTCACTTCTCTTGTGAGCGTCATAGCGGGTTACACTTTTGGGAGTGTAAGTTGCAAGATAGTTGTTATACACAGAATTCAGAACTGCACTCATCGTCACGCCTCCTTTCTTCCCTGAAATATGGTGACAGCATTTAAACGCAGATAATCGTTACGGATAAAGGTTTGACACTTGAAAATCCGTTTCCAAATGTGCCCAAAACCCCACTCTTATAAATAGACTATAACACATTAAATAGGAAGAAACAAGTGATTTTGCGTTTTATATCGGAAAACACCATAAAAACGTTAAGGGGAAAGCGCAGATTTTCGGGGAAAACGGTTGACGGACGGCATTTTCTGTGTTATAGTGGTCAAGCGAGATAAGATTTAGGTCTTTTTTTTATGCTTAAATTTAACGATAAGCGTATTTTATCAAAGAGATTAGAAAACACGTGGAGGTAGAAAAATGCGTACAAAAATCACTTTAGCATGTACCGAGTGCAAACAGCGTAACTACAATACTACCAAGGATAAGAAAACTCATCCTGACAGAATGGAAACCAAAAAATATTGTAGATTCTGCAAGACACATACATTACACAAGGAAACTAAATAAGGTAACCTGTTCATCCGCCAACCGGATTGGCGTATTACGGAAAGGCATGGTATTATAATGGGAGATTCCGCAGAAAAGAAGCCACGCACCAGTTTTTTCAAGGGCGTGAAGGCAGAATTTAAGAAAATTTCATGGCCGGACAGACAATCAACTCTGAAGCAGTCTATTGCAGTTGTTGCAATATCGGTCGTTGTAGGAATTATCATTGCTGTATTAGACTATGTAGTTCAGTATGGGGTGAATTTCTTAACATCAATTTAGAGCGAGGGTAATTGTATGGCAGAGGCAAAGTGGTATGTGGTACATACCTATTCAGGATATGAAAACAAGGTCAAAGCCAATATTGAGAAGACCATCGAGAACAACAAGCATCTTGCAGAGCAGATTCTGGAGGTCAGAGTGCCAATGCAGGACGTTGTTGAACTGAAGAACGGAGTGAAGAAAACTGTTCCGAAGAAAATGTTTCCCGGATATGTTCTCCTCAATATGGAGATGAATGATGACACTTGGTACGTTGTCCGCAACACCCGTGGTGTCACGGGATTTGTAGGACCGGGAAGCAAGCCGGTTCCCCTTACGGAAGCAGAGATGAAGCCGCTTGGTATCAAGACTGATAATGTCTCTATTGATTTCGCAGAGGGCGACAGTATTGCGGTAGTGGCAGGTGTCTGGAAAGATACTGTCGGAGTGGTTCAAAAACTTGACTTCGGCAAACAGACCGCTACGATCAACGTAGAACTGTTTGGCAGAGAGACTCCTGTAGAGATTAGCTTCGCAGAGGTCAGAAAACTTTAATTTTTGATATTTTTCCGCGCAGACAAGCCGTGAGGTTTGTTCTGCACGGTAAAATATAGATGCGTTTTCATTCGTGAGGATGGCGGCGCACAGGGGCATATGCTCCGGCAACACAGTGGGAGCAGGAACGGTTTTCCGGATTTCCTGCGCCGATTTACCACATTATAGGAGGTGCCATAATGGCAAAGAAAGTAGAAGGATACATTAAGTTACAGATTCCTGCCGGCAAAGCTACACCGGCTCCACCAGTTGGTCCTGCACTTGGACAGCATGGTGTAAACATCGTTGAGTTCACAAAGCAGTTCAACGCAAGAACAGCGGACAAAGGTGATGTTATCATCCCTGTAGTCATTACTGTATATGCAGACAGAAGTTTCAGTTTCATTACAAAGACTCCTCCTGCAGCAGTATTATTAAAGAAAGCCTGCAACATCAAATCCGGTTCAGGCGTTCCGAACAAGACCAAGGTTGCTACCATTTCCAAGGCAAAACTTCAGGAAATCGCTGAGACAAAGATGCCTGACCTGAATGCTGCAAGCCTGGAAGCAGCTATGAGCATGATTGCTGGTACTGCACGTAGTATGGGTATTACTGTTGAGGACTAACTATTAACACATTTGGGAGACAATGGGAAATTGTCGCTGGAACCTAGGAGGTAAAATTAATGAAACATGGTAAGAAATATACCGAAGCTGCTAAGCTCGTAGACCGTGCAACATTCTATGAGCCCAACGAAGCAATTGCACTTGCTAAAAAGACTGCAACTGCTAAATTCGATGAGACCATCGAAGTACACATCAGAACCGGTTGCGACGGACGTCATGCTGAACAGCAGATTCGTGGCGCAGTTGTACTGCCCAACGGAACCGGTAAAACCGTAAAAGTTCTGGTATTCGCAAAAGGAGATAAAGTAAACGAGGCAGAGGCTGCCGGCGCTGATTATGTAGGCGGCGAAGAGCTGATTCCCAAGATTCAGAACGAAGGCTGGCTTGATTTTGACGTAGTAGTAGCTACTCCTGACATGATGGGCGTTGTTGGACGTCTCGGTAAAGTTTTGGGACCTAAGGGCTTGATGCCTAACCCTAAGGCTGGTACCGTAACCATGGACGTAACCAAGGCTATCAACGATATCAAAGCAGGTAAGATTGAGTACAGACTTGACAAGAGCAATATCGTGCATGTTCCCGTAGGAAAGGCATCCTTTACCGAGGAAGCTCTGCAGGAGAACTTCTCTGCACTGATGGATGCAATCGTTAAGGCAAAACCCAGCGCCCTGAAAGGTCAGTATCTTAAGAGCATTACCCTGACCAGCACCATGGGCCCCGGCGTAAAAGTCAGCGTTGCAAAATTCTAAAAATAATATTCAAGGGGTTGACAACTGCCAGCCCCTTGTGTTATTATCACAAAGGTTGTAAAACCAAGCCGAAGACAGTAGGTGTGAGGGTGACCGAACATAAATCCTACCGAGGAGAAGAGTATACATTGTTTACGCTATCTCTCTGAGTCTTCAGAGAGTTTTTTAGTATATGGACATTTTGCTTGTTCTCACCCGGCATAATTCTATAAGGAGGTAAGAAAATGGCAAAGATTGAATTGAAACAGCCCATTGTAGAAGAAATTTCTGCTAGTATCAAAGATGCCCAGTCTGTTGTCCTGGTTGATTACCGTGGACTGACAGTAGAGCAGGATACCCAGCTTCGTAAAAATTTGCGTGAAGCAGGAGTTACTTACAAAGTTTACAAGAACACTATGATGAACTTTGCATTCAAGGGTACAGAGTTTGAAGGACTGTCACAGTATCTTGAAGGACCCAGCGCAGTAGCAATCTCTACAGAGGATGCAACCGCTCCTGCAAGAGTTTTGGCACAGTTCGCTAAAACTGCTGACAAACTTGAAATCAAAGGTGGTGTGGTTGAGGGTACTGTTTATGATGCAAAAGGCATTGCCGGCATCGCAAGCATTCCTTCCAGAAACGAACTCATTTCCAAACTGCTTGGAAGTCTGCAGAGTCCTATCACCAACTTTGCTCGTGTCATGAACCAGTTGGCAGAAAAAGGTGGCGCAGCAGCATGCGAAGCACCTGCCGCTGAGGAAGCACCCGCAGCAGAATAAGAAACAATTACTGTAATACGAAAACAAATTTTAAAAATGGAGGAAATTAAAATGGCTAAATTAACAGCACAGGAACTGATTGATGCTATCAAAGAGTTGTCCGTAATGGAATTAAATGATCTTGTAAAGGCTTGCGAGGAGGAGTTCGGTGTATCCGCAGCAGCAGGCGTTGTAGTTGCAGCAGCAGGCGCTGGCGCAGCAGATGCAGCAGAAGAGAAGACTGAGTTCGATGTTGAGTTGACCGAGGTTGGTGCTGAGAAGGTTAAGGTTATCAAGGTTGTTCGTGAAGTAACCGGTCTTGGCCTTGCAGAATCTAAGGCTGTAGTTGATGGCGCTCCTAAGACTCTTAAGGAAGGCGCTTCCAAAGAAGAAGCTGAGGAAATCAAGAAGAAACTTGAGGAAGTTGGCGCTAAGGTTACCCTTAAATAATCCATCTTTCAAAAGAAGAATACAAGCCATATACCGTTTACACGGTATATGGCTTTTTCATATCAGAACTGTCGGGGAGTCAAATCGTTCCCACATATATGTCCTTATTGTTCAAATTTATTCAATTATCTTAAACATTTCAAAAATTTTCCTTGACCCCATTTTCATTTTGTGATAGTATGGATAGTGCACTATTGTGCTGTGCTATGCGTATTTTTTGGTTTGCACCAAATCTAGAAGAACGGGGTGAAATGTCAATGGAAAAGAACAGAATACGTCCGGTTGCCGATGCTAAGGTAATGCGTATGAGTTATGCGAGACAAAAAGAGGTTTTAGAGATGCCCAACCTGATTGAAGTCCAGAAGGATTCCTATCAGTGGTTCCTGGATGAAGGCCTTAAGGAAGTCTTTGATGATATCTCTCCAATCGCAGACTATAGCGGTTCCCTGAGCCTTGAGTTCGTGGACTTTGAACTTTGCAGAGACGATGTAAAGTATTCTATTGAAGAGTGTAAAGAGAGAGATGCTACCTATGCGGCACCTTTAAAGGTAAAGGTACGTCTTTACAATAAGGAAAAGGAAGAAATCAGTGAACACGAGATTTTCATGGGAGACCTGCCCCTCATGACGGAGACGGGTACTTTTGTGATTAACGGTGCTGAGCGTGTTATCGTCAGCCAGTTGGTTCGTTCTCCCGGTATCTACTACGGAATCGGACATGACAAAATCGGTAAGAAGCTGTTCTCCTGTACGGTAATTCCTAACCGTGGAGCATGGTTGGAGTATGAGACGGACTCCAATGACGTGTTCTATGTGCGTGTGGACAGAACCCGTAAGGTTCCCATCACTGTGTTGATTCGTGCTTTGGGTATTGGAACCAATGACGAAATCCGTGAAGTGTTTGGCGACGAACCCAAGATTGAGGCGAGCTTTACAAAAGACACTGCTGAGAATTATCAGGAGGGTCTGTTAGAGTTATACAAAAAGATTCGTCCCGGTGAACCCTTAAGCGTTGAGAGTGCAGAGAGCCTTATCAATGCTATGTTCTTTGACCCCAGAAGATATGATTTGGCGAAAGTCGGCAGATATAAATTTAATAAGAAACTTGCCCTGAAAAACAGAGTAAGACATCAGATTCTGGCTGCAGATGTAGTGGATCCCGCTACCGGCGAGGTTTTAGCATCCGCAGGAGATAAAGTAACCGCTGAACTGGCAGAAGAAATCCAGAATGCAGCAGTTCCTTTTGTATACATTCAGACAGAAGAGAAAAATGTAAAAGTTCTTTCCAATATGATGGTGGATCTGACCCATTATGTGGATTGCAATCCCAAAGAACTGGGAATTCATGAGAAGGTTTACTATCCTCTTTTGGCAAAAATCATTGAGGAGTTCGGTGACGACCCTGAAAAGCTCGCTGAGGCTATCAAGAAGAACGCACACGAACTGGTACCGAAACATATTACCAAGGAAGATATTTTTGCTTCCATTAACTATAATATGCACTTGGAGTACGGTCTGGGCAATGACGACGATATTGACCATTTGGGTAACAGACGTATCCGTGCGGTTGGCGAGCTGCTGCAGAACCAGTACCGTATCGGTTTGTCCCGTATGGAAAGAGTTGTCCGCGAGCGTATGACAACCCATGACGCTGAGGACGTATCTCCCCAGTCATTGATTAACATTAAGCCTGTTACTGCGGCTGTGAAGGAGTTCTTCGGTTCCTCCCAGTTGTCCCAGTTCATGGATCAGAACAACCCTCTTGGCGAGTTAACCCACAAGAGACGTCTGTCCGCATTGGGACCCGGCGGTTTGTCAAGAGACCGTGCCGGATTCGAGGTTCGAGATGTACATTACTCCCATTACGGAAGAATGTGTCCTATCGAGACACCCGAAGGTCCTAACATCGGTCTGATTAACTCTCTTGCAAGCTATGCAAGAATTAATGAATATGGATTTGTAGAGGCACCTTATCGTAAGATTGATAAGACTGACCCTCAGAATCCCAAGGTTACCGACGAAGTTGTTTATATGACGGCTGACGAGGAAGATAACTACCATGTAGCACAGGCGAGTGAGGCATTGGACGCAGAAGGTCACTTTGTGCGTAACTCGGTTTCCGGTCGTTTCCGCGAGGAGACCCAGGAATATCCCAAGGCAATGTTTGACTACATGGACGTGTCACCGAGAATGGTATTCTCCGTGGCTACCGCATTGATTCCGTTCTTGCAGAACGACGATGCGAACCGTGCGCTGATGGGTTCCAACATGCAGCGTCAGGCGGTTCCCCTTCTGATGACCGAGGCACCTGCGGTCGGTACCGGTATGGAGCCTAAGGCTGCCGTTGACTCCGGTGTATGTGTCGTTGCAAAGAAGGCAGGTACCATTGATTATGTATCTTCCAATTTAATAAAGATGACTTATGATGACGGCGAAAAAGCAGAGTTCCGTCTGACAAAGTTCTCACGAAGCAACCAGTCCAACTGCTACAACCAGAAACCTATCGTATTCAAGGGCGACCATGTGGCAGAAGGTCAGGTAATCGCTGACGGTCCTTCCACTTCCATGGGTGAGCTGGCACTGGGTAAGAACCCTCTGATTGGTTTCATGACATGGGAAGGATATAACTACGAGGATGCAGTTCTTCTTTCCGAGAGACTTGTGAAAGAGGATGTCTATACTTCTGTTCATATCGAAGAGTATGAGGCAGAGGCCCGTGACACCAAATTAGGACCTGAGGAAATCACCCGTGATGTTCCCGGAGTCGGCGATGATGCGCTGAGAGATTTGGACGACAGAGGAATTATCCGTATCGGTGCAGAGGTTCGCGCCGGAGATATTCTGGTCGGAAAAGTAACTCCCAAGGGAGAGACAGAGCTGACCGCCGAGGAGAGATTGTTAAGAGCCATCTTTGGTGAGAAAGCGCGTGAGGTAAGAGATACTTCCCTGAAAGTTCCTCACGGTGAGTATGGTATTGTCGTAGATGCCAAGGTATTTACCAGAGAGAACAGTGATGAGCTGTCTCCCGGAGTAAATCAGGCAGTTCGTATTTATATTGCACAGAAGAGAAAGATTTCCGTAGGTGACAAGATGGCAGGTCGTCACGGTAACAAGGGTGTCGTTTCCCGCGTATTGCCGGTAGAAGATATGCCTTATCTGCCCAACGGACGTCCTCTGGATATTGTATTGAATCCTTTGGGTGTGCCTTCCCGTATGAATATTGGACAGGTATTGGAAATCCACCTTTCCCTTGCAGCCAAAGCACTGGGCTTCAATGTTGCAACCCCCGTGTTTGACGGCGCAAACGAGAAAGATATTATGGATACCTTGGATTTGGCAAATGATTATGTCAACCTTCCTTTTGACGCTGCCGAGGCAGAGGAATGGAAAGCAAAGGGAACGGAGACCACCGCAGACGGCAAGCCGTGGGCAGGTGAGACATTTGAGAGTAAACACGGCGAAGAGCTTTTGCCGGAAGTAATGCAGTATTTGTCTGAGAACCGTGAGCACAGAAAAGTATGGAAGGGAGTTCCGATTTCCCGCGACGGTAAAGTACGTCTGCGCGATGGTCGTACCGGTGAGTTCTTTGACGGTCCCGTAACCATCGGACACATGCACTACTTGAAACTGCACCACTTGGTAGACGATAAGATTCATGCCCGTTCTACCGGCCCGTACTCCTTAGTAACGCAGCAGCCTCTGGGTGGTAAAGCCCAGTTCGGTGGACAGCGTTTCGGAGAGATGGAGGTTTGGGCACTGGAGGCTTACGGTGCATCTTATACGCTGCAGGAAATCCTGACCGTGAAGTCCGATGATGTGGTTGGACGTGTCAAGACTTACGAGGCAATTATTAAGGGTGACAATATCCCTGAGCCCGGTATTCCTGAGTCCTTCAAGGTACTTTTGAAAGAGTTGCAGGCTCTTGGCCTGGATGTGAGAGTTCTTCGCGATGACCAGACCGAAGTGGAAATCATGGAAACCATTGATTACGGTGATACGGATTACCGCTACGAGATGGAAGGAGACCGCAAGTATGATGACAATTACGACAACGGTTCTCTGGGCGAGATGGGCTATCAGGCACAGGAGTTTGATGAGGAAAGCGGCGAACTGGTAAACGCTGAGGATGACGACTTTGGTGACGATGACTTTGACGGTGATAGCTTTGAAGGCGACGATGATGAGTTTTAAAGGCGAAAGAGTTATCGAGAAGTGCGATATTGAATAGAAAGGGAGTGCCATTAATGTCAGAAACAAAGAATGAAACAACCTATCAGCCTATGACGTTTGACGCCATTAAGATTGGGTTAGCTTCACCGGAAAAGATTCGTGACTGGTCCCATGGCGAAGTATTGAAGCCGGAGACCATTAACTACAGAACCCTGAAACCGGAGAGAGACGGTCTGTTCTGTGAGAGGATTTTCGGACCCAGCAAGGACTGGGAGTGCCATTGTGGTAAATATAAGAAAATCAGATATAAAGGTGTAGTCTGCGACAGATGTGGTGTGGAAGTTACCAAAGCCAGTGTTCGTAGAGAGCGTATGGGACATATCGAGCTTGCAGCTCCGGTATCCCATATCTGGTACTTTAAAGGAATCCCCAGCCGTATGGGATTGATTTTGGATTTGTCTCCCAGAGTTCTGGAGAAGGTACTGTACTTTGCATCTTACATTGTGCTGGATGCAGGCGAGTCCAATCTGGAATATAAGCAGGTTTTGTCTGAGAGAGAGTATCAGGATGCCAGAGAGACATGGGGCAACAAGTTCCGTGTAGGTATGGGCGCTGAGGCTATCAAGGAACTGTTACAGGCGATTGATTTGGAAACCGAGGCGGCAGAATTGAAGGCAGGATTGAAAGAGTCCACCGGACAGAAGCGTGCCCGTATTATCAAGAGACTGGAAGTTGTAGAGGCTTTCCGTGGTTCGGGAAACCTGCCTGAGTGGATGGTTCTGGATGTAATTCCTGTCATTCCTCCCGATTTGCGTCCTATGGTGCAGTTGGACGGCGGACGTTTCGCAACCTCCGATTTGAATGACCTGTACAGAAGAATTATCAATAGAAATAACCGTTTGAAGAAGCTGCTGGAACTGGGCGCTCCCGACATCATTGTCCGCAATGAGAAGAGAATGCTTCAGGAGGCAGTGGATGCTTTGATTGATAACGGCAGACGCGGACGCCCTGTAACCGGCCCCGGAAACAGAGCACTTAAGTCCCTGTCCGATATGCTGAAGGGTAAATCCGGACGTTTCCGTCAGAACCTGTTAGGTAAGCGTGTAGACTACTCCGGACGTTCCGTTATCGTGGTAGGTCCCGAACTGAAAATTTATCAGTGCGGTCTGCCGAAAGAAATGGCAATCGAGCTGTTTAAACCTTTTGTTATGAAAGAACTGGTAGCAAAGGGAATCAGCCAGAACATTAAAAATGCAAAGAAACTGGTGGAAAGACTGGATACCCAGGTATGGGATGTGCTTGAGGAGGTTATCAAAGAGCATCCTGTTATGCTGAACCGTGCACCGACACTGCACAGACTTGGTATTCAGGCATTCGAGCCGATTTTGGTAGAAGGTAAGGCAATTAAGCTGCATCCTTTGGTATGTACCGCATTCAACGCAGACTTCGATGGAGACCAGATGGCTGTACATCTTCCTCTGTCCGTAGAGGCACAGGCGGAGTGCAGATTCCTGCTGTTATCTCCCAACAACCTGTTGAAGCCTTCCGACGGTGGTCCCGTTGCGGTTCCTTCCCAGGATATGGTACTTGGTATTTACTATCTGACACAGGAGAGACCCGGCGCTGTAGGCGAAGGCAAGTTCTTTAAGAGTGTTAACGAAGCAATTCTGGCATACGAGAATCAGGCGTTGACTTTACATTCCAGAATTTCTGTCCGCATGAGCAAAGTGAATGCAGACGGAGAGAAGATTACCGGAAATGTAGAATCCACACTGGGACGTTTTATCTTCAACGAGATTCTGCCGCAGGATTTAGGTTTTGTGGACAGAAGCGTACCGGAGAACTTCCTCAAACTTGAGGTAGATTTCCATGTAGGCAAAAAGGGTCTGAAACAGATTTTGGAGAAGGTAATCAACACCCATGGAGCGTCCAAGACCGCAGAGGTACTGGATGATGTCAAGGCGATCGGTTACAAGTATTCTACCAGAGCTGCCATGACTGTATCTATTTCCGATATGACCGTTCCTGAGAAGAAGCCTGAAATGCTGGCTGCCGCTCAGGCAACTGTAGATAAGATTTCCGCTAACTTCAGACGTGGTCTGATTACAGAGGAAGAGAGATACCGTGCTGTTGTTGAGACATGGAACGAAACCGATAAAGAGCTGACAGATGTACTGCTTTCCGGACTGGATAAGTACAACAACATCTTCATGATGGCTGACTCCGGTGCCCGTGGTTCCAACCAGCAGATTAAACAGCTTGCCGGTATGCGTGGTCTGATGGCTGATACTACCGGTAGAACCATTGAGCTGCCCATTAAGTCTAACTTCCGTGAAGGTCTGGACGTATTGGAGTACTTCATGTCTGCACATGGTGCACGTAAAGGTTTGTCCGATACCGCACTTCGTACCGCAGACTCCGGTTATCTGACCAGACGAATGGTTGATGTATCTCAGGAGCTTTCAATCCGTGAGGTAGACTGCTGCGAGGGTCAGGCTGAGATTCCCGGAATGGTAGTAAAGGCATTCATGGACGGCAAGGAAACGATTGAGAGCCTTAAGGACAGAATTACCGGAAGATATTCCTGCGAGGATATTTTTGATAAAGACGGCAATATGATTGTAAAACACAATCACATGATTACTCCCAGCCGTGCAGCTAAGATTTTGAGTGTTGGCGTGAATGCGAAGGGCGAACCTATCGAGGAGGTTAAGATTCGTACGATTCTGACCTGCCGTTCCCACGTCGGTATTTGTGCAAAATGTTACGGTGCCAACATGGCAACCGGTGAAGCTGTTCAGGTAGGTGAGGCTGTCGGTATTATCGCTGCACAGTCCATCGGTGAGCCCGGTACACAGCTTACCATGAGAACCTTCCATACCGGTGGTGTGGCCGGTGACGATATTACCCAGGGTCTTCCCCGTGTCGAGGAGTTGTTCGAGGCACGAAAACCCAAGGGACTTGCTATTATTGCAGAGTTCGGCGGTAAAGCGGAAATCCGTGATACCAAGAAGAAGCGAGAGGTTGTCATTACCAATGACGAGACCGGAGAATCCAAGACATATCTGATTCCTTACGGTTCCCGTATCAAGGTTATGGACGGACAGACGTTGGAGGCTGGTGATGAACTGACCGAAGGTAGTGTAAACCCTCATGACCTTCTGAAAATTAAAGGAATCCGTGCAGTTCAGGATTACATGCTCCGCGAGGTTCAGCGTGTATACCGTCTGCAGGGTGTTGATATTGCCGATAAGCATATCGAGGTACTGGTTCGCCAGATGTTGAAGAAAGTTCGTATCGAGAACAACGGAGACACAGAATTCCTGCCCGGTACGCTGGTAGATGTCCTTGATTTTGAAGAGATGAACGAAAAGCTGACTGCAGAGGGCAAAGAGCCTGCAGAGGGCAAACGTATCATTCTCGGTATTACCAAGGCAGCGTTGGCTACAGAATCCTTCCTTTCCGCTGCATCCTTCCAGGAGACCACCAAGGTTCTGACGGAGGCTGCTATCAAGGGTAAGGTTGATAACCTGATTGGTTTGAAGGAGAACGTTATTATCGGTAAGCTGATTCCTGTAGGAACCGGTATGAAGAGATACCGCAATACCAGACTGAGCACAGACGTTGCGGACAGCATTTCCTTTGATGAGGATTTGTATGCGGACGAAGCACTGGATCCGAGCGACGAGAAGGAATACGAAGCAGAAGATGCAATGCTGAAAGAAACGCTGGATAAGCTGTAAGAGTGTTAAGCCGGCAGAGTAGTTTGCTTTAGATAACCGGACAAGAAATGTAACAAGAAAAAATGTAAAAAGTAATAGGTAATATGGAAAATCCCGCTGATGAAAATCAGCGGGATTTTTATCGGTTTTGACCTTCCGCACCGTCATTTATAACCTGCCACCGGGTGATACGGTAGAAAGTATCATCATCAGAAACCGGATACAGAATTTCAAGTCCTACATGCAGTGTCTGCAGATCGGAAACCGGTATGGTAAACGATACGGTATGTCCCACAGCGTCGAAATAATCGTCCTTCGTTGCGCTGCTTTGATAAGCGGCAATCAGGGCATTGTCAATCTGGGACAAAGAAATTTCAGCCTCGTTGCAGGCGTTGTAATAGGCGGTGGTGCGCTCCAATACCTTGTTGCTTAGTTTGTTGTCAGCGCTTGCACTGATAATGGACAGGGTGGCAAAGCTGACCAGACAGAGAATTACAAAAATCATAAGAATGGAGGAAGTGCCTACATTCAGACGAAAAGGTTTCTTCTTCGGGTTAGTCAATCTGGCACCTCCTTTTTGCTTTGTGGTGTTCCACGGAAAGGCTGTAAATGGATTCCTCCGGATTGTCTGTCATGCGGTAAACCTGAATTTGCGCCTGTGTATTCTGCTCCGTGAGGTCCGCGTCCTGTATGCAGAGGCTTGCCACATAGGCGGCATTTTCCGGGGAGCAGGTGTTCCAGTCACCGTCGAAATACAGGGTGACGGTATCTTTGGAGGGGACGTATTCTAACCGGGAAGCGTAATCCGTCATTTGGGACAGTTCGCCGTCGCAGGATAGAAACAATTCCGCCATATTCTGAGCCTCTATGACAGCATGATTTTCCTCCACGGTCGTTTGGCTCAGAAGATGCGCTTTGGAAAATAATTGAATACATACCGTGCTCGCAAGGGAGAAAAACAGTATGGCAATAATCAATTCCATCAGGAATAAGGATGATTGGGAATGTTTCATAGGTAAATGCCTTTCCGGACTAAATGCCTGTTTTAGTGTGTGCTTTGAGCGGAACAGTGGCTGGAAATGTAGAACCGGTAGCTGTCACCGTCCGGCAGAACCAGGGTTACGCAGAACAAATTGTCCTTTGGCTGTTCAATGGAAAAACCGGACAGTTCCATAATGTTCTGACCGGCGGCAGGCGCACTGTTTCCAAGCTGCGTACTGCTGTCAATCAACAGTTCCTTTAAGTGTCCCTCATAAAAATACAGATAAGTAAAATAAATCCTGCCTGCCGTCTCCTGCTTTAGTAAAAGCGCGGGGCATCCGGCGAGGTCGGACAGGCAGACGGTGTTTTCCGCTCCCGAATCGGAGGTAATAACCGCATCGTGCTGTCTGAGCTTTTCCGAGACATACGCAACGGAGGTTCTTGTTTCGTAATTGGAACTCATGTCGTTTACGGTCTGCTGATACACCTTGGCGCCGATGGTGACGAGCATGAGTGCGGAAACGGTGAACACCCCGAAGAGGGCAAGGACAAATAATATATCTACAATAAAATGTTTTTCACGATTCATTCAGAACCTCCCTGTTTACGCAGCACAGTGACTTCCGGAACCAGATTGCTGCCAAAGTATTCGTAGTTTACCAGAAAGGTATCTTTGTCGTAGGTCAGCCCGTAGTGCTCGCACAAATACTCCAGGGAGGGCGGGTATGCTCCCTCCACGGCGTAACACTGTGCAATATCCCGCTCCAATGCCGTTTCCAGGCTTTCCTGCTGCTTGGCGAGAGTGGTGCTGCTTACGGAACGTATGCCGCTTAGAAACAGAATCAGTATGAAAATGAATGCGGCAAGGGGGAGATACCTCACAATACCGTGCCGGAGCGGTAGTTTTGTTTGTTCAAATCGATTCACTGTATCCATCCTTTCTGAAAGGCAGCTTTATCCGATACTCGACATAATTCCCATCAGGGGAAGAATAACGGAGAGCAGAATCATGCCGACGATAATGGAAAGAATAATGACAAGGGTAGGCTCCAAAATGGAAATCAGGGACTGCATTTTTTTGTCGGAACGCTGCTCGTAGCTGTCCGCAATTTTGGAGAGAACCACATCCACATTTCCGCTTCGGAATCCGACGGCAACCATCTGGGAGTACAGATGATTGAAAATAGCGGAGGAAGTCAGCGCCTCTGCCAGATTGGAGCCGGTATGTAGCGCTTCCTTGCATGCGGCGATTTTTTCCTGCATTTCCCGGTTCCCTACAAGCTGGGAGACCATATCAAGGCTGGTGAAGGTGTCCATACCACTGCTTAAGCACAATGCCATACCGCCGGCAAAGCGCTGGCAGGCAATGCTTTCATAGAGACTTTTCGTAAAGGGCAGACGGTTCAGCAGGCGTGCTGCCGCTTTTCTTCCGCCGGCTGTTTTGGCAGCCAAAAAGTAGAGCAGGAAGCAGATGCCGAGAACAGCCAGTAAAATTACGGAATAGCGGTTTAAACTTTCGCCGAGATGTAAGAGGGAGGCGGCAAATCCGGTCATTTCGCTTCCCAACTCGATAAACACCTGATTGAAAATAGGCACAACCTTGCTGATTAATACAAAAATGACAACCATCATCATGACAATCATGAGCAGCGGGTAGGTAATGGCGCTCTTTACATTTTCGGAGATAGCCTCTTCTTTTTCATAGTAGGCGGCGAGGGATTGCATACATACGTCCAGATTACCGGATTCCTCCCCCAAAGCGATGGTGTGCAGCACATAATCGGGGAAAACGCCGGTCTGTGAAAGTGCCTTATGAAAAGGTTCGCCCTGCCTGCATATGTTCAGGATAGCGGATAGAAGTTCCCTGCCTTTTTCGGACTTGACATCACTCAGCAAAATACTGATGCTCTCCGCCGGTGTGATTCCGGCTTGAAATAAGAGGGCTGTCTGATTACAGAATGATGCAATTTCTGCATTTGATAAGGGATTCTGATTTTTCATATGTTTTATTCCTCTCCTGCATTAATACATTTTTTGTAAAATATAATTGCTTCCGTCACCGATAAATTTCTTTAATGTTTTGTTCTCGGTATTGGCGCCGAAAGTGGGGTCCACCAAAGTCCATACTTTTCCGTCAAATTCAATAATGCCGTTCAGCCAGCCCTGTTCTTCGGTGTAGACGCTTATCCATGCGTGGTAGGCGTCCTTTGCATAACCGACCTCCAAACGGGTGGGAATCCTCTGGCTGCGCAGCATACTTGCCATGACTGCCGCATAATCCAGACAGATACCGGTGCCGGAGTCTAAAATTTCGTCTACGTCGGTGGTATATCCGGTGGGCGGGTCGGCTGCCTTGGAATAGTCATAGGAAATGGAGGAGGTGATGTAATTGTAAATATTGGACACAACCTCCAAGTCTGTGGAGGCACCGGAAGCCAGCTCGGCGGCTTTTGCCACGGTTTTGCTTTCAGCGGTGAAGTTCACATACTGGTTTGGATACAGGAAAGGAGCAAATTCATTCTCCAGGGTGACGGAGACCTGTACATAGAGACAGGTGGAATAGTCATTTCCTGATATATTTTCATAAACGGTCACGTCATAGCTGCCGTCCCCGGAAGAAAGGGGGAAGGTCTCATAGCCGCCTCCGTGCAGGTCGTAGGTATATACGACGGCGTCCGGCCCGGTGATGCGCAGCTTTACTTTCTGACTGCTTCCGGTGTAGTCCGCCATCAGGTAGCCGTCAGAGGCATGGGAGTAGTCGATAATGGCGGCGTCATTGTGGGTTTCGGCAATGCCGTCCGCCGCAGGAACCAGACAAACGGGTGTGTTATCCCGCAGGACAGCGGGCACCGCACTCTCAGAACCGGCAGGAACACTCTCCGAAACCGGCGGGGAGGACTGAGCACAGCCTGCCATACAGCCCGCTAAAAGAAGATATGCAGTTGTAAGCAGACATAGTTTTTTTCTCATAGGCCGGTTGTCCTTTATTCGGGAGAAATCAGGAGATGTAAAACCTGCCCGTTCTCCACCGGAATGTAAATATTGCACTCCTCTCCCTCAAAAAAAGGAAAGGCAATGGTTTTTGTTTTTTTGTCAAAAGAAAGGGGCTCCAGTGTCTGACCGTCCATGGTATTTAAGTAGGCAGCCTCGTATAAAATTCCGTCACCCGACAATTCCAGGCAGAGCCTGCCGTTGTCAAGATAGTCGTTTAATAAAGTGACCGGTTCCGGTGCGGTTATCTGTTCCACGGACCGCGCAAGCGGTACGATGATGACGGGCAGCAGAAGGGTGACAGATAAAGCAAATGCAATCACACAGAGGAGAATGTCGTATTTTCTGGTGTTCAGCTTTCGGCGCAGGAGCAGTTTATCGAAAGGAATGGTATTCGGAGCCTGCTCGCAAGCGGCAAAAATATTTTGGAGAGCAGAATTTGCCTGACCGGGGTCCATTTTATAGATTTTATTTTTTCGGAAAAACATTCGGCTCACCTCCTAATCCTTCATTAATAAACGCAGCTTTTCCTGCCCGGACGCTATGTAACGTTTGACGCTGCTCCGGCTGATTTCCATGGCGGAGGCAATCTCTTCCAGTTTCATCTCGTTAAAGTATCTCATGGTGAGAACCTGTTTTTCATTGAAGGGAAGAGTGTCCAAAGCCTGATTGAGCCGGGCAAATTCATCTTTTTGTTGGCAATGGTGTTCCGGGTCTGCGCCCGGCTTATCGTCCTGTAAGAGTTCCTTCAATTCATCATCCATTGCCTGACTGGGATGGGATTTTAAACGGCAGCTCATGTCATAGCATACATGAAAGGAAATGCGGTTTAACCATGCCACAAACAGGGTCGGGTCTTGCAGTTTATTCAGATTTTTCAGCGCAAGAATAAAAACTTCCTGCATGGCGTCCTGCGCAAGAAAGTCGTCGCGAAGATAATGCCGGGCGTAATTGTATACCTTGTTGTAGGTCAAAGCATAGAGCTCGGCGAAAGCATCGCTGTCATTCCGGCGGGCGCGGATAACCAGTCCGGCCAGATACTGGACATTGAGTTCTTTCATGGGTTCATTCGCTTTCTTTTTATGGCATATGGTATAGTTTGTTGTAAGTTACGGTTAAAAGCTGGGTAAAAACTCTGGCATTTTCTTCCGAGTTGAGTGTGTATGCGGATATTAATTCAATGGGTTGTGTGGAATGCTCTTTATTATAGGAAGAGATGCGCTGCTGTAAGGCACTCAGAAAGCCGCGCATGGTGTCATGGTCGCAGTTACTGATTACGGCAATAAATTCGTTGCCGCCGTTTCTTCCGACAAATCCGAAGGAATCGCCAACCTCCTCGAACATGGAACAGAAATTCTGAATCATATTGTCACCTGCAGTGTGTCCCATGCGCTCGTTTATATCTTTCAAATTGCTGATGGAAAACATGGCGCAGCCGATACCGACGAGGGACTCCGGTGTGGTATAGGTGCGAAATACAGTGTCAAGGCTGTGTCTGTTGGGAATACCGGTCAGGCTGTCCAAATAGGCTGCCTGCGACAGCGCGTGACTTTTTAAGGCAAAGGAGCGTAGCTTCCAGAAATCAATGAACATACAGAGCAGATTAAAAATCATCATTATCCATGTGATAATGCAGAGGATAAATAACGGCTGATTGGAATAAATATTTTTGCCCAGAGAAGGATTTAGAATTAATATAAGGAAAAAAGTCAGTTCAATGCCGACCAAAATACAAAACTGGACAATTTTAAGAATCCGGAATGTTTTAAAAAAAGGTTGTTCCTGCATGGAAAATCTCCTCCTTTTTCGGTGTGTGTATAAAATGCTTTCCTATTATTATATGATAGTAAACGAAAAAAAGAAAGAAAAAAACAATTTTCTCTGAACCTTTTTCCAAGGAGGGCTGGTCTTTTACTATTGGAGACAGGGAAGAGAGAAAAATAGCCCGGAAGAATGTGGGGTATCAGAGAAAGGAACGAAAGGATGACATTTGCAGGACAGGCAAAAAAAGTGATACGGGTACTGGTGGGTGTGATACTTGCTATGTTTTTGAACAGTACGGATATGACTGCACAGGCGGCGTTTTTGTATGAGACCGGTTCGCAGGAAAACGTACAGGCAGAAGATGAGTTGGAAATGGTGGAAATAGAGGAAGAAAAGGTTCCTTTGGAGGTGCCGGCAGCCTGTACGGCGCACTGGGGTGTGCTCGCACTGCTGGGATGTTATATAGTTGCAGGAGTTATGGGGATTTTGAAAAAATCGGATATGAGGTTTAATGTAATCGCGTGCGCCGTCTTTGCGGTGGCGCTGGTGATAAGCGGATTTTTCTGGGAGTGCAGACTGGATTTGTATGTGACAGTTGTGGCGGCTGTTGTGGTTGTGGCTTTCAATGTGCTTGATTTTGTCGTGAACAGACAGTTGTTTTCGGATGGGAAATAAAACGTTTTGACGTTCCTTCGTATTTTCACTTGTATGTACCGTCGAAAAACGGTACAATGGAATAGAAACCGAAACAGAGGAGCGAAGATTGAAAAATAAAATTTTTCAATCACGAGATTTGTGTCTGTGCGCACTTGACACAAACTCGTTATGCGCAAAGAACGTGTGCAGAAATGTGGAAAAAGATGAAAGTATTGGTGACAGGTGTAAAAGGACAGCTTGGACATGATGTGGTAAATGAACTGACAAGCCGCGGAATGGAAGCGGTCGGCGTGGATATTGATGAGATGGATATTACGGATGCTGCCAGTGTGAATCAGGTAATCGGACAGGCAGCGCCGGATGCGGTGATTCACTGCGCAGCATATACTGCCGTGGATGCGGCGGAGGATAACGAGGCGGTCTGCCGGAAGGTCAATGTGGACGGTACGCGCAATATTGCCGAAGCGTGCAAAAAGACCGGCGCAAAAATGCTTTATATCAGCACGGATTATGTATTCGACGGTCAGGGAACAAGACCGTGGGAGCCGGAGGATGAGCGTCATCCCCTGAATGTATACGGTCAGTCTAAATGCGACGGTGAGATTGCCGTTCAGGAAACTCTGGACAACTATTTCATTGTCCGCATTGCGTGGGTATTTGGCTTGAATGGCAAAAACTTTGTGAGAACCATGTTAAAGCTGGCAGAGAACCATGATTCCCTTACCGTGGTGAACGACCAGTTCGGTTCTCCTACTTATACTTATGATTTATCCAAACTTTTGGTGGACATGATTCAGACAGACAAATACGGTATTTATCATGCGACCAACGAGGGAATCTGCACATGGTATGAATTTGCCTGTGAGATTTTCAGACAGGCAGGCATTTCCATAAAGGTGGCGCCGGTCAGCGCTGCGGAATATCCCGCAAAGGCAAAACGCCCGGAGAACAGCCGGATGAGCAAGGAGAAACTGACCGAGAACGGTTTTGAACGCCTGCCGTCATGGCAGGACGCACTGAAAAGGTATCTGGAAGAGTTAAAGGCGGAGGGTACCCTGTAAAGCCTTAAAATACAACAAAAATGCAAGAAAAAACAGTTGACAATGCATCTGCGAACAAGTATACTATTTTAGTGTGCACGCAGATGCATTTCTTTTTTGCGTACACAAACAAATTTATTAAATTATATTTCAGAAAGAGGTGAAACAGAATGCCAACATTTAACCAGTTAGTAAGAAAGGGACGTCAGACATCCGTAAAGAAGTCTACAGCACCTGCTCTCCAGAAGGGTTACAACTCTCTTCACAAGAAAGCAACAGACGTTTCTGCTCCCCAGAAGCGTGGTGTATGTACTGCTGTTAAGACAGCTACCCCTAAAAAGCCTAACTCCGCTCTTAGAAAGATTGCCAGAGTTCGTCTTTCCAACGGAATCGAAGTTACAAGCTACATTCCCGGTGAAGGTCACAACCTGCAGGAGCATAGCGTAGTGCTTATCCGTGGCGGTCGTGTTAAGGACTTACCCGGTACCAGATACCACATTATCCGTGGTACACTCGATACCGCAGGAGTTGCTAACAGAAAGCAGGCCCGTTCCAAATACGGCGCTAAGAGACCTAAAGACGCAAAGAAATAATTTTGCCATAGGTCAGACAATTTTGGTCCACTAAACGGAACTAAGAAAAGTGTTGGAATTCTGTAATACAGATATACAGCGCGAACACTTGGGGAAACACATGTGAGTACCGATGATTTAACGAAACCAGTGAGAAGAGACAAAACTGACAGGAAAACGAGTGCATGCTTGCATGCAGACGGGATTTCATGGCAGGGATGCGTCGGCGGACAGCCGATATCGAGGCATTATGATGCTGAGATTACTCACGAAAACAACTTGTTAAGGAGGGAAGAAACGTGCCACGTAAAGGACATATTCAGAAGAGAGATGTATTGGCAGATCCTTTATACAACAGCAAGGTAGTTACCAAACTTATCAACAACATTATGTTGGACGGTAAGAAGGGTGTTGCCCAGAAGATTGTATACGGAGCATTTGCTAAGATTGAAGAGAAATCCGGAAAGCCGGCTCTTGAAGTATTTGAAGAGGCTATGAACAATATCATGCCTGTTCTGGAAGTAAAAGCAAGACGTATCGGTGGTGCTACCTATCAGGTGCCTATCGAGGTAAGAGCTGACAGACGTCAGGCTCTGGGACTTCGTTGGTTGACAATGTTCTCTCGTAAGAGAAGCGAGAAAACCATGGAAGACAGACTTGCAAACGAAATTCTCGACGCAGCTAACAATACAGGTTCTGCAGTGAAGAGAAAAGAAGATGTGCACAAGATGGCAGAGGCAAACAAGGCTTTTGCTCATTACAGATTCTAGTAGGAGGAAAAAATCTTGGCTGGAAGAGAATATCCATTGGAGAGAACCAGAAATATCGGTATTATGGCTCATATCGATGCGGGTAAAACCACACTGACAGAGCGTATTCTTTATTATACTGGTGTAAACTACAAGATTGGTGATACTCATGAAGGTACTGCAACCATGGACTGGATGGAGCAGGAGCAGGAAAGAGGTATTACCATCACATCCGCAGCTACAACCTGCCACTGGACTTTGGAAAAAGAAACCAAGCCCATGCCCGGCGCGTTGGAGCACCGTATCAATATCATTGATACTCCTGGCCACGTTGACTTTACCGTTGAGGTTGAGCGTTCCCTTCGTGTACTGGACGGCGCTGTCGGCGTCTTCTGTGCAAAGGGTGGCGTTGAGCCTCAGTCTGAGAACGTATGGCGTCAGGCTGACACCTACAATGTACCTCGTATGGCTTTTATCAACAAGATGGACATCCTGGGTGCTAACTTCTACGGAGCAGTAGAGCAGATTAAGACCAGACTTGGCAAAAATGCCATTGTACTTCAGTTGCCTATCGGCAAGGAAGATGATTTCAAGGGAATTATCGATTTGTTTGAGATGAAAGCCTACATCTACAATGATGACAAGGGCGATGACATCACAGTAACCGATGACCTTGGAGATATGAAAGATGATGCAGAATTATATCGCAGCGAGCTCATTGAGAAAATCTGTGAGCTGGATGACGATTTGATGATGCAGTATCTGGAAGGTGAAGAGCCTTCTACCGAGGACTTGAAGAAAGTTCTTCGTAAAGCAACCTGTGAATGTACAGCAATCCCTGTATGCTGCGGTTCCGCATATCGTAACAAGGGTGTTCAGAAACTTCTGGATGCTATCCTTGAGTATATGCCCGCTCCTACAGACATTCCTCCTATTAAGGGTACCGATTTGGAAGGTAACGAAGTAGAGAGACATTCATCCGATGATGAGCCTTTCGCTGCACTTGCATTCAAGATTATGGCTGACCCCTTCGTAGGAAAACTTGCATTCTTCCGTGTGTACTCCGGTACCATCAACGCAGGTTCTTATGTATTAAATGCAACAAAGGATAAGAAGGAGCGTGTAGGACGTATCCTGCAGATGCATGCTAACAAGCGTGCAGAGCTGGATAAGGTTTACTCAGGTGATATTGCAGCAGCAGTTGGTTTCAAATTCACCACAACCGGTGATACCATCTGTGATGAGCAGCACCCTGTAATCCTTGAGTCCATGGAGTTCCCCGAGCCCGTTATCGAGCTTGCTATCGAGCCTAAGACCAAAGCAGGTCAGGGCAAGATGGGTGAGGCTCTTGCAAAACTGGCAGAGGAAGATCCTACTTTCCGTGCTCATACAAATCAGGAAACCGGTCAGACCATTATCGCAGGTATGGGTGAGCTCCATCTGGAGATTATCGTTGACCGTCTGCTTCGTGAGTTCCATGTGGAGGCTAACGTAGGTGCTCCTCAGGTTGCTTACAAGGAAGCATTTACCAAGGCTGTTGAAGTAGATTCCAAGTATGCTAAGCAGTCCGGTGGTCGTGGACAGTACGGACACTGTAAAGTTAAATTTGAGCCGTTGGAGGCTAACTGTGAGAAGTTTGACTTTGATCCGAAGGCAAACATTCTGATTAACGATCCTCCTACCCTGTTATTTGAATCTACCGTTGTCGGTGGTGCGATTCCTAAGGAATACATCCCTGCAGTAGGTGAAGGTATTCAGGAAGCAGCTCAGGCAGGTATCCTTGGCGGATTCCCTGTACTTGGTGTTCATGCAAATGTATATGATGGTTCCTATCATGAGGTCGACTCCTCTGAGATGGCATTCCACATTGCAGGTTCCATGGCATTTAAGGAAGCAATGCAGAAGGCAGCTCCCGTACTGCTCGAGCCGATTATGAAGGTTGAAGTTACCATGCCTGAGGAATACATGGGTGATGTTATCGGTGACTTGAACTCCCGTCGTGGTCGTGTAGAAGGTATGGAAGATATCGGCGGTGGAAAGATGGTTAAGGCTTTCGTTCCCCTTGCTGAGATGTTCGGTTATTCCACAGACCTTCGTTCCAAAACACAGGGTCGTGGTAACTACTCCATGTTCTTCGATAAGTACGAGCCCGTTCCTAAGAACGTTCAGGAAAAGGTTCTGGCTGCAAAAAGCAAATAAACCATAAAAATGACTTGAAAATCCTCTGATTATTTAATATAATCAGAGGTAGCCGAGTTAAAAGCGCCGAGTGCGCATAAGCCACTTCGGCGTGTACAAAAATAAAAAAGATTTCATTATTTTAAGGAGGATTTCAATAATGGCTAAAGCTAAATTTGAAAGATCAAAGCCCCATTGTAACATTGGTACCATCGGTCACGTTGACCATGGTAAAACTACTCTGACCGCAGCAATCTCCAAGGTTCTGTCCGAGAGAGTTCCCGGAAACGAGAAAGTTGATTTCGATAACATCGATAAGGCTCCCGAAGAGAGAGAGCGTGGTATTACCATTTCTACCGCTCATATCGAGTATCAGACTGAGAAGAGACACTATGCACACGTTGACTGCCCGGGCCATGCTGACTACGTTAAGAACATGATTACCGGTGCTGCACAGATGGATGGCGCTATCCTTGTTGTAGCTGCTACCGATGGTGTTATGGCTCAGACCAAGGAGCATATCCTTCTGTCCCGTCAGGTAGGCGTTCCTTACATCATCGTATTCCTGAACAAGTGTGATATGGTTGATGACCCTGAACTTATCGAGCTGGTTGAGATGGAAGTTACCGAGCAGCTTGAAGAGTACGATTTCAAGGATTGCCCTATCATTAAGGGTTCCGCTCTGAAAGCTCTGGAAGATCCCAGCAGCGAGTGGGGCGACAAGATCATGGAGTTGATGGATACTGTAGATAGCTACATTCCTGATCCTCAGCGTGATACTGACAAGCCTTTCCTGATGCCTGTAGAGGATGTATTCACCATTACCGGTCGTGGTACCGTTGCTACCGGACGTGTAGAGCGTGGTGTCCTGCATCTTAACGACGAAGTTGAAATCGTTGGTATCAAGGAAGAGACCAAGAAGACTGTTGTAACCGGTATCGAGATGTTCCGTAAGATGCTGGATGAGGCACAGGCTGGTGATAACATCGGTGCTCTGCTTCGTGGTGTTCAGAGAACTGAAATCGAAAGAGGACAGGTTCTTGCAAAACCCGGCACCGTTACCTGCCATAAGAAATTTACCGCTCAGGTTTACGTTCTGACCAAGGACGAGGGTGGTCGTCATACACCTTTCTTCAACAACTATCGTCCTCAGTTCTACTTCAGAACAACCGACGTTACCGGCGTTTGCGAACTGCCTGCTGGCGTTGAGATGTGCATGCCTGGTGATAACGTAGAGATGACTATCGAACTGATTCATCCTATCGCTATGGAGCAGGGTCTTACCTTCGCTATCCGTGAGGGTGGTAGAACCGTAGGTTCCGGCCGTGTTGCTACTATCATTGAGTAATCTTTGATTTAGTATCATAGAGATTTAAACTATTAGCCGCAATTCCTCATTTTATGAGGAGTTGCGGTTTTTTGTCTAAAGAAGATTAGCGTACGCAAAAGAAACCCATTTCAAGTTTTTCACTCAAAAAAGGGTTCGTGATACGCGCGTGATACACATAGGAAAAGACAGTTTTTATCTGTTGTACACACTATGCGGATTTATTCATCCTTATGAGGCCAGTTAATCTTCCATTCAAAATACTCTTCTTTGGTAATTTTACCAGAGGCTAAGTCCTCTTTTTTCTTTTTCCAAGTATTCAGGAATTCATCCAACAAAGAATAATCAAAACCAACAGCGATATGTTTCTCAGTAGGGTCCTCAGGATCCGCCACTTCATAGAGGGGCATATTGTAGTGCTCATCCAATTCAAAGAGAGCATACATCACATCTTCCGCTGCGTAGAGGGAAGGTTCGTAGATGGAGCGGTAATTACAGTCTAAGGCTTTTGCCAGCTCCTGTATCATATCCTCTTTGGGTGTGCGGTTGCCGATTTCGTACTGACGGATTCGTACGTCGGATAAGCCCACAGCTTCACCAAGCTGTGCCTGCGTCAGTTTGCGGAAATTTCTGATTCGTTTTATTCGTTCACCAATAGCCATCGTGTAACTCCTTCCAATTGCATAGTAACAATATCGTTTCTGATAATACAATAACATAAATGTTACTGTATAGCAAATAGAATAATGAAAAACTTTTTCGTTAACCTATTGACAGAAACGAAAATGTTACTGTATAATCGAAGATACAAACAGTAACGATATAGTTACTGATTAAATTATGGGAGGTGAGTGTCCTGTGCAAGAGCGTACATAAGTTTTAGTGGAAAGGAGGAAGGAGTATGACGAATCGCTATTTATCTGCTAAGAAAGTCGCAGGGCTTCTGGGAATTGCAGAATCAACCGCTTACGCAGTTATCCGTGGATGGAATAAGGAACTGAAAGCACAGGGTTATTTTACCAAGGCAGGTTCCGTTCCGAGAGCCTACTTCGAAAAGAAGTGCTACGGATATGGCGAAGCGCAATAGATGAACTTTGATAACTGAATAAGCCATACCCGGAATAATGCCGGGTGTGGCGACTACGAGAAAGAGAGGTAATGAGTATGCCGGTTTATAAGGACGAGAAACGAAACACTTGGTTTTGTAAGTGCAACTATAAGGATTGGCTTGGTGAGAGTAAATTCAAGATGAAAAGAGGATTTGCTACCAAGAAGGATGCGCAGCAGTGGGAACGTGATTTTTTACAGAAGCAGAGTGCCAGCATGGATATGAAGTTTGCTTCCTTTGTGGATGTGTACTTTGAGGATAAGGCACCAAGACTGAAGGAGCGTTCCATAATGACAAAGCGGACTCTATTTGAAACCAAAATCATTCCTTACTTTGGTGAGAAGCAGATGAATGAAATTACTGCTGTGGATATCATCAAATGGCAGAATGCACTTCTGAATCAGGATTACAAACCAACGTATCTGAGGATGATACAGAACCAGATAACTGCACTTTTTAATCACGCAGAAAAGTTCTATGATTTGAAGGACAATCCCTGCAAGAAGGTGGATAAAATGGGGCGTCCGAATGCCAAGGAGTTAAATTTCTGGACCAAGGATGAGTATGAACAGTTTATACAATGTTTTAGTCCGGAAGAGGAGATGTACCGGATTATCTTTCAGATGTTATTCTGGCTTGGGTGCCGAGTGGGAGAGCTGCTGGCACTTACCAGCGAAGATATTGATTTTGAAAACGGAACGGCGAATATCTCCAAAACTTATTACAGGAGGAATCAGACAGATTATATTACGCCACCGAAGACCGAGAGTTCTAATCGAAAGATTACTATTCCAAAGTTTCTGGCAGAGGAGATGAAGGAATTTGTGGACAGGCAATATGGATTGACACTGGAGGACCGAATCTTCCCCATTACAGACAGGGCAATTCAGAAGAAGATGAAGCAAAAGACGGAGCAGGCGAAGCTAAAGCCTATCCGTGTGCATGATCTTCGCCATTCGCACATTGCTTTGTTAATAGAGAAAGGGATGCAGCCGTTGGTTATCGCCCAGCGGGTGGGACATGATTCTGTGAATACCACCATGAATATCTACGGACACCTTTATCCGAATAAACAGAAGCAGGTGGCGGATTTGCTGAATGCAGAGGCTACCGGGGAACTGGAAAGCAATCTGGTGGATATGGCAACAGAGATGCGGTTCCGAAAGGCAGGTGGATGGTCATGAGAATGGTAAGAGGATTTTACAACGAGCAGAATAACACGGTGAATGTCATTCACTATGATACCAACTGCATCATAAGTCTGGATTGTGGGAAGTGGGAGAGTGGTCTTCGGACCACTCCAAACTCCCAAGGACGGATGGATGCACTGGCGATAGATGACCCTGTAGAGTATGTAAGGTTAATGCTTAGCGGGGAAATGCAGGTGTGGCTGGATTCGTTGGATGATTGTTCCGTATGGTAGAAAGATAAGTGGAGGGGAAGAACCGGCTGGAGAAATTCAGTCGGTTTTGCTATTTGCTGAAATGGTATTCCTATGTCGTAAAATGATGCATGTAAGTTTAGAGGTGTCTTTTGCTAGATACGCATTTTGGATATCCGGGGCAAAATGCTGTACTGGCTAGGGAAAAATCCCTAAAACCCTTTGGATATAACATAGGTACTCCACTTTTTGGAGCACCTTTTAGCAAATGACGCCAATAAATGGAGCACTTTTGTAAAAATGGCTCCAAAAAGTGGAGTACCATCAGATGACAGATATTTTGATAATTTTGTAGTGGCTCCAAAATATGGAGCATCTTTTGAAAAGTGACGCCAAAAAGTGGAGCACCTATATGGAAACGGGGGGCTAGGGGGCTTTGCACCCTGACTGAATGCACGAGGGGACCTGTGAGCACAAAGTGCGTATCTGGCGAAGGACTGGTGAGTGGCAAGAAGAATAACTGAGAAATGAGTAATAAGGAGTAGGTGGAATTTTGTTTTGCACAAGTAAGAGATTAAACAGCGGAAAATAGCGAAAATGGAGCTGAAATAATGCAGAAATTGCACGTTGGACACCTCGCAAGGTTGTGCGAAAGTTTCTTGAAGGTATAGAATGGTTGTGATATAATGTTTAGCGGAATTTTTTAAGTTTTTGATGCATGATGGAGGGCATATTATGGCTGTATCATACAACAGATTGTGGAAGTTATTAGTGGATAGAAAAATGAGCAAAGCAGATTTGAGGAAGCAGGCAGCAATTGCACCTAATACAATGACTAAGCTTAGGAGAGATGAAGAGGTAACATTGGGTGTGCTTGGCAAGATTTGCAAGACGCTTGATGTGGACTATGGAGATATTATGGAATATGTGAAACTTGAATAAAAAATTAAATGCAAGATAAGTTATGACTGATTTAGAAATATTCCTAATTGAGGCTGTTTTCGAGTTC
>CAKRYI010000005.1 GCA_934426825.1 uncultured Acetatifactor sp. | reverse complement strand
GAACTCGAAAACAGCCTCAATTAGGAATATTTCTAAATCAGTCATAACTTATCTTGCATTTAATTTTTTATTCAAGTGCATATGAGGGACCCTTAATTGCCTTTAGAAAAAATTGTTTGGTATATGTAGGAAACTGTATGGGGAAATTTGACACCAAGAAAATGTATATGCATCTAAAAGAAAGGATTTTATACTTACATTGATTAACGGATTGCTATTTTCCATCTTCCTTTGACTTTGCCAGCAGTATGAGTTTTTCAAAAGACTGAATAAAACGTACATCATCTTCTTCTGTACGTTTCCTCGGTCCCTTAATATGATTCCTATGAGAACTTCGCCTTGCTTTCTTGTTAAGGTGTCTCTCCATCAGCATACGGTCAATATTTTCATTTGTGTACCACTTGCCCGATTGATGAATTGCATATGCCCCTTTTCCAAGTGCCATTGCTGCGACTCCGTAATCCTGAGATACTACGACATCACCCTTATGACAAATGCTAATTAGCTTATAATCTACCGCGTCAACCCCCGCACCGACTACTACCACTTCGCTGTAGTCGGAATATAACACATGGTTCGTATCGCATAGCAGTGTGGTTGGAATATTGTATTTCTCTGCTATTTCTTCAACAATGCCTACCACCGGGCAGGCATCCGCATCAACGTATATCTGCATTATTATCTCTCCATTTTTACACATATCATAAGCTCATCAGCACGTCAGCTCTGATTCACTTAGCTGATTTCCTCTTCTAATCTATTTGTGCAGACAGTCTACACATATTGCCCTTCATATTAAAGATAATGGTCACTAGGTAGATACCAGTGACCACTAAGTGGTCACTTAGTAACCATTTAACTATAAAAGTGACCACCTACTGGTCACTACATCGTTTGAAGTGACCACCATTCTATTCTTTAATCTTATATAGTGTATTTGTACCTTCGCCAACCTTTTTTATCAATCCGGCATTTATCATTTTATCTAGTAATTTTCTTGCTCCAGTTCTGGATTTATAATTGCAAGTCTCCATTACTTTCTGCGTTGAAATACTTCCATTCTGTCGGATATAAGCAAGTATCCTGTCTTCTTTCAAAATTGCTTTTGTTACCTCTGCTTCATTTTCGGTTATATTCCTTATATCAGCAGCACCCGGAATGTATACCACTTGTCCCACTTCCAACTTTAGTGTTACCCTGTCAGTACGCTCTGAAAAATCAAATTCCGGTTTTTTCCAGTTTTGTTCTGCCCATGCCGTCATAATCTTATCCACACCACTTCCTGCACGTTCACCGACATTAACAAATCCAAACATCTTTAAAATATTAGGATTTCGCGGATCACTATTTCCTCCCGCATAAAATTCCTCTTTTGTCACCCTAATAGTTCCGGGATTTGAAATACTAAGTTCCTTGCCTTTTTTAACAACAAGGATTCCTCGCCTGCCATAATAATTAGCATGTGCCAAGGCATTCGCCAGTGCTTCTTCCAAGGCCTCATGAACATCAACTCTGTCTACACGGTAACCATCTCTCCGATTTACAAACGGAACTGCTACCTCATCGTCCATTCTTGTACGCACCTTGCAAAAAAAGTCGTATATATTGCCGCTCCAGTCACCTTCATTAGAATGTGTACGGTATAACCAACGTACTGCTTTATCATCACATTCCTCTCGATAATCCAAAAAATAATTTGAAAAAACCTCAATAATATGATAAGCCTCTCCAAAGAATAATAATCCGGCTATCGTTGGAGATAATGTTCCATTCTTATTTTTTGCCGCTGCCCTTAATTTCATAAGGAACTCATCGTTTTCAAGAGCATTCCATGGATGACCACTATGAAGCTGTTCAAAAATAATTCTATACCCCTTTATCGTATCCTGATTCAGCACATCTAATCCAAACTCATCCAACACTTCCACATCACCAGCTACATCTCTCTGGTCCGCGAACATTGCCCTGACTGCCTCTTCGGTACAGATAAAGTCACCCTCGTAATCTCTTTTATAAGTACCCTTCATTGGATCCAGTCCAATATATACCGGTTTATCATGCCTGTCTGCAGCCGGTATATCAATTCTAAGTATCTTTTTTTCTTCTATTTCAACAACCCGAACATGATGATTCAACAAAATATTCTTAGATACCTTATTTCTATCATTTAAAGTGCTCCAAAAATCTTTCTGGTATTTAATAACCTGCTTATCCGTCAATCCTTCAATCGTAAAAGAATCTCTATGTTCCTTTATTCCAAGTAAGATAGTGCCACCATTTGTATTGGCAAAGGAAGAATACGTCTCCCATATGCTCTCCGGCAATCCACCAGTTGCCAACTTACATTCCCGCTCATGATTTTCGCCAAGGTTCAATTTATTTAATATTTCCTGTTTCATCTGTAATAAAAACCTCCCGCTTATATCTTATCATTTCTTTACCAGCGTCTGTAACTGAATAAGTATTGCAGTGTCCCGCGAAGAAATCATTCAGAAAGTAATTTCTAATTATTGCTCCGTTCCTCTATGATACCATAAATAATCATACAAGAGAAGTTCTCTAAATGAACATTTTCGCCCACAAAAGCATAAACATTCAACAAACCGACAAAATTACTCCATATGGAAAGCAGCACCCGGTTCCGTAATAACCCAGCCCGTTCATGCCTTTCCTATTATGGAACCACCAATACCCTCTTTTTAGAAACTTTTCATTTGACTTTTCCCCCATAAAAACCTATACTACCTTTTATCTCCAACGAACTCATCCAGACATTCCCATTTAAGCAGAAAGGAAATCCGGTATTCATCATGAAAAATGCAGGTAAATTTTCGCTGTGCCACTGGCAGATAATTCTTGTTTTTATACTGTTATACCTTCTTGCGCTGGTCATTCTTTTTATTCCGCACAAGGAAGTAAGTGATTCTTATAAAAGTAAGTTTGCAGAAATGAATTTTTTCTCCGATGAAAAAAGCGGCGAACGCATTGCCTATATCCCGGATAACACGGATGCGTTACTGTACCGCTTTCAGATGTTTGACGCCGCGCAGGAGGAAATCATACTATCTACCTTTGATTTTAACTGTGATGAAAGCGGCAAGGATATTATGGCTGCGCTTTTGCATGCGGCAGACCGCGGTGTCCGGGTCCGCGCTATTGTAGACGGTTTCAGCGGACTTATGGATATGAAGGGGAATCCTTATTTTCTGGCACTTGCCAGTCATGAAAATATTGAATTAAAGCGTTACAATCCCATTAATTTCTTAAAGCCATGGAACATTCAGGCAAGACTGCATGACAAATACATTATTATCGACAACTCCATGTATCTTTTAGGCGGACGTAACACCATGGATTTGTTCCTCGGAGACTACTCCGATTCCAAGAATCTGGACTGGGAGCTCTTTGTATACAACACAGTACCGGCGGAAGGACTTTCCACAGAAAATCTTGCGGCAGAGATTCCTGCCTCTGAGAATCTATCCGCCAAGCAGTCCTCCTTAATGCAGCTTAGAAATTATTTTGAAAGTATCTGGAGTCTCAAAGAATCCAAGCCCTTCCTTTGCACCAAAAAGACAAAACAAATTGAGGAAAAGTCAACCGAACTAAGGAACCGGTACGATACGCTGAAATCAACCTGTCCTGCATTACAGGAAGAGTGGGACTGGATGGCACTCACGATTCCTGCCAACAAAATCACGCTCCTCTCCAATCCCGTGGAAGCAACAAATAAAGAGCCACATATGTGGTATGCCGTCTCCTGGCTTCTAAAGGATGGCAAAAATATCCGCATATACACTCCGTATATCATCTGCGGCAAAGAAATGTATTCCGATTTGACCGAAATATGCGACCATGCCGACAGTGTGGAAATTCTCACCAATGACGTAGTAAGCGGTGCAAATCCGTGGGGCTGCACGGATTATCTGAATCAGCAGGAAAATATCCGCGCCACCGGCGTCACCGTGTACGAATACCTCGGTAACTACTCCTGTCACACAAAAGCATATGTCATTGACGAGCGACTGACGCTGCTTGGAAGCTACAATCTGGATATGCGAAGCACTTACTTAGACACGGAACTCATGTTAGCCGTTGACTGTCCGGAATTAAATGCCATGATTCGTGACGAATTTGAGCAGGATAAAAGCTACAGCCGCACCATGACGCCATCCGGTGAATACCGGGAGGGTGAAAATTATAAAGAGGTCAAGCTGTCCGCCGGAAAACAGATTTTCTACAACGTACTCCGGGTACTGATTATCCCAATCCGCCAGTTCCTGTAATAATCGTCAGAAAAAAACCTGAGGCTCTATGCTCATTCCGGCATAACGACAATCACACCCCGAACCCATGGCACAATACCATTTCCGACACAGAAAAAGAATCCGGTACGACAGCATACGCTGCCTTTCCGGATTCTTTTTCTGTAATACAAAATGAACTCTCGCCCCATCAGCCCTGCGTATATCTTGTCAGGAACTGCTTGGTTCTCTCCTCTTTCGGATTGTCAATCACCTGCGTGGGTGCGCCCTGCTCGACAATCATTCCCTCATCCATAAATATAATCTGGTCAGCCACATCTCTGGCAAATGCCATTTCGTGGGTGACGATAATCATGGTCGTTTTCTGCTCCGCCAATCCCCTGATGACCTTAAGTACCTCCCCGGTCAACTCCGGATCCAGTGCGGAAGTCGGCTCATCAAAGCACAAAATATCCGGCTTTAATGCCAAAGCTCTGGCAATTGCCACTCTCTGCTGCTGTCCGCCGGAAAGCTGATGCGGATAATGACTCATCCGCTCAGAAAGTCCCATCTGCGCCAGCAATTCCTGTCCGTGAGCGTTAATCTCCTCCAGAATTTCCTTCTTATGCTGTTTAAACTCCGGGCGCTCCTGCGCAAGCAGCCGCTCCGCCAGTGTCACGTTCTCCAATGCCGTATACTGGGGAAACAGATTAAAGGACTGGAATACCATGCCAAAGTGTAACCGTTTGCGGCGAAGATCCTTTTCCCGTCCGGATGCCGGTTTTGAAGCGTCAAACAGCGTTTCCCCCCGCACCGCAATGGTTCCCTGATTAGGTGTCTCCAAAAAATTCAGGCAGCGGAGCAGCGTGGTCTTACCGGAACCGGAGGACCCGATAATCGCAAGCGCACTTCCCTCTTCCAGAGAAAAACTTACATCCCGCAGTACCTGTGTACTGCCAAAATGCTTTTCAATATTGTTTACTTCCAAAATCGCCATTGTCTTTCTCCTTACCTGAAATAATCCAGTCTGCGCTCAATATAGTTAAACAAAAGCGTCAGGATTCCTACAAACAACAGATAAAATGCTCCCGTGTAAAACAGCGGCCACGTAAGTCCGTCGGATTTCATAAAAGAATAACCGGCAAACGTAAGCTCATAGGCTGCGATAATTCTTGCCAAAGACGTATCCTTTACCAGCGTGATAATCTCGTTGGACATGGGGGGTACGACACGCTTAATCATCTGCAACAGCGTCACCTTAAAGAAAATCTGGCTTCTTGTCATTCCCAGCACCTGTCCGGCTTCCCGCTGTCCGGCAGGAACGCCCTCAATGCCGCCCCTGAATATAACAGAAAAATAACAGGCGTAATTGATTGCAAATGCCACCACCGTTGCGGTCAGTCTGCCCGATTCATTACCGTTCCAGATATTATGGGAAAGCCACAGTCCCGGTCCGTAAAAAATAATAATCAGCTGAAGCATCAGCGGCGTACCACGGATAATCCACACGATAATCTGCATCAGATAGCGCAGAGGTTTCCACTTGCTCATGGAAGCAAATGCAAACAAAAGCCCCAGCGGCAGTGCAAACAGCAATGTAAATATGAATATTTCAAAGGTAGTCGCCAGACCATTCAACAATGACTGTGTTACAGACCAAAACATAATTCTTTCCTCATTTCCAAAACTAACTTAACTATCCAAACTTATTTTGCAGGTACAACTACTACCTGTGCATTATTGCAGTATGCGTTGGTGCACTCCATGGAAGATTTTACTTCATCGGTCAGAGTCATACCGTTCCATACCACGTCAATATTCTTGGAATCCAGTTCCATAATCTTGTTGTCCCAGTCAATAACTACGAACTGTGCTTCCACGCCCAGCTTCTCAGCAACCACACGCGCCATATCTGCGTCGAAACCAATCCACTCGCCGGACTCGTTCTGATAATCCATAGGCTCGAAATCCGTAATACCTACAATCAGAGTACCTTTTCCCTGAATGTATGCCACGTCACCGTCTGAGCTTTCTGTGTAATCGGATGCGCTCTGCTCTACCAGGGACTCCTGCACACCATATTTCTGGGCAGTTTCTTTCATGGAACCGTCTGCATAAGTTTCTGCAAAAACAGCGTTGATATAAGCCGCCAAATCAGAACCCTTACGGCAGCCGACACCATATTCCTCGGTAGTCAGTTCATCTGTGTGAACAAGGTTCGGATAGCTGGTTCCTTCACCAATCATGGCACCTGCCATCAGCAAATCAATAATTGCAGCATCAGAAGTACCGGAAGCCACTTCCATAAGTGCATCTGCCTGAGAAGCTACGGAATTATACTGATAGCCTTTCTCCTTTGCTGCCGCCTCTCCTGCGGAACCTGCCTCAACGGCATATACCATTTCCGTGCTGCTTGTCTCTTTATTACCACATGCAGTCAGGGTCATGCCCATTACCATGGACATTGCTAATACCAATGCAATTTTCTTTTTCATAATCTCCCTCTTTCCGCGCATCACGCGCACCTTTTATTGTAAAACCTGCGACTTTCGTATTTTACCATAGCAGTACGCTAAAGTAAAGAGGGTACAATGACTTTCTTACCACATTCCACTCACCAAAAGAACTGTAGGTTACAGTTCCTCGTAGTCCTCCCTCACAAAACGGTGGTAGGTCAGTCCGAATTCATTTTCTTCCACACAGTAAACATATTCTTCCACTCCGGCATCCGCAAAGGAAAAGGCATGTCCGCCATGCTCCTCTTCGTCCATGCTTTCCTCGATAACAGACGTATTATGCTCCTTTGCATAGGTCAAAAAACAGTCCCTTACCTGTTCCATGGTATTGCCCGGTGTAGTTATGACCGTTAAAAACCTCCGCAAAAACTCCGGTTCCGGTATCTGTCCCGCAATATAGGCACAGCCTTTCGGCGGAATATCCAGACAATATCTTCCCTCATTTCCGGATACCGCTATCTTTCCCAGTACAGGCTCTTCCCTCCGGATAAAAGCCTCTATTGCCGGTTTCAACTGCGTCTCATTATCCGCGTTCTCCGCAAGTCCCAGCATATTTTTTAAGGACTTTTCCGGGTAATACAGCTTCATATTGCCCTCTCTGTATCCGATTTTGACCTGCCACTCCTTAACCGTATCAATGATATGTTTTTCCAGATTCATTGTGCGTCCTATACTTCCTTTTCCATTACCTTTCCCTGCGCCAGTGTTGCAGGGATGTCAATCAGTCTCTGGTTCTCCGAGCCCCGGAACTTAAGACTTAAGTTCTTTTTTTCTTCCACAAATTCTCCGTCCACCAGTACATCCAGACATTTCAGTATTTCCTCCACGTCCTGTTTTCCTTCAGAAATCCATCTCTGCAAATCCTTTTCATATTCATATCCCGTATAACACCAGATGTCCTTCTTTGGATACGTCTCCCGTACTTTCCTTAACAATCCCAAAACAGCCGGGCGGTTTGCATCCTCCATGGGTTCTCCCCCAAGCACGGTCAATCCCTGTATAAAATCGGGCGAAAGTGCAGCAAGAATCTCCTTTTCCACTTCTTCCGTATAAGGTTCTCCATAATGGAAATCCCATGTTTCACTGTTAAAACACCCCTTGCAGTGGTGGGTGCATCCGCTGACAAACAAAGACACTCTCACTCCCGGTCCGTTTGCCACATCCGTTTTTTTTATAGAAGCGTAATTCATACTATCCCTCGTTTCCGCAATACAATCCAAAATAAACCGCTTTCAGTATACACCCAAACCTTATGTTTGTGAACAAATAACTTTTTCGCCAATAAAATGCGGTTTTTTATTGCTATATTATAGCTTTCTATATTTTTCTTGTTTTTATCCCCGCTGTGTAGTATAATACCCAAGATACAAATGATTTCTGAACGTGCAAAGGAAAAGATAATAGATAAATTATCTCAAAACAGGGGAGGGTTTGTTGTGCATTCATCCAGAAACATTCATTTGGATATAGTAAGAGCTTTTGCAATTATTCTGATGGTAGTCGGTCACTCCGGCTGTCCTGCCACGCAGTTCATTTATCTGTTTCATATAGCCGTTTTCTTTATGGTTTCCGGCTTTTTTTATCGTTCACCGGATACCCCGGCGGAGCTGGTCCGCTATTGTATCCGCAAAATAAAAGGACTGTGGCTGCCCTTCTTTATTTGGAATTCCCTTTTTATTCTGCTCAATAATTGTTTCATCCGGCTCAACATATACACGGATAATCCCCTGTTTGAACCGGTTTCTAACGGTGCGTCCCTGCACCATAACCTCACCGTGAATGAAATGCTCCGCGGACTGTTGAAAAGCGTCTTTATGGCGGAGACTACCGAGCTGGGCGGAGGCTTTTGGTTTTTACGGATTTTGTTTATGATTTCCATTCTGTATGCGGCAACGGATTTTCTCATCCTGCATATCAGGTCATTCCGTATTCGCAGAAATCTCTTACAGGGGATTGTGTCCGTCTGCCTGCTATTTGCCGGTTACGGCATGTATCTGATGGATTTTCGCAAGCTGGGACTGGACAGGACTTTTTCCTGCTACATACTTTTCTATCTCGGAAATCTGTTCGGACAATATGCCGTGCGCGTTCAAATAACACAGACTTGGAAAAAGATAACCTGCATGGCGGCTTCCTTCCTTATTTTATGTATTATGCTACAGTTTGGACGCATTTCGCTGGCGGATAACCGATACCAGAATCCGGTCTTTTTGCTGGTAAATTCCCTGTGCGGCTGGATTCTTCTCTATGAGGCAGCCTATTTTGCTTCCAAAAACCGTCCCCTTGCCTGCCTGTTCTCCCTTATCGGGCAAAACACGTTATGGATTTTAATTCTTCACTTTAGCTGCTTTAAACTGGTTAATTTTATCGGCGTACAGATAACCGGAGAGCCAGCTTACTGCATTGCGGACTTTCCCGTAAGATATACGGGTGGAGCATGGTGGTGCCTCTATTCCCTCGCAGGCATTGCTATCCCGGTTCTGATTGGACGGCTTGTTTCAAAATACAAAGGAGTATCTACCTAATGAAAAAAATCAGTGTCATCATACCTGTATACAATGTGGCGCAATATTTGGATGACTGCCTTCTTCGGGTAACCGGACAGAGTTATACCGATTTGCAGATTCTTCTGATTGACGACGGCTCCTCAGACAAAAGCGGAGCCCTCTGCGACAGCTGGACCGACCGCGACAGTCGTATTCAGGTCATCCACACTGCCAACAAAGGGCTTTCTTCCGCCCGGAATACAGGACTTCAGGCGGCGGACGGCGATTATATTTCTTTTATCGATTCGGATGATATGATTCACCCCCGGTTTCTGGAACTGATGGTCGCCGCTTTAGAGGAGACAGGCGCCGATATGGCTGTATGCCTGGAACAAACCTTTACTAATGACGTTCCCACCGGAGAGTCCTTTCCCTCCGTGGGCGCCCTTTCCTCCGTGGAATCCCTACCCTCCGTGGAATCCCTGTCCTCCGTGGGTTTCTCTCCTCGTTACCACTTGGAGCACACCGAATCCCAGTCGGAATTTATGCGGCACTTTATGGATTCCTTCACCGGACCGGTCTGCTGGGTATGGAACAAGCTGTACCGCAAAGAAATTCTGCAGGGGCTTTCCTTCCCGGAAGGCAGGAAAATGGAGGACATCTGTTTTCTCTCGGACGTGGCACTGCAATGCCGGTCCGTTGCATGGATTTCTGACCGCCTGTACTATTACAGGCAGCATGCCGGCAGCATTATGTCCATGGGACAATCCGACATTGCCCCTGACTACATTGCCGCTCTGACATATTCCCTGAACCGCCTTTGCAACATTCCCGGAATGGCGGCAGATTACCCGGCTTATGTGCTCAACAAAATAGCGCTGTTATGTGTCAAAAGCAAAAAGAACGGCTTTACGGCAAGCATGCGGGAGGGGCTGACACATTTTTGTTCCCTCTATGACAGTTATCATAAAAATATACACGGCTGCAAAAACCGGTTCAAACTCTTTCTTGCAAGGTACGCTTTTCCATTGTACTATTGTCTTCGTAAAGCAACCGTAGCCGTCTGAAAGGAGAATTTTCATGGCAACCGTTTTACTGATTGATGATGATTCCGAGGTACTCACAATCAACCAAAAATACCTGACCGGAGAAGGCTTTAGCGTGTATGTGGCAGATTCCGCCAAAAAGGGCATTGTCTGCGCAAAAAAGTTAAAACCGGACTGTATTGTCTTAGATATTATGATGCCGGATTTAAACGGCTTTGAAACCTGCACCCGGATTCGGGAATTTTCCTCCGCCCCCATTCTTTTTCTCACGGGAAAAAGTTCTGAGGACGACAAAATTACCGGGTTTACCTGCGGAGCGGACGATTATATTGTGAAACCATACAGCCTTCGTGAGTTAAAGGCGCGCATTGACGTCCTGTTGAGACGCATGGGGCAGTTTCAGACTGCTTCCGACAGCCACAGGCTCACCTTTGACGATCTTTCCATTGACAAAGTGGCGCACAAGGCATTTTTTGAGGGAAAAGATTTAGGACTTGCCAACCGCGAATATGAGGTGCTTCTGTACTTTGCCGAGCACCCGAACCGTGAAATCACCTTTGAAGAACTGGGAACGGCGCTGTTTGGCACCTATCAGGAAGCGGACCGCCGATCCGTCATGGTGAATGTGAGCCGTCTGCGCAAAAGATTTGAAGGAAATTATTCTCTCGAAAACCGCATTGAAACCGTGTGGTCCAAAGGTTATCGCTTTATTGTCAAAAATGCCTGAAAGGAGTAATGAGCCATGTCCGAAAAAGCGTCCTTTTCCTCCCCTTCCATGGAGACGGAAACCATAGAAAGCCTGTCTTTAAAACTTTTGGAGGCAAACAATAAGCTGAACCAGACCAATCAGGAGTTAACGTGGCTGCAAAAAGAGCGTGAGGAAATGTTATCCAATATTTCCCATGACCTTCGCGCCCCCATTACTGCCATTCGCAGTGCAGTGGATTATCTGACCTCCGGGCAGGAAATATCCCCCGATGACTACCAGAACTCCCTTCAGTTAATTGACCACAGAACCAAAACACTGGAAAATCTCATTCAGGATATGTACTATCTTTTCTGCATGGAGGATACCTCCCGCAAATTACAGTCTGAAACGTTAGACGCTGCTCCTTTTCTCGAGGAGTATTTTTATGATGCCCTGCCGGACAGCCGATATGAAAGCCACGATATGGTACTGGATGTTCCACAGGATCTTTCCTGCACCATTACCGTTGATATTCAGAAAATGATTCGCGTGCTGGATAATCTTATGACAAATGCAGCCAAATACTCCGCACCGGAAAGCCGCATTGTCTTAGGCGCGCGCCTTTCCGCCGATGCCTCCCGTCTTTTTATCTCCGTAACCGACAACGGGGCGGGAATTCCGGCAGAGTCCCTGCCGCATATTTTTAACCGCACCTATACGGTTTCCTCCTCCCGCACTCCCGGTTCCGCAACCGGAAGCGGTTTGGGTCTTGCCATTGTAAAAGCCATTGTGGAACGCCATGGCGGAACCGTCGACTGCAAAAGCGAACTTGGGAAAGGCAGCACCTTTACCATATCCCTTCCCTGTGCCTCTCACTGACCGTTTTCGGCGCAGGCAATACATTTTTCCGCCTCTTTTAAAATCTCCTTCGTGCTGTCTTTCCCGCCGGGTCTTGAAAGATAATAGGACGGCACCGCTGCCGCCATTTCCAGACATTTCTGCCCGATTTCGGGACGGTATTTTTCCTCTTTCAGCAAATGCCTTACAAACAGGTTATCCGCATATAAATACATGCGGTCAATCCCCCGCACTTCACTGACCGAAACGTCCTTCCCGTCATGGATTCCAAGCATGAGAAATGATTTCACTTTCTCCGCCTTTAACGAAAATTCCCCATCACAGGGCACCAGAAATTTGTCTTTTTCTTCATTAATATATATAAGGTTTCGGAAATCACAGCCCTTTTCCTGCACCACATTTCTGCATAACTTCTGGTATGGAAATGCCGGATATACCATGGTTATCCCGCCCGCTTTCGGTTCCACCAGCGCCATATCATCCGCCATCAGCCGGTATCCTTTTTCCAGCAGCGAGGCGGTCAGCGTGGATTTTCCACTGCCGCTCTCCCCCGCAATCAGCACGGCGCCCTTTTCATCCGCCACCGCACTGCAATGAATGGGCAGCAATCCTCTCTGCAATGCAATCATGGACATCCCATAGCCTAAAAGGAAGGTCTGCATATAAAAAGGATTCCCCCCTTCCTTTAACTGATAGCCGATATGATTTCCGTTCTCCGCAACCATCCACATGGTGTTGTTGGACAACCAGCTTCTCTTTTCTCCGAAAACGTAATTTTTCCCCGTCCCCTTTTGCTCCATGAGCACGGACTGCGCCACATCCGCCTTTGCGATTGTAACTACCGGAATTTGCGCCTCACCGCCGTCATCTGCCACAAGCTGCAAAAACTCCAAATCCGTCTCTATTTTCATCCCGTAAAGTCGATAACAATACTTAGCCATACCTGTCCCTTTCGTTGTCAAAACATATATTTTATGTTATCATATCCAATAGTTGTAAACAAGAACAAATGCCGATACCCGGCAGAAAAGAGGTATTATGTCAGCTATCTGGGGAATGATTTCATGGGACGCTCCACTCACGCCGGACATTGATGAGCGGATGCAGAGACCCTTTCGTGAAAAGTGCAAAATCGATCACTACCGCACCCTGTGCAAATCCAATGTTTACATGGGCTGTGGCATCCAGTATTTTAACTCCTATGCCGAAAAAGAACAGCTTCCCCTTCGCGACACTGCCTCCGGCTTTTTTCTGACCGCCGATTGTGTGCTGGACAACCGCGGGGAACTGCTTTCCGCCCTACTGCTTACAGAGGATACCCCGGACGGCACTGTTATCGCAAAAGCATACGCCCGCTGGGGCATAGACTGCCTCTCTCACCTGAGGGGTCTTTTTTCTGTGGCGATATACGACCTTTCCAAAAAGACACTGTTTCTGGCGGCAGACCAGATAGCTGCAAGGTGTCTGTACTATTCCCATGTACCGGGGCAGATTGTGTTTTCCACACTGCTTACCCCGGTCTGCGCCGTTTTGCCCACGGTTAAGCACAGCGAACTCTTTTTAAAAGACTACCTGACAGCTCCCGGTCTTGCGCCGAATATCAGCGCCGCCGACACTCCCTACGAGAATGTCTACAAGCTGAATCCGGGAACCTACCTTGAAATTACCGGTCAGTCCTGCACGGAGCACCGCTACTGGTCCCCTGCAGACTTTTCTCCTGCCTCCCACTGCCACACGGCAAAAGAGTACGGCAGCTTTTTCCGGCAATTATATACAGACTGTGTATCGGACGCTCTCAGCACAAGCGGTGAAAACGGAGTCTGCTTAAGCAGCGGTCTGGATTCTTCCAGCGTGGCAGCACTTGCCGCAAGGGAACTCGCCGCACAAAAGCGCTCCCTGTACACTTATACCTATGTTCCCAGTGAGGCGCCTGCCCCCGACAAAAACCGGGAACATATTCAGGACGAAACGGAAGATGTGCGGAAAATTACCGCCATGTACCCGAATATGATTTCCGGCTTTTGGGACAATCAGGGAAAAAACTGCCTAGAATCCCTTCCCGAAGAGCTTTCGGTTATGGAAATTCCCTTTAAGGCATTTACCAACTTGCCTAACCTCTGTGAAATCTATAAGCGTGCGTCGGAGGACGGCTGCAAGGTACTGCTGACCGGGCAGGGCGGAAACAGCACTGTCTCCTACGGCTATATTGACGATATTTTAGGCGACCTTTACCGCCATAAGCGGTACGCCGGCTTTTTACTCTGGTTAAACCGCTATGCCAAAACAGTGGGAGAAAGCCGGAAAAGTGCACTGCGTAGCTGTGTCCGCTACTATAATGCCGGAATGAAAAAAGAAAAAGAGGATTTAAAGAGTCAGCCCTGCGAAATCACCAATCCCTTTATCGAAAACAATATTCTGAACGGTTATGCCATGAATGAGCGGCACTACGCCCATTCCGCAAAAGGAATCCCCGGTTTTCCCATGTCGCGGGCTGCCTACCGCAACTGGGTTTACTTTGCCCCATTTTTAACCTATATCGGTGAACTGGAAACCAAAATGGGACTGCACTACGGACTGCTGTTGCGCGACCCGACAAAGGACTGCCGCATGATTTCCTTCTGCTACCATCTGCCCTACCGGCTGTTTGCCTTTCAGGGAACCCCGCGCTGGCTGATTCGCGGTAACATGAGAGATTTGCTTCCCAAGGAACTGTTAGACGACTGGATGCGCTACGGGGTGCAGAATTCCGACTGGTTCACCCGCATTATCCGGGACTGGAACAAATTGGAGCCAGTTCTGTCCAAACAGTTACAAAAGGATTTCCCCTGTCCCTTTGCAGATACCGCAAAAGTGGAGACATTTTTAAGCAGCTGCAATCCGCTCCCCACCCCGGAAAAAGAGAATGACTTTTTATACTTATGTTTCCTTTATATTATGTCACTCTATCTCTCCCCGGCGGAGTAATTGCAACCTCTTTTCCCCGGACTGCATGCGCACGGAATCCTTACAAACCGTAATATCCGTGTATCTGCCTGAAACCCGATCTATATCATACAAAATGTAACAATTATGTTAGAATTGTTTACTTTTTCTTTCTGCAAGATTATGATGAATTTAGTTGCGAACGCAATGATTATCAAGAAATGAGGTAACATAATTATGAAGAAATGGGAAAACCCTTCCGTAGAAGAATTAAACATTAACGAGACAGCTCACAGATGGACCGGTATTTATCGTGACGGTGGTTACATCGGAGATGGTCAGATTTCCGGTCACCTTTCTTGGCAGAAGCCTGTAGACGGCGACGAGCAGAATCCTGAGAATCAGTTGAGCTAATCTTTTTAGCGGTTGATTTGATTTTACAGACCAATCAATAATAGTCAGACATGGATGTATATCCTGCCTGACTATTATTTTATTTACAGTTCTCTTATTTCCATTTGACTCCCTGTTGGTACTATACTGTCTCCACGAACCTCTCTGCCCGGCATGCTGCCTTTTTGTTGAACCTTAGTAAATTCCTGCACTAAATCCGTTTGCAAACATCTTCGCAAAATCTTCCTCATGGATGGCATACTCACCGGAGGTTTTATACACGCTGATTGCAAGCAGCTGTGCGTTCTTTCCGGGGATATAACTTTCGCCGTCTCCCAGATTATAGGACTTGAGGAATTTGCCGTTTGCATCCAGTTCCCTGATTAACACATGGTATGCGGAATCGGTTACTTTCACGGTATATTCCTGCTTTGTGGATTTCACCCATCCCTTCAGACAAATCCGGTTAGGATGCTGCGCATAACTGCCGCTCATATGGTCATAGTTGCCGGCACGCCAGTTGCTGTAATCCGAAAAGTCCACCTTCTCTATATCCGGGTACTCCGTTTCCCAGAGAGAGCTTTCCGGCTGTTTGTCTTCTTCCGTTGTTCCGGTCTCACCGGTGTTTTCCGGTTCCTTTACCTCTTCCGTTGTCCCGGTCTCACCGGTATTTTCAGGCTCCTTTACCTCTTCCACCGTAACATCCAGCGTATCGGTTACACCATCCACCGTATAGGTCAGTATGTCTCCGTCCAGTTTCACCAGTTTGACTGCCTTTCCAGCCGTTTTGGAGCATACAGTGCGAATCACGCCGTACTCTAAATTTCCTTCCATAATACATCCTGTTTTTGCATCCACATAAAACCAGTTGCCCTCATAGTAGAGCATTTTTCCTTTAATGTCATGCACAAACCAGTCGGTAAAACGCTCGGAATCACAGACTACATTCTGTCCCTGAAATACATGCCATCCCACATGATTGTTACGGCCGCTCTCCAGAAATTCATCATCCGTGCAAAGCAGAAAGCTGTGTCCGGTCTGCCCGCTCACGCCGCTTCTGGTATCATCCCATGTAGGGTCGACCTGATACCATTTGCCATCCAGCAAAACCGTTGCCCATCCGTGGTCGATTTCTTCGCCCTCCATATAATTACTTTCAATCCCTGCCATATCAAGTAACATCCGGTATGCCTGTGTATATCCGGAGCAGACTGCCTGATTTTCACCCAGCGCACCTGCGGTTCCGTACGCCTGATAACCGGCATAACGGTAATTGACCGTCTCCACAACCGCATCATGCAGATACAGAATCTTATCCAAATCCGTCATGGACGGCTCCACTCCGCTCATAATGCGTTCCACATTTTTCTTAAGAGTGCCATATCTCGCCGAAACATTACTGTCCGTATTTTCAATATGGATTTTATCCACCCACCAGAGTCGGGTTGTGTAAGAGACATACATGTTGGGATAATAGGACGCCCAGATAGGACGCTCATCCCCTGTTTTCATATCCTGCAGCAGATTCTTAAATTCCGACACCGTCATGCGGTACCGGTATATACTGTGTGTGCCTGTGTCAACGGAGTAAAGCATCTGCGAAATCTCCGTCCGGCAGGACTGTTTCTGTCCTGCGGTAGCCGCCTCCGCCCTGACGGGGCACCACAATACTGCAAACAACATGATAACCGTGAGTAAAAACTTTAATTTCTTCATCCTATGGTCTCCTTTTCTGCCTAAAATCCATACGCAAGCCAAAAAAAATCCCCCACCGTCCTATAAAGACACTGAGAGATTATCGATTATTCCGGCAACCAGACTGTCATAGCTAACGCCTTAGACCCTCAGCTTTGCGTCCCCACCTTTCAGTGGGTTTGCTCTTATCAATATTTTATTTAGTTATATCATATGACAAATTCCGACAAAATGACATAGAAATTAGGTACTAACTTCTTTGACCTGTTTTTCCTCTATCTGAATTTCACGGTCACAATACTGTAAAATACTCTTTCTGTGGGTGATAATCAGGCAGGTTGGACGCGGTGAAAGCGCCTTTAATCCCTGTAACACTGACAGTTCCGTCTTTTCATCCAACGCGGAGGTTGCCTCATCCAGAATCAAAAACGGTGCTTTCCGCAAAAAGGCTCTCGCAATGGCAATGCGCTGCGCCTGACCTTCGGACAATCCATGCCCTCGCTCCCCGATTACGGTATCAAGCCCTTTCGGCAGTTCCATCACAAAATCGTAGGCGGACGCCAGTTTTAAAGCCTCGTGAATCTCTTCCTCCGTGGCATCCAGTTTGCCCATGCGGATATTTTCGCGTACCGTTCCGCTGAACAGGGTATTCCCCTGCGGTACATAGGAGATAAATTTTCGGGTGGAGGCATTTGCCTTCTCCGTTTCTCCTTTTTCGTTGTAAAAAGTCACACTTCCGCGGATATTGCTCATAAAAGACATGATGACCCGGATTAATGTCGTCTTTCCGATTCCGGACTCACCGATGATTGCCACAAACTCGCCGGGAGCAATCTTTAAATTTACATTCTCCAACACGGTTTCTGCCGTGTATCCGAATGTCATATCCTTGAGTTCCACGCCAACGCGCTCTGCGACCATCTGTCTGCTCTGCTTTTCCTCAAGCGGGATATTCTGCAGCTCCATCACCCTTCCGGCGGATGCCAGAATGGATACCACCTTCGGAATCTGCTGAGCCAGTCCCAACACCGGCGACTGCACACGGTTGACCAGTGTCAGAAACACGGACATTGTTCCGTAGGTAATCGCCTTTCGGGAAATCTGCAATGCCCCGTAACAGAATGCCACAATATATCCAAGCTGAAAGGCAAGAGACATCACCGTGGAACTGGCAGTCCCTAACTTCGTTCTCTTATAAACCCAGAAAAAACGCTCTTCCCTCAGTCCGGTCAGGCGTTCTGTCGAATATTCCTCATTGGCAAATGCTTTTACAATTAACAGGTTTGCAAGGCTTTCCTGCAAAAAGGAACGGTATGCCGCTTCGCTCTCCTGCACCTTTACCTGCAATTTTTTCAGTTTTCTCCCCAGCCACCATGAACTGAGTGCCGCCACCGGTGCCATTGCCAGTGCAAATACCGCAAGCAGCGGTGAATAATAAAACAGGGTAAAAAACACCAGCAAAAGTTCGATTCCAAGCTGGATAATGCTGGGAATTGTGGTGATAATCCCGTCCGCAATATTTCCCGCATCACTCGTCAGACGGGTCATTAAATCCCCGGTGTGATACTTTTTCACATCCATCCAGTGTGAGTTAATGATTTTTTCATAAATCTGCTTCCGGATTCCAAAGGAAAACCGTTCCGTCAGCATGGTGGAAACAAGGGTGTGTACCACGGAAAGCGCCTGCAGACCAAACATCAGCACAATGTACACCACCATAAGCCGTACAAAGCCGTTTCCGAAGGTGGCATTGTCGATAATGCTCTTGGAAATCTGAACCATAATCAGCGAGGCGACCGTCTCTGTCAGCCCAATCAGCATAATCAGAATAATGCGCCCCATATAAGGTTTGGCGTACTGCATCAGCCATTTGGCGTACTGATACTGGTTTCCCCTGTCACGCCATAATTTTTTTACTTTTCCCATATGTATCAGACTCCCGGTTTAATCAATAAATCCGTTCTGCTGCATCTGTCCCAAAAAGTTCATAACCGATTTTTCACACTCTTCGGCAGAAACGTCGTAAATCTCCAACAGATTTTCCACTATCTGTGCGGGAGTAATCTCCTCCTGCAGCATATCCCAAATGTCATTTCCTGAACCCTTAATCAGAAAGTATTTTCCGGTTTCAAAATCAATCATGACCTTTTCTCCGGATAAATCGGTAACATTTAATTTCTTTTTTAATATAATGCTTTTATTTCTGTCCATTTTCATTCCTCCGCATATCCGCCACAAATCGTGCTACAGATAATCATACAATAAGATAACAGCTTCCTACAACACTTTTTTACAGACTTTGCATGATTTTCTGTACTTCCTCCGCCAATTCTCCCACCGTCATCCGGTTTTGGGGACGATTTACGCGGTAAACCGATATCTGTCCTGCCAGTTTCAAAAGTTCCGACATCATTTTGGCTGTCAGACTAAGCTGCTGGTAAGTAGATTTCTTGTACAGGCAGTCTAAAAGCAACGCCAGTTTTGCTCCGCCGGATACCGATTCCACTTTTACCTCATTTTCCGGCGAAACAACAAGACAGAAAATTGCTCCGAGGCATGCCTCCCCTGCATGATACCTCTCCCGTTCCGGCAGACCATATTTTTCCCTGCCTCCGTCCGGCATATAAATAACTCCCTGTCCGTGCCGCTCCTCCGCTGTCAGGGCATCCGCACACATTCTTCGCACCGGAAACGCCGCCTGCGCACGGACAGTATCGCCTTCAAAACGAAGCGCCACCGCATCGTCTGCCATAAACTGCATGTCCCGCTTTAACAATTCATCCGTGAGAGTTGATTTTCCGCTTCCACTCTCGCCCGTAAGAATCACTGCACGGTTTTCATGACATATACAGCTTCCGTGCAGCATAACCGTTCCCCGCTGTATCATAATTACGGACATTCCGTACACAAACAGACTCTGCTCAAAATGCCACTGTCTTGACTGCGGCAGACGCATATACTCTAACGTCTTACCTTCGCGCATACAAAAATAGCCGTCTCCCAGAATTGCTCCCCAGCTCTCCTGTGAATCCAGCTTTTCTACCAACCAAAGCGGTTCCCCTTCCTCATTGGTATCTCCATGTTCTTCAATAAACTGCTTTACCTGTGTTTCAATCCATGAAAGATTTGCGGCACATATGCGAATATCCGCCTCACCGGTTGTCCCCTCCGGCAACGCATACGCCATACTCAGTTCGCAATCCGCCTCTATCGTCATGCCAAATATACGATAATGCAATGGCTTGTCTCCTTTTCAGACATTCAGGCAACCGGTGTAAACCACCAGTCACCTGCTGCCCTGTTCTCATTTATGCGGATGCGTTTTCGCTTCCCCAAGTGCCGTGAACGCCGGGTCTGGAATGACCTGCCTCACATGGATTGTCGGGAGTTGCATCGCAAGTCCACTTATTGCTGTCCTCAACGAAAGGTGCCTCTACACCGTGTGCGGTTGCCTCTAAGCCGAGCACTTCCATGTCTGCATTTACCCATGTTTTTTTCATGTTTCCTTATCTCCTTTTTTATTTATACTCCAGTTGTTAATTATATCCAAAACCGGCAGGAAAACAACGATTCTAACATGATTGATAGGGTTTTTTAATAATTAACTAATAACATTATACAAAAACTTCCCCATGACATATCCAAACTGGTAAAGCATATAGATACCTACAGCGGCACCTATTATTTTGGTTGATATGGAGTTGTTTTTCGTTGCGTTCCTCCTTTAATCGTCATTATTTTAATGCTTTCTTTCAGTTCGGACTCTGTGCAGTCATTTTGAACAGATTTTTATAGAATTCTCTGGCTTACTTCAAAATATAAAAACAATCTTTTGACTTACCGCATTTTTCCAAAATACCACATTCAACTAAACTCCTCAAAATCTTTAATGCTCTAGACTCTTTCACTCCTAGCAAATTTTGAACTTCTCTGTTTGTTATCCGATTATTTTCTTGTACGAAAGCAATAATCTTTTTCTGAGAAACATTCAATATTCCCGTACTTTTCCCGTACTTTTCCCGTACTTTTCCCGTACTTTTTTCTTTTGTTCCCTCACTGGCATTACTATCTATTGTTCTATAAAAACATACTACAAAACCAGATTTCAATTTTTTAAATTCGTATCGTACTTCTGCCTCATCACAGGCATCAGCAATACGTTTTAATCCCGTACCAAAACTCTCTACATCTTTAGAATAATACAAAATTCTTGCAATCTTCGGATTTCTACGAATTGGTCTTTCCGCCTTATCAATAAAGTCCTGCGGATCATAACCTTCCGGAAAGGCTCCGGGATTATAAATCTCCACGCGGTCTCTATAAATTGCCACTTCATTACTCTGTCCCGATGCATAGTCTTTATGACAGAATGAATTTAGCAATGCCTCTCGAATGGCATCTATTGGAATCTCCGGTATTTCCGTGCGTTGTAGTTCTCCCGTAAATTCTACTCTCCAATGAATATTACTCCTGATATAATTTTCTGCTATATCCACAAGTTTCAACACAGGTCCGTGGTGCCTTTGTATATCATTAAATGTCAATCGTTCATTTGTGGCAAATATTGCCATTTGAACATCTTGTACAATATCATCACTAAACAATGCCTTTCCAGCATTTAATAAAAAATCCCCCTCCACTAATTCCAATTGGTTTAAAACCGTTCTCTTATCCGTGTAAGAAATAGCAATTCTTCCTACCTCATGAGCATGTGTTGTATATTTTCTTAATAATTCCTCATCAACATCATCAATTGACTTATTTGAAACTAAACTTTCCCAGCGATTACCTTCTCTTCCACTCCTTAACAGCAACTCAGTAATCTGTTCCGGAGACATTACTAAATCCTCATCCGCAACTCGAATTCTTGCCACACCATATGCAAAATACGGAACTTGATTTCCTTCAAACACAACATGAATACACTCTTTTCCATCAATAACCACTTTATTAATAGATGGATAGATTTTAGGTTCTATAAAATTTTTAATCTTTTGGCTAACCTCACGCAAAGATTCTTCGGTTACGATTTGCCCAATTAGCGTTCCATCTGATTTAACACCAAAGTACAATTCCCCGTGTTGATGTTTATTCAGAATTGCACAAATGGACTGTACTGCTTCTTTCAGTTCACCAGTCGACTTCTTAAATTCCAATGTTTCTGTTTCTATTCCTAAATTCAATAGTTCAACCCCTTTAATGTTTTCATATTTTGCTATACTTATTTATGCTTATATTTAATTTTATCCATTTCAATACCATATATCAAGACTGAATTGCATTTAAATTCTTTTTTAGTTCTTTTATCTACATAACAATCAGAACTAAAAAACAACTCAAATTATATTCCATCAAAATCCTGCCACCTGTCCATATACTCCAGAAACAGATTCGTATAAAAATGCCGGATTATATCCTCCCTCTCCAAGTCCTTCATCCTTTTTCCTTTAAGTTCCCTTAACGCCTTGTCGCAGTCAATCCGGCTGTCTCCCTTGTGCCTCTCGTACCGGTTTATCCACTCCGCGCAGACTTTGTCCGCATCCTTTCCCCAGCGCCTTCTCAAATCCGCGCTCTGCCGTCCCTTTCGCTTTTCCTCCAGTATCTCTTTCGGAACGATACCCTTCATATATTCCGCAATCAGTCTGCGGCTGCATGCGTCCTTATTGAACTGCTCATAGGGAATTGCCCGCACAAAGGCTATCATGCGCTTGTCCAGTGTCGGGTCCCTGTCCATCACTCCGGTATACAGGGAATTTTTCTGTTTAAATTCCCCCATATGCCGAAAATCATCCTCACAAAACAAAAGGTCGAAGGAAAGTTTATAATCGTTTCCGGCACGGCACATTTTCTCTGCCAGTTTCTTAAGCCGTCTGTCCGCCCCCTGTCTGTGCAGATACTCCCTTTGCACAAAGCCATGGGAAAAACAGCTCTCCTCCGTGACCGGATAAGGCATGCGCTTAAAACCGCGGTAAACCGTAGCTGCCAACATCCCTTTTCTGGAAAAGCGGCGCTTCTCATAAAGGCACTGTATCTGCCTCCACATTTCCCAAAACCTTCCATGCCGGAACAGATACACCAGATACAGGGGGAGATTGCCGAAGGACACCGTCGCATTGCCCATGGTTCCCGTCAGTATCACTCTTGCCCCCTGTTCGTATGCAAGCTGCATCCCCCGGTATATCCAGAGCAGATTCTGGGGGGATTTGTAAGGCATTTCGCACACCTTCATATACTCCTCATGTTCCGCCCACACGTCCATGTCCGGCAAATCCATGAAAGTACATTCCAGATTCGGATAGTGCTCTTTCAGCAGTTTAACTGCGGGGGATTCATCCACAATCATTTTTCCGCCGAATTCCGATTGGTAATCCTTAAGCGGCACAGAGGTATAGGAATACAGCTTTTTCCCCTGTGCAGCCAGTTCCTTTGCCGCAAGGCATGCCACGGAGGAGGAGTCATATCCCCCACTCAGTAAAATTGCCGTCTCCCCTGAAGAACACAGTTTACTTTTCACACATTCCCGGTAGATTTCCAGGAATTTATTTTTATATGCCTCGTCACTGTTAAGCCGAAGCGGCGCAACGTGGTACGGATTCCAGTATTTCTTTTTATCCACCTGTATCTGTCCGTTTGCCTGCACGGTAAACGTCAGCTTTCCTGCCGGAACAATACGGTATATCCCGTCAACCGGCGTTTCCTCGCTCTCCGTGAACACGCCGAAATTGTCCTGCCCGATATAATCGGACAGCCATCTCTCGTTGGGGCTGCATTTTTTCAAGAAAGATTTGAGCGGATTCATCAGGGAGGCATAGTACAGCACGCCATCCTGCAGCGTATAATAGACAAAACGCTCCCCCACCGCATCGGCAAGTAGTTCCGCCTTTTTACTTACCCTGTCATAGCAGACAAAAACATATGCTCCCAGCAGTTCATTCAGGCACTCATCCCCGAAGCGTTCATACACTTTCCGTAACAGCTTTCCGTCAGGCACTTTGTCATCTTCCGGCTCTCCCAGTCTTTTAAACAGGTCGCTTCGATTGTCCAGCACCACGTCTGCATTCAGATAGCGCTCCCCTTCACTGTAGGGAAGCTGTTCCCCCACAGCATACTTCGTAACATACTGAATTCCGCAGCCCATGGCAATTCCCTCTGTTTCCAGATACTCCCAGCGGTCAATGACACATTCCCGAAACCCTTTTTTCATTCTTTCTGCCGTATCCGGCGGCTGTACTCCCGTCAGATTAATGGCTCCCCAAATTGCCGACATATCGATTCCCCTTATCCGTCTTACTGTGTTATCAAAATGGTTTGTATGTTTTCGCCGGACCGGTAGGTGATTTTTCCCTCTGTCAGTTCCAGAAGTTCCACCGGCGCTTCCTCCTGTGCAATTATCGTCTTTGTACTTCCGTCAATATCCGAGCGAAGCAGCCTGTTTCCATCCGCATAATACCAAAAGCCGTCCCGGTATCTCATTTTTCCCGTGACCTCATGCACAAACCAGTCGTCGAACCGGCCACTGTCACATACAATGTCATATCCATAGGTATTCCAGCCGTAATGCGCATTGGTGGCTGTATTTTGAAACTGTGCATCACTTCTCAAAAAAAAGGTATGGTCTGTCTGCCCTTCCCTGCGGCTTCTGGTGTCCGCCCACGTCGGATCGGCATGGTAGTAAGCGCCGTCCAATTTTACCGCAAGCCACATATGGTTGAGACTGCTGCTGGACGCATAACAGCTTTCTATCCCCGCCTCATGCAAGAGCACCGCAAATGCCGAGGAATAACCGGTGCATTTCGCCTTTCCCTCCACCAGCGCCACGGAAGCGCAGCCGTTATTGGGATAGCTTGCATCATAAGCCACATGCTCCGTCACATAATCGTGAAGCACCAGCGTTTTTTCCACGTCACTCATCCGGCTGTCGATTCCCGAAAGAGCCTCTTTTACCTTCTGTTTCATTTTCTCATACCGCGCCGCAAAGCCTGCGTCCGCACCGTACAGGGTCGCCGTGAGAATGATTCCGTCCGCCCCTTCGGTCAGATTGGGGTACATGCCGTAATAGGTCTGATACGCCAGATAGCAGTCCCCATCTATCAGCCGGTTATATATCTGCATAAAATCCGTATATTTCACCTGATAGGACGAAACATTTCGCGGATTCTGCTCCCCGGTCAGAAGCATTTCCCTTATGACCTCCTCCAGCGTCTTATCCGACGGTTCCTCAACGGGTATCTGCGCCTCTTTCGCCGTCAGCTTCGCACAAAATCCACTCTGAAACAGTCTGCGGTATGTCTCGTAAGTGATAGCGTGCTCTCCCGCATACCGGTAAATGCTGATGGCAAACCACTGCGCATTTTCTCCCGGCACATAAGTTTCCCCGTCCGCAAGATTCAGCGATTTTATCATTTTACCGTTCTTATCTATCTCCCGAATCAGCATATGGTAGCTTTTGTCCGTAATCGTCACCGTATACTCCGTTTCGGGCAGGGAAATCCATTCTTTCAGACAAAGCCTGTTTTCCATCTCCATATAGCTGCCGGTCATCCAATGATACATTCCGGTGCGCCAGTTTTCAAACTGTCTCCAGAAATCCGTCTCCTCTGTTACATTCTCCGCCGTCATTTCCACCGAAAAACCCTCAGCAAACATATTTCTAAATGACTTGTAGGAACAGGTATGCTCCCCCGTCACTTTGTATAAAGAGATGCCTATATACCGGGCTCTCTTATCCGGCGCATAGACTTCCCCGTCCGTCAGATTCCATGAACTGAGCATCTGCCCCTGTTCGCTCAGCTCCCTGATTAACAGGTGATAGCTTTTATCGCTTATGTGTATCGTGTATTTTTCTGCCGTACCTGTCACATATTCTTTCAGACAAATTCTCTGTGCGTTCTCCCGGTATTGTCCATCCAGATTGGAATAAACACCGCTCCTCCAGTTGGTAAAATCGCTTAAATTAAGGGCATTTAATGTCCGATCCTTTTCTGCCGCCCCTGCCGGGATAACAAAAAGAACTGCTGCCAGAACTATGATGACAAAAGCAAGGCTTCTCCTAAATAAATTCTGTTTCATCTGCATTCCTGCCCCTATTTTTTGAATTTATCCACAACGGAATATCCCTCACCGTTTCCACCCGTGACATACATTCTGCCGCAACGAATCCACGCATGCGCCACCATTTTCCCCTCTTCCAGCCTGCACCCCAGATACAGAGTGGACGAAATTTTCTTTTCCTTAAGCAGCCGCTGTGCCGTCAGCGCCCGCACAAGGCATTTGCTCTCCCATGTTGTTTTCTCACAAATCTGATTGACGCAGTAGCCCACCTTATTCGCATATCGGTAGTTCTCCATGGTCTCCTCAAAAGGGGTCTCTTCTCCCTCTATCCCCCATTTTCTCCGAAGTTTCCCGGTATTTCCGTACAATACCTGAAAACGGAAAATTGCTGAATAAAACCAGCACTTCAGAGACAGCAGTTTGTGATTATTGTACCTGATAAACCGTAAAACCCTTCCCGGTATTCCCATGCTGTCATTCGCCTTTCTCAGGATTTAAAATGCAAATCCATCTTTTCATAAATATTCTGCAGCTTCCGAATCTGTACCGCATCAATCTGCTGAATCATACGGCGCTTGTATTTTCCTTTGTGGAAAAACAGTCCTCCCACTCCTCTGACCAGCCACGCCCATGGGAGCAGCCATGGCTTTTCTTCCAGATAAGGATAGTATTCCGCCATATAATGTGCCGGCGGAAACGCATACCAGAGTTTTAACCGGAAACGTCCTGCCTCTTTCCCCTTCTGCTTTTCCTTTGCAAACTGGTTCCAGATTCCGTTTTCATCTTTTCCGTAAATTCCGCTGTCCAGCATATAGGCAAAAAGATTGTCGTAAAATTCTTCGCTCTCGCCGCCATCCAGCCACAAATACGCCAGCTTCTCCATATGCTCCGCAAACGTCAGAATCCCGCATTTTTGCATTTCACTGTCTAAATATTCCCGGTTCATTTCCTGCCCGAAGCGTTCCAGATAGACATAAATATCCACCAGATGACGGATTCCGCAGCCGGTCTGATAAAAATGCTTTGCCGCATGCGCCATCATATACACATAAAAATCCTCTCTGGAGAATACCTGCATATACTGACAACCCTCTTTCACCGTAGTTCTGGAAAAATTCTGGAAATACCCGTACTGGTTGCGGTCCACCGTCTTGTCATACATGGCGTGGTGCGCCTCGATTACGAGAAACGGCGGTTTGCGGAAAATGTCATGATGTTTGACCGCTTTGTACAGCGTATACCCTCTTTCCTTCAGAATCTGCTCCGCCTCTTCCATATTCTGCTCTGCAAACAGAATATCCAAATCACTCATTTCCCTCATTTCCGGTGACGGATATAAGAATCGTAGCACCGCCCCTTTCATGGGCTGATTGACAATTCCCCTCTCCTCAAAGCACTGCTCCAAACTCTTCTGTTCCTGTACCTGCACACCGGTCTTGATAATACTCCCCATCAGCAATTTCCGGATTTGCTCCTGCGTGTCAGCCGGAATATTTTTCGTGCGAATCAGCGCTCCCAAAAGCAGATACTTCAAGTGCTGCTTTGTGGCAATTTCTATAATGGCTTGTGCCGTAATTCCCTCCGGGACATCCGGCACCGGTTTTTGCTTTAACTGTGCCAGTATCAGTTGTGCCAGATATTTTTCTAATGTTTTCACCCCAATACCTCCTGCCTTGTTTCACTTTCCTTTTCTGAATTTCTTATGTTCTCTCCAAAAATCAGAAACCCATGCGTAGCCGAATGCTATCGGCGCTGCCGCAGTGTAAATGTCCACCAGTCTTTTTTCCTTTTTTATAATCTCAGGATTTCTTCTTATCTCATCCCTGTGTTTCTTTAAAAATTTTATCGTGTCTTTCCTGTCAGTCCTATCATGCAGAACATAGGAAAGGTTTAAATATGTAATGGAATACTTTTGGAGGCTGACTAAACTTTTTGCCTGCAAATCCGTCTCCTGTTTTCCCGCAAAATATTCGTATCTCTCTCTCGTATTTTTCAAAATGTTTCTGCAGTTTACAAGCCACTCACGCTTGGTTTCATTGGCGGAGAGACTGCCGCTTCTCTTGATATAATAATATAAATATTCCGGAACCTGACAAATGGTTTGCGCTCTGTCAAACAAAAGATACATGACTGCGGAATCCTCGTAGCTTCTGCCCACCGGAAACCGGACCTGCGCAAACAGTTCCCTCTTGTATAATTTATCCCACACATAATTGCGCAGCACCTCGTCCTCCAGCAAAAGAAGCAGCGCCTCCTTTTTCGGATAGACCCTCGTCTGTTCCACAGGCGGTGTTCCGTGGGTACACTTCTCCCCATTTACCACATAATGCCCGCAGACCGCTATCTCACAATTATGCTGCTGTATGGCGTTGTAAAGACATGCAATCCAGTCCGGTGCCACATAATCATCCCCGTCCAGAAAGGCGATGTACTCTCCCTTTGCCACATCCAAAGCCACATTTCTTGCATCCGACAAACCGCCGTTTTTCTTGTGAATGACCAAAATCCGGGAATCCCTGTCTGCGTAGGCATCACACATGGCGGGACAGCCGTCGTTGGAGCCGTCATCCACCAGAATGATTTCCAAATGCTCATACGTCTGACTGCACAAAGACTTCATGCACTGATCCAGATATTTCTCTATCCGATAGACCGGAACAATCACGGTTATCAATGGATTTTCCTTCATTTGTTCCCTTTCTTTCCCAAAAATCCCTTCAGCTTGTTACAAATCATACGAAATCCTTCTGTCCGGCAGTAAGCCGCCACAAAAACAAGACAACAGATAATGCCAATCACGGCTCCCTTACCGATAAGCTGTAACCAGTTCTGTGCCTTCCATTTTCCCAATGTATGATACAGAAGAAGAATCGTGAGTATGACCAGCACCACATTCTTAAGAAGTGCCAGATAATAGCCTGACGCTCCCCTCTCAAAATACTCTCGGAATAAAATCTTAGGCTCATACCAGAAATAGGTTCCCAGTCTTGCCAGCGCCGACGCCAGAATAATTCCCGCAAGCCCTATCCACATACCGAGCAATACAGAAAGGATAATATTGAGCACCGCACCCGCAAACATAATATATTTTGTCCGCACATACATGCCCGTGGCATCCCGGTAAACCCAGAGCGGCTGCAGCACACAGGACAGGTAGGTATTGAGCGTCATGGCAAGAATGGCACCCGTGCCTATGGTAAACTCGCTGCCCAGCCAGACCGCCACCAAATCGTTTGCCAGAATACAGAACGCGCTGACAATAATGCCGCACATGATAAAGCTGACCGACTGCGTGGCGCGGAATATCTCATACCGCTTTTCGGATTTTTCCTTCACAATGACATTGCCGATACTTGCCGTCAACGCCGAGAAAATAATCTGAACCGCCAGAAGCAGCTTATTGCTTACCATCAGATAGTTGGAGTAGATACCTGCCATCGCCGTTCCGATAAGCACGGAAATCAGGATATTATCCGTCGCATTGAACAGCGTACCGCTGAATTTATACAGGAAAACCGATTTCATGTTTTTGAAAATACTCTTTTCCTCTTCCTTTGTAATGTCTCCGCCGTTTTTGATAAATGGATACTGCTTCTCCGCCTCCTTCGATGCAATCAGGTTGTTGGCAAACTGAATGACTACGCCGATGGCGAGATAAATAATATAGTTATGCAAAAGTAACAGCGCCGCTATCTGTAATACCGTCTTTAACAGATTCGTCCAGATGGAAATATTGACTACCTTGTAGTTTTTCTGGTCCGCCGTCAAAATAGTGGATTTATAAATAAACAGATAGGAAATCACCACATTGGCGAGGGAAAACAAGTAGTATACGGTCAGGTGTTCTATCTCTTTTTCCGTGTTAATGATATATTTCAAAAAAGGAATCACCGCAATGCCGCACACCGTCACGGTAACGGCAATCACACTGTACACCCGCTTATAAAAATGAATCAATCCCGCCATCTTGCTCTCGTCATGCTCTGCCAGCGGTTTGTAAAAGCTGTATGCCATGGTGGTGCTGAACCCTAAATCCGCCATGGACAACAGATTCAGCACATCGGAAAAAATACCGTTTAATCCCAGATACTCTGTTCCCAAAGTCCTCACGAAAACGGTTCTGGACACAAAACTCAGAACCAGCGTGACAAACTGATAGGTAAAACCGGATAGCATATTCTTTGCGGAATTTGCTGCACGACTATTCATCTGTTCCATCCTCACTTACCTGATTTACTGTATTATCCTGTTCCATAGTCTCCTCCGCAGGCGTATCAACAGAACGCTCGCCGGACACCTCTTCCTCCGTGTACTTCAGAATGAACTCTCCCCTGTTTTGGAAAAATTCTAAAAGGTTTGCCGCCTCCCTCGTATAGGCGGAATCGTCCATATTGCCCACAAAACGTCTGTAATTGTTGACGGTGGCTTTCCTTCTTGCCACCGTCAGGTCGTTTAACACTTTCTCTGCCTTTTCAGGCGCAAATACTTCTGCTGCCATTCTCTCCATGGTGCTCTGCAGCTTTGTGCGAAATTCCTCATTCTGCATAAGCGACCTGAAAAAGGCGTCCTCCGTCACGGAAGGCATGAGATACGAGTCGATACTGTCCGTGCTCAGTCTGCTGGACGCACTGTTTGCCATACTGCCGTCCATCCGGGGCATGAGGTAACGCCATCTGCCGTCCTCGTATTCCCCGTCTCCCGCAGAGTCCGTTCTCCATGCCGTCACATAATCCGAACCATAGAGGGAATTGGCAAGATACATATTGGCGCAGAAATATTCCAGATAATTGTCCACATCCATCTGTTCGGTGACATTTCTGTAATTTTCCTCCACGGACAAATCATTTTCCGTCACATAGCGGTATAAATCAGCATATCCGTGCTGCTCCAACGGACTGCTGCCCTCAATCCCGTATTGGATGACGGACACATTATCCGCATCCACCCCGTACTTTTCGGCAATCAGTTCCGCATCATATTCACCTTTTAACATATAGACGCCCCAATATTCACCATTCAAAAATACGGCGCACAGTTCCATATCCCTTGCCTGTACCGTGGTGTCCTGCAGCAAATTTGCCGCCAGATAATCCCTTGTCATAAAGGCATTGTCGTGCAGGTGCGTCTGCAGGGTAATGCTGCCTTCCTCTCCGTGATAGAAATTCTCCAGCCCGCTTCCCGTCTGCGCCTGTCCCTGTCCGTAGAGCACAAGTCCCTTCTGCGCCGCCGTTGTGCTGATGTCTATCAGAATTCCCATGGACATTTTTTCCTCGTAAGTTTTATCCTTCTTATCGTCAAAAAATTCCATGGTAACTTCCCGCTGCCAGTTGTTATAGTAATTGGCTGTACCGCCGCCGTCGGCTCCCATGGCGATGGCATCCTCGTAGGTGCGTCCCTTCACATAGATACCTTCATAATAGTCAAACAGATTGCCCGCATCGGTGGATATGGAAATCACAGGCATATTTGCCACATCTGCGGCATTGGTAACTCCCACAAAGTAAGACCGTGTCTCCACCTCACCTGCTTTTCCCTGAGAGTCTACCGCCACCGCTTTTACCACCGTTCCCATGGTAATGCCGGAGGGCTGAAAAGCACCGGAATAATCCATTCTTTCATTGACGGCAAGCGCCATGTTGGAGGAACCGCTCCGGTTCTGAATGCTGATAGGCTCCTCATATAAAAGGGAATCCTCTGTCGGCTCGGAGCCGTCCAGCGTATAATAGATTTTCATGCCCTCTCCGGCTGAAAGCTCCAGTGAAAATGCGTTATCGTAAAATCCGCCCGGCACGGAAAATGCCAAACCCGTGACCGCCAGATTCTCTGCGTTTGCATTGCTCTCCTCCCGGCTCTCTTCCCTGATTCCAAAGGCAATGCCGCCGTCCTCTGTTCTTGCGTAGCTTGCCCCGTCCGGAAGCTCCGGCACCATAAGGCTTACGAAAGGCTCCGCATCCGGCAGGGAAAAGCTGACAATGTCACCTTTCTGTAACGTACCTAAATTGTCCACGCACACAAACCCGCCCGCCTCAAGGGTCTGTCCCTGCGTAAATTCGTATTTCTTTTGTCCGTTCACACTGACAATACAGCCGTCCAACGGAATATCCGCCCGGTCGCTGCAGTTATAAAGTTCCACAAATCCACCCTGATTCACCTCATTGATGACAAGATTCTCTGCCGCCTCCGACTGGGTGAGCCGGTGTCCCGAAGATTCGTATTCGCTGCTGATTTCCTCCAGATATTTTTCTTCCTGCTGCTGCCTTTGGTTTGAGGACCAGATAATGAATACCAGTCCCACCACGGCAAGACCGCTCAACAGAATCACGATAATATCCTTTACGGAAAATTTCTTTTTCTTGTCCATTCCTTACTCCTTATTTCCTCTTCGTCCCCCGGACATAAATAACGTACCAACCACTGCGCCCAGAATACCGCCCGCCACATTGGTGAGAATATCCATCAGTTCAAAATAGCCTCTGTGAGTCAAAAGCTGGATACACTCAATGAGAAAACTGCTTAAAAAGCAGTAACACAGCACTAAAAGCAGCTTTCTTAATGCACGCTCACGCCCTCTCAACAGCGCCAGCAAAAATCCCCACGGTACAAACAAAAGGATATTTAGCAGGTCATATACCATCTGGTCCGACATCTCAAAAGTTCCGCTTTTCAGCCACCACGAAATATCGGTGAATATTCCCTGACGGCTTCCGTCCTCCCGGTTAAAGAATGTAATCTGGAACAGAAAGCAGGCATATGCCGCGAGTAGGATCCATAAAATCTCTTTTCCCGCGCCGACCTGTGTCTCCTTCAGTCTGGAATAAATCAGCACTGCCATATGTACCAGCAAAATTGCCACGATAACCATCAAAAATAAGGTTGTCCATGAAATTCCGCTTATCTGTTCATTCACCAAGCGGACAAAGCGCTCCGAAAATCTTTCCATCTTGCTCTACCTTTCCACCACTTACAGTTCGGGCAGCGGTCTGTTTTCCTGCTGCGCCACAGAATATGCGTAAAACGGGATTTCCGTTTTCAATCTGTCATAACGCTTCTTTCGCACCATAATCTGCACTTTGTCAAACAGCCATGGCCACTTTCCGATCAGCTTTTTCACCCTGTTTTTAAATGTCTTGCTGTCATCCGTTTTCAGACGCCACTCCCCGGCACATAAATGCACGGCATAATGCTTTCCGGTCAGCGTTCCGATTTCAAACAGTTCCTTGGGGAAAATAACGAAATCCCCCATATCCTGAAACTTATTGTTCAGCCGAAACTGCGGATAATTCTTTAAAATATAGTAGGTATAATAGTAATTGCTGGTGGCATAGCCGTCCACAACCAGTTTTCCGTCCCGGAAATTGAAAATTTTGCCGTCCTCGTTTTTACCGAAAGTGGTAATATCATACAGATTTAAAAGGTTCTTAATCAGAGGATTCCCCGGCTGCGCCCCGATAATCGCAGAGCCCACGGAACAATCGAATATAAAATTGAAAAATGCCGGGTACTGCAACAGGGAATCAAAGGATTTGCATACCTTTACATCCGTGTCCAAATAAATTCCGCCGTACTCGTAAACCGCCTTTAACCGGTAATAGTCCCCGATAAATCCCAACTGCTTTTCCGCATAAGTCTTTCTCACAAACTCATTCTCATCAAAAGAGCAGTTGCTCTCATCCCAGCGCATCACCTGATAGCCTTCCAGCTTGCTCCATGAATCCACGCACTTCTGCAAATCTGCCGGAAGCGGCTTTCCGCCAAACCAGCAATAATGAATAATCTTCGGTATACTTCCCTGTTTGTTTTTATTTGTTGTTTCCATCTTACTCCTCCTGCCCCTTTTCCCTTCCGGGAAGTTTTCCTTCCATGAAATATTGATAAAATGTATTTTGTCCTGTTGTTTCCTTTTCGCCAAACCGCGTGCTCAGCTTATGAAAGCCGCAGCGAACCGTGAGTACCCTGTACTTCAAAGCATCGAAGGGCTGTCCCATATAAGTTGCCAGAATATGGGATTCCACCTGACTGACAATGGGCATTGCCCGGTACTCCTCCTCATAAAATTCACACGCCATTGTCATGAACAGATGGAATATGAAATAGTCCACCGCGCGATTCTTTTCTTTCCAGTATTCATACAAAAAAGCTCTTGTCAGACATAAAATGTTCTGATTCGTTGTGCCGTACAAAAACCAGTTGTTGGTTTCCATAATTTCCGGGTTAAAGCCGAAATAATAAAAGCTGTACATAAAAATCGGCATTTCATCCGTATAACGAAGCAGCTTTGCGTCGGTACAGTAAACCGTTGCATCAATCCAGTACCCGCCGTAGCGTATCAAAAGCTCCAGCCTGATTAAGTCGGAAAAGTGTGCCGGTTTTAAAATCCCTTTCTTCCACTTTTCCATAATCTGTTCCGGCAGGGTAATGTACTCAAAGACATTGTCCGCATCAATCACCGTTATGGTGCGGTCCGGCAGATTTTTTTTCAGGGATTCATAGCATTTCTGCACTAAAGGCGGCGCCTCCTTCATTCCCTGCAGCCAGCAAAACCATATCTGTTTCGGATTTGCCTGTTTTGCCTCCCGCTCCCACGGCCTTTCCGCGGTGCATTTCTCCCAGTATTCTTTTTTCAGGCGTTTATAATAAAGCATCCGGTGTTTTTGTCCCACCATCACATTGTATAAAAAGGACAGTTTTTCATCCCGGTACTTTGTTTTTTTCATGACAGCATCAAATACAGAGCCAAGCAGCATATGGTCCTGCAGCTTATACTGTATTTTTTTTAAGGACGATTCTTCCATTGTTCATTCTGCCTTTCCTACATACACGGTTTCTCATTCTTCCTGCCGGTCAGTGTTTTCTTGCACTTTTTTTGTCAGTTACCGTTCCACACAGTGTTCAGTTTCCCTGCAGTTTATTCAGAACCCGGTACAGAAAAACCATGGTTCTGTAGCGCCTTTTCCGAAGCAGCATGCAAATCAGTCTTTTTCTTCCGCGGATACCGGATTTGCCCAGAGCCTCCATAAATTCCGCACTGCCGCATATCTTGTCAATCAGTCTCTTTCGGTCCTCTCTTCCAAGTTCTTTCCGGCAGCTAATCTGCTTTAAGTGCATAATAACCAGACCCGTGTACATTCGGCTGAACCGCTCCACCTGAGGCTCATTGTCCCGGTATTGTGCGCAGTAAGCCATGGCGTTGCGGTACAGCTGGGTCACCGACTCGAAGAAATTTTCCCGGAAGCTGGTAATCAGCGTCCCCGCAGAGCGCACATTGTACTGATAATACATTTCCTGATTGACTACAATTTTCTGTGCCTTGGAGAGAAGCTCCGCCACAAAACAGGCGTCCTCATAAATGCAGTAACGCGTGTCAAATTCTATTTGATTGTCCGCAAGAAGCTGTCTTTTAATCAGTTTATTCCACGGTGCGTGAAACACCTCTTTGTCTATGGTTTTGATTAAAAAGCGGTGGAAAAATTCCTCCCCGTTTCCCACAAATCCTTCCTCTAACGGATTCGGAATTTTCTTTTGTTTATCCACGTTGTAGTACCAGAAACAGAACATCGTCACATCTGCCTGATGTTCCTCCGCCAGCTTCACGTTATCCGCAACAGCGTCCTTCTCCAGATAATCGTCCGCATCCACAAACGCTATATATTTTCCCTGTGCCTGCCGGATGCCGGCGTTTCTCGCCGTACTGACCCCGCCGTTTTTTTGGTGGATTACTTTGATTTGTTCGTATTTTTCCGCATATGTATCACAAATTTCCCCGGAGCGGTCCTTACTTCCGTCATCCACCAACAGAATCTCTAAATTGGAATAGGTCTGTGCCAGAAGATATTCCACACATGCGTCTATATATTTTTCTCCGTTATAAATCGGAACAATTATGCTTACTAACGGCTTCATCGCGCCCCACCTCTTTTCAGGTATTTTGAGTGAAATTCTGCTTTTTCCCGTTCCTTCTTCTCCACCGGAGGAAGGCACACGAACACAGCAAACAGAATGTAAAGATATTTGAGTGTCTGCAAAGAATCCACCCATTTCAAATTAATCATATAGCAAAGCGCCCCGGTAAACAAAAGTCTGGGCAGACCGGATTTATCCACGCGCATTCTCTTCACCATTCCCACAAGAAAGCTGCCGATAAACACAATATAGGCAATCATTCCCGGATAGGCATAGCGGATATATTCCGCAATATAAAAGTTATCCACGGAGGCAATAAACGAGCCGTTGATTTCCGAGCGGAAGGAACGTTTTCTGCCGATTCCCAAAAGCGGATTCAGCCAGTCTAATGTAAAAATATATTTCAACTGGTCTCGGTAATGGGAACTGCTGCTGAGCGCCATCACATTTGCCCCGTACTGCACCGAAAGCTCCGTCCCCAAAAGTTCATCCACGATACTGGTAATCTGTAACAGAATGTATCTTCCTATGGAAGTATTGCGAATGGCAATCACCACAAGGGCAAACACAATCAGGGCAATGATTCCCACCAGTATCACCTTTTTAATCTGCTGTTTGGAGGACAAAAGCACAATGATTCCCACTTCCAGCACAAAGACACTCAGTGTGGAGCGGGAGCCGCACAAAAACACATTTGCCGCCAGAAGGAAAAGCAAAATGGGATGCGCCAACAGATTGACCTCATGTTTTTTTTCGTCGTAACAGGCAAAGGGCGTCATGGTAATCAACATCAGCCCGTATCCCAGGGAATGGTTGCAGGAGCTCATAATGCGGTAGCTGCCGGAGCGCACAAACTGACCCGTATATACCCCTTTGATTGTCTCCAGATAAGAAAATGGTGACCTTCCCATTCCGTATTCCACGATTCCCAAAAGGGTAATCAGGTAGGAAAACAAAAGAATCATGCGAATGGTGTTCTCCACCCCCAGTGTGGAGCGAATCATGTAAACCAAAAGGTAAAGCGTAAGTATCTCAATAAAAGGATTCAAAAAGGCATTGATGTCGGCACGAAGCACCATGGTATAGGTGATGACGCAAAGATACGGAAGCAGAATCTTACTGAACGGCTCCGTCATCACAAGATTGACAAAATCCTTGATTCTTTTCGTATCTGCCAGCATCATAAACAGCACAATCACAATCATGATGCGAAGCGCCGTCAAGTCAAACAAAGGGAAAGGAATTCCGAAATACTGCGGCAATACATACAGCGTAAAAAAGAATGCTGCCGCCACCCAGTGGAAAATCTTAATCTCCCGCTGAGGCTTCAGATATTTACTTTGCTGTACATTTTCCTGCATTATCTGTGTCATCTGTTCCCCTTTATTGCCATATAAAGTTCCACCGGTATGGATTTTTTGCTGTGATAGCAGTCCGCATACCGGAAAAGTAACGGAAACGTGTTCCATACCTTTTTATCCCGCATCAGTTCAATCCTCAATCCCACCGAGTAAATATTTCTCCTAAGCAGCTTATACGCCTTCTCGTCCATGGGAAGGGACTTTGCAAACGTAAGCGTCGCCTCATGACTCTTTCTCAAATCTTCCAGAAACTGCACTCTCTTGGGGAGATTGCGCATCTTATGCATTGTCACGTTGGAGGAATGGAGTCTCCGCCGCAGCGTAACGCCATGATACACGTAAAGTCCGTCCAAACAAAGCGCCAGTTTCCAGACAAATTCATCATGCGCCCACCCGGTATACCAGTACGGAATGGCCTGTTCCCAGAAACTTCTCCGCACACACATGCTGCATCCCTGACAGTTGATAAAAAGATTATGTGCGTTAAAGGGCAGGTGCTCCAAAGAGTTATCCCGTTTAAATTGTTTTTTCTCCCATGAGGGCACGCTGGGTGCGTCCGCCGACGAGACAAAGGATTCAAATTCCGAGCAGAGTAACCGGATTTGCGGTTTCTCCTCCATCAGCTTCACCATAACCTCCACCCGGTCGGGTATCCAGATATCATCCTGGTCGCAGAAAAAAATAAACTCTCCCGTGGTCTTTTTCACAGCGCCCACAAAATTGGAGGCATAGCCCAGATTTTTTTCGTTTCTCTCTATCCGCCAGTGTTCTTCTAAATGATGTTCCCTGATATACCGTTCCACAAGTTCCACGGTACGGTCGGTAGAACAGTCATCACAGATAACCACTTCCTCCACGGGCATGGTCTGACCAAGTATGGAATCCAACTGTTCTATAATATAGGTTTCTCCGTTATACGTTGCCATCGCAACCGATGTTTTCACCATATGGCTTTCCTTCCTGCTGCCGATTTTGCCTATCCTTTCATTATCTTTCCCAAAAGGATGGCAATTCCTCTGCTGTTCCACCGCCGCACGCTCCTTATATAACAGCCTATGCGGTGTGTAAAATAGGGATTCTTTTTATAATTCGGAAAGTTCTGCGCAATAAACGCAAACGTCTGATTCAAAAGTTCTCCCTGCAATGCCCTGTCCGGCACCCGCCCGATTCTGCTTAAAGAACTGCACATCAAAATCTTTACACAAAAATACTCCAGTTCCGCTTTGTATTCCTCATAGAAATTATTTTTTTGGTAAAAATCCAGTATGTTCTGCAATACCGCGAAAATGTCTGCCACTTTCCTGCTCTTGTTGGCATTCATGGTGGAACTCTCCCGCAAAATATAAGTCACAAACGGCTGATCGACGTACTTTTCTTTTTCAATAAAAGGAATGAGCTTGATACAAAAGGCGGTATCCTCATAAATCAGTCCTTCCGGGAAGTCCATTCCCGCATACAGCAGAATTTCTCTGCGAATCAGCTTATTCCACGGGCAGGTCATGGGGTCGATAAACATATCCTTTTTGTCTTTGTACTGACGGATATTGCCGCGCACAGGCAGTTCCCTGCTGCCGCTTTCTCTCTCCTCCACATAGCGGTAACTGCACTCCACCATATCGCAGTTCTCCGCCTCTGCCGTCTTTACCATGGTTTCAAACATGGCGGTATCCACATAATCGTCCGAATCTACAAAACCGATATAAGCCCCGCGGCTCTCCCGGATTCCTAAATTTCTCGCCGTTGCCTGTCCGCCGTTTTCCTTGTGAATCACCTTCACCCTGTCCGGATATTCCCTGCCGTACTGTTCCATGATTGCCACGGAGCCATCCGTGGAACCGTCATCCACCAACAGAATTTCCAACTCCTGCAAGGTCTGCCCCACCAGACTGTCCAGACACCGTTTCAAATATTTTTCCGTATTATAAACAGGTACGATGACGCTCACCCGTATACTGCCTGTGTCCATTTTCCTCTCCTCTTATTTTCCGTTTTCTTCCGGCTGCTTATATCCTGTTGCTTTCAAGTAATTCTTGTGTTTTTTTCATAACCTGCCCTGCCTGTTTGGGAAAATGTTTCAGCGCCGCTCCAAAGCGGTCATAGCCGCTCCCAAGTCCGTGAATATCGCTTCCAAGCGCCCAGACAAGTCCCTGCTTCCAGTAATATCCCGCACGCACTTTCCGGTATCCCGGCTTTCCAGTGAGACTGTCCGCATTTATCTGTGCATACATCCCCTGTTCCAAAAGCGGTCGGATTTGTTTCAGGGAGTACCGCTCCACATGGGCAAGCACCACCTCAAATCCTCTCTCCTTTTTCAGAGCAAGTGCAGAGGCGATCAGTTCCGGCTCCCATCTCCTGGAAAAAGGCATTTCCAAAAGTAACACCTTCGTCCCCTCCATGCACAGTTCTTCCAGTCCTTCCATTTCTTCCATGCCCTTGCAGATAAGCACCTCCGCTCCGATTTTCACAGCCGGCAGTCCTTCCGAAAGCGCCACAGCGTCCGCTAACTGCCTATATGACTTTTCTCTCCTCTTAAGAAAGGCGGACACGCTCTCCGCATGGGGATAAAAGTGGGAGGTTGCCACAATCTCATGAATTCCGTTTTGTTTTGCCATGGCAAGCTGCTTAAGCGCCATATCCACGTCCTTACAACCGTGATCCATGCCCGGAAGGATATGGGCGTGAAAATCAATATTTGTAATCTTTTCCATAGTGTTTGTAATGATAATCCTGAGACTTCATGGAAATCCCGTTGAAAACGAATCCGCAAATGTCAGCTCCCACCGGTTCCAACATCTGTACAATCATCTGCTCCCTGTCAAACTTCGTCACACCCTCTCTCACCACAAGAAGATATGCCGTAGCTGATTTTGCCAACACCAGTGCGTCCGATACAATTCCCACCGGCGGCAGATCCACAAAAATACAGTCATAGTTTTGTTTACATTCCGAAAGCAGTTCCTGCCATCTGTCGCCGGACAACAATTCCGCCGGATTGGGAGGAAATTCTCCGGAAACCACCACATCAAAATGCTCGGAATAATTCTGTATGGTCACTTTTTCGGTAATGCCCGCAAGATACTCACTCAGACCCTTTTTGTCTGGGAGTTCCAAGAATCCGCCCAGACGGCTCTTTCTCATGTCGGCGTCAATCAAAAGAACCCGCTTTCCAAGCTGGGCATAGGACAGCGCCATATTGATTGTCGTGAGTGTCTTTCCCTCATGTGGGTCTGCGCTGGTAATGGCATAAATAGGACACTTTTCACCTTTTCCGGTAAACAGAAGTTTCGCCCGGATACTGTTGTAGGATTCCCTGACAGCAAAGGGACTGTCCTCCCTAAGTAAGGTATTGACCGGTTCATTGGGCGAAACCGGCTCCATCTGCGGCACATCCCCCAGAATCGGAATGGTAAATAAATCCTCAATCTCATATTTTCTGCGAACCGTGGTGTCCATAAGACTTCTCACCACAAACCACGCTGCGGAGAGCACAAAGCCTGCCGCCGCTCCCAACACCACATATTTTAACACACTGGTTGACTGGTACGGCACGGTGGGAAGCTGTGCGTCATCCAAAACCTCCAGTCCTCCGGATTTGACAATGCGGATAATTTCCGCCGGTGCAAGGTCTCCGATGGCATTGGCAATCTCCATCGCCATCACCGGGTCAGCATCTATCACGCTCACCGTAAATGCCGCCGTGTTTTCCACCGCTCTGGCACTGATTCTTGTCTTCAGATATTCAGTAGTATAGGTTGTTCCCGTCGCCTCCTGCACTTTTTCCAAAAAGGTACGGCTCTTCAAAATCTGCATATAACTGCTAATCAGATTTTTTGCCTGACTGATGTCCGAGCTTCCGATATTGACGGAAGAATCCGTAATATAATCCGGATTGCTGTACACGTAAAAGGTAATCTGCGCCATATAATAGGATGTGCTTGTACAGCTTGCATACATGCCTCCCAAAAGTCCCAAAAGCGCCGTGCACAGGAAAATATAAATCACCTTTTTCTTCAGTGTCCAGAAAATTTTCTCCAGATGAAAGTTTGATAAGATTGTTTTAAACATTATGTAACTCCTCCCTCAGAAAGGTTCGTATGATACCAAGCATTTTGTCCCGCCGGGACTTGTAAGGCTGAAAGTCAAAGTCTGCGCTTTGTTTTATCACCTCTGCCAGAGAATCCTCTTCCCCGCAGACCAACACCAGTTTCTTTTTGCCAAATGCTCTTGCAATGTCAAGCTGATGGTCATCCACATGTTCGTTATATTTTTTCAGCCTCGGAAAAACAATCACACCCTTGCCGTGATGGATTCCCGATAAAATCGTTCCGACCCCGCTGTGAGTAATCAAGAGCGAGCACTGCCCGATTTTCTCTTCAAAGCTGTCCTTATCCATAAAATCCGTATAGGCATAGTGCTGTGGCGTATAGTCGGAATGACCTCTCTGTGCGTACACCTCTTCCGTGATGGTGCCGTTTTCCACCAGTTCATCCACCACCCGCAGCAGCCGGTTGCACTGAAATTTCTGTGTTCCCAATACTACAAATATCATTTTCGACTCCTCTTTATCCCTTTTTCCTAAAAGATTCCGCCGGCATAGGTTGCCTTCGGAAATACTTCCAGCATTTCTTCCCATTGAACGAGAAATAAATCTGCCATGGAATACATCAGTTTTCCGGTCAGGGAAGGTGCATCCACTCTTGCAAAAGACTCAATATAGATTATTTTCATTCCTTTGCGCTTTGCCAGAAAACAGACCGGATAAGTCATCAACGCTCCTGTAGATATGACGCAGTCGGGACGCTCCTTTTTCAAAATAGCATTTGCCTGAAAAAAGAGTTTTATGAAATGAAAAAGAAACAACGGCTCTTTCCTGTTTGTCTGCCTCAAATAATAAGTTCTGTCCCCCCACGCCGTCTTTCCTTCACTGGTTTTTTCCGTAATCAGAAAGGAATCGTTCTCCTCTGCAATGGGGCGTAAGCATGTAATTTCCTCCAAATGTCCTCCGGAGGAAGCTGCAAAACATATTTTCATACACGGTTTCCTCTGCTTGTTTTTAACATTATAATATTTTTCCCTTATAGAAGCAATTAACATCTCACCAAAATATCTTTCATCCCATCTCTATAAATTGGTAAAATTTACAATTTTTCGCAGATTATGATACCCACAAAAACGGATATCGGCTGTTTTCAGCCGGTATCCGTTCCCGCATTTTATCTGTCTGTGATTTATCTCTCTGCGCCGTCCTCCGGTGCCAGTTCCTTTAATTTCTTATACTGAATAATTTTTACAAGACCTGCTGCCAAAACAATTACGCCAGCCAGAACGGTCACATACAAATCCAGATGGCATCCCCAAAAGAAATAAATAACTACCATTCCGATGACAAACAACATTGAAACTGCAATGTCTACATACTTCATATTCATCTCTGTTTTCCCCTTCCTATGCCTGAACGTTCTGTCCCTGAACTTCCATATCCTTAATCTGCTTATTACGTTTAATGCTTCTCACCAGTTCGTACACGGTGTATGCTGCGGTAAGAATCAGAATCAGCCAGTGAATCCAGCAGTGTCCCATGCCTGCGGCAAGAGGCGCTTCCTCCTCTTCGATTTGAACAACCTCCTGTGCATCTTCCTGATTGTCTTCCTCTACAGGTGCGGCAGGCGCTAAAGGAGTTTCCTCTTCCTCAATCACTTCTACTGCGGGAGCTGCAGGTGCAGCGGGTGCAGCAGGCGCTGCTACAGGCGCAGGAACAGTCTCTGTTTCCACTGCAAGAGGTGCAACCGCAGGAGTTGTGCTTCCGCCACCCTGAGAAGGTGTGGTTGTAGGAGCCTGAGGTGTTTCAGCGGGGACTTCCGGCTGTGTGGGACCTGTAGTTCCTTCCGGTTCTGTAGGTCCTGTAGATCCTTCCGGTTCGGGAGGAACGATAACAGGAATTTCGCTGTAAACAATATTGGCAACCCATGCGTTTTCCACATCATTGTAGTAGTAATTTACTAAAACACCGTCATTGCAGTCGCCGGGCTTTCTGACATTCAGCCAGTTTGCTCTGATGGTTTCGTCATAATCAGCCACTTTGGATACCGCAACGTCTAAACCGGTGCTTCCAAGCAGAGTTCCTGTCAGACTTGCGCGGTAGTAATTAATGATAACTTTCTCGGTATTTTCCTTGGTACATTCTACCTGAATCACTGCATCCTGTGTTGCTGTTCCGGTAACGGACGCAGCACCGACAATATAGCCGTCAATCACAGGGGAAATGATTTCATAATCTTCGCCTAACTTATAGGTTCCCGTCTGTGCGTAAGTGGTTCCGTCCTCTTTGGTAATCTCGGTAAAGTTACCGTTCTCATCATAGTAACCATACAGTACCTTAATGGTAAATCTCTGGTTGCTGATAATACCGTCTACATGATAGCCGTTACCCTCCGTCTTGATAACATACCATGTGATATACTCACCTTCGTTCAGTGTCACGCCCACACCTGCAAGCTGCTCCTCGGTAGGCTGTGTTTTCAGATACTGTGCAACGGTTTCTCCCTTGATTCCGGTCTTGTAGAGATTAATGTAAGAATAATCCCTGATTCCGGTTTCCTCATCCAAAACACCGGAGAATAACTCGCCGGTAATGGCTTTGCTGTAATTCTCGGTTCCGTAAGAATAGATTTCAGAGGGCTGCAAAATTCCTCTCTTAAGCACATAGTAATATGCGTGTACCGGCTTTGTATTCACATAGGTCTGTGCCTTATCTGCATTATCCTGTGCCTCGTCTGCTGCCTTCTGGGCATCTTCCCATTTCTTCTTGGCATCATCCACATTCTTCTGTGCCAGTTCCAGTGCTTTCTTTGCATTGTCAATATTGAGCTTATGCAATTTTGCCGCATCCAGTCTTGCCTGTGCTGCTTCCAGTGCCAGCAATGCCGCATTGTATTTGTCTAAAGCTGCTTTCTCTGCCTGTGCTGCTTTTGCTGCTGCCTGCGCTGCCTGTGCTGCTGCCACCTTGTCAAAGGTTGCGGAGTAGGTTGCAAATTCTGCCTCGTCGATGGATGCGACATACATCTTGTCGTCACGAATGGCAATCAGCGCCTGTGTATTGTCCTTATCACTCTTTATCACGATGAAAGTACCGTCAGAGGTTTTCCATCCATGATATTTTGCTTCCAGATTCAGCTCATTATACCAGTTTTCCCAAGTGCTTCCTGTAAACAGTCCGCTAATCCATTTCAAAAATCCGGGATTCTTGGTTGCCTCAATATATTTGTCGGTATCGTCTTTTACTTCCTCGTAAGCGTCAAAGGACTGGTCGAACTCCTTTAACAGCTCCTGATACTCACTCTGCTGTGCCTTGTCTAAATAGATAACTTCTGCAGTTTCATTGCTGTAAATATAATCGGTAACGGTTGCCATGGAAGTAGTGAGCCCTGCGATTTCCGTTATCAGCTCATTTACCGCATTCGCGGCATCCGCTTTTTTCTGCTGTGCTGCGGTAATGTTGTCTGCCGCCTGTGCGGATTCTGCTTTCAAAGCTGCAAGATTGGTATTCTGAACCAGTTTCTTATCTGCCTCATATGCACTTACCTTGTTCTTTGCCGCATCAATCTCAGCCTGTGTATAATAAGTGTAAACCCATCCGCTAAAGGTCAGCTTTCTGCTCTTCCAGTCGCTTGTGGTCTTTCCCGCAACTTTTCTTGCCTCTTCGATTTCAGAGGTGCCAAGTCCCAGGAAGCCCTTATCTTCCATGCTGTCCACACGGCTCTTTGCCTCATTGTAAGCAGTGATTTTATTGTCTGCCTCAACCTTTTTTGCCTGCTCCTGTGCAATCACAAGATCCTGTTCTTCTTCGATCTTGGTCTGGTCAGCCTGTGCCTGTGCCAGTTCGCTTTCTTTCTGCTCTTTCTGAGCCTTTAAATCCTCAACGTCTACTTTCTTCTCGTTTTCCAAATTTTCCACTGCATCATTCGCAGCAGCTTCTGCAGCGTCTGCCTGTGTCTGTGCCTCTGCGGCGGCTGCGGCTGCTGTCATGCTGTTTGCCACTGCAGCGTCATACTCTGCCTTTGCTGCAGCTACGGCTGCCTTTGCGCTGTTAAGCGCTGCCTGTGCCGCATCCAGTGCTGCCCGTGCATCCGCATTTCCTGCAAGAACCTGTGCCTCTGCATCCGCAACGACTCTGTTGTACTCGTCGATTGCCTTGTTCAGAATATCTACGGATTCGTTGTACGCATTTTTTGCCTCATCTGCAGCAGCCTGTGCCTTATCGGCTGCATCCTGTGCTCTCTTTGCATACTGCTCAGCCGCAAACTGGTTGGTAGCGTTCTTGCTCTTTGTCGCTGCGCTCTCCGCTTCCTTCTTTGCCTCTTCCGCTGCTGTAGCCGCCTCGGTTGCGGTTGTCAGCTTTTCCTGCGTGTCGGCAACGGTATCGTTCACAATGTCGGAAAGAGCTGCATCTGTATCCTTCTGCACCTTATCCGTATTGTCATTGGCTTTTGCCACCTCTTCCTCAGCGGCGCTCACCTTATCTTCTAACTCATCCTTCAATACGGGCTGCTCGGAATATACACCGTTTCCGTCGCTGACGGTCTTGGTATATTTGCCGTCCGCATCTGTCTCAAGTGCCGCATCACCCGCAGCGTTTGCCAGCTTTTCAGCCGCTTTAGCGGCTTCCAGTGCAGCCTGTGCCGCATCATATGCAGCTTTGTCTGCCTGCTCTGCGGCGTTTACCGTATCCTTCAGCTCGTCATTCATCACAATGACGTCCCCTGCACTGACGCTTCCCGCAAAGGCAGTCATGCTTGCGCAGTTGATTGTCTCTGCAACCATCACCGCACTCATCAGTATGGTAACGGCTCTTTTAAAAGTTCTCCCCTTCTTCTTTTTCATCGTGTTCTCTCCTCATCTTTCTGCTATATTATTTTATGTATTGTTTTTGAATATTCGTATTGCTTTCTAATATTCTTCCCCGACAAGATTCCATTCCAGCTCTCTTGTGGTTTCCTTCAGCTTTCTTAAGTTCCAGCCCTTGTATGCCGGACCATCTTTACCGCTCAGCTGCACAATCCGCTCTCTATAGCCCTTGCACCGGACCCAATAGACATTCACTGCGATACCTGCCAGCAAAAGCAGAATCACCAGCGCTATTCCAAGGAATGTGTTCTGCCCTGTCAGATTTCCGTCCGACAACGGAACCGCTTCCTCTTCAATCACGGTCAGCTTGTAACCAATTCGTTCCGCTGCCGCTCCCAGAACTTGTCCTATGGGTAGTGCTGTTTTTGCAATCACACCCTTCATCCATTGTTCTCCTCTCAACTGCCTTCCCTATTAAAGACGGGACGGATTTTCAAAAGGGTTCAAAAAAATGAAAAAAATTGCAAAATATTTTTTTACATTGTCGTTTTAATACGCATCATTATGTCTAAGCACCACCAGCACGGTCTTTAAAACAATTTTTATATCCAGCCACAGCGACCAGTTATCAATGTATTCCGTGTCCAGCTCCACAATCTCGTCAAAATCCTTGATATTGCTTCTTCCGCTGACCTGCCACATACCGGTGAGTCCCGGTTTGATGCTGATACGCCGCCACTGTCTGCTCTCGTACTTTTCCACCTCGTCCAAAGTAGGCGGTCTGGTTCCCACCAGACTCATGGTTCCCTGAACCACGTTGAAAAACTGCGGCAGCTCGTCAATGCTGGTCTTTCGGATAAATTTTCCCACCTTCGTCACGCGGGGATCCTCTTTCATTTTAAACATGACTCCGCCCTGCAATTCATTCTGCGCCATCAGTTCTTTTTTCCGCTCCTCCGCATCCGTATACATGCTCCGGAATTTATATATTTTAAAGTGCCTGCCGTTCTGCCCCACACGGATCTGCTTGAACAAAACCGGTCCGGGGGAATCTAACTTTATGGCAATCGCCGTAATCAACATAATCGGGGACGCTACGATAATGCCCACAATCCCCGCCAAAATGTCTAACGTCCGCTTGAGCATACTTTCATAGGTATTCAGTGAAATGGTGTGATAAGCGATGACCGGATAGGTTCCCACCGTAGAAACATAACTGTTGGCGCGGCGTCTCTTGTAAAAGTCCACCACCAGTCTTACCGTCACACCCATTCCGATACACAGGTCGACATACTGCTGGGTAAAAGGCAGCTCGTCGCCGTTTTTCTGCATAATATAAACCTGATCCAGCTGATAATTCCGGATTAACTCCTCCAGTTCCTCCAGATAGCCGATGTAGCGTTCGTCCGCCTCCGCTTCCTCCTTCGTCATTGCCACATAGCCGATGACATCCATGCGAATACCGGTCTTATCCAGAAAATAGCGGAATTTATTAAAGGCGCCTATTTTTCCCACGAAAACCGTACGGGGTGCCCGCTTTTTCATAAACTTTCTCGTAAGGGGTCTGTAAGCCACCATTTTGATACAGAGCAGAACATACCCGATAATCAGAAAAACAAAATAGAATTTTCTGCCCTCCGCTTCCACATCCGTCACACAGTACATAATGGCAGAGGTGGCTACCGCCGCCAAAAGAAAAGACTTTGTGATTTTGCGGTGAATCCTGTCCAGATAATAGAACAGCGTCACGTTGTAAAGATACTCTTCTTTGTTGGAAAGAATATAAATAAGAATAAATACCGGCATAAGAACCGTCAGCTTTAAAAACATTCCGTCACTCAGGCTTTTCCCCAAAAACAGCTGCGTGATTCCAAAGGAACTAACCAGTATCAAAATATCTAACACAATTTGTTCCGTATCGGTATTTGCTCCAGAATTTGTCCGATTCATGTTTTCCTTTCCGACGCCCCAAAGGCGCCCTTTAACCTTCCTTTTTTATTGTCCCTGTAACTCTTTGTCGTCTTTTAATGGCATTCTGCGGCGCTATAGTTTTTATCCAATTCTGCAAAATGTCCAAGTGCAGCCTGCGCCACTTTTTCCACCTCTGGAAACGCCTCTCTTTCGCATGCCATATCGTCCCATATCCGCTGTATGTCAAACTTTCCGATGTCCTCCACCAAAAGAAACGGGCTTCCCGGCATGAAATCTTCTATCACATGAAGCATTTTTTCCCCGTAACAGATGGGAAATACCTTCTTCCTAAAAAGCCATCCCAGAATCATGGCATGGTATCTCGACGCAATCACATAGTCCGCTCCGATAAAATATCCCGCTGCCTCATGTACGGAAATATCCGGATAATTTACAATATGTAGAAGCGGATTATCTTTTTTATCCGCCGCCAGCCTGTCAATCACCCTATCATCCTGCTGTTCCCTGCAAAATCCCATCAAAACAACTTGTTTTTTGTCGGCAAGGAGCCGGGAAACGATGTTTTCCATCATCTTTTCATATTCATCCGCGACATCGGTGTTCCCCACTTCGTCCTTCAACAGATTGATTACCGATATCAGCACATAATTTTTTAGTGTCGGAGCTATCGCCCGTTCCACAGGATAGGCAAACAGAATGTCCGGTGCCACACGGATATTGCCGCCCGGAAACATTGCACCGGAATAGTTGTCCCGAAAGCTCACCGAGACCGCCTTCTGAAAGCATTTCCGGTAAAACTCCAAATATCCCCCGGAATGAAAGGGTCCGAAATTGCAGCCCATCACATAAGGTTTTCTGCCGTAATATTTCTCCTCCTTCTTATAATAAGGAGAGACATAAAACTCCTCTGTTCCCAGTTCCATAAAAATAGACCCCGAAATCAGAATATTGCATCTGCTGTGTCGGGATATAAAGTCAAAACAGGTATATTTGGAAAAAGCCTCTCTCTTCCCTGTTCTTTTCAACACCTGATTGATACAGAACGGAACCACATACAGAAAACGGAAAAACCATTTGATAAATCCCTTATCTGTAGAGACATAAGAAAGATTTGAAAGGGAAGCAAAATTTCTGCGAAATCTATGTTCTCCACACAGCCAGAAATGCGTATTCGGATAACGGTTGCACAGGACATGAACAAAAAGGTCATCCCCAAGATTCCCCTTGATAAATGCCCTTATACAGGTATCAAAATAAAACATACTTCTTCCTCTCACACTTCAAACCACACAGCCCGCCGCCGTGCATACTATGAATGAGTATATCGTAACTTCGGCGTATTGGCAAGTATTACCTGCCCATACGCCGTCGACATTTTATTTATTCTTTTTATCCTTTTTCTCCAAAAGTCTCACAAGGTACTCCCAGACCCGCTTTGTGGAAGAAATGCTCAGGGTTTCCTCCGTTGTGTGAATGTCATTCATCTGCGGTCCGAAAGATACGCAGTCCAAATCATCGATTTTGCTTCCTAAAATACCGCATTCCAAACCCGCATGGATTCCCTCCACCTTCGGGTTTTCACCGTACATATCCCGGTACAACTTCACCATCTTTTCCCGTAGCGGAGAATCCGTGCGGTACTTCCAGCCGGGATAATCCCCTGACACCTCATATGTGCCTCCCGCAAGCGCCATAACGGCCGCCAGCTTCTGAATCAGTGCGTGCTTGGCGCTCTCCACACTGCTTCGCACGGAAAACTGCGCATGGAGACCGTCCTCTCTCTTTTCCAGAATACCAAGATTTAAGGAGGTTTCCACCAGTCCCGGCACATCTGCGCTCATGCTCTGCACACCGTTTGGCAGGGTGCATAGAACGGCTGCCAGCCGCTTTGTATCCTCCGGCTGTACACAGGAAAATTCACCCTTTCCGCTCTCGCTCACATGAACCGCAAAATGCGGGTCTTTGCCGGACAATTCCGCAGCAATCTTGGATGCGGTATCGTCCGTGATTTCCGCAAACAGTGCGCTGTATTTCGGAGGAATCACAAGCACCGCTTTTGTCTCCCGCGGTATGGCATTGTCAGCCAGTCCGCCTTTTACGGAAATCAGTCCCACAGGCATTGCCTGTATCAGATTCCACAAAAGTCTGCCAAACAGACAGTTTGCATTTCCTCTTTCCTTGTGGATTTCTCCGCCGGAATGGCCGCCAAGCAGCCCTCCCAACGTGATTTCATAAGAAATTCCCTGCATAAGATTATCCTGCAGCGGCATATGGCAATCCACTCTGGCTCCGCCGGCACAGCTTGTCAAAAAAATCCCCTCGTCCTCGGAGTCCAGATTTAACATGCGGTGCCCCTGCAGCATGGATAAGTCAATCTCTCTTGCGCCGTCCATACCGACTTCCTCATCCACGGTAATCACCACTTCCAGCCTCGGATGGGAAATGGCATGGGAATCTAACAGCGCCAGTCCATAGGCAACTGCGATTCCGTCATCACCGCCGAGACTGGTTCCTTCTGCGTAAACCTTGTCCCCGTCCACGGCAACCCGCAATCCTTCCGTCTGCATATCAATGTCGCAGTCCGGCTTTTTTACCGCCACCATGTCCATGTGCCCCTGCAAAATTACCGCGGGCTCCTGCTCATATCCCGGAGTTGCCTCCTTGACAATAATGACGTTCTTCCATTTATCCTGAATGTAAAACAAATCCCTGCTCTTTGCAAACTGCACCAGATAATCGCTAATCTTATCCACATTGCCGGAACCATGCGGAATCCGGGTAATCTCCTCAAAAAAATGAAATACATCCTTCGGTTCAAGTTCTGACAAAACTCCCATTTTCTATCTCCCTGTCATTTTTCGTCTGCGTGCCTGATATCGCACATATAAAAAGGGGAGTCTACCGACTCCCCGCCACTCCCCGAGTAGGGCTCGAACCTACAACAACTCGGTTAACAGCCGAGTGCTCTACCATTGAGCTATCGAGGATTATTCCAACAAATACCAGTATAGTTATTTCCTTCCCCACTGTCAAGTGCCGTCCGGTAAAAATTGATAACCTTTTTGTGACTGCTTTCGCTCCACTCCCTGCAAAGCTCTTTGCGCCACATTATCAGCTTATGCAGTAATGCAAAATTTATACATAGAACAGTAAAAACGAGAGTGCTCTCGCAGAATCATCGGGCAGTACGGTTCTTATGCAAATTTTTACCGGAATCTTATTGTCGGATTTTCATGTTAAATTTTTTGAATTTTATATGGAAATTGATTACCACATAGTGTATAATATGAAAAAATGCAGATATGGTTCATCGGTAGAACGCTAGCTTCCCAAGCTGGAAAGGCGGGTTCGATTCCCGTTATCTGCTTTTCACAAAACACTGAATCTATAGGTTTTCCGGTAAATTCCGCACTTTTCCACACTTTGAATTTCACAAAAAAAATGCCTGAAATCAGGCATTTTCTTCATCGGGGTGACAGGATTCGAACCTGCGACCCCCTGGTCCCAAACCAGGTGCTCTAGCCAAGCTGAGCCACACCCCGCTGTGCATTTTTGCAATGCAAGAGCTATTATATACTAATCTTCTTCCCGCTGTCAACCGCTCAAAGCATTTTTTTGATTTTCGCTTTCAGACGCTGTAACGCATTGTCTGTGGACTTCTCATCCCTCCCAAGTACCTTGGCTATCTGCGTATAGCTCATACCGGTTCTGTACAGGTCGAGTACCTGCTTTTCAAAGGAACTCAGCTCATTTTCGATAACATTTTCCAGATAAGCAACCCTCTCCTTATCCAAAACCATTTCCTCCGGATTCTGCCCGTTTCGGTCAGCCAGTGCATCCAAAAGATTGTGTTCCTCGCGGTTATCCTCATCCGTATCACTGCCATACAAAGACACATAAGTATTAAGCGGAATATGCTTCTGCCGTCTGGACGCCTGCACCGCAGTATACATCTGACGGCTGATGCACAAATCCGCAAAGGTATAAAAGCTGGCATCTCTTCCGCTGTCATAATCCCGCACAGCCTTAAAAAGTCCAATCATTCCCTCCTGAATCAAATCCTCGCTGTCACCTCCGAGAATGAACATGGACTTCGCCTTACTGCGCACCAGATTTTTGTACTTATCACAGATATAATCCATGATATGTTCCTCTCCGCTGCGCAGCCGGTCAATCAGTTCTTCGTCCGATATTTGCCTGTACTCCAGATATTCTCCCGCCATGCCGTTTCCCCTTTACGCACCAAGTTACTGTAGTCTCTGCCGCACGATTTCGTATGCCAGCACACCGGCTGCCACCGAGGCATTGAGGGAATCAATGTCACCCTTCATGGGAATGGACGCTACCATATCGCACTTTTCCTTTACCAGACGTCCTACGCCCTCGCCCTCGTTGCCAATCACCAGTCCGATAGGCCCTTTTAAATCCAAATCATACATGGTTGTTCCGCCCATGTCCGCACAGACAAACCACAAGCCTTCCTTTTTCAAATCCTCTATGGTTTTTGCCAGATTTGTCACCTTTGCCACCGGTGTGTAATTCAATGCTCCAGCGGAGGTTCTTGCCACAGTAGCCGTCAGCCCTGCCGCCCGGTTTTTGGGGATAATAACCCCGTGCGCCCCTGCCAGATTGGCGGTACGGATAATCGCACCGAGATTGTGAGGATCCTCAATATTGTCCAACAGGATTAAAAAAGGCGGTTCCCCCTTCTCCTTTGCCGCTCTCAGTATATCCTCCACCTCTGCATATTCATATGCAGCCGCATAGGCAATGACACCCTGATGTTTTCCGGTCTCGCTCATCTGGTCGAGCCGTTCCTTTGTCACAAATTTTATCAGCGTGTCATGCTTTTTCGCTTCTCTCTTGATTGTCATAATGGGACCGTCCTGACAGCCATCCAAAATGAAAATTTTATCAATGGGCTTACCGGACCGGTAAGCCTCTATCACGGCATTTCTGCCCTCAATCGTAAACTCCTGATAACCCATATTTACTCCTATCCCGCTTAAATCGTCATTCCGATCAGTTCAATGCCCCTGTCAATCAGATACAGCAACCGCTCCGTCTGCCCGGTCAGATACAGATACCCCATCAGGGCTTCAAAACCGGTTGCCCGGCGGTAATCTCCCATGGAAGCATTTTTTGCCGTAGTGTAGGACTTGGCATTGCGTCCTCTTTTGTAGACTACCTCTTCCTCTTCGGTCAGCTCCTGTTCCAAAGCCTGAATCATGGCAGACTGTGCCGGCGCCTTTACGTATTTTACAGTCTTTTTATGCAAATCATTGGCGGAGCGGTTCGCTCTCTCCACCACTACACTCCGAATCACCAGTTCATAAATTCCGTCACCGATATATGCCAGAGTCAAGGGGGAATACGCCCGCACGTCCTGTTCCCCGCAGTGAAAAACTGTTTTAATCTGCTCCAAAAGCGTTTCCTGATTTTTTACGCTCTCTTCCATTTAACACCCTCTCTGGTATCTTCCAGTACAATTCCCTTTGCCAGCAGTTCGTCCCTGATTTCATCCGCCCTTGCAAAATTCTTTGCTTTTCTTGCGTCCTGTCTCTCCTGAATCAGCGCCTCAATATCGCCGTCCAACAGTTCCTCTTTTTTGTCCACTATCAAACCGCAAATATCGGAAAGCATCACAACCTCTTCCTTAAGAGCCGCTAAAAATGCCTTGCTGCTGTTCTCATTGGTATTGGTGTTCACAAATTTTACCAGTTCAAAAATAGCGGACAGAGCATCTGCGGTATTGAAATCATCATCCATAGCCTCGTCAAATTTGTTTACAAACTCCTTTGCCTCTGCGAGCTGTCCGTTCTCTTCCTCCGTCAGTTCCTCTTTCTGCGCATTCTCGTACAAGTATTTCAGATTATCCACGCTGGTGACAATTCTCTCATAACCGTTCTTTGCCGCTTCCATCAAATCCGCGCTGAAATTCAAAGGACTTCTGTAATGGGCGGACAGCATAAAGAAACGAAGCACCTGTAAATCGTATTTTTCACTGATGTCGCGCACGGTAAAGAAATTTCCCAAAGATTTGGACATCTTCTTATTATCAATATTCAAAAAGGCATTGTGCATCCAGTATCTTGCAAAAGGAACTCCGTTTGCCGCCTCGGACTGGGCAATTTCATTCTCATGGTGAGGGAATACCAAATCCTCCCCGCCTGCATGAATATCAATCTCGTCTCCAAGATAATGTTTGCTCATAACAGAGCACTCAATATGCCATCCCGGACGACCTTTGCACCATGCGGAATCCCAGTACGGTTCTCCTTCCTTCTTGGGTTTCCAGAGAACGAAATCAAGCGGATCTTCCTTCTGGTCCTCACCGGACACCAACAGGGAACGGTTTCCTCCTCTTAAATCATCCAGATTTTTGTGGGACAGCTTTCCATATTCCTTAAAACTTCTGGTACGGAAATATACGGTGCCGTCCGCTGCCACATAGGCATGTCCTTTGTCAATCAAAGTCTGAATCATATCAAGCATTCCACCGATTTCCTCGGTTGCGAGGGGATGAGTGGTTGCCGGCTTTACGTTCATATCCGCCATATCCTTTTTGCACTCGGCAATGTATCTCTGGGAAATAACAGAGGCATCCACGCCTTCCTCGTTGGCTTTTTTAATAATTTTGTCGTCCACATCCGTAAAGTTGGACACATAATTCACTTCGTATCCCTTATGCTCCATATAACGGCGCACCGTGTCAAACACAATCATGGGACGGGCATTGCCGATGTGAATCAAATTGTATACCGTCGGTCCGCAGACATACATTCTCACTTTGCCCGGCTCTATGGGCACAAATTCCTCTTTCTTTTTGGTCAGTGTGTTGTAAATTTTCATATTCCGTTTCCTTTCCTATGCCTCTTTGGCTTGATTTTCCTTTTCTTTTTTGCGAAGCGTATTCCGCAGTTCCTTCATCTCATCTTCTAACTCCAACAGCCTGTTTGTCAGCTCAGAGTTGGATTTCTGCAGGCACGAAATATCCTCTCTCACCGGGTCCGGTAAATCTGTCTGGTTCATGGTATCCTGTGGCAGCGCCATATTGTTGCGCTTCACCACCCGTCCGGGTACACCCACTACGGTAGAGTTGGGCGGCACCTCGCTTAAAACCACACTTCCGGCACCGATTTTGGAGTTATCTCCTATGGTAAAAGACCCAAGCACCTTGGCACCTGCGCTAATCATCACATTATTTCCGATAGTGGGATGACGCTTTCCGTGCTCCTTGCCGGTTCCGCCTAATGTCACTCCCTGATAGAGAGTTACATTGTCCCCGATAATGGTCGTCTCACCGATAATCACACCATTTCCGTGGTCGATAAAAAAGCCTTTTCCGATTTTGGCTCCGGGATGGATTTCAATTCCCGTCTTGCGCACACCCCGCTGGGAAATATATCTTGCCAGAAAATAATGTTTTTTTTCATACAGCCTGTGGGCAATACGGTAGTGCAGCATTACCTTAAAACTCGGATACAGAAAGACCTCCATGGAGGAATGAATGGCAGGATCCCTCTCCCTGATAATCCGTATTTCTTCCCGTATATTTTTTATCATTCCCATAACAATCCCCATTTCCGCCCTGTTTTATCAAAAACACTGCAAAAGTTCAAATCAGTCTCCGCATAAAAAAACGCAGATAAATCCGTATTCAGAGACGAATTTATCCGCGGTTCCACTCTAACTTAAGGGCTTATGCCCTTCCCTCAATCTGTTTAACGTACAGTCCTCGGATTCGGATACCGAACTCATACTGTCTGAATGAGTCTTCCCCGAACCGGCTCCCGAATGCACTTCCCTCTTCTCCGGCAGGGACCGCTTACAGCCGATGACGGTCTCTCTCTGGTGCCTTATGAAAAGCTACTCTCTTCGTTCAAAGCCTTTGTTATTTATATGTCACTACTTTACAGAATATGCAATCCTGCGGGATTTGTCAACTGTTTTCTACCGTCTTGCCGCACAACCGCTGCACCCTGCACAGCCATTGGAAACTGCCTGCGCCGTCAAATCAAAAGGACTGGTCAGCATACAGATTGCCTGTGAGGAAATTCCCTCGCCGTTTCCGGTAAACCCAAGCCCCTCTTCCGTGGTTGCCTTCACATTGACCTGTATCACGTCAATTCCAAGTGCCTTTGCAATATTTTCCCGCATTGTATCAATGTAAGGACGCATTTTCGGTGCCTGCGCAATGATTGTAGCATCAATATTTTCAATCAGGAATCCCTTTTCCTCCAAAAGCGCTCCTACTTTTTCCAACAGTTTCACAGAGGAAATGCCTTTGTAGGCGGCATCCGTATCCGGAAAATGTTTCCCGATGTCTCCCATTGCGGCCGCACCCAGCAGTGCGTCCATCACGGCATGCAATAACACGTCTGCATCGGAATGACCCAATAATCCCTTTTCATAGGGAATTGTCACCCCGCCTATTATCAGTTGCCTGTCCTCCACCAGTCTGTGGACATCATAGCCCATACCTATGCGCATTCTATACCTCCTTCTGATTCATGGAATGATTGTTTACTGCTTATCGTCCCGGCGTTCCCTGCTACGGTCACTGCGGCGCTCATCCCGGATTCGGCGGTTGCGTTCTTCGCGGTTACTGCGAATTCTTCCGTCACGGCTGCGTCCGTCACGATTTTTCTCATCCCTGCCACGACCGTCACGGCTTCGTTCATCTCTTCCGCGTCCGTCGCGCCTTCTCTCGTCCCTGCCGCGACCATCACGACTTCTCTCATCTCTTCCGCGTCCGTCCCTGCTTCCACGGCTTCTTCCGTCACGGTCGCTGCGTCCGAAACGCTCCTCACCGCGTTTTCTGTCCGCCTTCCATCCAAAGCGTTTGGGAGCATAGCTGTCCTCCGGAATATCTTCTCCCTTGTCACCCACCTGTAACTTTAACATGGCTGCCGCCAAATCCATAATATCACATTCTTCCGCTTCCAGCTTGCGATTGAGGAATTTTTTCATCAATTCCATATCTTCATGCTCATGAAGCTCCCACGCCTGCGCAAGATACTTGTCTGCCTTGGCACGCATTACCTTGGAGGCACCGGGGAGTTTCTTCTCCTCGATGGTGGTGTGGCATGTTCTCTCAATGTCGCGGATACGGTACATCTCCCTGCTGTTTACCAGCGTAAAGGACCGTCCCTTTCTTCCTGCACGTCCGGTTCTTCCGATACGGTGCACATAGTATTCGTTATCCTGCGGAACGTCATAGTTGATGACAATTTCCACATCATCCACATCGATTCCTCTCGCAGCAACATCCGTAGCTATCAAAATACTGGAACTGCCGTTGCGGAACCGGTTCATTGCCACGTCACGCTGATGCTGGGATAAATCTCCGTGAAGTCCCTCTGCCTGATATCCTTCCCTTTTCAAAAGTTCTGCCACTTCATCCACCTTTTTCTTGGTGTTGCAGAAAATCAGACACAACTTAGGCTGATAATATTCCAGCAGACGAAGCATTGCCGCATCCTTGTCCTGATTGCGCACTTTATAGTATCTCTGGGAAACCAACGGTATTGTCAGTTCTTTTGCCGCAACCTTCACCATTCTTGCATTATTCTGGAACTGGCTGGTAATCTCTAAAATAGGCTGGGGCATAGTTGCCGAAAACAGGGCTGTCTGGTGTTCATTGGGAATCTGTCCCAAAATATTTTCCATATCCTCACGGAATCCCATGTTCAACATTTCATCCGCCTCATCCAGCACCACCATGTTCACATGCTCCAATTTTATGGTATGACGGCGCATATGGTCCATGACACGTCCCGGTGTTCCCACAATAATCTGTACCCCTCTGAGGGCATTAATCTGTTTACTGATTTCCTGTCCGCCGTAAATGGGAAGCACCTTGATTCCGTGCATATATTTTGCCAGTTTGCGCAATTCCTCTGCCGCCTGAATGGCAAGCTCTCTGGTAGGACACAAAATCACCGTCTGCAATTTGCGGAGCTGCGGGTCTACCTTCTGAATGGCAGGGATTCCGAATGCCGCCGTCTTACCGGTACCGGTCTGCGCCTGTCCGATAATATCCTCTCCCTCCAGCAAAAACGGAATTGCCTGTTCCTGAATCGGCGATAATTTTTCAAATCCCATTTCGCGAATGGCACGCAAAATCCGCTCATCCAGCAAAGGCTCAATGGCAGCCATGGACGTTTCCTCATTTTCCGTATCATTTTCTACATATTCATCATATACTGTCTTTTCTTCCAAGTTTGTTTACATCCTTTCGATTTTATACACAAAAAAAGAGAAACCATTACTCGTTGTTCATGATTTCTCCCATCATTGTCTCAACATCAGTGATGAGTATAGCACAACGCAGGGCAAAGCACAAGTGTTTTCAATTCCTGAGTTCGGGATAAGTTCCAGAAACCATGTTTGAGACAATAGAGACGCAAATATTTCCGCTCAGTTACGCTTTCGCTCCGCAAAAAACGTAGCGGCACGTACAGATTTTCGTTCGCTGTCACTCCGAAAATCTTAATGCCGACGTTTTTTAAGGAACTTCGCCGGAAATATTTGCTCACATTCCTGAAAAATGGTAAGGAATGAAAGGGAACTGAAAGGAAATGAAAGGGGAAGGTATCAAAGGGCGGGCGAAGGGTCAATCTTTACGAATGTAAAATTTGCTGGAGAGGAGGAGCCAGTTTGCGCGGAACCACTGCATAATCTGCCAGTATCCGCATCCTCTGAGGCTGTATTCTTCGATTAGGTTAAACTTTGCCTGTAAGCTCCTCACATCCTCAAACCACACTTCATGTTCCGTTCCGTTTGCTCTGTCAGTGTAACGGAAATAGGGAGTCTGCGCCGTCTCATCAAACTGAATCTGCGCCCCCTGCTCAATGGCAATCCGCACCGCCTGTACGTTGTTGATGGTGGTTGCCTTTGTCACTCCCTTTTCATACGGCAGCGGCCAGTCATATCCATAATTTGGAATACCCAAATCAATTTTTTCTGCCGCAATTTCCGTAAGGGCATATTCCACCACCTGCCGCACTTTATTGATCGGAGCTACCGCCATGGGCGGACTGTAAGTATACCCCCACTCATAGGTCATGAGAAGCACGGAGTCTGCTGCCTCCCCCAAAGCACGGTAATCTTTTCCCTCATATAAAAGTCCCGGCTGGTCGGAGGAAGTCTTGGGCGCCAAGGCAACGGATGTCCGATACCCCTGTTCCCGCATTGCCTCCGCCACCTGCCACACAAAGGCACTGAAAGCGTCCCTGTCCTCCGCTAAAATATATTCAAAATCAATATCCACACCGCGGTAACCTTTCTCTTCCATTAAATATAACAGATTCTGTATCAGCGTTTCCGCATAAATCTCATTGTTTACCACAGAGCTAATCAGACGGTTATTGAATCTGCCGTCCGGTCCGAAAGGTGTCAGCACCAGAACAGGCGCTGTCCCAAATTCATATGCCGCCGCAATCAGCGGCTCATCCGCCAGTAACGGCGGAATCAGATTTCCCTCCGCCGTAAATCCATAGGAAAACACAAACAAACCGGACAAATAGGGAAGCGTCTGCCTGAGCACCCATTCGCTGATAAAGGGATAGGCATACCCATTCGCCACAATGCTCCGGGACGGACGGCGTTCCCCTCCCCCAATAAAAAGAGCCTGCCCCACGGCAAGCTCGTACGGATATACTAATTGATTGTCAAAAATAATCTGCGCTGCACTCACATTATAATAGAAGGCTATCAAATCTACATTGTCGCCCGGATTCACCACATAGATGTCCATACTTCACCACGTCCTGTGCTCTCCAAACACTCTATGCCGCCCGGTGTGAATCTATTCCTTCCCCTTGCCAATCCACGCTTCATCTATTACAATAAAATCGTTCCTGACAACGCAGGCAAGAAAGAAGGTAGCTTTTATGAAAATCAAAATCTGTGGTCTGACCAGTCCTTCGGAGGCAGAATACCTGAACCGCAATCATGTGGATTTTGCAGGTATGGTGCTTTTTTTTCCAAAAAGCAAGCGCAATATCTCGCCCGAACAGGCAGGCAGAATTATGCAGGCACTGGATAAAAATATCCGCAAAGTGGCAGTGGTTGTTTCCCCATCCGTCTCCGAAATCCGGCAGCTGGAAGCACTCGGTTTTGATTATCTGCAAATTCACGGAGCACTTTCCGACGAAATGCTCTCTGCCATTCACACGCCCATTCTGAAAGCATTTAATGTGGCGGATATGGAACAGTATGATTTCTTCCACCGCTGTCCACAGATTGCGGGATATGTGTTCGATGCCCAAGAACCCGGCAGCGGCAAAACCTTTGACTGGAGCCTCGTCACACGGATTCCCCGTGACGAAAAAATGCTGTTTCTTGCCGGCGGGCTTCACTGTGATAATGTGCAGGCGGCAATCGCCCATGTACACCCAGACGGGGTGGACGTGTCCTCCGGTGTGGAATACACTGACTGTCCCGGCAAGGACCCCGCCCGCATTGATTTATTTATACAGCGTGTCCGCACGGCTCCGTAGGGAGCCAGTCAAGCGCCTTTTTGATATAAGTATCCCAGAAATCCCATTCATGATTTCCCGGACCGACTTCAAAGACGGCATCCACTTCCTGCTTTTTCAAAAAATCCGCAAAATCCCGATTGTGCACAAGCAGTTCATCCTGCTCACCGCATGCCATATAAATCCGGGGAATTTCCGCACCTGCTTCTTTTAATTTCCGGATTAAATACTTGGGATTCTTATCGCTTTCCTGCAAAGCAGTCAAATCTCCGAAACAGTCTTTTACAAAGGAACCCCTTCTGAAAAACATAGGCGCATCCTCGCCGTATTTCGGCATTTCATCAATCAACAATGCCCCCGACAACGATACGATATATCCGAAGGTTTCGTGGTATTTCAGACCGTTTCTCATTGCGCCGTAACCGCCCATGGAAAGTCCGCCGATAAAAGTGTCCTCCCTTTTTCGGGACAGCGGAAAAATCCTTCTGGTAAGCTCCACAAGTTCCTCTCCCACGAATGTTCCATACAGATTGTGGGAATCCCTGTGGTCCACATAAAAGGCATTTTCTCCTGCAGGCATGACCACCGCAAGATTTCTTTCCGTAGCAAATCGCTGGATTCTGGTTCCGTTCACCCAGTCCATGTGATTTCCCATAACGCCGTGCAAAAGATACAGTGTTTTAAAACATTCCTCCTGCCCTTTTGCCAGTCCGGGGACATAATGATTCTCCACCGGGAGAATCACATTCACCGGGACTGTGCGCATAAGGGACTGTGAATACAAATTCATCTGTAAATAAGCCATTTATTAATTCTCCAAAGCCTGTGCCAAATCCGCAATCAAATCCTCTTTATCCTCAATGCCGACACTGATTCGGATTAACTCTGCAGGTACTCCCGCCTCTTTTAACTGTTCGTCCGTCATCTGGCGGTGTGTGCTGGATGCAGGATTCAGACAGCAGGTTCTTGCATCTGCCACATGAGTTTCAATGGCGCCCATCTTCAATTTCTTCATAAAGCTGCTTGCCGCGTCACGTCCGCCCTTTAATCCGAAGGAAACTACGCCGCAGCTTCCGTTGGGCAGATATTTTTTTGCAAGTTCATGATACTTGTCCCCTTCCAGTCCACAGTAATTGACATATGCCACTGCGGGGTGATTTTGCAAAAACTGTGCCACTGCCAGACCATTTTCACAATGACGCTGCATTCTCACATGCAGGCTCTCCAGACCCAGATTCAGAATAAAAGCATTCTGAGGGCTCTGAATGGAACCCAAATCTCTCATCAGCTGGGTAGTACACTTTGTAATAAATGCGCCCTCATTTCCGAATCTCTCCACATAAGTCACTCCATGGTAACTCTCATCCGGAGTACAAAGTCCGGGATATTTGTCCGCATGCGCCATCCAGTCAAATTTTCCGCTGTCAACAATGGCTCCGCCGACTCCTGCACCGTGTCCGTCCATATATTTGGTTGTAGAATGTGTTACTATGTCTGCTCCCCACTCAAAAGGACGGCAGTTCACCGGTGTAGGGAATGTATTGTCCACAATCAGAGGCACACCGTGTGCATGCGCAACCTTTGCAAATTTCTCAATATCCAGAACCGTAAGTGCCGGATTGGCAATGGTCTCACCGAACATAGCCTTGGTATTCTCCTGAAATGCCGCGCTGAGTTCCTCCTCTGTTGCATCGGGATGCACAAAGGTTACATCAATTCCCATGCGCTTCATGGTAACGGCTATCAGGTTGTAAGTTCCGCCGTAGATACTGCTGGAAGCCACAATATGGTCACCGCATCCGCAAATATTGAAGAGGGCATAAAAATTTGCAGCCTGTCCGCTGCTGGTAAGCATTGCAGCCGTACCGCCCTCCAACTGTGCAATCTTTGCCGCAACCATATCATTGGTAGGGTTCTGCAGTCTGGTATAGAAATATCCGGACGCCTCCAAATCAAAAAGTTTTCCCATATCCTCACTGGTACTGTACTTAAAAGTGGTACTCTGAATAATGGGAATCTGACGCGGCTCACCGTTTCCGGGAGTATAGCCTCCCTGTACGCAAATGCTGTTGATTTTCACCCTTGAATCCTCCTTATGCTTTTTTATAAAATAAATTTTGTTTTTCTTTGTAAAAATCTGCCATGGGCAGTTTCGTTTTTTATTGTACCACGTCTTTTTGAAATTTTCTATATCTCTTTCAGGGACTTTCCGTGACACAGGATTCCCCCTCCGCAATAGTTGACTTAATTCCTCAAAAAGGGTATATTGATATCGGTTGCTTTAACGGCATTAATATACCACATTTCAACCTGCCCAGCGGGCGAACGGAGGGTGTTATGAAATATGATGTAATTATTGTGGGCGCAGGCCCCGGAGGAATTTTTTCCGCTTATGAATTAATGAAGAAAAAGCCTGAGGTAAAGGTAGCGGTTTTTGAAGCCGGACACAGTCTGGAAAAGCGCCACTGCCCTATTGACGGTGAGAAAATCAAGAATTGTATCGGTTGCAAATCCTGCTCCATCATGAGCGGTTTCGGCGGCGCCGGTGCATTTTCCGATGGAAAATATAATATCACCAATGACTTTGGCGGCACTCTGTACGAATATGTCGGCAAAAAGGAAGCCATTGATTTGATGAAATATGTCGACAGCATTAATATGGAATATGGCGGCGAGGGAACCAAAATGTATTCCACCGCCGGTACCCATTTCAAGAAATTGTGCCTCCAGAACAAGTTAAATCTACTGGACGCATCTGTCCGCCATTTGGGCACGGATATTAACTTTATCGTTTTGGAAAATCTTTATGCGGCCTTGAAAGACAAGATAGACTTTTACTTTGACACACCAGTGACTAAAATCGAGCTTGCGGACGACGGCTATGTAATACATACGGAAAAAGAGTCCTACTCCTGCAAACAGTGTATCATTTCTGTGGGTCGAAGCGGCAGCAAATGGATGGAAACGGTCTGCAAAGACTTAAATATTCCCACTAAATCAAACCGTGTGGACATTGGTGTCAGAGTGGAATTGCCTGCAGTTATCTTTTCCCACTTAACGGACGAACTGTATGAAAGTAAAATTGTCTACCGCACGGAAAAGTTTGAGGATAATGTAAGAACCTTCTGTATGAATCCCTACGGTATCGTGGTAAACGAGAACACCAACGGAATCGTCACCGTAAACGGACATAGCTATGAAGATGTGGAGAAGCGTACTGCAAACACCAACTTTGCACTGCTGGTGGCAAAACATTTCTCCGAGCCGTTCAAGGACAGCAACGGATACGGCGAAAGTATTGCAAGACTTTCCAATATGCTTGGCGGCGGTGTCATTGTCCAGAGATTCGGTGATCTGGTGAGAGGACGCAGAAGTAATACAAAGCGTATTGAGGAAGGACTGGTACAGCCTACATTGGCAGCCACTCCCGGTGATTTGAGTCTGGTTCTGCCCAAACGTATTTTGGACGGAATCATTGAAATGATTTACGCCTTGGATAAAATTGCTCCGGGAACTGCCAATGATGACACCCTGCTCTACGGTGTGGAAGTAAAATTCTATAATATGGAAGTGGAACTGGACGAAAATCTGGAATGCTGCCATAAAGGACTTTACATTATCGGTGACGGCAGCGGTGTGACCCACTCCCTGTCCCATGCCTCCGCCAGCGGCGTATACGTAGCAAGAAAAATTGCGGAATAATTTAACGATAGGAAAGCGTGCACCGCAAGGCGCACCACGAAAAAAATGGTATGGGGTTTGCCCATACCATTTTTGTGTCTTTTCCACCCTACTGTCCTAAATTTTTCAATTCCCTTGCCAAATCCAAATCTGACTGCTGTACTTTGAGATTGGTGGATATGGGCTGTTCACCGGGTCGTGTAACCGTGATTTCTATAATAGTTCCCTCCGTAATTCCACCTTCCCGCAAAAACACTGCCTTCACAAAAGCCTCAAATTTAGGATGATTTTTCACAAATGTATTTTTTGCGCTCATCAATTTCATCATCATTCCCGGATTTATCATCTTGTGTACTCCTTCCGCTTTCTCACTTGTCCAGCACGCCCAGCCATTTTAAGGCATTCCAGATTCCGTCTTTCGTAACATCCGTGGTAACATAATCCACCATGTCTTTCACCGTCTGCGTGGCGTTTACCATGGCAATGCTTGTATGCGCACAGGAAAGCATGGGAAGGTCATTGGTGCTGTCACCGATAGCAACCGTGTCCTCCATCGGAATTTTCAGCAAATCCGTAATATAATGAATTGCCGTTGCCTTGGAACACCCCTTGGGAATCACCTCGAAATAGCCGTTTTCCCGGTCAATAAAATCCAGTTGCTCAAACTCTGCCGCAAAGGCGTCCATCCGTTCACGCTCATCCACATAGGCAAAAAACTTATCAAAATGTCCCGGTGCCAGACTAATGTCGCTGGCGGTATATTCCTTCGGAAATCTCTCCAGATACTCTCTGAATGTCCGGGTACGGACATCCTCCGGTTTAGGAACATATACCTCTTCACTGCCCTCCAGTACAGCGTCAATTCCATTCTTTTTCAGTCCATCCATGATTCGGAGGGACAAATCCATCTCAAAAGTCCGGTGCATCAACACCTCGTCATGGTATACTGCCATCGTGCCGCACCCCAGCAGCAATCCGTCAAACTCCACCTGACCGGTAATTTCCTCTCCCACCAGTTTTCGTGTTCTGCCGGTATTGATAAAGCAGAGATTCCCATTTTGCCTTGCCAGAGAAATTGCCTTTTTGGTACTCTCTGACATTTCCTGGGAGCCGCCGCCGAACAAAGTTCCGTCTATGTCAAAAAAGATAATCTTCATCTTTTCCTCCGCTTCTATTGCCCTACGCCATATAGCTAAAAACGTCCGACCGGTTCCCCAATCAGACGTTTTTCCATCACTCTCAATTACAAATTCAAATTGCTTACGCAATCTTGGTCTTAGCCAGCTCTGCCAGAGTCTTGAATCCCTCTGCATCATTTACAGCCATCTCAGCCAGCATTTTTCTGTTCATGTCAACGCCTGCAAGTTTCAGACCATACATGAACTTGCTGTAGGACAGACCGTTCAGTCTTGCTGCTGCATTGATACGTGCAATCCAAAGCTGTCTGAACTGACGCTTTCTTTCTTTTCTACCTGCATAAGAGCTGGTTAATGCTCTCATAACAGACTGTTTTGCTACTCTATACTGCTTGCTTCTGGCTCCTCTGTAACCTTTTGCAAGTTTCAATACTCTATTATGTTTCTTCTTGGCATTTAAGCCACCTTTAATTCTTGCCATGTCTCATTCTCCTCCTTGCCTGAATTATAAATAAGGTAAAATCTTCTTCATATTCTTAACGTTCGTTGCATCCGTGATTGCAGGCTTTCTCAGATTACGTTTTCTCTTTGTGGATTTCTTGGTTAAGATATGGCTCTTATACGCTTTTGCTCTCTTTAACTTACCGGTTCCTGTTACTTTAAAGCGCTTAGCTGCTGCTCTGCTTGTCTTCATTTTGGGCATAACTATTTCCTCCTAAACTTTTAATAATCTATTTTAACCAAAACGCTTACCGCTTCTCAGTTAAAAACATGGTCATGCTTCTGCCTTCCACCTTAGGTGCCTTTTCCACTACTGCAATGTCGGACAGACTCTCAGCAATGTCATCTAAAATATGCTTGCTGTTGTTCATATGCGCCATCTCACGTCCGCGGAAACGAAGTGTAACCTTCACTTTATCTCCCTTGGAAAGGAATTTTCTTGCAGAATTTACTTTCGTGTTCAAATCATTGGTATCAATGTTGGGAGACAGACGAATCTCTTTGATTTCAATGGTTTTCTGCTTTTTCTTTGCTTCTTTCTCTTTTCTAATCTGCTCGTACTTGTACTTGCCGTAGTCAACAATCTTGCAAACAGGGGGCTTCGCAGTGGGAGCAATTTTGACTAAATCCAGTCCAGCCTCCTCAGCCATTTTCAGTGCATCTCTGGATGACATGATACCGAGCTGTTCGCCCTCTTCTCCAATCAAACGTACTTCTTTGTCCCTAATCTGTTCGTTAATCATTAAATCGCTAATGGTCTTGCACCTCCATAAGAAAATCAGCATCCGTGCATTTATTTTATGCACAAAAAAAGTGGACAGCATATCTATCCACCAAAACTTCACCACAAAGGACTTTCTGTAAACACATATCAATCCTTTTGAAAAGATGTTGACACTTACAAGCCCGATTGCCGTAAGGTGAGAGTGGATACTCTGCTTGTTGTCGTGTGTTTCTCACACACTTGATTATACTACCACGACATGTTATGTATTGTCAACAACTTTTTCTTGGTTTTTATAGATTTTTACAGACATTCCGGGATTTCCAAAATCCCTCTTGATTTCCGTACATTTCCGGACAGGAACCATTTCTGCCTTTTCCGTTACAGAATCCTTCCAACACAAAAGCCGGGCAAATTCCGGCTGCGAAAAATCTCAGCCTTCTGCCTGAATACATCTGAATACATTTTGAAACAAACCGTTTTCCGTATGTAAGAGCCTCCGGTTTCACTCCCGAAGACTCCGGCGCACTATTTCTCAGAGAAAGTCGCACATGCGGTTTCTCTGCAGTCGCACGCTCCGCATCCCTTAATATCCACATGGTCAGCCACGCACTTGTAGTTGCTGTTGTAGATACATTTCACTGCTTCACAGTCAATGCTGATGGTCTTGCTGGGATGCGCCAAAGAACTGGTGTAGGCGTCCATCCCGCCATGCTTTTGGGCAAAACTCTCACAGCAGGTGTCATCACAACTGCAGGCATGTTTTCCGCCCACCATAATATCACCCTTGCTGCAAAGGCAATCCTTATTGTAGGTACAATTTTCCACTACACATTTTAAATCTGCCATATAAGCCTCCTTCTGCGCTGCTTCCGAACAAGTCTAAGGAGCAGCGCAGACATTAGACCCGGACATTTCCGCCTGTACAGTCCATGGGGATTATGTCCTTTTTAGTCTTTCCGGCTTATTGAAAAAAATTCGCAGAAACAACGGCAAATTTATTCTGTTTTTGATTTTCTTATTTCTCTTCCTGTACTTCTTCCTTGCGGATAGCCTTTGTACGTATTTCCTCCAGAATCTGGTCAAGGAACTGCTGCAGAGGCTTCTGTCCCTCATCTCCGGCGAAACGGCTTCTCACGGATACCAGACCGTTTTCTGCTTCCTGCTGTCCCACAACCAGCATATAAGGAACCTTTGCCAGTCTTGCCTCGCGAATCTTGAAACCAATCTTCTCGGAACGGTTATCTGCGGTCGCATCAATATCGTTCTTCTTCAGCTCTTTCAAAATTTCGTTTGCATATTCCTCATATTTTTCAGAAATCGGAAGCACTCTTACCTGCTCAGGGCACAGCCATGTCGGGAATTTGCCGGCATATTTTTCAATCAGCCATGCCAAAGTACGCTCATAGCAGCCCATTGAGGTTCTGTGAATGATATAAGGACGAACCTTATCACCGCTCTGGTCCACATAGTACATATCAAAATTCTCAGCGATGGCACAGTCAAGCTGAATGGTAATCATGGTGTCTTCCTTGCCGTACACATTCTTAGCCTGAATATCAATCTTCGGACCATAGAAAGCAGCCTCTCCCTCAGCCTCTACATAGGTAACGCCTTTTTCTTTCAATACTTCACGTAACGCGTCCTGAGTCTTGTTCCAGTAATCGTCATCTCCCAAGTATTTGTCCTTATTGTTGGGATCCCATTTGGACAGACGATAAGTAACATCATCCTGCAATCCCAATACAGTCAAAACATAGTATGCCAGATCCAGACAGCCCTTCAACTCTTCCTCTGCCTGGTCGGGACGGATTACCAGATGTGCCTCGGTAATGGTAAACTGGCGCACACGGGTCAGTCCGTGCATTTCTCCGGAATCCTCACTTCTAAACAAAGTAGAAGTCTCACTCATACGGTAAGGCAGGTCACGATAGGATTTCTGGGTATTTTTGTATACATAATACTGGAACGGGCAGGTCATGGGACGAAGTGCAAACACTTCCTTGTCCACTGCCTCATCACCTAACACAAACATGCCGTCCTTATAATGATCCCAGTGCCCGGAAATTTTATACAAATCGCTCTTTGCCATAAGAGGAGTTCTGGTGCGGACATAACCCCACTCCTTATCCTCCAGATCCTCAATCCAGCGCTGCAATTTCATAATCATCTTGGTTCCCTTGGGAGTAAACAAGGGAAGTCCCTGTCCGATAACATCTACGGTGGTAAACAGCTCCATCTCACGTCCTAATTTATTGTGGTCGCGACGCTTTGCGTCTTCCATGCACTCCAGATGCTCTTTCAGTTCATCCTTGGTCGCATAAGCTGTACCGTAAATTCTCTGCAGGCGCGCCTTGTTGGAATCTCCTCTCCAGTAAGCCATGGAGGAAGAGGTCAGTTTAAATGCCTTCACTCCCTTGGTGCTCATCAGGTGAGGCCCTGCGCACAAGTCCACGAAATCACCCTGACGATAGAAAGAAATTTCTTCTCCCTCCGGCAAATCCTCAATCAACTCTACCTTGAAAGGCTCCCCTTTCTCCTCCATAAATTTGATTGCCTCTGCTCTGGGCAGGGTGAAGCGCTCGATTTTAACGCCTTCTTTAATAATCTTCTTCATCTCTGCTTCCAGATTGTCAAGGTCTTCTCTGGAAAAAGGAGCATGGTCAAAATCATAGTAGAAGCCTTCCTCAATGCTGGGTCCGATGGTCAGCTTCGCATCCGGGAACAAATGCTTCACAGCTTCGGCAAGTACATGGGATGCCGTGTGACGGATAGTGGAAAGACCTTCTTTATCCTTTGCCGTACAAATGCTCAGTTCACAGTCCTTGTCAAGTTCGGTGCGCAAGTCAACTACTTCCCCGTCCACAATGGCACAGCAGGCTGCTCTCGCAAGACCCTCACTGATGTCCATTGCAATATCGTACACGCTTTTCTTTTCTGCATACTCTTTTACAGAACCGTCTTTCAATGTAATTTTCATAATCTATTCTCCTATCCCGCATATTGCGTTTTACTTTTTATTTTGCTTTTTTCTTGGCTTCGTCCGCAGATACCGCCTTGTCGTCTTCTTCCGCGGCATCGGGAAATTCAAACCCGCAGTTGGTATTATTGCCGTTATTGCTGCCGATGGTAACTCCATGGGTTAACGGTGCACGAAGCAGTCCGTAAACAATACCGCTTAACAGGCAGATGGCTCCAATCATCCAGAACCAGACCTTCGGCATGGTTACATCACCGTCAAAGCACTGGTGTGCAAGTTTTTCCAGTTTCTTCCATACTATCATTCCCATACTTTCCTCCATTCCGAAGCGCCTGCGCCGGGGGGGACATTTCCCATGAAATCCGTGGCGCCTCCTCACGTTTCCACTCACGCCTGTCGTAAAAACAGGCATTAAAAAAGTCCCCTGCAATATCTTCTATTGCAAGGGACGTAAGTTACGCGGTTCCACCCTTTTTGCAGATTGTACCTGACATACCAAAATCTGCCACCTTCATTTGCTCATAACGGAAGCTGCCGGGCTGTATTAAAGCCACTCAGAGATGGTTTTCGTCTGTTTCCGGCAAAACCGCTTTCAGCACCCTTTCGGGGCGGTTCTCTCTGCTGCTTTCTACATTCTACTGTTCTCTTCTTCGTTTTCACATATCTCAATTATGGAATAATCATATTACTTTTTTTTGCGAATGTAAAGAGGATTTTTTAATTTTTGCCCATCTCTCCGGCAATATAGTTTTCCACTTCCGTGCGGGGCATATTTAAGGATACTGCCAGTTCTCCGTACAGATTGTCCTCTGCAATGCGGAAATATTTTGCGTCCACGGCAGTCACCTTTCGTCCCGCCTCCAGCCGCTTCTGTTTGCGAAGATATATGGTTTTGATAATCCGTACCCATTCTTCACAGCAGTTGGCTTTCATGCAGCCTTTATACTCCTGCTCTAACATTTTGTCGTTTGTTATGGTAATCAGCGGAATCCGGGGAATTCCCTCTATCAGCTTCTGTGCCTCTTCCTTCGTCAGCACCCTGCGCATGGACTCCTTTGCCGCATCCACCGGCACATATACCGTGCTGCCCTGCATGTAAAGAGGTTTCAGGATATAATATTCCCTCTCCCTGTCCACACCGGAAATATCAAGCGTGGTTATATTCTCCACCGAGCAAACACCTTTACTGCCGACTACGACAAACTCACCTTTTTCAAACACACCCATCATCCTTTCTCTCATTTTCAAGATTTCCAAGGTTTTCCTTTACCGTAATTATACCCTTATTTTATCAAATCAAACCCGAAAATGTCAGAGAAAAAGGGGGAGAAAAATATTTTTGTGAATTATGTGCAGTCAGACGCCGTTATGTTTTGTCTACTTTCACCAACGCTTTCTGCTTCCATTTTCCCTTTGTATACCGGATAACACACACCACTGCGGTCGTTGCCCAGGTTGCCCCGGTAGTCACCCAAATACCCCAGTAACCCAGTGCCGGGATTCGGGTAAGCACCTGCGAATACAGAATACGGCATGCCACCTCCGTAAATCCGTTCAGCATGGCAAATCCGGTATCTCCGGCTCCGTTCAAAAGTGCACGCGGCACATATATCATGCCGAGTCCGAAATAGAACAGGCTATTAATGCGGAGTGCCTTCACGCCGATGGCAATGACCTCCGGCTCTTTTACAAATGCTCCGATAATCTGCTCACCAAACAGATAGCACACGGGAAGAAGCAGAATACTGAAAATCAGAACCATGATAATTGCCTGATGATACCCTTTTTTCACACGTTCCAGCTTGCTTGCGCCTACATTCTGTCCGGTATAGGTGGTAATTGCCGCTCCCAAAGAACTGTAGGGCTGCTGAACCACCTGCTCAATTCGTCCGATAATGGTATATGCCGCCACAACCGTTTCTCCAAAGGTATTTACCACTCCCTGCAACACCATACAGGACACTGCAATCATGGAATTTTGCAGTGCAAGGGGAATCCCCAGAACAAAGGAGCGTTTTATAATTTCCTTCTGCGGGCGAAGCTGTTCCGCCGTCAGCCGGAAATACGGCACTTTCACATAGGCATAAATAATACAGGTCACCGCCGCAACCGCCTGTGCGATAATGGTTGCCAGCGCCACCCCGAATACACTCCACTCAAACCGAAGTACAAAGAGCAAATCCAGCACCACATTGATAATGCTTGCCAGTATCAGAAAATACAACGGTGTTTTGGAATCTCCCAAAGCTCTTAAAATAGAAGCAACACCATTGTATGCTGCAATGGCAACAATACCGGCACAGGTTGTTTTCATATATAAAACAGAATCCGCCATGATACTGTCCGGTGTCTGCAAAAGCCGAAGCAGCGCCGGTGAAAAAATAATTCCCAGCACGCTCACCAAAATAGCAACCGCCGACAGCACATAAATGGAATTGGCAATGGTCATTCGGATATTTTCTTCATCCTTCGCACCAAAATACTGCGCCACGATAATTCCGATTCCAATAGCCAAACCGGAGCTTAGGGAAAAGAATAAAAAGTTCATGGAACCACAGGCACCTACTGCCGCAAGGGCATTGGCACCCACAAAGTTTCCCACCACAAGGGAATCTACCATATTGTAGAATTGCTGAAACAGATTTCCGATAAGAAGAGGTAAAGCAAACCTCAAAATATGTCCTGCGGGGCTCCCGACAGTCATGTCCTGCATATTTTTTGTATTCATAAATAAATATCCCTCCATATCTCATTATACTTCCGGGGATATGGAGGGCTCAATGGATTATCTTGTTTCGTCCTACCGTTCTTTTCTGCCCAGCAAGAAAATCCATGTCATGATATAAAATACAATTCCCAAGGCTGAACCAACCGTCAATCCTGTACCGGCTGCCGCCTCAAATTTTATTTTCAGTGCACCGCACACCAGACTAACTGCAAGAAATCCTTCCGCCGCACCGATTATCGCATTTGCAATCGGCAGAAACCATGCAACTCTTTCAATACCTTTTTTCACACTACTCATACCGATTCTCCTTTGTCCATTTCTAATATGTATACTCTGTATTTACGATTTTATATTAGAATTTTTTCGAAGGAACCACTATCATGTTCATGTGAAATCTTTGTAAAATTTATGTCAATTTTTTACTGTACCGCATTACCGGAGGTAGTGTAAATTTTGAAAGTCTCCCAGCCGTCCGCCGAGTCTCTGTCCGCATATAAGACACTGCTTTTGTCCCTGTCTGCGCAGACATATTTTCCGGTAGTCATTGCCTTGAGGGCAAAATTTCCGGCAGATAATCTCTCCAGATAAAATTTCTCCCATGTGCCAATCGCAGAACTTCTCGCCACAAGCTGGTTCTGTTCATCCATCACCGCGCACACATATTTTCCATTGACAGAAGATTTCAAAGAAACCGTACCGTCCGAATTGTTGACAAGGGTAAAGGTTTCCCATGCGCCGCCGTATGAATCCCGGTTCGCCACCAGCGAATCGTTGCCGTAATTTTCTGCACAGACAATCTTTGCCTGACTGTCCGAAAGATAATACTCTCCGTCAGAGACAATGGTACTGTTTCCCTGCGAACCGCCGTCCGCCGGGGTCATCTGTTTTCCGCTCACATCATAGATATAGAAACTTTCCCAGCCACTGACCGAATCTCTGTCCGCATACAGAACATTTCCGTTGTCCTCATTCACGCATACAAACTTATCATTCGCCAGCGCTTTCAAAGCGTACTGTGTATCGCTCACCTTAATCAGTGAAAATTTCTCCCACGTGCCGATGGCGGAACTTCTTGCCAAAAGCTGTTTGTTTTCGTCTATAACCGCACAGACATATTTTCCATTGGCACCGGATTTGAAAGAAATACTTCCGTCACTGTTATTTACAACAGTCAGAGTCTCCCATGCACCGCCATAGGTGTCTTTGTTGGCGACTAACGAATCATTGCCGTAATTGTCCGCACATACTACCTTGCCGCTGTTTACTCCTTTCAGGTAATACTCGCCGTCCGCTATGGCTGCTGTTCCCTGACCCTGTCCTCCGGTTCCGGCAGAGGTGGTATTTCCCGGAAAATAACCCTTGATTGCATTGATAAGGTTTGCATTGGGGCTGGACTGTCCTACCTGAGACCACTTACTGTAAATGGTGTCATAAGAATCCGTCGCCACATTTGCCTTGGATACATTTTGATTGTATAATCCCCAGTTATTGTTCGTGCCGGTCACTTTATATGTCCACGTTGTCCAGTTCAGCCCGTTGGAGTTTAACAGGCTGACGCCCTGTTTCCACGCCTCGATATTGTTAAAATAACTGAACTCGCCCAGATAACTCGGAACGTTGTAATTTGCTGAGTGAATACCGTCTATTTTCTTCTGCATATTGGCAATCTGCTGTCCGTTGGCATTGTCATAATCATCATAAAGATAATTATGATACTCGTACATTATGTTTTCCCAGCCGTAATTTGCCGGATTCGGCAAATCGGTGGCATCCCATGTTGCCTCCATGATAATCACATGATCCGGGTCCGCAGAGCGGATGACATCATAGGCTATGTCATAAATGCTCCAGAGTGTATCGTGGAGCTGTTTCTCGGAGTAGCTGGAATTGTACCGATATGTACAATACGGCTCATTTAACAAATCATATCCCGCAACTGTGGGATTGCCCGCATAACGCTGCGCAATCTTATACCAGATATCGTAGTACAGCTGCTGGTTATTGTAGGCGTTGCTTCCGAAGAAAAATTCGGACGCTCCCTCCTTATTGTCGCCGCCGTCCACGCCGGAATGGTCACTGCCGTTCTGGGAACCCGGCGCACCGTGGAAATCCAAAATAACATACATTCCGCGCTTTCCCGCCTGCTCAAGGAACCAGTCTATCCGGTCAAAGCAGCCGTCAATGTAATTTCCGTTAAAATCCACAAAGTTCAGATACCAGAACGGGAGACGGATGCAGTTAATTCCCATGTTTTTGCAGTTATCAAAATCTGCCTCTGTCCAGTAATTGTCCTGATAGACTTTAATCAGGTTACGCATATTCTGCTCACCAAACCGTGCCGTCAGCGTCTCGTAAATATCCTTCTCACAGGTTACAATGCGTCCGGAATTATTGTACTCCGTCGGAGTCATCCAAAATTCCTGCACCAGATACCCACCGGCATTCGTTCCTCTCAGATAAACGGTATCTCCGGTGCCGTAATTATTTTTCAGCACCTTACCGTTTGCCTTCAAAAAATCTGAATTTGAAATTGCAGCTTTCGCCTCTATCGTTGTTCCCGGAAGCGGCGACAACATCAATCCCGCTGTCATTGCTATCGTAGAAATCACAGAAATTACCCTTTTCCATAAGCCTTTGCTTTTCATGATACCCTCCTGTTTCAAATGGTTTTCCCTTCAACTACATTATTTTATAAAAACGTTTTTATAACTTATGTTTAACATATTGCACAGATATTTTCAATAGGTCATTTTATTTTTGTGGAAAAACACGGTATTTGAATCAGATTGATTCATTCCAGAAGAGTTTTTTATAGAAAAGCACCAAAAGAAATTTTGTCTAAAAAAATTAGAGCCAGCCTTTTCGACTGACTCTAATCTGCTCCAAACAAATTATACTTTATTTGGATAATTCTCTAACTGATGAAAAATACCAACTACATTTACAACATCTGCTCTCACATCAAAAATAATAATATAATTCATCTGTGGTACAACCGCTTCTCGATACCCCTTCTCGGCCAAATATATATCTCTACACTCCGGGAACTGCAAAGGGTTGACCTCCAGCCTGTCATAAACAACATCAATACTATCCAGCAAATGTTTTGCTGCCTGTTCATTCTTTAAGCGATAAATCAAATGATACACAAGATTGTCAAGCAATTCTCCAGCATGTTCTGTAACATTTAATTTATAAGCCATACTTTGCCCTCGTTTCCCTCAGCGCTGTTCTAGCATCCTTTACCTTTCCTGCCTCTATCTGCTTTTCAGAGATTTCAATGTCTTTGTACATAGCGATCTGTCTCATGGTTGACTCATAAATTTCCATGCTCATAATAACCATATCGCCATAGCCGTTTTTAGTAACATAAATTGGCTCGTCTGTCTTATGGCACATATCAGAAATCTCCGAGGTATTCTTCAAATCTTTAATTGGAATGATTTGTGGCATAATATACACCTCCCTATCCATGGTCTAATTATACCATAATTATGTCCTTTTTCAACTTTTTGATTCATGAAAATTATATGAAAAGCAGGATACCCTGTCAGCTTTTGGGAATTTCACACCCCTTAATTTTCATTCATCTTCGCCAGCTTCGCTGCCTGGTCGGCTGCGATACAAGCGTCAATAATTTCCTCAATATCTCCGTTCATAACCTTGTCCAGTTTATAAATAGTCAGTCCGATACGATGGTCCGTAACGCGTCCCTGCGGGAAATTGTAGGTACGGATTTTCTCGGAACGGTCACCTGTACCAATCTGGCTTCTTCGCATCTCCGCTTCTGCATCATGTCTCTGCTGCTGCTCAATATCATACAACTTGGATTTTAACAAAGCAAATGCCTTTGCCTTGTTCTGAATCTGGGACTTTTCTGTCTGGCTGTACACCACGATACCGGAGGGATAGTGGGTCAGACGCACGGCAGAGTCCGTAGTATTGACGCACTGTCCACCGTTTCCGGATGCACGCATAACATCGATACGAATATCCTTGTCCTCGATTACAATATCAATATCATCATCCACCTCCGGCATAACCGCCACGCTGATGGTGGAAGTGTGGATTCGTCCGCCGCTTTCCGTTTCCGGCACACGCTGCACACGGTGCACGCCGCTCTCATACTTCATCTTGGAGTATGCTCCCTGACCGCTTATGGTAAACTGTACCTCTTTCATGCCGCCGATTCCGATTTCGTCCACATTCAGAAGTTCCACCTTCCAACGCTGTTTTTCGGCATAATGAACATACATACGGTAAATCTCTGCCGCAAACAAAGCTGCCTCGTCTCCGCCGGCACCGGCACGGATTTCCACGATAACGTTCTTGTCATCATTGGGGTCCTTCGGGAGAAGCAGAATCTTCATCTCCTGCTCCAATTCCTCCACGCGCTTTTTACTGTCGGAAAGCGTCTCCTTAATCATTTCACGCATTTCCTCGTCATTCTCCTCCTCCAGCATGGAAAGGGAATCATCAATATCCTTCTTGCACTTTTTATACTCGGTATATGCCTCCACGATAGGCGCAAGGTCGCTCTGCTCCTTCATCAGCTTCCGGAAACGCTCCTGATTGTTAGCCACCGTCGGCTCGTGAAGCTCATTCATAATCTCCTCGTAATGATTCAACAAATCTTCTAACTTATCAAACATAACTGCCTCTCATTCCTGCTTTAACTAACTTATCCTAAAAGGATTCCGTGCACAACCCTGTCAAGTCCCGCATAATCCTTTACTACCGTCACTTCCGCAAAACCGGCATTTTGCATTAATGTGCTCACCGCTTCCGCCTGGTCATATCCTATTTCAAAATAAAGTCTGCCGCCACCCACAAGGTAATTCCGGCTTTCCTCTACAATTTTCTTATAAAAATACAGTCCGTCCTCTGTTCCGTCCAGTGCCAGCCGCGGCTCATGCTCCCGCACCTCCGGCATCAACTCCTCGATCACAGGACTTGGAATGTATGGCGGATTAGACACGATATACTCATATTTTCCGGTCACATTTTCAAACAAATTGCTTTGTAGAAAAGTGATATTTCCATCCGGACAGATTCTTTCCGCATTTTTCTTTGCGACCTGCAAAGCCTCCCCGGAAATATCCACGCCGACACCCTGACAATCATTGGAATAATGCAAAATGCTCAAAAGAATACACCCGCTGCCGGTGCACATATCCAGAAAACGCATCCCGTCGTGGGGCTCCCTGAGCACCTCTTCCACCAGTATTTCCGTATCCTGCCTCGGAATCAGCACCTTATCGTTTACCTGAAAAGTAAGTCCCATAAAATCCTGCTCTCCGGTCAGGTACTGCAAGGGGATATGTTTTGCACGCTTTTGTATCAGTGCGCGGTAACTCTCCGCCTGCTCCTCCGTCACCGGCTTGTCTCCGTGCACAAGCAAATCATTCCGGTTTGTGTGACACACATATTCCAAAAGGAGTCTTGCGTCCAGCGCTGCCTCACCTATGGCTGCGTCCGCCAGGGAATTTCTGCCTTCCTCATAAATTTCCCGATACGTCATAAGTCATCATCCACATTGGGCTTATTGTTGTCGTCCATCCAGCTTTCGTCCACTTCATAGCCGAAATTGTCCTGCAAATACTTTTTCCAGTCAAAAACCGCCTCTACCGCCGCAATGGCAACCTCCGCCATGCTTTCGTCCGGCTCCTTGGTTGTCATCCGCTGAATCCACATTCCGGGTGCGGACAGAATCCGGATAAAAAGATTGTCGCTGCGCCCCGCAAGACGGATAATTTCATAAGAAATCCCTGCCACAATGGGCATCAAAAGGACACGCAGCACCACTTTTTCCACGACATTGTCCACGCGGATAAAGAAAAACAAAATAATACTTACAAACAAAACAAAAAAGATAAAGCTGGTTCCGCATCTCTTGTGCAGTCTGGAACTTCTCATAACATTATGCACAGTGAGCGGTCTGCCTTTTTCCACACAGTTAATACATTTATGTTCCGCCCCATGGTACTGATACAGGCGCTTAATATCCTTCATGGCGCTGATTGCCCATACATAAAGAACAAAAATCAAAATACGGATTACTCCTTCGATAATCGCCATCAGGGAACGGTTACGGATAAATCCTTCAAACAGGGACGCTATAAAATAGGGGAGAACCACAAAAATGCCCACCGCCAACACCACGGAAATCACGGTTGTCAACGCTGTCAGCACCTTGTCAGAGTTTCCTTTTGTCACCTTGTCCACTGCCTTATCCAGCTTTGTCTCCTTTTCATCCTCTTCCTCATAAAAAGAAGCCGAATAATTCAGTGCTTTTGTTCCCAAAATCAGAGAATCTATGAAATTAAAGATACCGCGGATAAACGGAATGTCCTTTATCCTGTTACCGTGCAGTACCCCCTGATAATTCTCCAGTTCCACGGCAATCTCGCCATTGGGTTTTCTCACTGCTACGGCATAGTTCTCTTTATTCTTCATCATAATGCCTTCCAGCACTGCCTGTCCGCCGATGCCGGAATAACGGCTGAATTTCCTCTTTGCCATAATTCACACCTTTTAACTATTTCTTTCATGAAAGGAAAAGGTTGAGATAGGAATACCTCAACCTTTCGTCAACCTTCTTATTTAACACCGTATTTCTTATTGAACTTATCAATACGTCCATCAGCTCTTGCGGTCTTCTGCTGACCGGTATAGAATGAATGGCACTTGGAGCAAACTTCAACGTGAAGCTCAGGCTTTGTGGAGCCGGTCACGAAAGTGTTGCCACAGTTGCAGGTTACGGTTGCCTGATAATATGCGGGATGGATTCCTTCTTTCATCTCTTTCACCTCTCTATGAAAATTTAAGTTATTGCTTTGTTCTCATCCTCACTGCTTATGGAACCACAAACAGCGGTATTATTGTAACATACACAGTCACGGCTTGCAATAGCTAAATCAAATAAATTTGTTCTTTTTTACCATTCCGACAAATTCTGCATTGTTCCGCGTTCTGGCAAACATATCCAGTATTCTGTCCGTTGCCTCGTCCGGCTTAAGTCCGTTCAAAGCCTTTCGCATAATGTTGATTGCCTCTAACTCCTCGGAATTTAACAGCAAATCTTCTCTTCGGGTTCCTGATTTTGCCAAATCAATGGCGGGGAAAATTCTCTTTTCGGACAATCTGCGGTCAAGAACCATTTCCATATTACCGGTTCCCTTAAATTCCTCGTATACCACATCATCCATTTTGCTTCCGGTTTCCACCAGCGCCGTCGCCAGAATCGTCAGGCTTCCGCCCTCACGCATATTTCGCGCCGCACCGAAAAATCTTTTCGGCATATGTAATGCTGCCGGGTCAAGACCACCGGATAAGGTTCGTCCACTGGGCGGAACCACCAGATTGTATGCTCTCGTAAGACGGGTGATACTGTCTAATAAAATCACCACATCTTTCTTATGCTCCACAAGTCGCTTTGCTCTCTCGATTACCATCTCCGATACGCGCTTATGGTGCTCCGGCAGCTCATCAAAGGTGGAATAGATAACCTCCACATTATTGCCCTGAATTGCCTCCTTAATGTCGGTAACTTCCTCCGGTCTTTCATCTATCAGCAAAATCAGCATGTGCATCTGCGGATTGGTGCGGAGAATGGACTTTGCCACCTCTTTTAACAGGGTCGTCTTACCTGCTTTGGGGGGAGACACAATCATACCTCTCTGCCCCTTTCCCACAGGGCTGACCAAGTCCATAACCCTCATTGCCACGCTGCAGCCCGGCGTCTCCAAACGAATTCTCTCATTCGGGAAAATCGGGGTCATATCTTCAAACGCGCGGCGCTTCATTGCCTCTTCCACGGTATATCCGTTAATGGTGCGGATAAAAAGTAGTGCGCTGAATTTCTCCTGCTGGGTTTTCACACGCTTATTGCCCTTTAAAATATCTCCTGTTTTCAATCCAAAACGTCTTATCTGGCTGGGTGCCACATATACATCATTCTCGCCCGGCAGATAGTTTTCACAGCGGATAAAGCCGTATCCGTCCGGCATAACCTCCAGAATACCGCTTGCTTCCTCCCCGCTGTCCAGCTCTCTCGGATACTGACTTTCGTCAAAATTCTCTCTGGGAGCATTTTCTTTGGGCGTGTATTCTCTCGTTCCGCTCGCATTGTCTCTGGATCCGTACTCTCTCGTTCCGCTTGTATTGTCTCTGGAACTGTATTCCCTCGCGCCTTCCCTTGCCGGTGTCGGTCTGTTCTGGTACACCGGTCTTTTGGGTGCCGTCTCTGCAGGAGCCGCTGCGTCCTTACCTGCAGCACTCTCCTGTTCTTTTTTCAGGCGTTCATCCTCCGCTAACATTGCTTCCACCAGTTCTGCCTTTTTCATGGTGGATGTACCCTTCAGTCCCCGCACTTTTGCAAGTTCTTTTAACTGTACCAATGCCAGCGATTCATACTTTTCTCTCATATATTCCTCCTACCTAAAACATAGCTCTCTCTAAAAACCTACATCTATTTAATTCCGCTCACTCAGGGATTCATCATTTATAAAGTAAAATCAGAGTAACAATCAGATTCTTATCTTCCAAACTGCTCCGAATCAGAGATGTCTTGGACGTGTTTACGTTTGATGCTATTATAATACATTCTGTTAAAAATAGGAAGTCCCCAATTTTATTTTATCCTTTTTCATCTTGCGAAGCCCGCAAAACTATTATATGATAAACAGGATGAATGTCTTTACACTGACAGTTTACAGAGAAAACAATACAGAAATGAGGCTATGAGGATATTATGACGACAAGTGAAAAAGCACTGCTGATGCACGAAAAATGGAACGGGAAATTAGAAACCGTGTCCAAAACTCCGGTAAAATCCAGAGAAGATTTGGCGATTGCCTATACTCCCGGTGTTGCGGAACCCTGCAAGGTTATCGCGCAGGACAAGGAGGCGGCTTACAAATACACCATGAAAGCCAACACCGTAGCCGTGGTTTCCGACGGCAGTGCTGTCCTCGGTCTTGGAAATATCGGTCCCTATGCCGCCATGCCGGTCATGGAAGGCAAAGCCGTTTTATTCAAGGAATTCGGCAATGTCAATGCCGTTCCCATCTGCCTGGACACACAGGACACCGAGGAAATCATCAAAGCCGTGACCTATCTTGCTCCCGGCTTCGGCGGCATCAACTTGGAGGACATCAGTGCTCCCAGATGCTTTGAAATCGAGGAACGTCTGAAACAGATTTTGGATATTCCTGTTTTCCATGATGACCAGCATGGTACTGCCATCGTAGTTCTTGCAGGAATTATCAATGCGTTAAAAGTAGTCGGCAAGAAAAAAGAGGACTGCAAAATTGTTGTAAACGGTGCGGGAAGTGCCGGTGTTGCCATCACAAAGTTGCTGCTCACCTACGGTTTCCCCAATATCGTTATGTGCGATAAGGTCGGCATTGTCTCCAAGGATACCGAGGGACTTAACTGGATGCAGCAGAAAATGACCGAAGTCACCAATCTCCACAATGAGACCGGTTCTCTTGCAGACGCTTTGAAGGGTGCGGATATTTTTGTGGGTGTTTCCGCCCCCAACATTGTAACCCCTGAAATGGTTGCCTCCATGAACCATGACGCCATCCTCTTTGCCATGGCAAACCCCGTACCTGAAATCATGCCGGATGTGGCAAAGGCTGCAGGTGCAAGGGTAGTCGGTACCGGACGCAGCGATTTTCCCAATCAGGTCAACAACGTGGTCGCATTCCCCGGTATCTTTAAGGGTGCACTGGAAGGTCACGCCACCCAGATTACCGAGGAAATGAAGCTGGCTGCCGCAGAAGCCATTGCCGGACTGGTGCCGGAGGACGAGCTGAACGAGGACAATATCATGCCCGAAGCCTTCAACCCCAAGGTGGCTGAACTGGTTGCCGAGGCTGTCAAATCCCACATTCGTTAAGCGAGGAATCCCATGAAGCCGGACTGGTATGGTAAACCCTATTATTCACTTGACGCTTATTGTAAAAATACTTTTCACCATAAATGCTATAAAATAGCCCTGAATGCCCACATGACCTGTCCCAACCGGGACGGCACTCTGGGCACTCGGGGCTGTATCTTCTGTAGTGCGGGCGGAAGCGGCGATTTCGCCGTGGACTTGCACGGTCAGAGTATTGAAAATCAAATTAAAGAGGGATTTTCACTCTTTGGCGGCAAAGCAACCGGGAACTGCTTTATCGCCTATTTTCAGGCATATACCAATACCTATGCCCCGGTGGACTATTTGGCTCAGATTTACCGCTCTGCCCTGAATTGCCCCGATATATGCGGCATTTCCATTGCCACAAGACCGGACTGCCTGCCGGAAGATGTACTGTCCCTGTTGTCGGAATTAAAAACACAGTATCCGGACAAATTTATCTGGGTGGAGCTGGGACTGCAGACCATTCACGAACAGACTGCGGCATATATCCGCCGTGGCTATTCTTTGTCCTGTTTTGAAACGGCTTTCCACCATCTGCAAGCCTTGCAGATTCCGGTGATTGTACATGTGATTTTAGGATTGCCGGGTGAAACGAAACATATGATGCTTGAAACCATTTCCTACTTAAATTGTCTGCGTCCTTTCGGAATCAAGCTGCAATTACTCCATGTACTAAAGAATACCGATTTGGCGAAAGACTATCTTGCCGGAAAATTTGAGGTACTAACCAAAGAAAACTATCTGTCCATTATCTGCGACTGCCTGACACACTTATCCCCGGATATTGTGATTCACCGTGTCACTGGGGACGGTCCGAAAAAGATACTGATTGCTCCGCTGTGGAGTGGCAACAAACGGGATGTGCTCAACTCCCTGCACAAACAACTGCGGGACACCGGTGCCTTTCAGGGACAGGATTTCAAAGAAGGAGAAACCTTATGTTACAAGACCCATTGACCTTATACAAACTGATTGTGTTATATATGTTGGACCGTGTCTCTTTTCCTCTGACCACGGCGCAAATCAGCGATTTCATTTTGGAGAGAGAATACACTACCTTTCTGACGTTGCAGCAGGTTATCAATGAACTGACGGATGCCGGAATGATTTCTTCCCGCTCGATTCGTAACCGTACCCATCTGGCGATTACCGACGAAGGCAGGGAAACTCTGACTTTTTTCCAAAACCGAATCAGCGATGCCATCAAAAATGACATTAACTCCTATTTTCGGGAAAATGAACTGTCCCTACGCAACGAAGTCTCTGTTCTTGGGGATTATTACAAATCCACCTCCGGGGAGTACGAGGCGCATCTCGTGGCAAAAGACAGAGGGAACAAACTGGTGGATATTACCCTGTCCGTCCCCTCTGAGGAAATTGCTTCCGCTATCTGCGACAACTGGCAGAAAAAAAATCAGGAAATTTATATGTATCTGACAAAGGAACTGTTCTAATCTTCCTTTGTCTCCTTTGCTTCTCTGCGTATGCGCTCCATGTGCTCTTTAATTTTCACTTCATATCCGTTGCCCGAAGGCCGGTAAAATTCCTTTCCGTTCAATTCGTAAGGCAGATACTGCTGTTCCACATAATGATTTGGATAATCGTGCGCGTACTTATAACCGGTTCCTCGTCCCATTTTTGCCGCTCCTTTATAATGTGCATCCTGTAAGTGTGTGGGGATTGCCAGATTACCTGTGCGCTCCACTTCCTGCATTGCCTCAAACACCGCATTGCATGCGGAATTGCTTTTGGGCGCACATGCCACATAGGAGGCCGCCTGCGACAAAATAATCTGCGCCTCCGGCATTCCCACCCGTTCTACCGCAAGGGAGGCATTGACTGCAACAACCAGTGCATTCGGGTCTGCATTTCCCACATCCTCCGATGCACAAATCATAATTCTTCTCGCAATAAAAGTAACGCTTTCCCCTGCATACAACATTCTTGCCAGATAATAGACTGCCGCATCCGGGTCAGACCCCCGCATACTTTTGATAAAGGCGGAAATCGTATCATAATGATTATCTCCGCTCTTATCATACCGCACGGCACGCTTCTGAATACACTCCTGCGCCACATCCAGCGTAATGTGAATTTTGCCGTCTTCATCGCTGCGATTGGTCGTCATGATTCCGAGTTCGATGGCATTTAGGGCGTGTCTTGCATCTCCGCCGGACAAATCCGCCAGGAAATCCAACGCATCCTCCTCAATCACAGCATTGTAGGAACCCATGCCCCGCTCTTTGTCGTACACCGCCTTTTTTAAAAGCTCTCTGATTGCCTCTTTCGGAATCGGCTGCAATTCAAAAATAATGGAACGGGAAATTAATGCCCCATTGACCTCAAAATAGGGATTTTCCGTCGTTGCACCGATTAAAATAATGGTTCCGTCCTCCACAAACGGAAGCAGATAATCTTGCTGTCCCTTATTGAACCGGTGTATCTCGTCAATGAAAAGAATGGTGCGTTTGCCATACATTCCCTGCAAATCTTTTGCCTTCGCCACCACTTCTTCCATGTCCTTTTTCCCGGCTACCGTTGCGTTAATCTGGGTGAACTCTGCGCTGGTCGTGTTGGCAATCACCTTCGCCAGTGTGGTTTTTCCCGTTCCGGGAGGGCCGTAAAAAATAATGGAACTGATTTTATCCGCCTGAATGGCACGATATAACAGCTTATCCTTCCCGATAATATGCTCCTGCCCCACAACCTCGTCCAAGGTACGGGGACGCATTCTTGCCGCGAGGGGAGACTCTTTCTCCATCTGGTTTTTTCTCATGTATTCAAACAAATCCACGATATGACAATCCTTTCCGTGTTTTCAGTTTTTCGTTTCATTTTCCCTGTATCACATAGAGAACATGCGATACCACTCTTTTGATAATACCACTTCTTTGGAGATTTCTCAATGCCGGAGTATTTTCTAGCAAAACACAGTTACTGTCATATTTTGTAAAATTTAATATTAATTTTTTTATATTTCATGTATACTATACCTAAAAAGAGCATGATGATATAGAATTTAAGGATATGCTTATATATAAGGTGCCCATACAGAAATATGCTCAATGCGATTAACACTACCATATCGTATAGCATTAGGACTTGTGTAGTCAAAAGTGTATTTTCCGGCTTATGTACCAATTAATTGTCATTAATATAAACTACTTTTTACAACTATGTTATCTGCTTCATGCCGGAAGTACCCGTGCGGAAGTTGATATAAATAACAAAACACCTATGAGAAGGAGGATTTACTATGAATCAGTACGTAGTATTACAAGTAACATTGAAGGAGAAACTTATCGGAACCGCTTCAAAGAACCTCAAGGAGCTGGAAGATGCAATCAACACTCAGGCTGCCAAAGGATACCGTTTGCATACCATTACCACTGCCTCTGCCAACAGTACCGGTTTTGGTGGCGGAGACCGTATTCAGGCAACCATGGTGTTTGAAAAAATCTGATAGAGCTGCACCGGTGCAATTTTTGTATGCACCCAAGTATATATGCTTATACACATAGTTATACTGTTTTCTCATATAATTATTGATTTATTGTGAGTACAGTGGTAATATAAATATGTAGAAGTCATTTTGTTTCCCCTTTATCTCGGTTTTCCGAGTGCCGGAAGCGAAAATGACTTCTATTTATTTTACCGTCCCATAACTACTCTATAAGTCAAAGTTATTCCACCTGAATTGATACACCGGAACAGGCTATTTAAAATAAACTTTATAATTCATTAGGAAATTTTTGTTCCCCGAAATAGGAACTGACCAAATTGATTACATTATTTGTCACCAAAAATATACACCAAGACAAACAGCTTACCGTTCATCTTGGTGTCGCAACTTTTGACAGTAGCGAGAGGGGGATTTGAACCCTCGACACTGCGGGTATGAACCGCATGCTCTAGCCAACTGAGCTATCTCGCCATCTATGACCAACTTTCGTTGGAGTGGAAGTTATAGGGCTCGAACCTATGACCCTCTGCTTGTAAGGCAGATGCTCTCCCAGCTGAGCTAAACTTCCATCTGTCGGTTACTCACGCAACCGACTTTGTTAGTATACAATGACATGCCTTTTTTGTCAACAAAATTTTTTCTTTTTTCGGTACAAATTTGTCACTTTTTTTCACATGGACTTTTACAGCCTGTCTTTTAGCACAATTACATTCTCTCCGGTGCGCTGAATCCCAGTACGTCAATGCAGGTCTCCAGCACATCTCTTGTAAGCTCTAAAAGTGCAATCCAGCCTGCTTTCTTCTTTTCATCGCTCTCATTCAGAATCGGAGTTTCATGGTAGAAACGGTTGAACTCATTTGCCAAATCATAAATGTATGCGCAAACCTTATTGGGCGCACTCTCCGCATAGGCAGCTTCCATCATGGCATTGAATTTTGTAAGTTCCATAACCAGCGCTTTCTCGGAATCATTCTGTACCGTCTGAAGGCAGGCGCTGTCCACATTGCCGCCCTGGGCATTATATTTTGCCAGAATGGACTTAATCCGGACAATGGTATACAGAATATAAGGACCGGTATCTCCCTCAAAGGATGTAAAGCGGTCTACATCGAAGATATAATCCTTGGCAGGCTGATTGGACAAATCACCGTATTTAATGGCAGCCAGTCCGACGATTTTCGCTGTCTTGGAGGCCTCGTCTTCGTCCACCTGATAGCCCTTGCTCTCGCTGTTTTCCTTAATCTTGCGAAGCATTTCCTCGTTAATCTCGTCAATCAGGTTTTCCAGTCTCGGCACACCACCCTGACGGGTTTTATAAGGTTTACCGTCCTTGCCGTTCATGGTACCGAAACCAATGTGCAAAAGCTCTGTATCCTGCTCCACCAGTTTTGTCTTGCGCGCGCAGCGGAATACCTGCTCAAAATACAAATCCTGTCTCTTATCTGTCAGATAAATCATTTCATCCGGATGAAAATCTCTCATTCTCATCTGAATGGTGGCAAGGTCTGTAGTGTTATACAAAGATGCGCCGTCCGATTTTAAAATCATGCAGGGAGGAATCTCCTTGGTGTCCGTATCCTCTTTCACATCCACCACCAGCGCACCGTCGCTGATATAGGCGTATCCGCCGTCCTTCATGTATTTCACCATATCGGGAATCATATCGTGAACCGTGGATTCTCCGTTCCACAAATCAAATTCCACATTGAGTTTCTCATAGTTTCTCTTCAAATCACTTACGGACACACGGATAATGTGATTCCACAGCGCACGGTATCCCCGCACTCCGCTCTGCAATTTAAACGTAGCCTCCATGGCCTTTGCCTTATATTCCGGGTCTTCCTTGGATTTACCGCTGGCTGTGGGGTAAATCTCCTCCAGCTCGGAAATGGTAACGGGCGCTTCCTCCGGATATTCTCCGGTATAGCTCTCGTCAAAATAAGGAAGTTCAGGATAACGAAGCTGCAATTCATGGATAATCAATCCCATGGGTTGTCCCCAGTCACCTAAATGAATATCTCCCACTACATCATGTCCCACGAACCGGGCAATTCTCTTTAAACTCTCTCCGATAATGGCGGAGCGAAGGTGTCCCACATGGAGTGCTTTCGCCACATTGGGTCCGCCGTAGTCAATCACAATTTTTTTAGGCTTTGCGGGCATATCCAGTCCAAACTTGGAATCTGCCTTCATACCCTGCACATACTCAAGCAAGAATTCTTCGGATACCTTCAAATTCAAAAATCCGGGAGCTACCGCTGTTGCCTCCTTGTACACACTGCTGTTTGCAAGCTGTGCCGCCACATCATTGGCAATCATGACAGGCGCCTTATGATACTGTTTTGCGCCTGCCATGGCTCCGTTACACTGGTATTCACACAAATCCGGACGGTTAGATACCGTTACCCTGCCCAGTGCTGCATCATATCCTGCCGCCTCAAAGGCCTTCTGCATCTCCTCCGTCAACTTGTCCAAAATCTTTTTCATCTCTTAATCCTCTTTTTCCATCCCGATTTCTTTTTCTGCACCTTCTGTACAGACAGTCTCTATGATTGTACCGTAATTTGCCAAATTGCGCAACTTCTTTTCCTTTTCCCGCTCTGCCTTGGAATAGGCGCAGCCACAATAATCCTGCCGGTACAAATCATATTGGGCGGACAGTTCAATGGAGCGCTTATAGCCCTCCTTCTTCTTAAAATCCGAAGGAAGCCATGCCACACCCGTCTCTTTCGCAAGCGCCTGTCCAATCTCGTTTATTTTTTCCGCATTTTTTAAAGGGCTGATGGTGAGCGTTGTTGCAAAATAGTCAAAACCGCCCTCCTTTGCCTTATGGGCGGTTTCGCCAAGGCGCATTTCAAAACACTTAAAACACCTCTCGCCGCCCTCCGGACAGTTTTCATATCCCCTTGCCATACGGAAAAAAGAATCGGGTTCGTAATCCCCCTCCACAATTTCAATGGGATACCCTTTCCGTTCGGCATTGTACTGCGCAATCAGCCGTTTCTGTTCCCGCACTCTTTTCCGGTACTCTTCCTCCGCGGAAATATTGGGGTTAAAATAAAATACCGTAATGGCAAAATATCGGCACAGATATTCCAGACAATAGCTGCTGCACGGAGCACAGCAGCTGTGCAGAAAAAGTCTCGGAACCCTCTCACCCAGACCTGCCAGTATCTTCTCCAGTTCCTTTTGATAATTTATCCGATTCATGTCCGCTCCTCAACGTCAAATACGATAAAATCCCGCAGAATTACCGGGAACCTTTATCATACCGCCCTCGCAGCGAACCTCTCCGCCAAAGCTGTAAAGCGTCTCTTTTAGGTCATAATTTCCCGCAAAAGCACTTTCCCTCTCGGAAGGATTCAAAACCACCAGCACTTTCTGTTCCTCGCAGCTTCTTATATAAGCAAACGGATACTCATTCTTTTTGGCATAAACAAATCCGATATTCCCTCTGTTTCCGAGTGCCGGGGTTGCCTTTCTGATTTCAATCAGCTTTTGTACCTCCCGGTACAGGGAATCCGGGTCTGCCTTCTGTCCCTCCACGGTAGGTCTGTCCGCACTCAAATCCTGCTGTATGTACAGCTTTTCCGCCGGTGCTGAGCTGAATCCCGCATTGGTCGTACCGTCCCACTGCATGGGGGAACGGGAGCCGGTGCGGTTATATCCGCCCTCCACAGAGGCAAGCCCCTCCACATAACGCATGCCAATCTCGTCCCCATAGTACAAAAACGGTGCTCCCGGCATGGAAAGCAAGAACGCAAACGCCACCTTCAGTTCCTTTCCGTGGAGGTGTCTTGCAAGTCTGTCCATATCATGATTGCCGGAGGGAATACAAATCAATCCCCTGCCCGCCGCCTTGTTATAGTTCTCCGTATATTTTTCCACAAATGCCGCCACATCGCCTTTTCCTCTGCCGGAAAAGAAGGGTTCCTCGCAGCGGAACAAATCCGTGTAATGGGAAGGTCCGAAATGCAGCAGAAAATCCATATGGAAACCGCCCTCAATGGACTTATCCGGCTCGCCCCACTCGGAGATAAATGCCGCCTCCGGGAACTCCGCATCCAGAAATTGTCTGACATTCTGCCACAGTTTTATCGTTCCCTTGCTGTCCTCATCATTTTTCACCAGAGAACCCGCCATGTCCACACGGAAGCCGTCACAGCCCATTCCGAGCCAGAAACGGATTATCCTTTTCATTTCCTCCAAAGTTGCCTTCGGTCCCTCCGCATCCATAGGCTGCTGCCACGGCTGCTCCGGTTTATAGAATCCATAATTTAACGCCGGCTGATGGGAGAAAAAGTTCACCACACAGGAACCGTTTCTCTCGGAAATTCCACAGAGGTATCCCATATTCTGCGGAAGATTCCACACATCATCCGTCCACACATAACGGTCTGTATACTGATTTTTCTCCGCCTTCATGGATTCCTTAAACCATTTATGTTCCACAGAGGTATGCCCCGGCACCAGGTCTAACAGTACGTGCATATCCCTTCTGTGTGCCTCCCGAAACAGCCGCTTCAAATCCTCATTGGTTCCGTATCTGGGCGCCACACTGTAATAATCCGACACATCATAGCCTGCGTCCCCGAAAGGAGACTGAAAACAGGGATTGAGCCAGACAGCATTGCATCCGAGTTCCTTAATATAGTCCAGTTTTTCTATGATTCCCTGAAAATCACCGATTCCGTCACCGTTGGTATCGCAAAAAGACTGGGGATAAATTTCATAAAAAATCGCATTATCAATCCACTTTGGCATAGTTTTTTCTCCTTTTCTTCCGTATTTTTCTTTACTATCAAAATAGCACAAATCGTCCGGATTTACTATCCCCTTTTTATTGGCAGCGCTCCGCATAACGCTTCTGCGCCTTGCGCCAGTTAATCAGAGAAAACCAGCCGTCCACGTAGTCCGCCCTGCGGTTCTGGTATTGAAGATAATAGGCGTGCTCCCACACGTCCACCAGAAACAGCGGGGTATACACTGCCAGATCCGGCACATTTTGATTGGGTGTCTGCACAACGGACAGCTTTCCGTCACAGTCGGTCAAAAGCCATGCCCAGCCGGAGCCAAACTGCCCAACCGCCGCCTGCTTCATCTGTTCCTGCCACTGTTTATAGGAACCGAAATCCCGGTTTATCGCCTCCGCCAGTTCACCGCACACCTCCTGCCCCACGGGGCTTTTCATGGCATCAAAATAAAGTTCGTGATTGTACACGCCCCCGCCGTTGTTGCGGATAGGGGTCTGTGCGGCAGCCGGAAGCTCCTCCAAGGAAATCAGCAGCTCTTTCAGGCTCATCTGCTGTAATTCCGGATAATCCGCCAGCGTGTTATTCAGATTATCCACATAGGTCTTATAGTGCTTGTCATGGTGAAAGTGCAATGTCTCCTCATCAATCGCCGGAAGCAGCGCATCATATTCATAAGGTAGCGGTCTCGCCACAAAGGGATAGGTTTCCGCTGTCATTCTGTGTTCCATTTTTCATACCTTTCCGGTCTTTTTGCCAACAAAAAACCTGCATATCTACTCTTTCTGTAAGTAGTATATGCAGGTTATGTGAAAATAATTGAATTTCTTTTACAGAGTGGCAATATCTACCAGTGTAAGTTCCTTGCTTGCATGCTCCATACTGGTAACCAGAGCCCTTGCCGTATCCATGGCGGTAATGCAGTAGATTCCCGTCTCGATAGCGGTACGGCGGATAAGGAAACCATCCCTCGTCTTGTCACGTCCCTGAGTCGGCGTGTCAATAACCAAGTCAATCTTGTGCCCCAGAATCAAGTCCATAACGGTAGGTGACTCCTGAGAAATCTTGTTGACCTTTCTCGCTTTTACACCCGCTTCATTCAAAGCAGCCGCCGTACTTCTGGTGGCGTAAATGGTATAGCCCAACTTCTCAAAACGTCTGCCGATTTCGATTGCCTCGCCCTTATCGGCATCCTTTACCGTGATAATCATATTCTTGTACTTGGGAAGTTCCACGCCGGCGCCCAAAAATGCCTTGTACAGTGCTTCGTTGAAGGTTTTTGCGATACCAAGACATTCTCCGGTGGATTTCATTTCCGGACCGAGGCTGATTTCTGCACCCCTGATTTTCTCAAAGGAGAATACCGGCATCTTAATGGCAAAATACTCTGCCTCCGGCTGCAGTCCCGGCTCATAACCAAGTTCACGGATGGTCTTACCGATAATAACCTCGGTTGCCAGATCCACAATAGGAATACCCGTCACCTTGCTGATATAAGGAACGGTACGGGAAGAACGGGGATTTACCTCAATTACATAAACGTCCTCACCGATGGCGATAAACTGGATATTAATCAGACCCTTGACATGAAGCGCCTTAGCCAGTCTTCTGGTGTACTCCGCAATTTTCTCCTTTACCGTCTGGTCAATGGTCGGTGCGGGATAAACGGAAATACTGTCGCCGGAGTGAATACCGGTTCTCTCAATATGCTCCATAATACCGGGAATCAGAATATCGGTTCCGTCGCACACTGCGTCGACCTCAATCTCTTTTCCCTGTAAATACTTATCTACCAAAATAGGATGATCCTGGGCGATACGGTTGATAATTGCCATAAATTCCTCGATTTCCTCATCGGAAATGGCAATCTGCATACCCTGTCCTCCCAATACATAGGAAGGTCTTACCAGCACGGGATAACCGAGTCTGTTGGCAACCGCCTTTGCCTCCTCGGCAGTGTATACGGTTCCGCCTGCCGCACGGGGAATTCCGGTCTGCTCCAGTATTTCGTCAAACAGCTCTCTGTCCTCGGCAGCGTCCACGTCCTCCGCCTTGGTTCCCAAAATGGGCACACCCATTTTCATCAGACTTTCCGTTAATTTAATAGCAGTCTGTCCGCCGAACTGCACCACGGCACCGTCCGGTTTTTCAATGTTGACAATGGATTCCACATCCTCGGGGGTCAACGGCTCAAAATACAGTTTATCCGCAATATCGAAGTCCGTACTTACGGTCTCCGGGTTGTTGTTGATAATGATAGTCTCATATCCCGCCTTGGCAAATGCCCATGTGGCATGTACGGAACAGTAATCGAATTCGATACCCTGTCCGATTCGGATAGGGCCGGAACCGAGAACAAGCACTTTCTTGCGTCCCTTGGTCTCCACTGCCTCGCACTCTCCGCCGAATACGGAATAGTAATAAGGGGTGGACGCAGCAAATTCAGCGGCACAGGTATCTACCATCTTGTAGACCGCCTTAATGCCGTTATCATAACGCATTTTCTTAATCTCTTCCTCCGGCTTGCCGGTCAGACGGGAAATCACATTGTCGGGGAACTCCAGTCTCTTTGCCTCTTTTAACAGTTCCACGGTAAGGGGCTGCGTCTCTAATGCGTTCTCCATCTCCACCAGTATGGCAATCTTGTCGATAAACCATTCGTCAATCAGAGTAATCTCATGAATCTGCTCGTAGCTGATACCCTTGCGGATTGCCTCTGCAATGACATAAATACGCTGGTCGTCCACAATTTTCAGTCGGTCTATCAGCTCTTCCTTGGAAAGAGCGCTGAAGTCATAGCTTCTCAGACAGTCCACATGCTGTTCCAGTGAACGGATTGCCTTCATCAGAGCGCCTTCAAAATTGTTGCAGATACTCATAACCTCACCGGTTGCCTTCATCTGTGTGGTCAGTGTACGCTTTGCCGTAATAAATTTATCGAAAGGCAGTCTCGGAATTTTTACCACACAGTAATCCAGTGTGGGCTCGAAACTTGCGTAAGTCTTATGGGTAATGGCATTCTTAATCTCATCCAGCGTAAAGCCCAGAGCGATTTTCGCCGCTACCTTTGCAATCGGGTAGCCGGTAGCCTTACTTGCCAGTGCGGAAGAACGGCTTACACGGGGGTTTACCTCGATAACACAGTATTCAAAACTGGTGGGATGCAAAGCGAACTGCACGTTACATCCACCGGTGATTTCCAGTTCGTTAATGATTTTCAGTGCGGAGGTACGAAGCATCTGGTACTCTTTGTCGCTCAGCGTCTGGGAAGGCGCCACAACAATACTGTCGCCGGTATGCACGCCTACAGGGTCGATATTTTCCATATTACATACGGTAATACAGTTGCCCGCGCTGTCACGCATTACCTCGTACTCAATTTCCTTCCAGCCTGCGATACAACGCTCCACCAGTACCTGTCCGACACGGGAAAGTCTCAGACCGTTTTCCAGAATCTCTTCCAGTTCCACCTGATTATGCGCAATTCCGCCGCCGGAACCACCCAGCGTATATGCGGGACGAAGAACGACCGGATAACCGATAGTGTTGGTAAACTCCACACCGTCCTCCACATTTTCCACAACCTTGGAAGCTGCGCAGGGCTCGCCGATGCGCTCCATCAAATCTTTAAATTCCTGACGTCCCTCCGCATTGCGGATAGTTGCTGCCGTTGTTCCAAGCAGGGTAACATTGTGGGATTTTAAGAAACCGGATTCCTCCAACTCCATACCGAGGTTCAGTCCTGCCTGACCACCCAGTGTAGGGAGAATACTGTCCGGCTTTTCTTTTTCAATAATCTGCTCCAATACTTTTACGGTCAGAGGCTCTATGTATACCTTGTCCGCAATATCCTTATCCGTCATAATGGTTGCCGGATTGGAGTTTACAAGGATAACCTCCACGCCCTCCTCTTTCAGGGAGCGGCATGCCTGTGTACCTGCATAGTCAAATTCTGCTGCCTGTCCGATTACAATCGGGCCGGAGCCAATCACCATTACTCGTTTTACATTCGGATTCTTTGGCATCTTAATTTTCTCCCTTCATCATTGTAATGAACCGGTCAAACAGATAACCGGAATCCTGCGGTCCGGGGCACGCCTCCGGATGGAACTGTACCGTGAAAATATTTTTGCCGGTATAAGCTAAGCCTTCGTTGGTTCCGTCATTGACATTGACAAATGCAGGAACCGCCACCTTCGGGTCTAACTTGTCCGTATCTACCACATAGCCGTGATTCTGGGAGGAAATGTATACGCGTCCGGTCGTCAAATCCTTCACCGGATGGTTTCCGCCCCTGTGTCCGTATTTCATCTTATGGGTGTCCGCTCCGGTGGCAAGCGCCATGAGCTGGTGTCCCAGACAGATTGCAAAAATCGGAATCTCTGTATCATATAATTTTTTGATTTCCTGAATAATGGAAGTACATTCCTTCGGGTCTCCCGGTCCGTTGCTTAACATAATGCCGTCCGGTGCATCGGCAATGATTTCCTCCGCGGGGGTCAGCGCCGGATAAACCGTGACCTCGCAGCCTCTCTCCGCAAGAGAGCGGGCGATATTGGCTTTCGCACCGAAATCCATCAGCGCAACCTTAAGTCCCGCACCGTTTAACTCTGTCACCAGTGAAGGTCTCGGCTCACGGATTCCCTTTGCATATCCTTCCTTGTCAAAGCGTGCCGCGCCGGACAAAGGTCCGTTCTGCGCAAGCTCCGTAGTCGGGCTGACGGTATATTTCTCACTACAGGTTACCTTTTCCACCACTTTTCCTGTCGTGTACTCTTTCAGCTTCGGAAGAATTTCTTCTATATTATAGTGTTCGTTGGTGGTAATCATACCGTTCATGGTACCCTTCTCGCGAAGGATTTTTGTCAATGCTCTGGTATCGATTCCCGCAATTCCCGGAACGTCATTCTCCTCCAGAAACTGCTGAATTGTCATGTCACAACGGAAGTTACTCGGAATACGTGAGAGTTCTCTCACGATAAAGCCGTCCGGCCATGGTCTTGCGGATTCCATGTCATCTTTGCAGATTCCATAATTTCCAATCAGCGGATATGTCATACATACTGCCTGTCCCGCATAAGACGGGTCGGTAAGTACCTCTAAATATCCTGCCATAGATGTATTAAACACGATTTCACTGATAATTTCCTTGTCGGCACCAATATGAGTTCCCTCAAACACCGTGCCGTCCTCTAAAATTAAAAACGCTTTCATACTCTACCTCTCTTCCGTTTTGGCTTGACAAGAGCGGACCTGAATTATCCTTCCGGTCCGCAATCGGTTTATTATATCACAAAACTTTTAGGGGGGCAACAACTTCTCACTCGTTTTACCTAATCTTTTTGCGAGAGCCTCCAATAGTCCTCCCACAAGACAGGCCCCTCCAGCACTTCCCTCGTCACCGCCAGCGTGCCGTCACGTCGCACCGTCACCGCCCATTTCACCAGTGTCACCGCACCTTTTTCCAGCTCCAGCGCCGTGATACAGCGGGGATGTACACAGCTTCCGTCATTCAAATAAAAACTTTCCCCCGGTCTGGATAAAACAGGGCGGTGGGTATGTCCGGCAACGAGTAAAATCCTGTTTTTCCATGCAAAATGTTCCAGCCGCCGCTCGGTTTTTTTGCGCTTTTTATAGTTTCTGGCGGCGCTGGTGGGGTCTAAAATTCCAAGCATCTCCAAGGGTTTCCATACAAATCGTACCAGAAATGCCGCAAGCGGCGCCAGCGTGTCATTCAAAAGCTCCCCCTGATGCCCGTGCACCAGAAAGATTTCATGTCCGGTGTACTTATCCACCAGCATGATTCCCTCCTGCGCCTGTAATCCGGGGAACAAATCCAGCTCACATTTTGCCGAATCGCAATAATATTTCCAGCAGTGAATTTTCATGAACTTATCGTTTTTCTTCCGGGAATCATGATTTCCGTACAGCATTTTGAATCTTCCCGCACAGTAAAACTCAGACATCAGCCAGAAAGCGTCGCTGTGCACCTCCACAATACGGCTGAGGCTTCTGTTCTCCCAGAGTTCGTCTCCGTCCCCCAACTCAAAGTAGGCGAAATTTCTCGCATAATAATATTGCAGTGCCGCAAAGAACAAATGCTGGTTTGCCAGAAAATTATCCCCGTGATTCCCAACTCCCCGGTGACAGTCACTCATGCAGACAATCCGGGTACTTTTGTCAATGCAGATTCGCTCCGCCCTCCGGTAAACCTCCTTAAGACGCTCCGACATACAAGCCCCCCTTTGCCGAACTTTCCTTATCGGAAAGTCCTCCCATGTTGTCTCCTGCATCTTCGCAGTTTTCTTCCGGTGCTCTTAGAACCGGTCTTTACAATAAACCGGAACAACAGTGGGAAACAAAAGCCGATATAGAGAATCTTATCCAGCGTTGTCGTAAACTTCCTTGTCACTCTGCAATACCGTCCGGCATTTTTCCGGTTCTTCCTTGTCACACGTCTCCGGCATCTTTTGCCGCAGATTCCCGGATTGGGCTGATGAGGCTCGTCAAAGTAAAAGAACACGGTTCTGCAATTTTTAACACAGATGTCCCTCTCCTCATACCCGGTCTTTCTAAGTCCGTTCCAGAAAGCACGGAACATTCCCGCATTGGGAAACGTAAGGCTTACCTGCATGGTCAGTTCCTCCGGCACCGCGGTCATGCCCACGCAAAAGCCGGTAAGCCACCAGTGGACATCCTCCCTCTCCAAAATCTTTTTGCCGTTTCTGTACAGCACGAACTTCATCCGAATCCGTTCCTCATCCCCCACACACTCGTAAAAAAGACTCGCAGGGTCTTTGTCCGGGTGTGCCGTCCGATTCACATACAGCCCAATCTCTGCTCCGGTGGTGCAGCCGTACTGCCCTTTCCACAGCTCCAGCAAATAACGCTGTGAGTTGTAGTCAAAATAAATGGGCTCACAGTCCATCACCATGTTCATAGCAAAGGCAGCTTTATCATAGGTCTGACAGTACCCCATTTTGCGCTGCCACGGGTACATGGCGGAACAGATGGCGTCATTCCTCTCATCATAGCAGAACCCAAAAGGTGCCAAAGCGCTGTTTAGTTTTTCCTTCTTTTGACAGCAGGACAGCTTCTTTACCTTGCAGGCTGCGCGGCGCCTGCGTAGGCATAAAACCAGACAGACCAACCCTGTTATCAAAAGTAAAACCGCCACCGCAATCAGGGCATAATAAAAATACCTCATGAAATATCTTCCTTCACAATCTGTTACTATAAGATATTCCACGAGGCATATTTTCGTACTATATTACATATATTTTAAATATTCTCTTACGCTTTATCCTTTTTGCCGATACGGATAATCTGCATAATCACGGAGCTGAGCACAATGTTGACACCCATCTCAATGAGGAAATTCACACCAACCAGTGTCATAATCATGTAAGTTCCTGCGGAAGCATAGCCGCTTGCGGCAGCCCATCCGTTGATGGTATCCATGAAAAAGAGACGGCATCCCACGAGAAACAGTCCCGTATTTACTACCGGGCAGACGATTGCAGCCACAACCACCGCAAGATAACGGTTGGTTCTCTCCAAAAGCAGGTAAACCAGACCTGCTGCCAGTCCCGCTGCAGTTCCCTTTACCAGTACCGTGATAATGGTTCCCGGAATACTGATTGCCATAAAAGCAGCCGTGTCCGTAAACAAAACGACCATACTGAACACAAATCCCAGCCATGCTCCGGCTTTATATCCGTACAGTGCAGCTCCCACCACGATGGGTACCAGCACCAGAGAGATATTGAAAATACCGGTTGGCCGAATCATTACCGCCAATGCCTGCAATACAATCACAATCGCAGTCATCAGTCCTACGCCGACAAGTTTCTTTGTTTTCTGTTCCATATTTAATTTCCTTTCTGCTATCATTCCGCTCTCTGCGGATACAATGCAGGTTGATTATAATATATTCGTTTCCGCTCGTCAACTACTTACTGGACATCAGTTCCCGATACCATACAAGGGAATCCATGTACGCCTTGGACACATCGTCCGTCTCGATATTTTTAAGAATCATCTGTCTGGATACCTCCGGCCAGTTTGCAGCCTCATAGGGAACCAGGAAATCCAGTACGGGTGTCAGCACACCCTTGTGATAGATTAAAGCCTCCCTGATTTCGTCTGCCACCTTTACCATATCCAGAGCCTCTGACATCGGCTTTTCCAAAATAACATCCAGCACGGAGAACAGTCCCATGAGGAACAGCTCATCCTTTTTCATTGCCAGTCCGAAGGACGAAGCCAGATTTTCGGCGAATTTTGCACGCAACAGGGAAAGTCTGGTAATCTCGTTGGGCTTATCCGCATACAGGGCATTGACTACCGCCGTGTTAATCCACTTTTTCAGTTCCTTCTGTCCAAGCATGGCTGCCGCATGACGAATGGAATTGATTCCGGAATTGACGGACATGCGGTTTACCATCTTAATCAGGGAAATTGTCAGAGCAGTGTCCCTTCCGATAATATCTGCCGCGTCAGTCAGCTCAAAGTTCACATTGTTCACCGTATTCAGTAATTCGATATAGTTTACTTTTAACGGCGCGACCTCGGTCTGTCCCTTTGTGACGGGAACCCGGTAAAAGTTTCCTTCATACAGTTCATATCCGCCGGACGCTTTCAGTTCCTCAAAAATTTCCTTGGATTCGATATTTCCGGCACACAGTTTAATGTTGGGATACAATTTGCCAAAGTAAATCTTCGCCTTGTCTATGGCAATCTTTCTGTTGTTGAGCAAAACATAGTCCATCAGCTTCAATACTTCATGATAGTTTTCAAATTCCACCACTGCCAGTTTGCGGATTGCCAGCTTATATCCCTGCGCCTTCAACTCCTTCAGTCTGTTGATATACATCTCAATGGGAGGAATGGTGTTGTCTATCAAAAGCACAATACGCTCATGGGGTGCATCGCACTGTCCCGCAAGATCAGCAAATACGGAAATATTGCTGATGGGAACAAACAGTTCCTTATCGTCGGAAATGGTCTCCACGCCCATCTTCTGTATCATTTCCAGTCCCGGTACAGTTGCTGCGCCGTCCAACTGACCGGTTCCCAACATTAACGGATTTAACAGATAATTGTTTTTCTGGGAAAAGACCGAATAAGCACGCACAGCCATATCCCCATCAAATAACGGTATCATTGTAAGCAACATACTCTTCACCCCTGCGATGTCCTACCATCGCCCTTTCTGCCATACCTTATCTTTTATTTAAAATACTCCACACCGCTCTCGAAAATCTTCATATCCTGCTCGCCGTAAATATTCACAGCCACAGCCACGTCACGTCTCTCGGAATGAGCCATCTTACCGAAACATCTTCCGTCGTGAGAGGTAATACCCTCGATTGCGCAGTAAGAACCGTTTACATTGTACTCCTCGTCCATGGTGATATTGCCATTCTGGTCTGCATACTGGGTTGCCACCTGTCCGTTTGCAAACAGCTTATCCAGCCACTCCTTCGGAGCTACGAAACGTCCCTCTCCGTGGGATGCGGGGTTGCAGTAGGTAGCGCCCAAGGTTGCACCCTGTAACCATGGAGACTTATTGGAAACCACTTTCGTGTATACCATCTTGGAAATATGGCGGTTAATGGTGTTGAAAGTCAGCGTCGGGGAATCCTCTTTCTGACCGACAACCTCACCGTAAGGCACCAGTCCTAATTTAATCAATGCTTGGAATCCGTTACAGATACCCAGTGCAAGACCGTCTCTCTCCTGTAACAGCTTGGTGACAGCCTCTTTCATCTTAGCGTTCTGGAATGCGGTTGCAAAGAACTTCGCACTTCCGTCCGGCTCGTCACCTGCGGAAAATCCGCCGGGGAACATGATAATCTGCGCCTGATTAATAGCCTTTTCAAACTCATCCACGGATTCACGAATATCCTCTGCGCTCAGGTTGCGGAATACCTTTGTAATGACACTGGCACCCGCTCTCTCAAATGCCTTCGCACTGTCGTACTCACAGTTCGTGCCGGGGAATACCGGAATGAATACGGTGGGCTTTGCCACTTTGTTCTTGCAGACATAAATGCTGTCCGCCTTGTAAAGTCCGCTTGCAACCGGCTCACAGCCTTTTTCCGCCTTGGTAGGGAATACCTTCTCCAGTTTGGATTTCCATGCGTTCAAAGCCTCGTCCATGGAAATGGTAACATCTCCGCAGGTAAATGCCGCATCCTCTGTCACCGTACCAATCAAGGTGTACTCTAACTCCCTCTCATCCAACAGTGCCAGCTTGTCTGCCGGGATTTCTGCTAAAATGTCGCCCAGACCGTTTGCAAACAAATCGTCCGTTGTCACCTCATTGTCAATGGCAACGCCTAACTTATTACCGAATGCCATCTTGGAAACGGCTGCCGCCACACCCTTAGAATCCAGTGCATACGCGGACACAATCACCTTTTCTTCCGTCAGTTTATGAATCTCACCGTACAGACGTGCAACCGCCTCATACATGGGAATATCAAAATCATCTTTTTCAATCTCAAAACGAACCAGCTTATTTCCGGGAGTCTTTAATTCCGGTGTCACAATATCTTTGTACTTTGCAATGTCCACTGCAAAAGATACCAGTGTGGGCGGAACATCAATATCGTTGAATGTACCGGACATACTGTCCTTACCGCCTATGGAGGGCAGTCCGAATCCAATCTGCGCATCATAAGCACCCAACAGCGCCGCAAAAGGCTGGCTCCAACGCTCCGGGTCGCTGGTCATGCGGCGGAAATATTCCTGGAAGGTGAAACGAATCTTGCTGAAATCACCACCGTTAGCCACAATTTTTGCCATGGATTCCACCACTGCATATACCGCTCCGTGATAAGGGCTCCATGAGGACAGATACGGGTCAAATCCGTAACTCATCATGGTAACGGTATCCGTCTTACCCTGCAGTACGGGAAGTTTTGCCACCATTGCCTGTGTTTCCGTAAGCTGATACTTACCGCCGTAAGGCATAAGCACACTTCCGGCGCCGATGGAGGAGTCGAACATTTCCACCAGACCTTTCTGTGAGCAGACATTCAAATCATTCAACAGAGCAAGCCATGCGCCCTTAATATCGCCGTCCTCCAACTTCTCTCCGACAGCGGGCACAGCCCATTTTTCAAAATAATTATCTTCCTCTACCGGAATATCCACCTTTACCGTGGTCTCCTGATGAGCGCCGTTGGTGTCCAAAAAGGCTCTCTTCAAATCAACAATCTTCTTGCCTCTCCAGTTCAGCACCAGTCTGGGCTCCTCGGTTACGGTAGCCACAACAACCGCCTCCAGATTTTCCTCAGCGGCATATTTTAAGAAAGCGTCCACATCTTTCGGGTCTACCACAACCGCCATACGCTCCTGAGACTCGGAAATAGCAAGCTCCGTGCCGTCCAATCCGGCATACTTCTTCGGAACCTTGTCCAAATCCACGGTCAGACCGTCTGCCAACTCACCGATGGCAACGGATACTCCGCCGGCACCAAAATCGTTACATTTCTTAATCAGGCGGCTGACCTCCTCGCGGCGGAACAGTCTCTGAATCTTTCTCTCGGTAGGCGCATTACCCTTCTGAACCTCAGCGCCGCAGGTCTCAATGGACTTCTCGGTATGTACCTTGGAGGAACCGGTTGCACCGCCGCAGCCGTCTCTGCCGGTACGTCCGCCCAAAAGAATGATAATATCTCCGGGGTCGGAAGTCTCGCGGATGACATTTTTGCGGGGAGCGGCACCCATTACAGCACCAATCTCCATTCTCTTTGCCACATAGGAAGGGTGATAAATTTCTTTTACAAATCCGGTTGCAAGACCAATCTGGTTACCGTAGGAGGAATAACCGCTGGCTGCACCGCGAACCAGTTTCTTCTGGGAAAGTTTGCCGTGCAGTGTCTCGGAAACGGGAACGGTGGGGTCTGCCGCACCGGTCACACGCATTGCCTGATATACATAGCCTCTTCCGGAAAGAGGGTCACGGATAGCGCCGCCCAAACAGGTTGCCGCACCACCGAAAGGCTCGATTTCCGTCGGGTGGTTGTGGGTCTCGTTTTTAAAGAATACGAGCCACTCCTCCGTCTCCTTGTGATCGCCGTAATCCATCTCCACCGGCACAACAACGGAGCAGGCATTGATTTCATCCGACTCCTCCATATCATCCAGTTTGCCGTCTTTTTTCAGTTTACGCATTGCCATCAAAGCAAGATCCATCAGGCAGACAAACTTGTCTTTTCTGTCTCCGAAAATTTCTTCTCTGGTATCCAAATAGCTCTGGTAAGTCGTCTCAAGCGGAGAACGGTAATACCCCTCGCCGAACTCCACATCCGTAAGCTCCGTGGAGAATGTCGTGTGACGGCAGTGGTCGGACCAATAAGTGTCCAGCACACGGATTTCCGTCATGGAAGGATTTCTCTTCTCGTCATCATGGAAATATTTCTGAATATGTAAAAAGTCCTTAAAGGTCATAGCCAGACCCAGAGAATCATACAGTTTATGCAGTTCCTGCTCCGGCATATCCTTAAATCCGTCAAACACAGCCACATCCGCCGGCTCGTCATACACGGTAATCAGAGTGTCCGGCTTCACCATATCGGTCTCTCTCGAGTCCACCGGGTTAATGCAGTATGCCTTAATCTTGTCAAACTCCTCATCCGTCACGTTTCCGGTAATCAGATAAGTGACAGCTGTCTTAATAACAGGCTCCTCGTTCTCATTGAGGAATTTCACACACTGTACTGCGGAATCCGCTCTCTGGTCAAACTGACCGGGCAGAAACTCCACGGAAAATACCCGTCCTCCGGCGGGAATCTCTATGGTTTCTTCATATAAATCATCCACGGGCGGCTCAGAAAATACCGTCCTGCAAGCCTTGGCAAACACCTCATCCGAAATATTCTCCACGTCATAGCGGATAAAAATGCGGAGACTGTCCACTGCAATCCCCAGATAATTTTTTAAATCCTCGTGTAACTCCTTTGCCTTTACCGCATAAGGTTCCTTCTTTTCTACATAAATGCGCCTTACGTTACCCATGTTGTTCCTCCGAAAATATATTTATAATTTATGATACACTACATCTTTCTTTACGACAATAGCACAAAATGACAAATTTGGATAGATTTTATCCTGTTACCCGCAAAAAAGCTCCAAAGAAGTAATCTCCCTTGAAGCATATCATTGCCGGTCCTATTCTTCTTCCACGCCGAGTCCTTTCAAAATATAGGAAATCTCCCTGTCCACAGCCTCCGCCGTGATATTGATTGTCTGTGCGGATATTTTCAGTCCTTCCAGCACGAACATAATATTGCGCGCCGTACCCTTGCAGTCCTCACAGTAAAACTCGCCGTTGTCCACTCCCGCCTCGATTAATTTCTCAATAATCTTCACTGCGGAATCAAACTGCTTTTTCAAAATATTATCTTTCTTGGGGAGCTCGTTCTCAAAATAGAATTCATACACCGCCTGTGTCAGCGTATTTTTACGGCGGAGCAGTTCCTTCTTCTGTTCCTGTAAAAACAAAATCAGAATATCCGCTGCCGTTGCATCCTCCGTGATACTGTCAGAAAATACATCATCCGCCTCCTGACTTTCCAGCTTCAAGACCTCCAAAAAAATCTGACTGGTATTGTCAAAATAGAGGTAGAGACCTCCGCGGCTGATATTGCAGGCTTCCACAATGTCCTTCATGGTGACTTTCTTAAATCCTTTCTCCATGAAAACCTTTCTGGCAGTCTCCAAAATGTATTTTTTCTTCTGTACCGATTTGTCGCCCATCACTACCTCCACACAATCAGACCTCAAAAGGCCTGTCCCAATACTCTATAATGCTCTTCATCTGCTTTAAAATCAGATAAAAGATTTCTTCCCGTACCGCCTCGCTCCACAAGGTTCCCTTCGTTCTGCCTCCCAAGACATAGTTGGACAGGATTCCCCGCAGGATATTCCACTCATTGATGCCCGCCTTTTCGATTAATATGCGTTCATCCTTATGGTTCCTGATATGGTTACGGGAATATACATATCTGTAATTCTTATCCATAAGTGTCGATTTGGACGCTTCCTTCACAAAATTCATCAGCGTTCCATCGTAAACCGGAAATCCCATGGAATGTTCCGTCAGCTGACTGCTCTCATAGGACGAGCTTGCCGCCTTGCCCGCATGCTGTTCCATCCACGGAAGATAGTGTAAAAGAGGCATTGCTGCCTGTTTATATTCCTGAATTAACTGTTGTCTGTACTCCATCGTCTGTTCCACTTCGGCACCTCCCAACAAAACTGACACGTATGTATTTTTATTTTATCACATTTTTATCAAAAGTACAGTAGAAAATTACATACAAGTTGAGTTATACTATAGTTATATAACATATGGAAAGGGATGAAGGTATCTATATGGCAGGAATTACTCTGGAAAAAGGAAGTATAATATACGACTATGGGCAGCCCATGACCGCGCTGCACCTTATCACCGACGGCCGTATCACGGTGGCGTACCCCGGCGGTACATACACCTTGGGCAAGGGGGACGTAATCGGTGTCTGTGAAATCTGTTCGGAAGTACATTTTCTGAAATATATTGTGGCGGAGGACGCTTCGATTGTCACTTATTCTTATGTCAACACAACGGCATTGGATGACTTGATGAAAAAGCACCCGGATGTGGCGAGACTGTTTCTCCTCTCCGCCTTTCACCAGATGAACATACTGTTGGAAAACAGTTCCGTGTTCTCTTTAAACTGCAGCAGCTTTTATCACAACCTGCAGGAAGACTATGACAAATATCAGACATTGTGCAAACGCTACCGGGTAACTCCCCGGACGTTAACGCAGTCGGAAGAACTGTCCACCTTTTTGGGTGACGAGGATCCCGATTTGTGGCTGTCCGGCTACTATCTCGGACTGGCACATGTCCTTGCGGCGGACGGCTACAAGATTCTTGTGCAGGACTCCGCCATTGTAACCGGATTTTTACGCAAGTGCAGTCTGGATTACCGCAAAACTTTCTCCTCCCTGGAAGAACAGTTCCGCTATCTGCAGCAGATTGGTGAATATTATTTCAATGCGTCCGAGGACGATTTGTTTGATTTCTACACCTCACTGTATTACAAGCTGGGTCAGGACTGCGACGATGCCGACGAGCTTTTGGAGGACATTAACCGCATTATCAAGCACTTTGGAAAGAACAGCCCGGTAGACCCGTCACTGTATGCAAGGCGTATTGATTCCTTCCAGCACAAGCTGTCGCTTATAAAGAGTCCGACAAACGACCGTCCCGCCGAGGATACCGATTCCGCTTCGTTAGGCGAACTGGTGGGCTCCTTAAATACCATACTGGATTTTGCCGGTCCCGATTTGGAGGTTGCCTCCAGCTTCCGGCAGCACATACAGGCATACAAACAGATGGAGGACAAGTTCTCCACCGACGAGGACTGCTGCAGACTCCGTGCGCAGCTCACCACGGAATACTATGCCCTGTACGCCGTACTGTTCAAGCGCACCCTTGAGGCTCCCGTTGTTCCGGCGCCCGTCATGATGTTTTTGTATTTCGGGTACGTTGACGAGGAACTGGCAGGTCTTTCCAATGCCGTATACCTCCGCAATCTGTCGGAAACCATAACCGACCACAGTACACAGGGCGTCTACACCTTTTACGACTGGCTGCTTGCCATTTTCCACGGCAAAAAGGAGCCGAGCCGTAACGAATTCGATCAGGATTACTTCGATTATGTCCACAAGCAGAAATTGGGCGGTACCATCTCCGAAGCGGAACAGCAGGCTTTGGAAACCGACACTATAGCAAAGGTGAATTACGAATTAAAGAACATGTTCCCCGTAGTCAACAAAATCACCTACGGACGCGTGTCCACCTACTGCCCTCTGTTCATTTCCGATAATGTCCTGAAAAAATTGGACGATTCCTACGTCACCGTATCGGCAATCGCCAAGGCATTGGAGGACATCAAAAAAATTGACTACACGCTGTTTTACCGCGAGAGCATGGATATGGATCACTTGGACGCCATGGGCAAGGAACTTGTGCACTTCGAATACATGCCCGACTTTATCTTAATGCCAAACGTCGGCGTCCGCGGCGTCATGTGGCAGGAAATCGAAGGAAAGCGCCGCAACAGCTCCGGCCGTATGCTTGTGTCCATTTTCCATATGGAGGATTTGAACGTAACCACCACCCGTCTGGCAGCAGAATTCCGCTGGGAGCTTTGCAAGAGGATTCAGGGAAGCCACTGGAATGACGTCAGCGACCCCTCCCTCACCAGTGAATACTTTGATTACATACAATTTTACCGCAAGAACCACGAGCTTTCCGCCGAGGCGAAGGAAAAAGTACGCACCAGTCTCCAGAGAGCAAAGAACAGTTTCAAGGAAATATTTGTCCGGGATTATATTATCTGGATTATGTTTGAGGGGAACGGTTCCCCAAGACTCAACAAAGTTGCTAGAAAAATCTTATATACCTACTGTCCTTTCCCGAAGAGTATCCGGGAAACTTTGAAACAGAATCCGTTGTACACGGAACTTCTGAACCGTCATGATATTCAGATAGCCCAGAAGCTCCACCACTTAAACGGATTAAAACGAAAGCTGTGTAACGGAGGAATTCCGGTTCCGGATTCCCTCGACCACGAAATGCTTTATGTGGACGGCACTATTTCTTCTTAACGTCCCAGTTTTTCTTATAAATCCAAAAGCAGGGAAGGCCTACGAACACCATTCCTCCGAGGATATTTCCAAGTGTCACGGGGATAAAATTATTCAGGCTGTTTAAAACGGTGAGATTTCCGATTTGTTCCGCAGTCAGTCCGTATGCCTCCTGTGCTTTTGCCACATATTCCGGATTCTGTGCTGCCAGCATTCCCGCAGGGATATAAAACATGTTGGCAACACAGTGTTCAAATCCACCCACCACGAAAGCCAGAATCGGGAAGAAAATTCCCCATATCTTACCCACAATATCTGTGGAAGCCGCCGCCATAAGAATTGCAATACAAACCAAAACATTGCAGAGAATACCGGAGGTAATTCCCTTTAACGGGCTGATGGCAATTTTTCCGACTGCCACTTTAATCGTGTATGCTCCAAGCAGTCCGCCGGAGTAATCTAAATTGCCGGAATAATAAATCAGGAAATCAATAATGAGCGCTCCGATTAAATTGCTGAAATATACCACCAAAAGGTTGCGTGCGCACGCTCTGACCGTCACCTTTCTTCCGATAACATCCATGAACAAAAGGCAGTTACCGGTAAAAAGCTCACCGCCGACAAATACAATCATCATAAGTCCCACCGGGAAAATGGCTCCCGCAAGGGTTCTTGCCAGTCCCACGTTTGTGATGGCATGTACTGCGGTGTTGCTGGTTGCACCGCCCAGCGCGATAAATGCGCCCGCCATAATACCAAGAATTATCATTTTCAGAAGCGGAAGGCTTGCCTTGCCCTCTCCTGCTTTCATATTAACTTCAATTACCTCTGCGGGTGAATTAAAATGTTTTTCCATCTTTTTAAACCCCTCTCACATTAACATTCTATTAACAAGTCATTTTTACTTTTCGACGTCTTTTTTCCCGTCAGGACGCCCACGTGCACCATTTTACCTTTATACGGTATTGAAATCAAGCATTTTTGTCGAAATTTGCAAGTATTTTCTTAACGAAAACTTAATTTTGCTATAGACAAATCATCCAATCTGTTATATACTTTACTTGTTCGTAAATGCAGTAGCATTTTCGAAAAAATTCCCCTTTTACACAATAAAGTACCCATGGTTATCCGTGGGTACTTTTGTGTTATGTATCTTTTTATCTTTCGTGTTAAAGGTATGAAAGTGCAGTATCAGAACTTATCTACAAAATCCGTGCCGGATTCTCCCCGCAGCTTTTCCACATAGACTTGCGGATTTTCTTCCATATTACACAGAATCTCAAAGGCGGTGAGAAGCAGTTTCTCCCTGTGGTAGCGGTTCATCTCCTCCGGTCTGTCCAGATATGCCTTAAAGTGATCCACCTGCCACACCAAAATATCCGTAATGCCGTACCCTGCCACCTTGTACTCACCCAAGAAATCTCCTGTGTCGTGAAAATAGGCAAACTCCCGCAAAATGCCGTTGGAGCGTGCTATCTTCTTCCACAATTCTGCCGCATACTCCTCACTCTCTCCCGCTTTCTGCGCCAGCTTCCACACATACTGCTGCAGCGCCTCCAAGGCTTTCTGCAATGCTTCCTCCTGATTCATCCGTGCTCATCCTCCAATCCCATACAGTTTTATACAGAAAAGCTCACGAACTCAGCGCATCCGCGCTTCATTGCCTGCTGACACAGGCGGTTCGTTCGTTATCGCGGCAAAAAACAAATGTCTGCTTCGCAGCCGCTTGTTTTTTCGCTCGCGTACATTA
>CAKRYI010000004.1 GCA_934426825.1 uncultured Acetatifactor sp. | reverse complement strand
GATTCTGCTGAAAAAACCTCATATCCGGATTTTTTCAGTGAGAATGTAATTCCACGATTTAAATTTTCATCATCTTCGACCACGAGTATACCTGGCATAGCATATGCACCTCTCTTTATTAACTATTCATCTTAAAATGCTTCAATGCCTCCACAATTGCACTCTCTTTATCTTCTGGACACTGCGGTTGCCTGCTATCTTCATTTTTAGGTAAATTAGGACTTGGAACAAGTTCCAAGTCTGTCGCGGCAGTCGTCGAATTGCCCTGCAAGCAGTCCATTCTCCTCGTTGCAACGCGCAAATTCTTTCCAACCTCAATTCCGCATTTTCTCTTTACCTGTGAGATATACAGATTGGAAACCTTCATGCCGGCATTATGTTCAGCCACATACTTCTTTATCTCATCATATGTTGCCTTAGTCTCTGCAGATGTTATATCCACATCATCAAGTTCAATTGTGACATTAATGTAATCATCCGGCTTTTGTTTCAGTTGGGACAAAAGAACAACTGTCTCCACATTTGCCGTCCACGGGAACTGGTCCACCGCCACTGCCTTTTCCACCCGATAACCGCTTTCCAGAAACACCTCCAAATCCCTTGCGAGGCTTGTGGGTTTGCAGGAAATGTATACGATATGCTCCACGCCGTAGGATATAATCTTCGGCAATGCCTTGGGATGGATTCCGTCTCTGGGCGGGTCTAAAATAATCATGTCCGGCTTATCCTCCAGTTCATCCAACACTTTCAGCACGTCGCCGGCAATAAATTCACAGTTTGTCAGTCCGTTAAGCATGGCGTTTCGTTTTGCGGCTTCCACTGCCTCTTCCACGATTTCCACTCCGATTACCTTGCCGGCTGCCGGTGCCATAAGCTGGGCAATGGTTCCGGTTCCGCTGTAAAGGTCAAACACGGTCTTGTCACTTCCTCCCAAATTGCCCACATATTCTCTTGCCGTCTCGTACAATACAGCCGCACTGTATGAGTTGGTCTGAAAAAATGAGAAGGTGGAAATTTTAAATTTCAGCCCCAGCAATTCTTCATAAAAGAAATCCTGTCCATACAAAATATCCGTCCGGTCACTCTGCACGACATCCGCCATGGAATCATTGACAATGTGCAGAATACCGGCAAAATGTCCCTGCAAATGTCCTTCCTTTTCCAGCGCAAGCAATATTTCCTGCCATTCTGCCACCAGACTGCTTTCTTCCTGCACCTTTACGCAATCCTTCCACGGGTTCTGTGACGTTGTCACCAGCGCCACCAGAATTTCCCCTGTGCCGGATGCTTTTCTCACAAGCAGATGGCGCAGATAGCCCTCATGGCGCAGTCTGTGGAAAAACGTCACATTCCGCTCTGCGAAAAATTCCAGTGTGTTCTGCAAAATCTGCCGATAATCCCCGTCCACAATGATGCAGTCGTCCACTGTCTCCACATCATAAAAACTGCCCCTCTTATGCATACCAAGTGCAAGGGGGCCGTCCTTATAAGCATCCCCGAAAGAAAACTCCATTTTGTTGCGATACTCATATTCTCTCGGACTTCCCTTGATACCTTCCCAGTTCCACGCACTTCCCTGTTTAACAAGCGCCTGTTCCAGCAGATGCTTCACCTGTTGCTCCTTAATACTCAGCTGCTCCTCGTATGACAGGGAAAGATATGTACATCCTCCGCACAAACCAAAATGGGAACACGTCCGGCCGCATTCCAAAGGTGATTTTTCAAGCACCTCCAGAAGACGACCTTCCGCCTTCCCTTTTCTCACTTTATTGATTCCAAATTTCACTTTTTGTCCGGGCAGGCTATTTTTCACAATTACGGTGTCCTCCCCTACACGCACAACTCCCTTGTTGGGGAAATCAACCCGTTCAACGGTGCCTTCCAGTACCTGTCCTTTTTTCATAGCTGTCCTCGTTTATCTGTTTTATTCATTCAATTTTGATTCGATTTCTTTAACCGGATTTCCGGCTTTCCGCTCCGGTTTACTCTTCCGTCTCGTCCTCGTAGAAATCGTCGTCATCCTCATCCTCGTCGTCCTCGAAGTCATCCTCAAAATCGTCCTCGAAGTCCTCTAAATAATCCGGATTCAGATAGCGGTACACCGCATAAGCGATTCCTGCCACAGCGGCTACAATGCCGATAATTGCAAAAATCCATACCAGCACGTTACATTTCTTCTTCGGCTCCTCTTCCTTCTTGCCGAGAAGCTCATTTAATTTTGCCATATCCACAATATTCTCTAATTTACTCATACTCTCATACCTTCCTTTCTTATCCTGCATTTTTAAGCGCATCTCTTCGTCAGTATCGTCCCGAAAGGGTCTTTCATCTTACTCTTAGAATACCACATTCCGTAAAAAATTACTACAATCTTTTCAATTTTGCAAAAGATGCGTACATTATTTTCTGTCCCGCCTGATCAAATTTCACCGTAACCTTATAATCTCTCGGTTCCTTGGACACATCCAAAACCGTGCCTTCCCCGTATTTGATATGTTTTACACGGTCTCCCACACCATACGCCAAATCCCCTAACGGTGTGGCAGGTGCGCCCTTGGAAATTCCGGCAATTTGATTCAGACTGCTGATTCCTTTCGCGATAAAAGGCTTGTCCGCCTTTGCCGTCACCTTGGAACGGACAATCGCCTTGGGTCTGGGGTCAAAACCGCCTCCGGCAGAATTTCCGGCACCGGATGAACTGCCAAACCCACCGGTTCTTCCCGCATCCATGCTCTCTCTAAGACCCATTCTGTCCAAAAATTCTTCCACACTCCGCCCTTGTCTTACAGGCTTGTTGTCCAGCAGTTCCTGCGGAATCTCCCGGATAAAACGGCTGGGCGCATTGTACTGGGTCTCTCCTCGAATCATGCGCATCTTGGCACAGGTAAGCGTCAGGTCATCCTTTGCTCTGGTGATTCCCACATAGGCAAGCCGCCTTTCCTCCTCTATATCCGAAGGGTCATCGGACACAATCGTCATATAGCTGGGGAACAGTCCGTCCTCCATTCCGGCAAGATACACAGAAGGAAATTCCAGTCCCTTGGCGCTGTGAAGCGTCATGAGCAAAACACGGTTATCTCCGTCCTCCACATTGTCTATGTCGGCAACCAATGCAATTTCCTCCAAAAATTCCGACAGTGAGGGCTCGTCATGGGTTTCCTCATAGCTCACGGCTTTGGTAATCAGTTCGTCCACGTTTGCCAGTCTGTCCTCCGCCGATTCCTCATCCATATCCTTTAAATACTCCGGATAACAGGTTCTGTCCAATACCGCCTTGATTAAATCCGGTATGGTATAGGAGGACAGTCCGCTGCGTAATACCTGTATCATATTGACAAATCCGTTGATTTTACTCTCTGCCTTTCCGAGTCCGGATATTTCGTCCGCATGGCACATAGCCTCATACAGTGACATATCACGCATTTCGGCATAGTCCGCCACCTTTTCCAACGTCACGGCACCGATACTGCGCTTGGGCACATTGACAATCCTTCTGACCGCCACCTCGTCCATTCCGTTGTCGATCGTCTTTAAGTAAGCCAGCACATCCTTAATTTCCTGTCTGGAATAAAAGTTGGTGCCGCCCACCACCCGGTACGGAATACCATCCACCACCATGCGTTCTTCCAAAAGTCGCGCCTGCGCATTGGTACGGTACAGCACGGCACAGTCTGCAAACTGTGCTCCCTCTTTTACCTTGCGTCTGATGTCATCGGCAATATATTCTGCCTCTTCATAGGCATTTTCAAAAGGCCGGAAATGAATCTTATTTCCTGCTCCCTTGTCCGTCCAGAGAGCCTTTTCCTTTCGTCCCACATTGTTGGCAATCACCGCATTGGCGGCGTCCAGAATATTCTGGGTGGAGCGGTAATTCTGCTCCAGTTTGATAATGCGTGCCTCCGGATATACCTTTTCAAAATCCAGAATATTGCGGATATTCGCTCCCCGGAACTTATAAATGGACTGGTCATCATCACCCACCACACACAGATTGCGGTAGCCGTCCGCCAGCAGCCGTACCAGTTCAAACTGCGCCGTATTGGTGTCCTGATACTCGTCCACCATAATATACTTAAATCGTTCCTGATAGGAATGTAACACTTCCGGACAGTTTTTAAACAGTTCCACTGTTTTTACAATAATATCATCAAAATCCAGCGCATTGCTTTTTTTGAGCGTTTCCTGATACTCCCGGTACACCCGCGCGATAATAGCCTTATTGTAATCCCCCATGGATTTCATTTCGTACTCCATCACATCCACCAGTTCATCCTTCGCCGAGGAAATGGCGCCGAGCAGAGTGCGCTCCTTATGGATTTTTGTGTCGATATTCAGACGTTTGCAGACACCTTTCATGACCGTTTTCTGGTCATCGGTATCATAGATTGTAAAATTATTCCCGTAGCCGATTCGGTCAATATGACGGCGCAAAATTCTCATGCAGGTGGAATGAAACGTGCTGACCCATACCTGATCCGCACCAAATCCCGCAATGCGGTCCACTCTCTCCCGCATTTCTCCAGCCGCTTTATTGGTAAACGTGATTGCCAGAATGTTCCAGGGATTTACTCCCATCTCGTCAATCAGATAGGCAATCCTGTGGGTCAGCACTCTGGTCTTGCCGCTTCCGGCTCCGGCAAGTAATAAAAGCGGTCCTTCTGTATGAAGCACCGCCTCTTTCTGTTCCTGATTTAAGGTATCATAAATACTCATTTAACTTTCCTCCACCGATGCAAAATTCCAAGTACGGATATTGAACTCTACTATCGGTGAACCGCAGTATTTACACTTCTTTGCACCGAGACTGGGAAGCGGGGCCCCGCAGTTCGGGCAATTCATTGCAAGACCTGCATCCTCCGTATTTTCAATCAAATCCGGGTCTTGTATATAAATCACTTCCACATTATACCTTGATTGTTCCCGTCTGTCATTACGTCCGGACACAATTTTTCCGTCTTTCTCCACAAAATGAATGCTCTCAAGCGCCGACTGGAAAATGACGCTGCATCTTCCCTTTGTCTTGCGATACCGGAATAACTCCGTTCTGTGTATCTTTATATCCTGAAAAGTCTCCTGCTGCTCCTGATTCTGCAGCATTCCAATCCGCATATTCAGGCTGTCCCGCAGTTCATTGGTTCCTTCTGTCAAAAGTTCCGGATTCATGGCATCAATGCTTCGCAGAAAAGAGATAAGTACATTTTCCGCTCTGTTTTTCATTTCATCATAATGAAAATCCGGAAAATCCTTCACAATCATGGGCAGATACAGTCTGGTTGCTCCCGCCACCGACTTTGGTGTCATGGACTCCTGCATTTCCTGCTGTCTTATGCCCTCCATAATATCAGAGGTTCCAAACATCTGAGTGGAAAACTCACTGATTTTCTTTTTTATCGAACGATATGCCATATAAATAATTCCCGCCAGTACCAGCAAAAGAACCAGTACAATAATAATTTTAATCAGTACACCATTCACCTGTCTTTTCCCCTCTTCGTCCTGATAACAGTTCCCATAACACAGAGTTCCGCCACAGTTTCCCGTGGCGGAATCCTATCACCGGTTATAAATTCCGGAATTACTGTCTGTCGTTCTCATCAAAAATATCGCCGCACTCAGGACAGAATTTAGGAGGATGTGCAGGGTCTTCCGGCTCCCATCCACACTTATCACACTTGTAAAGAGGTGCTCCCTCCGGCTTCTTTGAGCCGCAGTTAGAGCAGAATTTGCCCTGATTTACGGTTCCGCAGCTACAGGTCCAGCCTGCATCGGATGGCTTCGGTGCGCCACACTCGGAACAGAACTTTCCTCTGTTGTCAGCCTTGCCGCAACTGCAGGTCCAGCCAAGCACGGGTGCTGCCTGATGATTCTGAGGTGCTGCCTGATTCTGGGGCGCCTGCTGCATCTGCTGACCGCCGGGCATACCCATCATGCCGCCCTGATTGCCGCCCATCATATTCTGCATCATGTTCATGGAAAACATACCCATCATAGCGTCCATACCGCTGGCACCGCCTTCGCCGCCGCCCATCTTGGAATTTTCGATGAAAGTACCCATAGCCTCGGACTGTCTTGCTGCACGATAATCAGCATCCTTAAGCATAACTCTCTCGTTCCAAACATTGAGACGCTCTCTGTCTTCTGCGGGAACGGTAGCGGAAATGGTCATGGCAACCATTTCGATACCACGGGTCAGTGTCCACTGCTCACTCAGTTCTTTCTTTACGGTCTCTACGATTTCTTCGATATGTCCCTGCAGCTGGGAAGGAAGTACGCCTTCTGCCGCAACTTTGGAAAGGGCGATAGGCAACTTTGTAAGCAGCTCGCTCTTCATCATGCTGAGCAGTTTGGCACCCTCACCGCTCTTGCTGTAGTTGTCTGCTACGTTTGCACATACCGTTGTATAGAATAAAATAGGGTCTACAATTTTAAAGCTGTACTGACCGTTACATCTTACGGTAGTTTCCAGTTCCAAACCTGTGTTCTTGGAAACAAGGTGGAAATCAATCGGATTTGCCGTACCGTAGAGATTATCCATAATCTCTTTGGTGTTAAAGTAGTACACTCTCTGGTCTTTCGGAGCATTTCCTCCAAAAGTAAAACGCTGGAATGCAGTATTAAAGGAACCTACGATTCCTTTTCCAAGTCCGCCGTAGAAAACACTGGGCTGTGTAGAGCCGTCAAAAACGAACTCGCCCGCCTCGGCACAGACTTCTACGATTTTACCCTGATCAACAATAATCATACACTGTCCTTCGTTTACTGCAACGATGGAACCGTTGGTAATAATATTGTCAATCGCCTTGGTATTGCTGTTCTTGCCGGGGGTAATCCTCTTCTGTCCTTTTGTAACCAGAACGTCATTAGATAACGTATCACAGTAGAAGTATTCCAACCACTGGTCAGCCAACACACTGCTTATGGCATCTTTTGTTGCTTTAATTAATCCCATTTGCTTATCCTCCGCTTTTCGTGTATATCATGTGATTAATGACACACATTTTCTTCATTTTACCAAATTTAATTAATTTTCTCAAGCCATTTTCACAAATAATCTATACAAAGTCATTCTTAAACATGATAATTAATTGTTTTCTGCTGCCCGTACCGCATATTCCGTTGTCACAAGTGTTTCATAGGGTACCGGTTTTTCCAATACCTTTGCGTCTTCCAGAATATTCTGCAGCAAATCAAAGGATTCCTTTTCAAAAATCAGATTTTCCTTCCACGTATTCTGATTGTAATAGCGCTCCACAATGGTGGTGAGCGTCTCCATATCCGTTCCGTTAAACTGTGGCGCAATCACTCCTGCGATTTCTGCCGGAGTATGGTCTGCCACATAATCCATTCCCTTTTGCAGCGCATTGGTAAACGCCTGCACCGTCCTGCCGTTCTTTTCTAAATAACTTTTTTTTGCGGAAAAAGAGGTGTAGGGCACATACCCGGATTCCTCCCCTAAAGACGCCACTACATAGCCGTCTCCTTTTTGTTCCAGCATGGTCGCATGGGGCTCGAATTCCACCGTAAAATCCCCCTGCCCGCCGGAAAATGCCGCCGCGGTGGAACCAAAATCGATGCTCTGGTCAATCTGCAAATCCGATGCCGGGTCTATGCCGTTCTTTTCCAAAATATACTCAAATACCATTTCCGGCATGCCACCCGTTCTGCCGCCCAAGACCTTTTTCCCTTTTACCATATCCCAATCAAAATTGCTGACAGGCTCCCTCGCCACCAGAAAATTTCCGGCACGCTGGGTAAGCTGTGCAAAGTTCACCACATAGTCCTCCGTGCCGCCGGCATAGGTGTAAATGGTACTCTCGCTTCCCATGAAACCGATGTCCGCCTCCCCGGTCAACAGCGCCGTCATTGTCTTATCCGCCCCGAATCCGGTGACAAGGGTAAGGGCAATTCCCTCTTCCTCAAAATAGCCGTTTTCAATGGCAACATACATGGGCGCATAAAAAATGGAGTGTGCCACCTCATTCAGTACAACTTTCGTTTTACCGTCCTTGGTGGTTTCACTCCCTCCGCAGCCTATAAGTGCGGGTACTGTCAGCATGGCGCCAAGCAGCACCGCCCCTATTCTTTTTAAAATTTTCTTTTTCATAACAGCCTCCAAACTCATTGATGTTCTATTGTATGAAACACCGCAAAATTTGTGCCTGTCTTTCTCTGTTTCTACGTTTTTCTCTCTTTTTTCGTTTTTCTCCCTATTTCCCGCTCTTCTCTCTTTTTTACTTTCCGTTCTTCTCTTTACTTTTATCCTTTTCCTTGCTGTCCTTCTCGTCTTTCTTTTTGCCCTCTTCCGCCAGCTCGTCCACCAGCTTCTCAATCATCAGCTTCTTTACATACACATCAAAGCTGAGCAGACAGATAAAGGAAAACTTGCGCAAAAACTCCACACTCTCTTTCGGTGCGTCGGTAAAGGAATCCTCCGCCTGTACAAATCTCGCCCGGACATCCTCCTTCAAAAGCTCCACCTGTTCTTTTTCCATACTGAACACTTCTCTGTAAATGCTCTCTAAATTGAAATCCTTGTCATTCTGAAAATACTGCTCCGTAATCGGGTGCAAAAGCGTCTGTATATCACTGATGGATAAAATACTTTTGTAATAATAGATAAAAATAAGCAAAAGTACATGCTCCCTGGAATATTTCTTCTTCACCGGCGGCGGAAGCAAATCATTCTTCGCATAGTTATTAATCATGGTCTTGGTCAGCACCTTGTCATCTCCCGGATGGCGCGCCGTGGAACGAAGCCGCTGGTCCATAAAGGTTGTCACCTGATCCATATACAAATCAATATTGGGAATATCTTCCGGTTTGATATACTCGATTCTGTCCAGACTATCCAATATACTGTTTAATAAATCTTCCGTATCAATGGTCATATGTCACACATTCCTCTCCTGACATACATCAGACTGTCATACTTCATCACTTGTACGTTATCATGTACACTATTATATAGTAATTAATACTACATGGCAATCAAATCTTTCAGAAATCTTTTCAGAATCTTCTTTCGCTCTTTACTTTACCTTTTTATTATGATAGAATCTCATTAGTTACAACTGTATAACTTTACAGTGTAAAAGTATCTTTAAGTGCCTATACGCCAATGAATACGGCGGGAATGGAGATTGGAATGAATAAGAAAATTAAAACCGATGCTGTAGATTTCCTGTTTGACGCTATCTTAAAATTAGAGAACCGCGAGGAGTGTTACAGTTTCTTTGAAGATTTATGTACCGTGAACGAGCTGTTGTCCCTCTCCCAGCGCTTTGAAGTTGCCGCAATGCTTAGGGAACACAAGACCTATTTGGACATTGCCGAGAAAACAGGCGCTTCCACCGCTACCATCAGCAGAGTGAACCGCTCCCTGAATTACGGAAACGACGGATACGAATTGATTTTCGGCCGCATGGGAAAATAATAAAAAATCGCTTAAACCCCGTATCCCCAAAGTCAGTTTGTCAGCTTTCATTCTGACGACTTTCGGGAACAATACATGGTTTAAGCGATTTTCTTTTATGCAGAAAAAAGTTTCTGCTTTATTGGTTATCAACTTTTTTGAAAGTATACCATTCGCCTTCAATGTACACTTGAATGATTCCTGTATCATCCTCGGCAGTATAACTATTTCCAACACATCCAAAATTACTCTGTCCCTCTTTCTTAGGTACCTCCTCCCTGCCAACTGAGGATTCTATTACTCCACCTATACAGCCAGAGTCCCCCATAGGGCCAATACTCTCCTCATCCATCGTTCCCTCATAAAGGTTTTCTCCCAACTTTAACAACATTTTCCCTTCACTTTTATCACTACTATTACAACCTGCAAGTATTGTAGAAACGAATAAAAGAATAAACAGTACCTTTTTCATAACCCATCTCCTGTATGCAAATTTATTATGATTCGGATTCCGTCTTGTTTTCCACAGCAGGTGTCGCAGACGCTGCAGATGTTTCCGCTGTTGCAGGTGTCTCTGCCGCTGCCGCTCTTTCCTCTTCTGCGACTTCCTTAAGTGCCTCTGCAATGGCAGCCTTTGCAGACTTTCTTCCGGCTTTTACTGCTTTGGTTGCTCTGCCTTTTGCCTTTCTGGTAGGCTCCGTCTGATTCATGTCGCATTTGCCCTGAAATACAGCGTTCTCGTCAATGACAATAACCTTGGTTGCAATATCGCCAAGTACCTTTGCTGTTGCGGTCAGTTCTGCCTTCTCGGGTGCCTGCACATCGCCCTGTACCTCGCCACCGATTAGCACTGCCTCTGCACTTACATTTCCAATAATACATCCCGCTGCACCTACGATTAAGGTTCCTGTCACAGTCACATTGCCGTCAACCCTTCCATCGATTCTGGCAGAACCCTGTACGGAGAAATCACCGTGAATTTCTGATTTTTCACCGACCATCGTAGTAATCTTTATCTGTTTTTCTCTTCCACCCATTCTATTCATCCTCCTGTTTCTCTTTGCCTTTTTCTATCCGATTTTCCTATATCCGTCATTTCGGGAGCATTTCCCCTTAGCCGCTGATTGCCAGCATATCCATAGGAGAAATATATGCGCCGTCCTTCATCATCTGATAGCCAAGCGTCGTATTGTCCTCTCCTATCAGGAACAATGTCGTGCCCTGCACCACCTCGTCGCCCTGCTTTACGGTAGCATCGCCTTTATTGCGGTAAATGGTTACATAGCCATTCCCGTGATCAATCCATACGCTGTGTCCGTAATCAGCGTCATCATTTACTGCCGTCACCGTTCCGCTCGCCGTTGCCACGACTGTCGTACCTGCTGAAGCGGTAAATACGCACATCGGGTCACCTTCTGCTGCCTCCTGCATAGAGGCGGAACCGGTCAGCGGAAATTCCGTAGGGAGGCTCTGTTTTTCCAGCGCTGCCGTCAGTTCATTCTCACTCTGTACCTTCTGGTTCACCGTATTACTCAATATTTGAATCTGGTCGTTCAGTCCGTCAATCTGGGACAAAAGCGTCTGCTTCTCATTCTCCAGTTCCTTCACAGTCTGCTGCTGTTCGCTGTTCCGCTGTCTTGCGACTTCCCAGAGTTTTTCCTCATAGACCAAATACCCGATAAGTCCTCCGATTATGACACACATAACCAGAATAACCACCTGCAATATCCATGGCCGGATTCGGAACTGCCTTACTTTTGCATCTACTGCATCGGACGTAACAATCACGACATGATTCGTCTTACGTTTGTGTTTTCTACGTTGCATAAAAAGTCACCTCCGGTAAACTAGTATATTTTACCATAGGTGACTTAAAATAGCAACATTTTCTTAACATTTTTGTAATATACTCACAAAAATGCCCTTATACATCCAGCTTCATATCGCCTTCTTTGATAATGCCTTTCTTTCTCATAAGCTCCGAAACAGCCAGTGAAATCGCTGCCGGAAGAACAAAGTGCATTAACACAATCAGAAGAATTGCCTGTACGCTTCCCATACCGCCCTCGACCATGGAGCCGTATGCCGCAATCTGTCCCACAAATCCCGCGGAACCCATACCGGAGCCGACCGGTGTACTTGTCATGCCAAGCACCGCCGAGGCAATGGGGCCGAGAATTGCACTGGATATGATTGCCGGCAGCCAGATAACCGGTTTCTTTACAATGTTAGGAACCTGCAGCATGGAAGTTCCCACACCCTGTGCAACCAGACCGCCCACTTTATTTTCCCGGTAGCTTGCCACCGCAAAGCCCACCATGTTACAGCAGCAGCCAACGGTAGCTGCACCTGCGGCAAGTCCGCTGATACTCATGGAGACACCGATAGCGGCTGAGCTGATAGGCAATGTCAGTATAATTCCCATAAGAACAGACACCACGATTCCTCCAATGACAGGATGCAGTTCCACATTGACGTTTACCAGTTCTCCCAGCCATGTCATGAAAGTGGAAATGGGAGGACCTGCCACAAATCCCACAACCGCACCGGACAGGATGGACACAAAAGGAGTCACGATAATATCCACCTTGGTCTTACCAGCCACCAGTTTTCCTAATTTCACTGCAACAATCGCCGCAATGAATGCTCCTAATGGCTCTCCGGGCTTTCCAAGGGTAAAGCCTTCCATGGCATACACCGTGGGAAACGCGCCAATCATACCGGTCACTGCCGCCGATACCGTCACAAGCGGTCCCTGCTTAAATTTACATGCTACGCCCACACCGATACCGGCGCCGGTAACCGTCTTTGCCACATTGCTGATTGCCGTCAGATAGTTCCCGACCGTTCCTCCTATCAGCGTACCGATTTGTGCGATAATCGTTCCGATTATCAGTGTGGAAAACAAACCGAGAGCCATACCGCTTAATCCGTCGATAAAAATCTCGTTCAGCCACTTTTTCATCTGCTTCATTTTCAAATACCATGCCTTTCTGCCGTATTGCATTACATATGTATATTCAACTGTCTTGTCAGTCAAGTTATGTTATACCTTATCACAGCAGAAGCAAAAAAGCAACAGTCATTTATCGACATTCTTCGAGAACTTTTTCCCAGACCAGTGTTCCGCCAAACAAATCCAGTGCGCTTCCCACCGTCACATTCAGCCGGTTTCTGCCCAATTCCCGAATCAGGCGAAGGTCCTCGTAGCTGTGTACGCCGCCCGCATAGGTCATGGGGCACTTTCCCCATTTTCCGAGCCGCTCTGCCAGTTCTTTTTCGATTCCGTCCGCCTTTCCTTCCACATCCACCGCATGAATCAGAAATTCATCGCAATAGCCGGAAAGTCTGTCTAACAGCTCATCATTCATTTTTTCTTCCGTCATCTTCTGCCAGCGGTCTGTCACAATCAGGTAATCGTTCCCGGTTTTCTTACAGCTCACATCCAGCACAAGATGTTCCTTTCCCACCGCCTTTACCAGCTTGTCCAGTCTTTCATAGTGGATTCGTCCGTCCTTAAACACATAGGAGGTAACTATCACGTGGGAGGCTCCCGCATCCAGATATTCCCCTGCATTTTCCGGTGTGATGCCGCCGCCCACCTGCAGCCCTCCCGGATAGGCATTCAGCGCCAGAAACGCCTGTTTTCTTGTGGCATCATAATACTCGCTGTCTGCGGAATTTAACAGAATAATATGCCCGCCCTTCAGTCCGGATTTTTTATAAAAATCCGCATAAAAAGCGGCGTCCTGCTCTGCCACAAAATTTTCCCTCGCCCGATTTCCTATATCCGACAGGCTGCCGCCCACAATTTGTTTTACTTTTCCGTTATGAATATCAATACAGGGACGAAATTCCATGCTCCTTGCTCCTTTTTGGTATCAAAAATTTTTTTATGTATATTTTTCTTTTTACGTCACATACTATGGTCAAGCCTATCAAAATATCCTTTGGAAACGGCTGTCAAATTTCATGTAAACCAGTGAGAATGGAGGACGTTATGAACAAGAAAAGTATCAGAAAAGGAGTTTCCAGACTCCTTGCAATCGGATTGGTGCTTGCCTATATGTGCATGGCAACAGCTTGTACCAATAACGATAAGAACGGCAACAATTCCGGCAGTATGGCCGGAAACGGTGCCACCACGGAAAACGGTACTGCAAACGGTAACGGTACCAACGGTACAACGAATAACAACAATACCGCAACCACTACTCCCGCAAGCGAAACAACCACCCCTGCCAAAACCATGGACAATACCAACAATATGAACGGCACGGACAACGGCGGTTCTGTTTTGGACGACGCAGGCAACGCCGTGGGCGATGTGGTAGAAGACGCTGCAAACGGTGTATCCGACATTACCAACGAGCTGATTGGGGATAATGATAATAATCGAAACACCAGTTCCACTACCACTCCCTAACGAAAAACATACAGGCTTTCCAAAGTGGAAAGCCTGTTCTATTTCTTACATCTGTGCGTCAATCACATTGCTCATATCATACATACCTGGCTGTTTTCCCGCCAAAAATTTTGCCGCCTGCACAGCACCTTTTCCAAATACAGCCTTGGAATATGCCGTGTGGGAAAAAGTGATAACCTCATCCGAACCGGCAAAAATCACATCATGGTCTCCCACAATGGTTCCGCCGCGGACTGCGCTGATTCCGATTTCCTTTTTCGGTCTCTTTTCCCTTCTGGCACTGCGGTCATAGATATACTCGTATTCATTGTTAAATTCCTCGTTGATGGAATCTGCCAATGCCAGAGCGGTTCCGCTGGGTGCATCCACTTTCAGATTGTGGTGCTTCTCCACGATTTCCATATCAAATCCGGCAGGCACCAAAACCCCTGCTGCCTCCTTCAATATCTTGAGGAGCAGATTGATTCCGAGGGACATATTGGCGGACTTGAGAATTGCCACACTCTTAGACGCCTCCTCCACCTTTCTGAGCTGTTCCTCGCTCAAACCTGTGGTACATAACACACAGGGCAGATTCTTTTTCACGCAGTAATCCAACATTTTGTCTACCGCTGCCGCTGCTGAAAAATCAATCAGACAGTCTGCCTCCACATCACATTTGTCAATATCCGTAAACACCGGATAGGCATTGTGTCCGTCATCTCTTGCGTCCACGCCGGCAGCCATGGTCACCTCGGAATCGGCTTCCACCAGCCCGCTGATGACCTGCCCCATTTTTCCGTTACATCCATGCATAATAATTCTGGTCATATTACTATCCGTACCTTTCTGTATACCGTCTTTTCCGTCAAAAATCCGTTATTTTTCCTGTAGATTACAAGATACCGTAAGCCTTCATTGCCTTTTCCAGTCTTGCGGCATTTGCCTCCTCCATCTCGCTCAAAGGCATTCTGAGAGGTCCAACCTCCATACCCATAAGGTTCAGTGCCTTCTTTACGGGAATCGGGTTTACTTCACAGAACAGTGCATGGCACAACTCCAGTGCCTCAAGCTGCATCTTGCGGCTTCCCTCCACATCACCGTCCATAAATTTCTGGCAGATTTCATGGGTCTGCTTGGGCGCAACATTGGACAGAACGGAGATAACACCCTTGCCGCCAAGAGAAAGAATGGGTACAATCTGGTCATCGTTTCCGGAATAAATATCCACTTTGCCGTCAGAGATGGCTGCAAGCTGTGCAATCTGGCTGATATTACCGCTTGCCTCCTTCACGCCTACGATATTCTCTACATCCGTGCAGAGTCTCACTACAGTCTCCGGGAGAATATTGCAGCCGGTACGGCTGGGCACATTGTAAAGCAGAATGGGAACCTTAACCGATTCCGCAACTGTCTTAAAATGGGCATACAGACCGTTCTGGGTTGCTTTATTATAGTAAGGACTTACCAAAAGCAGACCGTCCACACCGTATTTTTCTGCCTCTGTGGAAAGATAAACCGCCGTCTCCGTGCAGTTAGAGCCGGTTCCCGCAATTACGGGGATTCTGCCTGCCACTACATCCACACAGTATTTAATGGTATCCAAATGCTCCTCATGAGTGAGCGTGGACGCCTCGCCGGTTGTTCCGCACACAATAATTGCATCTGTCCCGTTCGCAATCTGAAACTCGATTAATTTTTTGAAGCTCTCATAATCCACTTCGCCGTTTGCTTTCATAGGGGTTACAATCGCTACACCTGCTCCTTTAAAAATTGCCATAACAAACCTCGTTTCTGCGTTGCTTTCCTTATTAATATTATATTCTGACTGTTTACAGGCTGACTGCCATGCAACGCTTTGGCATCGTCTGTCAGGGGCAATAAAAAAACCGGCACGTAAAGCGCCGGTGATGATATACTCCTATATCCTCATGATAGCGCCCCATCTACTCATAACCGGACAGCTCCCCATCCGATTATTGTTGTTCGTTGTCAAAACGAAGCAACACAGATGACAGTCATACGACTCTTAATCGTATGCCCAAGACTCAATCCGCAGGGTATCTCCTCTTTCGGCGTATTTCCCTTTCTCTCTCCCTCATCTGCGCCTGCCGCATCAGAAGAAATACTATTGAACTACGCAACCTCTATCTTTCTATATAAGTGCATGATAGCATTTTCCTATCACACTGTCAATGCCTTATTCCCAAACTTTAAATTTTACCGTCTCAATCTTGGAAACCTCGTCCGCAAGCATGCAGATTTCATCTTTCAGGTTAATACCCGTCAGAATAACATCTGTCTCCCCCCTGCATTCCAGCACGTTTTTCAGTTCCTCCACCGATATGATATTCTTTTCCACCAGTCCAAGAACTTCATCCAGAATCAGCAAATCACATTCTCCCGTGGAAAGCACCTTCTTGGAGTAATTGATACCGTTTTTGATATTCTGGATTTCCTCCTGTTTCTTTTCCTCGGAAAGCTCCTCAAAGTTTTCATCAGACTTCTCGAAGTGAAATAATTTGATTTCCGGCTCCATTCTCCTGACAAAATCGGAATCACCCAGTCCTTTCCCCTTAAGGAACTGGATAAGAACCACACTCTTCCCCTCAGCAGCCGCCTGCACGGCTCTGCCGATAGCTGCAGGAGATTTGCCGCGCCCATCCCCTGTATAAATGTGAATTAACCCCTTACCCATATGACAATCCTCATACCTTTCTCCGAAAAACGAAGTGTGCCTGTTTGGGCACACTTCATTGGCATTTTTTTAAATATATCATATCTGCAAGAATTTTGCAACTTTTACCGCGGCTAAGTCTTATTCCTCTTCTTCCATCAGCTCCAACTTGCTGACGGACACCTCAAACGCTACCCTTCTCTCCACATGCTCCTCATCCAGTTTCTTCATATATTCACGGCTCTGAATTCTTCCCCACACCGCACACCTTTCCCCCACCTGGAAATTGTTGGCGTATCTTGCGTTGCGCCCCCAACAGATACAGGGTATGTAGTCCGACTTTCCGTAAGGACGGTTCACGGCAAGCAATAAATCCGCAATCTCTCTTCCCAACGGCGTCTTCCGGTAAATGGGTTCCTTGCAGATATAACCGTCTAAATAAATCTGGTTGGTTTTGGAACTCTCTTCCACCTGCTCCATAAACTCCACTTCTCTGGCAAACACAGACAGCACCAGCCTGTTCTTTCGCTCCTCATGACGGTTATACGAGCGGAACTGTCCGTTTACGCATATCAGCATTCCGATATAGCTTGCTGACACATCCACCAGACGTTCCGAGACCATTACGGGTATAATGTCATAGCTTTCGCTGAGACGCTGCACCCGCACATCTACCATATAAAACCCCTCTCCGAAAATTTCATGACTATAGGAAAAATCACTCACAATTTCCCCCATAACCGTCACCTGATTGTTTTCAATGACCTTATCCATCATTTTGTTTCTCCCTTCTTACACCTTAAGACTTTTTCCGGTAACGAATACCTGTAATGCACTATTATTTATACTCTATCCCGGCTCAAATTAGTACCGTAACCCATCGCACGTTGCGACAATCATCGCACGTTTCTACATGAAATACCGACTACTTTCATAACAAAAATCAAGAAAATATGTGCGCAGACTCCCTTTTTTCTTGCACCTGAAAAAAATAAGTGCTATACTGTAACAGTTTGAAAATCCGAGAAGAAAAGTGATTGACAAAAAAGTTACGAAATTGACAGCAATTAGCGGGCATTTGGGGAATACTACAGTTTGTGGCAAATCCCGCCCAGGACTTTGGTTTCGTATCTTTTTGTCCACGATATGTTACAGAAAGGCAAGGATTATATGAAGCAGAAAAGAGAAGATGTAAGAAACGTTGCCATTATTGCCCACGTTGACCATGGCAAAACCACTCTGGTGGACGAACTTCTGAAACAAAGCGGCGTATTCCGTGACAATCAGGAAGTTGCAGAGCGTGTCATGGACTCTAACGATATTGAGCGTGAACGCGGTATCACTATCCTGTCCAAGAATACCGCTGTTATGTATAAAAATACCAAAATCAACATCATCGACACTCCGGGTCATGCGGACTTCGGCGGCGAGGTAGAGCGTGTCCTGAAAATGGTGAACGGTGTTATTCTGGTGGTGGACGCCTTTGAAGGCGCCATGCCCCAGACCAAATTCGTACTGCGCAAGGCTCTGGAATTAAAACTTCCCGTCATTGTATGTATCAATAAAATTGACCGTCCCGAAGCAAGACCCGATGAAGTGGTGGACGAGGTTCTGGAACTGTTTTTGGAACTGGATGCGGACGATTCCCAGCTCGACTGTCCTTTCGTCTACGCTTCCGCCAAGGCAGGAATCGCCTCTTTGGACGCTGAGCAGGCAGGAACGGACATGGAGCCGCTGTTTGAAACCATTGTAAACTACATTCCCGCTCCCGAAGGCGACCCGGATGCAGGCACTCAGGTGTTAATCAGCACCATCGACTACAACGAATATGTTGGCCGTATCGGTGTCGGTAAAGTGGACAACGGAACCATCAAGGTAAATCAGGACGTTGTCATCTGTAACCACCACGAGCCGGATAAGCAGGTAAAGGTAAAAGTCAGCAAGCTATATGAGTTTGACGGATTAAATAAGGTAGAAGTAAAGGAGGCAACCATCGGTTCCATCGTTGCCATCTCCGGTATCGGTGAAATCCACATCGGTGATACCCTCTGCTCTCCTGACAATGTGGTACCCATTCCTTTCCAGAAAATCAGTGAGCCTACCATTGCCATGCAGTTTATGGTAAACGACTCTCCTTTGGCAGGGCAGGAAGGTAAATTCGTTACCAGCCGTCATCTTCGCGACAGACTGTTCCGGGAGCTCAACACCGACGTCTCCCTGCGTGTGGAGGAAACCGATTCTCCCGACTGCTTCAAGGTATCCGGACGCGGCGAACTGCATTTGTCCGTTTTAATCGAAAATATGCGCCGTGAGGGCTTTGAATTTGCCGTAAGCAAGGCAGAGGTACTCTATCACACCGATGAAAACGGAAAGAAATTGGAGCCTATGGAGCTTGCCTATATTGATGTACCCAATGATTTTGCCGGTGCTGTCATTGAAAAATTAGGACAGCGCAAGGGCGAGCTGCGCAACATGGGTACTATCTCCGGCGGCACCTACACCAGACTGGAGTTTTCCATTCCCGCCCGCGGTCTCATCGGCTACAGAGGCGAGTTTATGACAGATACCAAAGGTAACGGTATTCTGAATACCGTATTTGACGGCTACGGTCCTTACAAGGGAGACATCCAGTACCGTAAGCAGGGTTCCCTGATTGCTTTTGAATCCGGTGAATCCATCACCTACGGATTGTTCAACGCACAGGAGCGTGGTACTCTGTTCATCGGTCCCGGCGAAAAAGTGTACTCCGGTATGGTTATCGGTCAGACCGGTCGAAGCGAGGACATTGAAATCAATGTCTGCAAGAAAAAACAGCTTACCAACACCCGTTCCTCCAGTGCGGACGAGGCACTGCGCCTGACCCCGCCTAAGATTCTTTCTCTGGAGCAGGCTTTGGACTTTATTGAGACGGATGAGCTGCTGGAGGTAACTCCCACCAACTTAAGAATCCGTAAAAAGATTCTTGACCCGACCTTAAGAAAACGTGCCATGATTAATAAGAAGTAAGGTGCATCCGGAAGGCACACACCATAAGTTACACAGGAAAATCAAAGTCGAAAAATCCGGGGGTAGCAATAAAAATCTGCTATCCCCGGATTTTCCTATTTTTCTTTTGAGACGTTCTGTCCCTGTTTTCCTACACTTGTTCCGTATCTGCTTTAAAACGGCTACGATGCCGCATTTATTTTATTACCGTACCGCCCCACTCCACTACGGTAAATCCGTTGCGGACAATCGGCGTTACCTGCGGTTTTTGATATTCTCCGCCCGCATACGGAACAAACGCAAACCAGATTCTCGTCAGGCTGTCCGGCTGAATGGAAAACGTAACCGGCATTGCCTCGTTTACCGCCTCGGTAGAAATCGGACACATCAGATAATCCCTGTTCCCTTTCAGATAGCCGTCCCAATAGTCGATAAAGTCATCCGTCTCCTGTTTGTTAAATCCATAACACTCCAGTATTTCCCGCATATCTTCCTCTCTGGAATCTGCTTTCAGCAAAAAGCCATCTTCGGTCTGGAATACCTGTTTTTTGGCAAGACTTTCGTAGAACAGATACCCGTAAGCACCCTCCGGTGTAAGCAGAGTGCCGTCCGGCTCAGCCGTCACCGTCCATCCGTCCTGATATTCCGGAATCGTCTTCGTCAGGTACTGAGGTTTTGTAAAGTTCACACTGATTTCGGTCTCCTCGGTCGGATACAGATAAATATTCGGTTTTTTCGCAGTCTGATTGTCCGGCAGCACGGAAACTCCGGTGTACGGGTTCCGTTCCAAGAGCTGGTCGCGCAGCCACTCATATTCCTTTTCCCTGCCCTCTTTTACCATCTGTGCGTAGAAGTTCAGCTTGTCGAAATAATCCTTTTCCCGCCAGTCCTCCAGTGACCACTCGCTCCTTCGTCCGCCGCCGAATGCTTCCGTATAGAAATCATTCACGTTATTCATGGTCATATCCAGTGTCTGAATGTACACATTATTATCCGCCCAATCCAAAAATGCGGTTCTTGTTGCCTCGTCATCCCATGTATTTTTCGTGGTTCCCAGTGCCGCTGTCGCTATCTGCGCCGGTTTTCCCTCCAGCCAGCTGTATGCAGCCTGCGTAATCGTTATCACATCATAAGCAAAGGAAAGGGAGGGATGGGACGCATAAGGATTATCCTGCGGGTGGGTAAGCTGGTGAACCGCAGAAAGAGAGTCCATTGCATTTGTAACATATCCGGCGCCCTTAATAATGCCGCCGCCCCACTTGACGCCGTCCGCATAAGTGTTTTGCAGATTGTTTACATCTACCGCCACATCCCAGTTGGTGGAAAGATGTCCAACTCCGTTTCCAATGTCATTGCCATAGGCATTCCAAAAACTGACCGTGTTATCCAGCCAGTTTCCCGAAAAGTCCACTGACTGATTCATGGATTCCCCCGGAGTTGGCGGCTTATAATTTGCAATATCCGTAATCATCTGAATCCCCAGAGAACTGATGGAATCCGGTATTTGCGCCGAAACCGTCATGGAGCATGTCGCAAGGCTCAGACACAATGCCGCACAAAATATCTTCCGCTTTCTCATTGCCGCACCTCCTCTTCTACCGCTGCTTTGTAATAACTGATTAAATTCGTAAGATAAATGTCATTGTCCCTGAGTGCCGCGGCATCCTCCAAATGCTCTTTTGCAGCTTCATAATCTCCTCTCTGGTAAGCTACAATTCCCAGCCAGCATGGCGCATATCCATCCGTCGGGTCAAGTGCCGCCGCTTTTCTCAAATAATATTCCGCTGCATCTTTGTAGATGTCATACTGGTTGTCGGTGTATGCAATTCCCAAAAGCAGATACCCTTTTGCCCACGTGGGATGATGTTCTACCGCATCTAACAGAAGAGACGTAATATAGGCACCATTGATCTGCGGAGTGTGTTTATACATTTCCAGTTTCGTAAGGTAAAAATCCATGGTCGTCTTATTTTTCACCCAGTCAAGCATCCTTGCACAATCCTCCGTATCGTCTACCGAAAGATAATATTTTGCCATGGCAAGGTGTACATCATCATCCTCGCCGTAATTGTCAATACACTCCTCATAGCGTTCTTCTGCGGTTTCCGTATCCTTTGAAGTGACCATCTCCTGAATCAGATCCGCTTTCTCCTGCAGTGTCCCCTCCTTGGCGGGAAATGTCATACACGCACAGCAGACTCCGGAGACAAGAATTCCCGCCGCAGCCGTTATCGCTGCAATCCGGCTTTTCTTTGCTGTCTTAAACAAAATCCAAAACACAATGCCCGCAGCCGCTGCCGCCATTCCCAAAAAACCTAATAGATATGAGCCGCCTAAAAAAAATGTCTGCACAAACAGAAAAATAAATAAAATCACACAACTGATTGTCAATATCATCATTCATCCACCCCCTGTGATTTCTGGTGCTGACGCTGTAGCTCTGACAATGCACTTTTGCGATAAAACCACATATGAATTCCGGTACCCTCATAATCATTGTAATAGTCGTACCAAGGGTTCAGTTCTACCGCAAGGGTAAGTGCCTTGTACTGGTTTTCATAGTCCTCCAGCTCTTCATATACATTTCCAAGCGCATACCATATCATAGGGTCGTCACCGTTTGCATCCAGTGCCTTGTTATATTCCTCCACTGCCTCATCCCACATTTCCTGCTGGCTGTAAGCCACACCTTTTAAGTAATGGGGATAGCACAGACCGTCCCGCGCGGAAAGCACTTCGTCCGCCGCTTTCAAAGCACCGTCTAAAGAATCCGCCGTTGCATCTGTGTAAGTTCCGTAAAAGGCCTCGAGATATGCCTCTAACATCTTGTCGCTCTTTAATTTCTTAAGCTGTTCTTCGCTCAAATCGTCATACCTTGCATCCGTGACCTGCGAATCCACCGAAAGAAGCGCAAGATAACCATACAGCAATTCGTCCGCCGTCTGCGGGTACTCACTTGTCTTTACCTCTTCGGCAAGTTTGAGGGCATACTCCACGGAAGTGTCCATATCTCCGGTATACATTGACGCTGCCGCCGTATAATAAACCGGATAAGGGTCTGTCGATTTCTTCGCCTCTTTGGCAAGCGCCAAACATTCCTCGTATCTTCCTGCCGAGAACAGTGCATGCAAAGTACTGTCACGAAGAGTATCGTCCTCGAACTTTTCCAATGCCTCCAGACCGTAATCCGCACACTTATCGAAATCTATGGAACGCAGATATGCCCGCATGACGAACTTCTTCATCTGAATCCACTGTTCCTCATTCGCCCGCTCGCCGAACTCTCTCTCAAAATCCCGCTCAAAGTTTTCGGCAACCGTAAGTATATCCGTGGAATCATTATCCCAATCCACTATCTGATTCCGCTGCTCATTGTAAAGTAACAGAGCAAGATAATTCCATGCAAAATCATCCGGTTTTTCCAGAGCTGCACTCACTGCCTCTCTTGCAATGCTCTGTGTCACACCGATAAGATACCCGTCATTTGCGTAATCGGTTCCCAGCACCAGTTCACTCAACAGCGGTACATAATCAAAGTGCGCCTGATAGTTTTCCACGTTCTCTATCATCTTATAAAACTTATCGGCATTTTCACTTATCTCCTCCGCATCCGGAAGTCCACCGGAATAGATTCCATGAGCTGCAAGACCGTTTATAATCTCCATGCGGCGGTTTTCCTGCTCAGGAGAGAGTGTTTCCGACTTTTTATACTCTTTCAGCAACAGGAAACAAAAATCGGTATCCTCTATGTATCCCTTTGTATAATACTGTTCCATCTTCCCCAGCCGGTCGTCCTCATATGTTGTCCAGACGTCCAAATAAGCAAGCATCTGATTTGACGCTATCTCCTCCTCATACAAATCCGTCCAGCCATTTTCCAGCACTCTCTTCCATATCCCAATCTCCCGCTCCAGCGCCTGATACTCATTGGCGGCAGACAAAATATTGCCGTTTACAAGCTGGACGCAGGCATTGTTGATTCGCGCCGTGTAGTCATCCGACATACGCTTTGTAAAGGATGTGTCCTTCGGAAACAGCATTGCCGCCACGATTCCAAACAGCACGACCGATACGGCAAACGGTATAATCTGCTTCTTTCCGTTTTCATCCTCCGTGCGCCCGTCACAGGCGAACCAGATAACCGGCACTGTCAAAAGCCATCTTATGGCGCAAACGACAAACAGAGAAAGAACAGTTCCACTCCAACTGTGCTTTCCCGTCAAAAGTCTGCTTATCGGTGCGGCAAGCAAAGTGGCAATCCAGTATCCCACTGCTCCCGCAGCCACGGTTATTACCGCATTTCTTACACCATTTTCCCTTTTGCCGAAAGTTCTGCCCAAAAGCTGCAGACTGCCCCCGAAAGTAAGTCCTACCACTGCAAGGGAAATCCATACTCCGGCAGTTCCGAAACGTGCGGAGAAAACAGTTACCAAAATTTTGCCTGCGCAAATCACCGCAATACAGGGAATCACACCGCCTGTAAAGGCAGAAACGGAATGTCCCTTTTTGGCAAAGCACAGCGCAAGGAATGAAAATCCGGCACAAAATACAATCCCCAGAATATCTGCCACATAAATGGCAGAAAGGGAAACGGACTCCTTCCCAATACACAACAGCATGGTTTTCAGGACATCGGGCAGAACATACAGTCCCACCATCGCCAAAAATACCATGCTGCTCCACACTGCGCATAAGTTTTTCCATAGTTGTGTCAATTTTTGCATAAGCAGCTCCTCCATCGGGTTGTTAATTATTTTAAGTATACCATAGAAACTGCCTATTCTTAATTTTTTTCCAAAATTGGCAATGACAGATTTGGAATTTATACAGAACGATACCCCTAGACTGCTATTGGCAGCAAGGGGTATCATAAAATAATCCTTATACTACAAATTTGCTTACTGCATGCTCCAACCTCTTTGCATTATCCCGTAGCTTTTCTGTACATTGTTTTAGATTTAATGTCAAATCAACCTGTTGTTTTGCACTCTCATTAATGTCGGTATTAATGGCTGAAGTCTCTTCTACCACGGCAGCAATATTTCCCATTGCATCCAGCGTATAATTTTTCACATTTTCTACATCGGCGACTTCATCGGTAACAATTCCCATATGTTCCATCAATGTATCCAGCTCTGTTTCTATATCCCGAAACAGATTTACTGTGTCATCAACAGCCTGTTGCTGTAAAACAATAAAACCATCTACATTTTTTGCCTTTTGAGACATCATCTCACTGCGTCCCACTATAGCCTGAATATTTTTTTCTATATTTACCGCTGCTGCTACTGTCTGTTCTGCCAATTTTCGGATTTCCTCCGCAACCACAGCAAAACCACGCCCCTTCTCGCCTGAGCGTGCTGCTTCAATTGAGGCATTCAGCGACAATAAATTTGTCTGATCTGCAATATCATTAATTAAAGCTGTAATTTTTACTATTGTTTGTGTATCAGTACATAATGCTTCAATTTCGCTTAGTATGTCTTTGGTTTGTTCTGCGGTTTCTTTGATTTTCTTATCCAGAGATGCTATTTTTGTCACCCCGGCATCCACCTTCTGTTTCGTGGTTTCTGACATTTCATGCATAACAATATTGTTCTTATTTACCGTTTCAATCTTTTCTGACAGAGAATCCATTTTCTCCAGACAAAGTTCTGCCTCTTTCGCTTGTTGTACGCTTCCCTTTTCCACTTCATTTAACGAATTGCCCATATCAATAGCATGCTGCACAATTCCATTTTCTACCTGTTCAACCTCCACAGCCGAACAGCCTACACTGTCAGCAATTTCCACCGTCTGACCAATCAGTTCCCGAATGTTTTCCGTCATATGGGAGACACTCTTAATCAACTTACCAAATTCATCCTTACGTTTTGTCTCAATCTTAACGGTCAGATCGCCTTCAGCAATTTTTTTCATGTTGTCAGATAACTTCGTAATAACTCGTCCCATATCTCCGGATATGTAAATTGCAACAAATAATGCGATTATAGTAGCAATTACTACTGCAAGGGCACATATATTTCCAATATCTTCAACCTGCTCTTTAATAATAGACTTATCTAATATATTAATCAGTATCGCACCATTTTCTCCAATTTTATCAAAGGTACACAGATATTCCATACCCCCGATTGTAAACTCACGGCTTCCCTGTATTTCTTCTGATTCCGCAATTTCCTTAAAGAAGGGTTCATTTACTATATCCCAGCCATCAATATTTAATCCGGTAGATGAAATGATACTGTTACCATCCGGTAATATAAGCATATTTCTTGTATTTTCCCCAAAATTAATCTCGTCCAGACGTGAAACAACGGTATCCATTTTAATATCCAATACAACATATCCAATTGTCTTTAGTGACTTATTTTTTAAATACCGGACAAGAGACATTGCATATTCTTCTTGCGGAATATCAAGGCAGGAATCTAAGTATTGGTGATAACGACTCCACACATAGCTTTCTCCGCTATCTGCAAGCATTGTCGCTTCTTCAGAGTTTGGAAATTCTAAATGTGAATTATCCTTAAAATTCTTTACGGTAGAAAACGCATCTCCCTTTAATGGTATAATACTTATGGAATACAGAAACTTGTCACTTCCAATGGTAGCCATCAAATCCTGATACACACTATTGTATGCATTCAATTCATCACGACTGCCTTTTTCGTAGTTGCCTGAAAAATAATTCTTTACATTCTCATTACTGGTAAGCTGTGTAGATTTTGCCTCAACACTATTCATTATTAGTTGCAAATAATCACCGCTGGCCGTGACGGTATTTATGATACTGTTTTTGTAATTATCCATAATAATCCGGGATGTTTTTCTATACGTTATAACACCAAACAGTAAAACAATAATATTCATAATAAGAAATGAAAACAAGAGCTTCATTCTTACCGAGTGTATATGGAATGCATGCAATTGTATTCCGGTTCTTTTAACGGTATTACTGTTTTTCTCTTTTATTGTGTTTTCTTTTACTTTTTTTCCCATATGACCTCCTCGCGGCTTCCTCATTGACTTTTTATTTTCAATTACTCCGCAATCTGTAAATAATCCGAAATCTCTAAAAGAAAGTTCGTATCTTCCGAATCAAAAAGTAGTTTTAGGGTTCCATTATCAGGCATTTCCAACACTGTTTTTACTGTTTCGATTGAAACCTTTTCTTTACCGGTATCAATCACATAATTTCCTTTTATCTTGGTTATTTGCTCTACAAGTTCTTTCATTTTTGCAGCATCCGCCAGACATATTTGCACTTTCTGCATGCACTTCCCTCCTCATAACTGACAAAACAAAAATTTTACTTTACCGGAAATTTCATATCCCCCCATTCCAGCTGGAATAAATACACTATTACCCTTCGTTACCTCAAGTTCCATATCCAAATGCTTTATCACCGCCTCACCATCTAAAATTGTCAATGTTTGAAAAGTCTCATCCGTGGCCGTAAAATTGGCTGTAGACTTAATCTCCACTTCTGCCACCTTAAAATACCTGCAATTTTCCAAAAGCACTGCTTTGTAATGATCCGTATCAACAATTCTGTCAATCACACTTTTGCGCTCTTTTACCGGTTCAAGTTTCATGACTTCCAATGCCTTTTTTGTATGTAATTCTCTTTCGTTTCCCTGTTTATCCTTTCTCCCATAATCGTAGACCCGGTAAGTAACGTTAGAATTTTCCTGTACCTCAGCTATAAGCATACCCTTTCCAATGGCGTGCAGGGTTCCCGCTTCAATGAAAAATACATCTCCCCGTTTCACGGGTATGTGCTTACATATATCCAGAAGGGAGTTGTCTTTAATTCTTTTTTCAACCTCCTCCTTATCACAATGTTTACTGAAACCCATAATCAATTCTGCTCCGGGTTCACAATCAACAACATACCACATCTCTGTTTTACCGAGCCCACCTTCATGTTCTGAAGCATAATTATCATCCGGATGAACCTGTAATGACAGGTTATCGGAAGCATCAATCAACTTAATAAGAATTGGAAACTCCGAAAATCTTTCACTCCTTTTTCCAAGCACTCCTTTTCCCTCTTTTTCAATGTAAGCACTCAAAGTCTGATTTTGATAAAAACCATTCTCAATTATGCTATATCCGTCCGGATGACAGGATACTTCCCATGATTCTGCCACCTTATCCAAATCCGTTACTTTCCCATATTCCCTAATTAGTTTTTGGCCTCCCCATAAATAATCTTTCAATGGTGCCTTCAACAACATTGGATAATACATACATACGTCCTCCCACCTTATTTAACTGCGCCATCTGTAACACCGCCTATAATCTGTTTTTGAAGCAAAAGATAAATTACCAATGTAGGAAGTGCAACAAAAACAATTGCTGCGGACATCAAAGGCCAGTTTGCCATTTTATCACTAGCGAATGTATTCAGCGCAGTTGCCACAGTTCTTAGCGTTGACTTTGGCATATACATATAAGGAGTAAAAAAGTCATTATATATATTAAGAACTTTTAAAATTGCCGTTGTTGCAATAGCAGGTTTCATCTGTGGCAAAATAATAGAATAGAATATTCTCACCCGCGATGCTCCATCAAGTTTGGCGCTCTCATCCAATGCCATAGGAATTTGCTTTACAAATTGCAAAAAAATGTATATTTGTACAATGTCTGAACCCACATAAAGTAACATACCGGCAAATATCGTATTATATACTCCCAACGCTTTAATTAATGTAAATGTTGCAATAGTAGTAGTCATTGCCGGGACAAATGTAGGAAGCGTAAATGCTCCCAAAACAAATGGTTTCATTTTAAACTGAAATCTCCCCAGTATGTATGCCACCATCGTTCCGAATAGTATAGAACACGGAACACATACAAGAATTAAAATAAACGTATTTTTAAAAGCAATAAAAAATTTTCCGGTTTCAAATGCCTCTACATAATTTTTCAGATTTAAGATGTTTTCGGGAAGTGCATAAACACCTTTCTCCCAATATTCCGCTGTGTCTTTCAATGAAACATTCAATACAATAAATAGTGGCAGGAAAACCATAAATACAGTTGCAAATAATACGATATAGCCAAATGCTTTTCCTATTTTGCTGTTTATAACAAATGTTGCCGGTTCCTGCATTTCTTTTTTACGTATCTTCATCAGTCTTCCTCCTTAAATAATAATTTCTGTGCAAGTACAAGTCCGAGAATAATAAATAAAAGAATTACTCCCATTGCGGATGCCTTTCCATATTTATTATAATCAAATGCAAGTGACAAAGTTTTTGTAATAAAGGTATCCGTCCTTCCATTCGGTCCACCCTTAGTCAACAGGAAAGGCTCAAAATAAGCCTGTAAAGAACCGTTGACACTTAACAATAACGACAACTTAAACATTGTCTTTATATTTGGAAATGTAATGTTTTTAACAATTTGAAAAAAGTTAGCGCCATCAACCCTTGCGGCTTCATAAATTTCTCTCGGAATCGATTGTAATGCAGCGAGATATATAACCATTGTATATCCTACATAACGCCAAAAACTAATAAATGCCAACCACAGGTTAGATGTATATTCCGTACTGATAAAGTGGATTGTCATATCACCCAGACCAATAAATTTAAGGAATACATTAATTGGTGAATTTGTGAAATCATACATATAATTAAACATAAAGGCAATTGCTACACCATTAATGATATAAGGCATGAATATGATACCGCGAAATGCGTTTTTCCCCTTTAAATTACTATCCAGCAAGATAGCCAGAAGCAGTCCCGCAAACTGTTGAATCAACGCCATTAAAACGTATGCCATATTGTTTAGGAAAACAGAAAACAGCTCTTTTTGTCGAAATATCTCCTTATAATTTGATATACCCACATAATTCAGCGTTGGCGAAAGTCCGTCCCAATCTGTAATGCTTAATTGAAACAGCTTTGCCAGTGGATAATAAGAAAAAATCGCCAACAATACCGTTGGTATCAATAAGAAAGTAATAATTGTAATTTGATCCTTTGTCTTTGCTCTCATTTTATCACTCCTCCTTTTGTCTCTTTTATTCTAAAATATTGCAGTGCTTTTTTTAATGATAATACTTTATAAAACCATGCATTTTTTTGCATATGACATTTTACGCATAAGAAAAGACTACTTTTCCGAAGAAAAATAGCCTTTTCCTTAAGCGTGGTTGGTTAATCTTTACTTAACAATTTCAGCTCTCGCTGCTGCCCATCTTGCATTCACTTCATCAATCATAGCCTGAGCTTTGGCATCATCTTTTTCCAGACAATATGCCTGAAGAAATGCCTGTTCATTAATCTCAGCTGCATTATAAATTTCAACAACCACAGGGTCTGTGGGCGCGATTTCAACTACAGGGACATTATATGACAAAAGTTCTGCCAGAAAAGGAGTGGTAACCTCTGCTGCCTTCCATGAAGGAGCATTTCCTGTTAACAGCGCCTCTTTTCCATCTCTAATCATAAATTCCAAAAAGGCTTTGGCAAGTTCAGGTGCCTCTGTATCTTTGGAAATTCCCCAAACTTTACCCGGAGCACAGTAAATTCCTTTTGAACCGGGATAAGGGAACATTCCTACATCCTCTGCATTTGCACCCTGTTCAACCATCTGAGGCGGGAACCATGATGCGGTATAATGCATTGCAGTTTTTCCCTGAGAAATATCAATCTTAAACTGATCCCAGTTTGCAGACATAATGTCATCCTCAAAATAGCCTTCCTGATACAACTTTCTTGCGACATTCATGGAATTCACAATAGTTTCATCAAAAATTTCATCTTTATTAACATAACTGTTCTTTCCGTTTGCATCACCGTTGGCTGCAATCTGAACCATTCCGAAGTCTGTCCATGGAAACATGGGCCATACATCCTTAAATGCGGTTCCAACAGCAACAATGCCGGCATCCTTTAACTTTGCACATGCCTCGTAAAACTCGTCCATCGTTGTAGGTACTTTGTCAATACCGGCCTTTGCAAAAGCTGTCTTGTTATAGGCAACACCGGTATACTCTACATAAGCACTCAATCCATAAAGATTACCATCCGTTCCTCTTGTGTTATCATAGAAATAAACATCCTCGGCGGTAATGTTCATATCATCAATGGGTAACAGATAATCTGCATATGTATCTGCACTCATACTGGGCAAAATCTGATACAGGTCAGGAGCCTCACCTCCTGCGATTCTTGTTGCTACCACCTGCTCATAATCCTTGATTGCTTCAAATTCAACCTCTGTGCCTGGATGCATATCCATAAATTCCTGTGCTACATCTGCAAAAACCGTATCCACAAGGTCTGTACGATTTGTCGCGATAACGATTTTTCCGCTCAACTCGGTTTCATTGTCACCACTCTCAGTGGATTCATTTTCCACTGTTCCAACCTCTTTTGACGTTTCCTGCTGTTCTGTGGACTGAGATGTTCCATTGGTTGTCTCTTTATTACCACACGCCGCCAACATGGAAACGCACATGGTAAAAGCCAACAGTAATGCTACAACTTTCTTCTTTTTCATTCACTTTTCCTCCTATATTTTTTTGCTTTCGCTATAATATAATTTATCATATAAAAACCGGCTATTTAACTGCTTCATTTTTGATTTTTATGCAACTTTTTATACTGCCGCACCCCTATTGCCAAACCATTTTATTGCCTTTTCAATATAGCAATTCCAAAAACTCCATTCATGGTCCGCCTTTGTCTCCACAAACAAATGCCCTACATTCATATGTGTCAGATATTTTGAAAAACTCTCACTGGCTCGATACCAAAAATCATCTGTACCGCACGCCAAATAAATCTCCGGAATCTTTTGAGGATTCTTCTTTAAAAGATTTTCCAGTGTTTCTCTATAATCTGCATCCGTATGAAGCATTTGCTCCGAAGTTCCCAACAAGGCATCGAACTTCTCTTTTCTAATCAACACTTCCTCGTTTTTCTCACTCATCATTGGCTCCAAAAATAAAGCACCCGACAAGGATACAATATATCCAAAGGTATCCGGAAATCGCAATCCATTTACAACTGCACCAAATCCTCCCATAGACAATCCCCCGATGCAGGTATCCTCTCGTTTAGTTGATACAGGCAGCAATTTTCTCATGCAGGCAATCAATTCCTCTCCTATAAATCTGCCATATGCCTCTCCGGTTTTTATATTATCAATGTAAAATTTATTTTCGCCTGCCGGCATAACCACAACAAGATTGTTTTCTTCCGCATACTTAACAATACCGGTATTAGTAACCCAATCCATATTATTTCCATTATAACCATGGAGTAAAACTACCATTTTGTAATTCTCTTCCTGCACCTTTGTCAATGGATTATCAATAGGTACAATCGCCGTAACCGGAACCTTTCTCTCCAAATACCCGGATAATACTTCTATTTGCAAAATTGCCATTTTCATCTCTCCCTTGGTTTTCCTGCTCTATTAGTCATTTCTTTTTGTACACAATATACAGGAGACTGTCACTGCCAATCTCCTGTATATATCTCACTTCTGCTTCAAAAAAAATATGTACCCGCCTTTAATCTTCCTTGCTTTCACAATACTTCCTTACTACATAAATAATTACAGCCACGATTACCAATGCTAAAGCCACCCAGAGCAAAATGCTACCCAGCATATTAGAAGAACTTTCCTGCTTTTCTACTGCCACATCATCCGGTATATTTACCTTAGAATCTTGGCTATTATCAGCAGTTGCACTATCAATACTTTCATCGGTCTCCGGAATCTGACTTTCCTTTGCAGGTTCCTCTACATATTCAGAAGCTGATTCTTCTGTGATATCTGCAATAGATTTTGAGATATTTTTTTCGCCATCCCTGTTCGTGCTACCGCCTGCATTTCTTCCGATAGTCCCTTTGACAGTTCGATCTGTCTTATCTCCAATACTTCCACTGTTATTTCCATCCACGTTTCCACTATTGCCTACGCCTGCATTTCCACTGTTGTTTCCGCTATTGTTTCCGCCTGCGTTTCCGCTATTGTTTCCACCTGCATTTCCACTGTTGTTTCCATCTGCATTTCCACTGTTGTTTCCGCTATTGTTTCCGCCTGCGTTTCCGCTGTTGTTTCCACCGGATTCAGCATAAACCAATGTATAAGTTGAAAATTCATTAGCTGCAATTGTAACTGTTTCAGGGATAGAATCCTGATCGGATAACATTTTTGCAACACCGTCATGTACATAGATTACGGAAAAAGTTCGTCCACTCATAATCAATTCAGCCGGAACCGGAAGAACAAGTTCTATTTTACCACCTATTTCATGTACTAGAGTTGCGCTTTCCCCTTCAATTTTCTTCAACAAATCAATATTCAGATAGTAAACTACTTTCTTGCCGCCAAGTGCTGCATCAATCAAACTACTGTCTGTCGGAAGATTACTTAGCTTTTCAATCTCCATTATAATCTGAATATTTTTTCCGGATTCAATCAGCTTCTTATCAGATTCTGTTAACACAGCATTCTTAACAGAATCAGCATCCTTTAAATAACCACTTTTGTCTTCTACGCTAACTTGTCCCGCAACCGGAGTTTCAGCAATTACACATATCTCATCAAAAATAAGTGTGCTGGATTCAATACCCGTTCCATTTACATAAATTGCATACGTCTGAATATCGGACAAGTCTTTTTGCTGAACATGCCCCTTAGGTTTAAACTCATCCCACATTATCTCTATATACTGAGGTTGTGTGGAGTCTTTATCAAAGGTACTCAAATCATTCAAATGCACCTCAAAACAATTAGGCATATTCACCTGCAATAGAATGTCTGCTCCTCTTCCATCTCCTTGAAACCAAAACGAAATTCCCTTTGAATTCAAACTTGTAATGTCATAGTTCAGAGTCTTTGCAGTACCGGAATATCCGGGTCCACCTGTCGACACGCTATACTCAAATTTCAGAGCCTTGCCATACTCAGTGCCAAACGGGGAATCAATCAGTGAAACTTCGTTAACATCGCCATTGGTGTTCCTGTTATATGCCTGATTTAATTGCTCTGTCTCTCCAAAGTAGCCGTCAAAGTTATCAAACACTCTGGTATTTACATCACTGGTGCTTTCGTCATTCCATATTTTAATATTTTTATCAGCCTCAAAACTCACTCCATTGTCCAATGTAACTATCGCCTTCAACTGATAATTTCCATCATCGTATGTAGTTGTGTCAAATGACGCAATATAATATGGTGCACTATACTCTGCATTGTATGCGTTTTCCCCCACATATAGTTTTACGTTTTTCACATTTTCTGCTTCATCCGCATTTACTTTTAAAATTACATCTGCAGTGCCTTTTATTTTTTCGCCGGTGGTCGGAGCAACAAAATATACTGAATTTTCATGTTTTACGGTTTTAATTCCTTGCAAGTCTGCATAGTTTCCCATTCGATCCGCAAAGATTACATTGTCATGATTATAAAAAACGGTAAAATCATTCGCCATCTCATGGCGATCACCCTCACCATCATCATACGGAACCCAGAAATGAGTCTTGTCCTGATTACGCCATGTCATCATATATGCAATCTGCTTTGCACTTTCATCATTTATCAATGCATTATATAGCTGAGAATACCAGTCTTTCATGGCATTATCCTCAACGGCAAGTCCATCACTGCCGTTATACCGTATCCCTACTTCGGTAATCGCTGCAACCTTTCCCTTTTTAGACGCAATGCCTGAAGTAATCTGTGCATCCTTTAATGTCTGTTGCATCCATTTACTTTCATAGGAAGGATTGTCGTGATAAATATCAAATCCAATAATATCTACATAATCATCTCCCGGATACCTGCTCAGATAATTATCCTCACTGGAAAAATGTCCATTGGGCGAGTATGCGAACAACAAATTGTGAACACCCTTTTCATCTCTCAGGTACTCTACCGTATATCTCCACAAATTTACAAATTCATCTTTTGATGTGTTGGAAACGCCCCACCAGAACCACATACCGGAGTTTTCGTGGAATGGTCTATAAATGATAGGAATCAGTTCACCGTTTTCATCAACACAGGATAATGCAAACTCAGCCATCTGATCCAAACGTTGTAAAAACTTTTCATGATCTTTGCCCCCCGGCATAATATGTGCATACGTAGGTGTCATATCACTCCACGTTGAACCTGCTGCCTCAGAAGAGAAATTCGGCATATGGTCACACACTGTTGCAACGCTATTATTCTTATATGCCCGTTGTACCAGCTGAACATAATAATCCATGTCCATTACAATGTTTCCCATTTCAAATCCGGTAATGGCAGGATATGCCCCCACTGTATGATAGGTATCTGAAACAATATTGTCTTTTTTTACGATGCTCTCTGAATTATCTGTCTGATGTCCAAAAAGTAAATTATTCTTTCCCACCTCCTGCAGATATACATATAACGACCGTACAGCCGCAGTTGCATCCGGATCTGTCAATTTAACTTCCGTAATCTCACCGGATGCATTTACTACAGGACGGTTATTATTCGGTTGTATAAGAGCTTCTTCTATTTTAATACTATTCACTACTGCATTTCCTTCGGTATCCAGTATTCTTAAATTGATTGCTGAATTATTTCCCGAGCAAAAATAATTGTCTTTTTCATCTGCCAAAACTGTTTTTTTCTCCAAATCTAATATTTCATATCCGGTATCCGCACCTGTTGCATTCATTGATACAGTGTAATAGGTACCTTTTTCGGTGTATATCTTCTGTTCAATATAATTGCCGTTCGCCGCATCACTGGTAATATACAAGTCTCCGCCGGAAACCGTAAACTTTTCACCTGATGCTGAAATATCCCATCCATTTAAACCGTCTGAAAAATCTCCGTTTATAACCTCTGTCACATTAACCTGAACCTCCGAAAGTCTCTCAATGACAATATTATCAATATAAACCGTTCCCGCTGTATCCGCAAAATAAAGCACTATTTCATCATTTGATTTTGAGTTGAACTCATAAGAATTTAGTGTCCACTCACCTGATGAACTGTTCGGGACACCACCTGCAAGTTCTGTCGTCATGTCCTTATTAATCACCTTAAAATAAGTGGTTGCCTCTCCCGTTGCATAAAAACTGATACGATACATATAATTTGTATCGACCGGCAGATTATATTTTATACATTTCCACTCCTGTAATACAGAAGATATTTTAAGAGCAAAGTTTCCTTCATAAACATCTTCAGAGCTTACCACAAATTTGTCAGGCGCATCACTGTTTTGCCACCCGTCCAGATTTCCGCTCTCAAATCCGCCGTCAAATTCTACTGCAACAGGATTCCCCCCTTTTTTTACGATGGAAAAATTATCATAATAGCCGTTTGTCGCTGCATCTGAAATGTAGAGAATTACAGTCTCATTATCTCCGCTGTCAAATGTTGCGGTATATTGCTGGTATTCACCATTTCCGGTCGGATACTGTTCTATCAGATTAGAACTCCACGAGGAATCCATAATCTTATAGCAAAACATGCTTGCGTTTTTTCCCCAGAATCTAAGCTCATACGTTGTATTTTTTTCCACGGCAATATTCTGCGTAAGACCTACCCAGTCCTGAGAAGTACTTTCTACCAGCAATGCGCCATTTCCGTCGTGTACACTTTCTGCAGTTGCCTTAAACTTATCACTCTCTGACCAGTTATCCCAACCTGTCAAGCCATTTTCAAAATCACCATTTGTCACAAGATTTCCTTCCTGCGCATTCACCTGTGAACCGGCCACTTCCGGTATCCCCGATAACATCAAAACCAATGCAACTACCACAGACATCCTCTTTTTCCACAAATGCCTCATAACATCTCTCCTTTTCTCCATACTGAAACTATTCTGCTACCATTACTCCATGTTCATCAAACATTCTTACATAATCCACTACTTCGTCAAAGCAAGCCCATGCCATGCCTATCTTTTGATCGGCGGCGCCATAACTCATGATTAATTCATCATCCTTGACCACGCCACCTGTTGTGAAAATGCAAGGGCACAGGAACAAATCGGGTAATTCCCAATCCTGTTTTGCGTATAATAGTCTGGAAGAACATCTGTGTATAACTTCAGGGAATCCCTCCTGTTGTTCTCTGACAATCATAAATGATTGCGTATATCCATATTCAGGTAATTGTTTCCCATGATACGAAACCAACCACTCCGTTGCATTTATCCGGATTGGCGGAAAGCTGGCTCCTATACGCTCTTCCTCCCAATCAAACTCACTTGTTGCCAACAATTTATGTCTTGCCTTTTCCGTAGTAAAATCTTCCATATTCTCCGCTGACGCAATCATGATAGATGGTTTAAATACTCCTCTTGCGCTCTCAAATTTATCCGGAATATCAGGTCTGTGCAGCATAACATATTGCATTTTTCCATCAATCATTAACTTTTCAGGAAATAAGAACACATCCCTGTTATCTGTTAAACTTCCATCCGTGAGCGGACAAACATACAAAAAGGCATTGTCATAATCCCTGTTTTTCAACGCATCCAGTTCTATTTCAAACAGCACCGTTGTGGTATCATTTTTATAAGCAGCACTGCCAAATGGGTTCGTGGGTTCCATTGCCCAATCAGGAACGTTGTCCCTGCGTTTATCTCCTTCCCAATATGGTCCCGGTGGAAACATTCTGCACGCAACCGTTAAATAATATTTTCCATTCAGCGTAAAAACTCTCGGATCTTCTACACAACCATTTGCATAATTAGGAACCTTTTTCCCATGAATATTCTGGATATACATCTTATCCAGATCATATTCCAATTTAGGCGACAATGCCGGTCTGCTGAAATCTACATCCCATGTTTCTCCATTATCTTCACTAAAGGCATATCCCAAAAAAATGGGATATGGATCAGACAAACCTTTCAAATTTTTTTCGTGCCACGGTCCGGTAGCCCGAAAAAGCATATGCAGAGTATCACTCCCGGGCTCCGTAAAAATTGCCGGATTCAGTACCATGGTATTTGCCCATTCACACCCCTGTTTTGGTTCAATAACTGCTTTAGAAGAACATTTTATAGTAGGTTTTTCCATAATTTTCCCCCTTTATATTAATTGTTATTTTCTTCTGATTTTTATTTTAGCAATTATTTTTTTTCCAAAAAACTACACTGATTTATATTTATATACATTTTTTCATTAAAAAAGAGCTGCCCCGGCAGCTCCTTTCATCAATACACCGTATTTCTATATTCTTTCGGCGACATCCCGACAAATTTCTTAAATGCTCTTCCAAAGGACACCGCATCCTCATATCCGACCATGCTCCCTATTTCATAAATCCTTATTTTAGGATTTCTTAACAGCTGCATTGCCTTCTCCATTCTGATTTTCATCAAATATTCTGAAAAATTCATTCCCATCTCTGCTTTGAATAAATTAGAAAAATAGGATGGATTCAACTCTACATGTGCGGCTACATCATTTAAGCATATGGTTTCCATATAATGCTCCGCCAAATAAGTCTTTGACATCTCTATTCTGTGAGTTTGCTTCTTTTCCTTCTCCGAACTCATATATTGAATACAATTCTTCATTAGCAAAAGAATATATTCTTTCATTTCATTATATGTTCCAATATTATCTATGAACCAGTTATAATCCGTGCCACTGTAGCCAAGCGCCTTTTCAAATCCCTTTATTTGCAAAACAAGAATGTATATCATATTCTTAATATAAAGCCTTATTTTGTCCGGCTTCATAAAACTCACATCCAGAAAAAACTTACAAATCCGCTCTCTTACTTTGGGATAATCCAATAATTCTATTTCCAGAATCAGTGAATCCGTCAATGTCTTTATATCATATTCAAAATCAATGCTTTTTCCAACGATGTCCTTATATAGCAGTACTTTATTATTACCCATGTAAAATTTAAAGGACACAGCTTCCTGAGCCTCTTTATATGCTGCGCATAGTTCCTCTACGGCAGAATAGGTATTGCTAATCCCCACGCATAGCAAAAAAGACTCCCTTGAGTCATCTAATAGTTCATGGAAATATCGGGATACCTTTTCTCCTGAATCTCCCTTCCCCAAAAGAATAATGCTACAGATAGTATTTTCCTCAACAAATAAAATATTTTGACAATTCAGTTCTCCCATGTTTTTTTCATATAACATTTTCATGGTAGATACGTGTCCTGATAAGTCTCTCTTTCCGGCACAGTTTTTGTAATACAGTCCCACCTGCATAATCGTAATCATATAGGATGCAGAATCTGTAAGATTCATATATTCCTTCAATTGTTCAAGTGCAGGCTCTTCCCCTTTAACTGCATTTTTCAATACGGCAGAGAGTAAGGTTTCTTTGTGCCGTTTTTCATATTCCTTCTCATTGTTTTTATTGTTAATTTCCTTTTGAATTTTCTGTATGTGCGAAATAAGTTCCTGTCTGTTTATCGGTTTTAAAAAATAGTCAACAACACCCTCTCGAAACGCCTTCCTTACATAATTAAATTCATCAAAGCCGCTCAAAACAATAAACTTTATATGTTTTTCTACTTTTGTTACTTCTTCAATCAACTGAAAACCATCCATTAAAGGCATACGGATGTCTGTAATGATAAGATCAACTTTCGGATTATTTCTAACATAATTTAGTGCCTCTAATCCGTTAGCGAATTCCTCTATAGCACAGACTTCTCCCATGTCTTTGCTAATCATTTTCCGCATTCCCGTTCGTATGATTTCGTCATCATCAACCAGTAATATCTGCATCTTTTCCCTCCCCTTCTGTAAATGTCAAATGACTGTCAATGTAAATTGTTGCATATACTGTAGTGCCCTGCCCTTTACAACTTTCAACGGTAAGCCCATAATTTTCACCATACTGTAGTTTAATGCGCCTGTTTACATTTCTAAGTCCTATGCTTTTGTATTTGTGATTATTTCCCTGAATATAATCGTTTAAATCCAGAACTTCTTCGGCTGTCATCCCACCTCCGTTATCAGCCACCACAAACTCCAATACATTCTTTGATTTTATACCTGCTGAAATAGTAATTTTCCCATCGCATACAGTATCTTTCATTCCATGATAAATTGCATTTTCCAAAATAGGCTGGATAATCATTTTTATCATTTTTATACTGTATAGTTCCGGACTTATATCAATAGAAATGGTGTATATAGATTTAAATCGCATCTCCTGAAAGGCAATATATTTTTTGAGGTTAAAAATCTCCTCATACAAAGTAACCTCTACATTATAATTGCTGATTCCATATCTCATAATATGTCCAAGATTAGCAGCCATTTCCGATGTCTGATCATCATCGTTCATAACCGCCAGCATACTTATTGACTCTAATGCATTATAAAGAAAATGGGGATTAATCTGAGCCTGCAGCATCTGCAGTTCCATCTCTGAGTGATATATTTTTTGTTTGTACACTTCATTAATCAGATTATTAATACGCTCTATCATTGAATTGAACATGCCTGTAAGATTTCCAATCTCATCTTTACTTTCCACCTTGACATGCTGTTCAAAATTTCCCTGTTCTGCCAATTTCATGACAGCTTCCAGTTTGCCTATAGATTTACTGATTCTTGCTATTATTAGAAATAGCAAAACCAGCATAATTCCTATTCCCAAAATTGTCTGAACAATAATACGTTGTTGTGTAACTTTCAGCTCTCCTAATACCTCATCCTTCGGTACAAGACTGATAATTCGCCATCCCGTCACATCCGACACAGTAGAAAATGCCAGCATATGTTCGCCATCCTGCAATATAATCTCATTAACCTCGCCGCTTTCTTTTGATTCAATGCCTGATATCTTATCATCTGCCTGCTGTCCTATGTACTCCTCATTGGTATCATATATAGTATGTGTGCCATCAACGATAATCACACGTTGATTTTCTGACACTCTGTTATCAGTAACAATATTTCGGATATAATCAATCTCGGTTGTAATTAATAACACTCCAACCACTTCATTTGTCTCAATTTTCAGTATGCCTCTGGCAACACCAAATACCCACAGAGGTATATTGGCGCTGTCTGCAACACAGGGCATTTCATAGGTATCAACCACAACCGGCTTACCATGTTTTTCATAGCACTCCTGAAACCATGCCTCCTCTGTAGGATTCATAACACTATATATTGCATTTTTAACCTTATAATCACCACATCCGTTTTTATTAAATATAAAACATGTATTAATATCTGTTTTATATGCCATGATTTCTTCAAACATCCGCTCATTCATTCTTTGGAATTCAAGTGTCAGGCAATTGCAATCATTGTAGTCCTTCAAAGCATTAATATAGCTTTCATCCTCCATCCGGTATGTAAGAGGAATTTTAGATATATTAGAAATATCAGACATATACTCATTAATGCGAACTGCAGTCTCCCTTCCGGAGCGTTGCACCGTTTCCTTGATATTTACCATCTTTTCTTCCGATATATAAATATAGTTAGATACCGAAAAAAAACATAAAATACCCGTTGCAATCACAATAACGCATAATAGTCTGAAAAAAATTGGCAAGTCATTGAATTTTATCCATATATTTTTCATTTGTCCCCCCTATTATACGCTTAATTTTACTATATTCCTTCCCTGCAAGTCAACAGAACGACCTCTCAAACCAATTTTACCGAATCGCACTTTCCTCCATATATTGTATATTTTTGCTTATAAAGCTATACCTCTGTTTTACACAATCCACACTGCGAAGCGGATCCGGCGGTGTATTCAATGTGTAATCCACCAATCGTTCTACCGTCGTCGTTGCTACATGTAATCGGGTATCATCCGATGCATAATAAATAAACACCTCGCCTGCTTCGTTTACAACACATCCGTTAGAAAACACAACATTTGATACATCTCCTACTCGTTCTTTTCCAAGAGGTGCAATAAAATATCCGGAGGGTTCTGCTATCAATTTCCACGGTTTTTCAAGCTCCGTCATATACACATACAAAACATAGCGAAGTCCTGCTGCCGTATTACGTACACCATGCGCAATATGTATCCATCCCTTATCCGTTTTGATGGGAACTGTTCCTTCTCCATTCTTTTCTTCCGTTATTGTATGATACTTTCTTCGACTGATAATCTGTTCATCCTCAATCACTGCATGTTCAATATCATCGCAAAGCGCAAATCCTATTCCCCCACCGGAACCAGTATTAATAAAGTCGTCCTGCGGGCGTGTATAAAAAGCATATTTACCATCTATAAATTCCGGATGCAATACAACATTTCGCTGCTGAGCCGATTTTGTTTGCAGATTATCCAGCCGTTCCCATACTTTCAAATCCTTTGTGCGTACAATACCTGCTGCTGCATTTGCAGCAGACAAAGAAGGGTTGCCTGTATCTTTGCTTTCCGAACAGAATACCCCATATATATATCCATCTTCGTGCTGTGTCAGTCGCATATCATATACATTGGTCTCTTCTTTTACCGTATCAGGCAGTAAAAGCGGATAATCCCAAAACCGGAAATTATCCACTCCGTTATCACTTTCTGCCACCGCAAAAAAAGACTTCCGGTCGTTTCCTTCTACACGTGCAATCAGATAATATTTGCCATTCAGATATATGGAACCGGCATTGAATACCGCATTTACTCCTAAGCGTTCCATAAAATATGGATTAGTGTCCGGATTCATATCATACTTCCAAAAATAGGGGATATGTTTTCTCGTCAACACCGGATTGTTCCAACGTTCGTACACGCCATTGTAGAATGATTGATCAATCGTGTTTTTTTCACTTAAAACTTTCTCATATTCAGCTATTACCTTATTCTTTTTTTCATTGAACATTTGATTCCCTCCTATATATCTCAAAACACATTCTTCCGTTGTGATAAGGACATTTCCATGGTTCCGTAATTGGCTTTTTACTTTTTGGAATTCCTTCCTTCGTTAAATCCCAGAACCACTCTCCACCCTCTCTGGTGTCTACAAAAAATTCTTTAATATAGTTCCACACCTGTTCCGCCGCCACATAGTATGTATGATTACCGCTATGCTGAAACGCATTATAGAATCCAACGACAGATTCTGCCTGTACCCACCACACTTTAGTCTCATTCACTACACCATTAAACATCTCATTATTAACCGACTGCCCGACCAAAGCCTTCTTATATATTTCTTCGTTCAAAACAGCCGTCATTTGATTTACCCACCGTTTTATATCATCAACTCCTAATATATCGGCTGCCCTATCCAATAACCACGTTGCTTCTATGTCGTGACCATATGAATGTAAATCAGCAATGCTATTCATCTTTTCATCAAAAAAAACTTCCAGCCTTTTTTCCTTGGAATTATATACTTTTTGCTTAAACAAATCCAAAATATAAATTAATCGTTCTTTAACCCTAAGGTTTCCCGATACTTTATACAGTTCTGTATATGCCTCCAAAAGATGAAGCAACGTATTCATTGTCTTAGAAGCATTCACTCCGTTTTCAGATAATTTTTCATTATTGATTAACTGCCATTGTCTGTCGAATGCCTCTTTATAACCATATGCATCCACACATTTTTCTTCAATGTGAGAGAACAGGTCTAATGCCAAATTTAATGCTTCCGAATTATTAGTTGCCTCATAATATGCAGACAACGCATATATGGCAAATGCCTGATTGTACGTATGCTTCATGGTTTCTTTGGTGCTTCCGTCATAATTCAACATCCAAAACACGCCACCATACTCCCTGTCCACACATTTTTCTTTTAGGAATCTGTATGCATGCTCCATATGCAATTTTATTTTTTCATCTTTTGTAAGCAGATAAGCATTTGCAAAAAACCAAAGTATCCTACTGTTAAGGATAACCCCCTTTTCTGCCTTCTTATCTATCTGTAGTTCAAAGTCAACCATTCCATAATAACCGCCATACTTCTCATCTTTAAGATTCATCCAGTATGGCAGAATTATCTCCCGACAATGCTGCATCATTTCCACTGATAACATAGATTCATTCCTCACCATTTTATATTTGTGTTTATTATAATTTTTCCAACGATTTACTTCCATTGTACAAATTTATTTTTCTATACATTTTTTTAGATTTTCTAATACCTGTTTTTGATCTTCCGCCTGTATTTCTTCAATATATATAAAGTTACTGCTTTGCGTTTTCCAGCCGCCAAGCAGTAACTTTTTTACTCATCAATATATTTCAAACTCATACAAAGAAAATCCATATTGTGTAGCCCTTCTGATACAATATACTTTTACATAGCGTGCCGCAGCATTTACATTTATATACTGGGTTCCTCCTACAGCATCATAGTTGGAATACACCGTAGTCCAATTATCGTAATCATTCGATACCTGAATCTGATACTGACTCGCATAAGCTGCTTCCCATGACAGTTTTACTCCGCTTATATTCTTTGTCTCTTCCAAATCCACAATAATATATTGTTCGTCTGCAAATGCCGATGCCCATCTTGTAGTTCCGTCTGCATCCACGGCTTTGGAACCACTATACTCCGAAGATTCTTCCGATGATACTTCTACCGGTTTACGGTAAGCTATATTTTCTCCAATCATTCCTACATTATCCAGCGATATTTCTCCTCGTGTAATCACCTTATCCTGCCAATAAATATCATTTATGAAAGAGAGGGAATTATTCCCTTCCAAGTGCTCTGTCCAACACATAAAATACGCCCATTTCGGTTGTTGCCACAAAATACTTACCGCCGGAAGCTCCCCCACCTCTCCCAATGCAATAGGCTTACCATTTGCAAGATTCAGCATTGCTTGATAATATTCATACTTATAATCATTATTATATATATCCATGCTCAGTACATCTACATATTGCGAACCCGGGTAATACTGTTCAATGGCTCCATTGATGGGTCGATCAACATTCCATACCCAAATTATATTATCTAATCCCCAGTAATTTGTGTATCGGTCATACATAATCTGATATAATTTTGGTGAATACGTAGGGTTGCCACCCCACCAAAACCAATTTGCATTCATCTCATGAAAAGGTCTCCACAATACCGGTACCCCAGCTTCTTTCAATTCCTGAAATGCCCACACAACACTATCTATACGACTAATAAAACACTGATAATATGAAGTCCCCGGTGTTGTCATCTGTTGGAACTCATAATCTGACATAGCATAACACAATACTCCTGCTTCCCATGTATTAGGTTCTGCTTTATCAGGACGAACCATATGCCAAGTCCATGCAGGAATGCTTCCCTGATTCCATTTCATAATAGCCTGATTCACTAATTCCTCCCGATTATATATTGTATCATTCGGTCCACTCATAAAACCAAAATCGCCTCCCCAGATTCCCGGATAACTTCCGGTAATCTGATATACACGATCATATGTCTGTGTTGGATAAGAGGGCTTATCATGCTGTCCTGCAATAATTTGGTTACCGGAAATATTTTCCAGATAATTTAGTACTTGTCGTACTTCATTTGATGCATTACCATTTACAGGGGTTGCAGCACTTGCAGATTCTTTATTACAAAAAAAACAAATTTCCAACAACATCACCGATAGCAAAATTCTGAACATGTTTTTCATTGTGCACTCCGCCTCCATATATTATGTTTTTGAGTTAATTTTTGTATGTTTAGTATAATTTTTTTCTTTCTCTTGTTACACAACAATTTTTAAGAAATATAAACATTTTTCTAGTCCTAATACCTTATTAGATCGCTTAACCTCACTCCAAATTAATATTAAGGTGATTCATCCATTAATATTTTTAAGTAAAGTATTTGCATAAAAAAGCCCCCTGCATAAGCAGGAGACTTCTCTACAAACATACACACCGATAGAAAAAGCAACTATCCGATGACGTTGAATTTTGATTCAAATGTAAAATAAAATGGGAAATTCCATAGCCATTTTCATTATTCCTTGCGAATATCCGCCAAAACTTCGTCCACTGTCGTAAACGCCATGCCTGTCACAGTGTCCGCACAACCGTAGTAAATGGTGATTCTTCCGGTGTCTGCGTCCGACAATGCCGCACAGGGGAATACAACGTTGGGAACGTCTCCCATACATTCGTAATCCATATGGGGCGCCAGCAGATAATCCTTGGAGCGCGCCAATACCTTCCAGGGCTCATTCAAATCCAAAAGGGCTGCGCCCATGCGGTACACATAGCCGTTACAGGTTGTAATGACGCCATGATAAAACAGAAGCCACCCCTCGTCCGTCTTGATGGGAATGGGGCCGGGACCGACCTTCGTGCACTGCCATGCGGATTCATCCCCCTTAATCGGGCTCATCACATGTCTGTGTCTTCCCCAGAATTCCATATCCTTGCTGAAACTTACAAAAATATCTCCGAATGGCGTATGTCCGTTATCGCTGGGGCGGCTCAAAAGTGCATACATGCCGTTAATCTTCTCAGGGAATAACACGCCGTTTCGGTTGCAGGGAAGAAATGCGTTTTCCAACTGGACAAATTTCTGAAAGTCATAAGTATACGCCACACCAATCGTCGGTCCGTGGTAGCCGTTACACCATGTGATATAATATCTGTCCTCCAAAAAGCACACTCTAGGGTCATAGCGGTACTCTCTCTTTAGGATTTCCCCGTCCGCCCCTTCAAATACAATGGGGGTATCGGAGATTGTCCAGTGAATACCGTCCTCACTCTTCCCGACAAAAATATCCATACTGATAGAGCGGCTGTCACAGCGGAACACTCCCGCGAATCCGCCTTCAAAGGGCACAACGGCACTGTTAAATACGCTGTTTGATCTTTTGTTGCCGTTTCTGCCCACAATGGGATTGCCGGAGTAACGCCATACCGGCATGGTATATCCTTCCGGCTTATCCTCCCACGGGATATTAGGCAGGGACTTTCCAATAATATTGCTCATTATCATTTCCTCCTTTACTGCATTGTTTTCCTATAAAAACCGGCATGATACGTGTTATACTTCGGTTGACATTATCAGTTCCATTTCTCCGGTGCAATGAATCGTTTCCATTCCAAAGGGAATAATAAAATTGTCCCCTTTCTTCACTTTCTCACCGTTGATACAGCCGCAGCCTTCCACTACCGTTGCAAGCAGATATGCGTCCTTCTTTTCAAATGACATTTCCTCTGTAACCGCCAGCTTATATACTCTGTAATAGTCACTCTCATAAAGCATAAGCAGTCTGTTGCTCTCCAGATTGTCCGTATGGAACAGACAGCTTTTCAAATCCTTTGCAGGCACCGTGATAACATCCATACATTTGTCCAAATGCAGCTCTCTCGGCTTTCCGTCCACCAGTCTGCCGTAATCGTAAAGCCTGTATGTAATGTCGCTGTTCTGCTGGGTCTCCAACAATACGATTCCGCCTTTGATGGAATGAACCGTTCCCGGCTCAATCTCAATAAAATCCCCTTCTCTCACGGGAACCGTGCGTATCAGTTCTTCCCAACTGCCTGTCCGAATCATATCCTGCAGTTCTTCCCTTGTCTTAGCGTTGTGCTCTACCACAAGTTCTGCGTTTTCTCCACAGTGCAAAATATACCAGCACTCCGTCTTTCCCAGCGAATGATTTTCATGAATATCCGCATAAGCATCATCCGGGTGCACCTGTATGCTCAGATCCTGCCTGGCGTCAATGATTTTGATTAACAGCGGAAAAACCTTTCCCTCTGTGTCTTTGCAGGTCTTTCCAAAAATCTCAGGCTGATTCTTCCACAGCCAGGACAGGGATTTTCCCGCATACTCTCCGTCACGGACGGTACAATCCCCGTGCGGATGGGCTGCAATTCCCCAACACTCGCCTATATCTTCACCTGCCGCCGAATATCCATACTCTGTTCTCAAGCGGCTGCCGCCCCAGATATTATGCTTTAGAACCGGATTCATAAACAGTAATTTCACGCTCGTTTATCCTTTCGCTTTCCTTACCCACTACAGTATAACAGTACCATAAGAGGAACTGTCCGTCAACCTCTGCATGCTCTGATTATTCCTTAAATTTTTATAACTTTTTCTGCTCATATGAATGCGTCAATGCTGCATTCGCATTCCGCTTCGCTTCCTGCTCATGCACGGCTTTCGCCGTATCGTCCACTCCTACAAAGAGGGCTCTTACAAGCGAGCTTGTATCGCCCTCTTTGTAGGAGTGGACGGCATGGACTCAATGCTCCAGCATATTTTCAATAAAAATTCCATATCCTCTGGAGCTGTCCTGAACAAGGACATGGGTCACGGCGCCTATCAGTTTTCCGTTCTGCACAATGGGGGCGCCGCTCATGCCCTGTACAATGCCCCCGGTGATTTGCAAAAGCTCCTTGTCCGTCACCTTGATTTCCAGCCCTCTGTTGATATTGTCGTGGTCGAGATGAATATCCGTAATTTCAATGTCATAATATCTGGTGGTTCCGTCCACGGTACAAAGTACCTGCGCTGCTCCTTCTTTTATTTCCTGCTTTAATCCCACCGGCATAGGCTTTGCATCCGTCATTCCCAATGCTTTCTGGTTACATTTTCCAAAAATTCCCCGCTTGCTGTTCAAGGTAATATCTCCCAAAATACGGTCGTCGGAATACGTTATCATTCCTACCATTTCCCCCGGTTTTCCCACACTTCCCCGGTGTATTGCCACAATATCCGTCTGATAAAGTGTGCCGTCGTACATATCCATCAGTTCACTGGTGTCCACGTCGTTGATTCCATGTCCCAGTGCGCCGAAATTTCCGTCCGCATCGATATAAGTCATGGTGCCCACACCCTGCGTGTTATCTCTCACCCATGCTCCGATTCGCCATGCGCCGGACTGATCCTGCACGGGTTTTATTTTTACGCCCATGATTTCCCCGTCCCGCTCCAGTGTGATAACCTGCTCTACGCCACCGCACTTTTCTATTTGGGCAATAAAAGTATCCTTATCCTCCACGCTCTCCCCGTTTAACTTTTTCACATAATCTCCGGAGTGCAGAATGTGCTTTGCCGGGGAATGGTTTACTCCGTCCATCCCGGTAAATTCTCCTGTTCCGATTACCATGATTCCGTCCGCCTTCATGTAAATGCCGATGGGAACCCCTACCGGAATCAGTTCCTGTGCCTCTATCACCTGAATGTCCACCTGCTTAAAAGGCAGAAATCCGAACAACCTGACATCCATCAGGTATTCTTCCATCTCCTCTGCCTTCATGGTGACCGTCCGGCTCAAATCAATGGTAACTGCCCCTTGGGGAATATTACTTTCCGCCCGGCTTCCCGCACTCACAATCTCTGCCTTTGCCGGAACTCCCAGCCGGAAGGACTGTTCCTCACCGGCACGCACACGAATGACGGAGGGAATGCTGCTGTCCATACGGTAATATCCAAACCCTGCCAGCACCGCATAGCTTAAAATAAGTGCCGCGCAAAGACACCTTCTGTATATCCGGTACCTTCTCACTTTCTTCTTCCAGTTGCAAAGCAGTACAACCACGTCCTCACCGGCACTCTTCTTTATTTTTTCACTTTCCGTCACCCATATTTTCATATTTCCTCACATTCTGTCACCTTTGTGGCACCCTGACACGGAGATTCGTTCCCTATTCCATAATTTTTCCTTCCCAAGTAGTATGCGATTTTTAAAGCAATAAAATACACCTGCCACATTGCATCTTCTTTCCATGCAATGTAACAGGTGTGTTTCTCCTTGATACATCGTTTTTACGCTGTTTCCGTTTTATGCTGTTTTGCCTGCGCCTGCATTTCTTTCGCATTGCTTAAAGCGGCTTCCGTCAGCTCATCACTGCCCAACAGTCTTGCCAGTTCTCCAAGACTTTCCGTTTCGTCCGTTTTCCGGATGTCGGTAATCGTATTTTCCGCCGTACTGCTTTTTTCAATGACAAAATGGACATCCGCCATTGCCGCAATCTGGGGCAGATGCGTAATGCAGATAACCTGATGGGCGTGTGCCACAGTGTCTAACTGCTCCGATACCCGCCATGCGGTTTTGCCGCTGATTCCCGCATCAATCTCATCAAATATCAGGGTGTCGATTTCATCTTTTCCGGCTAAAACCGTCTTAATCGCCAGCATCACTCTGGACAATTCACCGCCGCTTGCTACCTGACCCAGAGGCTTGATACTCTCGCCGGGATTGGTGGAAATCAAAAACTCCACGTCATCATATCCTTTTGCCGTAATCTGGCTTTCCGGCCGAACCGCCACCTCAAACTGCACGGTCAGAAAATTCAAGTGCACCAGTGCCTCCGTCAGCTTCGCCGTCAACTGCCTTGCATTCCGCTTCCGGATTTCGGAAACTGCAAAGCACGCCTGATCCAGTTTCTTTTCACACTCCCGTAACTTCTTTTGCAGGCCTTCCATATAGGCGTCATAGTCCGACAATTTTTGTAAAAGTTCCTGTCTGGACTGCCCATATTCCAGTATCTCCTCTATGGTATGTCCGTATTTTCCCTTTAAATGGTTGATAAGGTTCAGCCTGTCCTCCACGGTTCGGAAATCTTCCTCGTCAAATTCACAATCGCTCAGATATTCGGAAATATCCCGGTTGTAATCCGCCAGCAGATTATCCACATCCGTAAGCTGCTGTTCCAATTCTTCCAGTCTGCCGTCATACGCGGTCACACTCCGCAGAGCTCGCAGAGCACGGCTGATGGAACTTCCGGCTCCGGTCTCGGAATCATTTGCCGTATACCGGTAACTCTCGGAAAGGCTCTCCGTAATTTTTTTACTGTTGGACATCAGGCGGTAACGTTGCTCCAGTTCCTCGTCTTCCCCGACAATTAACTTTGCCTCTTCTATCTCCTGATATTCAAACTCCGCCAGCGACTGCTCTTTTGCTTTGCCGGCTTCATCCATGGTTTCCTCTTCCAATGCCTTCTGCAACTTCTTGCACTCCTGATAGGCGCTTTCAACTGCCGTCATAGGTGCCTCCAGCTCACTGCCACAGTAAGCGTCTAAAATTTCAAGGTGCTTTTTCTTATTCAGTAAAGACTGGTGTTCATGCTGTCCGTGAATGTCAATCAGCACCTCCGCCAAATCCTTTACCTGTCTGGCAGTCACAGTCTCCCCGTTAATTTTAAACACGCTTCTTCCAACCTGCATCTTGCGGCTGATGATAACGCATCCTTCCTCGTCCGGCTCCAGTTCCAGTTCCCGCATTTTAGCCGCCACCTTATCTCCTTTGTCAAAAAAGATAAGTTCTACCAGCGCACTGTCGGCACCTTTTCTGAGCATATCCTTGTCGAATTTGCCTCCCAGCGCTAAATTGACGGAACCGATAAGCAGGGATTTTCCCGCACCCGTTTCACCGGTCAGGATATTTAATCCCCTGCCAAACTCCACCTCTGTCTCCTGCATCAAAGCAAGATTTTTCACATGTAAGCTCTGTAACATATTTTCTCTCCTTTATGTACCTTCCCCAAAGCAAACGGGCCAGCAATGTACATAAAATAATTGTCACTTTTCAATCATAACATGAATTTTGTCCATCAGTGCCTGTGTGTCCTCCACCGTGCGGACAGCCACCATAATGGTATCATCCCCTGCGATACACCCCACTATCTCAGGAAATTTCAAGGCGTCCAGCGCCGCCGCAACAGCCATTGCCATACCGGACACCGTCTTTACCACCAGAATATTCTGTGCCATATCCATGGAAGCGAAACCGTCTCTCAGCACACGGATGTATTTATCCCCAAGCCGGCTGTCATCCTGCTGCAGCACCACATACTTCTGTCTGCCGTTTCCGTCAGGCACTTTGGAAAGGTTCAATTCCCGAATGTCCCTTGACACGGTAGCCTGTGTCACCACAAATCCCGCCTCTTTCAGATAGCCCGCCAGTTCCTCCTGCGTCTCTACATTGTGGTTTTCAATAATCTCCACAATCTTTCGATGTCTGATTTTTTTCATAAAGCCCCCTTTTCTAGCTCTCGCTCATTTTTTTATGCAATACTTCCAGAAAACTCACCTGATTCAGTTGGATAAACTCCGTCACCTTCTTGGACTGCGCAATACGGATGCGGTCCCCGGTGTGCATCATCACAGTATGGCTGCTCCCGTCAAACGCCGCCTCCACCGTCTGCATCCGTCCTTCCTTTCCCTCCGGAATCTCAATCTCAATCACATCCTCCGGGGAGAGAATAATACTTCTCTGATTCAGTGTATGGGGACAAATCGGCGTCAGCATGATAAGTCTCGCCTTCGGCTCGATAATCGGTCCTCCGGCGGACAGATTATATCCGGTGGAACCGGTAGGCGTTGTGACAATAACACCGTCCGCATGATAGCTGTTTAAAAACAGTCCGTTGACATAAATATTGAACCGGATGACCTGCAAGGTTCCCCGCCTTGCAATGACAATATCGTTAAGCGCCCAGCCTTCCTCACAAGTACCGTCCACGGCATCAATTCTTCCGCTTAACATCATGCGGGATTCCTGACCGTATTTCCCGGCGAGCAGTCTCTCCAGCGCATCTTCTAAATTGTCCGGCTCAATCTCCGTCATATATCCGAGAGTACCCAGATTCACGCCGATGATGGGGATATGGTCGCTCTTACAGTCCCGCACTGCCTGAAGCACCGTGCCGTCACCGCCAAGCACAATCATGCAGTCCGCATCCGGGACAATTTCCCCGGTGCCTTCCTCCGGTTCTTCCCCCGGCAAAGCAGACGCTTCCGGCGCCTGTACCATGACGGAAACCTTCTGCCCCCTCTTTTCCAAATACTCACATATCCGCTTTGTGGTTGTCAGTTCCCTGTCTTTATTCCGATTGGTGTAGATTAGAAAATGTTTCATATCCCTCACCTCTTTTCCCCGCATTAAAAATTCATGTGCGAATTTTCCACTGTCTTGTGAATCATGTCTTCCCATTCCGGTGTGTGGGACAGACCGCTTTTTGCCTGTACAATTTTGCTTAAGCGTTCCTCTGCCTCCCGCTCCGTGAGATTTCGTATCTCCTCGTCCGGCTCCGACTCTTTTTTCAGATGAACCAGATACTCGATATTTCCCTCCGGCCCCTTGATGGGAGAATACTCCAGATGCAGCACCGTAAAACCGATGCTGTCCGCATAATCCACAATCTTCTGTATGACCTCTTCGTGGGTCTGCGGCTCCCTGACCACACCGTTTTTACCGACCTTTTCCCTGCCGGCCTCAAACTGGGGTTTAATCAGACATACCATCTGCCCGCCGGTCTTTAACAGATTGCGTGCCGGTATAAGTATCTTGGTTAAAGATATAAAAGAAACATCCACACTGGCAAAATCCAAATCGTCCTGAATGTCATCCCGCACCATATAGCGGAAGTTGGTCTGCTCCATGCACACGACCCGCTCATCATTTCTGAGCTTCCATGCAAGCTGTCCGTGACCCACATCCACGGAGTACACCTTTGTGGCACCGTTCTGGAGCATACAGTCCGTAAAGCCGCCGGTGGAGGCGCCAATATCCATGCACACGGCATTCTGTAAGTCAAAGCCCCATGTTTCCATGGCTTTTTCTAACTTTAACCCGCCCCGGCTTACATATTTTAAGGTACTGCCCCGCACTTCCAGTTTGATTTTACTCACGTCAAAGGCAGTGCCCGCCTTGTCCTCTTTCTGCCCGTTCACATACACATTGCCGGACATAATGATTGCTTTTGCTTTCTCTCTGGAAGGTGCATACCCCTGATTTACCAGAATGACATCCAATCGTTCCTTCATGTTACTCCTCATTCATCCTGACACAAATCCGTTCCACGATACTGTCAGCGTCAATTCCTATCTCTTTTTTCAAAAGCTCCACATCACCGTGCTCCACATAAGCATCCGGTATACTGATATTCAGATACTTGTTCTGCTTTCCGGTGCGTTCCATGTAGGAGAGTACCTTTTCACCATAGCCGCCGCTCTCCACATTTTCCTCCATGGTGACAATCAGCGTATGATTTGCACACGCATCGCTCACTGCCTCCTCGTCAATCGGCTTTACAAAGCGGGCATTGATAAGGCTTACGGAAAATCCCCTTTCTTTCAGGGTTTCCCGAACCTTTTCCGCCGTCTTTACCATGCTTCCCACAGCAAAAAGCGCTATCTCGCTCTCCCTGTAAATCCACTCCGCTTTACCGTATTCCACCGGCTGTCTGTATTCCTTGAGTCCCGCATATGCCGCTCCTCTGGGATAGCGGATGGCAATGGGCTTTTCCAGTTTTACCGCAAATTTCAGCATATCGGACAATTCCCATTTATTCTTGGGTGCGCAGATATTCATATTGGGAATACAGGAAAGATACGACAAATCAAAAATGCCTTGATGCGTCTCTCCGTCACTTCCCACCAGCCCCGCACGGTCAATGGCAAAGATAACCGGCAGATTCTGAATGCAGACGTCATGCAGTATCTGGTCATATCCTCTCTGTAAAAAGGAAGAATACACCGCAACAATGGGCTTTAAGCCCCCTGCCGCTAAACCTGCCGCAAAGGTCACGGCATGCTCCTCCGCAATTCCCACGTCGAAAAACCGCTCCGGGTACATATTGCGGAACCGCTTTAACCCGGTGCCGTCCGGCATGGCAGCCGTTATTGCCACAATGCTTTCGTCCCGCTGTCCCAATTTACACATAACCGTGGAAAAAATATCCGTATAATTGGCAACGCTTCTGGGATGGGAGGGAATTCCCGTCTCAATATCAAAAGGCTCCGCACCGTGGAACCTTGCCGGGTGACGCTCCGCCGGAGCATATCCCTTTCCCTTCTGGGTAATGGTGTGAATCATTACCGCACCCTTTACCCGCTTTGCCTCCTTGATAACCGTTATCAGTCCGTTAATATCGTGACCGTCCACGGGTCCTAAATAGGTAATTCCCATATCCTCAAAAAACATTCCCGGAATCACCAGTTGTTTAAAGCTGCTCTTGGCACGGCGGATTCGGTTTACCATGCTGTCGCCCTTGGGCGTTCCCTTGAGCATGTTGTAGATACCCTCTTTTAAATCCAGATAACCGGTTGCCGTACGGATATTGTTCAGGTACTTGGACACACCGCCAACGTTCTCGGAAATGGACATATTGTTGTCGTTGAGTACAATAATAAAATTGGTCTCCAGCTTCGCCGCATTGTTTAGCGCCTCATAAGCCATGCCGCCGGTCAGGGAACCGTCTCCGATAACCGACACAATGGTATTCTTCTCACCTTTTAAATCCCTCGCCTTCACCAGACCAAGTCCGGCAGAGATAGAGGTAGAGCTGTGCCCCGTATCAAAGGAATCGTACCGGCTTTCTTTTCTCTTGGGAAAACCGCTCATGCCGTGAAACTGTCTCAGCTCGTCAAAGCCTTCTTTTCTGCCCGTAAGCAGCTTGTGCGTGTAAGACTGATGACCCACATCCCAGATAATTTTATCTTCGGGAAGGTTTAACGCCACATGAAGCGCCATGGTAAGCTCCACCGCACCTAAATTAGAGCCGAGATGACCGCCGGTAACGCTGATTTTTTCAATCAGAAATTCCCGGATTTCCTCCGCCAGCGCAGGGTAATCCTCTTTGGGTATCTTCTTTATATCATTTGCATTTTCTATTTGTTCAAGCAATCTGTCATTTAACCCAGCCAAATCCGTATTTTAACCTTCTCTCGTCTTATTTTCTCCGGTGAATCAGGTGCATAACCAGTTCTTCCAGAAAATCATGTTCCCCGCCGAAACTCTTTAAGATGTCCGTTGCCTCCCTGGACAACTCTTCCACATCTTTCCTGGATTTTTCCAGACCGTTCAGAGTCACATAAGTCTGCTTATGGTTCTGGGCATCACTGCCCGTCAGTTTACCGAGTTCCGCGCTGTCCCCCGTCACGTCCAAAATGTCGTCCTGAATTTGGAACGCAATACCGATATTGTAAGCACATTTTTCCACAGCTTCCACTGCCCTGTCATCAGCGCCTGCAAGAATGGCTCCCACCATCATTGCCGCCTGTATCAGTGCCGCCGTTTTATGCTCATGGATAAACAGAAGCTGTTCCATGCCGATAGGCTCATCTTTATTTTCCGACTCAATATCCACAGTCTGACCGCCAATCATGCCAAACACACCTGCTTTTTTTGCCAGTACGGCTAAAGCGCCTGCCACCCGCTGCCACATCACGTCAGGTGTATTCTGTCCTGCTGCGGCTGCCGGGAAAGCGCGCATGGCGGTTTCAAACGCATAATTTAAAAGACCGTCTCCCGACAGAATCCCCATGGCGTCTCCGTAGACAGACCATGTTGTTTTTCTGCCCCTGCGGTACTCGTCATTGTCCATGGCCGGCAAATCATCATGCACCAGAGAATAGGTATGTATCATTTCAATGGCAGCCATAAAAGGCTCCACAACCTCTTCCGTTCCGCCGAACATACGGTAAGTTTCCTGCATCAGCATGGGGCGCAGACGTTTTCCTCCCGCCATCACACTGTAGTTCATTGCCTCCAAAACCGTCCTTTGGCAGCCTTTTTCCTCCGGAAGATACTCTTTTAAAATATCCTCGATTGCCGTTACCTTTTCCTGTAATAAGGTTTGAAATACCGTTTCTTCCATCACAGTTCCTCCAATTCACCCTGTTCACTGAGCTTAAGCACCTTTTTTTCCACCCGGTCAATCTGCTCATTACAGGATTTTAAAAGGGCCATGCCCTCGCTGTATGTCTGAAAAGCCTCCTCCAAGGAAATATCTTCCTTTTCCAGTCCGGCTATGATTTCCTCTAACTTTGCGAATCCGTCTTCCAAACGAAACTCTGCTTGTTTTTGTTCCTTTGATTCTGCTTTCTTTGCCATGATAATCTGTCCACTCCGTTTCCGGTCATTTTCAAATTTCTGCCGCTTCAACCTGCGTGACCTCGGCGTTTACGGTTCCGTCCTTCATGCGAATCTTTAGATTCTCTCCCACACGGATTTGCTCCACGGAGCGGATATTCTGTCCCGCACCGTTTTCCACATAGGAAAATCCGCTGCTTAACTTTTCCAACGGGGAAAGACCCTTCATTTTCGCCACATATAAGGCAAGGCAATGCCTTTTTTCATTGAGAACGGATTCCATCCGCTCCTGCAGCCGTTCCTCCAAATGAATGGCACGGTTTCTGCTGTCTCTCACCCGGCTTGCCGGGCTTAAATATCCGAGCCGCATTTCATAATGCCTGATGCGTTCCGCGGACATTTGCAATTTCCGGTTCATCCTTATGGTCATGGCTTCCTTATACGCCGCAAGGCTGCCTAAAATATCCCGGATATCCGTGACTGCCAGTTCCGCCGCTGCCGATGGGGTTGGTGCTCGCAAATCCGATACATAATCGATAATAGTGGTATCCGTCTCATGCCCTACCGCTGAAATAATCGGTACGGAGCAGTCAAATACCGCCTGCGCCACGCTCTTTTCGTTGAACGCCCACAAATCCTCAATGGAACCGCCGCCTCTGCCCACAATCATGACATCCACGCCATGACGCTCCAAAGTGCGGATTCCACGGACAATGCTCTCCGCTGCCGCCTCTCCCTGCACAATGGCAGGGTACAAAATAATCTGTACATAAGGATTTCTTCTGGTGGCAATCTGTATAATATCCCGCACGGCTGCTCCCGTGTCCGCTGTCACCACTCCCAAAGTTTTAATGTATCTTGGAATGGACTGCTTATACTCCGGGGCGAACATTCCCTGTTCTTCCAGCTCTCTTTTCAACTGCTCAAATTTTTCATAGAGCAGTCCTGCCCCGTCCAACACAATCTGTTTGGCATAAAGCTGGTACTTTCCGTCTCTTTCGTAGACGTCCACCGTACCACCCACTACAACCTGCTGACCGTCCGCTAAACGAAAAGAAAGGCCCGAACGGTTTCCTGCGAACATGACACAGTTCACACATCCCCTCAGGTCCTTCAACGTAAAATAAATATGTCCAGAGGAATGATACTTGCAGTTGCTGACCTCTCCTTTTACAAAGAGAGACTGCAACAGATAATCCTGCGTGAACATATTTTTAATGTAAGTATTCAGTTGTCCTACTGTATAAACATTCCTGATTTTACTCACCCGGCTTTACAAATTTTGCTAAAATTGCATTTACGAATCCACCGGAAGACTCCTGTCCATAAGTTTTGGCAATTCTGACTGCCTCGTCTATGGCAACTCCCGCCGGAATCTCTTCATCCCAAAGTATCTCATAGGCTGCAATACGGAGCACTGTCAGCTCCACCTTGCCCATACGGGCAGTATCCCAGCCTTCGGTATGCTCGTTGATTAACTGGTCAATTTGGGGAATCTTTTCCTGTATTTTGTGGAATTTGTCCGTAATATATTCTGCGTCGCGCTCCTCGTAAGACGGTTCCCCGTCCTCAAAAAACAGCTTCACCTGTTCCGGCATCTCCTCCGGAGAATTGAATTCCACGCGGAATAAAAGTTTGAAAACCTGTTCCCTCAGTTCATGTCGTCCCATAGTAGTTTCCTATCTGTCCTTTTTCATATTCACACCGGCAATGCGGATGTTGACGTCTGTGCAGGTAAGGCCTGTCATATTTTCAATGGCGCCCTTCACCTTGGTCTGTACTTTCTGGCAGGTTGCCGGAATATTGTATCCATATTCCATGGTAACGGCAAGGTCAACGGTCACATTTGTGCCAATCACCTCAACCTTTACGCCCTTGGTCAGATTCTTCATACCAACTTTGCTCATCAGTTCGTTGGTGATATTGCCTGCCATTGCGCTGACGCCTTCCACCTCGGTGGTTGCAAGGGAAGCAATCATTGCCACCACATCATCCGCAATTTTAACGGTTCCGATATTTTCGTCCTCTTTCAGTACCAGACCTTTTTTATCTGTTTCTTTCTCCATTGTTCATTCCTCCCGAAACTAATGATACATGCGTTGCCCGCAGTCCCAGACTCGCGAACCCGCACTTGCGTGCTTATCGCCTGCTGCGCCTAGATTTGCAAACCTGTTTTTCATGCCTGCAACTGCTAGAAAATGCTGGCAGTCCTAAACTCGCGAACCCGCACTTGCGTGCTTATCGCCTGCTGCGCAGGCGGTTCGCTCGTTAATGGCGTAAGAAAAACAAATGTCTGCTTCGCAGACGCTTGTTTTTCTTTTACGCCTATTATATCATACCCTCTACTCATTTGTCACCCAAAAAGTCATGGATAACTGTTTCTCGTTGTGGGTGTATACCACGGATTTACTGCTGTCGTCAAGATAATCGAAGACATCCTGATTCTCTATCATGGCGGAGAGGATTTCGTGAAAGCACGCATTGTCGGTACATTTCAGGGTAACTTCCTGTTTTCCCTCCGCAAACGTCCGGTCAAACAGCATCTGCATTTTTTCCCTGTCATAACTGTCAAACAAAGCGCCTTCCCTCACATAGTAATTGTCCTTCGTTGCCACGCATACCGGCAGGGGCACATAGCTGTCTATCATATGGGTACGCAAAAGCTGATCTGTTGTGACACAGAGATAATCGTAGCTGATTTCCGGCACATAGCCCTCGCTCAGCTCGTCCTCCGCCTGATAGGAGGCATCTCCCCATGTGGCATCCACATAATAATAATCTCCGTCCGCCTTCACCAGATTCCAGGCATGTCCCTCTCCGGTGTCCACCGTTCCCTGCACCAACGCACACTCCACACCCATCTGCTGTAACAGATACTGCACCGACTTGGCATAACCCTGACAGACCGAGCGGTGGTTGACAAACACGGAATAGATATTCTGGTTGTCCGGAGAATTCAAATCATATTCCGTATTCCGGATAATCGTCTCATATACATACTTGATTTTGTCATAGTCCGTTCCGTCAGCCGGCGCCGCCCGCAAAATTTCTTCCGCCGCTTTTTGAATTTCCTCCCGCCGGATTTTTACCTGTTCTTCCTCCAGCCCGTAAGTCCCGGAAAAACGGATTCCGACAATTTTCTCTCCCCGGTTATACTTGGTGTAAGTATATCCTTCCACAAAAAAAAGTTCCGGGTGGTCCATGAGTACACACTGGAAAATACGGTCGATACAGGTTTCGTCCAGCCCGTTGTCAATGCCCTCTTTGTTCAGACTGACATCCTCCCCCAGCTTGTCCAGACAGTCAAAAATATCATCATACCAGAGTTTCTCTGCCGTATCGAGATTTTCATAGGCGAACCGGTAAATCTGCGTACTTTGCTGTGCTGCATCCTCCGCATCCGCGGACGACACAACTTCCTCCTGTGTCAGTTCCACTGTTTCCTGCTCAATCGCCGCCGTGCGAACCTGTTCTTCCAAAAGTTCAAAATCCGCACAACCGCCAATCAGCAAACCAAGGCACAGTCCAACGGTACTTAAGACTGTACACGCCGCATATTTTTTCACACTACTCCTCCCGGACTTTTCTTTTCAATTCATTTCTGTCATTAAAGTTCTTTCATTCAATCTCTATCATGAACTTCTTTGATTAATTTCTGCCAAACTCCGTCAGCACAAGACCCTCGTTTCGGTCAAGCGTCATGCCGATGCTCCATGAATTTACAAACAAAAGCAACGGATTGCCCTTCATGTCCTTGACCTTCTTCATATCGGAGGTTCCCGTCAGCTTGTTCAAATCCACCTCATCCTTATTTTCAATCCAGCGGATATGCTCATAGGGCAGATTTTCCAGACGGATTTCCACATTGTATTCGTTTTCCAGACGATATTTCAACACATCAAACTGCAGAACGCCTACAACACCCACAATAATTTCTTCCAGTCCGGTGTTGAACTCCTGAAAAATCTGGATGGCGCCTTCCTGTGCAATCTGCTCAATTCCCTTCACAAACTGCTTTCTCTTCATGGTGTCCACCTGACGCACTCTTGCAAAATGCTCCGGTGCAAAGGTAGGGATTCCCTCATACCGGAAATTCTCCTTCGGCATGCAGAGGGTATCTCCGATGGAGAAAATGCCGGGGTCAAACACACCGATAATATCTCCGGCGTACGCCTCACTCAGAATCTTTCTTTCGTCCGCCATAATCTGCTGGGGCTGGGAAAGTCTCATAACCTTATTGCCCTGCACGTGGCGCACTTCCATATTGGCATCGAATTTGCCGGAGCAGATTCGCATAAACGCCACTCTGTCGCGGTGAGCCTTGTTCATATTCGCCTGAATTTTGAACACAAAAGCGCTGAAATCATTTTCCACCGGGTCAATGATTCCAATGTCAGCCTTTCTCGGCAAAGGAGTTGTCGTCATATTTAAAAAGTGCTTTAAGAAAATCTCCACGCCAAAGTTTGTCAAAGCGGAACCGAAGCATACCGGGGTCAAATCTCCCTTCTGCACCTGTTCCAAATCAAAGTCCGCACCGGCGCCGTCCAAAAGTTCCACTTCCTCCAGCAGCTTGTCCGCCGCACTGTCACCCAGCACTTCTCTTAAATGCGCCTCATCCCTGATAGGGATTTCCGTCGCCGTTCCCTCTTTCGTACCCTTTTCGGTATCGGAATAGGCAATCACGCACTGCTTTTCCCGGTCATAGACACCCTTAAATTCCTTACCGGAGCCGATAGGCCAGTTCAAAGGACAGGTGGCGATTCCCAGCTCTTTCTCGATTTCATCCAAAAGTTCAAAGGTATCGTTGGCGTCGCGGTCCATTTTGTTGATAAAAGTAAAAATAGGAATCTTGCGCATAACGCAGACCTTGAACAGCTTTCTGGTCTGTGCCTCCACACCTTTGGACGCATCAATGACCATGACGGCGGAATCCGCTGCCATCAGGGTACGGTAGGTGTCCTCCGAGAAATCCTGATGTCCCGGCGTGTCCAGAATATTGATACAATATCCGTCATACTCAAACTGCAAAACAGAGGAGGTAACGGAAATACCTCTCTCCTTCTCAATTTCCATCCAGTCAGACACGGCATGTCTGGCAGTTGCCTTTCCCTTAACGCTTCCGGCTAAATTGATGGCTCCGCCGTACAGCAGAAATTTTTCGGTCAAGGTCGTCTTACCGGCATCCGGGTGGGAAATGATGGCAAAGGTACGACGGCGGTTAATTTCTTCTGTATAATTACTCACTGTTTCTTTCCTCCAATGGGGTATTCTTTTATTTTAAGGTCAGCATGGATTTCCCTGCAAATTCAGGGACAATGCCGAAATAATCCAGCACGGTGGCGCCGATGTCCGCAAAGGTGCTGCGGGTTCCCAAATTTTCGGGCTTTACCTTCGCCCCGTACAGAATCATGGGGGTGTGTTCCCTTGTGTGGTCGGTGGTTTTCAAATAAGCCGGGTCACAGCCGTGGTCTGCCGTCAGCATCAGAATGTCATCCTCTCTCATGCCCGCCAAAATCTCAGGCAGCTTTTCGTCAAAATAGGTCAGCGCCTTTGCATAACCTTCCACATCCCTGCGGTGTCCGTACAACATGTCATAATCCACCAGATTCACAAAACACAATCCCTCAAAATCCTTTTTCAGATATTCCAAGGTTCGCTCGATTCCCTCTGCATTACCGCCGGTATAAACAGCTTCCGTGATTCCCTTTCCGGCAAAAATATCCTTTATTTTGCCGACCGCAATCACGTCCTTGCCATTTTCGGAAAGCTGATCCAACATGGTGACGGACGGCGGCAGAATGGAATAGTCATGTCTTCTGGGCGTTCTTTTGTAATCTCCGCTCTCTCCGACAAACGGTCTGGCGATAACCCTTCCCACACCGTGTTTTCCCTGCAAAATTGTTCTCGCAATTTTACAGTATTCGTAAAGCTGCTCCACCGGCACCACGTCCTCATGCGCTGCTATTTGAAATACGCTGTCCGCCGAGGTGTAGACAATCAGTTTTCCCGTCCGCACATGCTCATCCCCGTAAACCTGAATCACTTCCGTGCCGGAATACGGTTTGTTGCACAAATATCCTCTGCCTGTCTTTTCACAAAATTCCTGTAAAACCTCCTCCGGAAATCCATCCGGGTAGGTGGGCAGCGGTTTGGGGGAATAGACACCGGCAATCTCCCAGTGGCCGATAGTGGTGTCCTTTCCTTTGGACGCCTCTTTCATTCTCGCAATGGTGGCAAGGGGCGCTTTGACTTTTTCGCCCACCTCTACACCGTCAATATTGAACAATCCCAGCTTTGCCATATTCGGCATATGAAAGCAGGAGCTGGCGGACACGCTTCTTAAGGTGTTGACGTTCACATCCCCGTAAGAAGCCGCATCCTCCATCTCCCCTATGCCAAAGCTGTCTAATACAATCAGGAACACTCTCTTCATGTAACTTATTTCCTTTACTCTCAAATGGCTCCGCAGAGCCGCTTGGCTCATTATACATCATTTTTTATGTAATGTACACAAAAATCCGTTTTTTAGTCATCTACCGGGCCACTGTGCTGATAATTATATTTTCTGCCGCAATCTCCGTTTTTCGTGTCACAATATCTTCAATCTGCGCTCTCTGGGCGTCCGATAATTCCACTGCATTCACAACCACATCCACCGCATCGCCGTTGATACTCACCACCACATCGGAAAAGCCTTTCGCCTCCAGTAAAATCTCAGCAGCCGCCTCTTTTTCCGCATAAGCCGTCATCTGCACCATGCTGTCCACAGCGTCCTGCTTCTGGGTGTCCGTCAGACCTGAGCTGTTGATAATCTCTAACAAAGTCTCTTTATTTTTGGAACGGGTCTGCTCCTTCAACAGTTTCGCCTCGGAAAGCACCGTCACCCCCGCAGATGTAAAGACTGCCTCCCCCGGAATTTCACCCTCTTTCGGAGTTACTTCTGCCACCATTCCGCTCTCCTGTGCCTCTCCCGCATCTGCCACCTGCATATCCTCATCCAGATAATCTTCCATCACCACTTCCACGTCAGAATCCAGACTTTCGATTTCCGTCAGGTTTGCCGACAGCAAATCCTCCTCGGACAAATCCGTCATGCCGTCCACGTCAGCCATCTGTGCAATTCCCTCTGCCATATAGTTATCCGTTATCACACCGCCGGTGTCCGCCACTCCGGTAATGCCCTCCTCATCCACGGCAAGGTACTCCTCCTCCAGGTTCGTTCCCGCAAATTGCAGATACCCTGCAATGGCTATCATGATTGCAAGTGCAGTAATCATAAGCTGATTTTTTTTGATTAAGTTTTTCACCGTGCTCTCCCTTTTTTAATTTTGTTGGTAACAATTCTGCAATCGTTACTTTGATTACTTCATTGTATGAGCCGCAAAATAGATATATGCTATTTGCTCTGCGCCATTTTCACGACTTTTACCTTGTGTGCCTCCACCCCGAAAAGCGCCTGCACCATCTCCGTAATATTCTTATCCACCGTACCGTTTCCTGCTCCCTGTGCCACTACCACAACCCCCTCCACCTTTGGGGAAAGAGTTTTGACCACATAAGGTTCACTGTCGTTTCCCACCGTGCGGAAAACAGTGGACGGGGCGGAATCCATCTGTGTAATAAGGCGGCTTCCCCCTGCGGAATCCGTCTCATTGGTGTTGGAACGCTCCATCGGCTCATCTTTTTCCACAATCAGTTCCTCTGAGGACTGCAGTGTTATCATCACCTTGACTTTTCCGATTCCCGCCATTTGGGAAATCACTCCCTCCAGCCGTTTCTCCAGTTCGGAAACCTCATTGCCCTGCGTTTCGGTTTCGCCCTGCTGCCGGACATTTTCCTGTACGCTCTGAGTCCCAACCAGAGCACTTTTTTGCTTTTTCGCACTGTTTCCATCCCCGGTGGGCAGCACGATAATAAAAAGCAGCACGCCCGACAAAATCAGTATCAGAAGATTATCCCGGCGAAACCATTTTTTCCACGCCTCTTTCATTGTCCCAAGCCCTCCTCTTCTTCCTCAACAATGCCCTGCATCCTAGCAGCCAGTGTGCCGGTTGCTGTTGCCTGTTCCGTCGGCATATCGGTCTCCGGTTCCTGAACAGTCGCTGTGTCGGTTTCTGCTCTCTGTTCCCCCTGTGTTCCGGTTCCCTGCACCTGAATCTCCGATATATGTATCTCCGATACCGGCGCAATTTCTATGGAAATGCCTCCGTCTGCCCGGTTCTCACTTCCCCATTCCTCCTCGTTCTCCCCCATTATATCCGCGTCATATCCGCTGTCCGTCACCGGCAAAACGGAGTTTTCCGCAAACCACTGTGCCCTCTCAAAAAGAGTCTCTGTGCCCGCCTTTGTGAACTGTCCGCTGATTCCGGACAAAAGCTGTATCAGAACCATGGCACTCACCAGCATTTTCAAATATTTTTCATATACCGCTTTTGGTCTGAAATGTACCACTGCCTGTGCACAAATCAGAAACACACCCATGCGGCAGACCGTCCCCACAAATCCCGACTGCATTTTCCACCTCCTCAGATTCCGCCCGAAGCGGTTGCCACCACAGCAAGCACAATGAAAAAAAGAAGCATTGCCGTACCTGCCGCCTGAAACAACAGCATGGCGGCATCCCCCATACTGTCCGCACATGCGGTAATGCGCTTGTCGCTCACCACCCCCATAAGCGCGGCTGCCACTTTGAACAAAAGCGCCGTCAAAAAAATCTTGATTAGCGGCACGGCGCACATGGCAAGAAGCAGCAAAAGCAGCACCACGCCGATACTGTTTTTGATAACCATGGCGGAGCCGGTCACCAGTTCCACCACCCCGTCCGCAGCATTGCCGATACCCGGAATGACTGCTATGGTTTTCTGCAGGGCAGTCTGCTTTACGGAATCCACCATGGGCGTAATGAGCGCCTGAAAAGCACTGACCCCGGTTACGATTCCAAGCGCTGCCTTGAGGAGCCATCCGATTGCCTTTTTCACCAAATCAATCAACAGCGCCAGCTTTTCCTCCGTCCAGATACTGTTGATGGCGGAAAATACCACAAAACAATAGATAAGGGGCAGCACCCAGCCCACCAGCACCTTTTCCACCCCGTATATCAAAATCACCAAAAGCTGAGAATATGCCCCCACCGTTGTCGTTCCGTTTGCGATTCCCACCGCCAACAGATAAGTGGGTACTAACAGCTTCACAAACAAAATCACATTTTCCATGGCCCCAACCGCCGTCTGTACCGCCTGCGCAAAGCATTTTAATAAGACCGCCGCCAAAAGCAGATATACATAGTAGAAACTCATATCCGCAATCTGGTGTCTGTCAAAGATTTCCACAAAATGGGATAACAGCGCCGACACCACCCCCAGCACCACCAGCCATACTACGATATTTCCAAGCCCGCCGAACTGTGCCGATAAATCGGAAAGTCCGCCCCGTATGAGATACTCCAGTGCTCCCGGAATATCTCCCTCCATCACCATTTTTAACAACGCAGATAACGACAGCCCCGTGCTTGGGAAAAGGCTCTCCATGCCCTGTTCCAGCTTGTCCAGACCATATTCCTGCCAGACAGTTTCCAGTTCCATGCCGTTCCCCCTTTCACAAAAGCCCCTGTATCTGCTCGATTACCGCAAATAAAATGGGAATACCCGCAAACAGTACGGACAGCTTTCCCAGAATTTCTATTTGCTCCGCCACTGCGCCAAATCCGGCGTCCTTGCACACCGACGAACTGAATTCACAGATATAGGTGATACCGATAACCTTGAGCAGCAATGTGAGATACCCTTGGGAATTTCCAAGATATTCCCGTATTCTGTCAAACTGCCCGATAACCGCCTGAACCTGTTTTAATCCATAGCAAAAAATCAGAATACTGAGTGCAAGACCTATGTATATGCCGTACTCCGGCTTTGTGCTTTTGAAATGCACCGCAAGCAGTACCCCTGTAATGCCAAGCATTCCCACTTTGATGATTTCCGCCATATCACTCCTCTTTCCTGCCTGTCCTTTTTCCTTCTCACATTGAAAAAAGCGTCTGAATGGTCTGGAACAAATCAACGATGTAGGGAACAATCCACATGAGTACCAGAATCAGGCCCGCAAGGCTCACCAAAAAGGCATGCTCTTCCCTCCCGCTGTGCTTCAATATCTGACCAAGAATTGTCACAAGGATTCCCACTGCCGCTATTTTAAAAATCAGACTTACTCCCATATTTTTCACTCTCCGCTGTCAGACTTTCTTTTTCCAAAGCATTTACAGAAGGATAACCGTCACAAGCAGTCCTCCCATGATTCCAAGTCCCACCGCCATCCTGCATTTTTGCACATGTTCCGCCTCCACATTTCCAATCACCTGCCGCAGTCTCTCCCTACCCTGTTCAATGGTGCGAATCTGCATGGCATTTTCTTCAAACCCTTTTGGGGAAAACAGTGTTAAAACCAGCTTCCTGTCCTCTCCTTTAAGAGGCAGCGTTATAAGAGCCTTTTCCATTTCCTCCCGGAAAACCACATCAAACGTCTCTCCCGTATTTTCCGTCATCCGCTCATAAACAGCACTAAGGCTCCCCCGATAAGGCTGCGGCAACTGCCCCGCCACCTGCATGCAGCACTCCGGCAGCGTAGCTTTTCCGTAACGGATTTCACCGATAAGCATATCTTCCATTCCAGCCAGTCTGTGTAACGCCTCCAACCTTCCAATCATCTGCTGCCGATACCACAGACCCATTCCCATGCATCCTGTCAAAATCATGAATCCCCCCAGCAAACGAAGCATAGTCCCGTTCCCTTCCGCTGATTTTTCTGACGGACGGTTTCCCATCCTTTTTTTCCAACACAATATAGCATTCAAAGAGCCATTCCCCCATGCCATAGCCGAATTTTTGCAGATAATCCTCTACTCCATTTCCATGTACGGTGGCAAGAATACCGCTTCCGCAGGCAGAGGCAAGGCAAAGCGCCTCCATGTCCTCAGCACTTCCGATTTCATCCACGGCAATGACCTGCGGCGCCATGGAGCGAAGCAGCATCATCATCCCCATGGCTTTCGGGCAGGAATCCAGCACATCCGTCCGAATCCCCACATCATTCTGGGGCTGTCCGAGATAGGAACCCGCAATCTCCGAACGCTCGTCCACCACTCCCACACTTCTCCCCCGACTATAACGGCTTCCGTCCGAAATCTGTCTGATCAAATCCCGTAACAGCGTCGTCTTTCCGCAGCCCGGCGGTGAGATAATTAAGGTGTTTTTCAGCCTGTCCCCCTCATATACGGAGGAGAGGACCTCGTCCGCCGCGCCCAAAACCTGATGCGCCACACGGATATTCATGCAGGAAATGTGCCGTATCGTCCGCACGCCGTCCGCTCCCTCCACTACCACCTGCCCGGCAATTCCAATCCGGTGCCCGCCCGGTACCGCCACAAATCCCTGCCGGATTTCGTCCTCAAAGGCATAAAGGGAGTAATGACAGATATGGTTCAACAGCTCCCGCAGTTCTTTTTCCAAAATACAATATGCTCCCCGGGGATTTTCCTGAAACTTTCCGTTTTCGTCCAGAAAAAATTCTCCGTCATCCGTCATCACAATCACCGGTTTTCCCACCCGCAGACGGATTTCCTGAACCTTGTCCTGCTTTTCTGCAATGGATTTCCAGAAAATTCTCCTCTCCTGTGGAAAAAGCTGTAACAGACTTCCCTGCATGTCCTCACCCGCCTTATCAAAATCTCTCTTTTCCATATATATGAGAGCTTTCACGGGATATTCCTGTCAATTTCCTGCGTTTGCATTTATCATTTCTTCTCTTTTCGGAAATAATATGGTATAATGATTCTGCTATTGCAGAATCCAAGCCGGCAAAAGCCGGCTTGTCGCCATTTCATGGCGGATTATACGTAACCCATGGCTCGAAAAGTAAATGTCCCTACGGGACGCTTTCTTTTCTTCGCACATGGTATAATGTCCGCGAGCGAACCGCCTGCGTATGCAGGCAAGATAGCGCGTAGCGCTGGTTCGTGAGATTTAAGCGGGAGGCTCCCATTACTAAGTAGTTCAGAAATGAGGTTACAGAAAACATGAATATTATAATTGTGGGATGCGGCAAGGTTGGCTACACTCTGGTAGAGCAGCTTAGCGGCGAGGATCACGATATTGTGGTAATCGATGAAAAAGAGGAAAAAGTCAATTCCATTACGGACGAACTGGACGCCATGGGAATTGTGGGAAACGGTATCAGCTACCAGACCCTTCAGGAAGCCGGAATCAGCCGTGCCGACCTTTTGATTGCCGTCACCGGTTCGGATGAACAGAACCTGCTGTGCTGCGTCATTGCCAAAAAGACCGGTCACTGCAAGACCATTGCCCGCGTCCGCAATCCCATTTATAACAGCGAAATCCCTTTCCTTCGGGAAGAGCTGGGACTTGCCATGATTATCAATCCGGAACTTACTTCCGCTTCCGAGATTGCAAGAATTTTCCAGTTTCCTTCCGCCGTAAAAATAGACACCTTTTCCAAGGGACGCATTGAGCTTTTGCACTTCCGCGTCACAAAGGAATGTCTGTTAAATAATTACGAGCTGATTCACATCCGCACTACCTTAAAGTGCGACGTGTTAGTATGTATTGTCACCAGAGGGGAGGAAATCATTATTCCCAGAGGTGATTTTGTCTTTCGCGAGGGAGACGTGGTTGCCATCGTTTCCACACCGCCCAAGGCAAGTGAATTTTTCCGCAAAATAAAGATTGGTACCGGCAGAGTTCACACCGCCATGATTGTGGGCGGCGGCACCATTGCGTACTATCTGGCAAAACGCCTGCTCTCCGTCGGTATCGAGACAAAGATTATCGATCAGGACCCTGAAAGATGCGAGCACTTGAGCGAACTTTTGCCCAAGGCAACCATTATCTGCGGAGATGGTACGGAACAGCGGCTTTTGCTGCAGGAGGGCATTGCCTCCGTGGATGGCTTTGCAGCCCTGACCGGACTGGATGAGGAAAATATTCTCCTCTCCCTCTTTGCAAAAAGAACCTCCCATGCCAAGATTGTCACCAAAATCAACCGCATTAATTTCAGCGGCGTTTTGAATGATTTGAATTTGGACAGCATTACTTATCCCAGACTGCTGACAGCGGATGTCATTATCAAGTATGCCCGTTCCATGAACGAGTCCCTGAACAGTAACGTGGAGAACCTGTACAAACTGGAGGACGGACGTGCCGAAGCACTGGAGTTTTCCATTATGGAGCCGTCAGAGGTGACGGATACTCCGCTGGAAAAACTGCGTATCCGCAAAAATATCCTTATCTGCTGTATCAACCGTGGCGGGCAGGTAATCATTCCCGGCGGACAGGATACCTTGCAGGTAGGCGACTCTGTTGTCGTGGTACTGACGCATTCCAGGCTGAATGACATCAGGGATATTCTGGAGGGTTAAGCCATGAATTATGGAATCATACGCTTTATCATCGGCTGTGTTTTACAATTTGAATCCATCTTTTTACTTCTTCCGGCACTGGTTGGAATTTTGTACGGAGAATTTAACGAAACCATCGCCTACGGCGTAACCGCACTTATCTGCGTTGCCCTCGGCACCCTGCTTCGCCGCAAACGCCCCGGTCATGCCGAGCTGTATGTAAGGGAGGGTTTTGCCGCCGTGTCCCTCAGTTGGATTATCATGAGTATTTTCGGGGCAATCCCTTTTGTTCTCTGTGGGGATATTCCCAATTATATTGATGCTTTGTTTGAAACCATCTCCGGTTTTACCACCACCGGAGCCAGTATTTTGGCGGATGTGGAGGCTCTCTCCCATGCCGGTATGTTCTGGCGAAGTTTTACGCACTGGATTGGCGGTATGGGCGTGTTCGTCTTGATTATGGCAATTCTTCCCATGATGGGCGGCTCCACCATGAATCTGATGCGTGCGGAAAGCCCTGGTCCCTCAGTCAGCAAACTGCTGCCAAGAGTGAAGGACACCGCAAAGATTCTCTACCAGTTATATATTGGCATTACCATTGCGGGCATTATCATACTTTGTATCTGCGGCATGCCCCTTTTTGATTCCTTTGCCACCACGTTTGGTTCCGTCGGTACCGGTGGCTTCGGCATCCGAAACGACAGCATAGCAGGCTACTCCCCGCTGATTCAGAATGTGGTAACCGGACTGATGATTGTAAGCGGCATCAATTACACCGCCTATTTCTGCCTGTTGCACAAGCAGTTTAAGGAAGCATTTTCCATAGAGGAGGTGCGTTTGTATCTCCTGATTATCCTTGTCAGTGCGTGCACCATTGCATGGAATATCCGCCCCATGTATGCCTCTCTGGGCGAAACGCTCAGACATTCCTTCTTTCAGGTCGGCTCCATTATCACTACCACCGGATTTTCCACCACTGACTTTGACACATGGCCGCAGTTGTCCAAAACCATTCTTGTGCTGTTGATGTTTATCGGCGCCTGCTCCGGCAGTACCGGAGGCGGCATTAAGGTGTCACGTATTATCATTCTTCTGAAAGCCATCAAGAAAGAGCTGCAGATGATGATTCACCCCAGGATGGTTAAAAAAATACGCATGGACGGTCATGTGATTTCCCATGAGACCATGCGCTCCACCAATGTATTTATCAGTGTATACTTTGTCATACTCGTAGTTTCCTTCCTGTTAATCAGTATCAACGAGTATGATTTTACAACAAACTTTACCAGCGTGGTTTCCATGCTGAACAATATCGGTCCCGGACTGGAACTGACCGGCCCCACCCAGAACTTTTCCATTTTCAGTTCTTTTTCCAAATGTGTGCTGATGTTTGATATGCTGGCGGGTCGTCTGGAACTGTTCCCCATGCTGATTCTGTTGGTTCCTTCCTGCTGGAAGAAATATTAAAAGAGACAAAAGCGCCATGGATTTCATTCAAAATCCACGGCGCTTTCGCTTTTGTACATTTGTGATTTAATGGCAATGACCGCCGCAATGCTTACAGTCTCCGCCACACTGTATTGACTTTCCACTCTTTTTATCTTTTATCATACTTCTGACTATCAGAGCCACTACCAGCAAAAGTACACCTCCAACAATAACCGTTGCCATACTGTCTGCCTCCTTTGATTTCTGATGTTATCTTTATCTATGTGTTAGTATAAACTAACCTTGTAAAAATGTCAACACTATTCTCCCAAAAACAGCTTCCTGTCCTCTTCCACCGTTCCGATTCCGGCAATGCCAAACTGCTTCACCAGAATATTTGCCACATTGGGGGACAAAAATGCCGGCAGCGTGGGGCCAAGGTGAATGTTTTTCACTCCCAGATACAGAAGGGACAGCAGTACGATAACCGCCTTCTGCTCGTACCATGCGATATTGTACACAATGGGGAGCTCGTTAATATCCTCCAACCCGAAAATTTCTTTCAATTTCAGCGCAATCACTACAAGCGAATAGGAGTCGTTACACTGTCCCGCATCCAGTACGCGGGGAATCCCGCCGCTTTCTCCCAGATTGAGCTTGTTATACTTGTATTTTGCACAGCCCGCCGTCAGAATCACTGCGTCCTTGGGGAGCGCTTTTGCAAAATCCGTATAGTAATTTCTGCTTCCCGCACGTCCGTCACAGCCCGCCATAACGACAAATTTGCGGATAGCACCTGTTTTTACGGCGTCCACCACTTTGTCCGCCAGCGCAAAAACCTGATTGTGGGCAAATCCGCCGACGATTTCTCCCTGCTCCAGTTCCGTGGGCGGCGCACAACGTTTCGCCAGCTCAATCACCTCGGCAAAGTCTTTTGTCTCTCCGTCCTCACCCGGAATGTGCTTCACTCCCGCAAATCCGGTGGCTCCGGTGGTAAACATACGCTCCCTGTAACTGTCTGTGGGCGGAACGATACAGTTGGTGGTCATCACAATGGGGCCGTTAAACTTTTCAAATTCCTCTCTCTGCTTCCACCACGCATTTCCGTAATTTCCCGCGAAATGACTGTACTTCTTAAATGCAGGATAATAGTGTGCCGGGAGCATTTCGGAGTGGGTGTAAATATCAACCCCCTGTCCCTCTGACTGTTCTAACAGCATTTCCAAATCCTTCAAATCATGTCCGGAAATCAGAATACCGGGGCGGTTTCCCACACCGATTTTTACCTTGGTGACTTCCGGGTGCCCGAAGGATTCCGTATTAGCCTTATCCAAAAGTGCCATTCCGTCCACACCGTAATGTCCCGTTTCCATGGCAAGGGCAAGCAGTTCATCCGCCGTAAGCGCATCATCCAGTAACTTAGCCAGCGCACTCTGCAAAAATGCGTCTATCTTTTCATCCGAATAATGGAGCACATTGGCATGTCTGCTGTATGCGGACAGACCTTTCAGTCCATAGGTAATCAGTTCCCTGAGACTGCGAATGTCCTCATTCTCCATAGCAAGTACTCCGACTGTTTTTGCTTTCTTTTCAAACTCCACTTCTGTTCCCGTCCACAATGCCGCCTCCGGAAGCAGTTCTTTTGTTTTTATCTTTTTTAAAAGTTCCTCTTTCTGTGCAAGGGTTACTTTAATGCGCGCTACGATTGCCTCTTTGTCAAAATTGGCATTGGTAATGGTGGTGAACAGATTCATCGTAATAAGTTGATTGACCTTGGGTGAAACCTCGCCGCCCTCACTGCGCAGTCTCGTGGTGACTGCGGAAAGTCCCTTTGTCACATACACCAGTAAATCCTGCATTGCCGCCACATCCGGTGTCTTTCCGCAGACTCCGCTCTGTGTACATCCACTGCAGTTTGCCGCCTCCTGACACTGATAACAAAACATTTTATTTTCCATAGCTTCCTCCTTTTTGCTCTGTCATGGGCTCAGTATAGAGGAAGTTTCAAATTCTGTATGTTGGAAAAACAACAAAATTTTATTTTTTTGTCTGCGGTATCACTTCTTTATTCCATCACATATTTCATTACATCGTCAAAAATCGCACGATAACCTTCCGGACGGATGTGCATGCCTTCAATGGTATACTCTGCTTTCAAACGTCCCTGAGTATCCGTAAGCGGTGCGTTGACATTGATAAAACGCTGATTGTGTTTTTCAGCAAGTCCGGCCACAAGTTCATTTGCCCTGTTTATTTTTTCGTTTGTACGGATTAACAGACAGGGCTTCATTTCTTCCGCAGCCGCCTCGTAATTGATTGGGTAGTATGCCATCATATAGATTACTATTCCGGGCAGTTTCTCTTCTATCTGTGTGATAATTTTGTCATAGTTTTCCATGACAGTCTCCAAGGGAATACTGCTGTCGCTCAAATCATTGGTTCCGATATTGATAAACACCTTGCGCGGTTTTAATTCAAACACGCAGGCATCCAGAATAGGCAACAGGTCCGTAGTGCGATAACCTCCCACTCCGCGGTTATATATAATCGGAGCATCAGGTCCGCTCTCCTTTACCCATTCCTCAATCGGGAACATTTCCATCAGGGAAGAACCGGTAAACACAATCTGTCCCTTTACCGCACTCTTGTTTTTCACATGAAAATCCCTCACCATTTGTTCTTTTTCCAGTCGCCACGCTTCTTTTTCCATATTCCGTTTCTCCTTTTTCATTTTTTCCACATTTCTGCGCACGTTCTTTGCGCATAGCGAGTTTGTGTCAAGTGCGCGCAGACACAAATCTCGTGATTGAAAAATTTTATTTTTCAATCTTTACCAGATATACTGAAGCATAAAACACCACAGGGGTATCGTTACCATAGAAAGGAGTGTTGACAGCACTACCGTCTGCACTGCGTAAAGATAATTTTTTCTATGTAATTGCGCATACACCGCCACATTGGAGCCAACAGGGCACGCTGCCGCACAAAAGAGATTTGGTAAAACTCCTTTTACTTTATCATGGAAAATACATTTACCTTTGCAAGATAAATACCCAATACTATCATTGCAACCGGCGTATTTAAACCGGCGCAGGTCGAAATCACCGACTCAAGCACATCCGGTACCGGAACAGAAGTCAAAAACAGAATCATTCCCCAAATAAAACTCACCATAAACGGTGATTTCATTATTTTCAGGAAATCCGGTTTTACCCTCTCATTCTTTAATACCGCTACTCCATATGTCCATTATAAAAGATTCAGGCAGGCAATGAAAGGGGCAATATAAAAAACACTATCTGCCCCCAACGTAGCCGCAATGAGCGGAATCCCGAAAAATCCCGGATTGGAGAATGCCGCCGCAAAATGTCCAATAGGGTTTTTGAAAAAAAGTTTTCGTGACACAAAAACAGAACATTTCGCAGTCGGCGCAGCTTTTGTTTATTTCCCAGTCCTCCTTAAGCCAGACCATACAACATCTCGAAAAGGAATTGGGGTATCCCCTGTTTGACCGCACGGGAAGGAATATCCGTCTCAATGGAAACGGGGAAATTTTTTTGGTATTTGCAGAAAAACTGACTCAGGACTATACAAGCATGCTTACGCAGATAGCCGAACGGAATCAGAAATATCAAAACACCGTAAAACTGGATATGCAGTGCGCCTCCCTGTATTTGCCGGAGATTACTTCCTACTTAAAAAAATCCCTCCCGGATGTGCAGCTTGGCGTCTCGCAGCGTAGTCCCGATATTCCGGTGGACGCAGAGGCGGATATTCAGCTTTACGCCTCCTCCGAATTATCGAAAAAAGCAGACACTCGGCTTTTGCTGGAAGAACAAATTCTGTTAGCGCTTCCTAAAGGTCATCCACTCCTTCAGAAAAAAGAGATTTTCCTGACCGATTTAGTAAACGAAGATTTTATATGTTTGAATTCTTCGTGGTCTTTACAGCAAATACTGGAAGAACAATGCAGAACAAAGGAAATCCGGTTATCCCATGCAATCCAGTTGGACAATCCCGATATTTTAAGACGCATGCTGTGCCGGAATTTAGGAATCGCCTTTATTCCGGAAAAGACCTGGGGAATTGATTTTGCAGAAGGGATGCTTGCCTTGCGCCCGGTAATTGATTTTCCTTTAAAAAGATATGTCTATCTCGGCTGGCGGACAGGATATTTGCCCCAGAACGTGCAAAAATGTATCACACTTATTGAGGATTTTTTTGCAAAAACTGTGGATATAAAAAGATAGAAAATTATGGCTGTTTGTGCTATACTGGAAATAGTACAAATTTTCCAATAATAGGAATGTAAAATAGATATATTCAGAAAGGCTGTTATTACGATGAAGGTAAATGAATCTGCAGAAAACTATTTAGAAACCATTCTTGTATTGAGCAAGACACGCCCCGTGGTTCGCTCCGTGGATATTGCAACCGAGCTGGGTTTTAAAAAATCCAGCGTCAGTGTCGCCATGAAAAATCTGCGGGAGAAAAACCAGATAACCGTAACCAGCGAGGGATTTATTTACCTCACCGATTCCGGTCGTGAAATTGCGGAAATGATTTACGAGCGGCACGAAGTGCTGTCCTCATGGCTGGAGCGTTTAGGGGTTGACAAACAGATTGCCGTTGAGGACGCCTGTCGTATCGAGCATGATATCAGCAAGGAAAGTTTTGAGGCTATCAAAAAATTTATTGCTGCCAAGTAGAAATATTGTGGTACAGGCGGTAGTACCCGCCGTCCAATCTTTCTGCCTGTAACTGTATCGCAAAGTTCTGCATTCCCAGTTCTTTCAATGCAGCATTTACATAGCCGTTCCAATAACTGCCGTCGCTGTATACTTTTTCCACAGTAGGCCATAAGGAAGCAGGAATCACGTTGACAAACTGTTGTTGACCGGTTCCCGCTTTTTTCATTTGTTCCAGACAGTCTGCGTAATACTCGTCCAAAGTGTTCATGACCATATCCGCGGTCAGACCTGCTCTCTCAAGCGAAGAATCCTGTGTTTCATCCTGACTGCCCGTGCCATTATTTTCGGCAACATAGTCCGACCATGTGAGCGGTTTTTGCGGATTGTCGTTAATCAGACTGTCGGAACTCTCTGTGGGCGTCCCGTCGTCCGGATTCACAATTTCCACCGCACCATTATTCGTGTTGTTTCCCATACCGTTATCCGCACTGTTGTCGTCCGTGCAGGCAGGCAGATAAACGGAAAGACTTGTACGCATATGGGTATTCGCATACTCTCTGTCCGATTTATTGTAGTAATCGTAGGTGGACGGGTCCGTATCGTCCCAAGTCACATCCACGTTGTAATATTTTCCGTCAATTTTAATGATATTCCACGCATGATTTTCTCCGGAATAACCGGTACAGTAATAACAGGGAACACCCAGCTTCATCATAAGGTACTGAAATGCCCTCGCATATCCGGCGCAGACACTTTTTCCGTTCACCATCGCACTGTAGGCACTCTGATTCATGGCCGCAGAGGTGTCGTATTCCACCTGCTGCATCAGGGCGTCATGGACATACTTTTCCTTCTCGGAATCCGTGCCAAGATTGCCGGCACCCACAAGAATTGCCTGTGCTTCGGAATCAAATTCCGCCTTTGCCGCATCCAGTCTCGTACTCGTCGCATTGTATGCAATGGTGATTTCAATACATTTGCCGCTTCTCAGATACTTACAGGAATATCCGCTGTCCAGCCAGAAAAGCTCCGGGTGGTCGTTGTACACTGCCTCAAAAGTCTTGGTCGCCTGCTCCACGGTTACGTCCGTCACCGGTGCAAAAGACGCGTTCAGATTCAGTGAATTGGCATAAATCTGCCGGTACAGAGTCTGCAGCGTTCCGTCCAGCATATTGTAATAGGGATACATTTCCCCGTCAAAACTGTATTCCTCACCGATTTCTCCGGGCTGTAATTCCCCCTGAAGAATCTGTGCGTCCTCATCGGCAATCTGCTCACCGTTCTCTGCAATGGGCTGATAACCGTTTCTGCCCTGCACTGCCTCCGGTGATGCCACCTCGTCCTGAGAAGGCGCCACATATCCGGTGTCCTTATTCTGAGGCTTCTGTGAACTCTGCGCAGAGTCGGATTCCGTCGTGCTGTTTGCCGCCACTTTTTCCTTAAGCGTATTCGTCAACGAAGGGTTGAACGCACACACAAGCACAAATGCACACATCAGTATCAATATCACAAGTATTCCGTTTATGACTGCCTTAACAATTTTCAATCTCTGTTCCTCACAGGTTGATGGGATTCTCCATCAGCCATTCTTCCAACGTGTCTAAATTATAATCGGAATGTTCTATCTCTCTGGCATACCGGTACGCCATATTGACAAACTCCTGCTTATCAATATAGTTATCGGCAAGATACCACCTGCACATTACAAATTCACTGACAAATATTACGGAAAAAACACTGAGCGCCGCTTTGCTGTACACGCAATCGTCGTAGACCGCCCCGCAAAAATAGGTAAAGAGGAAAAATACCAGTAAATTCTCCCGCATGTTTTCCCAGATTGCATACTGTTCTGTGCCGGAGGCATATGCTTTTTGAAATTCCTTGCGAATCCGGCTGTAAGTCCCATAATCCCGAAACAGTTCCTTCGCCGCACTCTCCGTTATCTGCTGCCACTCGTCCCGCAGACACATGAGCTTGTCAAATATGGCAAACTGGTGCTGCAGATGTGTAAATCGTGCCTGCTCCCATACCTCACTTTCCGGCACATCGTTCTCCTGTTCTTTCCTTTTCTCAACACGGCACACCAATTCATGCCCTTGTGAGCGTTCCCTCTGTTGTTCCCACTCCTGCTCCGCTTTGGAATTTTCCGCATGAAAAACGTCTCCGCATCCCCCCGCATCCCGCTCATCCTGCATTTTCTGAGCCAGTTCCAGAATCGATGCCATGCGCTCCTCTACTGGCTTTGTCCTGTCCTGCGCTCTTTTCAAAAGTTCCGCTCTCGCCGTTTCCAGCCAATTCATCAGTTCATCGTCAAACTCTTCAAATTCCTCCAGAAACGGGTCCTCTGAATCATCCGTTTCCTCCAAGATGCGCACCTTTTTTTCCTGCTCCAGTATCATCTGCGCCGCCACCGGACAGGACAAAGAAAGCGTCCACTCCCGCACACCTTTAAATTCCTCCACATGGCGGGGATACTGCGCACAGGTTTCACACAGAAAATCCTCTCCGCACTCTATCACCAAATCACATAATTTTTCATCATTCAAAAGACTGCACTTGCCCTTGTATTGAAAAAAACAGCCCTCCATCCAGTCGATTCCGTTGACAAGCCGGTTGCGGAAAGTCCCCTTAAGCGCACCGTATTTTTCCAGCGAATCCTCATCGATGGCAATCTGCCATCCGGCGCAGCAGGTATCCGGGCATTGCCCTGCGGCACAGCGGAAGGTATCGTAATACTCCGGTTTTCTATATTGCATGAATTTACTCCTGTTCCGTCAAAAGACCGTCCGCAGAATAGCGGTTTGCGGCGTTCCACAAAATCCATTCCTCATAACCTGCGTCATAAACAGCCTGTATCTGCTGTCTGATTTGTTCTCCGCCGTAGCTGATATGCCCGTCCACCCATGTGGCAGTAAACGCCTGCAGCCATGGTCTGACCACGGCACGCTCCTGCTCCTTGCAAGGCTCCAGCGCCTCCACGGAATCTTTTAGTGCCTCATAGACCGTTCCGTAAGGCTCCGCATCCGGCACATTATATCCGAACACACCGTTTCCATAATGGGAGGGGTACACCATAGGACACAGGACGTCCACCGTTTCTCCCAAAATGCGGTAATCCTGTCCCACGCGTCCGGCGTCCTCGTCATTTCCGATAATGGTTCCAAATACGTCCGCCGTCAGCACAATATCTTTATCGTGCAGTTTTTCCGCCGCATAGGTCAAAAATCCGGTTATGGTTTTTTGCTTGGTGTCGCTCTCCATTGGCACTCCGTAATCGGCGGCATCCGCATCTTTTCCGATGGGGAATCTCACGTAGTCGTACTGGATTTCGTCAAATCCGTCCGCTGCAGCCGCCAGCGCCACCTCCGTGAGATACTCCCAAACCTCTGTCTTACAGGGATTCACCCATGCCAGTCCGTAAGCATCCGTCACAGGCGTTCCGTCCGGTTTCTTTAATGCCAGTTCCGGACGCCCCTGTGCCAGACAAGGGTCTTTAAAACAAATAATTCGGGCAATGGTATACACATTATGCTCTTTTAATTTTGCCATCAGCGCATCCATATCCGTGATATAAGCCGTACAGGCTCCCAGCTCCTGTACAGCTTTTGCATCCATCTGATAGGTAATCTGTCCTTCGTCATTCTTGACGTCGATAACCATCGTATTTAATTCCGTCTCGTCCACCAAGGTTAGCAGTTTATCCATTGCCTGACTGCCCGCGGTAGGCCCTGTCACATAGATTCCTTTCACCGGGATGCGGGGGGCCGTGGTTTTCTCCGTGGGGGCTGCCTCCGTTGTAGCATCAGCAGTCTGGGAGACTGCAGCTTCCGCCGCGACGGTGTTTGCTCCCACTGCATTTTTTTCGGATGCAACACTTTCCCCTGTGATTCCCTCTTCGGGAGCACCTTCATCTCCGGTGGTGTCTTTCTCTGAACCGACTGCTGCTACAACCGCACCGATGTCAGACAAAGTCTCTTCCCCGGCTGTAGCATTCCCTGCGGATACGGTTGTTCCCTCTAAAACATTGTCTGTCACCGTACTCATGTTTTTCTGCGACACCCAAAGCCATATCGCCCCTGCGCCCAAAACAGCCGCCACGACAAACACGATTCCGATAATAAACATTTTCTTATGCCTCATATCCTTTATCCATCCTTTTCTGCACTGCATTATAACAAAAAAAGAAGTATCCTGCAATGTTCCCGCAAAGATACATCCCTTTCATCTACCTGATTATTACTTCCTTTTCCATTTGAGTAACAGCGCCGAGTTGATAATGACAAGCACTGAACCCGCATTATGAACCAGTGCACCCTCCACCGGATTCAGCGTTCCGATAATGGCAAGGGTAATCGCCAGAAAATTAAGCGACATGGAAAAAGTCAGATTCAGCTTAATGGTTGTCATCATCCGTTTGGACAGAGCTATCAAATGAGGCAGTTCCTTTACCTCATCATCCACTAACGCAATATCCGCCGCATCCACCGCAATATCACTTCCGATACCGCCCATGGCAATTCCCACCGTTGCCTTTTTCAGTGCCGGGGCGTCATTGATTCCGTCCCCCATCATGCAGACCGGTCTGCCCGCTTTTTGACAACTGTCAATGTAATCCAGCTTGTCCTTGGGCAGACATCCGGCATGAACTTCTGAAATCCCCAGACTTTCCGCAATATTTCCCGCATATACTCTTTACTGCCACCACCTTAGGAATTCCGTAGGTAAGCGTTCCTGTCTTGTCAAAGGCAATCACTCCCACTTTAGCCAGTCGTTCCAGTGCATCTCCTTCTCTCACAAGAAATCCGTGCTTTGTGGCATTTCCGATAGCCGCCATAATTGCCGTCGGTGTTGCGAGCACCAGCGCGCATGGGCAGAACACAACCAATATGGTGACTGCACGGATAATCTGTCCGGAAAGAATGACTCCGTCCACCGGCACGCCTTCACCGGGAAGCACTCTGAGAATATCTCCCACGCATACCTGACTTGCGGGGATAATCTTCTCTTCCCCCTCCTTCAAAACTCTTGCGGTTTGCGGGGTCAAATGTACCAGCCTTTCTATTCCCGCCCGTGCTTTCGCAACTGTCAAATCCTCCAGCAGGGCTCCTATCTGCATAATAAAAGCAACCTCTCCGGCTGCAAAATCCTTTCCGATACAGACAGAAGCAATCAGAGCCAGCGAAACCAAAACATCCGCCTTAATGTCAAATGCCGTGACAAGACCGATTACCGCCTCTAAAACAATAGGAACACCACACAGAATGATTGCCACCCATGCAATATCAAAGGGTAGCGGCACCACATGAAACAGACTGAAAAGCAATGCCACTCCCGAAATACACAGCAATGCAATATCCTTTTTTGTTCCACCGATTTCCAACAGATGTTCCAGTTTTTCCATCCACTTCTGCATTCTCTTCTGAATCCTTTCCATACCCCTATTGGTATGGTTTTATTATACCTATAGGGGTATGGGTTGTCAACTTGTAAATATATGACATTAGGAGCATAAAAAACAAGAAAAGAGCAGCCGAATTTCTCCGACTGCTCTGCATCATCCTGCTCTCTATTAACCCATATTGGCAAAGCGTTCTACCGCTTTGGTAAAATCCTCAATGGTTTTGTCCGCATCCCCGTGCTCAATTCCGTCCTTGACACAGTGCCTGATATGTCCCTCCAGCACTACCTGTCCACACTTATGCAGTGCCGACTTTGCTGCATTTATCTGGGACAGAACATCCTCACAGGGGACATCCTCATCCACCATTCTGTCTATTGCCTGAACCTGACCGATAATTTTTTTCAGCCTGCGATGCAGGTTATCTGAATCCATACACTGTTTCATCACACTATCCTCCATACCATTAGGGGTATGCGTACATTATACGTTACGGTTCAAATCAATGTCAAGCTGCAAAAACATATTATATGGTTTGACATTTCACAAAATTTGAGGGAGTTTTGCTTTCTTCAACAAAAAATTTACGAAATATTCATCCACCTTTTACTTGTCTGCCATATCCGTAGCTCTTCCTTCTTTTCTTTTTCCCTAGTTTCAATTATGTCATCCATTATTTCTTTATAATCTATAATTTTGAACCCTCTCCCCTTTTACCGGACTTGTTACATCTTTTTAGGTGCCGGAGGTCTATACACAGTTTCTGCTATTTTGGTTCCACTTTCTCATGGACAGTCAGCCTATTTTCTTGTCTTTTCCGGTCTTTTCCGGTCATTTCATGCTTACCAGCGGTCTATACAGAAAAAGTATGATTTCTTCTCCCCTTTTCCGGTTCAAAAGTGGATACAAAATCATACTTTTTCTGTATAGCTCCAAAACGCTTTCCGATATATGCTATATTCTTTGGAATCTACTGTTAAAGTGGAAACAAATTATGAAATATTTTCCATAGACCCCTCCGCTAGAAAACATTCTATTTCGCAATTTTGATTTCTTCAATTTTTCTTTTCCCATCTGCTACATCTTCCATTTACTACTTTATATTTCACCTTTTCCATCTGCTACTTTACATTTTCCACTTTTCCGCCTGCAGCTTTCTATTTTCACTTTTCTGCCTGCAACTTAACATTCACATTTTACATTTATTACTTTCTATTTACAGCTTCCCACTTCCGCTTTTCCATCTACTGCTTTCCATTTACTTCAACAAAAATTAAGTTTGACAGTTTAACGGTGGGACTGCTTTCAGCAGTCCCCGCCATTGGGCGCAATACTTATCACTCTTCCGGTTTCCGCCGTCACTCTGTGGGAAATGGAAATCACGGTTCTGTCTGTGGAAACACGTTTCAGCGCCTGCAATACCGCTTTTTCCGTCTCAGCATCCAGATTGGCTGTAATCTCATCCAAAAGCAGCAGCTTCGGCTCTGCTACCGCCGCACGGGCAATGGACAAAAGCTGCCACTGTCCCTGAGAAAACAATTCCGGCGTGCAAATCGTGTCATACCCGTGCTCCAGATTTTCTATCGTTTCCTCCAGTCCGGTCAACGCCGCGGCTGCCTTTACATGTTCCATGGAAATGTTTTCGTCAAACAAGGTAATCTGGTCTTTCACCGTTCCCGGAACCATGTGAAAAGATTGCTCCACATAACCAAACAGTTTTCTTCTTTCCTCTTTTGGAATGTCCTCTGCCGAAACGCCCTGAATCAGCACCTTGCCGCTCTGCGGTTCATAAAGTCCCAAAAGCAGCTTTAAAATTGTGCTTTTGCCTGCCCCGGTACGCCCGGAAAGTGTCACCTGCTCTCCATTTTGCACCGCAAAACTGAGATGGTTCAAAACCACATGGTCATCATACCCAAACGTAACATTTTGAAACTCCACGAAGGGAGCCGGCGCTGTCTCCTGTCCATTCTCCTTCTCAGGTGCTGTCGCTTTTGGCAGCTTCTGCAGGTCAGATACCGTTGCCTTCTGCTTTTTTTCCAACTCCGGCAGTGCCAGAAATTCATTGATTCGCCGGATTCCCGCAACGGCAGACTGTATGTTCTGGATTTCCATTCCAAGACTTTCCACAGGCGAAAAAATCTGAGAAATATAGTTCATAACCGCAACGGCAGTACCCGCAGTCATTCCGAACAAAGTCAGAACCGTATGGTTTCCGGATGCCGAAAGCAACATCACCACCGCCACAACTACGGCATTCAGTATCAATATCACCGGTGAATACACCGCATCATAAAAGTTGGTTTTTTCCATGGCACGATAACTTTCGCCAATGTATTCGTCATATCTTGTTTCCATGTACTTCTCTTTTCCGAGGCAATGAATTGTCCGGATATTGTGCAGTGTTTCCGGAACATGCCCGGAGGCGCGGCTCACTGCAATTCGGTTTTCCAGCTGTGCTGTCAGCATATTTTTCTGCACATGTCTGGTGAACCAGAACAAAAACGGCAAAAGCACCAGAAGTACCAGCGTAAGTCCCCTGTTTTGGAACCAGATAACCACCAGAATACTGATAATTTTACAGGCATCCGCAAACATGCTGATAATGCCGGAGGTAAAAAGATTCTCTACCGTGTCCACATCTCCCACAAACCGGGATACCAGCGCCCCCGGCTCCTGCCGGTTCATATCATCCGCTGTCAGGCGTACAAATTTTGCCATCAGCCCGCTTCGCAGGGCATGGGTGATTTTTTGTCCCAGCACCGTCAAAAGTCCCTCTCTGGCAGATTCCAAAAATCCCGTCAGCGCCAGCATTCCAAAATAGAGCAGTATAAAAAGAAAGGAAACTGTTTTTCCCTGTGTCAGGGTATCTATGATATTTGCCAGAATAAGCGGCGGCAGTAGCGCTGCAAGCACCGCACCGCAAACCGTGCACACAATGCCGAGAGACAGCCATTTATGCTCTCTCAGTGTTTGAAAAATGACCCGTTTCATCCGCTGCACCTCCCTGCTCTTTAAAAAGTTCCGCATACTCCGGAACATCCTTTATCAGTTCCTCGTGGCTCTCCACCACGGCACGTCCCTTGTCCATCCAGATTACCTTGTCCATCTGCGGGAACAGGTACAATCTGTGTGAAATCAAGAGAACAATGCTGTCCGCCGCCAGTGATTTCAAATGTTCAAAAACCGGCTTCTCCGTGCTTCTGTCCAGTGCGGAGAACGGATCATCCAGTATCAGAACCGGCTTCTTATGGCAAAGTGTTCTTGCCAGTGCCAGCCTTTGCGCCTGCCCGCCGGAGAGACGGACACCGCCGTTGCCGACCAACGTATTTGTGCCTTTCTCCATGGAGGCAACTTCCCCGTCTAAGCAGACCGCCCTCAGATATTCCCACGCATCCTTTTTTTCTCCCAAAAGGATATTGTTTTCCACACTGTCATTAAACAGTTCCGGATCATGCCCAAGATAGCCTACAATTCCGGTTCTCTCACAAGGCTCCGCCTTCTGCAGCTCTTTTCCGGCAAATACAATATCCCCGTCATAAGGATACTCACACAAAAAGGTTTTGCCCAACGTAGATTTTCCGCATGCCACCGGACCCGTAATGCCGATTATCTGACCGGGTGAGGCTGTAAAGGACAAATCCTCAAATATTTTTTTCCCGTCCGGATAAGCAAAACTTAAATGTTTCACTTCCAGTTTATCGGAAGAAGCCGTTTTTTCTTCCACGCTCTCCGCCTCTGCATTTAACAGCGGACGAATCCGTTTCCATGACACCTGTGCCTTGTGGACCGCATTGAACAGCTTTGCGGCGCTGGAGGATTTGACCGCCAGTTTGGTAAAACAGGATAAAAACGTGGTAAATGCAGCAATATCCCAATATTTCCAACCGCTCCCCAGCACATTTCTGCCTCCGAAGTACAAAATCAACAGCACTCCCGCCATGGAAATCACCCGGTAAACAGGCGGCATTGCCGTACTCCAGATATTGGCTTTCACCGCAGCGGTTTCATAATCGGAAAGATTTTTTTCATACGCCTGCTGCCTGCGTTCGTCACAGCCAAACACACGATAGGTAATTCCGTTTGCCGCCCTGTCCATCGTTGCTGCGCTCAAAACGCCCGACTGTTCCTTATAACGCGCCCCTGTCCGCTGGACGAGCACTTTCATCTTCTCCGCCAGCAGATAGGAAATGGGCGGAAATATCATGGAAAGCAGCGCAAGCCGCCAGTCATACCACAACAGCATACCGATATATGCCGCCAAAGCCACACCGGTATCGAAAATCTCTGTGGTGAATTTTCGCATGCCCTCCGCACAGTCGTCCACATCCAGAATTGCCTTTGTCATCACATTTCCGGCACCCTCTTCCTCCAGCTCTGCTTTGCTTTTGCGAACCAGATTTCTGTAAAGAATCCGCTTCATACGACGGTTTACATTGTTGGCAAATCGTCTGACATAAAACCGTTTAATATACCGGGATATTTGCACGACAGCAATCACCGCCACATAACAAAGCACCAGTAGAAACATATCCGGGAATTCCTTTTCGCCACGCAAAACCGAAATCAGGCATCCCGCCATCTGTCCCTCAAACCATGGACCCGCCAGAAGTCCAAGATTGTAAAGGAGTCCCGACACTGTTACGGCAAGCAGCACTGCCCATTCTGCCTTAAAATAAGAACCGACCCTATTTGGTCGAAAAGAATTGTCATTCATCTGCCCCGCCTCCTATCTTTTCCTCCACCAGACGTGCCACATCCGGGAAGCCCGCCTGTCTCTGCCTTTTGGATTTCCAATATAACGTGTCCAAGGTCTTACAGAAGCTGTTTTTTTCTTCCTCCGGCAGTTCGGATAGCAGCCATTCATAAAATATGGATTCAATCTGCGCCTTTGAATTTTTCAGGCTTTCTGCCTTATCTGTTGCATATAACAACTGGCTCCGCCCATCCTTTGGATTCGGCTCCCGTATCAGATACCCCTTGCTTTCCAGACTGGCTGCACGTCTTGCCGCAGCGCCCTTGTCAATCTTTAAACTTTCCCTTACCTCTGTCTGGGTAATGCCCGGATTGTGCCGCACCAGATGAATGAAATCAAATTCCGCCGTGCCGATTCCATCCTCTTTCATGGTCTGCACGGTAAATTTGTTGAGTTCTCTGGCAATCTTCGTCATCTTTCTTCCGGTTTCGTCCATACCAATCCTCTCCGTTTCTTCTTATATGTACGACACATTTTTCCGCCGCATTATTTCCCGCCTTAGAAAAAATGCCTGCAATAGATGTCCCTGCGATATTTGTACTTACAACGGTTGCACCCGTGACAGTCGCACCCTCTCTAATAGTTGTACCTACATCCAATTGGATGATAGTACAACTATTTTTCATTGTCAAGTTGTATCTATTCCCTTTTACCCCACTTCAATTTTTATTCCACCACACTGCTCATACATGAAACGTCAGCGCCGAAATTGCAAAAGCAATCACGCAAGCCATCACTCCCGCCGCCAGTTCCTTTTTGGTGTGACGCTTTAAATACAGAGAAGACCATACCACCAGTGCCCCAAATGCCACGCAGGGAATAATGGTTTCCCAGCCGATAAAACGAATCAGCAGTAAAAGCGGTCCGGTGACACTGCACGCGTGACCGCTGGCACGAAAATGCAGTATTTTATTGCAGACAAGCAGCAATACCACAGATAGAAAATAAGTCATACAGATAAGCCCCAGTGACCACGAAACTTCTGCCAGCACTGCCCACAGAAATACTGCCGTATAACTGACAAAATTCAATAAAAAAGCAAGTTCCCGCTGCCCTTCCCTCACCGAATCCCCAAGACTTGGGATGACTTTTTGTAATGGATACGCCAACACGGGCACCACTCCCAGCAAAAACAATGTGATGATTAGCTCCCACACATTATGAAAAATAGTTCCTCTCTGTCCCGCCAATATGAGCAACAGCGTTGTCACCATCACCGGCGGCACGGAAATAATCCTGATTACCTTTGCAATCTTTTCCTTTTGATTCATTCCCTTTTTCCTCCCCGAAAAATGCAATGCTTGCCTGTTTGGCAAATCCGTTTTATAATTTTATTGTTACAAATTGTAACATTACAGATTGCCTTTTTCAATCATTCAATCTTAGTTGTGACAAGGAGAACACTTTTGTAACATGGAACGCAAAGCAAAGAGCTCAAGTAATCTTTTCGTCAAGGAGTGCATCGTTTCCGCACTGCTCCGGCTTATCTATGAAAAGCCGTTGACAGCCATCACCATATCTGAATTGTGCAGCCGTGCGGGTGTTTCCCGAATGGCTTTTTATCGAAACTACACCTCCAAGGAGGATATTTTTGCAAAAGAATTAGGGGAATTGTTTGAAAAATATAAACAAAATGATGAACATCTGCCCAAAGCAGGCATCTACTATGACAAAAAACACATGGTGCATTATTTCAGTTATCTTTACACTTACCGTGAATTTCTTGCCGGACTGCACCACTGCGGTTTCGGCATACTGTTTCTCGAAATGCTGAATCAATATATCCTGACCGAATGGCAGGGTGTATCGGACCCCTACACGCTCACCGCTTTTTCCGGCTCCCTCTATAATTTCTTTCTCTACTGGTCGGCAGACAATTATTCGGAGACAGCGGAACTGCTGGCTGAAAGACTGGAACATATCTTTCAACCGGCAGTTCCCTGACTGTCACTATGCAAAAAATACCGCCGCCGGAATATTGTTCCGACAACGGTACTTAAAAACTGCTAATATTTTTTTCTTGCTTTCAATTCCTCGTAAAACTGGCGGTAATTGTCATATCGCATTTTCGATATATGACCTTCCTCCACGGCTTCCCGCACTCCGCACACCGGCTCCGCAATATGGGAACAGCCTCCGAACCGGCAATATTTTTCATATTCCGCAAATTCCGGATAAAAGGAAGCCAAATCCTCTTTTTCCAAATCAAACAGTCCGAGGGAGCTGAATCCCGGCGTATCCAGAATATAGGAATCCTCGCCGAGCGCTATCAGTTCCGTGTGTCTGGTGGTGTGCCGTCCTCTTTCAATCTTTTCACTGATGCGTCCGGTTTCCATAACTACACCGGATTGCAGACAGTTCACTAAAGACGATTTGCCGACACCGCTTGGTCCGGCAACCGTGGTCGTTTTCCCGGACAGCAGTTCTTTCAGCTTGTCAATGCCCTGCTGCTCTTTTGCGCTCACCCGCAGCGTCCGGTAACCGCAGCGTGCGTAGATTTCCTCGTAGGTCTGCCCGTCATCCTCATCATCCATATCCTGTTTATTAAAACAGATAATGCACGGAATGTCCTGCTGCTGCATCATAATAAGGAAACGGTCCAAAAGGTTAAAATTGGGCTGCGGCTTCACAATGGAAAAAATCACCACTGCCTGATCCACATTTGCCACCGCAGGACGTATCAGTTCGCTGTGCCTCGGCAGCAGTTCCCTAATATTTCCCAGTTTTTTCTCCTCGTCAATCATGTCCAGAACCACATTATCCCCGACCAACGGTTTTCTGTTGTCCTTGCGAAATACACCCTTTGCCTTGCACTCATAAACGCATCCGGTGCCCGGCGTGCCTGCTTTTCCGTCAGGCTCACCGCTCACATGCACATAATAGAATCCTGCAATCCCTTTGATTATCTTCCCCTGCATCTTCCCTACATCCGTATCTGGTTTTATTCTTGTACAAAATCAATTCTTCGCGTAAAGGAACGGCTTTCCGTTGTTCCCGGTGTATTCACGGTCTCTCCGGTCTCCGGATCCGTGGTGGTAGAACCGCCCGTCGTGACGGAATAAGTCATGGTAATGGTTCCGCCGGCAGAAGTCAGCCCGTAATAATTTGCCGCCTGAGGGAAACTGCTCGTCTTGGTATCCAAAAGCGTTTTTCCGTCATCCGTTACCAGCGTAATATTGACTTCCGTGCCTGCCACATAGTCCGGTGCCTCGGTAGTGGTCGGTGCCGTGATATTGGTATTACACTTATAGGTAACCGCTTCCGCTCCCTGACTTACCTTAATGTCAATGGAGGTTCCGGGATCCACATAGGAACCGTGGGAATAACTCTGGTAGCATATCTGTCCTTCCGGCACATCCGAGCTGAACACATAGGACACACTGCCAATCTGCAATCCCAGTTCCACCGCTTCCACGGTACCGTCCTGCTCCGTCAGTCCAATCAGATTGGGAACTCTGACCTTCTGTTCCTCTTTTCCGAGACTGACGGTCACGGTAATCACACTGCCCTTCGGTGCCTTAGTTCCGCTGACCGGCATCTGGGACATGACAATTCCCGCACCAATGGTATCGGAGTAAGCCTCTGTCTTATTGGTAAGAAATCCTCTCTCGGTCAGTCTGTTATTTGCCTCCTCATAGGTGACTCCGGAAACCTCCGGCACTTCCACACCCTGAGTACCTGCGCTTACTTTCAACGTTACCGTGCTGCCTGCCCGCACCTCTGTGCCCGGCTCCACGCCGCACTCCATAACAACACCCTCGTCGATGGAATCAGATTCTTCATAAGTAATGTCTGCAACCAGCCCCACCGCTTCCAGTGATTTTTTCGCATCTTCTACATTGACTCCCTTTACATCCGGCATTTTCACATAATCCTGTGTTTCTCCGGAAGTGCTTTCCTCGGAAGACTGAATCGGACTCTTCTGATCCTCCGAATCACCGAATCCGCCAAACACTTTCATGGCAAGTACGATTATGATAACACATATAATAATTCCCGCAATCACGGCAAGAATGGTCGTCACTCTCTCCATCTTGGGATTATAGTCGTAATCGTCCTCCTCGTCCGCATCCCCTTCATAATACTCCTCCGTATCGGAGCGAAGGCGCATGCCGTCGTCATGGGAATCATAAACCCGATTCTCCGGATAGGAGGAAGAGCGGCGTTTAATCTGCGCCATATCTCCGTCCGAAATCATTCGGGTGCTGCCCTCCATGTCGGGGTCTTTCTGTACCACAAAATCCTCATCTGGATTAATCAGGGACTGTTTTAAATCCGCAATCAGTTCCTGCATATTCTGGTATCTTCTGTCAGGAGATTTCTGACAGCATTTCAGCACGATACTTTCCACGGAAGCAGGTATCTCCGGCACAAATTCCTTCGGAGAGGGCATCTCTTCCTGTATATGTTTAATGGCAATCGCCACGGTTGTCTCCCCGTTAAAAGGAACACGTCCGGTCAGCATCTCAAACATGGTGATTCCTAAAGAATAAATATCACTCTTCTCATCACTGTAACCACCCCTTGCCTGTTCCGGGGATGTATAGTGCACCGAGCCCATGACATTGGAGGTAATGGTGTTGCTGGTGGCTGCCTTGGCAATTCCGAAATCCGTAACCTTTACCTTGCCGTCCTTGGAGATAATGATATTCTGAGGCTTAATGTCCCGGTGAATAATATGATTATTGTGTGCAGCCTCAATTCCCATGCTCACCTGAATGGCTATGCTGACTGCCTCTTTATAGGATAATCTGGCTTTCTTCTCAATGTACTTTTTGAGAGTAATTCCCTCCACCAGTTCCATGACAATATAATAGATTCCGTTTTCCTCCCCGACATCATACACGTTCACAATGTTGGGGTGCATAAGACCTGCTGCCGCCTGTGCTTCAATCCGGAATTTGGACACAAAATTAGCGTTTTCGCTGAACTCCTGCTTCAATACCTTGATTGCCACATAACGATTCAATTTATGACATTTGGCTTTATAAACATCTGACATACCGCCGGTTCCGATTTTTTCCAGAATCTCATAACGGTCACCAATCATCATTCCTATTTTAACCATACTGTTTCTCCATTCTAACTTGCCTTACCATTCACACTACTCAGCATTTTATGCGAGAGGCTCTATCAAAATCACGCTGATATTATCTCTGCCCCCATTTTCGTTGGCAGCCTTCACCAGCTCCTGCGCCTTCTCCACAAGGTCTCTCGCTCCGCTTACAATCATGCGAATTTCCTCATCTTCCAGCATATTGGTTAACCCGTCTGTACACATCAGCACAATATCGCCTTCCTCTAATTCCACAGTGAAAAAGTCGGGTTCAACGGTATCGTTGGCACCCACCGCCCTCGTAATAATATTTTTGTCCGGGTGGTTTCTCGCCTCGTCTCTGCCAAGTCCTCCCATTCGCACCATTTCCTCCACAAGCGAATGGTCTCTGGTAATCTGACGTATCTCCTTATTTACCACATAAAGGCGGCTGTCTCCCACATTTGCGACCTGAAGGTATTTTCCCAAGCAGGTAGCTGCCACCACCGTGGTTCCCATTCCGTCCAGTTCCGGTCTCTCCCCGGCTTTTTTGCGGATACGCTCATTTGCCGTTTCAATGGCCTTTCCCAGTATGCGAACCGGATTCTTTTCAAAAGAATTCTCTATCTCTTCCACCATGGTCTCCACTGTCAGCTTGGAGGCATAGTCTCCCGCATTGTGGCCTCCCATTCCGTCCGCCACAATAAAAACATTGGGCAGATTGCCGATGGGATTCTCTTCGGTGTAAACGAAATCCTGATTTACTTTTCTTTTCCTGCCAATATCTGTAATGGAAAAAGTCTTAAGCACGCTCCTCTTCCCCCTTAAATCTACGGCGCAACTGACCGCAAGCTCCGTCAATGTCCCGTCCCATTTCCCTTCTAATAGTAACATTTATTCTGTTTTTTTCAAGTTTATTTTTGAACCGCCTGATATGCTCTGCGTCCGACTGCACGTAATCTCTCTCTTTTATGGGGTTCACAGGAATCAGATTAATATGGCAGCAGAGCGGTTTTGCCAGTGCCGTCAACTCCGCGGCATCCTCGTCCGTGTCGTTCACTCCGCCCACCAGACTGTACTCAAAAGTGATACGTCTGCCTGTCTGTTCAAAATAATAATGGCATACATCCATCAGTTCCGCTATGGAATACCGGTTTGCAATCGGCATTAAGTTCTTTCTCTTTTCATCCGTTGTGGCGTGCAGTGACAGTGCCAGTGTAATCTGTAAATGTTTCTCTGCAAGCTGCCTCATTCTCGGCACAATGCCGCAGGTCGATACCGTCACATTTCTCTGGCTGATATTCAGACCGTTCTCGTCCGTCAGCATTTCAAGGAACACAAGCAGATTGTCAAAATTATCCATGGGTTCTCCCGTTCCCATCACTACCACGTTGGAAACTCTCTCCCCCGTCAGCACGGTAATGGCATAAATCTGGTCAAGCATTTCGGAGGGCGTTAAATTTCTCTCCAGCCCGTCTAATGTGGACGCACAAAACCGACAGCCCATACGGCAGCCCACCTGTGAGGAAATGCACACACTGTTTCCATGCTGGTATTTCATCCATACACTTTCCACCACGTTTCCGTCCGCAAGGGCAAACAGAAATTTTTTGGTGCCGTCTATCTTGGATTCCTGCACTCTCACTGCCTGAAGTGCGGTATAGGAATACCATTCCTTACACTTTTCCCGAAAATCCTTGGATAAATTCGTCATCTCGTCAAAGCTGCGCGCCAGCTTCTTGTGCATCCATTCATACATCTGCTTTGCACGGAATGCTTTTTCTCCCCTGCTCTCCAGTTCCTTTTTCAAATCGGAAAGAGGCAGTGATTTTATATCTGTCTTTTGTGTCATAGTTACCTCACTCTGCGGAATTTTGCGAAGAAAAAGCCGTCCGCCTGCATATATCCGGGCAAAAGCTGAATACAGCACGCCTTTTCCCCGTCACTTAAATTCTGCACCGCCTGCTGATTTGCCGACTGTCTTAATTCTTCCCGCTGTTTCCATAAATTTTTCGGAATGCAGTTTTCAAGGGATTCCGGTTCAAACGGCAGGTGCTCTGCAATCCACTGTACCATTTTTTCGTTTTCTTCCGGATTGACCGTGCAGGTACTGTACAGCAAAACGCCGCCGGGTTTCACATACTGCCAGCTGTTTTCCACAATGCTTCTCTGAAGCTGTGTAATCTCCTTGAGGCTTTCCGGCGTCACATGATACTTAATATCCCGCTTTTTCCCAATAATACCCAGCCCGGAACAGGGCACATCCATAAGCACCACGTCCGCCTTCTCCCGGTACGTTTCGTCAAAAACGGTGGCATCCTGCACCTGTACCTTTGCATTTTCCACATTCATGCGGGACAGGTTTTCTTCTATCAACGCAGCTTTATTTTCGGATACATCTCTGGAAAGCACACATTCTGCCTTTTCCGCCGCAAGAATACTCTTTCCTCCCGGCGCCGCGCAGATGTCCATGACAAAATCCTGTCTGCCGATTCCTGCCGCTTCCACCGCAAGCACAGAGCTTACGTCCTGCACGGTAAACACTCCGTCCTCAAAGCCGGGCAGTTCACCGATTCCTTCTGTATTCTGTACCGTATACACATAGGGCAGGTATTCGCTTTGGCTGATTTTCCCTCCGGCATTTCGGATTTGTCTGACATACGTTTCTCTCTCCGCTTCGGAAAGTCTCGAATCAAAACGAAGGGATACCGGATGAACCTGCATCAACCCCTCTAAGAGCTTCACCGTTACCGTTTCTCCGTATTCCTCTAAAAACCGCTGTGTCAGCCAGAGGGGCATGGAATATTTAACGCTCAGATACCCACTGAAATCTTTCTCCTTATCCGGCATGGGAAGTTCTGCTTTGTTTTTGGCGATTTTACGCAGTACGCCGTTTACAAATCCTTTCAGATTATGGAACTTCCGTTTATCCGCCAGTTTACATGCCTCATTGCAGGCAGCGCTGTCGGGAACGGAATCCATATAAAGTATCTGGTAAACACTCATGCGAAGGAGGCAGCGAATAAACGGCTTCATTTTCCTCACCGGAACGGACGAAAAGGCATCCAGATAGTAATCCAGCTCCAGCTGCCTTTCCAACGTCCCTTCCGTTACCCGTTTGATAAACGCCTTATCCCTGCCGTCCAAATAGTCATATTTATCCAGCACTGCTTTTAACAGTCTGTGGGAGAACTCCTCTCCCCTCTCCAAAACCAGCAATGTGTCCAGCACGATTTCTCTGGTGTTTTCCATGCTTAATCACGCCTCCTGCGATTATTTCCAAACAAAAGAACCAGCCGCAGAAGCTGCAGAATTGCGGAAGCCGCCGCTGCCACATAGGTAAGTGCAGCCGCCGTCAATACCTTTTTACACCCCTTATTTTCCTCCGAGGTTAAAAGCCCGTATTGCTCCACCTTTGCCACTGCCCTTCTGGACGCATTGAATTCCACCGGCAGTGTCACTAACTGAAACAGCACGGATAATGCAAATGCCCAGATACCAATCTGAATCAGCACCTGATTCCAGCTTAAAAGAACACCCAATAAAATCAGTGGAACGCCAAGCTGGCTTCCGATATTTACCACCGGCACCAGTGCGGAACGGATGGACAGGGGAGCATATCCCTTTGCATGCTGAATGGCATGTCCACACTCATGTGCCGCCACGCCTACCGCCGTGACGGAAGCGGAATTATAATTTCCGTAAGAAAGACGTACCGTGTTGGTTCTGGGGTCATAATGGTCTCCGCTGTCCTTTTGCAGACACTCTATCTGTACATTATATAATCCTTCATTATTGAGAATCCGTCTGGCAGCCTCCGCTCCGGTAAGCCCGCTCATGTTTCTCACTCTGCTGTACTTTCTCATCGTGCTGTTCACCAGTGCGCTGGCGCCCAGACACAGAATCATTCCGATAATCACCAGCACATAGGTAGGGTCAAAATACATTCCGTAACCATATCCGTAATAACCCATATATACCTCTTTTCTGCAGCTGCCTGCTGCGCAAAAATCCGTCAGTTGCCTTTTACCCGTTATCTGCCCAGTTTTTCACCAATCTCAGGCTTTACACCAAGCAGAAAATCATGGGTGCTCATGCGTTTTTTCCCCTCAAGCTGCAATTCCAAAATCCGAATGGCACCGTCTGCGCATGCCACATCAAAAGAATCCTTTGCCAGCTTAAGCACACATCCGGGGTTCGCTTTTTCGCCCTCTTCATTCGGTACAGGGACAGCTTTCCAGATTTTTAACTGCTTGCCTCTGTAAAAAGTATAGGCACTGGGCCATGGATTCATACCACGAATCAGCCGGTCTGCTTCTGCGGCACTCTTTTCAAAATCTATGATTCCCATTTCCTTGCGAATCAGGGAGGCATAACAGCTCTCCTCATCTTTTTGCTTCTGCGGCGTGAGCTTTCCTGCCACCAGTAACGGCAAAGCCTCCACAATGGCCTCTCCGCCCAGCACCATCAGCTTGTCGTGCAGGGTTTCAAAGGTGTCCTCCGGGGAAATAGCCACTTTTTTCTGATACAGCATATCACCGGTATCCAGTCCCGCATCCATCTGCATAATGGTAATGCCGGTTTCTTTTTCCCCGTCAATAATGACATGCTGTATGGGGGACGCGCCTCTGTATTTAGGAAGCAGGGACGCATGGATATTCAGGCATCCGTACTCCGGAATATCCAGAATCTCCTGTGATAAAATCTGTCCGAAAGCCGCCACCACATAAATGTCCGCCTCGTAAGTCTTAAGCTGTGCCACCGCCTCCGGCGTCTTGATTTTTACCGGCTGAAACACAGGAATTCCATGCTTTATGGCACATTCCTTCACCGGCGGAAACTGCAGTTCCTTGCTTCTTCCTTTCGGTTTATCCGGCTGTGTCACCACCGCCGTAATCTCATGTCCCGCCGCAATCAGTGCCTGCAGCGCCCCTGCCGCAAAATCAGGGGTTCCCATAAAAACTATCTTCATCGTTCCTCTTCCTCTTCTTCCTCATACACGGCATCCTGCAAAGGTCCCTCTGCCTTTTCCACGTAGAGATGTCCGTCCAAATGATCCAACTCGTGGCAGATTGCCCGTGCAAGGAATTCCGTTCCTTCCAGCTCGATAGGCTTCATATCGATATCTAATGCCACTGCCTTCACATAGTTGGGTCTTGTGACGATTCCGTATTTGCCGGGCACGCTCAGACAGCCTTCCGTGCCTGTCTGTTCTCCGCTGGATTCCACGATTCTTGGATTAATCAGAATATGCGGGTCATCTCCGGTCACATCGATAACCACGATTCTTTTTAAGATACCAACCTGTGGCGCGGCAAGTCCCACACCGCCTGCCTCATACATGGTTTCCAACATATCTCCCACCAAATCCTTTAAGCGGGGTGTCATTTCCGTTACCTCTTTACATTTTTTGGTAAGTACCTCGTCTCCGTATTCTCTGATATTGCGAATTGCCATTTTTATTACCGTTCCTTTCCGTTCTTACATAATGTTTACCGGGTCAAAATCAAACTGCACCGATTCGCGCTTAGGCTGCCACAGCTTCAGCTTTTCTTCCATTATGTCCTTTGTCTGTACCAGTTTATCATATTTTGGGTCTTTCACATAGAAAACAAATCTAAAAATATCATTAATTCTCCCGATTGTCGCCGGTGCGGGACCTATTACATGCGCCCCCATAGACTTTACCACCTCTGCCAGTCTCTCTGCAAGCTGTTTTGCGTCATTTTCCTCACGGGAAAAAATCTGTACTGCCAGCATATGTGCCACTGGAGGATAATCTCCCATTTCCCGGTACAGAATTTCCTCCTCATAAAAGCCCTCGTAATCCTGCTCTGCTGCATGTACCACCGCATAATGCTCCGGCTGATAGGTCTGAATCACCGCCTCACCGGGGAGGCTTCCTCTCCCGGCTCTGCCCACTGCCTGAGTGAGAAGCTGGAATGTCCGCTCTCCGGCGCGGTAATCTCCCACGCCTAAAGACAAATCTGCCGCCAGCACTCCCACCAGCGTCACCTTGGGGAAATCATGCCCTTTCACAATCATCTGCGTTCCAATCAGCACATCCGCCTCTTCGTTGGCAAACCGGGATAAAATCTGCTCATAGCTGTCCTTTGTTTTCGTCGTATCCGCATCCATCCGCAGGGTGCGCACCCCCGGAAAAAGCTCTTTCAGCTTTTCCTCTATCTGCTGTGTACCCGCCTTAAATCCGCTGATATACCGGGAACCGCATTTCGGGCACACCTTCGGCTTCGGCTCCGCATACCCGCAGTAATGGCACACAAGCATGCCGTTTTTGTGTTCGGACAACGACACATCGCAGTGAGGACATTTCATCACCTGCCCGCATGCCCTGCAGGAGATAAATCCCGCATACCCTCTGCGGTTTAAAAAGAGCATGCTCTGCTCTCCCTTTTGCAGTCTGTCCGACAACAGTTCCTGCAGCTTCCGGCTGAAAATAGAGCGGTTTCCCTCCTTGAGCTCCTGCCGCAAATCCACGGTATACACCGTTGGCAGTTCTCCGCCGGTAAGCCTCTCTTTCAGGGTAAACAGGCGGTAATCTCCCTCGCTGGCGCGATAATATGCCTCTAAAGAGGGGGTTGCCGACCCTAACACCACGCTGGCGCCACACAACCTTGCTACCTCTTCCGCCGTCTCCCTTGCATGGTACTTGGGGGTCTGCTCGCTCTTGTAGCTTCCCTCATGTTCCTCGTCAATAATAATCAGTCCCAGATTGGGAAACGGGGTAAAAAGAGCCGACCTCGGTCCGATAATGACGTCAATTTCCCCTCTCTTGGCTCTCTCGCACTGGTCATATTTTTCTCCCGGAGAAAGGGTGGAATTCATGACGCTCACCCTGTCGCCGAATCTTTTGTAAAATCGGAGCAGTGTCTGATAAGTCAGCGCAATTTCCGGGATCAGGATAATGCCCTGTTTTCCCCTTCTTAATATCTCCTCCACAAGCTGCATATAAACTTCCGTCTTGCCGCTTCCGGTAATGCCGTGAATCAGGTAAGTTTCCCGTTTCCCGGCATCGTAATCTTTTATGACTTCCTCCACAATACGGCGCTGTTCTTCGCTCAGCGCATTTCTGTGCTCCTCTGTGGCGCTTAATTTCACCGGATTACGGTAACTGTCCTGACTGACCTCTGAAAGCGCTCCCGCCTGAATCAGACTGCGAATCGTAGCTGCGGAAATACCAAGTTTGCCCGTAACCCACTCCCTCGGAATCTCCTCCTGACCGATAAGCTCTTTTAAAAGCCTTGCCTTTGCGGTCTGGTGCTTTCTTTCACATTCCCCCATAAGGGCTGTCAGTTCCTCCCGGTTCATCAGCCGCTTAAGCCGCCTGTGTTCCAACTTTTTCACGGACTGTTTCGCCGGAAGCACTGTTTTCAGCGCCTGTATCATGGTGGAGCCGTAATTTTTGCGAATCCATGCCGCCAGCGCAATCATTCTGTCCTCCACGGAAACCTCTTTTTCCACGATTCCCGCTATATCCTTGATTCTCGCCGGGTCAAAATTGCACTGCTCGCTTATCTGTATCACATAACCTTTTATGATTTTATTGCCATTGCCGAAAGGAATTCTGACGCACATTCCCACCTCCAGCACGTCCCGGAGGGAATCCGGAATCCGGTACTGAAAGGGTTTATCCAGTTTTTCGTGGGAAATATCCACAATAATGTCCGCATATCGTTCCTTCAAGTGTTATTCCTCTGTTTTCCGGCGTGTCTTCATAATATCCCGAATCAAATCCCTCTCGTCCATCGGATATTTTACGCCCTTAATCTCCTGATAATCCTCGTGGCCTTTTCCTGCCAGCACAATAATATCCCCCGGCTCGCCGTGGTCGATGGCATAGGCGATTGCCTCCTTGCGGTCACAGATTTCCACATATTTTCCGTCTGTTTTCGCCATGCCGGTCTTGATGTCCTCTATAATTGCCTGCGGCTCCTCAAACCGGGGATTATCTGAGGTGATAATGGTGAAATCCGCCAGCTTTCCGCTCACCTCGCCCATCTCAAAACGGCGCTGTCTGGAACGGTTTCCTCCGCAGCCAAACAGGCACACCAGACGGTGGGGTTCGTATTCTTTTAACGTGGTCAAAAGACTCTCCAGTGCCATGGCATTGTGCGCGTAGTCAATTAACAGTGTAAACTGATCCGACACCTTCACCATCTCGATTCTTCCTTTTACATGTGCTGCCAGCAATGCCTTGCAGATATTTTCCTCTTTCACCTGAAAATGACGGCAGATGGCGATTGCCGCCAGCGCATTATACACGCTGAATCTGCCCGGTGTGGGAACCTCCACGTCAAAGTTCATTAACCCTGCCACATGGAAGCAGACACCCAGTTCTCCCGGTTTATGTACCAGTTTCAGATTCTCCGCGCGCAGCTCGCACTCTTTTCCCAATCCGTAATTTTCCAGTTTGCAGGTATGACCCTCCACAACCTTTTTGGTATGACTGTCGTCCCCGTTCACAATGCCGATTCTGCATTGCTTGAACAGCAGACCCTTGCATGCCATATATTCTTCAAAACTTGCGTGCTCGTTCGGTCCGATATGGTCCGGCTCAAGGTTAGTGAAAATACCGTAATCAAACACAAAACCCTGCGTTCTGTGTAACATCAGCGCCTGCGACGAAACCTCCATCACCACCGTGTCCAGTCCCGCCTCAACCATCTTTGCAAAATATTCCTGCAAAAGATAGGATTCCGGTGTGGTGTTCTGCGCATGAATATGTTCATCCCCGATGATAACCTCAATGGTTCCCACTAATCCCACCTTATAGCCTGCATTTTCCAGAATGGATTTTACCAGATAGGTGGTCGTGGTTTTTCCCTTTGTTCCGGTGATTCCGATGACCTTCAGTTTCTCCGCCGGATGACCGAACCATGCTGCGGAGATAAACGCCATGGCGTAACGAGTATTTTCCACCTTTATGACCGTGACATCCGCCTCTTTCGGCAGTTCCACGTCCTTTTCCACTACCAAAACGTCTGCGCCCTTTTCCACCGCCTGCGCCGCAAATTCATGTCCGTCAAAGTTTGCCCCCGAAATGCAGATAAACAGACACCCCGGTGCCACCTTGCGGGAATCATAAATCACTGCCCCGACTTCCTTTTCCAAAGTACCCCTTACACACTCATATTCCAATTTATCCAATAAATCCGCTAATTTCCTGCTTGTGATTTCCATTTTGCCCCACCGTGCCTTTCTGCCGTCTTTGCGTTTACATACTTCTTCTATTTTACTCTATTTTATGAGATTGCACCACCCCTAAATTCCTTGAGTTGCGCTTGTGTTATGACGCTGTTGTTTTGGCGCTTAAGTTTCGGTATGAAGGCTTTGATATTTCAATGCAACGTAAAAGCGCCTCGGACGAACCGGGGCGCTTTTACTATTTTCTTATGAGGGGGGGAGATAGTGAGTTCATCAACTATCTGAAATACATATTACAGAGAAAATGTGTCCGGAATATGTACGAATTATAATTTAATTCTAAAAAATAAATTTTCATTTTATAAAGTAGAAACTATCTTGTTTTACTTCCAAACACACAGAAAGGCTCCGGTATCACCGGAGCCTTTCCGCTTTCTTATGAGGGGGGAGATAGTGAGTTCATCAACTATCTAAGATATATACTACTGGTGAAATGTGTTCATTCTGTGTTCAAAATATAAGAAAAGCATAAAGAATACATTAAAAAAAATCAACAGAAATTCTGCATGATATACTGCATGCTTGTCTTTCCCTTATAGGTATTTCTTCCAAGCTGATAGACCACAGATACCGGGAATTCGCCCTTTCCCGCATATAATGCCTCACTGCTGCCTGCGCCGTACTTTTCATCCAGAAAAGCGTGAAACCGCTCCAAATCCCCGAAAAATACCAGCCACTGTTCCCGTCCTTCCGGCGTCTCGACACGGTATCTCGCGAAATTCCCTTTACTTCCCATGCGGTAACCCGCCCGGAAAAGCAGATTCTTTTGTGCAAACAGCGGCTTCGGATTCCCCACTCCGAAAGGCTCCAGCTTTTCCAGCTCCTCCGCCAGCCCTTCCGTCGCATAGTCAAGGGGCATGGGCACATCTATATGTACCTTCGGCAAAAAGTCCTCCTCCGTCAGAGTACATTCCTCATTCAAGGTCTTTCTGAGGCTCTCTATATCCTCCTCCCGCATGGAAAGTCCCGCCGCCAGCTTATGACCTCCGAATTTTGTAAAATACTGCTTCACCTTTGTCATGGCTTCATACATATGATACCCTTCTATGGAGCGTCCTGAGCCCTTTACGCCTTCCTCGCCCTTTGTGAGAACAAAGACCGGATGGTTGTATTTTTCACGGATTCGCCCGGCGATAATTCCCGCAAGGCTTTCATGGACGTCAGGCAGATATACAATCATGACCTTGTCATGTTCCAGATGATTTTCCGCAATATATGCTTCCGCTTCCTTCACTCCCTGTGCGGTCAGATTTTTACGGCTGTCGTTTAAATCCTTTAACTCCCTCGCCGCACTCATGGCGTCCACCTTTGTCATGCTCTGCAAAAGCTCCAGTGCCCTCTTTGCCGTGTCCAGTCTGCCGGTGGCATTCAGGCAGGGGCCGATGACGAATCCCAAATGATAGGCGGACAGCTTATCGGGCACAATCTCATTGACCTCCATCAGCGCACGGAGTCCCTCGTTTTGGGAATGTTTCATTCTGCTTAAGCCCTCTTTCACAAGAATTCGGTTTTCCCCTTTTAACTCCATCACGTCGCACACCGTTGCAAGTGCCGTAAACTCCAGAAACTCCTCCATGGCTTTTGTAAGTCCCACGCTCCCTGTTTTTTCCGCCAATGCCTGTATCAGCTTATACGCCACCACTGCACCGCAGATATTTTTATACGGATAAGGACAGTCCTCCCTTTTCGGGTCCACCACCGCCAGTGCCGGGGGAAGCATTTCCCGGCGGACGCCGTTTTCTTCCGCATAAGGGACTTCATGGTGGTCCGTCACAATGACACGGATTCCCATGGCATTTGCCGTCTCCACCTGTTTTGCCGCGGCAATTCCGTTATCGCAGGTAACAATCATTCCGATTCCGTCCTTTGCCGCTTCCTCTATCAAATGCTCGTTTAATCCGTAACCGTCATGTATTCTGTGGGGAATCGCTGTATCCACATCCGCCCCCAGAATTTGCAATCCCTTTGTCAGAATATAGGAGGAACAAATTCCGTCCACGTCATAGTCCCCGATAACCCGGACAGCGCACTTTTGCTCCAATGCTTTTTGCAGCTCCTCCACCGCCCTGTCCATATCCTTAAGCAGCCACGGGAAATGGCAGTCCTGTAGGGTTCCGTAGAGGAAACTTCGCACCTCTTTTTCCTCCGTCAAATCCCGATTCCGCAAAATTCTCGCGAGCACCGTGCTGATTCCAAATTCTTTTGCCCATGCCTCAAAATCAGCTTTCTTCGCCGCCACATACCATTTTTCCATCTTCTGTCCGTTCCTTCCCACTGCTGCATTTTGTTCTTTTTTACTCTGCACTCTATCTTACCACAACCGGCTGTAAATCGCTACACCCCGTATGTTTGCAAAAAATTTGTCAAAACATTTTTTTCATGTTATACTGTTTTTAATGATGAACTATAAAAACAACCGATTCAATTATTTCATTTCTAAGGAGGCATCATGGAAAACACACAGCATTTAATGGAAGTTCTCACGTTTGACGGAATCGGCTATCAGCCTTTGATTCACTGCCGTGATTTCCGCGTAGCAATGCTCAACTATCACCCCGAACTGGAAATTGAAAATATTTCCAATTTCCAGCAGCACAGCCTGACGGACGAGGCATTTATTCTTCTCTCCGGCAGTTGTACGCTGTTTCTGGCAGAGGATGTAAGTCTGGAAAAGGTTCATGCCGTTGCCTTGGAACCCTGCAAGATTTTTAACGTAAAACAGGGTTCCTACCACACCCACACTCTTTCCAAGGACGCCTCTGTTCTGATTGTGGAGGCGGACGATACCTGTGACGACAATTCCCCTCAGGTATTTCTGGCGGATTTTGCAGACAAAGGTGCGGATGTGAGAAAGCGCATGTTTGCCGCTTATAACGAAGCTCAGACAAAATAGAGCCTTATCGAAACGGTTCCAAAACGTATATAAAAATGTGTGCCCAAAAACACACAGCGTTTTGTGCTATCAGTCCAAAAAAATCCTGCGCAGTGTTTCATAACACCACGCAGGATTTTTTGTCTATTATTAATTCTTTCAATCCGACTCCTAGTTCTTAGCCTTGGGCGGGAACTTTTTACGGAGAATATACCATATAGCGCCTGCAAGACATACGGAAGAGTAAGCACCGCACACAATACCTACCATCAAAGGCAGTGCAAAGTCACGGATACTGGTAACGCCCATAATATAGAGGCACGCAACCATAACAAAGGTTGTCAGGGAGGTGAACACACTTCTTGACAAAGTCTGTGTAATACTCTGGTTTACCACATCCTGCAGCTCATCCTTCTTCGTCATAACCGCCATGTTTTCACGCACACGGTCGAAGATAACGATGGTCGCATTGATGGAATATCCGACAATGGTCAGCATACATGCGATAAACGTGTTGCTGATGGAAATTCTTGCAACCGCATAAAAGGCAAGAACAACCAGTACGTCATGCAGCAGGGCTGCAATACTGCTGATACCGAAACGAATATCCTTGAAACGGATTCTGATATAAATCAGCATACATACGATTGCCACTGCCACGGAAAGAATGGTCTTGGACTTCATCTCGCTGCTGATAGTGGAACTGATAGTCTCGGATTCAATCAGGGACTCGTCCACATTGAAGTTCTCGGCAAACATTTCATTCAAAGCCTGTCTTGTCTCTGTATCCAGAGAGTTGGTCTTAAAGATAACCTCGTTGCTGTCCTGCACGGTCTGAATCTGTACGGTACTTCCCGTTACCTCTTCTACCAGAGGGACAATGTCACTGTTGATTTCTTCCAGTGTTCTGGACTGGTCAAAGGTTACTGTGGTTGCTGTACCGCCCTTAAACTCCAGACTGTAGTTGAGTGCCTCTCCGCTGTTTACTTTGTAAACACCCATTACAATGAATCCTGCGGCAATGACTGCCAGTGAAATTCCGAAGAATACACCCTTTTTGGACAGGAAATTAATCGGCTTGTGATTCTTTGCAACACCGTACCATTTTTCGTTCTTAATGCCCAGCGCATAGAAAGCGTTCATTACCAGTCTGGTAACCACCAACGCCGTGAACATGGAAAGAACAATACCGAGCGCCAGTGTCTGTGCAAATCCCTTTACGGTTCCCGGTGCAATGATAAGCAGTACGGCTGCCGCAATCAGGGTTGTAATGTTTCCGTCGATAATAGCAGACAACGCCTTGTCAAAACCAATTTTGATAGCGCTCTTAACGGTCTTGCCGGTTGCCAGCTCTTCACGGATACGAGCAAAAATAATTACGTTTGCATCCACCGCCATACCGATGGAAAGAATGATACCTGCAATACCCGAAAGGGTCAGTGTCATGTCAAATCCGTTCAAAAGAAGAACTACCAGAGCAACATACAGAAGCAAACCGATTACGGAAGCTGCTCCGGCTATAAAATAAACTGCAATCATGAAGACTGCCACAATGATAACACCCACAACGGCTGCCATAAGGCTGGTGTGAATTGCCTCTACACCGAGCTGTGCACCTACGACCTTGGAGTGGAGTTCTTCCAGCTCCAGCTTCAGACCACCGATACGAATGGTGGAAGCAAGATTTTCAGCCGCTTCATAGGATTCCATAGGGGTAATCTGTGCATGTCCGTCGGTGAATACGCCGTTTACGGAAGGTGCACTGATAATCGTTCCATCATAATAGATACCAAGTGTCTCGTTCTTTGTATAGGCATTTTCGGTAGCTGCCGCGAATTTCTCACGACCCTCGTCCGTCATTACCAAATCAACCGCATAGGTGATATTGTTCATGTTGTCCTTGGAACCGCCTGCCGTTGCGCTCTTTACATCCGTACCTTCCAGTACGATGGAGCCGTCCTCTTTCATCTCGTCGATGGTTTTATTCAGCACATATGCGTATCCGTAACCGCTCTCTGTCTGCACCATCTGTCTGGTGTAGTTCTCGTTGCCGTCCGCATCTGTCTGTGAGATAAAATACAGTGCTCCGGGTCTGCCCAGTTCCTGTAAAATTGCATTAGCATCGCTAACGCCGGGAATCTCGATATTAATTCTGTCGGCTCCCTCCTGATATACGATTGCTTCTTTGCTGTAGTTCTCTACTCTCTTCTGCAGCTTGGCAATCGTATCGTTCATGTCGGTGGAGCTTGGTGCCTCGTCTCCAACGACCTGATAAGTAATGCTGACACCGCCTGCAAGGTCAAGACCCAGCTTGATGTCGGATGCACTGCCCGTTCCTGCTGCATCAATACCGTAAATATCCACATAAGAAATTCCGGCTAACAGAAGGAGAATGCAAAGCAGTACAACAATGGCTCTACTCTTTTTCATGTTTCCTTTGTCCTTTCGTTTTTTATATTAAATTTTTATTCTTCACTTTCAGCTGCCTTCAACATAATGGCACACTCGATACGCTTTTTCTGTAATTCACATCCAACGTCATACGCATCATTGATATTGCCGTGGAAATTATAGGAGTTTGCTGCACAGCCGCCGCTGCAATAGAATTTTGCAAAACATTTTTTGCACTTTTCCTTTGCATAGACATTACAGCACTTGAACTCGTCCCGAATATCCTCGCGCACAATTCCGTCGTCCACATTGCCCATCAGGAACTTTTCATTTCCGACGAACTGATGGCAGGGATACAAATCCCCCCACGGAGTTACGGCAAGATACTCGGTTCCCGAACCGCATCCGGACAATCTCTTTGCCACACAGGGTCCGCCCTGCAAATCTATCATAAAGTGGAAGAAATTGAATGCGTTACCCTCTTTGCGGCGCTTAATCATCTCCACCGCCAGCTTATCGTATTCCTCTTTCAAAATGGGCAGGTCCGCTTCCGTAATAGCATAAGAATCCTCCGGCTTTGCCACTACCGGCTCCACGGAAATCTGCTTGAATCCCAAATCCGCCAGATGCAGCACATCCTCGGAAAAGTCCAGATTGTTATGGGTGTAAGTTCCTCTCACATAATAATTCATCTGGTCGCGGCTCTCCGCAACCTTCTGAAACTTCGGAACAATAATATCATAACTGCCCTGTCCTCCGCGGAAAGGACGCATTTTGTCGTTGACCTCTTTCCTTCCGTCGATACTTAACACAACGTTGGACATTTCCTTATTCAGGAACTCCATAATTTCATCATTCAGAAGAACGCCGTTGGTTGTAAGCGTAAAACGGAACTTTTTGTTGTGAGGCTCCTCCAGACTTCTTCCGTATTCCACAAGCTGCTTTACCACTTCCCAGTTCATGAGAGGCTCGCCGCCGAAAAAATCCACTTCCAGATTCACCCGGTTGCCGGAATTTGCCACCAGAAAATCCAAAGCCTTTTTACCCACTTCAAAGCTCATCAACGCTCTTCTGCCATGATACTCTCCCTCTTCGGCAAAGCAGTATCTGCAGGCAAGGTTACAGTCATGTGCAATGTGCAGGCAGAGTGCCTTCACCACAGTCTGACGCTTTTTGAAATCAAAAACATAATTCTCGTAAATGTCCGGTGCAAACAACTGTCCGGCTTTCTCCAAAGCCAGAACCTCGTCCACTGCCTCGGTAATCTCCTCTTCCGGATAGGGAATATTTGCCAGATTCAGCACCGCTGCCTTGATGGTATCCGCATCTTTGATTCCCTCGTTTACAAGAGGCTCCACCAATGGAATCATATCATACACAATATCATCCACGACATGGATAGAACCACTGTTTACATCCATAACGATGTTGTACCCATTGTTTTTATACTGGTGTATCACAGATTTTTTTCCTTTCCTCTAACGCATAAATAAGCAGCGACCTAAATCGCTGCTTACGCTAGTGTCTTTCTCTTCGCTCTGTTCGATTATTTAATCTTTTCACAACTCTGGTTGCCTACTGTACAAGAGGTCTTGCAAGCAGACTGGCATGAAGTCTGGCACTCGCCGCAGCCGCCCTTCTTCATGGACTCTTTTAAATCTCTGGTTGTCAAAGTCTTAATATGTTTCATATGGATAACACACCTTTCTTTCGCTTTTCGCAGTCAATAGACTAATAAACATTTTGAAGTATACCATATAGCTGCTTTTTTGTCAACGAAATGTATCAACTAACCATACCTCCAAGCATTCCCCCGCAGGCGCAGAGCGCAAGCGTTGTCATAACCGAATTTCCCAGCGAACCAACGGTGTGATTTACCAGCAAAGAAACCAGTAAAAGTACCAGAAAATATCCCCCTCCCATCATAAGTCCCCAGAGGAATCTCCGGCTCTGCATCTTCTTTCCTGTCACAAATCCCGCAAAGAAAGTGGAAATTACATAAATCGCAATGATGGCAACGGACACCACCGCCTCCGTCAGCCCCACTTTATATAGTAGAAACGAAAGCAACAGCAACAAGAATGCTGTCAATATGTAGGAAAATAACAGGCATTTCAGGCAAAAAATGACGGGAGCTTTCTCCCCAGAATACTCTCTCTCCATACGTCCTCCTTCTGTCTACGAATCTCTGATTGTTAAGATTATATTCAGAGGCGTGGTAAAACTTGACAACAGCTTTGCCTTTATTGTATATTGGAAGCATTATAAACTATTTTATTAAAGAAGGAGTGAATTTTACTTGGATACCTCAGGTGTCATACAACTTGTAGTTCTTTTGATTCTTATTTTTCTATCGGGCTTCTTTTCTTCTGCGGAGACGGCATTTTCCACGGTGAACCGTGTCAGAATGCGTGCTCTTGAGGAGGACGGGAATAAGCGCGCCGCCAAAGTCAACAAAATTCTTGACAAATACAGCAAAATGATAAGCACGATTCTCATCGGCAATAATATCGTAAATTTGTCCGCATCAGCCCTTGCAACGACTCTTGCCCTGCGCATCAGTGTACCTGTCGGAATCGCAACCGGTGTCCTTACCGTTGTCGTCCTGATTTGCGGAGAAATTTTACCAAAAACATGGGCAGTTCTTTATTCCGAAAAGCTGTCTCTGCTCTACTGTAACATTATATACTTATTAATGTACATACTGACGCCGGTCATTTTCATTGTGAATGTGATTTCCAACGGTTTCCTGCGTCTGCTTCATATTGACCCTAACAAAAAAGCAAATCCCATGACGGAAACCGAGTTAAAAACCTACGTTGACGTAAGCCATGAGGACGGTGTCATTGAATCGGAAGAAAGAGAAATGATTTACAATATGTTCGATTTTTCCGATGCTTTGGCAAAGGATATTATGATTCCCCGCATCAACATGGTAACCGTGGATATGGACGATACCTACGACGATGTATTAAAAGTTTTCCGTGATTCCATGTACACGAGACTTCCCGTATATCAGGATGACAAGGACAATATCATCGGTCTTATCAATATCAAGGACTTTATTTTAACCGAGGATGAGTCCGCTTTCCATGTGAAGGATATTCTGAGGGACGCTCATTATACTTATGAATATAAGAAGATTTCCGATTTGATGTACGAGATGCGCGAAAAGACCATGAATGTCGCTTTTGTTCTGAACGAATACGGCGCCACGGTCGGTATGATTACTCTGGAAGACTTATTAGAGGAAATCGTGGGAGAAATCCGTGACGAGTATGATGCAGACGAGGAAGAGCTGATTCAGGAAGTGGATGACCGCACCTATCTGGTGGAGGGCAGCATGAAGTTAGACGACATCAACGATGCGCTGGACACGGATTTGGACAGCGAGGATTACGACTCTATCGGCGGAATTATCATTGAAAAACTGGACCGCCTGCCGGAGGACGGCGAGGAAGTCACTCTCGATAACGGTATTCAGTTAAAGGTTCAGGGAATCGACCAGAACCGTATTGTAAAGGTGCTGATGACATTGCCTGAACCGGCAGAACCTACTGAGGAAGCCGAAGAAGAGAAACATGCGGACGAATCCGAAGAAAATACGGACGCAGAAAAATAAAACAGGAGACGCGGGATATCTTTATGAAAATATGGCAGATATTTCTTCCTACAAGTGGGATGAAATATCTGCCGCCGTTTTTGCAGCTGCGTTTGCAACCGCCCTCCTGCTTTTCATAAGCAGAACCCGCTATTTAGCCCAGCGAAAGCTCTATGTTTTCTGCCGGGATAACGACTGGCGCCTTTTTGTGGTAAATCTTCAATCCCAGACCAAAGGGCGAAACACTTTACTTGGAAACATTCTCACGGATTTTGAAATCGGTGCGCTTTTGGATAAATACCGCACAGTCTTGTTCCCTATGTGCCACAGTTTTTGGAAGTAAAATATATATTAAAACGACACAGCGGATGGAAACTCTGCTGTGTCGTTAAATTACCCAACGGTTCTACTTCCGAACGTTATTATCCGATTCACGGCTATGCCGATGAAGACGCTCTGCTGTTGGATTTGGAACGGTTGAAATCCAACAACTATGGTACGCCGTCCAAGCCTTGTATTCCGGTATCCTTTTTGGTAAGCCTCGGTCTGATACTGGCGGAATGGGCTCTTTTGTTTCTCAGCCTGCCGTCCGTAGGAATTCTTCCGCCCGCGGCACGCATGATTTTTATTCTGACCTATATTATTCCACTCGCTATGCTCTGTATCAGCTATAACCAGTGGTTTTAGCATTTAAGGGAACACGACGGTAATTGTGGTTCCCTTTCCCACTTCACTTTCCAAATCCACCTTTGCATTGTGTTTCGCTATAATATGCTTTACAATGGCAAGTCCCAGTCCCGTTCCGCCCGTTGACTTGGAACGGCTCTTGTCCACTCTGTAAAATCTTTCAAAAATACGCTCCTGATGTTCTTTGGGAATACCGATTCCCGTATCACTGACGGAAAGCACCGTTCCCTGTCGTCCGGGATAAGCCTTTACCTTCACTGTTCCTCCGGCATTGTTATAACGGATGGCATTGTCACAGAGATTATACAAAAGCTCCTCTATCATCTGCTTATTTCCGCTGATAAAACATTCCTGCCCTTCCAAGGATATGGTGACATCATGTTTTTCCGCATTCATAGTCAACATTTCCACACAGGTCTGCGCCATCTCATACAGATTCAGCCGCTCCATGGGAACTTCCTCCCCGGTACCGTCCAATTCCGACAGACGTATGATATCGTTAATCAATGTCAACAAACGGTTGGCATTTTTATGGATACCGTGAGCAAACCGAACCACATCTTCCTCCGAAGCCATTCCCGTCTCTATCAGTTCCGCATAGCCGGAAATGGAGGTGAGCGGCGTCTTTAACTCATGGGACACATTTGCCGTAAATTCCTGACGCATCATAGCGCCCTTCATGATATTTTCGTGCTGCTCCTTAATCATTTTGATAAAAGGAGCCAGCTCCTCGTAACGGTTTACATCGCCCTCCGTGTCCATATTTTCCGCCAGATTCACAATGGGCTGAATCAGCTTACCGGTCAGAAAATGTGCCAGTATCATGCAGAGAACCACCAGAATCACCACTATCATCGCAAGGCTTGGCAGTGCTTTGAGGAAAATACTGTAGATACTTCCCGCATTCTTTGACAGTCGTAAAATTCCGCCGTCATCCATTTTCGTGGCATAATAAAAGGTATTTTTCGCCAGCGTTTCGGAACGCCGAACTGCCTTTCCCTCACCCGTATTCATGGCTTCCTGAATCTCCGGACGCTCGCTGTGATTTTCCATTTGGTTGACGTCCGCCTCATTATCCAGAATAACCTGTCCGTCACTGCCAATCAACGTGATTCGTATATCGTAGTCGTCCAGCTTTTCCCCCATGGATTCCATAGTTTCTTCCGTTCCCATCTCCTTAATCAGAACGGTGTACGCCTGTAAATCTGCGAACACCTGATGACGGAACATATCGTAATACACTATGGTAATCAGAAACAGGGTACTGAAAATAGCAAGAATGGCTGTCAGAACCAGCATTTTATTGATTTTCTTCTTCATATGCCTTTATCCCTCAGTGCGTCTCGTTCATAATGTAGCCTACATTTCTCACGGTCTTAATCAGACTACCCTCTTCCTTCAGTTTCTGCCGCAATGTCTTAATGTGCATATCCAGTGTCCGGGATTCACCCTCGAAATCGGTGCCCCAGATTCTGTCCAAAATCACCTCTCTGGTGGTGACAATTCCGGCATTGCTCATCAAAAGTTTCAGCAGTTCATATTCCTTGTAGGTAAGTTCACACGGTTCGTCATTGACATACACCGCATGCTTTTCCCTGTCCAAAACAATCTTGCCCAGCTTGAGAATCTTTTCCTTTTCCTCCGGCTTTGCACTCCTTCTAAGCATTGCCTTCACTCTGGAAATCAGCTCCATCACACCGAAAGGCTTGGTCATGTAATCGTCCGCACCGATGTCCAGTCCCTTCACCTTATCAATTTCCGAAGTTTTCGCCGTCACCATAATAATGGGAAGAAGCACCGTATCTTCCCTTGCCCTTAATTTTTTTACAATGGATAAGCCGTCCTCGTCCGGCAGCATAATATCCAGAAGTACAATATCCGGAATTTCCGATTTCAATGCCTCGTAAAATTCTCCCGCCGTGGAAAAACCTTCTACCCGGTATCCCACATTCTGCAAGGCAAAAGTCTCTATCTCCTGTATACTTTTATCATCTTCTACCACATAAATCAGCGCCATACTCTCATCCCTTTCGTTTGTTTTCTGACTCTCATTTTCTTTCTGACTTACGTTCCCCTTATCACTGTAAAACATTTCCCCCGCATTTGCAAGGTATATACTATTTCAACCTTAATCCCTATCGTTTTATCCCACTCTCTGCAGTTGACCTTTATTGTCTACCGCTTTCCCTAGTGTAAGGCAAATATTTTCAACGAAGTTCCTTAAAAAACGTTGGTACTAAGATTTTCGGAGTGACAGCGAACGAAAATCTGTATGTACCACTACGTTTTTTACGGAGCGAGAGCGTAACTGAGTGAAAATATTTGCCGTCACCTCAACAAGCATCACTCAATTATCCCCCCTGAAAGCTACGGAAGCTGATAACGTCCTCTGTACGCCATAACCTTCCCCTGAAAATCCATATTCCCTTCCTGCTTCAACTCCCCAAGATAAGCATGGGTATCAAACTCATCCTCGCTTACCTGCAACAGACATACCGCAATATTGGAGCAATGGTCGGACACTCTCTCAAAATTATTCGTAATATCCGAAAGAATAAATCCAAGCTCAATAGTACATTTTCCCTTGCGGAGCCTCTTTATATGACGCTGTTTAATACTCAGATTCAGTTCGTCAATCACTTCCTCCAAAGGCTCTACCTGCTTTGCCAGAGAAAGATCCTCCTCCTGAAAACTCAGCATGGTAATTTTCAAAATATCATGCACCGCCTGACCGAGAACCTTCAATTCCTGCTGCGCCTTATCCGAAAATTCCAGTTCCTTCTTGTTCATTTCCTCTGCAGCTTCCTTGATGTTCCGCGCATGGTCGGAAATCCGTTCAAAATCTCCGATACAGTGCAAAATCGTATTTAAGGTGTGGCTGTCCTTCTCCGACAGGTTCTTTGCGCTGAGTTTTACCAGATAACTTCCCAACTCGTCCTCGAACCGGTCTACCTGACTTTCCAGTTCCACAATCTGTTCTGCTTTTTCCTTATTATAAGCATCCAGCAAATCAATGGACAAATTCATGGACTGCTCCGCCAGTTCTGCCATGGTCACCGCTACATTTTTGCTCTGCTCCACCGCTACAGAAGGAGTATCCAAAAATCTTGCATCCAAAAGGTTCAGTGTATCCATTGCCGTATTTTTCTCCGGTACTTCCGCATCATCCCGGATAGTCAGGCATGCCAGCTTCACCAGTCCCTTAGAGAACGGCAAAAGCACGATAGTTGCACCGACGTTGAAAAGGCTATGTACCGCAGCTACTCCGAACGGAGTTGCCGCCTCCGCCAGAAAAGCAAAGGGATGAACCAGATTGATACTGTAAAATACAATCATAAATGTGACAGTTCCGATAATATTAAAATACAAATGCACTAAAGCCGCACGTCTTGCATTTTTATTTGCCCCGATTCCTGACAAAAGCGCCGTGACACAGGTACCGATATTCTGACCCATGATAATGGGAATTGCCGCGCCAAAAGGCATAACGCCGGTCATACAGAGCGCCTGTAAAATACCTACGGATGCGGAAGAAGACTGAATTATCGCAGTCAGAATCAGACCTGCAAGCATTCCAAGTACCGGATTGGTGAACCGTGTCAAAATTCCCGTAAACTCCGGCACCTCCGCCAAAGGTTTCACCGCACCGCTCATGGTCTCCATTCCGAACATCAGCACTGCAAATCCAACCATAATGGTTGCAACATTCTTATACTTATCCTTATTGGAAAACAGCAGAATCGCCACACCCACAATCGCAAGAATCGGAGAAAAAGATGTAGGTTTCAACATCTGAATCCAGAAAGAGGAACTGTCAATTCCCGTCAGTCCCAATATCCATGAAGTGACCGTGGTACCAATATTGGCACCCATAATAATGCCCACTGCCTGCTCCAGCTTCATAATACCGGAATTGACAAATCCAACCACCATAACTGTGGTAGCAGAAGAAGACTGGATAATTCCGGTTACTCCTGCGCCGACCAAAACCGCCTTCAACGGGTTGTTGGTCAGTTTTTCCAGAATTTTTTCCAGTCTGCCTCCCGATGCCTGAGATAATCCGTCTCCCAGTATTTTCATTCCATACAAAAACAGTGCCAAACCGCCTACCATCGTAAGAAAATCAAAAAAACTCATATCAGTATCCTCTCTTTACATTCTACGTCTGATTATTTGTTTCCTTACAATAAATGGTAGCTTACCTATGTAAAATATATAATCATTTTATGTAAAATCTATGTAAAATCGACAGAATTTAGTATAATTTTACTCCCCGTATGTCGCCTGTCTTTTGGAAAATCGCCCATTCTCCGATGTTTACCGCATGGTCTCCTATCTTTTCCAGATACTTTGCAATCATCAGATAGTCCACCACCTTGTCGGCGTCCAGCGTATGCTCCCTGATGGCCTCCATCAGCTTTTCCTTGATGCGGTTGAACATATCGTCCACCATATCGTCATGGGCAATCACCTCACCGGCAGCCTCCTCGGACGCGTCCACGAAAGCCTCCACTGCCTCATGCAGCATATTTTTTGCCTCTTCCATCATCTGAACCAACAGCACCTCATACTCCCCGTCCACGGCAATCTTATCCATTCTGAGATACAATTCCGCAATATCCGTCACATGGTCGCCGATACGCTCAATATCCGTAACCACCTTGAGAGCCGCAGACACCAGACGCATATCCCTCGCCACCGGCTGCTGTCTGGTTAAAAGAGTCAGGCATTTTCCCTCAATGCTTCTCTGCATATCCGTCATCTGTCTGTCATTGTCCAAAAGCTGTTCCAAAACATTCCTTTCCCCTTTTTTCACAGCATACACAAGGCGGTCATAACTGATTTCCGCTCTCTCGCTCATTTCCGTTACCTGATTTTTTAACAATTCCAATTCCTGATCAAATAAAATTCTGGCTGCCATTTTTCTCCTCCATTCACCACGGTTTCCAAATACCGGACATCAACCAAAACGTCCCGTAATGTAATCCTCGGTTCTCTTATCCTTCGGTCTTGCAAATATATCCTGCGTGGAGTTCATCTCCACCACTTCACCCACCAGAAAGAATGCTGTTTCATCCGAAACTCTGGCTGCCTGCTGCATATTATGCGTAACGATGGCAACCGTGTATTTTTGCTTCAATGTTTCCATCAGTTCCTCAATTTTCAATGTGGAAATAGGATCCAGCGCCGAGGTGGGTTCGTCCATTAAAAGTACCTCCGGTTCCACCGCAAGCGCCCTTGCAATGCAAAGTCTCTGCTGCTGTCCGCCGGAAAGTCCCAGTGCCGATTTTTTCAGTCTGTCCTTGACCTCATCAAAAATAGCGGCGCCCTTCAGCGCATTCTCCACGATTTCATCCAGCTGCGACTTATTTTTGATGCCATGCAGTCTGGGACCGTAGGCAATATTGTCATAAATGGACATGGGGAAAGGATTGGGCTGCTGAAACACCATGCCGACCTTTTTGCGTAAAAGCGTGACATCCACACGTTTGTCATAGATGTCCTCCCCGTCCAAAAGCACCTGTCCTTCAATCCTACAGCCGTCCACCAAATCATTCATTCGGTTCAGGCACCGCAAAAAAGTGGATTTTCCACAACCGCTGGGGCCGATGAATGCAGTGATGGCATTTTCCTTGATTTCCATATTGATATTCTTCAACGCATGATTTTCACCATAGTGAAGATTCAAATCCGTTACAATTATTTTACTGTTCGCCATAGCAATCTCCTTTTGCATCCTAACCCTTCACGGGTTTCAATTTATTTGCGGCAAGTTTGGTCAGCAGATTGAGCAAAAGCACAATGACAATCAGTACACATCCGATACCGAATGCCGTATCATAATGCCCTTTCTGCATCTGCAAATACAATTCAATGGTAAGGGTTCCGCCGGATTCCGTAGCTTTTCCCGCCAGCTTCGCCAGTGTATCTCCCACTCCGCCGGTAAAATTCGGCAGACGGTAACCACTTCCTGCGGTAAACAAAAGAGCAGCGGATTCTCCCACGATACGTCCCAACGCCAGAATAATACCGGTTACGATTCCGGACATGGAGGACGGAAGAAGAATGGTTCGTATCATATGCCATTTTGTGGAACCCATTCCCAGCGCACCGCTCCGGTAGCTGTCCGGCACCGTCCGCAATGCTTCCTGTGTATTTCTGGTAATTAACGGCAGTACCATTAAAGTCAATGTAAAAGAACCTGTCAGAATCGAGTACCCAAGCCCTAACGTCTCGCCAAAGAAAATCATGCCAAAGAGTCCGAAAATAATGGAGGGGATACCGGACAATGTCTCAGTCGTAAACTCAATCAGCGATACGATTTTTCCGGGTTTTGCGTACTCGTTCAGATAAATGGCTGAACCGACACCAAGCGGCGTGGCTATCAGCAATGTAATGAGGATAACATATAAGGTATTTAACAGGTTTCCCGCAATACCGGTAGTCTGCTTCTGGGCATTGGTAACACCGGTCAGGAAAGACCATGTCACCGTGCGGAATCCTTTCACAAATACATACCCGATAATGCCAAGCAGAAGCACCACCGAAATGGACGCCGACAGATAAATGGCTGCTTTCAGAAGCATATCAAGGGGACGCTTCTTTTTTATCATAATGGTTTTTGCATTATTCATCTGCCGCGCCTCCTTTCTTCAATATCTTGTTCAGTGCCACATTGATAATCATAATGAACACAAACAGTACCAGTCCGATGGTAAACAGCACCTGTCTGTGCGTTCCGGAGGAATATCCCATCTCGCTGACGATGGCGGTTGTAAGGAATCGCACGGAGTTAAAGGGAAGGGGCATATTGACACTGCTTCCCGATACCAGTGTAATTGCCATTGCCTCTCCGATTGCCCTTCCGACACCCAGCACAATTGCCGTAACAATACCGGACTTGGCTGCCGGAATAATGGATTTAAAAATAGTCTGAATCTGGGAAGCTCCCAGTGCCAGCGACGCTGACTTAATGCTCGGATGCACCGCCCGGATGGATGTTTCGCTGATATTAATTACCGTGGGCAGAATCATAATGGCAAGCACAATGACTGCGGATAAAAGATTGGCGCCTCCGGTAAACTGATGCGTTTTGGAACCTTTGAACACAAGCAGCTCCAGCTTGTACATTACCGGGTTTAACAGATAAATTCCAAGCAATCCGTATACAACGGAGGGAATACCTGCCAGTAATTCCACTGCCGGCTTGACAATCCGGGCAAGTCTCTTGGGCGCCACCTCCGCTAAAAAGACTGCTGTCAAAAGTCCAATCGGCACACCGATTAAAATAGCCAGTGCCGTACCGATTATGGAGGTCAGTATAACATACAGGATTCCAAACTGCGGTTCGGCTGCCGTCGGCTTCCATGTGGTACTGAACAGGATTTCCTTAAGTCCCACTTTGAAAATGGCGGGCGTGCCGCTGATAATCATATATAAGGTGATGGAAACTACCGCTAATACTGCGAAGAAGGCACAAATAGTAAATATTATTTGTGCCGTAGTTTCAACCACCGCTTTGTTTTTTCGGTTACCCATTACAGAAGCGTTTGTTGTACTGTTATTCATCGCGTTTTCCTTTTTTCATTTTGACCGGTTATTTTACGGTAATCAGACCTACATTTGCTGCAACCTGCTGTCCTTCATCACCAAGTACAAAGTCAAACCATTTCTGAATCAAATCACTCTGCTCGGAAATCTCACCCTTGGTAGCCATTACGAAAGGTCTGCTCAGGAAGTAATTTCCTGCTTTGATGTTATCAGCAGTTGCGTCCACACCATCTAATGCAAGTGCAACCACGCTGTCATCCAAAGCGTCCAGAGACACATATCCGATAGCGCCGGGGGTAGAAGCTACCTTAGCCATTACAGCGCCTGTGCTGTCTAATTCGTTAGCATATTTGCAAGCATCTTCCAGGCCAAGCAGTTCCTCAAATGCTCCTCTTGTACCGGAACCAGCCTCACGGCCTACCACAATGATAGGGGCATCTGCTCCGCCGACTTCGCTCCAGTTGGTTGTTGTACCGTTGTAAATGTTAATCAACTGATCCTTTGTCAATCCGGTTACTGTGTTTGCAGGGTCTACACATACTGCGATTCCGTCGATAGCTACAATGTTTTCCACCGCACCGGCTGCCTTTTCCTCATCCTTTAAGTTTCTGGAAGAGTTTCCGATGTCTGCGGTTCCATTGTTTACTGCCTCGATTCCTGCGCCGGAACCAACAAACTCTGCGGTTACGGTAACATTGGGATATTTCTCCATGAATGCCTCGCTTAAAGCGTTTGCAAGTTTTTCCATGGAAGTGCTTCCTACCATCTGAATGGAACCGGAAAGGTCATCCGTTGTATCTGCTGCACTGCTGTCTGTGGTGTTGTCTGCTGCGCTGCTCTGTTCTGCGTTGCCTGCTGCAGGAGTGCTCTCCGAAGAAGTATTTGCTGCGCCGCTGTTTCCGCAGGCGGTCAGGCTGCTTACTACCAATACACAAGCTCCTACCAGAGCCAATAATTTACTACATCTGTTTTTCATAATGTTTTCCTCCATTTTTAACATTGTGTTTTTTCTTTTCTTCTTGATTACGAGGTAAATGTTATCATGGGGAAACAAAAGAAAATATCATGTTCAGGTAATTTGTATGTAAGATTTAGGTAAAGAAAAAAGGCCCTCTCGGACCTTCATTCCCTTAACGTCTGGAGAATACCGTCTGCGATTGCCTGTGCTATATCATAGAATCGCTCGTCGAACAATGCATTATCCGCGTCTGTATTGATAAAGCCGACCTCCACTAACACCGCCGGCATATTGGTACTGTTTAACACCACAAGATTGGGGCGTTCGTTGACACCGAGATTGATGAATCCCACCAGTTCCAACTGCTCGTTGATATTATAAGCAAGTCTTGCCGCCTCACCGTAACGGTTATACACCAGTGTTTCCACTCCGGAATACTGATTCGGATAAGGACTGGAATTGCGGTGAATGGATACGAAATAATCGCCGCCCACTTTGATATGTACCCAAAATTCTGGACACATATTTATAAGTTAGGCGGACATCATGGATGCTTCTCTGTATTTTACAGG
>CAKRYI010000003.1 GCA_934426825.1 uncultured Acetatifactor sp. | reverse complement strand
ACTTCCTCCGTAAAGTTTCCCCAAAAGAAGCATTCTGCGCTTCGCTTCAGATAGTCGCATGCTTCCTCCAGAAATTCATCTGCCTTCTTTTCCAGTTTCTCAGACCATGACGCTTCTGCTTCAAACAGCTGCCTTTCCAGTTCCTGCTGATCCAGTTCCAGCATCTGCTGCATCTTTTCACGGCTTTCCTTCACGTTTTGGTATACCGCGTTGATGGCTTCCATTTTTGCGGCATACTTTTCCGGGTTCAGTGCCAGCATTGCTGGATTCAGCATTTCTGCCACACTGTTTAGTTTTGTTTTCCTGGTAATGCTACTTACCGAAATACCAGTGTCCAAAAATCAAAGGTGTTTTTTAATAGATAAAAATACTTCTAAATACAGGGACTATATTTACAACGTTAATTCTCCATTTTCAAACTTTTTAAGAATTATTCGACGTTCTGCACAATCTTCAGACTTAAATTTCCTACGCAAATTTATTGCATCATTTGATTCTTTAATACTGTCTCTATCTTTAATTATCCCTTTATTATATAAAATACCCATAACAGCAGTATTTCTGTTAACATTATTTTGATTATTAATGTATATATCTGTGAGAATGTTATATAATCTTTGGCAAGGCTTACAGTGTGACAAAATCGAAACATATGATAGTGTTTCTGGAGACATATCAATATTTTTTTTAATCAAATCTAAGTACTTTTCATCTCCTGTAACCTCATATAATATTTTCCCGATCTCTACACTCGCTTCGCTTGGTATTTGTAATAAGTAAGGACTCTCTTTTAAAACCTTTATACCATCATATTTTTCTAACTTAGGAAGGAATTGTGCTAATTCTATTTCCTTTTTATTAAGAAAAGCATCCCAAATAATATCTTCTACTTCTTCTCTCTCCCAATCATATATTTCTTCCATCAATTTGGGATAATACCCATCCTTTTTTTTTGCCCCGGTTGCATTCAATTGTTCCATGAAACAGTTATAAGCCTTGCTATTTTGCATCTATGATTACCTCCTGAATAATAATATCCTTTTCTTCTAAGATCATTTTTTCAATATTTGCCTAAACTTTACCCACATACCCATCAGGATGAACATATGTCACAATCCCTTCTGCTCCATTTGCATACTGACTGGATAGGGCATCCCATATTGGTTTCTGCGCTAAATTCGTGGGTGTATCCCACTCCGGATACATCCCTCCCAATCCTCTCCAATTGTCGAATACTTGACCTCCGGGAGTCTGCTCCATTATGGTTCCACCGATATTAGTTGCATATGCAGCAGCTCCTTCTTTATTTCCACTCCAAAATACTGCACCATCAACTGGTGACGATGTATCAAAATATGTTGTCATCTTTGCGTAATCACCATTTCTCATCGCTTCAAAGGCTTCCACTATTTGTCCATCACTCAAACCAGCCGCACTTGCCCTTTCAGAAAACTCATTAAAGAATGCTTTTTCATTGTTTATAATATATCTTACTGCATCTTCCGGATCCATTCCATCGGCTAAATTCGAATATCCCTGTGTTGTTCTTCCACCCCCAACCACATCATCCAACAGTTTACTTCCCGCCAGTTCCTTCTCCAGCTTCTGTGCCTCCGCTACTGCATCCTCCAGTCCTTTTATGCCGCTGTCCGCCAGCTTTCTTCCTTCTGTCAGCAGTTCTCCGGCTTCATCCACATATTTCAGCTTATCGGCATGTTTCACAAGGTCTGCGGCTTCGTCTGCATGTTTCACAAGAACTGCAGCCTCATCCACATATTTCAGGCATCCGATTACCGGAAGCAATGCACATAAATCCAGCAGTAAGATTACCACCAGTCCCCAGTCCCATTCTTCTGCCCCTGCCAGATTTATAATATCCGCTATAATATCCCGGACATCAAACGGCAAATCCACTCCTGTAAATCCTACTGCAATCTGACATCCTACCCCAAGAAGCGTTGCTTCCTCCGTAAAGTTTCCCAAAAAGAAGCATTCTGCGCTTCGCTTCAGATAGTCGCATGCTTCCTCCAAAAATTCATCTGCCTTCTTTTCCAGTTTCTCAGACCATGATGCTTCTGCTTCAAACAGCTGCCTTTCCAGTTCCTGCTGATTCAGTTCCAGCATCTGCTGCATCTGTTCACGGCTTTCCTTCACGTTTTGATATACTGTATTGATGGCTTCCATTTTTGCGGCATACTTTTCCGGGTTCAGTGCCAGCATTGCCGGATTCAGCATTTCTGCCACACTGTTTAACTTTATCCGGAAGGCTTCCAGCTGCAGACGGTATCCGCTCATCCACACCGCATAGAGGTTATCTACCCAGCTAACCCTTTTTAGAATATCATCAAACTTTTTCGTTGTCACGTCATGTTTGTCAAACATATGCCGGTGGTACTGCTCAATGTTGTTGATATAGTCCCCTATCTCCAACTCTTCCATACGGAAATCATCCCAGTAATCAAATACCCTCCACTGTTCCTCTTCCTCTATGTTGGTACGGATGGTTTCGTACAGGGCATCCACTGTTTCCTGTGAGAAATCTCGTATCATCTCTCTCCCCCCGACTTCCATTTTTCTTGTGCCACCTCAAGGCTTTTTGCCCCATATTCATCTGCACTCAGCGTTCCCTCTTTGATGCAGGTCAGAAATGCCTCAACGTCTGTATAAAACTTTGACAAACTATCGAGCAGTAAATTGCAGCTGCCCTTGAAGTTGGATAATTCCTCACTCACTTTCCCCGCTCCGGTTTGCTCCCTGCTTAAATAGGCACTATCCGTAAATCCTACGGAATAATACATATTTAACGTAAAAATATATGCATCTAACGTTTCCACATCCAGCTTTACTGATGCCATGTTCTCCTCCTTTAGTACACGCAACTGTCGGCTTCATCCATAGATTCAATATATCTATAAATAGTTGTTTTTAATTGCTTTGTTATATCTTTTGCTTCTTCCTGTAAGTTTTGTACCTGTTCTGCAAAAACTTTTAAATTATCCGCTGTATTTCCCTCCATAATTGCATTATCTGTAACCTCTTCCAAAACTCTGCCCAATATCTTTAGCTGCATTTCAAATTCATTCATTCTATTGAACACCATATCTGCTTCTTTTTTTATTCCGTCATCATCTACAATAAGATCATACCCTAATCCCGCCATTTCTATCTCCTTCCCGCTCTTGATGAAGCGCTGCTGCTCCTGCGACGTTCTTCTTCCCTTCTCCTCTCTTCCTCCCTTCGGCGTTCCTCTTCCCTTCGATATGCTTCCGCCCGGCGGCGCTCTTCCTCTCTCCGCCGTTCCTCTTCCTCCCGGCGCTCAATGTTCCTTATTTCATCCTGCAATTGGACTATCCGGCTTTGCTTTCTTCTAATATCTTCCTGCAATTCATCAATTTCTCTTAATGCCATCTGTTTCTTTCTGTTCAGAGTCTCCTTCGCTGCTTCAAAATTGCTATTGACTCTTAAATATTCCGCCCCCTGAAGGTACTCTGTCATATCCCGCATATAAAAGTCCGCATACTTTACTCTGGGAAAAAACTCTTTAGTTCTATTGATTTTCCTACTGTGAGCAGAGCAGAAATCTCCCATGTTTTCCTGTCCCCGCTCCACTCTTCGATATATTTGCTCATAAAGAGCAATTTTTTCTTCAAGGCTGCTTATTTTTCTACGGTCCTCTTCTATCTCTGCATTACACAAGGCAATTTGACTATAACATTCTGATTTTGTCATTCTTCATCCCCCGCATTTGCAAATACATATGATGTATATCCCTTTTTCAACAGCTCCCTTTTTACTGCCGCAACATATACATTTTCCTGCTCATCTTCATATCCCCGTTGTATGACTTTGCGGACAACTTTTTCCGTAAAAAGAATCTGTTTTTTTATATCGCCAAACGGATATACAACACCACAATAAGGCACAAATATATTGTCTGTTTTTTTCACAAAACGCTCAATAATAACAACTTTTACATCCGAATACGGACGTCCCTTTTCTTTCGCGATTTCACTTATATCAATATCTACAACAGTGCCCAACGGATATGGTTCTTCCAAAATCAAAATGACATCCTGAAGTAATTTTTCCATTTCACTCCATGACCCTGTTATCTTCACTGAATCAATTTTCAGAACCGCCTCCTCACCGGACAGTTCTAGTTCTAATGTTCCGATTTTGCACGCTTCCTGCTTTCTGACCGCATTATATAAATCATATAATTCGTTTGTTTTCCCAATATGACCCTCTACATACCCAAGAACAGCCATTTTTTGTGAACTGTTAAAATCCTTTTTTCCCTTCAGCCATTCCACACAGATTGCGGAAGTAAGTTTTCTTTGTCGGAATCCGTTTTCACTCATGCTTTTCTTCTCCAGTACTTTTGTTTTTCAGACCTTTCATAATTTTCCATGCAGATACCCATTTCCAGGCATCTGCATGGAATTTCGCGTTAACCTCTTATTGCTGCGGCTCCCTGCGCATCGTCGTCCTGCCGGTTCTGCATATAACTCTGGATAAAATCGGAAATACTCTGAACAGCGTCCCTTGCATTCTCAAGTGCCGGTTTGTACTCATTTTCAAAGCGCTCGATAAACGCATCCGCCGTCTGGTTTGTCCAGCCATCCTGCAGCTGTCCATTCATGCGGACCAATGAATTAATAACATCATCCAGTGCGCCTGCCTGATTGGAATACACGCTCACTCCGCTTGTAAGTACCTCATAATCCACTTTGTTAATTGCCATCTTTTTGTTCCTCCTTGATTTTTCTATATGGTAAATCTGCTCTCGCAGAGTTCCATCATGAAAGTTTTACAGTTTTTAATTTTGTGAATTCATTTTCTTTTAAATAATATGCCTCACATGGTTCAATCGGTTTTGCAAATTTCTTGGTAAGGCTTACAGGTATGTCACATAATTTTATATTGAACACATCATCAAAAATAAGATACCTGCGGCTATCCTTCACTATTTTTAATAAATCCGGTGCGCTGAACGGAATATTAGAATTTTCAATATTTGTCATTATCACAAATACTTTCATCGCATGATATTTTCCGATAATGTCTTTTATCACTCCAACCAGCCTCTTGTCTGCACTAATCTCTGTAATTGCTTCCGCATTCTCAATCACCAGGACAATCCATGGTTCTTCTTTTAATGCCTCCTCCCTTCTTACTGCATACTCCTCATACCGCACTTGTACTCTCTTTTCAATTTCATCCAAAATTGCCGGAATACTTTTTACGGTATTATCATATACAGCCGTGCTTGAATGGAACTCATATTCTCCCCATCTACGTGTCATATCATCTAATATATAGAGCTGGGTATTTCCAAAATCAGAAAGCAGCATTGCCTCTAGCAGATATTTCACAAAAATATCTTTTCCCTTTTCTTTCTTTCCTGAGATGGAAAGTATGCCGCCCTCAGTGGCATCCATAACTGCCGGAAGAACGGTATTGTAATCCAATCCCAGCGGTATCTTGCCTTCTGTAAACTGACCGGGATAAGTGCTCTTCATATAAGATAAAGTCAGTTCTTTCGGTATTTCCGGAATGATTCTGGCTCTCATTCCGGCATATCTGTTATTCTGTTCCTCTATAAATTGTTGTATTTTGTAAATGCGTTCAAATTCTTTTTCCCCTTCAAAAGAAAGGTATAACTGGCTTTCATAGGTATGTTTATTCATCTGAACAAGGCATCTTCCCGGAATATCCGGAAGTCTCATCCTGCATCCTTCAAACATCATTCCATATTCTGATGTCTCATTACAAAACAAGGCAATCCTTCCCTCGAAATAGTTCAAATAACGATACCCGATTCCTGAAGTCTGTACATTTGCAACAACAAAGGAAATACCCACGGCAATTCCGTCTCGGCACAACGGATGCAGAGAATCCTGATCCTGTAAATACATTTCTTTTAAGGCTGTCAGATTGTCAATAAATACGACTATCTGAGGCAAATCTCTCATTCCGGCTTCTTTATACGCCGTAAAAGAACTTACGCCGGACTCAGCCAGAATTTCTTTTCTCCGTACCACTTCTTCCTGAAGCAGTTTAAGCAAATTCTTTAGTTTTTCGTCATCCGATGCACACACAACGCCGCCACAATGATTCAGTCCCGCAAAGTTTCTCAGAATCATGGCGCCAAAATCTATAATATACATATTAACTTCATCCGGCGTATAATTCTCTGCCAGACTTCGTATCATCGTCTGCAAAACATTTGTCTTTCCACATTGTGCGGATCCGATTATCATGTAGTTCTGTGCCGTAATGTTTACCCTCAAATTCTCCTGAATTTGTCTATCCGGATCATCCAGCAACCCAATGGTTGCAAAGACTTCCTCCGAATCCTCCTTTTGCGCATTTTGATACGCAAGCATCTGCGGCAATGGCGGCATACAAATATTCGGCAATCGTTTTATGCCATGCTGTTCACAGTAACCGTCGATATAATCAACAATCGCCTCCAACTGATTGGGTATATGTACATCCGATTTTTTTCTCTTCTTTTTCTGGTAAACAAGTTTCTTGGTACCCGCAAAATCCAATTCTGCAATTCCAAACTCTTTATTATTTCCGGCAGTTTCGTCTATTGTTGCCGGTGCGCCACTGTATGCTGACTGGAACAGTTCAAAAATTTCATTATTTCCCACCTGCAAATATGCCCGCCCCGGTTCTTTGATTTCTGCTGCAAGAGGAGTCTTTAAAACCTCGTTACTATCCTCTTTGGACTGTACTTTTAAGCATAATTTGAATTTGGAGTTAGACCAGATTTGTCCATCCACCACACCACTCGGCTTTTGTGTGGCAAGTATCAGATGTACTCCCAGACTTCGTCCGATTCGTGCTGCCGAAATTAACTCTTTCATAAAATCTGGCTGCTCTGCTTTCAGTTCCGCAAATTCATCAACAATAATCACAAGATGCGGGAGCGCTGTCTGTACTTTTCTTTCTTTATACAACTGTATATATTTATCAATATGATTTACCCCTGCCTGTGCAAAAAGATTTTGACGTTTCATTAATTCCGCCTTAATAGACTTTAAAGACCTTTGCACTTCGTTGCCGTCGATGTTGGTAATTGCCCCCATCAAGTGCGGCAATTTTTTAAACTGATTCGCCATTCCACCTCCTTTAAAATCAATAATGACAAATCCTATCTCATAAGGATGAAACATGGTTGCTGCCGCCAAAATATAACTCTGCAATATCTCACTTTTACCGGAGCCTGTCGTTCCCGCCACAAGTCCGTGGGGACCATGGAACTTTTCATGCAGATTTAATGCCACGATTTCATCTTTCGCATTTATCCCCAGCGGTACCGCCATGGATTTATATATCTGTGATTTTTCCCAACGTTTTCCGATATCTAAATCTTCCGCTGCATAAATATGAAGCATCTCGAATAGCGTAATATTTTTGCGTAAAGAGTTCTCCAGTCCGATTTCTTCACAGTAAACCGGAGCCAGCATCTGCACAACCGCTGCAGCCTGCCCATCCGATAAGGTCGGATACTTAAATTTCTGTATTTTATTTCCGTTGTCAGAAAGGCAAATACTACCTTCCTGTCCGGAAGCAAGTGTAATTATCTCATTACAATGAAGGGGCAATTTTTCTGCACTGGTTTCAAAAAAGACAAATGTCATGCCTAATTCCGAAGCATTTTCCATATATCTGGAAATAGGATGATTTTTTATACCAAATTCATTTTCCACCAGAACAATGCCATAATACGGAATCTTTTTGGTCTGCTCCCTGTTATTTAATTCTCCAAACAGATTTTCAAACAGACTGTTTTTGCTCTTGTTATCAAAAACGATATTGCGTGTCCCTCTTGCGTTTTCTAAATGGGGTAACATTCGCACCCACTCGTATTTCTTTTCATCATCGACTAACAGATACAGTCTCACATCTCCGTAATAATGTCTTACCGAAACATCAATAATAATATTTTTTAACATTATGTAAAGAGGTTCTCTTTCCCCTACAATTCCGACAACATTAGCTTTATGAAAATCAGAATACACCGGCGCATTTTCTATCTCCGAAAACATTTGGCATATTTTCTCCGGCATATCCGTTAATTCGTCTCCCACCTCCAAGCGCTCCTGTTTCCTATAGTCAACCGGTCTGGCAGAGACAATATTTCCCTGTCCCAAATAAACCCGGAGAAAATCCTCATCCTCTCCGGTCTTCTCGAATAGCCTTCTGTCAAAACTCAATGCTATCTCGACATCTTTCGCCAAATCACAATAGGTATCCCGAAGGCTCTCTGTTTCTTCCCTCCGTATCTCAATAATTTCGTTCTTTTTCTTTTCTATATAGTTGTTGTATTTTGAAATACGTTCTGCACACTCTTTTTTGTATCTTCTGTTTCCGGATAAAAATCCCAATACGGTAGTAATAACCCCAAGAGCCATAGAGCATACGCTTAAAATTACATAGGAACCGGTAGACCCCGTTGTATTCATAATGCCACGAAATACTACAACCAATCCAATCATTGCAATAGACGGCATTAAATTAACAATAATATTGTTTTCCGGCTTTTTAGGAATCTCCGGGGCGTCTAAAATTTCTATTTTTTCATCGGAAAATTTTCTGATTATTCTCGTATTACGGTTAAATAAAGGGTATCTCAGCTCATTTACCGGATGTTGTATTTCATACAACAAAACACCGTTTACTTCCAGTCCGCTTTTATCAAAATAAATCTTTCCTTCTTTGTAGTAAAATTGATATTCATCCACTGAAAAAAAATCATTATCCTTAAGTTCAACGGTTCCCTGTATGTTCTGACCGTTTAATAAAACTCCATATTCCGACTGCACTTTCTGTAACCGGCATCTGTTTTCCTTACGCATCACAAACAATCTGATATTCTTATCAAACTGGCTTTTCAAACACAGTGTTGCTCCCCTGTCAGATGAAATTTCGACTTTATCCGCAATCTCAATATACCAATTATAATTAGGAACTCTTGCCTCAAAATCAATCAAAAACCGAAGTTCAAATGCTTCATTTCCCGTATTGGAATAGCAAACCGAAATAATATCACCATGCCCAATTCCCGTAGAGTATAGTTTTCTCATGTCCCCTTTTCTGAAATATATACTGTCAGAACAATCTATATTCCATTGGTTACTTTCTTCTGTGAATTCAATCTCTATGTCTTCAAAAAAAAATTCCGGATTCAATCGGAACTCGCACAGTGATGTCGTTCCCAGCCTCACATTTTCCATGTCCGCCGGGATTTCAAACTCTTTATATACAGTCCTGTTGCAAACAATTACTTTATATTGATAATTCATTCTCATGCCCTCCGGTAAATGATACTCGTTCCCTGTCTTATCCCAAACTCTTTTAAAGTCTTGTTCCCTCTTAAAAAAGCAATCGGATTCTCTGCAACCAGATAGCAACTGAAAATATTATTGGTATCCATTCCGAGTCTATATGTCTCATTTAACGCTAATACCAGTTCATTCGCTGTTATTTCTAACGGTATTTCCAAATCTATATGGCTTTGATTTCCATAATTGATAAACTCAACCACTACCTTCTCTTCCATACACACCTCTCTGTGTTTAAATAAACATATATGATATTTTTTTCAATCCATCCATTTGCGCCAGCTGCCCGATTGAGTCTAATGGCTCTCCCATTTCCTCTACATACTCTTTAATGGATAAATGCCACTGTAATTCTGACAGACCGTACTGATTTTCTTTCGTCTCATCATATTTATTACAGATAACCATATACTTTTCATAATCATCAAAGTCAAGACATTGCGCCAAATACCTCATTTTGTTCGTGGACACAGCATCCTGCAGCGTAATCAGCATTACCTTATCTGAATTCTGTAAAAGTCGGATTCGCTCCCTGCTATACCCCGCCTCAATATCAACGATAATAAAATCATATTCGCCGCTTTCCTTAGCCGTCCGGATTATTTTTTCATAGATTGTAAAATCAAGATTTCTCGCATCCAATGTCGTCATAAACGGCGGAAGATAAGCAAATTCCTCCTGTCTTAAAGTAAAACGGATATGGTGGTACATATCTTCCGCGTCTGTTTTCATTGCACGATAGCCTTCATTCGGCATACCGGTCTTATTTTCTAAATAAAAGGAGAAGTCCTGAATAGATTCCGTGTTAATATAAAGAATTCTTTTATGCTTTTCTGCAAGACATCCCGCCAGCCCAAGCGATAAAGCTGTCTTACCGGTTCCGCCAACTGCAGAGTAGAATGCTATCACCTGTGTTGCCTTTTCCGTATCTTTAGATTTTTCTAGGCGTTCCCTGCTCTGATAAGTCAGCTCATTAAAAAGCTCCCGAATTCCAAGATATTTATGTACCCGGTTTATTGACAAATCCTCTGTATTGCCACTATTATGTTCTTCCACAAGCACACATAAATGAGCAACATTATGCTTTAAAAGATTTGCAGAATATAAGTCTTCCGATACAACAAGTATTTCCACCGATACCGGTGTTTCAAATCGCTGTTTAAAATATCCGGCGTCTGATATGATTTCCAGATCTATCTGGTCATCCAATTCTTCCAAAAACTTTCTCTCAAGATTTGTCAGATATAATTCATTTGTATCTGCAATGATTATCAACGGTTTACTCATTTTTATCCTCGTACTATAAAGTCTTCATTTGCTATTCTAATCTGCGTGTTATTGTAAATAGGCTCCGGTTCATTCGGTAAAATCCGCTTGCCGTTCACATAGGTACCATTGGAACTCCCCATATCAACAATATAATGCTGTCCCGTATTCCAGATAACTTTGCAGTGTACTCTGCTAATCGCATTGTTTCCGGTAATAACCCCCTGTACACGGTCACTGTTCTTACCAATCAGGAACTCATTTTCACAAATATTGAAACAAAATTGTCCGTTTATCGACTGAATGGATATTCCCCGCATCATTGAAGAATTCTGAAGGATGTCCGGCAGCTTTAAAGCTGCATCTTTCAAAACTTCCAGTGTCTGACGCATTTGAGGCGTATCCGCTGCCCTTGTCTGCTCAATCAGCTGCACTAACTGTGTCTTGATTTCATTATCAAATTCATTTTTGTTTTTGTGCATCCCGGCTATGTTTACCGGAAGATATATAATTTTTACACTGTTCGTGCCCATGTCAACATACACATGGTCTAAGCGGTTATCAATACATGCCATATTTAAAAATCCAAGATTTTCAATTTGAATAAACGCATTCACTAAACTGTAAATCAAATTCAATATTGTATTTGGGTCTGCAGTCGTAACATAGTCTGCCATTGAAATATATTCGTGCGTAAAATATACTAATTTTATTTTCCCATTGTATTTTAAATGATGACATTTCAACAGATTCGCATTTTCCTGATTCCGCATTACTTTGTAGCCGATGTCGTAGAAAATATCATTATTTTCCAATAGATAGGAGGCATCCTCTGCTCCGTGAATTTCTGTAATTTTCTTTAAAAAGTATTCTTCCATATCTTTTCATCCATTTCTTTTGTATCATGGTGTGGAGTACCAGTAGAATATTGATGTCTCAATGTTTTTCTTTTTTACACGTCACAATCATACCATAATATACTCAGTATTGCAAACAGATATGATTCATAAATATTACTATCGCATTTTATTTCAGTGTTTACATAGAGCATCTCAATTTTTTGCTATACACCCTCTGCCTTACTCCCCAAACAATTCCTGCAGAATCGTCCTCACCGTGCTGATTTTTTCCACCACATCCTGATTCAGCAAAGAATCCGGCATCTGAACTTCCGGTGCATCTCCCACTGTCACCATACCCTCGGCACTTTGCAGGCAGTGCAGTAATTTCTTATCCGAAAGACTCTTCTGAATCCCCGCCTTGGCTAACAGTGCGTCCGCCTTTTCCAGACTTTGCGGCATATCGTTAATATTCACCGCAATCTGAATCCGGTCGGAATCTCCTCCACACAGGGTAATGTGAAGGCTGTCATTTTCCGTATAAAATTCCCGGTTTCCGTCCGCATCCTTCGTTCTCTGCATCATGGCAAACAGCGCGAAACACTTTTTCAGGGAAAACAGATTATTATAGGAAGACAGGGAAAATTCTTTAAGTCCTGTCAAATCCACTCCGAACATTTCTTCCGCCTGAGCCATGGAAATGTATTCTCCGCCGCTCCACTCAGGAATCAGTTTTTCCAAAAGAGCGTTTCCCTGCACCAGATTGCCGCGCACTCTGTCATAAATCATAGTTCCGTTCAGCATATCCGCTTCGTCGCTCAGGTACAGCTCCGTAAGCGGAGTATCGCAGTTCTGCGGTGTGATTTTCACATAAATCACATCCCCGCCAGTACTGCCCTGCAAATGCAGCGTTCTGAAATCTTCCTCCGCAATGCCCGTTATGCCGGATATGGCAGTAAAAAGTTCCCTCTGGGCGTCCGTCATCCTCTCCTCAGACAGCGTCACCGTCATATCAAATGTCAGATTGCCCATATCCATATTTCTGTTCATAAAATCCGCTCCCCGGTAAACCGGATACAGCCAGATACCAAGTCCCGCCACAGCAGCCACAAGTACCGCCAGTACAACACAAAGAACGATTTTCAATTTTCTCATAAATTTCAACTTTTTCCTCCTCGCATCTTTTCTATTCACACCCTACCAACCTCTCCTCCAAAAGTCAAGTCATTCTGAACATGCACCGACCCCCGCCCCCTCACATACTTTTAAAACTATAGGTTGCATAAGGGAGAGCACTATGAAAAAGTTTGACATTGCCATCATCGGAGGTGACAGGCGTACCGCGTGCATGGCACAGGTCTTTCAGGAAAAAGGGCTGCGCACCATCAGCTACGGTACTGTAACTCTGCCAAAAAGTCCGCCCGCCTGCCGTGCCGACAGCCTACAGGATGCCGTCAGTGCATCTCATATACTGGTTTTCGGTATTCCATTTCAAAAAAACGACTACCTCTTTTTTCAGGAAAGTATGCCCTTGGTTTCCCTCGCCGAACTGAAACGGTGTCTGCGAAAACACCATCATATTTTCGGCGGTATCATACCGGAGACCTTCCGCCACCACTGCGAAACAAGGGAAATTTCCTGCTATGATTTCATGACGGACGAATCCCTGACGATTTTCAACGCCATTGCCACGGCGGAGGGCGCCATTGCGGAGGCATTGCTGCATAAGGACACCAATCTCCATCACAGCCGTTGTCTGGTTTTAGGCTACGGAAGGTGCGGCAAGGTACTTGCCGACAAGCTGCGCGGCCTGAGCGCCCGCGTGACCGTGTGCAGCCGGAATTTGCAGGAATTATCCCTCGCTGATTCCCTCGGCACGGATACTCTTGCCCTGTCCGCGCTTTGCCCGGAAATCTGCAATTTTGAATATATTTTTAACACCATACCTTCTAAGATATTGACGGAAGATTGTCTGCAATGCTTAAGCCCCGGCACCCTCATCATCGACATTGCCTCCGGAGCGGGCGGTGTGAATTTAGACGCCGCCGCACGGCATGACATTTCCGTCCTCCACTGTCCGGGGCTGCCCGGAAAATATGCCGGTTACAGTTCCGCCAGGCGGCTTGCGGAATATGTCCTTGAAAAAGCCGCACCCTGCGCATAAATATAGAAAGGAATGGTTATACTGCTATGACTCTTACCGGGAAAAAGGTCGGTGTCGCACTGACCGGTTCTTTTTGTACCTTTGAAAAAATGTTTAAACAGCTTCAGAATCTTGCGGACGCCAGAGCGGATATATATCCGATTCTCTCCGATTCCTCCCAGACCATCACAAGCCGTTTCGGCACCCCCGAAGAATATCTGGAAAAAATTACCGCCATCACCGGGCGCACTCCCATCCGCCGGATTGAGGAGGCGGAGCCTATCGGTCCGAAAGGGTATCTCGATATACTGGTGATTCTGCCCTGTACAGGGAATACTGCTGCCAAACTCGCCAACGGCATCACGGACTCGCCGGTTCTGATGGCTGCAAAGGCGCACCTTCGTAACAACAAGCCGTTGCTTATCTCCATCTCTACCAATGACGGGCTTGGCATGAACTTGAAAAATATCGGACTTTTGCTGAATACAAAGCATATTTTCTTTGTGCCTTTCGGTCAGGACAACTGGAAAAGCAAGCCCAACTCCCTAGTGGCGGACACCGGTCTGTTACTGCCCGCACTGGAACTGGCACTGGAACAAAAACAAATTCAGCCGCTTTTAGTGGACTATTCGGGTAGAAATTCCTAGAAAGGAGCCGTCATGTGTGGAATTGCCGGATTTTGTAATTATAACCGTAACTTCAAGGAGGAACCCGGAAAGTGGTATCATACCCTTCAGGAAATGAACCGCCGCCAGAAACACAGGGGACCGGACGAGGACGGGGTATTTCTCTCCATGCACTGCGGGCTTTCTCATGTACGCCTGTCCATTTTGGACCCGGCGGGCGGTCATCAGCCCATGAAAAAGCAGTGGAACGACCACATTGCCACCATCTGTTTTAACGGAGAAATCTACAATATGCCCATACTGCGCAGACAGTTGCAGGCGGAGGGCATGGAATTTACCACCACCTGTGACACGGAGGTGATTTTAGCCGGCTATCTTCTCCACGGCAGAGAATATGTCAAAGAATTAAATGGTATTTTTTCTTTCTGTATCTGGGATGAAAGCCTCCAAACTCTCCTGCTTGTCCGTGACAGGCTTGGGGTAAAACCTCTGTTTTATACCGTCCGGGAAAATACCCTGATTTTTTCCTCCGAAATAAAAGGAATCCTGTCCTATCCGGGCATGGAGGCGGTAGTGGACAGGGAAGGATTATGCGAAGTGTTCGGACTCGGTCCCGCAAAGACTTACGGAAAGGGCGTTTTCCGGGGCATTTTGGAGGTGCGCCCCGGACATTGTCTGGAATTTCAGGGCTCCGCCGTTCACACCTTTCCCTACTGGCAGTTGGAAAGCCTGCCCCACAAGGACTCATGGGAACAGACCGTGGAGCGCACCCGGTATCTTGTGACGGATGCCGTCAAAATGCAGATGCTCTCGGACGTTCCCATCTGCACCTTCCTCTCCGGCGGCGTAGATAGCAGCTTTGTCACCTCCGTGTGCAGCCGCGAGCTGCAAAAACAGGGCAGGAAACTATCCACCTACTCCTTTGACTTTAAGGATAACGACGCCAATTTCAAGGCAAACGCCTTTCAGCCCTCACAGGACCGCCCGTGGGTGGATAAGATGGTAGAATATGCGGGCACCGAGCACCGGTATTTGGAATGTACCAACGGGGATTTGTACGACTATCTGTTTGAAGCGGTGGGCGCAAGGGATTTACCCTGCATGGCGGACGTGGAATCCTCCATGCTCTATTTCTGCCGGCAGGTAGCTGCGCGGCACAAGGTCACTCTCACCGGGGAATGTGCGGATGAAATTTTCGGCGGTTATCCTTGGTTTCACAAAAAAGATTGTTTTGACGCAGACTGTTTCCCGTGGTCCATGGATTTAAGTCCCCGAACCATGCTACTTCGTGACGAGGTTTTGCCCCTTCTGCCCATAGAGGACTATGTCAAAGAGGCATATCAAGCCACCGTTTCGGAGACTCCCACTCTGTCGGAGGACTCTCCGGAGGAAAAGAGGCGCAGGGAAATTTCCTATCTGAATCTGAAATGGTTTATGCAGACGCTCTTAGACCGCATGGACCGCACCAGCATGCACACCGGGTTAGAGGCAAGAGTTCCGCTTGCCGACCACCGTATCGTGGAATATGTCTGGAATGTCCCATGGGATATGAAATGTCACAACGGTGTGGTGAAAGGACTACTCAGGGAAGCCGCCACCGACTATCTTCCCGATGAGGTATTGTACCGGCGCAAAAGTCCCTACCCCAAAACCTATGACCCTGCCTACGAAGCCCTTTTAAAAAGAGAACTCCTATCCGTTCTGCGGGACAAAAATGCCCCTTTGGGAGAACTGATTGATTTGCGCAAAACCGAAAAATACCTGCAATGCCCCTCCGATTACGGCAAGCCTTTTTACGGTCAGCTCATGGCGGGGCCCCAGCTTATGGCATATTTATTGCAGATTAACTACTGGCTCAAACAATATCGAATCAAACTGGTATGGTAAAAAAAGTTCGTTCTGGCTCTTTTTACAATGCCATTCATCCGTTACACTGTCTCTGACATAAATGAAGCGCGCAGATTTACCCATGCAAAGGAGACAGATATTATGGAAACTACTACAATAGAAAGAAGAAAAAGTTACGGACTGTTGATTGTCGGTGTTGTCCTGTTGATTGCCAGTCTGATTTTTACCGTACACGCACACAATACCAGCTATCAGGAATCCCTGCCTCTTGCGAGTCAGATTTCCGAGCTGAAAACACAGATTCAGGCCATTGAGGACGGCACCGAAAGCGGTGACAAGGATGCCCTGAGCGCAGAAAAGAGCACCCTCTCCGACCAGAAACTGGATTTGGAGCGTCCCTATTCCTTCGGTCTGACCGCAACCTTTTTTGCCATCCTCTTAGTGGCAAAGGGACTGTACAACGCACTGCTCGGTATTGCCGTAACCAAAAAAACAGACATCAGCCGTCTGGCGCAGGCAGGTCTCCTGGCAGCACTTTGCTATATCGGTTTTGCCTTTTTGAAAATTGACATTCCGGTGGGTCCCGAAAAGACCGCTTTCCATTTCGGCAATGTATTCTGCGTACTGGCAGCCCTTTTGTTAGGCGGATACTGGGGCGGTCTTGCCGGTGCCGTCGGTATGACCATCGGTGATTTAACCACTTCCTATGTAACCAGTGCTCCCAAGACTTTCCTGTTAAAGCTGTGCATCGGTCTGATTGTCGGTCTGGTGGCGCATAATATCGGAAAGATCAGCCGCAAGCACTCCCGGAAATACATTACGGGAATGACGATTTTGGCAGCTTTCTGCGGTATGGCATTTAATGTGGTTGCAGACCCGCTGGTGGGATATTTTTATAAGATGTACCTGTTAGGGGTTCCTCAGGAGCTCTCCGCAGCTTTGGCAAAGATGAGCACGCTCACCACCTCCGTCAATGCAGTGGTAGCCGTGATTGCTTCCTCCGTGTTCTATTTGGCACTGCGCCCCGCTTTGAAAAAAGCCGGTCTGTTCGTAGAGGTCACACCGGAAGGAAAAGATAATTCTAAAAAAGAGGATGCAAATGACTGATTTGAGAAGTGAAACAACCGCCGGATGCGGAAATGTTCCCCGGCTCGCCATGATAAATGATATTGCAGGGTTCGGACGCTGTTCCACAACAGTGTCCCTGCCCGTTATCAGTGCCATGCAGATACAGGTATGCCCTGTGCCTGCTTCCATTTTGTCCAATCACCTGGGATTTCCCGTATGCTATTTTGACGATTACACCCCGCATATCCGGGAATATCTTAACGCATGGAAAGAGCTTGGAATCTCCTTTGACGGTCTTTACTGCGGATTCTTAGGCAGTGTGGAGCAGATGAACATTGTGGAGGAATTTATACAGGACTTTAAGCCTCCCTTTGTTCTGTTGGACCCGGTGATGGGCGACCATGGAAAGGCATACTCCACCATTACGAAAGAACACTGTGAGCGGATGCGCAGGCTGATTTCCCATGCAGATTTGATTACCCCCAACATTACGGAGGCGTGTCTATTGACCGACAGCACATACAAAAACTCCGGCTGGACAACGCCGGAATTGGAGAAACTCTGTGAAAAGCTCTCCCTGCTCTGCCCCGGCGACATGGTAATCACCGGTCTGCAAAACAGCGATTGCTTTTCCAATTATATTTATAGAAGACAGACGCATGACGGAAGCCTGTATTCCGTCCCCAGTGCCGGACATTCCCGTCCGGGCACCGGTGATTTGTTTGCTTCCGTTCTCGCTGCCGACGCCCTGCATCAGGTTCCCCTCGACGAATCCGTCCGTAAAGCCGCCGATTTTGTGGCGCTCTGTATTCACGGAAGCGAAGCCGCCGGCGTTCCGGTACAGGAGGGCGTTATTTTTGAAAAATATCTTTGGCATTTGTTTTCTGAGAATTAGTCTGCAAAAGTAACATCGATACTTCCCATGGCGCAGTCAAGCTGTAGCGTTACGTCTGCGCCGTTATCCACTTCCTTTTCTTCGGAAAATCCGCTGTATTCCTTTCCACCCAGGGTAACGCTGCCCATGGCTGCGGACACTTCATAATTATAATCCTTTTCGCTGCCGGAAAGGTACATTTCCACCGCGCCCATGGAACACTGCACCTCTGCACTTTCCAGAATGCTTCCGGACAGCTCAAGGTGTCCCATTCCGGTTTCCGCCTGCATGTTTTCCACTGCCATATCCTTCAGCACAATCTCTCCCATGCCGGCATTCAGTTGACAGGTACAAGCCTCTATGCCGTCCACATTTATCTGTCCTGCGCCGACTTCCATATCCAAGTTCTGTGCTCTAATCCTGCTCATATCCACAATACCGGCACCCAGATTCACCGCTAAATCCTGAAAGGAATAATAAATCGGCACATACAAGGTTATGGCATGTTCTTTGGAAGCCTTGTTTATATTTTTCCACTCTCCCACGGGCTGGGAGGCCTTCAGATAAAGCACGCCATCCTCTTCGTAACACTGAAATTTTCCAATGTCGTTGGCTTCTACATAATAATTCTCCTCCTCGGTGGGCTCCAGCGTCAGCGTACAACCGCTCACCTCGACTATAAGGCTGTGGATTTCCTCTCCCGGATAATCTTGTTTCACATCTCCCTCTAAGATTTCATAGTCATCACTGAACATATCCTGTTCGGAAATGTTGTAGTATCCGCCATTTTCACCGGAATCTCCCTCACCGATAAAAACACCCCAGTTGTCGGCTAAATCATCCAGATTCACATGAACCTTACCGCCCGTGACGCTTTCCACAACATCTCCTATCGCGGAAGTCCCTTTAATGGTTCCGGCAGTTACCGCCATCGCCACACCTGCTATGAATAATACAAGCGCTATGATTGCGCACGTTTTCATGAACTTTTTCATCACTTCTCCTCCAATCTCAAGCCTTCTGGCATTCCGGCTGCTTTTTCCCGAATATTTTATGGCACAGCCATACAATTCCCTGACAAATAGCGGGTGTGGCAATTCCTGCCATTGCCACGGTCAGCATTAAAAATAGAATTCCCAGACCGCCGCATATAAAACCGCCGCCAATCACTCCGACTCCCACAATGGGAGAATGTACCATACACATAATACCCACCACCAAAAGAACCAGCATGACAACAATCAGTATAATTGCCGTTAAGCCAAATCCAAAAATCAGACCGAACCATGCCGCCGCCAGTCCAAACAAAGTTCCGAACGCACCGGCTCCCACACTTAAGATAATGGGAGAGGCAAGCACACACAATACCACAATCAGCGCAATCCAGCCGGCGGATAACTTATTATCCTGCTTGGGGGCTTCTGCCGCCACAGGCTGGTATCTGACTACGGCTTTGTCACCCACCGGAACTCTCTGGTAAGTATTGTCACCATAACCGCTTCCATACAAATCCCGCTTGATATTTTCTGCCACCTTCGCCGGATTTCCGAGTGCCTCAATCACACTCTGCTCATTCTCTTCCCCTGCGTCATCAAAGTAATCATTGTAATACTGGAGCGCTTCCTCCCGTTCCGCCGGGGATATATTTTGCAGCAGACTCTCCAGCTGTTTCATAAAATCGACTCTGTTCATATCTTATCCTTTCCCTCAAAAAGACTTGTAATCTTTTCCGAATAACTTTTCCATTCGCTTTCGTACAACTGTAACTGTGCCCAGCCTCTGCTGGTAACCTTATAATATCTTCTGTTCCTGCCGGCACACTCCATGTCGTATACCTCCAGACACTCATCCTTCTGCAGCCTTCGCAGAACGGGATAGAGTGTTGACTCCGACAGTTCAATGACCTGCCGGACTTCCTGGGTAATCTTGTACCCGTATGTTCCTTCCGGTTCCTTGGATACAACCGCAAGCACAATCGCATCCAACAGTGCCGCACCTGTATTGAATACCATGTCATCACTCCTCACTTTTTTGTATAATATTATATGCCGTATAATATTGCTTATTACGCATACTATACAGCATATAATATTGTATGTCAATATATATTTGTCAAATATTTTCTAAAGAATTTCCTAAGGAAGAGGTTTCCCTATTTTTGTGAATGACAATTCCGGCTATCAGAACCGCCCCAAGGCAAACCTGAAAAGGGATAATATGCAAAATGGTAAGCACTACCGCACCCAGAGAAAAAATGACATAAGTCACTCTCGTTCTCTTCGGGTGTGGGTTAATCACGATAAAAACAGAGCAGGTGATATAGATAACGCAGAGCAGTAACAGCAGCTGATAATGGACAGGGCTCAGTCCGATTAACACCCCGAAAGATACCGCAATGGCTTTTCCACCTTTCCCGCAGTGGAAAAGGGAGTAGGCATGACCGATAACCGGCGCCGCCATCACTAACGGAAACAGGCTTCCCGACACAAGCCCCATCTGAATGGACAAATAAATCGGCAAAGCGCCTTTCAGCAAATCCGCCACCAGACACATGATTCCCACCGGAACCCCTGCATATTTCATGGCATTGGCAGTGCCCGGATTGTGGTCGTCACTAAGAGCGGTCACGTCAATATTTTTTATTTTTTTCGGAAAGTAGCTGCCAAAAAGCATACTTCCGCATACAACGCCGACAACTATCATAAACATCTGATTCCAGAACATAATGCCCCTCCTCATTTATCTTCGACTTCCTTATCTGCAAGCTGTCTTGATACAATAAATTCATATATTTTCTCTGCCGCATCCGCCTTGCCAAAGGCTTTCTGGCACTCGCGCATCTTTTCCTGCATATCGGGATGATTCAGAAGTTCCAATCCTTTTCGCACCACTTCCTCCTCCTTTTTATCCGACACGGACATTCCCCTTGCCGTAAAAAATGCCACATTTCTGTCCTCGCACCCCGGTATGGGATGGGTGTGCACTAACGGAACACACGCTGCCGCCGCTTCGGAGGACGTCAGTCCGCCCGGCTTTGTAAAAAGCACGTCCGCTGCCGCCATGTAAATCTGCGCCTGATTGGTAAAATCCAGCACCACCACTCTCTTTTTATCCTGATAAGTTTTGCGCAGGGACTCTTTCAGTTTTTCATTGGTGCCGCCCATAACGTAAATATCCGTATTTTCATCCGTTCCGGCTACCAATCGTCCAATCATGCTCTCCACATTGCCGTAACCCATGCTTCCGGTCATAACAAGAATACACTTTTTGTCCTCCGCAATGCCGAGCTGCTTTCTGCACTCTGCCTTATCCGGAAGATTCACAAATCTTGCAGACACCGGGATTCCCGTGGGAATCAGCTTTTCCTCCGGGATTCCCCGCCTGATATATTCCTCCTTCAAATCCTCATGGGGAATAAAGTAATAATCCATATTTGTCTCTTCCGTGAACGGAATACAGGTGTAATCCGTCGCCACGAAATATGCCTTCACCTGCGGGTGGTGCTTTTTCATCATATAAGTCACCGCCTCCGCCGGGAACAAATGCGGCATTACAACGGTATCAAATCCATTTTCCACAATATACTGATACAATTTTCCCGCATACAGGGCATTGGCGTAGTACACCGGCGATTTGTGGTGGGAGGAAGAAATCGCTCTCCCCGCCCGATAAGCACCGGCAAATACCTTTCTTGCCTTCACGGTACTCCAGATGTACACACGTCTGCCGTAGTCTGCCGCCTTATCCGATGCAAAATCCAGCGCATCCGCCAGTTCACAGGGAATGCCATGATTGTCGAACTGTTCTTTTACTGCTTTTGCCGCAGAGTTGTGTCCCTCTCCGGTTCCGGTGGATAAAATCAATACTTTCATTTGTCAATTCTCCATCTTCCAATAAAATGCACTGTAGGCAGGAATCAGGCTTCCCCCTCCAAAATCATGTTCCTCTCCGCTAATTAAGTCCACCGCCTTTCCGCATCCGGCATCGAAATGCGCCATAAAATCCTCTCCGTCTGCGTTGACAGCCACAAGCACTCTCTCATGCTCACTCTTTCTTTCAAAAATACACTGTTTGTTTGTCAGCAATACGGAGCGGAAGGCTCCGTAATTGAGCGCCTCCGAATGTTTCTTTGCCTCGGAAAGTCTTGCAATTTCATCGCATAGTTCATTCCACTGAGGTTTTTCAAAAGAAGGTCTCAGCGCAGGGTCGCCGTCCTCCTTTCTGCCCTTACATCCCCATTCGCTTCCGTAATATACACAGGGGATTCCCGGCATGCCGAACATCAGCGCATAAATCAGGGGAACGTGTCTTTCATTATTTAAAATACTTGCCACTCTGCTCACATCATGATTATCCACAAAGGACAGCAAGTGCTTTCCTTTATACAGCGTCCAGTTTTCCGGTCCGAACTGTCTCATAAGGGAATGATTGATTTCAAAAAGATTCATGCTGTTAAAGCTGCTGTACAATCCCTTATAACACTCATAATTGGTTGCGGAGTGCAGCATGCCGTCATTCATCATGCGGTTATAGTCCCCGTGGAGCATTTCTCCCAACAGGTAAAAATCCTCTTTCAGTCCTCCGGTAAAGCTGCGGAGCCTGCGAACAAACTCCTCGTCCAGACTGTACGCCACGTCCAGCCTCAGTCCGTCAATACCGAATTCCTCCACCCAAAGTCTGATACTCTCAAAGAGATATTGTATCACCTCTTCATTTCTGAGATTGAGTTTCACCAAATCATAACAGCCTTCCCAGCCTTCGTACCACAGTCCGTCGTTATAATTGGAATTGCCGCCTAATTCAATCCGGTGGAACCAGTGCAGATAGGGAGAATTTTCCCGGTTTTTCAGAACATCCTGAAAGGGGCCGAATCCCCGTCCCACATGATTAAACACGCCGTCCAGTATCACCCGGATTCCATTCTCATGCAGTGCATCGCAAACCTTACGGAAATCTTCATTCGTTCCCAGTCTCGTATCAATCTTTCGATAATCCCTTGTATTGTACCCATGGGTGTCCGATTCAAATACCGGTCCGAAATATACCGCATTGATTCCCAGTTTCTTCATATGGGGAATCCAGTCCATCACCTTTAAAATTCGATTCTTTGGAATTCCGTCATTCTCAAACGGCGCTCCACAGAACCCTAACGGATAAATCTGATAAAAAACACTTTCATATGCCCACATATCATCCATCGCCTCCTATTGACCAACCCAGTACCATGCAATCCGACTTGCAAATGTTATCGTTTCCACAAAACAGGAACACCTGTCGGTTTTTTATGGCATTTTGCAAAGAAATCCACAAAATCCACCGAGTTATCCACATATACACACCTGTCATTTTACACTTTTTTCGCTGTCATTTCCATAGATTTTGATGTCATTCTTTCATTTTTTAGAGCCGGCTGTCCCAGAATCGTTCCACCCGTTTTCCAATGCTATCCACATTTACCGTTTCAAAGGATTCCCATTCCCTCGGAAACATTCTCCGATATGACATCTGCAAAAAGCGCTCGTCCAACAGGGCAACGATTCCCACGTCCTCCGCCGTGCGGATGACACGCCCCGCCGCCTGCAAAACCTTATTCATGCCGGGATAGCGGTAGGAGTAGTCAAATCCGCTCTCACCCCTCTCATCAAAATACTGCTTTAATATCTCCCGCTCGTTACATACCTGCGGCAGCCCGGTTCCCACGATAACGGCGCCAATCAGGCTGTCCTTTTTCAAATCAATGCCCTCACCGAAAATTCCTCCCAAGACGCAGAATCCGATTAGGCTCTGCTCCTCGTCCGCCTCTATATCGATTTCCATGCCGATGTCCGCCTGAATATCACAGTCCTCATTGCCCTGAAACCGGGCAAGAAAGGCCTCCCTGTCCGCCTCGTTCATGAAATCTTCCTGTAAAATACACTCCCTGTCCTCACTTGGGAAATACTGCGTAAAGGTATCGTAAACCGTCTGCAAAAAGGCGTAGGACGGGCAGAAAACCATGTAATTTCCATGCCGCATGTTCACAATCTCATGGATATACCTTGCAATGCGGTAATATTCCTCGTCAGAGCGCCTCGTATACTTGCTCGTCACATCATTGGCAATAAATAACGCCCGCTTTTCCGGGTGGAACACGGATTTGGCATACACCTCATAGTCCTCCGCCTCCCCGCCCAAAAGGCTCTTGTAATACTGGATGGGAAGGAACGTTGCCGAAAACAAAATGGAACTTCTCCCCCTCGCCATGCACTCCTTCAGATTTTCTGCGGGGTTGACGCAGAACAGCTTTAAAAGAAAGCTGTTATCCTCGCCAAGCTGCGTATATTTTACATAATGCTCATCTGTTCTTTCATATATGTCAAGGAAATGTGCTACCTCAAAAAAGAAATCCAAAAGTTCCTCCCGAACCGGCAGCTTTCCCTCTTCCTGCTCGTCCAGATACTCGTCCAGCGTAGCATAAAGCCGCTGCAGTTTCTTCACAAACTCATCAATATTTTCCACCAGACGGTAACCTGTGCACTCCCTCTTTAGTGCAAGCAGCTCTCCGTTACACTTTTCCAAATGGTACTCCAGCTTGTCCGCATAGCCTTTCCGAACCAGAATACTTCTGCAGCCGGAAGTCTCCTTCCGCCTTTTTGCCTCCTGGCTGCCATCTGCCACCTCTTCTGACAATTCACAAGACACGTCTGTCATATTTAATGTCATTTGCCCGGAAACCTGATGTTTTTCAGCTTTCTCCGCAATTTCTGACATAACTGTCTGTTTTAGGCTTCTCTTGATTTCCAGAAATATCTCTTTTTTTAGAACCGCACTGTACATCTCCCTGCCACGCTCCAATAGATTATGCGCCTCATCAATCAGAAAGAGATAGTTTTTCTCCGAGCTGTCTCCGAAAAACCGCTTTAGATAAACGTGGGGGTCAAACAGATAATTATAATCCCCGATAATTCCGTCAGCGAACAGACTCATGTCCAGACACATTTCAAAAGGACACACCTGATATTTCTCGGCATACTCCTCTATCTTCTCTCTGGTAAAACTCTCCTCCGTCACCAGCAAATCATAAATGGCATCGTTGATTCTGTCAAAATGTCCCTTGGCATAAGGACACGCTTCCGGGTTGCAGTCCGGCTTTTCCATAAAGCAAATCTTTTCCTTTGCGGTAAGAATCACACTCTTAAACCGAAGTCCCTTTTCCCTAAGCAGTGAAAAGGTATCCTCCGCCACCGTTCTCGTGATGGTCTTCGCCGTCAGGTAAAAAAGTTTTTCACCCATTCCTTTGCCCATCGCCTTCACTGCCGGAAAAACGGTGGATATGGTTTTCCCAACTCCAGTAGGTGCCTCCAGAAACAGTTTTTTCTTATGGTATATGGTCTGGTATACATAAGCTGCCAAATCTCTCTGTCCGTCCCGGTAAGGAAACGGAAACTCCAGATCTTCTATGGACGCCTGCCGTGTCTTTTTCCACTCCCATGAGTAGTCCGCCCACTTTTTATAATCATTTATCAGCTTTTGAAACCATGTCTTTAAATCTTCAAAGTCATAATCCTCGTAAAAATAGCGGATTGCTTCCGTTTCTAAATTACAATAAGTCAGTCTCACCCGCACTTTTTCCAGATTTTGCTGCATGCCGTATATATAGGCATAGCATTTTGCCTGTGCCAGATGCAGCGACACAGCTTCTTTCATCTTGTTCAAATCCCGGTATGTTCCCTTGATTTCATCAATGATTACCTCGCCGTTATGGCTGATAATGCCGTCAGCTCTGCCTTCCACTACCAGTACATAGTTTTCTGTGGGATGCGTGTAGCGCAGAACCACCTCCGCCTGATATTCAGCTCCCTGTCTCTGCTGAATCATTCTGTGAATCCTGCTTCCCTCCTGCATGGCATTATCCGGGGCGCCCTGTCTTCTATTGTCAATATCTCCGTGGCGCAAAATAAATTCCACCAGTCCTCTGACAGAAACCCTGATTTCTTCCACCGCCGGTCACACGCTCCTTCCCTCTTTGTTTCCCTCATGATAACGGAAAACTCCCTATGAAGATAGTACGCTATCTAACATAGGGAGTCAATTTCATTTTGCAAATACAAGTTGTCAGTTGATGCGATGGCAGCCTAGTGGTTTAGCACGCAATGGCATGTTCCGCCAATATCTTTTCCAAAGCATTGTTGTACCCGGTGTAGGATACGGTCAGGGGTCTCGAAAAATCAAGTCCGTAGACACCAAGAAATGATTTCGCATCCACAACATATCTATTGTAGGAAATATCGATGTCGAAATCACATTTGGAAGTGATGTCCACAAAATGCTGAACCTCATCGGGTGTTAATCGAATCGTTTTTACCATAACAATCCTTCCTTTCCATTCCTGTAAAGTGTTGACACTTTACATAGATTTCAAACTATCGTTCAAGTAATCTATTATAGTCTTTTCTTCCTAAAAGTAAAGTACTTTTCCTTTTTTAACATATTTTTTATCTTAAATTGACAAGATTAATCAAACTCTGTCATATATTCGCGAAATCGTATCGGAAGCAGGTTACGCTGCAGTTCAGGATTCTTTCTGGCTTCAATCGTTATCTTATGACAAAAGAAACGAAAGAGTTCCTGATAGCTTTGCTCCCCGGCGGACTCCCTGAAATTCCGCCAATGTTCCGGGTTCCCCGTTCCCTGCATTAAATACCACTCATTGCCCGCCTGATGCAGCCCCGTCAAATCTCTTTTTTCATCGTATATCATAAAATTCTCTGTCGGAAGCCGGTCTGCAAAATGCGGCATGAGAAGGGAAAGAATATTATTCTTCGGTCCGATTTTTGAATAAAGAATGTTTCCCTCCAGTTCCCGGAAGCGCACAAATCCCATGAGATGATGGTATTCATTCCACGCTTGTCTCCCCAGAACATACGCCTTATGAATCCCACTGTCCGCCATGGCATCAAACAAATGTCCCGGTCCCACACCACGCCGCAGAGCCTCCGACACCGTCAGGTACGCCGCCTGTGCCTTTTCCTCATCCGCACTGCTTAAAGAAAGGCAGAGCCACCAGAAATCCTTTTCCCCGAACTTCCTTTTGAGCGTCCTCAACACCTTTTCCGCCTTTTCCCTGTCAGACACCACTGCAATGTCCTCCGCAAACAGATAAGGTTCCTCACCGGTACTAATCCTTGTCTCCCCGCTGTCCAACCGGTTTCTTCCGTCCTCATAAGTATTGTATATGGCTGTAAAAATTCCCTCTAACGAATCCTCACACCGATAAACTACCATGTTACTGCCTCCCGCATGTCTAAACCACTTTGTCTTCACTCTGCACCGACACTGTAAACTGTACTCATGCCCTCTATACACCGCTACAGCACCCTGTATTCGTCCCCTGTACCGACACGGCATTATGTCCATGTCCCCTACCACTAAAATTGTCCCGACGCAGCCTGCAGCCTCTCCTGCGGTTCTACGGATATATTAAATTTGTTATCATCAAACAGCGACATCTGCCTGTAAGTCATTCCGTCACTGCCAAACCGGATTCTCTCCTTATCCGTAGTCAGGTTTCTCACAATATAATCTTCTTCCAGCTTGGTGGGATACATCATCTTTCCGTTACAGGTAACAAAAAACAGCGCCCGCTTGAGTACCACACCCAGCTTCTTCAAATCCGCAAACGTCAGTCTCGCACTGCGTCTCGCCGCCACGATTCTCTGCGCACTTTTCACCCCGACTCCCGGCACCCGCAAAAGCTCCTGATAGGGCGCCCGGTTGATTTCCACCGGAAAATACTCCAGATGCCGTACCGCCCAGTCCTCCTTCGGATCTAACATCACATTGAAAAAAGGTCTCTTTTCATCCAACAGTTCGGAAACCTGAAACCCATAAAACCGAAGCAGCCAGTCCGCCTGATATAACCGGTGCTCCCGCAAAAGGGGCGGACCGCTCACCGTTGCCGGCAGGGTGCTGTCCTCGTTGACATTGACAAAGGCGGAATAAAACACCCTCTTTAATTCAAATTTCCGGTACAGGCTTTCCGCCACATTCAAAAGCTGATAATCATTTTCCGGTGTGGCACCGATAATCATCTGTGTTGCCTGCCCGCCTGTCACGAATTTCGGCGCATTGCGGTACAGTACAATGTCATTCTGATTCTCATGAATTCCGTTCTGTATCTGCCGCATTGGCGTCAGGATATTTTTGCGGTGCTTATTCGGCGCAAGGCTGCGAAGTCCTTCCGCTGTGGGAAGCTCCAAATTCACGCTCATTCTGTCTGCCAAAAAGCCCGTCTGTCTGATTAACTCCGCATCTGCTCCCGGAATAGCCTTTACATGAATGTATCCGTTAAAACGGTATCGGTTTCTAAGCAGCCACAGTGTGCGGTAGAGGAGCTCCATAGTAAACGTGGGACTCTGAATAATGCCGGAGCTTAAAAACAATCCCTCGATATAATTTCTCCGGTAAAACTCCATGGTCAAGGTACAGACCTCCTCCGGCGTGAAGGTAGCCCTCGGAACGTCATTGGAGCAGCGGTTCTGACAATATTTGCAATCGTAAATACACTCATTGGTAAATAAAATTTTCAGGAGGGAAATGCACCTTCCGTCCCCCGCAAAACTGTGGCAAATTCCCGCAGAAATGCAGTTTCCCACACTGTCCGGTCTCCCCTTTCTCTCCACTCCGCTGGAGGTACACGCCACGTCGTACTTCGCCGCATCCGTCAATATTCCCAATTTATCCATTAAGGACAGTTCCTGCCCGGTAGCCAGATAGTTCATCTTATCCCTTTTCTTTCCTATATTTCACTGTGTTTACATTTAATATGGTGTGTCCTGCACCTTTGGCATATCCTTCACCTTGGTGCACTCTTCACTTCTATATATTCTACTTGTACATTGCGAACATTTGTTCTATTTTAAGATAGCACATACGTTCTGTTTTTGCAAGAAATTTATTCTCCACACCATCACATTTTATTTCCATATTACATGGTAAATATTTCTGAAAAAACTATTGCAAAACAAGCAAAAAAGCTGTTAAATAGTATAGTATTGTATTTTTCAAACAGGAGAGCAGGATTAATATTATGGCACAGATAAACATACCCAAAAACTATAAATCAGAATTGAACCTGTATGACACACAGGTGGCAATCAAGACAGTCAAGGACTTTTTTCAGGGACTGCTGGCGGAACGGTTACACCTCTTAAGAGTGTCCGCTCCTCTCTTTGTAGACCCGGAATCCGGTCTCAACGATAACTTAAACGGCATTGAGCGCCCCGTTACCTTTGACATTAAGTATCAGGACGGCAGAGAGGCTGAAATCGTTCAGTCCCTTGCCAAATGGAAACGCTACGCTCTGAAAAAATACGGTTTTTCCGCCGGTGAAGGTCTTTACACCGACATGAGCGCAATCCGCAGGGATGAGGAGTCCGACAATATCCACTCCATCTATGTAGACCAGTGGGATTGGGAGAAGGTTATCACCAAAGAAACCAGAAATTTGGAGACTTTAAAAGAAACCGTGCGCACCGTATACAAGGTACTGCGCAAGACAGAGAAATTCATGGCGATTCACTACGATTATATCGAGGAAATTCTTCCCCACGATATTTTCTTTATCACCACCGCAGAATTGGAAGAAATGTTCCCGGATTACACTCCCAAGGAGCGTGAATACTACATTACCAAGGCAAAAGGCGCTGTCTGCATTATGCAGATTGGTGACGTATTAGAAAACGGCGAACCCCACGACGGACGTGCACCGGATTATGATGACTGGAGCATGAACGCCGATATTGTGGTATATTATCCGGTTCTTGATATTGCACTGGAATTATCCAGCATGGGAATCCGTGTGGACAAAAACTCCCTGCTTTCCCAGCTTGACAAGGCAGGCTGCCCGGAGCGTGCAAAGCTCCCGTTCCACCAGGCAGTCATCAACGGGGAACTCCCCCTCACCATCGGCGGAGGAATCGGTCAGTCCCGAATCTGTATGTTCTTCCTTCGCAAAGCACATATCGGAGAAGTACAATGCTCCCTGTGGCCCGACGAGGTCATGCGGGAGGCTGAAAAAAAAGGACTGCAGCTTTTATAAGCTGCGGTCCTTTTTTTGATTCCGAACTTTCCCAATCTACTCCCAAACTGTAAATTTATCATTGGAAAAGGTTCTCTCGTAGTTATTGTTTTCCAGATATTCCAGCAAGAGCGGCCACTTTTCGTCCTTCTCTATCTTCTGTATTTCCGTTTCGCCCACGCCGTCCTGTTCCAGCGCGTTTCTGCCTCCGTCCAAAAAACGGACATACTTTTGTTCCACAATCACCACCGGCTTACGGTTCGCAGAAATTTTTTTCTCCTGTGTTCTGTATAACGCCCCTTTCATGGTATCGACACTGTAGGAATCCAAATCGCTCCATGGATTGAAAGCAGATGGCATTTGCAAATAGTAGGACAGCGCCGGCAGTCCACCGTACAGAATCACCTCGCGCCCGGCAAACTCTTTTTCCTCTGCATATGCGCTCAGTTCTTCCATCCATTTCGCCCTCTCAGGGTTCATTTTGATGCCTTTCAGCACCTCGTTGTTGTCTACCGTTGCTGTGACGTTCTGTGCCCCTGTTGCCTCCACAAACACGAAATTTGCGCCAAACAGAATACTCTGCACCATAAACAGTCCAAGGAACGCAACGAGCACTCCTTTTGCGGGAAATATCCAAGATAAATTCCTCTTGCAGAAACGCTGACATTCCCACAACGTATAAGGCGCTGCCACAAACAGATTGTTCATGCTGGGATAAACCCCGTTGTTGCTTCCGATGGACGTCAGCAAAATCACCAAAATCAGCATACCGCTGATTAGTTTTTCCTCTTTGGGACAGTCCTTTTGCAAAATCCGAACCGCCGCTATCACCATTGCAAGCAGCATAAACAGAATCGCCGGACGCAGAATCGCTCCGTATCCGTAATACTCCGTCGCACAAAAGCCCCTGTAATACAGCCATCCAATCATTGCCGCACATACCGCAAGCCACACAATCCGCGCCGCTGTCTCCAGCCCCTTGCTCAACCCTTTCCGCTCCTTGAAAAAGGCAACACGCTTTGTCAGGAAAGCAAGCAGTCCGAATCCTGCCATTCCTACCCCGGCGATAAATCCGATCCTCACCACCCAGTAAAGATTTTCCCGGTACGCATCCACGATTCCCAGAATCATGGATGTTGCCTTGTAATCCGTTGCCCGGTCGGTCATGGAAAAAAGCCTTTGAATTCCGCTCACATAGGCGTCCATGCCATAGCGGATATGAATATAGGAAAAGAACAGGATAAGCGCTGTCACATAGCCGCTCAGGCACCACAGCGTGCGGTGCAGGGTATTTCGCATCCAGCCCTTTCTTTTCTCCAATCCCTCTATCACGCCGTATGCCCACACCGCCACAATCAAAGCTGCCTCCGGCAAATTCGGAAAGCGGACGAGCACATTAGTTCCGAGACAGATACCTGCTGCAAACAGCCACCATTTCTTCTCCTCCGTCAAACCCAGATAGAGAAAAATTACACCGCCGAGAAACAGTACATACGTCAGGTAATTATAGAGTAACGCCGTCGGGCACCAGCACAGGCTGACTGCCGCCGCCTCTCCCAAGAACGTGACAAACGGAGAAATGCCCAGTTTCTTTGTGCAGAAAAAATATCCCATCAATGCCAGCACACTGACAAATAATCCCGTGTAAAAGTTCATTCCCGCCAAGGTTCCCGCCATCGGCAGCTTCATCAACAGATTTCCCACCACATTCGATAAATAGGTGGAAAACAGCCACATGGAATCCATGTGCTCCAGCCCCATATACTCAAAGTTGGCGTAATTGTACCCGGTGTCCCACAAATCCAGTCCCCAGTGAATATGCCGCAACGGGTAAAGCGCCAGTATCACCAGATACAATCCCTGCGCCATATTACCGTTCAATTTGTCCAATATACGTTTTCCGGCTTTTCTGCCGCTATATGCCATGCCTTCGTTTTGTCTCATTCTCTTTTCTCCCGAAACAGATTATCCGCTTTTTCCAATCCGCCCAGCAATTTGCGATACCAGCCCATGCAGCCAAACAGCCGGTTCAGTCCTTTCATAATAAGAGAGCGGATAAAATCCACAAAAATACCGATTACAAATACAATGACCATTGCAGTCAATGTATAAATTATCACACCGAAAACGCCGGATGCCCGGTCTGCCCACAGCCATTTCTGCCATGCGTATCTGACACCCAGATTTTCATGAAGCAGATAAACCCCCAAAGTATAAGGCGCAACGCGGTTGATTACCCCCGACACCTTACCCGACACAGATGTCATTTGGAATGTCAGAAACAATCCCACTGCCGCCAGAAATGCAAAGATATGGTTGTACTCTATCGCAACCGTCACCATTCTTCCCAATGAACCGGTTTTCAAATAAATCTGCTGCAGGCACAATGTCTCCGCTAACATGGCAAGACATGCCCCCACATACAAAAGAATGCACTGCCATCTCTTCTTAAGCAGGGAAACTCCAAATTTCCGGATATAAGCCGCCGCCATGAACACACACAGATACCAGATACAGTCATATCCCTGTCCGTCCATTTCCAGCCGGAAGGGCAGAATGGATTTTAACAGACAGAATACGAACAATAATGCCAAAACCACAAAACGCAGCTGTTCCTTTGTCATTCTCTGTACCGCCATGGATATGAGCGGCAGCGCCACATACAGGAAAATATACGCCGTCAGAAACCAGTAATGCCCCATGGAAACCGGGAACAACAGGCTTAAAAAATAATGGGTGTCACACTCCTCTGCCGGCAAGATTCCGGTGAATGCCGCCACCATACCGACTCCCACAGAATAGAACCACACCTGCAGCCATAGTTTTATCAGTCTGGACAGCTTAAAGGAAGTATTGCACAGAAAATATCCGCTTATCATCATGTATACATTCACAGCTACAATGCAGAACACTTCCAGTATCCATGCCGTAAGCTGCGCTGCATTCATCACACCGTCCGCCGGCTCTGCCAAAAGTCCTCCTTTGGAAAGATAATGCAGTACCACCACCATCATCATTGCAATACAGCGAAGCAGCTCCAGATTCGCCATTCTGGGTCTGCTCTCCTTTGCTCCTCTGGCACTGCCCGGCACATTCTTTGTCTCCGTCATAACTTTTCCTCAATTTCCCCTGCCGCCCTGCAGCAGGATATACTGCTCTTATTCTACCACGAAGCCCCCCGAAAGTCATTAAAAAAAGCAGGCGGCCCATGGAACGAAAAGGCAACAGTTCCATGGAACCCAAAAGCAGCGGCCCCATTGGAACCGCTGCTCTTACCTTATACGTCATGAAATTTCACTGCATCCTTTTAAAGCATCTACTGCACCACCAGATTGGAATATCCCATCAGGCTCTTGTCCACGGCACATGCCGCTTCCCTGCCCTCTCTGATTGCCCATACCACAAGGGACTGTCCTCTGTGCATATCGCCGGTTACAAATACGCCGTCCACGCTGGTCTGGTACTCGCCGGGCGCCGTCTTTACATTAGTGCGCTCATTGAGTTCTACGGAAAAGGCGTCTGCCACATACTGCTGTGTTCCTAAAAATCCTGCCGCAATCAGCACGATTTCCGCATCCAGTGTCTGCTCGCTGCCCGCAATCTCCTGCATTTTCATGCGTCCTGTCTCCGCATCCTTCTCCCATGCCAGTTTCACGATTTTGACAGCCTTCAGATTGCCTTCCTTATCCTTGATAAACTCTTTGACCGTGGACTCGTAAATACGGGGATCATGTCCGTAAACCGCAATGGCTTCCTCCTGACCGTAATCCGTCTTACATACCTTGGGCCACTCCGGCCATGGATTGTTCTCGGCACGTTTATCCGGCGCCTTCGGCATCATTTCTATCTGGGTAACGGATTTTGCCCCATGGCGGATTGCCGTTCCCACACAGTCATTTCCGGTATCACCGCCTCCGATGATAACCACGTTCTTGTCCTTTGTCTCCACATAGGTCTTATCCGCAAACCCGGAATCCAAAAGGCTCTTGGTATTGGCTTTCAGGAAATCCACCGCAAAATAAATACCCTTCGCATCCCTTCCGGGTGCCTTAATGTCTCTGGGATTGGAAGCTCCGCAGGCAAGAATCACCCTGTCAAAATCATGCAGCAGTTTATCTGCTTTGACATCCTTACCCACATCCGTGTTGGTTACAAAGGTAACGCCCTCCGCTTCCATCACCTTAATCTTGCGCTCCACAATCTGCTTTTCCAGCTTCATGTTGGGAATACCATACATTAACAGTCCTCCCACACGGTCAGAACGCTCAAAGACCGTCACAAGGTGTCCGCGCTTATTTAACTGGTCTGCGGCAGCCAGACCGGAAGGACCGCTTCCGATAACAGCCACCTTCTTGCCGGTACGCACCTTGGGAGGCTTCGGTGCCGCATATCCTGCCTCATAGGCATTTTCGATAATGGCATACTCATTTTCCTTGGTGGAAACCGGGTCACCGTGCAATCCGCAGGTACATGCCGCCTCACACAGAGCCGGGCACACACGGGAGGTAAACTCCGGGAAATTGTTGGTCTTTTTCAGACGGTTATACGCCTCACGCCAGTTACCGTTATATACCAAATCGTTCCACTCCGGCACAAGATTGTGCAAAGGACATCCGCTGGTCATTCCGCACAACATCATTCCCGACTGGCAGAAGGGAACGCCGCATTCCATACAGCGCGCCCCTTGGAGCTGTTGCTGCTCCTTGGGCAAATGCTCATGAAATTCATTGAAATGCTTGATTCTCTTTTTGGGGTCCTCAGCCTTGCTGACTTCCCGCTTATATTCCATAAATCCGGTTGGTTTTCCCATTTTCATTCCTCCTAACATACTTTGCAAACGAAGTAAGCATTGTCAATCTTTGCTCCAAATGCCCTATTTTCTGGTGTTTGCATAAAATGCTTCAATCTGTGCCTGTTCCGGGCTCAATCCCTTTTCTTCCATCTGTACGATGGTTTTCAGAACACGGTCGTAATCGTGGGGGATAATCTTTTTAAACTTCGGCAGATATGTGTCAAAGTTGTCCAAAATCTCCTTGCCCTTTTCGGAATTGGTTGCCGCCACATGTTCCTGTATCATGGATTTCAGTTCCATCACATCATATTTAGAGGTAATCTCGTGGGAAGATACCATCTCTTTGTTCAGCCGTTTGTACAGGTCATTGCCCTCATCCAGCACGTAAGCGATACCGCCGCTCATACCTGCCGCAAAGTTCTTTCCTGTTCTTCCGAGTACCACAACCCGTCCGCCGGTCATATATTCACAGCCGTGGTCGCCGACACCCTCTACCACTGCATTGGCACCGGAGTTACGGACGCAGAATCTTTCGCCTGCCACACCGTTAATGTACGCTTTTCCGGAAGTTGCGCCGTACAGAGCCACGTTACCGATAATGATATTGTCCTCTGCCTTGAACTTGCTGCCCTTCGGCGGATATACAATCAGTTTACCGCCGGATAAGCCCTTGCCGAAGTAATCGTTGCTGTCGCCTACCAGTTCCAGCGTAAGGCCCTTGGGAATAAATGCGCCGAAGGACTGTCCGCCTGCGCCCTTGCACAGTACGCGGTAAGTATCTTCCTCCACATTGTCTCCAAGACGCTTTGTTATCTCACTGCCCAGAATCGTACCGAAAGCACGGTCCGTATTGGTGACATCCACCTCAATGCTTCTCTTCTGTCCGGCATCCATTGCCTTTCCGAACTGTTTTAAGAGCACTCTTTCGTCCAGTGATTTCTCCAGTTCAAAGTCGTATACCTGCTTCGGGTCGAACGTAACCTTCTGTTTGGTATGCTCGTAAGGATTGGACAAAATCTGTGTCAGGTCGATTTCCTTCTGGCGCTCGGTCAGATTCTCTTTCTTTTTCAGCAAATCCGTTCTGCCCACCAGTTCGTCCACGGTGCGCACACCCAGTTTTGCCATATATTCACGAAGCTCCTGTGCAATGAAAAGCATGAAGTTTTCCACATACTCCGGTTTTCCTCTGAAGTTCTTGCGAAGCTCCGGGTTCTGGGTTGCCACGCCCACCGGGCAGGTATCCAGATTACATACTCTCATCATGACACAGCCCATTGTCACAAGGGGCGCCGTGGCAAATCCGAATTCCTCCGCACCTAAGATAGCTGCGATTGCCACATCACGTCCGCTCATCAGCTTACCGTCCGTCTCAATGCGGACTTTGTTACGCAGACCGTTCATAATCAAAGTCTGGTGTGTCTCTGCCAGTCCAAGCTCCCAAGGCAGACCCGCATTGTGAATGGAGTTGCGGGGTGCCGCTCCGGTACCGCCGTCATATCCGGACACCAGAATGACCTGTGCACCTGCTTTTGCCACACCTGCTGCCACCGTACCGACACCGGCCTCGGACACCAGTTTCACGGAAATACGTGCGTCCGTATTGGCATTTTTCAAATCATAAATTAACTGCGCCAAATCCTCGATGGAATAAATATCGTGATGAGGCGGAGGGGAAATCAATGCAACGCCGGGTGTGGAATGTCTTGTTTTGGCAATCCAGGGGTAAACCTTTCCGCCGGGAAGATGACCGCCCTCGCCGGGTTTTGCACCCTGTGCCATCTTAATCTGAATTTCCTTAGCACTTACCAGATACCGGCTGGTAACACCGAAACGTCCGCTTGCCACCTGCTTGATTGCCGAGCAGCGGTCCAGTCCGTCCGCTCCGACAGTCAGACGCTCCAAATCCTCGCCGCCCTCGCCGGAATTGCTCTTGCCGTGCAGTCTGTTCATGGCGATTGCCATAGTTTCATGAGCTTCCTTGGAAATGGAACCGTAGGACATGGCGCCGGTCTTGAATCTTGTCACAATGGACTCCACCGGTTCCACCTCTTCAATGGGAACGCCCTTCTTCGGATAGTTGAAATCCATCAGTCCGCGGAGATTTTTGATGGAGGTTTCGTCATTCACCATTGCGGTATACTGCTTAAACAGGTTGTAATCTCCCCGTCTGGTAGATTCCTGCAAAGTGTGAATGGTTGCCGGATTGTACAAATGCTCGTCTCCGCCGCTTCTCATCTTGTGATAACCGGGGCTGTCCAAGGTCAAATCCGTACCAAGTCCCAAGGGGTCAAATGCCTCTGAGTGAAGCTCGTCCACCTGCTTCTCAATATCCTTTAAGGTAATACCGCCCACACGGCTCACCGTGTTGCTGAAATACTTGTTAATGACCTCTGAGGATATGCCGATTGCTTCAAAAATCTGGGAACCCTGATAGGACTGAATGGTACTGATACCCATTTTGGAAGCAATTTTTACAATTCCGTGGAGAACCGCATTGTTGTAATCGTCCACTGCCGCATAGTAATCCTTGTCCAGCATATGGCTGTCAATCAGCTCCCTGATAGTTTCCTGTGCCAGATAAGGGTTGATTGCGCAGGCACCGTAGCCCAACAGTGTTGCAAAATGATGTACCTCTCTCGGTTCACCCGACTCCAGAATCAGCGCCACCTTCGTTCTCTTCTTTGTGCGCACCAGATACTGGTTCAACGCGGATACTGCCAACAGGGAAGGAATGGACACATGGTTTTCATCCACACCTCTGTCAGACAGAATCAGTACATTGACACCGTCTCTGTATGCCCTGTCAACCTCAACGAACAGACGGTCAATGGCACGTTCCAGACTGGTATTCTTATAGTAAATGATGGGAACCACTTCTACTTTAAAGCCTTCCACATTCATATTTTTAATTTTCAGTAAATCCGTATTGGTAAGAATCGGATTATTGACCCGAAGCACATGGCAGTTCTCCGGCATCTCTTCCAGCAGGTTTCCCTCCGGTCCGATGTATACAGTGGTAGAGGTTACAATTTCCTCACGAATGGCGTCAATGGGCGGATTGGTAACCTGTGCAAACAGCTGCTTGAAATAATGGAACAGCGGGTGATGTTCCTTGCTCAATACCGGAAGCGGTGTATCCACGCCCATAGCTGCAATCGCCTCACTGCCGTTCTTTGCCATGGGAAGAATACTGGTTTTCAGTTCGTCGTAAGTGTAGCCGAATGCCTTCTGCAGTCTCTGACGGTCCTCATAGGTGTACTCCTCCACTCTCTGGTTGGGGATATGGAGATGCTTTAATTCCACCAGGTTGCTGTCAAGCCACTCACCGTAAGGCTGATTGGACGCATATTTCTCTTTCAGTTCCTCATCGTCAATCACTCTTCCCTGTACGGTATCCACCAGAAGCATTTTGCCGGGGCGGAGTCTCTCTTTTACCTTAATGCGGGTAGGGTCAATATCGAGCACCCCTACCTCTGAGGAAAGAATCAGCGTTCCGTCATCCGTAATCAGGTACCGGGAAGGACGCAGACCGTTGCGGTCAAGCACTGCACCCATAATATCTCCATCGGAAAACAGAATGGACGCGGGGCCGTCCCACGGCTCCATCATGGTTGCATAATATTGATAAAAGTCTCTCTTCATCTGGGACATTGCCTTGTCATTGCTCCAAGGCTCCGGAATGGTAATCATGACTGCCAGAGGCAAATCCATGCCGTTCATCACCAAAAATTCCAGTGTGTTATCCAGCATTGCGGAATCGGAACCGGTCTTGTTGATAGCCGGAAGCACTTTGTGAAGCTGCCCCTTTAAATACTCGGATTCCATATTTTCCTCACGCGCCAGCATCTTGTCCGCATTGCCGCGAATGGTGTTAATCTCACCGTTGTGCACCATGAAACGGTTCGGATGTGCTCTCTCCCAGCTCGGATTGGTATTGGTGGAGAAACGGGAATGCACCATGGCTATGGCTGATACAAAGTCCTCACACTGCAAATCCGCAAAGAAGGTACGAAGCTGTCCCACCAGAAACATTCCCTTATACACAATGGTTCTGCTGGATAAAGAAACCACATAGGTATCATCTGTGGACTGCTCAAACACACGTCTGGCAATATATAACTTTCTGTCGAAAGGAAGTCCCTTTTCCACCTGAGCGGGTTTTTTCACAAAGCCCTGCATGATATAAGGCATACACTCCACTGCCTTATGTCCGAGCACATTGGGGAAAGTGGGAACTTCTCGCCAGCCCAAGAACTGCATGCCCTCTTTTTCCACAATAATCTCAAACATTTTCTTTGCCTGATTTCTGCGAAGCTCATCCTGCGGGAAAAAGAACATACCGACGCCGTACTCCCTCTCTCCGCCGATTTCTATGCCCAGAGCTTTCGTCACTCTTGCAAAAAACTTATGGGGAATCTGGGTCAGAATACCGACGCCGTCACCGGTCTTTCCCTCCGCATCCTTTCCTGCTCTGTGCTCCAGGTTTTCAACAATTTTTAATGCATTCTCCACGGTAGCACGAGTTTTTTCACCGTTAATATTGACACATGCACCGATACCGCAGTTGTCATGTTCAAAAGCCTCACGATGCAGAGGCGCCTGTGGGAGATTATTCTTTACATCAAACATTGTGTTTCTCCTTTCTGTTTCCTTTTTACAGCTTTTCTTACCGATAAAATCATACATAAAAAAAGGTCGCAAAGAGCTCTTTTTGCGCTCCTTTGCGACCTTTTCACATACTATACACCCATTTTTCTCATCTGTAAATAAAAACTTTAAGCTGAATTGTCAGATTATTTGACATTTTATATTATTACAGTTGATTTAGCAGTTAATTTGCATTATTTTCGCCACGAAACTTCTTGTATAAATACAATTCAACAGCAAAAATCCCTATTTTTTTCTGTTCCGACCGTATATTTTTTTCTTTAATCCCTGATAAAAACCGGAAAACCATTTATTTTCCGCACAAATTTTCCGAAGAGGCGCCAGCGTCACCGCCATAATCAGACGGTAGCGGAACAACTCTCCTTTTCCCATATAGGCGGTGGTAATCAGGCGGTGTTCCCTGTTGTCCCTCTTTCGATTCTCTTTTGACTCGGAATATCCGCCGCCCTCGTAGGAGGACACCGTCAGATTCATGCAGAGCATCTCTGCCTTTGCCACATAGTAGCACCAGAGAAAATGGTCGTAATCCGCCCGGATGCGGTACTGCAAATCATAGGGCTTTTCCCGGCACAACTGCGCTGCATAAAAGCAGGACTGGTGGCAGGGAATATTGCGGTAACAGGTAAATCCGGTAATCTTGGGGGCTTCCTGAATCAGAACGTCGTTCTTTAAGCTGTAGGTATTGCCGTAAAATACCTTTAAACGGGAGGATTTCCCACTCTGCCCGATACTCTCCGCAACACGCTCCAGCACTTTCTTATCAAAGAAAGTATCCCCGCAGTTTAAAAAGAGAATATAATCTCCCTCCGCATGGGAAACCGCCTGATTCATGGCGTCATAGATTCCCGTATCCTTCTCCTGAAACAGCCGGATATGCTTATCCTGCCTCATGCCCTCTATGGAGCCGTCCCTGCTGCCGCCGTCCTTCACGATGACCTCATAATTGTCATAGCTCTGACACAATATGCTGTTAAGCGTCTGGTTCAGCTTTTCCGCCGGATTCAGGCAGACCACAATAATCGAAAATTTGATTTGAGACATTTTACCACCCTGTCCTACCCATTCGTCATAAAATATTCTTTCTCCCGTGCAGCTTCCATGCGCCTGCTGCCGCCAGAATCAGGCATACCGCGCACACCGCCCATGCCGCCGCATCCGGCAGGGACACCGCAAAACAGGTCAAAAGATATGCCGTCACATTTGCCACAATATGAATTGCCACAGGTATTTTGAATGTGCCAAAATACTCATAGCCGTATGCCATAATGCAGCCAATCACAAAACCGTATACCGCCTGCACCGCATTCATATGATACAGGCCAAATAACAGCGCCGAAAACAGAATCGCCCGTTTCACCGCCGCAAACCGTTTCAGATAATTATAGACAATTCCACGAAACAAAAGTTCCTCCGCTATCGGCGAAATCACCCCGTAACACAAAAGTCCCAGCAAAACGGAACCGGCATACTGTCCCGCCGCAACACTCTGAAAGGAGGCTGAACTTTCCGTGAATCCGGTCAAATCAAATAACAGATTTAAGCCAAGCACCGCTCCCCACGTCACCATTGCCAGATACAGATAAGCGCTGACAGGTTCCCCTTTTAAGTGGCTCAGCCACATGTCATCCGCCGCCCGGCGGATTAAATGTCTCGCTCTCACCCAGACTGCCGCAGCGCCTGCCAGATAGGAAATTGCCGTGATAATCGTAACCATATCGCCGGAAACCGGCTCTCCGGGGGCAAATGACTGCACCGTCAATGCCAGCGCATTCACAACCAGCATCCTTACGATTAAAAATACGAGCAACGGGAACACCAGTGCCCAGATTCTCTGGGAAGGTGTAATATCCGCCTTATTTTTTTCCGTGCCCCGCAAAAGAAACTGCTCCAGTTCCGGTACGGAACGCACAATATAATCCGCCTTCGCCTCTTTGAGTTCCTCCATGCTGCCGTAGCCGTAGGCGACGCCGATACTCTCCACCCGCACATTCCTTGCACCTTCCACATCGAATTTGCGGTCACCGATCATATAGACCTCGTCCCTGCGGATTTGTCCGTCCGGGAACAACTGTCTGAGCGCCTCCTGCACCACCTCGGTCTTGGTGCCCAGCCGTCCGTCCAGCTCACTTCCCACTACCACGTCAAAATACTGCTCGATATGAAAATGCTCCAGAATCCTTTTTACAAAAACCGTAGGCTTGCTGGACGCCACCGCAAGGGACATGCCCTTTGCTTTCAAAGTGCGGAGCATGGCAGGTACGCCCTTGTAGATTTTATTTTCAAAAATGCCGGTGTCCCGGAATCTCTCCCGGTACTTTTCGATTGCCGCCTCCGCCTGTTTTTCATCCATTCCGTAAAACTGCATGAAACTGTCCTTCAAGGGCGGTCCGATAAAAGGCTCCAGCTTATCCAAATCCGGTTCCTCTATCCCGTAGGATTTTAACGCATATTGTACACAGGTGGTAATCCCGATTTTCGGGTCTGTCAATGTACCGTCCAAATCAAACAGCAGATACTTTTTCATTTTGCTAAAAACTCCTCAGTTTATCACTTCCGTCATCCACAGTGTTCTCAAATTTCACAATCCGCACGTCATATCCCACCGTATCATTTACCTGCACATGGGCGGTGTCACCCACTTTTTTGCCCAAAAGCGCTTTTCCCAACGGGGACTCGTTGCTAATCAGTCCCTCCAGGGAATTTCCGCGCACGGTGGTGACAATTTTGTACGTCTCCACGGTTCCGTCATCTACAAATTCCACCGTCACTGTGTTGTTAATGCCCACCTCGTCCGTTGCGGAATCCTCGGAAATCACCTTCGCCGTTTTTATCATTCTCTCTAAATAACGAATCCGGCTCTCATTCTGATTTTTTACCTTCTTTGCCGCATGGTACTCGAAATTCTCGCTCAAATCCCCGTGCGCTCTGGTTTCCTTCACGTCCTCCAATGCCTTGGGACGCACCACCAGTTTCCGGTACTCGATTTCCTCTTCCATCTTTTTAATATCACTGGGTGTCAATTCATCATACATAAAAATCCCCTTCCTTCCCTGCTTTACTGGATACCGTATACTACCGCCACTCCCAAAATAATCTGGATAATGGCAAAGCGGAATACCGTCTGGGTATTGGACCAGTTCCACACTTTTCTGACATGGTCATGCAGCGGTGTTCTGACGTTTTTCAAAATATGGATTTTCAGAAAACGGAGCAGTGAAACCTTTAACAGTCCCAGTCCGCCGTCCAAAATAAGCACCAGCGCCACCGGAATATAGAGGAGAGGGCACCCTGTTTTCAGAATGGCAATACTGATAAACAAACCCATGGCTCTGGAACCGGCGTCTCCCATCATCAGACGGCTGGGAGTGGCATTGTACCACAGATACCCCAGAATACAGACGGCAAACAATAATATAAGAAAAGAGAAATTTTCCTCTTTTCCTTTAATGCGGTCAACGCAGTAAATTGTCATTAACGTAATAATGGTTAGGGTTCCGGAAAGCCCGTCCACTCCGTCGGAACAGTTTGTGACATTCACGGAGGTCCAGACAAGAACCACTGTCAGAATGGCAAATACCACCGGCGGCAGAGTGAATTTCACGCCAAACAAGGCAAGCTCCACCACATTGGAGTTGTATTTCAAAAAGGTGAGAGCCACTAAAGCTGCCACACACAAATCGAGAAATCCTTTTTTGTATTCTCCCCACGGCGTCTTGGACGCATCATCCAGAAAACCGGTCAGCATGCTGATGGTAATCAGAATCAGATAGATAACCCTCTCTGCACTGAGGGGCACAAACAACAGCGCCGCCGCCACAAAGGCAAGTACAAAAATAATGCCGGCTCCCCTCGGTTTTCCGGCAGACAGCTTGCCGTCGTGGGCAAACTCTCTTCCCGCATCCTTCGGCAAAAGTCCGCTTAACTTTGCCGTGGCAAAAACCGTCACCGCAAAGGCAAAAAGAATTCCTCCAAAAGCCAACCATGAACTATGCGTTTCCGGCAACCATAAATGTAACATATCTGCTCCCATCCGTGTGTCTATTCCCTGATACACTTTTCTTATTTCTATTTTCTATTCCATTTCCGTTCCGGATTTTTATTCCGGATTTCTACTCCAACACAATATTTTTATAGTAGCACAAACACTTTACAAGTGCAATCACTGAACCCCATACTCTTCCCGAAGCTGCTTTGCCGCCTCCTCCACTGCCTGCTTTAATCCCGCGGCGGACATGCGGATGGCGCCGTCTCCCCAGATAATCATCTGCTCCAGTCCGTCGGAAGTAGCCACCGTCACATGATGCTTTTTACCAATTTCATGAACCGTCTTCTCAATGTACTGATCTGCCGTCTCCGCTTCCTTCGTATATACCACATGAATATTGTGATATTTCATCACCGTTCCGGGATTTCCCTTCACCTTGTACGCATCATATACCAGAATCAGCGTGCTTCCCAAAAAGCCCTGATAATTGCTCATAATATCCATGAGCCTGTCTCTTGCGCTGTCAATGTTGCGGGCAGCAAGCTCCCGCAGTTCCTCCCACGCAAAAATAATATTATATCCGTCCACCAAAAGGAACTCTTCCTTTTTCTCCCGATTTCCGTTCCGGAGGATTTCACCGCTTGGGCTGCCGTTTCCCGCAGCGGACTGCCTCTGTGTGTCCGCACCGCTTTTATGATAACGCCGGAACCGGTGATTGTCCTGCGCCTTTTTCCCGTAGGTCTGCCGGAAAATTTCCTCGATTTCCTCCTGTGTGATATAACCGGAGGATGCACTCCTTCTTTGTCCCCCTGCCGTTTTTGCTTCTTCCGCAGCCGTTTTATCTTCACCCTCCGGGTGCCATTTATTCTCCACATGGGCATACTCTTCCACCCGGTTCCATTCCACCACGAATCCTGCTCCGTGGGCGCAGAAAACCGAACCGGTGGGATTTGCCGTGTCCGCCTCCGCATCATACTGCATCCGGGCAATCACTTCCTCCGCATTATGGCAGGGAGCATACCCCTTTAGCACACAGGAAAAACGCCCCAGTCCTCTGGTGTAGGTGTTGACTTCCCGCTGATAATCCCGCATACATGCCACCGGAGCCGTTCCCGTCAAAATACTTCTCTCGCCCCTGTTTTCCGGCGGGTCAAATTCTCCGTACATCTTTTTCACATCCGACATGGCACGCCCCAGCATTTCCGTGGGAACCTCCAGTGTAAAGGAAAAAAAAGGCTCTAACAAAACACTCTTTGCCCTGCGCAGTCCCTGACGTACTGCCCTGTAAGTTGCCTGCCTGAAATCACCGCCCTCCGTATGCTTCTGGTGCGCTCTCCCCGCAATCAGGACAATCCTCATATCCGTAATTTCCGAACCGGTCAGGACGCCGGGATGCACCCTTTCCTCTAAATGAGTCAGTATCAGACGCTGCCAGTTTTTGTCCAGCTCGTCCTCACTGCACAGAGACGCAAACTGCAAGCCGCTCTCCGGCTCCCCCGGTTCCAAAAGCAGGTGGACTTCCGCATAATGGCGCAAAGGCTCAAAATGTCCGATTCCAACCACCGGTTCCGCAATCGTTTCTTTATATACAATGCTTCCCGAACCGAAGGTAACATCCAGCCCGAAACGCTCCTGTATCAGACTTTTTAAAATTTCAATCTGTATCTCACCCATAACCTGTACATGGATTTCCTCTGTCTCTTCCTTCCAGACTAAATGCAACAGAGGGTCTTCCTCTTCTAACTGCCGCAGCTGCTCCAATACCCGGACCGGGTCGCTCCCCTCCGGCGGCAGAATCTGATACGTCAGCACCGGCTCCAAAACAGGCAGTCCGTTGTCCGTCTCATACCCCAATGCCTGTCCCGCAAAAGTGCGGGTAAGACCTGTCACGGCACAGATTTCCCCGGCGGCGGCACTGTCCGCAAGACGGTATTTTGCACCGTCATAAATGCGTATCTGGTTCACCTTCTCCGTCCATTTCTCTCCGGAACTTTCTGCGCTGCCGTGGTTATCCACCAGCATTTTTACCTGCAGGCTGCCCCCTGTCACTTTCAGAAATGTCAGCCGGTTTCCCGCGGTATCACGCTCGATTTTGTATACCCTTGCGCCAAACTTCTCCGGATACTCCGGCGTCAGGGCATACCGGGTAAGTCCGTCCAATAACTCCTCCACGCCCTGTAATTTGAGTGCAGAACCGAAATAGCAGGGAAATATTTTTCTGTCCGCTATCGCTTCCGCAAGGCTTTCCCTTGTGAGTTCACCCGTCTCTAAATATTCCTCCATGAGACTTTCCCCGCACATGGCTGCCGTATCCAGAAAGCCTTCCCTGTCACCCGATTCTGCATCCTCTCCAAAAGCAATGCAGTGTTCGTCCAGCCGCTCTTGCAGTTCTTTCAGCCGTGCCGCCTTATCCGTCCCTTCCTGTTCCATCTTATTTACAAATAAAAAAGTAGGGATTTCATACCTTTTTAACAGCCGCCACAGCGTTTCCACATGTCCCTGAACGCCGTCCGCTCCGCTGATAACCAAAACCGCATAATCCAAAACCTGTAATGTGCGCTCCATCTCCGCCGAGAAATCCACATGTCCAGGTGTATCCAACAGTGTAATATCCCTGCCTTTCCGGCGAATATGCGCCTGTTTGGCAAAAATAGTAATTCCTCTTGCACGCTCTAACGCGTAATTGTCCAAAAAGGCGTCTCCATGGTCCACTCTTCCCGGTTCCCGGAGATTTCCACAAGTGTATAAGATTCCTTCCGCTAATGTCGTTTTGCCGGCATCCACATGAGCCAGCAGCCCTACACAAATATTGCCCATCACACAGGTCTCCCATCGTCCTAATCGTTCATTTTGCTTCTTAAATTCTAACACAGCTTTTCGGATTGAGACAACAAAAATCGGATTCGGTCAGTTTGAAAAATTGCAAAACAATTAACAAAAAAAATTTGCAATTAACTGTCAAATGTATTATTATATAGTTGTGTCATGTCATCGTGACTCGGACTTAAAAAGCAAAGGAGGATTTTACTATGCACAACAAAAAAGTAAGCACATTCAGCAAAAAGTTTACTAAAGCTGTATCTACAGCACTTGTTCTTGCTATGCTGGTAAGCACTACCGTATCTGCAAAAACATATACCGCTGAAGATGTGTTCGACGCAAGCTACTATTCGCAAACTTATAGTGATTTGTCAAAGGCATTTGGCACAGATGCAGAGGCACTGCTCAATCACTATAAAGAGTATGGTCAAAAGGAACAGCGTGTATTTACCGAACTGATTGACCTGAAAAAATACCGTGAAGCATATGCAGATTTGGACGCTGCATTCGGAGACAACTGGGATGCCTATTTGGATCATTACATTAATTATGGTATCAAAGAAGGCAGAAACTCTTTTGGTTCCTTTGATGCGAGAGCATATGCCGACAGATACCCCGATTTGAAAGAAGCCTTTGGTTATGATGTTTTGGCTCTGTACAACCATTATTTAACCTACGGCATCAAAGAAGGAAGAAACTGTCATGCAGACACAACCGCTGCTGCAGCAGGAACTAACAGTTCCTCCAATAGCAACAATAACGGCGGTCAGTCTACTGCAACTGTAGCTACTCACGGACTTCTTCTAAATCCTGAAACCGGTGCAGCCGTTTCCAACGCTACCGTAAGATTTACAAGAGTTGGTTCTCTCTACACACCGTTAGCTTCTGTCAGCGGAAATGATGCGACCGTAAGCGGAAATGATGCGACCGTAAGCGGAAATGATGCAGATGATCGCACTCCCGGTCAGGTAACACAGGGCGATGGCTGGTATGAGGTAGTTACCGATGAGAACGGAAGCTATATCATTCCCGACCTTCCTGCAGGCAGATACAACGTTTCCGTAAGCGCTTCCGGTTATCTTACCCTGAACATGTTGGACTTTGCCATCGGTTCTTCCGCAGGTAATGTCAGCATGCCTACTTTCAATCTGCTGAGCTCAGATATCAGCGGTTCTAACGAGCTGGTAGGTAGGGCAACAGATGCTGTAACCGGTGAGGCAATTCCCGATGTTACATTAAAGTTCAGAGCTGACTGGAATAACAAAACCGGCAGCGTGATTGCAACCACAACAACCAACGAAAGTGGTATCTACGGCATCACACTGGAAAGAGGCTACTACACCATCGAGTTTGCAAAAGAGGGATATACTTCCGTATTTGTAAATGTATTCAGCTCCAATGCTCTTCCTGTTTTTGAAGGTGTTATGCAGTCCTCCATGAGTGTTGTCGATGCTACCCAGTTCCGTGTCGTACTGACATGGGGTGCTATTCCCAGCGATTTGGATTCCCATTTGGTTGTACCTGTAGACGAGGCAGACGGTTCTTCCTCCTGCTTCCATATTTACTTTGCTAATAAGGTATGCTATGATGCAAACCATGAGATAGCTGCTTCTCTGGATGTAGATGACACAACATCTTTCGGACCGGAAACTGTAACCGTAATCAATGTACGTACCGACAAGCCCTATTACTATTCCGTACATGATTTCTCCAACGGTTTGAATCCCAATTCTACCGAAATGTCTGCTTCCGGAGCAAATGTTAAGGTATATCAGGGTTCCACTTTGGTTAAGGAATATTATGTACCCACCGGTAAAGTCGGCACTGTATGGAATGTATTTAAGATAGTCAACGGTCAGATTATTGATATTAACAATTACGGCTCCGACTACAACACCATCTATGGCGATTACGATTATCACTATGAGCCTTATGATGATATTTACTACTAAGTAGCTTTTGCGGGCGGCAGGTAATCATATCTGCCGCCTTTTTTCTTATTACCACTTCCGTTCCCGAATCTATAATGCTAAAATAAAAGGGAATTTTAATAACAACACCAGAGGATAAGATTGAAAAATAAAATTTTTCAATCACGAGATTTGTGTCTGCGCGCACTTGACATAAACTCGCTATGCGCAAAGAACGTGCGCAGAAATGTGGAAAAAAATGGAAAAATACTGGAAAATTTTATGTCAAATCTGTCTTGTTTCCATCACAATGATATTTCTGACCGCTTGCGGCAAAAGCACTGAAAAGGATGTCCGTCTTGTACCGGAAAAGTTAAACCCTTCCCCAACCGACAGTCTCATTCACCTATACGCAGACACGGATGGAACACAGGTGTCCGGTTCCGGGTTTATTGTACAAATAGAGGACGGAAAGATTTATATCTGCACCAACAAACATGTGCTTGACTATGCGGACGAATGGACCGTTAGTTTTTCAAACGGAACACAGGCAGCCGGTCAGACAATAGGCTGCAGTTCTGTGTATGATGTGGGTGTAATATCTGTTTCCTGTGAGGATATTGACTCACAAACGATGGAGAAACTTTCTCCCGTCAATGTTGACTTAAATAACTGGAATGCCATGAGCAACGGTGAAACGGAATGTGGCGGGATTATGATATATCGCATGAGTACAGAGGGTTATAGCGGAAACTGTATCGAGGGCACCGTAACCGGTTTTATGGAACCTTTTGAATACGGCAATGGTCTGAACCATACAAAGATGGACATTTCTTTAGAACCCGGTGATTCCGGCTCCGCTGTTTTTGACGAAAACGGCAACCTGTTTGCCATGGTAGTCGGCGAAATCTATAACAATGAAGGCAGTCCATCCCGCTGGGCAGTTCCCCTGCCTTCCTTAATTACAAGTTATAAAGAAATTACCGGAAAAGAATGGGTCTCCCTGTTTTAATCGGTATCGTTCACCACATGAATAATGCACACGATAGTATTCGTGTGCATTATTTTCATGCTATGTTTCTTATTCTGCTTTATAAAATCTCTTTTATCTTAAATGATACTTCACCTGCCCGGTTGTGCAATGTCGTCACACAGGAACCGACCTGCAAGTTTTTCTTTTGAAAATCTTCCCTCGACATATGTACAGTGTCCAAAACAAATCTACTATAACGCGGATGAAAATATAATAACTGCACATCCATGCGGTCTCCGTTTGGAACGACATTATACATATAGCTTGTTCCAATTAAAAAATTGGCATTGGGCTTATATTCATAAAATTGGGAATCCCGTATCCTGCATTGTTCCGTTTCCGGTATACAGCGAAGGATTTGCTCTAACTTTGTGGTACTCTTGTTTTCGACATATAATACCCGCACCACAATTACCGTGATGAGCGCCAACACGCTAATAAAGACAAGATCCAGTTCTCTGCCTGCAAACACCGATACTCCCTCCCCTAAACGTCCTGAATGGGAATTTTCTTTAAGCCTCTTGCCTTCTTTGTATCCTTGACGTTATCCTTGGTAAGTCCGGTTGCAAGGCAAATATCTTCTCCCGTCATAACATCCTTTACCCACAACTCGTAACTGGTGTCCACCGACATAATTCCCTTGGGTTTATCTGCCAAAATATGCTTTGCATACACTTCCAGATTCTGACCGGTGGTATCCTGTCTGTCCTGCATTTCCTGCTTTGCCGTCTTTTTATCCAGCTCAAATCCGTTTCCGCAAACGGGACACATTTTAAAATAAGTTGATTTGACAGGAAACAGGGGCAGATAATCCAAATGCACCCATACCGTATTTTTGACATATCCTTTTTTGTAAATTTTGTGACAGAACTGGCACTCTTCCTGATTTCCGTAATATCCCACATTCTTTGTGAACACACGGGTACCGTATATAATCATGCCCATTTTTTTACCCCTCCATATTCGACTTTATTTTACAATGTTCTTGCTTTATGATTATATCTTCATATTTTTATGTTGTCAATATTTGGAATATAAAAAACCTACAGCGGCGTGACCGGTGTCATTGCCATGACACTTAAATGTAAATTCGATTCCTTTTTCAATTACCTTGACATCTCAAAAGAAAAGCCTTATAGTTATCTCGAATTACCGAATTACATACAAACGCTAGGGGAGCACATCGCTGAGATTGAATCCACCGGATTCTAACCCTCACTACCTGACCCGGATAATACCGGCGTAGGGAAGCAGACACATCCGATACCGCATAGGGAACCGGTCTGACCGGTTGGTGATACCAATCCGTTTTACCGATGCTGCCCGTCCGATACCTGATGTGAACCGATGCTGTCCCTCCTCGCACAAACGAAGGAGGATTTTTTTATGCTTTACAACACTGTAGAAAACGACTGGGGCGAAAAATTACTTGTCCCCACCACCCTCGGCAATGTTCTGCTTGCCGTCATCATTCTTGCACTTTTGGCAATCGCCGTATACCTTGCAAGAAAGCATTGCGCCGCACATTCCAAAAAGCTGACCGCAAAACAGCTTGCGTTCTGTGCCATGGCAATCGCGCTCGGCTGCGTGCTTTCCAACATTAAATTCTTTGATTTTCCCACCGGCGGCTCCATCACTCTGTTGTCCATGCTGGTTGCCTGTCTGCCCGGCTACTGGTTCGGACTCGGAGCAGGATTACTGACCGGAATCGCCGCAGGACTTTTGCAGCTTGTCATTGACCCCTATGTCCTCTACCCCATGCAGTTGCTTTTGGATTATCCGTTGGCTTTCGGCGCCTTGGGATTGTCCGGTATCTTCTGCAACTCCAAACACGGACTGGTAAAGGGTTACAGCTTGGGCGTGTTCGGCCGCTACGTCTGCGCCACCCTCTCCGGCTGGCTGTTTTTCGGTGCTTACGCATGGGAAGGCTGGAATCCCCTTGCCTACTCCGTTGTATACAATGCCATTTACATTTTTGCGGAGGCAGCGCTCACTCTGCTGATTCTGCAGCTTCCCCCGGTGAAAAAGATGATGGCTGCCATCAAAAAACTGGCAACGGAAAATTAAGTACTGTACTTATCATTCATATTTTTCCAGATAAAAAGAATATAATATCTTTTCCCCGACAGGCATTGCCATCAATCCGGTAAGTGCCTCCTCGTAGTAGTCAAGCTGCGTGCTGTAACGGTTCCATAGTTCGTCCATGGAAGCAATGACATCGGTCTTGTAGTCCAGCAGCACCAGCTTGTTCTGCTCTACAAAGAACACATCGATAATACCCTGAATCAGCACCTTTTCACTCTCCGGGAAATCCCCCGAAAGCCTTGCTGCACTGACTCCGTATACAAATGGCTGCTCTCTGTACAGTTCTCCTCTTTTGTCCGCCGCCCACATACGGTATGCTAACGGACACTGTAAAAAGTGAACAATCTTCTGTTCCCTCACCGCATTAAAATATTCTTCCGTGAGTCGTAAACTCTTGACCTCCTCCAGTAAAAACGCATGCAGATTATCCGCCAGTTTTTCCGGCTGCAATCCTTTCAAAAATGCCTCATATGTCTTGGGAAGTTCTGAAAACTGTCCCACATACATTTTGTCAAAGTCCAGTAACTCCATGACCCGGTGGAACGCACTTCCCCTGACTGCACCGCTGACCTGTTCCTTTTCCCGCCTGAATGCCGGAATGTAGGGTATCACTTCTTTTTCCTCAAAAGTGTGATATGCCGCCTCGTCCCTTTCCGACATTGCCGCGATTTTCAGCTCCGATACCGTAGTTTTGGTATAAAGCCCCGCCAGATTGCGGTGCGGATACCGGAAAGCAAGTTTTTCCCTGAGTTTTTCAAGAGATTGCATATCCGCCAATTTGTCCGCCTCGTCCAATACCATTTTTTCCGTTCCCAACTGTATCTGCTCAAGCAGCGTTTCCCCTAAAAGTTCCGGCTGTTCCACCACCGTCACTTCCACACCGGGAAGGGGCAGGATTGGCAGCAGAAAATCCAGATAGCTTCCCGCCTGAATAAAATCCAGATAGGACAGCGCCTCTCCCGGCACCTGACCTGCCATCTCCCATTTTTCCGCCGCTTTGTCCAATGTTGCCGTCATAATCAGCTTTTCTTTGGCACGGGTCAGAGCCACATACAATATACGCAGTTCCTCCGCCAGATTATCCTCCCGCATCTTACGGGAAAGAACGGTCCGCCGCAGTGTTTTATTGCGGATTCTCCGCTCCGCGTCCACATAATCCGTGGCAAGTCCCATGTCCATATCCACCACCAGCGGCTGGTTGGTGTCCTGCATATTGAAACGCTTGGAAAGTCCCGCCACAAATGTAATAGGAAATTCCAGCCCCTTACTTTTATGAATACTCATAATGCGCACAACATCCGCATTTTCGTCCAGAATGTCCGCCTCGCCGTAGTCCACATCATATTTTTCCAGCTGCTCCATATAACGGATAAAATGAAACAATCCGAAATAACTGGTCTTTTCAAAATCCGACGCCTTGGTAAACAGCATCTCCACATTGGCGTGGCGTTTGCCGCCTCCCGGCAGCGCCGTGACATAATTCAGGTAGTTAAAATCGTCCACAATTTTTTGCAGCAGATCCCGGATAGGCATATAAGTGGTGAGCGCGCGGTATTCCTTTATTTTACAGATAAAATGAGCGGCTTTTTTTCGGAGGAATGTCTCGTCCCCGCCACAATTCTTCATGCCAGAATCCGCCCCTGTACCATGTTTTTCTTCCGCGCTGTCAGCCGTCCGATTGTTGCTCCCCTCTGCGCTGTCCTCCATAGCTCCAAAGTCCCCCACTGCACCATAATCCACAACCGCCTCGTACAGTGTCCCGTTCTTTCTCCCTGCGCGTATGATCGCAATTTCTTCCTCCGTAAAGCCGCCAAATATGGATTTCATCACTCCGAACAGCGGAATGTCCTGTCTGGGATTATCCAAAACCCGCAGAAACTGCAACAGTTCCTGTACCTCGGAAGCCGCAAAATAGCCGGTCTTGGACGTAATATAGGCAGGGATTCCCTCCTTTTCCAACACCTTTTTCAGCACCTCGTCCCAGCCGCTGTTTGTCCGGAGCAAAATAACCATGTCCCCGTATTTTGCAGCCCTCAAATTGCCGGTTTCCTTATCCGTAACCTGAAAAGAAGTGCGCAGCTTTTTAATCTTTCCGGCAATGGCAAGTCCCTCTGCCTCTTTTGCACCAAGTTCATCCCCCTTGTCCGGTTTGTCCACCAGCAACAACTCGCTGGTGCACTGCGGATTTTCCGGGTAGACTGCCCCGGCATACAAAGCGGCTGCCTCGTCGTAAGCAATGCCTCCGATTTCCTCACTCATCATATGGGAGAAAATATCGTTGACCGTTTCCACCACCTGTGTCCTGCTTCGGAAATTTTTGGACAAATCAATTCTGCGCATTGCTCCGGTAGTTCCATAGCTGTGATATTTCTCCAAAAAAAGCTCCGGTCTTGCCAGTCGGAATTTGTAAATGCTCTGCTTGACGTCACCCACCATAAACCGGTTGCCGCGTCCGTCCTCCTCACCGGATACCGCCCGCAAAAGATACTCCTGCACCAGATTGCTGTCCTGATATTCGTCTATGAGGATTTCATGAAAATAATCCCTGTATTCCTTTGCCACCTCGGTAGGGACAATCTCTCCGTTTTCCCGGCGCAGCAGAATGTTAAGCGCATAGTGTTCCATATCCGAGAAATCCATCAGCTTCTTTTCCTGCTTTTTTTCCTGCATGCGCTCATTAAATTCCAATACTAAATCAATCAGGGTACCCACGGGAGCCATGCACGCCTTTCCCTGTCTGGCTGATAACTCAAGGGGAGTGGCAAAGAACTTTTCTGCTATGGACTGTACGGTTTCCTTCACCGTGCTGCGGATTTCCTTCACCAGCTCTCTCTTATCCGCAGAGACGCTTTCGTCCTTTTTGGACGGCAGTCTGCCAAAGCTCATGGCGGCAATACCCACCGCATAATCATTCAGGTTGTCGCACCGGCACAGCTTTTCCATCTGCTCTCTTTCCTGCTCCAACAGCTCGCCGTACATATAAGGGCCGTCAGGACTGTCGCAGATTTTTTCCGCCATACAAAGTTTTTCCAGACACCCCTGTAACAAAAAGCGGATATGCTTTGTAAGATACTGTCCGTATCTGCTGTGTTCCAGCTCTTCCACGGTTTCTGCACTGTAATCCGACTTTCTCTCCTTAAGCCATTCCTCAGGCCATGGGAAACTGGACGCATAGCGGGACAGGTTCAAAATGTGCTGCTCCAACGTGCGTTCCTTTCCGCCGGGACAGAAATACTCCACACAGGAAGTAAACTCCGGCGTTCCGGCGGCATACGCCTCCTCCAGCATTTCCTTTAACACATCCTGACAAAGCAGCTTGATTTCCCCCTCATCCGCCACACGGGTAGCCGGGTCAAGACCGATTTCATTAAAATGATTATGGATAAGAAACAGGCTGAAACTGTCAATGGTCGTAATCAGGGCATTATGTAATAACGTGGACTGTTTCTGAATATGCTCCGACTCCGGGTGCTGACTGAGCTTTCCTGCAATTCCCGCCGCAATACGTTCCCGCATCTCTGCTGCCGCTGCATTGGTAAACGTCACCACTAACAGCCGGTCAATATCCACCGGATGTTTTTCGTCGCAGACCATCTGTATGATTCTTTCCACCAGTACCGCCGTCTTGCCGCTTCCGGCAGCCGCCGAAACCAAAACATTGCAGTCATGCAGATCAATTACCTCTTGCTGCTGCGGTGTAAAGCAAATTGCCATGCTAGTTTTCCTCCTGCATCTTTTTCAGAATCTCGTTTTTGTCCGTTTCCGGCAGATTCCTCTTCTCATACCCCGGAATCTTTTCATCAAAGCCGCACACCTTTTTGTAGGCGCAGAAAGTGCAGGCATTGTCCTGTCCTTTTTCAAAAGGATTTACGGAAATCGTACCGTCTAAAATCTCCCTGCCGATACTCTTGACCTTATGACCCACATAGTCGGACACAATCTGCAATTCCTCCCTGCTCATCACCGAGGAGCGGGCAGAAAAGCTGCCGTCTTTCTTCTTTTCCACCGGAATGACATCCGATTTATCCTGCATGAGTCTGTCCAGCCGCTCTACAATGTCCGGTTCCGAATTGACTACTCCGGTCATACGCAGTTTTCCCAATATCTGCTGATTGATTTCCTCATCCGTCAGTTCCACGGCGGACTCCACCGTGGGGTCGTCAATATGGTAATACAGCATTGCCGCCGGGACAACCTCCTTGTCCGGGTGCCGCTTTGCCTCCATCTCCACAGCGGCATTCATATAAACCACAAGCTGAAGCTGCAATCCGTAATAGAGCGCCGCCAAATCGAACTGCCGGTTTCCGGATTTATAGTCGATTACCTTGACATATGCCTTATCCGCAGTTTCCGCCACATCCACCCTGTCGATTCTTCCGCGCAGGTGCATACGCTCCTTGTCGGACAATGCCACGTTAATGCTCTCCAAATCCTCGGCAAAGCGGAAGGAAACCTCATAATTTTCGGGCCGGAACGTTCCTCTTTGCAGCTGCTTCTGCAAAGTCAGCACGGTTCTTGTAAGTATCCGGTACATCCGGGTAATGGCATATTCATTTCTGGCATTGCTGTACAGAACGGTATCCCCATAAGTAGCCGCATAGGTCTCAAGGGCTTCCTTCACCGCCTCTTTCGCATATTCCTCCGGGAAATCAAACCATGTATAGCCATTCTCCGTCAGTTTTCCCGCAAAAATCTCCAACACAGCATGATATACATTTCCCATATCCACGGTCTCAAATCCGAATTCTTCCCTCTCCCGCAAGGTCAGTCCATACTGGAGGAAATGCCGGTAAGCGCAGGACGCAAAGGTTTCTAACCTTGTCACACTGTTTTCCAAATTTTTGCCGTAAACAGCCCTTGCCACCGCCTTGGACAGGGCGCTGTCGCGATACCTTGAAAACGCCGCATCCGTGAGCAGTTTTCTTTCGTCCTTCTCCTCATACGCCTCATACAGGGTGAAAAATTCGCTCTTTTTCTCCTCCGCCAGCACGCCTTCTGCATATTCCCGAAGTTCCTCCGCCAAAAACCGCGTTCCCTCTCCGTAAGTTCCAATCTGCTCCAGTGCACTGCGGTTCTGGGGATATTCCACCGCCAGGGAAGGGAACATTTTCCGCACCATATCAATCAGATAGGAGGGTCGGATACTCTTTCCCTCTCTGTTCATTTTGGAATAGGACAAATAAAGCTGCTCCGAAGGCTTGGTCAGATTCAGGTAAAGGTAAAATCTCTGGATATACATCTTCTGCCTTGGCGTCGGCGCCAGTTCCAGCTCCGACTCCTGTAAAAATTCTCTGTCCATATCGGAAATAATGCCTCCCTTGGACGCACTTTTCGGAATGTTTCCGTCATTGACCCCCATAAAAAACAGCACCTTCACCTGTTTTAAACGGGTTCTCTCCATATCTCCCACCAGCACACGGTCCACATTCTGGGGAATGGTGCCTACCTGGATTTCTCCGAATCCGGCTTCTAAAATATCGGAAAATTCCTGCAGGGAAATGGTCTCCTCCCCCAGCAGACTGTATATCTGATTCAGCAAATCCATGACCAGACGGTAAATCTGGGCATACTCCCTCGCCTTTGCCAAATCTCCCTTACTCTCAAACATGGCTTCGTAGTCCGTCAGCTTCTGCTGCACCTTATTTTCCACCAGAAAGTCGTAGAGCCGCTCCACATAGGAAGCAGTGCTGTCCTTTTTCTCCCCGTGAAGCATTTCCACCTGAGTTAAGAACTGCTCCCTTACCACATTCAGGCGGTTTAACGCCTCCTCGTTCTCCCCCATGGCAGCCGTTTTGTGGGTGAACAGTCTGCTCCATTTCCGGTATCCGCGTATTCCGGTCTGAATCACGTAATTTTCCAGTTCATCCACTGCCTCCACCGGAATATCGGAAAGTCCGCTCCTCAGATAGTGAAATACGGACTCATAGGAAAAATCTTTTAAATACAGTTCCAGCGCACTTTTTACGGACTCTATCATGGGGTTTAACACCATTCCCCTTGTGTGGTCGATAAAACAGGGGATTCCCAGCTGGGCAAACTCCGATTCCACATAGGGCGCATAGGATTCCAAATCCCCCGAAATCACCGCAATATCCCTGTAGGCAAGTCCGCTCCTTATCAGTTCCCCGATTGCAAGTCCGGTCTGGTGCACCTCATCCGCGGGCGTCACCGCCTCAAACATATGGATTTCCTGTTGTTCTTCACCATAGGGCTCCCAGACATAGCGGAAGAGATTATGCTCTAAATGCTGTAATGCAGGCGCATGGATGAAACGGTGGGCACTGCCGTGGCAAATCACTGCATCCTCCCCCCGCTCTACCTTTGCCTCCTTCGCCAGTCTGCACAAGTCCGCCACCGTCTTTTTACTCAAATGAAACAATTTCTGTTCCCCGTCCTGCCGGTAAGGATCCTCGCCCTCCCCCAGCGTCACGGTCACAATCGTTTCCTCACAGACTGTCATCAGCTCCTGTATCAGCCGGTTCTGTATGGGCGTAAAGCCGGTAAATCCGTCAAATACCACCACACTGCCCGGCAAAAGTCTGGATTTGGACAGAGAGGCCCGCACCACGTCCAGCGTCTCCTCCGTGGTGATAAACTTGTCCTGAATATATTCCATAAAACCTTTATATAAGGTCTCCAAATCGGTCAGCTTCTGCACCAGCGCACCGCGTTTTGTGGCAAATTGAATCAGCTTTTCCACATCCTCTGTGCCGATTCCGTACTGCATAAATTCCGATATGGCACTTTTCACCTCATGGATATATCCCTGTTTGTGTAATAAGCTGCCCAGCGTGGGCAGTTGTTCTTTCAGTCCTGCCGCCACCTTTTGCAACACCAGACTTTTTCCCGTGTCGTCCAGTACCGGAATCTGTCTGCTTCCCACCTCTTCCAAAATGCGGTGGCTCAGTCTTCCAAAGCTGAGCACGTCAATATTCATAATGCCCCCCCTCTTGTGGAGAGTCACCAAATCCTTCTGCGTCTGCATGGTAAACTGATCCGGCACAATGACAAAAAAGTTCTGCTTCGGATTTTCCATGGAACGACTTATGATTTCTTCATAAAGCTGTCTGCTCTTGCCCGCCCCTGACGCGCCAAAATAAAATCGTAGACTCATATGCTACCCCTGATTCTCTTTCTCTAGTTCAAGTCCAGTTCTACCGGACAGTGGTCAGAACCTGTCACCTCCGTGTGGATTTTGGCGTCCGAAAGCCGTTCTTTCAACGCCTCTGACACTACAAAGTAATCAATGCGCCACCCCGCATTTTTTGCCCTCGCCTGAAACATATAGGACCACCAGGAATATACCCCCTCCAAATCCGGATAAAAATAGCGGAAGGTATCAATAAAACCTCTGTCCAATATTTTGGAAAAGCACGCTCTTTCCTCATCGGTAAAGCCCGCATTTTTATGGTTTGTCTTGGGATTTTTAAGGTCGATTTCCTCATGCGCCACATTCAAATCCCCGCAGAAAATCACGTTCTTTTTGGCATTCAGGTTCTTGATATATTCCAAAAAATCCCGCTCCCAGCGCATGCGGTAGTCAAGCCTTGCCAGTTCTCTCTGGGAATTGGGCGTGTACACGGTCACAACATAGAAATCTTCAAATTCCGCCGTGATAACCCGGCCTTCCGTATCATGTTCCTCTATGCCAATGCCGTAGGTCACGCTAAGGGGCTTTTTCTTTGTAAAAAGTGCCGTCCCCGAATATCCTTTTTTCTGTGCGTAATTCCAGTATTGATAATACCCCGGAAGCTCCAGATCGTGCTGCCCCTCCTGCAATTTTGTCTCCTGCAGGCAGAAAATATCCGCGTCCGCCTCTTTAAAGAAATCCAGAAAACCTTTTTGCAGGCATGCCCTCAGCCCGTTTACATTCCATGATATGAGTTTCATTGTATCTCCCTTCTTCCGACTTTAATATCTGTCATTCGTATTCCCTATAGAACTGATTGTAGCATGAATAAATAACGGAAGCTAGTAAAATTCCCGCCTCTGTGTTATAATTTGTAGCAGTTTCTTTCCCGAAGGGAATGAACTTTTACGAACCGTCCATAATAAATTAGAATACCATCTGCGGAGGATTTTCATGACAAAGAAGAAATTATTTCTGTTTGATATAGACGGCACCCTCGCCGTCGGAGACACTTTATACGACGGCAGTGCCAAACTGCTTGATTACATTGACCAAATTGGCGGAAAAGCATATTTTATCACAAACAATTCCACCAAAAGCGGTGCGGATTATGTCAAAAAATTTAAGGAAGCCTTTGGACTGGACTCCACCGAGGATCAGTTTATCACCTCCGGCTACATGACTATCCGTTTTCTCAAGGAGCATTATGCGGATAAAAAAATATATGTGCTGGGCACACAGTCCTTCCTTTCCGAATTACGAAAAAACGGTCTCCGCATCACGGAAACCGCCGAAAAAGATATTGATTGTATTGTCGCTGCCTACGACAGCGAATTAAGCTACGCCAAACTGTCCGAGGCGTGCAAAGCGCTTTTGACCACGGATGTTCCGTTTTACGGTACCAATCCCGACCTGCGCTGTCCCATTGACTTTGGATTCATTCCGGACTGCGGCGCCATCTGCAATATGCTCACCGAGACCACGGACAAGACACCGACGTATTTGGGAAAACCCAGCAAAGAGGTGGTAAATCTCTGCCTTGCGCTGTCCGGTTTCTCCAAGGAGGAAACCCTTGTGGTCGGCGACCGTCTCTACACCGACATTGCCTGCGGCATAAACGGCGGTGTGGATACTTGCGTTCTCTTCACCGGGGAGGCAAAGCCGGAGGATTTAAAGGATACCCCCTATCCTCCCACCTATGCTTTTGAAAATGTCAATGAATTATTACAGGCTCTTCTCCATAACGCCTAATCCCAAAGGATAAGGGCCTGTGTGTACGCCTATGGCAGCTCCTATCTGTCTGAGGGGAAGCTGCTTTGGCGTAAGCTCATATCCGTTCTCTTTCAACACCTCAATCGTTCTGTCACGGTACTGTACGCCTTCCTCATAATCGTAACCGTAGCCGACCGCAAAGCTGTAACGGCTGATGTCCTTATTGTCCTCTTTTAAATATTTCACCAACAGGTCAATTGTTTTCTCCACTGTCTTTTTACGGCTTCTGCCGATTCCGGAGGGGAAAATTTCTCCCTGTTTCAGCGTGATAATCGGGCGGATTCCCAAGAGGCTTCCTGCCACTCCCGCAACCTTTCCGATTCTGCCGCCGTGCTGTAAATACTCCATATCGCCCACGGTAAAAAAGATACGTCCGCTGCTTTTTATCTCCTCCAGCCGTTTTACAGACTCCTCATAGCCGGCTCCGCTGTCTCTCATTCTCACAGCTTCCAAAACATAAATACCCTGCAAAACCGTGTTGACGGTGGCATCAATCACCGTAATCTGCGCCTTAGGATAATCCTCTAAAATCATCTGCTTTGCATTCAGTGCGGACTGCATGGAACCGCTGAATTTGGTAGTAATACAGATACAGATAACCGGAACCCCGGTCTCCGCAAACGGCTTGAAAGCGTCCACGTAATCCTGTACCGACGGCATGGAAGATTTCGGGTACACACCCTTTTTATCCACCATCCTCTGATAAAAATCACGGACACTCACATCTACATTTTCTTTTTCGTAATGTTCCTCATCAAAAGACACGTAAAAAGGAACTATGGTAACATTCTGTTCTTCGGCAAACTCCGGTGATAAATCGCAGGAGCCGTCACTGATAATATGATATGCTTCTCTCATAAATAACTACACCTTTCATACATTACTGCAGAGAAAAGGATACCATGTTTTAGTCTAAAAAGCAATATGTTTTCATGTATATATTCCACAAAGTAGTTTTGATAACTACTTGTTATTCTTCTAATTATTGTGCTACACAAGGCGACTTTCCGATGCCCGGATACTCTGCCGGACGACACTCTACTATTCGGATGCTTGGTCAGACAGCTTTCTGCCATTCTTGCACTTCGCCGAACATCTCTCCGTTGTTCGGATGCTCGGTCAGACAGCTTCCTTATGGCTGTTCCGACAATCCTGCCATTTTCAGGAAATGCTCTCCATAAGGCTGATTTTCCTCAAAATCCGGATTTTGGCACAGGGTTTGCAGCTGTTTTGCATCTTCCTGCGTCCTTCCATAAATGAAATAGCGGTTCATGCACTCGTACATTTCCACTCTTTCCCAGAGATAATCAAAGTCCGGCTCATAGTCGTTATGCCAGCTCAAATCTTCCAAAAGGGAACTGTAATCTCCGCGGCCTGCATCTCCCTGCGCAAGTTCCAGCCGGTGTGCCAGCGTGTTAAACTTCTGTTCCTCATACACCTGCAAAACCGTCTGCACAAAAATAATCAATGCTATCAGGGAAACACCAAGCGAAAGATACACAAACACCGACTTAAAGGCTATCTTCTTATAACTGTCCCACTTGGAGAACCACTTCACATAAAACATTACCGCAAGCGCTATCACAAAAACAATTACTTTCATAGCTGCTCCTCCACCGTTTTTTCACTGATTGCCTGTATTGCCCGTTCCATCAGATTCTCTTCCTGTGAGTAGGCATACTTTCCATCGTCACCCGGCTGCAAAAACTCCATTTCCTGTTCGTTCAGTCCCAGATATTCTCCGAAAAAGACCCGACAGAACTCCTCCGTCTTTGCCTTTTCCTCTGTCCCCGCTAAGTCCGCTTCCCGCATCATGGAATACGCACTGTATACCACGCTGCTTATGCAGGCATAGGAAATCTCCTGTCTGCTTTCCCGGAGTGTCACCAGAGTATCGACATCCGTGTAAAATTCCAACTGCCAAAAATTATTTGCGTCATAATAGTTTTCCCTAAAATGTGTCGCACGGCTTCCCGGCGCCGGCTCCTTATCCTCGCTGTTTGCGCTGTAAGACCAGTAATACAGTCCAAAACTTCCCATAATCAGAAGAACATTAAACACCGTCACCAGTAAAAGAATACGCGTCAGCATTTTCTGCACCAGTTCCGGTTTTTTCTGTTTTAGCAAAAAGGGCCTGAGCAGCCGGTTTCGTTCGATTTTCCTCTGTACCTCTTCCTGAAAAGCTACCCCTTCCGGATTCTCCATGCCGCAATAGGGACACTTTGTACTTTGGGAAGGCACCTCACCTCCGCAATAAGGACATTTCATCTTGCCTCTTCCTCCGTTTCCGCACGCAACAGTTCCAGCAGCCGTTCCTTCAACATTTCCTCATCCGGCTCTGCATCCGCCAGACTGTCAATCTCCTCCGGCGTAAATCCCAGTTCTTCCAAATATTGCCTGCCCTCATCATAGTACCGCTGCAATATCTTTTCGTTTCCGGTAACTGCCATGTCCTCTATTTGTTCCTTTGTCATTTCCAACAATGCGTTTGCACTTTTGACTGCACTTTCTCCCCATGAATTGGCAAGGTTCTCTTTCTGTGCTTCGCTAAATTCGGTCTCTGCATAAATTTTCCGGATTTCCTGCACTTCTTCTTCAAAATTCGCCAGACGGCTGTCCGCATCCACCACCTGCCAGTATTTGTCATACTTGCTCCCGTACAATGACTTACGGCGCAGATAATCCCGCATATTGCTCCAATCCTCAGTGCTGTAATACTCCTCCAGTTTTGCATATGCTTTCCGGCTTTTCCGATAATCCGCTTTTCCGGACACTCCCGCAGCAATCACCGACACCAGCGCAATCACCGCTCCCAGCGCCAATACGGCACCCAGACCGATTGCCACATATTTGGTCCATTTCTTCACTGCCTTCTTTGGCACACTCTGTACCATCTCTTCCGCTTCCTTATCATAGCCTTTCAGAATATCTTTCTTCAAACGCTCCGCAGCCTTTCGGTTCTCTGAATGGCAATAGGGGCAGCGCAAACTGTCTGCCTCGTACTCCGCACCGCAATTCTGACATATCATGGTTTTTTCTCTCCTGTAACCTAAAATCTGTGATGAATTATGTCCTTTCCACAATTTCTATCTTACTATCTACCGCACCATCACGCAACAAAAATCCCGTCCGTGTTCCCTCTGCGCTCCTTATTCCTGCCTCTTCCCTTTTAATGTCTCGCGGTACAATCGCAGTACATTTCCCCCGAAAATGCCATCCAACTGTGCCTGTGTGAACCCCGCCCTGTGCAGGGCATCCCAAAGTTTTTCCATGCTCTGTGCTCCGGGCAGTTCCCGGTTCGTGTCAATGCCGTCAAAATCACTTCCCAATCCCAGCACTTCCATACCGCCCACCTTGGTAATATGCTTTGCATGCTGCACAACAGCGTCTATGGTGCCGGGATTTTCCTGCGAAACGTCCGGCTCCGTCAGAAAGTCCGCGCAGTAATTCAGCCCCATGCAGCCGCCCCGCTGTGCCAGCATACGAATCATTTCATCCGAAAGATTGCGTGCACTGCGGCACACCTCTCTGGCATTGGAATGGCTTGCCACAAAAGGCTTTGCAGCACACTCAGCCACATCATAAAAACCCTTGTCGGACAAATGGGACACGTCCACAATCATTCCCAGTTCTTCCATCCGGGCAACAAACTCTCTCCCCCGCCCTGTCAGTCCGTTCCGTTCATCCGGTCGGTAAAAATAGTCCTCAAAGGCTTTCTGACCCTCTTCTTTTTCCTCCAAGGAAAGTTTTCCCGCCGCGTTTTTTGCCCGCAGAACGGCACAGCGTTTCCAAGCCTCTATTCCACGCACCGAATTTAAGTTGGGATACCCCAGTTCGTTTGGATAATTCCATGTAAGCGTAAGCATGCGCACTCCCATGTCATAAAGCGTCTGCAGTTTCTCCACGCTTCCGCCGCACACCGCCCCCTCTTCCACCGTAAGCATGGCGGACAGAACTCCCTTTCGTTCATTTGCCGCAATATCCTCATAGCAAAGCACCGGGCGGATTCTGTCCTGATTTTCAAGCAGCTCCTGTTCATAGAGGCGATAGAGCGCGCACAACTCCTCCCACGGATTTTCGCAGGCGCCCACATTCACAAACAGGGCAAAATTCTGCAAGCGGTAACCGCTTTGTTTCATCCGTTCCAAATCCAGATGACCGGAATTTTGCCGCAGCCTTTCCTTCTGTCCCTTTTTTCTTTTTGCCAACAGTTCCGAAATGGTGTCACAGTGCATATCCACAATTTTCAAATCCATTTTACTGCTCCGTTTTAAAAAAAGGAGTATCGTTTCCGATACTCCTTTTCGTTTACTGTAGTATATGTTTCTTAAAAATAAGTAAGAACCGATTCTATGTTACCGGATTAGTTTTCCTCGCCCTTTACGGCAAAGCATACACCTGTGTCATCCGGTTTTTCTTCATCAAAGGAGTAATCCTTTCCGGGGAGAATCGCATTCAGAATAATACCTGCCAAAGCACCTACTGCCAGTCCGGACAGACTGATGGTCAAGTCCTTCACATGGAATACAATCGCACCCTGTGCACTGAAGGTAATACCGATGGTCAATACCAGAATCAGCGCTGCGATAATGACATTGCGGCTCTTGGTAAAGTCTACCTGTGTCTCAACAATGTTGCGGACACCGACTGCGGAAATCATACCGTAAAGTACCAGTGACACACCACCGCAGGTTGCTGTAGGCATACAGCCAATCAGCGCTGCAATCTTGGGTGAGAAGGAGAACAGTACCGCAAATCCTGCTGCAATACGGATTACCATGGGGTCAAATACTCTTGTCAGGGACAAAACTCCGGTGTTCTCACCATAAGTGGTGTTTGCCGGTGCACCGAACAGAGAAGCCACGATGGTTGCAAGACCGTCACCAAGCAGGGTACGGTGTAAACCGGGACTCTTGATATAATTGATGCCAACAGTAGAAGAAATTGCGGAAATATCTCCGATATGCTCTACCATGGTAGCCAATGCGATAGGCATGATAGTAATAACGGAAGTAATTAACAGAGCGGTGTCTCCGTCGGAAAGTGCCCAGAAAGCGGTCTCTTCCCAGCGAATGGGAACACCGAACCATGCTGCCTCTGCAACCGGTGTGAAATCTACTCTTCCCAGAATAGCAGCCAGTACATAGGAACCTACTACACCGATGATAATCGGAACAATCTTAATCATTCCCTTGCCCCAGATATTGCAAATGATTACCAGTGCGATTGCCACAACCGCAATCAGCCAGTCCTGAGAGCAGTTTGCAATAGCAGACTGTGAAAGGGTAAGACCGATGGAAATAATGATAGGACCGGTTACGATAGGGGGGAAGAATTTCATTACCCTCTTCGTACCGAAGATTTTGATTAACAGTGCCAATACCAGATAAAGCAGACCTGCACATGCTACGCCGAAGCAGGCATAGGGAAGCAGTTTCTTATTGTCGATTGCATTTCCTGCCGCGTCCGCCATAGGTGCGATTGCTGCATAACCACCAAGGAATGCAAATGAGGAACCTAAGAATGCGGGAACCTTTCTCTTTGTCAGCATATGGAACAGCAGTGTTCCCAGACCTGCAAATAACAATGTCGTGGAAACATCCAGTCCGGTCAGCATAGGAACTAAAATCGTTGCACCAAACATTGCAAACATGTGCTGGAGACCCAAAAGAATTACCTTGGGAACCCCCAACGTCTTGGCATCGTAAATGCCGTTTTCACCCAGCTTTGCCGGGTTCTGTGCGCTTTTGTCGCTCATGAACTCATCCTCCTGTAAGTTGCCGGTCACGCTGCCGGCAGTTGATAAAAACCCTTACAGAAAATGATAACTTTTCGCAGCCCATCAGTCAAGCGGAAGTTGCTCAACTGCGTGAGTTTTTAGAAAATCCTTCCAGATGGAAATGTACTGCGCCTTCAAATGTACCCCGTCAAAGGTATAAGACGCCTCCATTCCCCCTGTCTCATCACAGATGAGCGGATTGACATCCAGATAATACACCTTCTCGTTGTCCGCCAGCGCCTCAATGCCGGCGTTTCTTTCTTCGATTCCCTCATTGGTAATGTAATCACCCTTATTCGAGCGCTCTGTCGTCACCTTCATAATTGCCTGCACATAGATAATGGCGTCCGGCTGCAGCTCCTGCAGATGCTCCACTGCCTGCGCATATGCCTCCAAAAAGCTGTCCACCGTGCCGGTTCCCATCTCATTAATGCCAATCATGAGATAAATTTTGGAAAACTGCTTTTCGGAAAGCGCCTGCTCCACGGTTTTCTTTGCTTTCTGTCCGGGCACATCCACTATGGGCGCATCAAACATTTTGTATATGGTAAGACCCGTGGAGGCATAGAATGTGGACACCTCCTCCAGTCCGGCATACTCATAAAGCCCTACCGTTCTGGAATCCCCGATAAATACCGCGTCTGCGAAATAATCGTCCTCCACGGATATATAGGACACCTCTCCCGGATTTCGTCCGGTGTCTGATTCCTGCACATCTGAGCCGGACACCGTCTGCTGCAGTTCATTTCCCGTTCCTTCCGGCTGCTCTGCCTCTGCCCCGTCTAGGGCATCTCCTTTAGAAACCGTATTTTCGTCATTTCCGGACACACTCTGTCCGTCCCCGTCACCTAATTCCGGTTCTTCGGACTTTCCTGCGTTTTTCCACGCATCCTGCAATTTTTCCAGCGGCTTTGCATACACCTGCCACTGATTTTCCACCGTCAGATAGACAACGCCGGACAACAGCACCATTATCAGAAAAGACCATCTTTTTATCCAGTCCCAAAACTTTTTCAACCAAGTCACCTCAAAACTACTTAAAACCGGAAATACATAAAAGGATTATTGCCTTCCACAATCAGCCGGTTCACACATATCCATAACAAAACAGCCAGCGCCGCTTTCACTGCAAAATTCTGCTTCCACTTTGCATATATCTTCTGCACCACTCCGCTGCAGCACAGAAAAGCCGCCGCAAACAGGGAGCCGTAGCCGGTCAGCGCCTTGAGCCAGTCGCCCTCCCGCACATAGGCGCCTGCGCCCATTCCGAACATTCTTTCCAGATAAATCTTAAGCTGTGCAATGTCCGTATTGGCAAAGCACATCCATGTAATGGGAATCACCGCCCAGAGATACAAATGCGGCAGTATTTTGAAATATTTGCCCACACCTGTTTTTTCTATCTGACGCTCCACGATAATGCAGAGCAAAAGAATCATGCCCCACAAAAGGAAATTCACCGTGCTTCCGTGCCATATTGCCGTGAGCAGCCAAACCACCGCCAGATTGCGGATGGTCTTAAGCTCTCCCTTACGGCTGCCGCCGAGGGGGATATAGACGTAACGGCAGAACCACTTTCCCAGCGTGATATGCCATCTGCGGTAAAAATCCCTCACCGAGCGCGCCATGTACGGATTGTCAAAGTTTTCCGGCAGACAGAATCCCATCATCTTGCCGATACCCACCGCCATTAAGGAGTAGCCGTAAAAATCAAAGTAAATTTTCATGGAGTAAGCGATTGCCGCCACCCACGCAAGCGGTGTGGAAATATTTTCAAATCCTGTCACCTGCACTTCATGCCACAGAATGCCTATGCGATCCGCCAAAAGCACCTTGTATACAAGACCTACAATAAAATCCCCAAGGCCGTCCTGTATTCCCTCCGCCGTGCACTTTCTGCTTTTCAGCTCCCCCGCTATCCCGCCGTACTCCGCAATGGGGCCGGAAACCAGCTTTGGAAACATTGTCACATAGGTTGCAAAGTCCACAAAGGAACGCTCTCTTTTTTCCTCTCCCCGGTATACGTCAATCAGATAGGACAATATCTGAAAGGTATAAAAACTGATGCCCAGAGGAAAGCCTATCTTATCCGTCTCTGCCTTAAACAGACAAAGCACCGCAAGATTTCCCGCAACCGCCGCAATAAAAATTCTGCGTCTGCGCCTATCATTTTTATTTCTATTCTTTTTATCATAATTTCGTTTTCTACCCTGCCCTAAATGCAGACCCAGAACATAATTCACCGCCACCGACGCTATCAGCAACAACACATACTTCGGTTCCCCTAAGCCGTAAAAAAACAGGCTTCCCAAAAGGAGTGTCAGATTTTTATACTTTTTCGGGGTAAAACCATAGGTCAGAAAAAATACAGGGAGAAAATAGAGTATAAATTCAACACTGGCAAATACCAAGAATTATCACATCTTTCATCTCATCTTTACTATATATACTAGCTTCCGCAGCAAAACAATACAACAAAATATTTCTTAATTTTAGCTTACATTTTGTTACAAAAATGTAGCAATTCCGTCATATATTTTAACCCGCGCCGCTCCTGTTTTTGTTGCCATTTTTACCGCAGTCCTTTACAATAAATACAACACGTTTAATAAAAAAAAGCGTATTGAACGGATAGATTATATGTGCGGCGCAACGCACGGATTGGCAGGTTTGTTTATGAAGGAAAAATTATACACCATTCCATTAAATGATGCCATAAATGCCCATGACGAATGTCCTTTCTGCTTTATCGAGCGCAATATTGAGCATGATTTGCTGGATTTCGTCTTGGGGAGCGGCTCCTCTTACATGGAGGCGGACATTCGGGAAATGACGGACCGCGACGGTTTCTGCCGCACCCATTTTCAAAAAATGTTCGATTACGGCAACACTTTAGGCAATGCGTGGATTTTAAAAACCCACTACCGCAAAATGATAGGCGAAATGCAGAAAACCTTTGCCGGATTCACACCGGGCAAAAGCTCTTTAAAGGACAGGTTCCGCAGGAATGCGGAAAGCTCCAATCCCATCGGAATATGGGTTCACGAAAAGGAGCAGTCCTGCTATATCTGCAAACAGTATGAGGAAACCTATGCCCGCTACCTGGACACCTTTTTCTATCTTTGGAAACAGGACTCTGCTTTTCCCGAAAAAATCAAAAACAGCAAGGGATTCTGCCTCCCGCATTTCGGGCAGCTCTGTGAGGCGGCAGACCGTCATCTGTCCGACAAAGAGCGTGCTGCTTTTTATGCCATGCTCCTTCCGCTCATGGAAGAAAACATGAACCGGATTGCCGAGGACGTGGCATGGATGGTGGAAAAATTTGACTACCGCAATAAAGACGCCGACTGGAAGAACTCCAAAGACGCCATTCAGAGAGGCATGCAGAAATTAAAGGGCGGATACCCCGCAGATTCCGCATACAAAATGAGCAAGTAGTTCCCGCCTCCCCAAAATTAATTATACACAATATTTTTCATCATATCCAGATACCCTGCAATTTCCTGATAGAGCATTTCCGATTGAAAGGAATCCTCCAGAAAGTGTTCCGTCATCAGCCCTTTGATGGTCAGTTCCAGCATTTTGCAGAACTTTTCCCCGTCCACTCCTGCGGGCAGATTGCTAAAATCCATCTGCCTGCGGATGGCGTCATAGGTTTCCGCCAAAAGATTTTTCTTTTCCTCCACCGCCAAAAGTGCCTCGCTCACATTTTCCGACTGGGTACGATTTAAGAACTGCTGCATATAAGGGTAGCCCCTCATGGCGTGCATGCGGGCGCACTCCACCTGTTTCATCAGTTCAAACATATCCTGCTCTTTCTGATTGACCGTGGTGCCCAGTTCCAGTGTCATATATCTCACGCTGTAGTCATACACAAATGTGTAAAGACCCAGCTTGCTCTCAAAATAATGGAATAAAAGTCCCTTACTGATTGCCGCCTCCCTCACAATGTCATCCGTACTGGCATGACGGTATCCGTTCAGCGCAAATACCTTAAGTGCGGCATTAATCATCCTGTCCTGCTTTTCTTTTTTTAAGTCGAAGAACTTTTCATTCATGCGGTATTGCTCCCTTGTACCCACAACGGGCTTATTTGCCGGTGCCCGACCGGCAGACTAAATCCAGTTTAGCATACTCAGCCGGCGGTTTCAAGCAATGCCTTCCCTGAATTTCCCTTATTAAATTTTTCCAAACTTTCTCATAATCTCTTTTCTTTTCCACAAAATAGTATTAATATAGTAGGTGAAAGCTACAATACATTTTTGATGGATGAAAGGAAAAATTATGGCAAAAAAATTTGGTAAATTTCTTCTTTTTACGGCTGCAGTGGGAACAGTAGCGGCTGCTGTCTATTATTATACCCGCAAAAAGGAATCCGAGTTTTCCATGATTCATGACGGGGATGACGATTATGATGACTTCAGCGAAGATTTGGACGACGACAGCGATTCCAGCAAACGAAGCTATGTTTCCCTTGACAAAGCCGCTAAGGACACCGAGCAGTCCGATTCTTCCTTTACCCCGCTTGCGGAGCAGGTTGCCGAAACCGCCAAAGAAGCTGAGGAAACGGTAGAAGAATTTTTTGATGAGGATGATGAAACCGAGGAAGAACCTCCTCTGGAAGAGAATTAAGTTTTTTTAAAAAGGTGTAAATGCCGGCAACAGTCCGCGCATTTACACCTTTTTCTTTTTACAGCCACGCTTTTTTCAGGCGCTCTGTGCCTGCAATGATTTCCTCACAGCTTAAGCCCCCAAACCCTAGCAGAATAGTTGCACCGGCATTTTCCATTCCGACACCGGCATTTCCGCCTGCAGTGTTCTCCCCGTCCTGTTTCTCTTTGGCAGTTTCCACCATGGCAGAGGACAGTCCGTAGACCCGGACGCCCTGCGCAGCCGCAGAATTTATCAAATCCGTCTCTGTCCTGCCCTCTTTCGCCGTCAGCAAGAGGTGCAGTCCCGCATGTTCTCCGGACACTTTAAAATCAGTCTCAAAGGGTCCTAAACATTCCAACAGTTGTTCATGTTTTCCCCGGTATATTTTTCGCATCTTATTCAGGTGCCTCTCAAAGTAGCCGTCCCGGATAAATTCATTGAGAATCCGCTGGTCGATACGGGACACGGTACAGGAATAGAAATAACATTCCTTATGATACCGCTCTAACAGTTTGGGTGGCAGAACCATATAGCTGACACGGATTGCAGGTGCGATTGCCTTGGAGAAAGTTCCCACATAGATAACCTTTCCCCGCTTGTCCGACGCCTGCAGGGACGGAATCGGTTTCCCTCGGTAACGGAACTCACTGTCGTAATCGTCCTCTATCAGATACCGGCTGTCCTCCCCGTCCGCCCAGTGCAGAAGCTCCGTGCGCCGTCCAATGGGCATAACCACTCCCGTGGGGTACTGGTGGGAGGGCATTACATAAGCGGCATCCACCTGCGCCTTTTTAAGCCCTGACACCTTCATTCCGCTCTCGTCCATATCCACCGTGCAAATCTCATAGCCGAAGGATTTAAAAATACGGTACGCTCTCTTATAAGTGGGATTCTCCATGGCAATATGCACTTTTTCACCCAGAATCTTCTCCAAAAGCATGAGCAGGTAATCGTTTCCGGCGCCAACCACAATCTGTTCCGGCGAGCAGTTAACCCCTCTGGAGGAGTGCAGATAACGGCTGATAGTCAGGCGCAAATCATAATCACCCTGCGCCTCGCCCTGCGAAAAGAGTTCGCTGTTTCCCTCATTTAACACGTTTTTCGTAATTCGTTTCCACACGCCGAAAGGAAATCCCGACATGTCAATCCCGTTGGGGGAAAAGTCGTACAGCAGTTTTTCCTCCGATGCCTTGTCACGGGAAACAACAGCCTCCGGTTTCACCGCTGTTTCCGGTTTTCCCTCCATCTGGAACAAATTGTCCAGCGGACAGACAAAATACCCCTTGTACGGTCTGGATTCGATATACCCCTCACTCAGAAGCTGTCCGTATGCGAAATCCACCGTGCTGCGTGCCACCTGCAGATATTCCGCCAAAGAACGCGTAGAGGGAAGCCTCTCGCCTGCAAGAAGCCTCCCCTCCCGTATTTCCTGTCTGATATAATCGTAAATCTGTTCGTACAGACATCTGTCACTATTTTGTTGTAAACGGATGGTCATATCATACATTTGTGTTTCTCACTGTTTCTTTTTCAAATCCGCAAGAATTCTGTCCTTCAAATCCCTTGCCTTGTCCTTTGTTCTCGCATTTGCAGACACAGAGGTAAGAATGGAAGCCACCATCCGGCTTGCCACATCATATTTTTTAAAACGATATGCCAGTTCTGCCAACAGGAAATCAATGGTAACCTCGTCCATTCCGCACATGGGGAAGGATTCGTTCTGTCTTGCCTCCACAAAGCCGTTATAGGCATTGAGCAGATACTCGTCCTCCTCTTCCTTCAGGCTTTCGGGACTGGGATTGTCCAGACCGTTCTCCTTCTGGTATTCTGCATATCCGCGCAATAACCAGCCGCTCTTTAAACAGATATAAGCCTTTTCACTGGCTCTGGCACGTTTCACCACGGCACAGGCAAGCGCTAACTTGTACCGCTCCATTGCCTCCTCATAGGTATATGTCTCGCCGCCATGGGGATGCAGCTGCACCTTGCTGCTGATATGTTCCTGAATCAGCTTAATCTGACCGCCGCTCAGTCCGGTGAAAAAGCGCGATAATGCGGAATATCCGCAGTTAGGACACATCTCCACCTCATACTTAGCCATATCGATACCGTCATATCTGGGGCGTAAATCCGGGTCTGTTCCAATCAGCTTCGCTTTTCCGCTCTTCATGATTTTGGACGAGAAATTCTTTCCGCAGACAGGGCAGGAAAAGGTTTTGTCGTAAATCAAATCTTTTTCCTCTAACTTAGCAACAACCTTCTGCTCTGCCGTATCGCTCTTGGGTTTCTCATAAATTTCCATATTTTCCAGATTGTTTAAACCAAGTCCTGCCAGACCCGACAATATACCTGCCATAGCTTTTATCTCCTTTTTCTCTTCATAGGTGATTACAAATCCTTACGCTTTCGGAAGAGTGTAAGAACTCTTCAGTGATACGATTCGGTTAAATACCGGCGCATCCGGTTTGGAATCCCTTGCATCCACACAGAAAAATCCCTGTCTTACAAACTGATAGCTGTCATATGCCTGTGCCCCTGCAAATGCGGGTTCCAGACGGCAGTCTTTCAAAACGGTGAGGGAATTGGGGTTCAGGTTCAGACTTCCGTCCTCATTGTAAACGCCCTTTTCCTCATCGATAATATTTTCATACAATCTGACCTCGGCAGGAATGGACTGATTTGCGGGCACCCAGTGAATGGTACCTTTTACCTTTCTGCCGTCCGGACTGTTGCCGCCTTTGGAAGCGGGGTCATAGGTGCAGTGGACTTCCACCACATTGCCTTCTTCGTCCTTGACGCATCCGGTACATTTTACAAAATAAGCATTCATCAGACGCACTTCGTTGCCGGGGAACATACGGAAATATTTGCGTGCCGGTTCCTCCATAAAGTCGTCGCTCTCAATATACAGCTCTCTCTCAAAGGGAACCTGACGGCTTCCCAAAGACTCATTCTCTAAGTTGTTGGGAATATCCAGCATTTCCACCTGTCCCTCCGGATAGTTGTCAATGACCAACTTCACCGGATTCAAAACCGCCATCATACGGGGTTTCTTTGTTTTCAAATCCTCGCGGATACAATACTCCAGCATTGCATAGTCCACGGAGGACTGGCTCTTGGAAACGCCGCACAAATCTACAAACATCTTAATGGATTCGGGTGTAAATCCCCTGCGTCTGAGCGCCGCGATGGACACCAGTCTGGGGTCGTCCCAGCCGTCCACGATTTTCTCTTCCACCAGTTTCTTAATGTAGCGCTTACCGGTAACGACATTGGTAAGATACAGCTTGGAAAACTCAATCTGTTTCGGGGGATGGGGATATTCCAGTTCCCTTACCACCCAGTCGTATAAAGGTCTGTGATCCTCAAACTCCAGCGTACAGATAGAGTGGGTAATGCCCTCAATCGCATCCTCAATGGGGTGCGCAAAGTCATACATGGGGTAAATACACCATTTGTCTCCCGTGTTGTGGTGCGTCATATGTGCCACGCGGTAGATAACCGGATCACGCATATTGATATTGGGGGATGTCATGTCAATACGGGCACGGAGCACCTTCTCTCCGTCCTGATACTTACCCTCTTTCATCTCCTCGAAAAGAGCAAGGTTTTCCTCCACACTGCGGTTGCAGGAAGGATCCTCCTTGCCGGGTTCTGTCAGACTTCCTCTGTACTCCCTTATCTGCTCCGCACTCAGGTCAGATACGTATGCCTTTCCCTTCTTAATTAACTTAATTGCCGCCTCATACATCTGGTCAAAATAATTGGAGGCAAAAAACAGCCTGTCCTCCCAGTCGGCACCCAGCCACTGAATATCCTTTTTAATGGATTCCACAAACTCTACCTTTTCCTTGGTAGGGTTGGTGTCATCAAAACGCATATTGAACTTTCCGTGGTACTCCTGTGCCAGTCCATAGTTTAACAATATACTCTTGGCATGTCCAATATGAAGGTAACCGTTGGGTTCGGGAGGGAAACGGGTATGCACGGTGTCATACACACCCTCCGCCAAATCCTTATCAATAATCTGTTCGATAAAATTTTTTGATTCTTTCTCGCTCATGCTACGTCCGCCTCTCGCATTTCTTCTATCTTTCTATCTTAACACAATGCGAAAAATTAATAAACTGTTTTTTCAATCCCTTTTCGGAATCTCGTGAAACCGTTCTAAAAATTTATCCCCCGGTTCGATAAAGGCGTTATGCCGGTTATCCGCGCTGACTGCCAGATAGTCCCCCGGTTTTCCCAGCATATACTTATCGTCATCCCACTCCGGGAACAGCTTTACATAACTGTCTAAGGGTGTTGCGTAAATGCGGAACTCATCCTTCGGAATACAGATGGTAGCGTAATCCTCCAGCCGGTACAGGCGGTCCTCCGCCCAGTCCCTGATTGTGGGAATGTAGCCGGAATTTTCAAAATAATCCTTTTCCGCTCTCCGTCCCGTGTTCTCCAGACAAACCTCAAAACGCTGTCTTAGCATGTGGTGTACCACGCCGTCCCTCTCGACTGCAAGGTACATTTCCTCCGACGCCACACTCTCCAGGTTTTCCTTGCCGGTACGGACGGAAAAGCTCGCCCCCGGCTTCACGGCATCCGTTACCCGAAGCACTAAAATAGGCTCTTTCACTCTCGCATACTCCGTCATCCGACTAATATCCGTTTTCATTTCCGACGCAGATAAAATTTCAAAGGAATCAAAATATTCCGTCATGCGGTTGTTGAAATACGCCTCCGAATGCAGGGTAGGATATTTTTCCTCATAGAGCTTCATGCTGATAAAGCCGCCCGCCTTCTCGTTGTGTCCGCCGCCGGAACCGATTCCTTCCGTCAGATATGCCGCCAGTTCGTTAGCGTTTACCTCTCTGATACAACTGCGGACGGACAGCTTATAGCCATCTTTCAACTGATTGTATACCACGCAGGTGTCCACCACGTCCACCTGCAGGAGAAAATCACTGATTAATCCTAAAATATTCGGGTCGCAGGGCTTTGACCGGATGACGGCAAAACGGTAGTCATCATTGTAGTTGTACCGTATCATGGCGATTCCCGCAATTTCCAGTTCGGACAGGGAAATATTGGAATTGCGCAGTCTCATGATAAGGCGTTTATCCACCGCCACCTCTTCACGCATATCCATGTCAAGGGGATTAAACAACTCCGAGAACTGGTTTGTATCCATATACAATCCGTAATAGAGTGCCGTGCCCATCCGGACATCTTCGTTGACCGGATAGTTTTCCTCCTGCAGCATGCTCCACACTAAAGAGGCACAGCTGCCCCGGTTCTGCTCCACTCTGAGCCTCTCCTGTTCCCTGCTCTCTAACGGATGGTGGTCTATGGTTGCCACCGTATCCGCCTCGAAGCGGGTAACGTTGCCGGAACCGTACTGGCAGTCCACCATCAAAAGCAGACCCTTTATCTTCTCCTGTCCGTTTGCCGGAACATACTGAATTGGTATCTCCAGTTCCCGAATCAATAATTTCAGATTGGATTTTTTAATCCGGTTTGTTCCGCTGTATATCAGGCGCACATTGCACCCCTTGGATTCAAAATAGCCGTACAGCCCGAATCCCGCTCCGATGGCGTCCGCATCCGGATTATCATGACATTGTATCGTGATTGATTCAAAACGTTCCAAATCTGCCAGTCTCATACTGTATTTTCTCCCAGTCTTCACACTTAATTAGGAAATCCGGCATTTATGTAGCAAATGCCGGACCCTTTATTTATTTTCATGCCGAACTTAGTGATGGAACAGACGAATGCCGGTAAATGCCATAACCATTCCATACTTATCGCAGCACTCAATAACCGCGTCATCACGCACGGAACCGCCGGGCTGTGCAATGTATTTCACACCGCTCTTGTGCGCCCGCTCAATGTTGTCGGAGAACGGGAAAAATGCGTCGGAGCCAAGGGTTACATCCTGCATTTTATCAAGCCACGCCCTCTTCTCCTCGCGGGTGAATACCGGAGGTTTCACCTTGAAAACAGTCTCCCATGTGCCGTCCGCCAGAACGTCCATGTACTCATCGCCCATATAAACATCAATGGCATTGTCCCTGTTTGCTCTTCCCAATTCGTCCACGAACTGCAGTCCCATTACCTGCGGAGACTGACGTAAAAACCAGTTGTCCGCCTTGCTTCCTGCCAGTCTGGTGCAGTGGATTCTGGACTGCTGACCGGCTCCGATTCCGATTGCCTGACCGTCCTTTACATAGCATACGGAATTGGACTGTGTATATTTTAAGGTAATCAGCGCAATCTTCATATCAATCAGCGCTTTTTCAGGAATTTCTTTGTTCTTTGTCACGATATTGGACAGCAAATCGCCGTTAATATCCAACTCGTTTCTTCCCTGCTCAAAGGTGATACCGTACACCTGCTTTTTCTCAACCGGTGCCGGAGTGTAGGAGGCGTCAATCTGAATAATATTGTAGCCGCCCTTCTTTTTCTCTTTCAGCATTGCCAGCGCTTCGTCGGTATAACCGGGAGCGATAACGCCGTCGGACACCTCTCTCTTAATCAGCTTGGCGGTATCTGCGTCGCAGACATCTGACAGTGCGATAAAATCACCGAAGGAGGACATTCTGTCCGCACCTCTCGCTCTCGCATAGGCACAGGCAAGAGGGGAAAGCTCTCCCAAATCGTCCACCCAGTAAATCTTTGCCAGAGTGTCATCCAAGGGAAGTCCCACTGCCGCACCGGCGGGGGAAACGTGCTTGAAGGAGGTGGCTGCGGGAAGTCCCGTTGCCTCTTTCAATTCCTTTACAAGCTGCCAGCCGTTGAAAGCATCCAGGAAATTGATATAGCCGGGTTTTCCGTTTAACACGGTGACAGGCAGGTCGCTTCCGTCCTCCATATAAATTCTGGAAGGCTTCTGGTTCGGGTTACAACCGTATTTTAATTCAATTTCATTCATGATTTTATCGTCCTCTCTATTTATTCTTATTCACGATTTTTGTCCGTGTTTCTCCGCTTGCAATATCTATGTATCTCACAAACAGGGAAACTTTGTTATCCTCATTCAGACTATCCCACAGCATGTCGGTAAATGCGTCCATATCATCGGGAATTTCCACCTGCTTGGGTTCTCCCTCAAAGCTGGGCAGCGGATTGCCGTCGTGCATATAAGTATGAATAAAGCGTCCCTCGCCGGGCAGCGGATTTTCATACGCATAAGTAAAACGGAGGCAGGAAGACGCATCTCCGTGATTGCTCTTTAAAATGGACATGGCATAATTATAACTTCCGTTCTCCACATGTAAAATACCGGAAATACGAGGGGTGTAGTTCGGTGCATCCGGTTCAAATTCCCTGCTTCTCAAAGACTGTTCAAAGGTGAGCTGCTTATCCATACCCTCATAAATGGTATCGGTCTGGTCTCCGTTTGTCACAATGGTCTTATTGCCCAGCACGCGCACCGGCGCATAGATAATCAGGCTGGGATCCTCTAACTTGGAGGGGTCAAATGCCTGTGTGCGGATACCCTCTCCTTCCGTTACAAACACACGGTTGCGGCTGTTTGCGCTGCGTCCCATAATAAAGTACGCTGTCACTGCATATTGTCCGTTTGCGGATTTACCGATGACAATTCCTCTTCCGGGATATGCGTTGTTTTTCAGTTCCTGTTCCAATGATACCATTCTTTTTCCTCCTTGCGTAGAGCTGACTTTATCGAAAACAAAAAACCACCCGGACATCACTTGAGTGGTGCCCAGGCGGTCGGCTTGCAAATCATGCCACACTTCCTGTGGGTTACCCCACCACAGTCACCTGTTTTCCGCCAGTCGTGCAGCTTCTGCAATTATCTTACATGGTTTCCCTTGTTTTGGCAATACCTCAGTGCATTTTTATACAGTTTTTCAACATTTTTCCTTACTACAGGTCAGGATTCCCGTTCACGTACTTTTCCTCAAACTGATAACACTGCATGGGACGGTCAAAATAATAACCCTGAATATATTTGACCTTCATGCCCCGCAGCACTTTATACTGTGCCTGTGTCTCGATTCCCTCCACACAGATGCTGACGCCTATGGTTTTTCCAAGCTCTGCAATCATCTTGATAAAGGACTGGGAATATGCATCCTCCGCCAAATCCTTCACAAAACTCTGATCCACCTTTATCACATCAAAAGGAATCTCTCTGATATGATTCAGGGAGGAATAACCGGTGCCGAAATCATCCAGCGCCAGTTTGACACCCAGCGTCTTAATCCGGTTCAGGATTCCTTTCATACGCTCCATGTCGTTGATGGCAAGACTCTCCGTAACTTCCAGTGTCAGGTTGGCGGGCTTGATACCCGTTTCCTGTAAGGTCTTTTCCACAATCTCCACTATATCCGCCTGCAAAAGCTGTACCACGGACAGGTTGACATTTACCTTATAGTCGGGGTGTCCGTTGTCATTCCACATCTTACAGTGGGCGCACGCCTCTTTCAGCACATAATTGCCGATAGGATTAATCAGTCCGAGGTATTCCGCTAACGGAATAAATTCCGACGGGGGGATAAATCCCAGCTTCTCACTGTTCCAGCGAATCAAAGCCTCCGCTCCCGCACAGCTTTTCCCACCGTTCTCCACATTGATAATCGGCTGGTAGTATACCTCAAATTCCCGGTAGCCGTCCACCGTAGCGTCTCTCATGTTCTTTTCCATATCCAGTCGTCTGCCGGATGCGGAATCGTTGCCTGCCTGATAGGTGGAAACCCGGTTTTTGCCTCCCTTTTTCGCCTCGTACATGGCAATGTCAGCCTTTTTGACCAAATCCGCCACGGACTCTCCGCCGTCCGGGAAGGTGACAATACCGATACTGGTGGTGCAGTAGTAATCAGCGTCCTTTAAGTACCACGGCTTACTGAAAATCTGCCGTATATCATCGATTATCTTTTCAAACTCCGGATAATTTGCCGGCGGAACCACAATGACAAATTCATCGCCGCCCATCCGGTAGCAGGTATTCTGGATACCCTCCACATTCCGCAAAGAGCGGGAAATGGATTTGAGCAGTACATCGCCGTACTGGTGTCCCAAGCCGTCGTTGATATGCTTGAAATCATCCAAATCCAGATATAAAATCGCACCCTTTTTACCGTTGCGCTTTGCCTCATCTATCTGTCTTGCCAAATCTCTCTCGCAGCACATACGGTTGTAAAGTCCCGTGAGGAAATCCGTGTACGCCTGCTGTTCTATTTTCCTCTGGTACAGCTTCTTGTCCGTAATATCATAGAGGGAATACAGCGTGGCTCTCTTGCCGTCCACCCATGAAATTTCCTTGTATACCAAATCGTACCAGTTTTCCAGTTCCGGATGGAAAATCTCATACATTCCGTCCGGCTGTCCATCGGTCTTGCCTTTGTCTATCAACTCCTGAAAGGTGTGATTCTGCAGTTCCGGGGCAAAGGTATTCTGCAATTTCCGGTTTGCAAAGAGGACATCTCCCGTCTTTTTGTCCGTGACATAAATTGCCCAGCCGACATTGTCAAGAATTGCCTCCAGGACCGCATAGGAGCTTGCCATGGAATTTTTCTGGATACGTCTGGTAAGAATACTCTTAAGCACCTTCACCGCATCCGCTGTGAACTTAATCTCCGAGGTACTCCAGTTGTATTTCCGGTTTCTGTGGTTTAAGGCAAGCACCATGCCGCCGGAATGTTCCTGATGCAGAATGGGGAAAATCATAATTGCCTTAAGTCCCAGTTCCGCCATTGCTTCCTGATATTCGCTCTGCTGTCCGTCCACAGACAGCACTAACGGTGTAGCCGTGCACAGAATATCCAGCACCGGCAGATCCTTTGTTTTCTCAAAAAAGGGAACCTGTCCCTGCTCTTTCCATTCACAGAGAATATCCATCTCCGTATTGCCCGGATGAATCTGGTAAACCTGTGCGGTGTCCACTTTCAGATAATTGCCCAGAATTCCCAGCCATTTATCAATAATGGACTCGATAGGCCAGTCGCTGTCCAAAAGCTGCACAATCTCCGTGGTTGCCTCCACGGTGTGTAAATCCCTGCTCATCTCCTGCTGGGCGAATCTGCTTCTTCTGCTCTCCGCCTCCGCGCTGAACCACAATACTTTGTTGGAAATTAATGTGTAGCTGGAATCCCTTAACAAATCGAGAATGTCATAGAATTGTCCGGCATTTTTCTTATCGCCGGGCATATAAATCACCCAGTAAAAAACCGTGGTTTCCTCCACACGCACCGCAATGGCGGCAATATGGTCACCGTTTCCTTCCAGTTCCTCCACAGCCAAATCTTCTAAAGAGCCTTCTTCCACTCTCTCCAAGAGACCTTGTACGTTGCCCTCCGCAAGATACTCCCGTAACCTTTCGCTATCGCTTTCCTCTCCCGATAAGGTTGTAATTTGTTCTCCGCCAGCATCTAAGCAATACAGTGACACTCCCGCCACCGTAGAAAATTCATTTTGCAGACGTTGTAATTCGTCTCTGTTAATCAATTCTTGATAAGATACCTTTTGCACCGTCTTTCCTCTTACTTTTCATGTAATTTTTACAGATTTTTTTCTAATATACATTAAAGTTTACCATATTTTGCCCAAATTGTACATTTTATATCCATTTTTCTAATGGGTAATCTTTCCTATTTTCGACAAAAAAAGCGCATATCCTCCCTTCAGGGAAGAAATGCGCTTTCTTTATTGATTTATTTTATCGTATTTTATTTATCATCCACACTGTAGTTTGGAGCTTCCTTGGTGATATGAATATCATGAGGATGGCTCTCTTTTAAGGAGGCAGCGGAAATCTTAACAAATCTGCCGTTCTCCTTCAGCTCCTCAATATTGCGTGCACCGCAATATCCCATACCGGAACGCAGACCACCCATCAACTGGAATACGGTATCTTCCACGCTTCCCTTGTATGCCACACGGCCTTCCACACCTTCCGGCACCAGTTTCTTGGCGTTGGACTGGAAATAACGGTCCTTGCTTCCGTTCTCCATGGCGGCAATGGAACCCATTCCACGGTATACCTTGTATTTTCTTCCCTGGAACAGTTCGTAGTCTCCGGGGCTCTCTTCACATCCCGCGAACATGCTTCCCATCATACATACGTTACCGCCGGCTGCGATTGCCTTGGTAATATCTCCGGAATACTTGATACCGCCGTCTGCGATAATCGGAATACCATATTCCTTTGCCACAGCGTAGCAGTCCATAATAGCGCTAATCTGGGGAACACCGATACCTGCAACCACACGGGTGGTACAGATGGAACCGGGTCCGATACCTACCTTAACAGCGTCCGCACCGTTCTCAATCAGAGCCTTGGTTGCTGCTCCGGTAGCCACGTTTCCTGCTACCACCTGAAGGTCGGGATATTTTTCCTTAATCATTTTCAGACAGTTCAATACGTTCTGGGAATGTCCGTGAGCGGAATCCAGTACAATCACGTCTACCTTGGCATCTACCAGAGCGGCTACTCGCTCCAGCACATTTGCGGTGATGCCGACACCTGCGCCGCAGAGCAGTCTGCCCTGTGCATCCTTTGCTGCCAAGGGGTATTTAATGGTCTTTTCAATATCTTTGATTGTGATAAGACCTTTGAGGTTATAGTCCTTGTCCACGATGGGGAGCTTCTCTTTTCTCGCCTTTGCAAGAATCTGCTTTGCCTCCTCTAAGGTAATTCCTTCCGGTGCGGTAATTAAACCTTCACTGGTCATGGACTCTTTAATTTTCTTGGTGAAATCTGTTTCAAACTTGAGGTCACGGTTGGTGATAATACCTACCAGTTTACGACCCTCTGTGATAGGAACACCGGAAATGCGGAACTTCGCCATCAGTGCGTCTGCATCTGCCAGTGTATGTTCGGGAGTTAAAGAAAAGGGGTCTGTGATGACTCCGTTCTCTGAACGCTTTACCTTGTCCACTTCCTCAGCCTGTGCCTCGATGGACATATTCTTATGGATAATACCAATACCACCCTGTCTCGCCATTGCAATCGCCATGCGGTGCTCGGTTACTGTATCCATTCCTGCGCTCATCATCGGAATGTTCAGCTTAATTTTTTTTGTAAGCCATGCGGTCAAATCCACCTGATTGGGAATTACCTGAGAATATGCGGGTACAAGCAGCACATCATCAAAGGTAATGCCTTCACCAATAATCTGTCCCATTTTCTTTCCTCCTGTATGATTTTTTATTAAATGATTTTCCACTGAGTGTATCAAAGTTTATTTCCACTGTCAACCGGAAACTTTACAAAAATTTAAGAATTAGTCCGTAAATACCTTGCGGGGGGCAACGTTTTTGAGTGCCTTTACCAAGTCCTCGGAGGGACTCAAAATAATCTTTCTGCCTCCCTCGTAATACATGGCGTAACGCAAATCCGGCTTGCACTCCTCATGAATACTGTAATCCCTTACTTTTGCGGTTCTGTTTTTATAATTATCAAGGTGATAAGAATTTATGGGAGCCAGTATTTCCATTCTCTCCACACTGAACTTGTCCACTCTCTTGCGGCGGCTTTTTGCCATAATCTTATCCACCGTGATTTCCTTGTCCACATACAGATATTCATATTCCAGGTCAGTCAGAAATCCCACGAAATATGCACCCACACCGCACACCACTGCCAGCATGAATGCGATTCCCACAAAAAAAGCCGCAAGAACCAGCAATACTGTCAGTACCATTAAAAATACTTTTAAAACTTTCATGCCTACAGGCTGTTTTGCCTTCACAAGACATTCCACATATGTGTCACTCATTTTTCAATCCTGTCCTTTTCTTTTATTTTGTTTCTTTTCACTTGTTTCATTGCGCTTACTGTATTTCATTTGTACCGTACATATCTTTGGAAAAGTGTACGGTTCCGACAACACTATAATTTATGATATAACAAGTTGATTTATCTTGCAAGGCAACTTTCGGCTCAAAAAGGTATTTTATGCTTTTTTTAGATTCTCGTCACAGAGCGTTCATTGACATTTACAGCGCAAAACCGTATGATATGGGTATATCACACGGAAAGGTCAGGTATATGCCATGCCGGTTATGGACGAATTCAAAGAAGAACGGGAACAGATTAAAAACGGCACTTTTAAGGACAAGCTGAAATATTTCTGGTGCTATTACAAATGGCACACTTTTATCGGGATTGCCGCCATTGCTTTTGTAATATTGTTAGTCCGGGACATCACCTCCCAAAAGGACAACGCTTTTTTTGCAGCTATGTTAAACAGTCTCAGTCAGGAATCGGAGTCCCCTCTGATTTCGGAATTTGCAGACTATGCGCAGATTGATTTGGATAAATACCACGTCTTAATAGACGGAACCATGACGATTGAAGAAAACGCAACGGATGAATTAAGTGTTGCGTCCGCCCAGCGGATGATGGTGTACACCGCCTCCGGAGAACTGGATGTGATTGTGGGCGGTGAGGATGTTTTTCCCAACTATGCTTACAATGACATGTTTCATGATTTGAGGGAAGTCCTCAGCGAAGAACAGATTGCCAAATACGAGCCTTACTTCTATTATATAGACCGCGCAGTAATGGCGGATGTGGAGGCAGCGCAGGACAATTTAGAGGACACCGTAATACCCGAACTTCCGGATCCTACAAAGCCGGAGGAGATGACGGAGCCGTTGCCTGTCGGTATCTTTGTCACCGATTGTAAAAAAATTACCGACAATTACTATTTTAACGGAGACTATACCGTTTTAGGCATTATGGCAAACTCGCCCAGTCTGGACAACGCTTTGAAATTTATCGACTTTTTGTTTGAATAATCTTTCATTTCATCCTTTCAAAAAAGGTGTGCCAAACAGATTTCATTATCTGTCGGCACACCTTTTTATTACAACAGTTCTTTCAACAGTTTATTGACGCTTGCCGGGTCGGCTTTGCCTTTCATGGCTTTCATGGTCTGTCCTACCAAAAATCCGATAGCCTTTTCCTTGCCGTTATGGTAGTCCTCCACGGACTGGGGATTGGCTGCAATTACTTCCTCCACGGTTTTGCGGAGCGCCCCCTCATCATTTACGGTCTTTAAGCCTTTTTCCTCCACGTACTGCTCAGGGTCCGTATCCTCCTCAAACATGACCTCAAATACTTCCTTTGCCACCGAGGAGTTAATCACTTTCTGCTCCGTGAGCTGAATCAGCGCTGCCAAATGCTTCGGTGAAAAACGGATGTCCTCCGGGTCAAGTTCCTTTTCCTTCAACAGCCTTAAGGTCTCTCCCATCAGCCAGTTGGACACCTTCTTGGGCTGGCTGCCCAACGCAACCGTTGCCTCAAAAATATCTGCCATATGTTTGGACGCCGTAATGATTTCAATATCATAATCCGGTATATCGAATTCTTCCTTGTAGCGTTTCATCTTTTCCGGTCTGAATTCCGGCTGCTTTTCCCGGATTTTCTCTAAAAATTCGTCACTGATATGAATGGGCACCAAATCCGGGTCAGGGAAATACCGGTAATCCTGTGCGTCCTCTTTGGAACGCATTGCATAGGAATACTCTTTATTGTCATCCCATCTTCTGGTCTCCTGCACCACTTTTTCTCCGGCTTCCAGCAAATCTATCTGGCGGTTACGCTCTCCCTCAATGGCATGAGTGATAGCACGGAAAGAATTCAGGTTTTTCATTTCGGTTCTGGTGCCGAATTCCTTCGCTCCCACCTCACGCACGGACAGATTCACATCCGCTCTCATGGAACCTTCGTTCAGCTTACAATCCGAAGCCCCCAGATACTGTATGGTCATGCGGAGTTTTTCCAGATAAGCAATGACTTCCTCCGCACTGCGCATATCCGGCTCTGACACAATTTCAATCAAAGGAACTCCGGAACGGTTGTAATCCACAAGACTGCAATCCTCCCAGTCGTCGTGAATCAACTTTCCTGCATCCTCCTCCATATGAATTTCATGGATACCGATGGATTTGCTTCCCTGCTCTGTCTCAATGTCTACATGTCCATTGCGGCAGATGGGCAGATATAACTGGCTAATCTGGTAGTTCTGCGGATTATCCGGATAGAAATAATTCTTTCTGTCAAATTTGCAGTACTGGGTAATCTGACAGTTGGTTGCAAGTCCTACGGCAACGGCATATTCCAACACCTGTTTGTTCAGTACCGGAAGGGAACCGGGCATACCGGTGCACACCGGGCAGGTATGGGTATTGGGCGCTCCGCCGAAAGCAGTGGAACATCCGCAGAATATCTTTGTTTTCGTGGCAAGCTCCACATGTACTTCAAGACCTATCACTGTTTCGTATTGTTTTGCCATGGTCAACCCTCCTTCGCACACTGCTCATAAGTGTATGCCGTCTGAATGAGCTTCTTTTCGCTAAAGCAGTCGCCGATAAGCTGTACCCCGATGGGCAGCCCCTTGCTGTCTGTTCCGCAGGGAACACTGATGCCGGGCAGACCTGCCAGATTCACGGATATGGTATAAATATCTCCCAGATACATCTGTATGGGGTCTGCCAGACTCTCTCCTAACTTCGGTGCGGTGGTGGGCGCCACCGGTCCCAAAATAACGTCATATTTTGCAAAGGCATTGTCAAAAGCCTTTTTGATTAATGCTTTCACACGCAGTGCCTTCAGATAATAAGCATCATAATATCCGGAGCTTAATACGAAAGAGCCTAACATAATTCTCCGTTTCACCTCCGGTCCGAATCCCTCGGAACGGGTTTTCTTGTACATATTATGCAAATCGGTATACTCCGCCGTGCGGTAACCGTATTTGATTCCGTCAAAACGCTCCAGATTGGAGCTTGCCTCTGCCGCAGCAATGGTATAATAGGTAGGAATTGCATATTCCACCAGACTCAAATCAAACTCTTCCACAACGGCTCCCTGAGCCTCCAATACTTTTGCCGCATGAAGAACCGCCTCTTTTACCTCAGCGTCCAGTCCCTCTCCAAAATAGTCTCTGGGAATTCCGATGCGCATTCCTTTTACGTCCTTTTTCAGTGCGGAAGTAAAATCCGTATCCTGTCTTTCCACGGAGGTAGAATCCTTGCTGTCATGGGAAGCAATGGTTTCCAAAATGGTTGCGCAGTCCGTGACATCCTTGCACAGCGGTCCAATCTGGTCTAAGGAAGAACCGTATGCAATCAGTCCGTAACGGGAAACCGTTCCGTAGGTGGGTTTCATGCCAACCACGCCGCAGAAGGACGCAGGCTGTCTGATAGAGCCGCCGGTATCGGAACCCAAGGCGAAGAAACATTCCTCTGCCGCAACCGCTGCCGCAGAACCACCGGAGGAACCTCCCGGCACATGCTCCGTATTTCTGGGATTTCTGGTGACACCGTAAGCGGAAGTCTCCGTGGTAGAACCCATGGCAAACTCATCCATATTGGTTTTTCCGATAATAACCGCGCCTGCTTTTTCCAGATTGAGCACCGCTTCTGCGGAAAAGGTGGGAATGAAATTACCTAGAATCTTGGAGGAACAGGTGGTCAGCATTCCCTCCGTACACATATTGTCCTTAATGGCAACGGGCACCCCTGCAAGCGGTCCTGTCAGTTCGCCCGCTTCAATTCTTTTTTGTACTTCCTCTGCCTTTTTGAGCGCTGCCTCTTTATCCACCGTAACATAGGCATTGATGGTCTTGTCACTCTCGTCTATGCGCTTAAGCACCGCCTGCATGGCTTCCACTGCGGTGACGCTGCCGGACTTAATTGCCTTGCCCAGTTCCACAGCCGTATATGATAAAATATCCATATTTCCTCTCATTCTGCCGCTTCTGCGGCGCTTTCTGCTCTCTTTCCGTTATGCCTCGAAAGTCTTGGGCACCACAAACATGTTATCCTTTTCCTCCGGTGCGTTTTTCAGTGTTCTCTCACTCTCGTCACCGTTTGTCACCACATCTTCCCGAAATACGTTTTCCACCGGAAATACATGGGACATGGGCTCTATGCCTGTGGTATCCAGTTCCCCTAATTTGTCAATGTAATCCAGCATACTGCTCATGTCCTTTTTTGCCTGTTCCTTCTCGTCCTCGGACAGTTCCAGTTTTGCTAAGATTCCCACATATTCGATTGTTGCATCATCTATTACATTTGCCATCGCTGCACCTGCCTTTTCTTTTCACTCCATACCGTCCGGTTAATCTCTTACCTTGATATGTACCTCACGAAGCTGCTGTTCGGTCACATCATTCGGTGCGCCGCACATCAAATCCTGTGCGTTTCCATTCATGGGGAATGCGATTACCTCACGGATATTTTCCTCATTGCGAAGCAGCATAATCATACGGTCTACACCGGGCGCCATACCTGCGTGAGGGGGTGCTCCAAACTGGAATGCCTGATACAAAGCTCCAAATTTATTTTTCAGCGTCTCCTCATCATAGCCTGCCAGTTCAAATGCCTTTACCATAATTTCCATGTCATGGTTTCTGACCGCTCCGGAGGAAAGTTCCACTCCGTTACATACAATGTCGTACTGATATGCCAGAATATCCAATGGATTCTCATGATTCAGAGCATCCAGCCCGCCCTGCGGCATGGAGAACGGATTGTGTGTAAATCCAAGCTGCTTGGTTTCGGGATCTAACTCATACATGGGGAAATCATTTACATAGCAGAAACGGTACGCATTTTTCTCCGTTAATCCCAGCTTGTCTCCCAGTTCGTTGCGAATCTGTCCGGCGTAATAATTTGCTCTCTCTTCCTTATCTGCGATAAAGAAAATGGTATCTCCCACGGCAAGTCCTGCCAGTGTGGCAAGTTCGCCCTTTAATTCCTCCGGAATAAATTTATCAATAGGTCCCTTATAGGACATATCCTCTGCCACTTCCAGATAACCGAGTCCGCCCATTCCAAGGCCGGTTGCAAAACTGAGCAGCTTCTCATGGAATCCCTTTGACATCTCAGCATGTACCTTAATGGCTCTTACGGTTCTTCCCACAAAAGGTTTAAACGTACACTTTTGGAAGAAATCCGTCACGTCCATAATACGCAGGGGATTACGCAAATCCGGTTTGTCACAGCCGAACTCCAGCATAGCCTGTTTGTAGCTGATAATAGGGTAGGGAGCCTTCGTCACTTCGAATCCTTCGGGAGCAAATTTTTCAAAGGTTGCGGAAAGTACCTCTTCTCCCACCTTGAAAACATCCTCCTGAGTGGCAAAGCTCATCTCAAAATCCAACTGGTAAAACTCTCCCGGTGAACGGTCTGCTCTGGCATCCTCGTCACGGAAACAGGGAGCAATCTGGAAATACTTGTCAAATCCCGATACCATCAAAAGCTGTTTGTACTGCTGCGGTGCCTGAGGCAGTGCGTAAAACTTTCCTTTAAACTTACGGGACGGAACAATATAGTCTCTTGCTCCTTCCGGGGAAGAAGCACAAAGAATGGGGGTCTGGATTTCCAAAAATCCCATCTCTGTCATTTTCTGGCGTAAGAAACTGATTACCTGTGAACGGAAAATAATATTGTCCTTCACCTTGCTGTTTCTCAAATCCAGATAACGGTATTTTAAACGTACATCCTCTCTGGTCTCCTTGGAGGTCATAACCTCAAAGGGGAGCTGGTGATATACCTTTCCAAGTACCTCTATCACCTTTGCCTCAAGCTCTATGGTTCCGGTGGGAATCTTGGGATTATAGGTTTCCTCATCTCTTTTTTCCACAATACCTTTTACGGAAATACACATTTCCTTGGTAATGCCTTTTAACAGTTCGGTTTCCCGGATTACAATCTGGAGCACACCGTACATATCCCGCAAATCAATAAAAGATACGCCGCCGTGGTCACGAATGTTTTCTACCCAGCCTGCCATCTGTAACGTCTGTCCGATATGCTGTTCTCCGATTTCTCTGGTCGTCATGTCCCTGTACATAATCTACCTCATTTCTGCGCTGTCGCGCCTGTCACTGTGGATTAAATTTTTGTGCGTTTGCGCTTCGCGCAACAACATTCGCTTCGGGCTTCACCCTTCGCTCATGTTGCACACTCGCAAAATCTACAGAATTGCGTGCAAGCACGCATTCTGTACACTTTGCTCGTTTTAACGCACAAAAAGTCCCGGAATACATTTCTGTATTCCGGGACGGATATACGTTTCTACCCGCGGTACCACCCGCATTGGCAAACCTTCGTCTGCTCCTGCTGCTTAAGTCTGCCCTCTCTCTACACTTAACGCGTGTCACGTACTGCCTTACCGGGGATACCATTCAAAATCATATCCTTTTCAAACAGTCTGCTCCGGAGTGTTCCCTATATCATTCTCCACTGACAGCGCTCTCAGTCGGTGACGCCGTCTTCCTGTCGTTTCCTCTGACAAGAGTCTCCTTCACTGCATTTGAAACAGCTTTTCTATTTGTGAGCAATCATATCACACCTTATTTTATTTTGCAAGAAAAAATTTTGGGAATATTCTTCTTCCTGTTTTTCTTACAGTCCCATCTTCACGATACGCTCGATTGCCTCTACAGTATTCTCGTAGCTGCCGAACGCCGTCAGTCTGAAATAGGTTTCTCCGCTGGGGCCGAAACCGGAACCGGGGGTACCCACTACATTTGCATTTTCCAGCATATAATCAAAGAACTCCCAACTGGTCATTCCCTTAGGCGCTTTCAGCCAGATGTATGGTGCATTGACGCCGCCGGACACGGTATAGCCTGCTGCCTTCAGATGGTCGTAGATGTAATGTGCATTGTTCATGTAATAAGCAACCTGCTCTTTCAGCTGTGCCTTTCCTGCCTCGGAGTAAACTGCCTCACCGGCTCTCTGGATAATATAGGGAGCTCCGTTGTACTTGGTTCCGTGACGTCTTGCCCAGAGTGCATGGAGGCTTACGTCCCCTGCTTTCAACTCTTTGGGAATTACGGTAAATCCAAGTCTCACGCCGGTAAATCCTGCATTTTTGGAAAAAGAACGCATCTCAATGGCGCAGGTTCTTGCACCTTCACACTCATAAATGCTGTGGGGAACATCCTCCTCGGAAATATATGCCTCGTAAGCCGCATCATACAGAATGACAGCGCCCACTTTATTGGCATAATCCACCCACTCCTGCAGCTGTGCCTTGTTGATGGTTGCGCCGGTAGGGTTGTTGGGGAAGCACAGATAAATCAAATCCGGTGTCTCCTTGGGAAGTTCCGGAGCAAAATTATTAGCTGCCGTACAGGGCATGTAAATCACATCACTCCATGTCTCGGTCTTGCTGTCGTAAGTACCGGTTCTTCCTGCCATAACGTTGGAATCCACATACACGGGGTAAACCGGGTCGCAAACCGCAATCTTATTGTCCAGGCTGAAAATTTCCTGAATATTGCTGCAATCGCACTTTGCACCGTCAGACACAAAGATTTCGTCCGCGCTGATGTCACAGCCCCTTGCCTTATAGTCATTTTCTGCAATGGCATTGCGCAAAAATTCATATCCCAAATCCGGTGCATAGCCATGAAAAGTCTCTGCCTTTCCCATCTCATCCACAGCACCGTGCAGTGCATCGATAATTACGGGAGCAAGCGGCTGTGTTACATCACCGATACTCAGACGGATTACCTTTCTGTCCGGGTGTGCCGCCTCATATTCGCGCTGTTTTCTGCCAACCGTAGAAAACAGATAACTTCCGGGCAATTTCAGATAATTCTCATTCACTTTAAACATATTGGTGTATCTCCTCTCGTCTTTCTTCATTTCCGCTGCCTTTACGGCAATTCGTCTATGGCTGTCTCGCCTTCAAAAACAGTCTCGGCGGGACCGGTCATAAAAATAAGATTCTTTTCCCTGTCCCACTCAATCTGTAATTCGCCGCCTAATAGTTTAACAGTAATTGCATCATCCGTCAAACCATTTAAAATACACGCCACCGCCGTTGCACAGCATCCGGTTCCGCACGCCAGCGTCTCTCCGGTTCCGCGCTCCCAGACTCTCATAAACACCGTATGTCTGTCAATCACCTCCACAAACTCCGTGTTGGTGCGTTTGGGAAAACGTTTATGGTTTTCAAAATCCGGGCCGATTTTCTCCAAATCCAGTGTCTGAACCCCCTCCATAAACACAACAGCATGGGGATTTCCCATGGATACACAGGTCATGCGGTATTCTTTGCCTTGTACTTCTATCGGCTCATCTACCACCTGCTCTCCCTCAGCCTCCACCGGAATCCGCGCCGGTTCCAGAATCGGGCTTCCCATATTGACCCGCACTTTGGTAACCTTGCCTCTGCCGATTGAACCTGTTTCCTGTGTGTTCTCCCCATCTCTTTTTATTGTCAAATCGAGAAATTTTATCATTCCGGCACTGACAATGCTGATTTGGGATTTATCCGTCAATCCTTTGTCATACACATATTTTGCCACACAGCGGATGCCGTTTCCGCACATTTCCGCCCTGCTGCCGTCCGCATTATACATCTCCATCTCAAAATCCGCCTGCTCGGAGGGATTGATGAAAATAACGCCGTCACCGCCGATTCCAAAATGGCGGTCACTCAATTTTTTTACAAGCTCCGGCTTTTTTTCCTGAGCAATGTGCTCCTCAAATCCGTTTACATAAATATAATCATTTCCGCAACCGTGCATTTTTGTAAATTTCATGCTGCCTCCCATTCTACCGCCCTTGCGGTTTCGCTTCTTTGTCTGCTCTATACTGTGATTATATCTGCATTATTTTCACAGTAAAACCTGTATTATGGGATTATATATTGCAAAAAGTGCTATTCTTTCATCATGGACAGAACCATTTGTGCCGTCTCCACGATATTCGTTCCGCTATCCATACTGCATTTCTGCAAATACCGGTGCGCCTCCTCCTCCGTCATATGGTTTCTTCCCATGAGAAGTTCTTTTGCTTCCCGGATTGCCGCTTCCTCCTCCGCGCTGCGTACCTTGGGCCTTAACTTGTTTCTGCGCCGCCTTCTCTCAATGTCCTCAGACATCATGCCCACCGTGTTAATCAGGTCGTTGACCTTTAACGGCATGGTCAGACATACAATATCGTTGCCGTAACACTCATTAATCAGATTTTGGGACGCCATCAGAAGCATCTCAAAACCGGGGGGCAGGTACTCGTGCAGTTCCGAATACAGCATATCCGGCATTTTATAACTGCATATCACAATGCCATCGTGCAGACCGTCCGCCTGACTGACCGCCTGCGCTCCGGTGCTGCAGATACCGGTGACACGGATTCCGTTTCGCACCAAAACATTTTTGATATTTTTGGCGTCATCCAGTCTCGGCAGCACTACAATAATATTCGTCACTTGCCCACCTCCTTTGCGTTATCTTTACAGGAAACTCCCGCATTAAAACAAAGGGGCAGTTCTAATATTTATACAGATATTCCCCAATCTCCCACTCGGAAACCTGGGAGCGGTACTGATACCATTCCTCTTTCTTGGCAGTGATATACCGCTTGCTGATATGCTCACCTAAAACATCACAGATAAATCTGTCCTTCTCCAGCTCTTCCACAGCCTCCTTCAAAGTCTCCGGAAGCTGCTCAATGTTCATCGCCCGGCGCTCTTCCTCCGTCATTTCAAAAATATTACCGTTCACTCCGGCGGGAGGCATAATTTTATTTTCAATGCCGTCCAATCCCGCTCTCAGGCAGACTGCCAGTGTCAGATACGGATTTGCCGAGGAATCCGGACTTCTCAGTTCAATGCGGGTTCCTCCTCCGTGGGTGGAAGGAATACGGATTAACGGGCTCCGGTTGGTTGCACTCCACGCAATATAAACCGGTGCTTCAAAGCCGGGCACCAAACGCTTGTAGGAGTTGACTAACGGATTTGTGATTGCCGCCATTCCCTTGATATGCTTCATAATACCGCCGATAAAATAGTATGCCTCACGGCTGAGTCCCATGGGATCGTTTTTGTCCTCAAAAATATTCTTGCCATCCTTATGCAGAGACATATTGATGTGCATACCGGAACCGTTCACCTCGGACTTCGGTTTCGGCATAAAAGTGGCATGCAGCCCATGGCGTTTTGCAATGGTGCGGACCGCCAGCTTAAATGTCATAATATTGTCCGCCGTCTGCAGTGCCTCATCATAGCGGAAATCAATCTCATGCTGTGCGGGTGCTATCTCATGGTGGGACGCCTCAATGACAAACCCCATATCCTCTAACGTCATGACCATATCGCGTCGGGCATTCTCGCCGAAATCCAACGGTCCAATATCAAAATATCCCGCCTGCTCATGGGTCTCGGTGGTAGGAAGCGTATTTTCATCCGTATCAAACAGGAAAAACTCACATTCCGGGCCGACCTCAAAAGTATATCCCAATTTTTCCGCCTCATGAATGGCACGCTTGAGCACATATCTGGGGTCGCCCTCAAAAGGCTCACCGTTCGGGCGGTATACGTCGCAAATCATTCTTGCCACCTTGCCCTGCTGGGGTCTCCAAGGGAAAATTGCTATCGTGGAGTAGTCCGGATACAAATACATATCCGATTCCTCAATTCTCACAAACCCGTCTATTGCCGAGCCGTCAAACATGCACTTATTGTCCAAAGCACGCTGCAGCTGGCTTGCCGTCACTGCCACGTTTTTCAGGTTTCCAAACATATCCGTAAACTGCAGTCGGATAAATTCCACATCCTCTTCTTCCACCAGTCTTATAACATCTTCTTTTGTGTAATTTTTCATCGCACCTACCAACCTTTCTGTCAAAAAATAATTACGCAGTTTTCCGCAATTTTGTTCTCTCTGCGCTGTCTTTCTTTCCTCTGCCTCTTCCTCTTCCGACAAGGGCGGCTGCCGCATCTGCCAGCCGGTACATTCCTTCCGGCACATAGAGAATCAGGAACACATAGTACGGCAAAACATATCTTGGCTTTGCCTCCCATAAGATACTAAATAGAAATCCCCCAACAATGACAATCATCGGCAGCCATACCGCCGCAGGCGCCTCATACCGTTTTCGTCCCATTATAAACGCAGTCACAACATATGCCAGTCCCGCCAGGTAAACAATACTCTGGTAACGGTTAGCTATCTTCCATACAATATCATGAAGTGAGCCATAGTATAAGCTCTGTATTCCGGGCAAAAGCTGTGCCTCTTCCGGAAATGCTTGCGTAGACCTCAGACTTTCAAACAACGGCTCCGTCCACTGTCCCTCCAGCTTTCGTTTCATAAAATTCCATGCCATCCGGGGATTTTCCGAAAATTCCTTCATTCTGCCCCGGATATATTCCACTCCCTGCTGCGCAGCCACTTCCTGCACAAATCCGGTTTCTTCAAATACCGTCTGCTGATACCGGTTGTAGACACCTGCCATGCCGTCTGTCTCCTGCAATCCCATGGCAACCCAGAGTACACTGGGAATACCAATTCCGCTCGGATACCCCGACCGGTATTCGTACACTTTGTCTATCATTTTCACGCTCAATGCCGCCGTCATCAGAATTACGGCACCGGCAAGCAGATAGCGCAATTTCTTTTTGCGCACACATACCATGACAAAATAAATTGCCACCCCGATTAAAACAATCCATGTATTTTTTCTGGCAAGCAGTGCTACCGCCGCCACGCCTGCTGCCAATACCACATAACGTTTCTTTTCAAAATGTTCATATGCGGACACCGCCCAGAAAAGAATCATAGAAAAGCTAATGCTCAGAATATCCCCATAAATGTAGGGTAGATAAAGCAAAAACGGCAGGCATCCCAGCATAAAAATGCAATAGACAGGGCGGCAGACCGCCCTTTTTGTGTTAAGTTTCAAAAATCCGTAGCCGGCGATAATTGCCAACACCCACCATACCACATGAAATATTTTCGCTGCCGTATAGTTATAGTCCCCAAATACGGTAAACAATATCTCATATAAAAATCCAATACCTTTCTGCTGCTGATACAACCCCACATACCCGCCGGGCGAAAGCATGATAAAGTTCCCTCCCCGGCAGTATGCAGCAAATGCCGTTGCGTTTAACTGATCCCCATCCGGATAATACGGATTACTCATTACATATATCATGCCAACTACAAAAGCCGCCATGCTTACAGCCGCAAGGACGAAAAAACAGATGCGCTCCACAGTCTCCGTTTTCAGCTTTTGAAACAACCTGTCTACAATAAATACAAGTACAGTTGCCGCCACAAAGCCAAGAACCTGCCGCCACATCACGTCCTTTACTAACTGGTCTCTCCCATAACGAAGCATTGTTGCATAATAGGAATATCGGCAGGCATAAAAACTCAAAAAAGACATGACTGCCACTCCGCATAAAAGCAGAATGAAAATCATGGCAGGATATATGTATTTGGTCAGCTTCTCATTTTTCATCATACCACCTGTCTCCTGTCAGTTTTTCCACCCTTTTTACTACATTCCGACATAGTTCACATTTCCAATGTAAACTGCCAGCTTCTCATTCTCGAATTGTAATTCGGGGCACTGTCCCTCTTCAAACTGCTGTTCAAATGCGTCCCTGTTTTCGGTTCTGACCACATACGCCGTGCGCATATCCCGCGGAAGGCTGGGCGGATACCATTTCGTGCTGGTAAGCCACCAGTAACCGGCAAGCTCCCCCATGCTGTAGGAATGTCCCATAGTCACCTTTCCGTCGGTGAGCAGGCATATCCTCTCCGCATCCCAGAATTCGCCGTAGCCATACTCAATTTTCTCTTCGCTCAAAAAGTCGGCAACCTCCTGATACTCCCTGAGATTGTCCTGTGTCGTGACCGCCCCGTAATAGGTATAGCGAAGATTCAAAAGCGCAAAGAGACACACAGCCGCAAGAATCAGTCCCGCAAATACGGGGCGTACCCCGTCTGATTTATTCACCAGTGCCGCCACTATGACAGCTGCCGCAAACCATGCCACAAAGAAATAGTAGTGTGCCGCCTCTACGTTTGTAATTCCCACAATAAATGCGGTCACCCCCACCGAGGCAAGCAAAATCACAACTGCCTCCCGTTTTTGCCTGTCCACCGTGGACTTTCTTCGAAACAGAAACCATATTCCGTATCCTGCCAGAATCAAAAATGCCCAAATCAATAACTGCATCAGAGAGGCAAATCCTCCCACTTTGGCTTCACCCGCAATTCCGAAATTTTCAAGAATTGCCGCCGGCACCATGCGGAACAGTTTCTCCACTGCCTCCCCCGTTTTCAGAAGATATATCCCGTAATCTCCCCGTCCGCCGTAGAGACAGGAAACAAGAAATGCTGCAACCATGCTTCCCACATATCCGGATGCCCAAAACCGTCCTTTCGGCAGCTTGTTGGCAAGATGCCCCGACTCTGCAAAAAGAGCCACACATTCCACCATAACCAGTGGCAGAACCGCCACCTGCATATACCGCTGTCCGCCACAGTTTAACAGCACCGCAGTCACAAACAGAACCGCCCACCTGCCGGCTTTCCCCGCCGTCATTTTACCCTGTTTTTTCAAATCCATATAAAACAAAATACTGAGTAAGAAAAAGATTGCATGAAATACATAATACTCTGCAAAAAGAAACAATAACAGCGTTACAAAGGGAACCATCTGCCCTTCATTGCGCCATCCGTTAACAGGCAATGCACACAGAACCAGAAGCGCCGTCAAAGACGCCGTCCGGTCAAAAGATAATTTTCGCAAAAAATAATAAAATACTCCAAGAAAAATGCCGCCTAACAGGACACAGGTAATTCCAACCGCCATCTGCATGCTTCCCGTCATTCCGTAAAACAACGCAGCAACCGTAGGCATGCCGATAATACGTCTCTCCGTACTGGAGACCCAGTTATTGGGAGATAAGTCCTTTTCCTGCCAGATTTCCCGCGACAAAAGCGCCTCTGCCGCAATGTCGGAATCCACATGCTGGGAATATTTGCACAGATTCAGATAACAGAAAATTCCAAGATAGATAAGCAGAAGCCCGCCCACAATCCATGCCGGACTGACCGCATACAGCTTCTTTTTTCGTTTGTTTTCTTGCTTTTGTTTTTCCATGGAGCGTTTCTCCCATTATGTTTTACCGAGATAACGTTATCATAGCATGGTTCATGGTTTACATCAATACTATAATGCGAACATTTCACCCGGAAAAGCAGGTTTGTTCAGTTTCAGAAAATAACATATTTTCGCCCCAGCCCCCATATCCTTATAGAAAGAAACCTCGCTTCTGAGGATTCAAGGAGAATACGGATGAGCGCAAAAACCAAAATTGTGGTACTTCATATGAAAGAATTGATTTATACCGGCATTTTTGCGGCACTGGGTATCCTTTTTGTGGTGCTTCTGATTATGATGTTCCTGCCGGGCAAAAAAGAAAAAGGCGATAACAGCACTCCGCCCGCCGAAACATCGGAGGAGGACTCCACCTCCGCCTCCTCAAATACCCTCTACATACCGGGCATCTACACTACCGAACTGGTTCTCGGCGGTCAGACGGTGGACGTGGAAGTCATTGTGAGCCAGAATGAGATTTCCTCCATCCGTCTGGTAAATCTGAACGAGGCAGTAACCACTATGTATCCTTTGCTGCAGCCCACACTGGATTCCATCTGTGAGCAGGTGTACGAGGCACAGTCATTGTCCGGCATTGCCTACTCCGATGACAGCAAATATACCTCTCTGGTGCTCTTGGAGGCCATCCAGAATTCTCTGGATAAGGCTTCCGCAGAGATGTCGGAAAACACGCTGACCTACTAAATGTCGACCTGCCCGCCGCTTCGGCAATCGGTTTTGACGAACATTAAATCCACTTTGCCGGACATTAAGGCATGACACGGCGGCACAAAAATACCCTCCTTACCACTGGCTGATAACAGCCCGGTAAAGAGGGTATCTGTTTTTATTTGCTTACAGCTTTTCTATCTCGTCCATCCACAGTCTTGCACTGGCATCCGACGGCATTCTCAAATCACCCCGCGGTGACAGCGCAACGCTTCCCACCTTCGGTCCGTCCGGCAGACAGGAGCGCTTAAACTGCTGTGCAAAAAATCTGCGGCAGAATGTTTTCAGCCATTTTAATATGGTCGCATCATCATACATCCCCTGAAAAGCAATTTTTGCCACGCGGTACAGCTTTGCCGGAGGAAATCCGCAGCGCAGCATATAATACAGGAAAAAGTCATGGAGCTCATAAGGGCCTACCAAATCCTCCGTTTTCTGGGATATGGTTCCCTCCACCGGGGGCAGAAGCTCCGGGCTTACCGGGGTATCCAGCACATCTAACAGAACTTCCTTCAATTCCCTTTTCCCGCAGGTATCTGCATAATATTTTACCAGATGGCGCACCAGAGTCTTGGGAACCCCCGCATTGACTCCGTACATGGACATGTGATCGCCGTTGTAGGTCGCCCATCCGAGAGCAAGCTCCGACATGTCGCCGGTTCCGATGACCAGTCCGTTGGAGCGGTTTGCGATGTCCATCAAAACCTGCGTCCGCTCTCTCGCCTGACCGTTCTCATAGGTGACATCATGATTGTCCATGTCCTGTTTAATGTCACGGAAATGAACCGTCACAGCCTCTTTAATATTGACTTCTTCCAAGGTGGTTCCCAAAGTCCGGGCAAGTTTGCAGGCATTGTCATAGGTTCTGTCCGTGGTTCCGAAACAGGGCATTGTCACCGACAGAATCCCTTTCCGGTCAATCCCCAGCATATCAAAGGTTCTCACCGTCACAAGCAGCGCCAGTGTGGAATCCAGACCGCCGGAAATTCCTAACACCGCAGTCTTTGCCCCGGTATGCTCATACCGTTTTTTCAGTCCGTAAGACTGAATGGAAAGAATTTCCTCACAGCGCTTATTTCTCTTTGTCTCATCCCCCGGTACAAACGGCATACAGCCGAAAGTACGCTCCAGCTTTGTCTCTGCCACTTCCAGTGAAAAAGGCACTATCGTATAGGGAATCTGCGGCTCTTTTCCGAAAGTTCCCATTCTGCGCCGCTCCGCCAGAATTCTCTGTATATCCAAATCTCCGTATATGGTCTGTCCTTTAAAACGCTTTGCTTCCGCCAGAACCGTACCATTTTCCGCAATAAGGTTATGTCCGCCAAAGACCAAATCCTGCGTGGATTCTCCTTCTCCCGCGGAGGTATATATATAGCCGCACAGCAGACGCCCGCTGGCAGATTTCACCAACAAATCCCGGTACTCGTCCTTGCCCACTGTCTCATTGGACGCGGAAAGGTTGGCAATGACGGTAGCGCCCATCAGCGCATGATTTGTGGAGGGCGGATTTGCCACCCATAAATCCTCGCAGATTTCGCAGCCGATAATGAGTCCCTTCAAATCCATACATTCAAACAGCAGATTGGTTCCGAAGGGAATTGCCTCCCCGTCTAAATAAAATTCTGCCACTTCGGTATTTCCCTCGGTAAAATGGCGGCCTTCGTAAAACTCCGCATAGGTAGGGATATTTGCTTTCGGAACCATTCCGAGAATTTTGCCGTTCTGGAGCACAGCCGCCACATTGTACAGTCTTCCGTCCCGCTCTATGGGAAGTCCCACCATAACAACGGCATCCTGCCCCTCAGTAGCCTTTACAATCTGTTTCAGCGCAGCAACTGCCTCTTCCAGTAAAAGCTCCTGCAAAAACAAATCGCTGCAGGTATAACCCGTAATACACAATTCCGGAAAGACAATCACCTTTGCGCCTTGACTGTATGCTTCCTTCAATTTCTCACAAATGATTTCCGCATTGTATTTTGTGTCTGCCACCCTGATTTTCGGTGTGACCGCCGCCACTTTCACAAATCCCTGTCTCATACCGCTTCCCTCCTACTGCGCCTTCTGATAAAGTGCTTTTAATTCCTCAACCGCAAACTGATAGTGGGAATTGCAGAACTGGCAGTTCACCTCTATCTCCTTGCCGTCGTCTATCATGCTTTTCAACTCGTTTTTTCCGATACTGATTAAGGCTTTTTCCACCTTCTGCTTGCTGCAGTCGCAGACAAACGCCGTCTGCATGGTGTCCGTAATCTCCGGCTGCAAACCGTCCAGCAAAAGTTCCAGCATCTGCTCCGGGGTATTTCCCGCGTCCAAAAGACTGGTTACGGATTTTATTTTGGAAAGATTCTCCTCCAGTCTGTCGATGACCGCCTCCTCCGCAAAAGGCATAAGCTGTATGATAAAACCGCCCGCCTGTTTTACGGTATTGTCTCTTTCCATCAGTACTCCAAGTCCCACGGAGGAGGGCACCTGTTCCGACGTTGCAAAATAATAGGTAAGGTCGTCCCCAATTTCACCGGTCTGTAATGCAGTCTGCCCCACATAGGGTTCTTTTAATCCCATATCCTTGATAACGCTGAGTTCGCCGTTTCCGACAGCTCCGCCCACGTCCAGTTTTCCCACGGAATTTGCCGGAAGAATCACATCCGGTACATTGGCATATCCCTTGACGTTTCCTTTAGAATCCGCAGTCACGGTCAATCCGTTTACCGGTCCGTCCCCTTTGATTTGGAGCGTCAGAACATCTTTTTCTCCTTTTAACATGGCGCCCATCATGGCTCCCGCACTTAAAAGCCTTCCCAGCGCCGCCGTGACAACGGGACTGGTATCATGCGCTTTTCTTGCCGTCTCCACCATATTTTTTGTGGTGCAGGCAAAAGCCCTGACCTGTGCATCTGCTGCGGTTGCCCGCACAATATAATCCGTCATATTTTTACGCCTCTCCTACCTGATTCTCTTTTCCGTGCTCTCTTGCCACCAGATAAACTCTTTCGCTCTCAGCGGTCACTGCCTCTCCCGTGTCTGCGTCTTTCATCTCCACCACGGTCATTCCCGCCTGCTCCACCAGTCTGCACATCTGCTCCGGGGTATATCCTCTCTGCAAATGTGTCTCCGTGAAACGTCTGAACATATCGCCGTCTTCCTGTACAAAGATGGTCAAATTATATTCGTTCAGTTCTTCCTCCGGGTCATACAGATTTTCCCAGATAAAGCTGCAGTCGTCCCGGTTTTCCGCTATGGTGGTATCTCCAATCACTTCCCGGTATTTGTAATCCGTATTGAAATCAAAGATAAAAATACCGCCCGGATACAGGTAATTATTCACCAGCGAAAAGACCGTGAGCAGTTCCTCTTCCTCCAGTATGTAATTAACGGAATCACAGACACTGATCACGGTTCCCACGGTACTGTACAAATCCAGTTCCCGCATATCCTGCAGCAGATACAAAATCTCGTCTCCGCTCTTGTCCTTTTTGTCCAGTGCAATGCCTAACATGGACTCCGAACTGTCCACGCCAATCATGTCATAGCCCTTCCGATACAGAAGCTCCGTCAGCGTACCGGTTCCACAGCCGAGGTCCACCACCAGATTTTTTTCCGAATCCAGCAAATCCTCCGCATCCCGCTCCGGCCTGGACACCCCGTATTTTGCAATCAGATTGGTAATTCTCTCGCACCACATGTCATAGGGTGTGGCATCCATCAGTTCATCATACACACAGGCAAAATCCTGATACGCTTTCATGAGTAACCCCCTTGTATCCAACTTTTATTCACCCAGTTTTAATGCAACAACCACTCCGGCTGCCAGTGCAATCACGCCGGTCACTGCGCTCATCACGGTCACTGCCGGGAAACTTCCCATGGCAATGATAGCAATCGGGGACGCCACAATCAGACCGATAATTGCCCAGTACGCATAAAGCGGGCATTTTTCAAATATAATCTCAATCAGTTTGGCAATCAGGAAAATTCCCACAACCACACCGATTCCGAAGGGAACCAGAATACCAAATTCCTTAAGGATTCCGTCCATATCCCGTGCCGCCAAAGAGCGGAAAAAGTCATTGATGGAATTGATAATGGGATTGTAATATCCCATAAGCAACAGCATCATGGAACCGCTGACTCCCGGAATCACCATGGTAGCCGCTGCCACCACACCGACACCGAACAGCTTAAGTACATTCACAAGCCCAAAGGACAAATCTGCAGCATTGCCCTCGGATTCTCCCATGATTGCCATGCCGACTACCAGTGCAAAAAACAAAACTCCCGCCAGAATATGTCCCGGCTTTATTTTATTTCCCTTCACATTCTTCCAGATTGCCGGAAGTCCGCCGAGAATCAGACCGATAAACAACAGGTTTGTCTGTATGGGAAAGGTTGCAAACAAATATTCCAGTCCAAAAGAACTTCCCACTATGGCAATTCCCATGCCGAGTGCGATAGGCAGAAGAAATGCCAGACTCTTTTTAAACTCACTGAACAAATGCGTCACACAATGAATCAGTTTATCATAGATTCCCATGGATACCATCATGGTTCCGCCGCTGACACCGGGAATAATGTTGGCAATGCCGATTACCATACCTTTTAGAATACTCTTAATCATCTTTTAATCTCCATTCTCTGTGTAATAATGCGTTGTTTTTTGTCATTTTCGGACACACAACAAACCCATTATAATTATAAACCTGTATTCTGCCTACCGGATTGGTCGAATATTAATAGAAATTTAACGTCCGCTATGCTCTCTTTGCCAGATACTGTTTCAAAAAGGCAACCAGTTTATCCATCTGCTCATCCGTACCGATGGTGATTCGCAGATAGTTTCCAATCCTCGGCTTGTCCCAGTGGCGCACATAAATGTCATGCTCCCTCAATGCCTGAAAAATCTCACCGGCAGGGACACTTTCGTGAGTGGCAAACAGGAAATTTGTCTTGGAGTCCGGGAAGAAAAATCCAAGCTCCCCTAACTCTTTTTTCATCCTCTCTCTGGTAGCCACAATTTTGGCTGTGGTATTTTTAAAATAAACGTCATCCTTTACCGCTTCCACACCCATCACCTGCGACGGCAGATTCATGGTGTAGGAATTAAAGGAAAACTTGACGTCATTGAGGTACTGAATCATCTGCTCGCTTCCGATACAGAAACCGATTCTCAGTCCTGCCATGGCGCGGGATTTGGAAAAGGTCTGCACAATCAGCAGATTGTCATATTTTTCAAGCAGTGATAACGCACTGGTTCCGCCGAAATCTATGTATGCCTCATCCACAATAACCACCACATCCCGGTTGGCTCGTAAAATTTCTTCCACGGTATCCGGACTCTCCAGCACTCCGGTGGGTGCATTGGGATTGGGGAAAATCACACCGCCGTTGGGCTGTTTATAATCCTCCGGACAAATGTGCCAATTTTCGTCCAGGGCACAGGTCTTGTAGGGAATCCGGTACAAATCCGCCCACACATCATAAAAAGAATAGGTGACATCCGGGAAAAGTATGGGTTTGTCACTGTTAAAAAAGGTCAAAAATGCCATGGAAAGCACATCATCAGAGCCGACACCCACAAACACCTGCTTCGGTGACACCCCATAATATTCCGCAAGGGCATCTGTCAGGGAAGTTACCTGCGCGTCGGGATAGAGCCGCAGTGCATCCACATGCAGGGTTTCCGCCAGCCGTTTCACTCCCGGTGCGGGCGGATAGGGACATTCGTTTGTATTTAACTTAATCATATTTTGTTTATTCGGCTGTTCTCCCGCTACATAAGGGACAACTTTTCTCACATTCTCTTCCCACTTCATTGTTGGTTTACCTCACTTTTTTATTCCATATATCCATTTATATCTTATATACATTTTTATACATTGCGCTTATTTTAGCATGTATCTGTTTTTTCGTCCAGCCGGGCTGGCAGAGAAGTTCTGTGGATGGGCTGATTCCGCATCTGAGCCGGCAGATTTTGCGTCAGGTCAGCCTACCGCTGACTGCTCACATTCTTTGCGTTTTTCATACTCTGCCTGATAGTCCTGAGCCTGTTCCTCCATGCCAAGCTGGCGGTAACATCTCACCAGTCCCTCCAAGGGTTTCGTTCCTCCCGTGGTCAGCGACAGCACCGGTGCAGTCTCATACGCTGCATTATAATACCAGACCGCCGCCTCCTCATAGTCTCCTGCGTCCTCATGGTACTGTCCCATTTCATAACAGATTTCCGAGCAGCCATCGCCTGCAATCACCTTAGAGCAATACTTAAAGAACAGTCTGTCCTGTCCTGCCAGTCGTGCAGCCTTCGCCGCAACACAGCATGCCTCCACCATTTCATCCGCACTTCTTCCCGCATCTGCCGCCGCACTTTGAAAATACTCCGCCGCAATTTCAAAATCCTCTTTTTCACCGGTCAGATAAAGTTCTCTTGCGTACATTCCGTGAAGCCGTCTTGAGAGCGTCATCCCATTCTTTATCTGTCTCTCAAAATTCTGCAAATCACGCTTTCCATGATTTTCCTGCGGAAGATGCGTAATGACAATATCACTGTCAAACACCACCGGCTCCAGTCTGACCGTCTCATGGATGGGTTCCACCCAGACAAACTCCCGCTGTCTCTTGAATAACTTAGGGCGATACTCCTCATCAAAATTATACACCGTCCCCTGACTTAATTGGTTGCCGTATTTCATCTGTACGATTTCCACTTCGGGAAGCAGCGTTTCTTTTAACACACGGAAACGCTCTCTGTTTTCCTCCGACAGCACCTCATCCGCATCCGCCGAATAAATGTATTCTCCTGTAGCCTTGGAAAATGCGAAATTCCTTGCTGCACTGAAATCATGAATCCATGCAAAATCATAAATTTTATCCGTATAACGCCTTGCAATTTCTTTTGTGGCATCCGTGGAACCGGTGTCCACAATTACCACCTCGTCCATCAAATCCACAATGCTGTCCAGACACCGTGCCAGTATTTTCTCTTCATTTTTTACAATCATGCACAGGGAAATAGTAATCATATCCGGTGACCTCCTCGCAATATGTTGTGCTGCCTGTAATTAAAAACAGGCTGCCACGGAGCAATCTTCCGCGCAGCCTGTCCGACTTACAATACTTTTGATAAAAACTCCTGCAATCTGGGGCTCTGCGGATTATTGAAAAATTCCTGCGGAGTATTTTCCTCCACAATATTTCCACCATCCATGAAAAGAACCTTCGTACCCACTTCTCTGGCAAATCCCATCTCATGTGTAACAACAACCATGGTCATACCACTTTCTGCCAGTTCTTTCATAACTTCCAAAACTTCCCCTACCATTTCAGGGTCCAGCGCGGAGGTCGGCTCGTCGAAAAGCATTACTCTGGGATTCATGGCAAGGGAACGCACAATGGCAATTCTCTGCTTCTGTCCGCCGCTCAAAGAGCTGGGGTAGGCATCCGCCTTTTCTGCCAGTCCGACACGATTCAGCAGACGCAAAGCATTTTCCTTTGCCTCCTCCTCCGACATCAGCTTTAACTTGGTAGGCGCCAGTGTAATATTTTTCATAATGGTGAGATTATTAAACAGATTGAAATGCTGGAATACCATTCCCATATGCTGTCTTACCTTGTTAATATCTGTTTTCTTATCTGTAATCAACTGTCCGTCAAACCAGATTTCGCCGCTGGTGGGCGTCTCCAACAGATTCAGGCATCTTAAAAAGGTACTTTTGCCGGAACCGGACGGTCCTACCACAACGATTTTCTCGCCGGGATGAATATGATAATTTACACCCTGCAGTACATGGTTATCCTCAAATTGTTTATGTAAATCCTTAACGATTATCACTTCTACGCAGCCTCCTCTCCAGCTTTGCCAACAGGAATGACAACACCTTGGTCAATATAAAGTAGACGAATGCAATTCCAAGTAACGGTGTAAACACATCAAACAACTTGGAGGTCATCTGATTGGCAACACGGGTAAGGTCACTCATTCCTACATATCCTACAATGGACGTCTCCTTAATCAGCACAATAAACTCATTGCCTAGCGGAGGTAAAATACTCTTGAATGCCTGAGGCACAACGATATAGCGCATGGTCTGCAATTTGTTCAGTCCCAAAGACCTTCCCGCTTCCATCTGTCCCTTGTCCACTGCAAGAATACCCGCTCTGACAATTTCCGCCACATAGGCACCGGAGTTGATACCAAAGGTCAGGCTTGCAATCAATACGCTGTTTTTACAGCTTGCCAGAATTCCGGACCACATAATCAACAACTGTACCGTTGTCGGCGTACCCCGGATAATATCAATATAAGCCCCCGCAATCCGGGATGCGATGGTACGGGAACCGTTCTTTCTGGTAGACAGTTTCAGAAAAGCAGCTATGGTTCCGATTACAATACCGATTAAAGCCGCATAAAACGATACCTCCAGTGTTACTCCAAGACCTTTCAAATAAAGTTTCCATCTGTCTGCTTCAATGAAGGCCGCATAAATATGTTGCCAGATATTCTGCATAATATTCTGCATACTAATTCCTTTGCCTTTCTAGTAAATATATTAAGGAGTGCCTGACATGCAGACACGTTCTTTTATCTCACTTACCTTAATATAGCAAAAAGAAAAGAATGGCACAAGCCATTCTTTTCTTTTTCGTGCATATTTTGTATAAAAATTACTCTCCGATATACTCAGCTACCAGCTTATCAAAAGTACCGTCAGCCTTCAGGTCATCCAATGCCTGATTAACCTTCTCTACCATGTCGCTTCCCTTAGGAAGAGCAATAGCGTATTCCTCGGTCTCAAATCCGAATTCAGCGCCGTCAATAATCTTTACTTTGCCTTCAAACTTGGTCTCAAATACCTGTGCAGGGTTCTTGTCGATGATAACAAGGTCTACTCTGCCGTTTACCAGATCGTTAACAGCATCAATAGCTCTGTTGTAGGTCTGGGTGGTAGCGCCCTCGATGTCCTCGGAAAGGAACATACCGGTGGTTCCCAACTGGCTGCCGATGGTCTTATTTTTTAAATCATCTGCAGTTGCAATATCGGAGTCAGCAGCAACGATAACATACTGAACTGCCTCGTAATAAGGATTGGAGAAATCTACCTGCTCCTTACGCTCGTCGGTAACTGTCATACCTGCGATAGCAGCGTCAATTCTGTTGCCGATAGAGCTTACCAAAGAGTCAAACTCCATGTTCTCTACCTTAACTTCCATGCCAAGTTTCTCGCCTACTGCCTTAATCAGTGCAACGTCAAATCCATCGGGTTCTCCGTCATCACCAACATACTCGAAAGGAGGGAACTCCGCATTGGTTCCGACAGTGAAAACCTGTCCATCGGTTGCTTCAGTTGCTTCCGTTCCTTCTGTAGTAGTCTCTGTTTCTGTGCTCTCTGTTGCTGTGGATTCTGTAGATGCAGCAGATGTTCCTGCGTTGTCAGCGGCATTATTGCCACATGCGCTCAGAGTTGACACGCAAAGAGCTGTTGCCATTAACATAGCCATGAATTTTTTCATAATCTTATCCTCCTATGATTTCTTTCATTCTTGAAATACGACTTAATATAACACTTTTTCCGTGAAAATGCAAGAATGTTCACATAAATATACAATCATTGTGCATAGAATCTCTTCCATACCACCAGCACTCCCCAAAATGAAGCTGTTATATATGGAAGAAATGCCACCGGCTCCTTCAATTTTCCCCACCGTCCGATATTTTTATGAAATGCCTGCACAATGATGAGACCGCAAAACGCCAGCACCATATGCAGAAAATACCATTCCGTATTCATTCCCAAGGCACACTGCATTATGGCACATACAGAGAATGCGTGGCTGTCCGCCCTGCCATATGTTTTGGAAAACAGCTTTTCCTGCACCAGCAGATACAGCGGTAAAAGCAAAAGTCCCTCCGGCAGTTTCTCCCGGCGCAAAATCTCTACGGTCAGAAAACAAATGCCGCTTCCCCCTCCAATCCACCATGTAAACCGAAACACTTCATGGCAACGCATATCGGTCACACAGGCAAAAAGGAGGCTTCCCGCCAAAACAGACAGAAAAAATCCGGCTGTGTACTGTTCTTTTGTAAACATGGCTGTCAGGCACCCCAACGATATACTATACAGAAGGATTCCTGTTTTTTCTTTTTTGCATGGTTCCCAATTTCCGCCCTCTATCCGGTTTATCAGAAAGAGGCTTGCTCCGGCAACTATATAAATGATAATTCCGTACAATTCTATTTTTTCTCCTTATATCCCTCCGACTTTTATTGAAATCGAGATTTATTGCAATCGAAATTTATCGCAGTCGGGTTCTTATCTCTCCCGAAAGAGTTCCCTTTACTGCTACATTCGCCAAAACCGGATATTCCTCCAGTTGCTTATCACCCTTATATGCCCGCACGGTTATCTGATACTGTGTATTCTCCGGCGTGCCTGTCGGAATCATAAACTGCACCTTCTCTTCTCTGACATACTGTGTCTCATCTCCGTAATCAAAAACCACATTTAAGCTGTTATCCAGCCTCGTCATTTCCTCCGGGAACTCCACTTCCACCCGCTCCGCATAGCCATAGGTGGTTATGGTAAGAACACCGCTTTCCCCTCTCTTAAAGATGGGAGTGTGCGGCTCTAACATACGCTCAACCTTTGCGGTCAGCAGAAACTCCGTGGTTCCTTCCGTCACTTCCCGCCGGTTTCCCACGTTATCCGTGGCATATGCTGTCACCACAAAATCCCCGCTGAAAATAGGTTCATCTTTTGTCAGCGTTATCCGCACGGTTCCGTCCGCATCCGCCGGATAGGTCTTTTCAATGAAGTTGTCCGTGTTCGCTATCTTGACATACAGTTCCCTCACACCGCTTAAGTCATCCTCGGCAGTGATAACCACATTCACCTCACCGGCGCCCCGGTCAATCAGTTCCCGGTTCTCTAAGATTTCCAGTCCCTTTATCACCGGCGCCTCCCCGTCCCCGATAAGCACAATGCCGTTTTTCTCATCCAGCGAAAGCTCCGAGGAAACCATATCTTCCCCATAGTCGGCTTCCACTCTGGGAATCAGGTAAATGGTCTTTCCGGATGCTTCCGCCTCCAGCATGAATTTTTGATAAGAAGCCAGTTCCCGGTTCCGTCCGCTTCTCACGGTATAAGAATAGGGGTACAGCGTAAGGAAGGTTGTTCCGCTTGTGGTATAACCCAGTTCTCCCGCCTCCGTGCGGATTTCACCGTCCTGTATGGGCCGGGAGGGCGTCCGGATACTGTTTCTTGCCGTCTGTCCGTCTGTCCGGGATTCGTACACCGCATTGTTTATCTGGTAGTTCTCCCTGGCCGTGCCGTCCAGATAGCCTTCCATCTGTAACAAAAACGGCGTCTTTCCGTCACTCCTTACATAAAAGGTTTTTTCTTCCGGCGCCGGATAGACGTTGTCCCCCTCCGTTATCTGCATCTGTCTTGTATACAGCTTCCATGCCGCCGCATCCCTTCCCACCGGGAAATGGGCGGTTTCCGACAGGTTTCCCGCCACGTCCACCGCCGCCACATGAAGGTATCTTGTGGTGTCGGAAACGGACAGTTCCACAGACCTTTCCGCCCGGAACGTTCCGTTTCCTGCCGTCACAAGGGTGTCCGGTCTTTCGTCATACACCACATAGTACCCTTTCACCCCGGAAGTCAGGGTGTTTTGGGTGATGTTGGAGCGGCACAGGGGATTGGAAAATCCGGTCAGATAGGATTCCGCCTGATGGTAATAGGTGGTTCCCCGGTCCTTTGCTTCCTCCCATGCCGCCCTTATCCGGTCTACGGAAAGCACCTCTGCCTGAAAGCCTCCCACCTTTTCCGGGGCAGCATAGTCCCTTGCCGTCACCCCTTCCAGATTCAGGGTATCGACAAACCCAATGCTTTCCGAGGAAATGGCAAAGCTGCCGTTCCCTTCCTGTTTTCCGGCTTCCGTGGTATAGGCATAGGCACAGGCGGTATTCACATAATTGCTGCCGCCGTAGGCGGGTTTGGAGGAAACCACCTGTCCTTCCTCCATGCCGCAGATTCGTCGGGTGTAGGAGTAGGTAAACTGCACGTTTGAAATCTCACTGCCAAACCACGCATTGTTATAATTCAGGCGGATTCTCTGCACCAGATAAACGCCGGAGGTTCCCTCCGGAATATCCACTGTCACCGTGCCGGTGAACGTCTCCGTTGTCGGGACACCGGTATGCCCGCAGCTTCCCCCGTCCGACTGCCGCCTGCTTCCGGTAAAAAAGGGAAGCCGGTACGTCCGGTTATCATATCCTCTTTTGGCATTGGGGCTGCACCGGGTACAGAATACGGCGCTGCCGGTGTCCTTTGTGGCGTACTGTTCCACCGCCGCCTTCAAATCCACCGTCTGAAGGCACACGCCTCCTGTGCTGTAAACAGCATAAGAGGGGTAAATATCCGCTCCTTCCCCCCATGCGTCCGCCTTGACGCTAAAGGACAGCTTCCCCGCATGGGGAGTGCTGATATAGGTAGAGGAATTTCCCACCGTTCCCTGCAGAAAGGCATTGACAAATCCGGTGGAATGTCCGCTGACACCGGCGCCGGTAGCGGTATTCGTGGCAAAGGGCACACCGTTGTATTGAAAAACATTGCTCCGGTCACTGCCATCACAGCGGATGGACGCATAAAACGCCGTGCTGCCGCCGGTGGTGTCGTTCTCGGTCTGATAGCAGCTTTCCGTGTGGCTGTGGCGAATCAGTTCCCCTGCCGTGCCGCCCCGGTATCCACCGCCTCCTCCCGCCATGCCGTTTTCCCCGGCAGCGCCGGAAACCACACTGGCAGAGCTTCCCCCGGCTCCTCCCGCTCCGCTGGGGGAGGCACCCCCACCGCCGCCTGCAGTCAGAAGCACGCCCTTCTGGTTGCTGGAAACCACGGTGCTGCCACCGCCGTTGCCGTAAGCCGTGGCGCTTCCGCCGCCGTGGAAGTCGTTCTGTCCTCCCACGGTATAGGTCAGCACCTCTCCCTTATTCAGCCAGACCTTGGCGGTTATCCTGCCTCCGAGACCTCCTTTTAGCGAGCCGTAGCTTCCGCCCTGTGCGCCGTTTGCCGTCAGGGTGTACAGTCCTGTGTAGGGAACGGTATAGGTTCCCGCCCTGCCGGTGCATCCCCATGCTTCCTCCACAGAGGTTCGGCTGCTGATGTCCGCCGCATCATTTATCTGCAGCCAGTGCTGCCTGTCCCGGCTCTGGTACAGCCGGTACGTCTTGTTGTTTCCATCCGACTGGGACCATGACAAATCCACCGCCCCGGTTCCGCCGTTCACGGCATAGTTGTCCTTTGCCTGAAGCACCAAATCCACCCACTGGGCGTACAGGGTAAGGTTTCCGGAAGGAACAATCTGCTCCCCCGCTCCCCCCGCCGGAAGGGTAAATCCGGCGTCATAGTACCAGCCGCCGAAAGAATAACCGGCTTTGGCTGTAGCAGGGAGCGTGACCGGGTCATGCTCATACAGGGCGGTGACGGTGTCCACGTTCCCGTCCGGAACCCAGAACAGATACCATGCTTGTGGCGTGCCCTGCCGGTACATTTTTCCGGCAAAGGGCTGCTCCATCTGCCACTCCGAAAAATGTCTTGTGCCGGTGATGGGGGACACGGACGTGCCGCCATTGGTCTCAAAGGAAACCGTATAGCCTTTTGGTGCCTGCAGTTCCTGTGAGGCAAGGACATATTCACTGTCAAAATCCCTGACAACTGAGGTAATCCCGGTACGTCCGCCGTAGGTTCCCCCGCCCGGATTCACCTGCAGGGTGCTCCGGGAACGACGCCACTGGGCGTAGAGAGTAATGGTTCCCTGCTGGGTATTTTTTTCTCCGCCCCAGTTTTCCGATGTCAGGTTAAATATTTCCTGTCCGTCCGTAAAGGATTGTCCGGTACCGTCCGGTTTCGTGTTCCATCCGTCAAACTCATAACCGCTACGGACATAACTGTTTTGGGTCAGATGCGTTACCGGTGTCACGGTATCTCCTTCGTAGGTATCTGCATTGTTGTACATATGAATGCTGTCTGACATATATCCACCCAGTGAAAGCGCATCATAATTAGGATTGTATACTACCCGATACCGGTTCCATGAAATCACCTTGCAGGTGTGGGATTTCATCTCGGCACCCTGTTCCAGATTACTGCAAAAAGGACAAAGGTAATAGTAAGCCAGATTATCCCTCAGATTCAGGTAATCAATGGAAGCTGTAGCCTCCTTACTCATGTACAGGAACATGTAGGTGATTTCTTCCCCACAATCCGCACAGTAGGCTTTCCATCCGGAATAATGCTGCGCAAGACAGCTCTGCCGCCGAAAATGCACTCCATGAAAGTCTGTTTCCAAAGGGTAGCCGTCATGAATACATCTGCCGGGCTGCCAGATAACCTCCCACCTTCCCACCGGCACTTCCCCCTGCCGGTAGCTGTCATAATAGTGCTCTCCCTCTTCCAGTGCACGGAGGGAAGAGGGGATTCCGGTGGAAACCGTGGTTCCCTTCGGGTACCACTCCACGGCTTTGTCCCCGGCATTGGTGGTCCATGCCATCCCGTCCGGGCTGAACGTAACATAGGGTGAGTTATAAATGGTTTCCTTCTCCGCTGCCTTGACAGAAATACCAAGGCACAGAAACACCAAAAAGGAAATTACTACCCGGTATATCCATTGTTTCATCTGTTTCCTGATTCCTCCTTTCTTCCAAACAAAAAAGTCCGAGCAGGGAGCCAAGGCTCCTTGTTCGGACAAAATTGCTTCCTTGTAAATATTCTATTGTAAATACTATCGGAATTTTTCTGCTTTCCTCCTTTTCTACTGCATTGCATGGCAACGGCTGCACGCCGTTACCGTTTTCGTTTCCAATTCTCCGGTAATTAAATTCCTCTCCTCGTAAGATACCTGTTGCCAGTCATGGTCGTTGGGTTCGGTATGCCCATTTCTTCCCAACTCTGTTCCACAGTTGCGGCAAGTTGCTACCGTTACAGTCTCTTGCGTACAGTTTCCGTGCCGGATTTCCGTCACCTCTATATCATGTGGCAATGCCGACTGCGAGCCGGATTCTCCCAATTCCCCACAAATGGTACATACCAGCGTGTAGTCTGCTCCATGTTGGCAGGTGGGTTCAGAAGGGAAATAATGCCTTTGGTATACATGCCCTGCTGGTGCCCCCCAGTAGCTTTCCGACTGTACATCCCCACAAATGTTGCAGGATGTAACCGTTTTCTCTCCCTTGGTACAGGTTGCCGGGGTCTTTTCCGTTACATAGTTATGGCTGGTCTTGGCAATGCTTTCTGTCCGTGTTTTTCCACACCCGGTACAGGTGTATGTTTTGACTCCCTCATTGCTGCAGGTCGCCGCCGTTGTTACCCTGCCGGAATCCCATGTGCAAGTGTGAGCACTTTCCGGTTTTGTCTGGTTTTGTGCTGGCTGCGCCGATGTCCCTGCGGACGGCTTCGATGGCTCTGTTTGGGACATTGTCTCCTTCTCTGCAGACGGTGGCTCCGCTGTCCCTGACGGTGGCGGATTCACTGTCTCCGGCTTTGTAGGTTTGGTCGGCTTTGCAGACGATTGTTCCGGCACATCGGACGTAGCAGGCTTTGTTGCCCTTTCAGGTGTCCGGTCTGAATTGTTATCATTTTCAACCGTTTCCGGACTCTCCTGAGACGGTTGCTGACTCTCCTCATCCGAAACAGCCGCCTTTTCTTCTGGCTCATTCAATACTTCTGTCGGCAACGCTATCCCCGACGAATTTGTGTCGGCAAGTTCTTCCCCTTCCTCCTTTGTTATATCAAAATCCGCTTGCGAACTCTCTCCTTTTCCACATCCGGCTCCCCCTATTGCCAATATGGAAACAAGGGAAAAAATTAAAAATTTATTTTTCATTGTACCCCCTTTATAGAAAACTACTGTTTTTTATAATACGATAATATATTATTTTATTACATTTGTCACTCTTTTTTTTGCCCGATTCCTTATAAAATTGTCAAGGTACATACTTCCTATCGCATTCCTTACTCACACACTTTTACAACCCGCAGTGAGCCTTTTGCCAGTTCCGTGTAAAATGTTTCCATCTCACTTTTGTCCAAATAAACATTCACGCGTTGAGCCACGGCAGATAAATTATCATTGGAAATGAGATTTCCGGACTGGTCAAACACATCACATATGAAAACATTCTGCCACACCAGTCCTGCCTCCCCATCTTCGCTTACACTGAAAATATGTATTTTGTCACCGGCACGCAGAGTTCCACCCACAAGCTGGGAAATATCCTCTGCCTTAAATCCGGCAATGACCGGCTCCGCCATTCCTTTAGTCATTTCATTTACTTCCCGAAACATCCCCGTTGTAAGCAATGTCCCGCTGTCAATCTTTGCCACGGGAATCTTATCCACTGCCTGCTCCACAGAAGTCAGTGCCGACTCCGGAATACAGTTTTCCGCCAATTCCTTTTCTTCAAAATACTCTGTTATATTTTCCGGCGTAATTCGCTGTCCCCTTGGAATCTCCTTTGAGGCTGTCAGAACAGTACCTTTTGCGTATTTCGTCAGCATACTTTTTTCCATCTGCATCATTGCCGCAAACACAGCCACCGCAGCTATCATTGCCGCCAGAATACTGCCCAGCCAAATTTTTGATTTTCCTTTGTGAACAACTACATTTTCACGTTCTGTCCTTTTCATACTATTTGTTCTCCTCCTGTGCCACAATATCCACCAGTTTTCCTTTATGCGCCTGTATCGAAATGCCGAACAAGCCTTTGACCGGGAATGAAAGTTCGCTGTATATTCCCGGCTGTTCAATGGAAATTCCGTTGGGCGCAGCCATTTTCCCCAGTGTTCCCTCCTCTGTCCGCAGACTGCCGTCCGGCATTACCATGCAGGCTGACACTATTCCCTCGTCTACATTGTAAATGGTGTAATTCTCCACGGTTACCTTGCCGGAAATCAGGGATTGGTTGGCACATTCCCAATTTTCATCCAACTGCAAATTTTCCTTTAAAGCGCAAATGTACTTTGCATATGCCTCTTTCGGACTGATAATGTTCACTGTATGGGAGATTCCATATTCCCGCATGTCTATGACAGCCGAGGCAAGGTTGGAAGCAGCCAGCGCATCTTCTAAGTAGAGAGCAGAGGCTCGGAAAATGGCACATTGCATCTGCGCCATCAGCAACAGTGCCAGAAAAAGAGTCAGAAACATCCCCGGAAGCCACTCTAACTCTCCTGTATCTTTTCTGTTAATTTTTTGCCGTCGACGTCCTAAGTTCTTCAAATGGATATTCTCCCTTCATTTTTCCCGTAATTCGTAACGTAATAGTTGTTCCGTATCCGACCTCTCCAAACGTTGTGCCATCCAACTCTATCTCCGCAATTCCCATACTTTCCAATTCCTGCTGCAATGCTATCTTGTCCTGTTCCTGCAAATGCCCTACCGTTTCCATTCTCAAAATATACTTTCTGGCAAGCTGCCCAACCGCCATTTTCTGATTTATCAGAGACACATTTCCCATATAACTGAGCATGACAATCGTCATTGCCAAAATACAGAGTCCTGTTGTCAAAATGTCTGCCACACTTCCCTGCTGCCGCTTCATAACAGTAACGCTCCGGAAACACCGGTTAGAATTTTCTGCGCCTCAGCAGTCATGGCATTGACAATGGTTTCGATAAATCCGGTCATGCTCTTTTTCATTACAACGCACAAGAGCAGTGCAATAATGCAAAGTCCCACCGTAACCAGAATACCGTCAATTCCCGGTTCCTTTCTCATCCCCCTGCGGTAAATTTTTTCTCCGATAATTTTGCAACCGTCCATAAAATTTCTTCTCTTTTTATCCATTCTTATTATCCTCATTTCTTTCATTTACTTAGTATTTCTTCCTCAAAACCTCATTGCCGCTGCGTACATATGCGTAATACATGCGTACAATACCACCCCCAGCACTGCCGCCAGCACACCTAACTGGTAAAATGTGATACGCCTGTCCAGTGCACTTTTCCGCGCCGTCATCACTCTGCCCTCCATATCCTTGATTTGCTCTGCAATATCCCCCAGCAGTTCCACTGCCTGTCCGGAGTCCAGCGCCTGTAAAATGGTAATGCAGAGAGTATCGATGTAGCGATTGTCAAACTTCTGCTGAAAATGCTCCAGTGCCTCATAAATATCCGACTTCATTACAATATCGCCTGCCAAATCCAGTAGCGCCTGCCGCAATCTCACATTCTGCACACTTCCGTAGCATTCCGCCAGTGCCTCCGTGACGTACACTCCTGCACGAATCTGAATCTCCAGTGCGTGATATACCAGCTTTATCTCCGGCAGCAGTTTTACGTTATCCTGTTTGTTCAAATAGGAAATCATCCACCCCGGCAAGCAGAATAAAATCCCTGCTGCCAGTATCCCATATCCCGCAGACACACCGGACAATACCACTCCTCCCGCCAGTGAAAGAACTATTCGGAGCGTCAGATATTCCGTGGGATGAATCCATTTCCCCATATGATAAGACGCACCGTTTCTTTTTAGCCAAAGCTCCGTCTTGTAATACCAGTTACTGTTTCTGCTCCGCTCCTTCAACAGTCCTCTAAATTCCTCACAGGATTTTAGAATCCGAATCACCGGCTTTTGCACGGAAAGAAGCACAAACAGGCAAAAGACCAAAAGTGCAGTGCATCCGGGCAGCACCTTCAAAAAAATCACTAATATCGTTTGCCGCATTTTTTCACCTCGTACGATAAAGTAGTAGTTTTTAAAGACCCTCTCCAAGGTCTGTATTCCCTATGATGGAAAATACTGCGGATTGCTTTTATAACCACTGTTTAATTACCCTGTTTTATTTGCTCATCCGGTAAATCTGTCTTAAAAAAAGCAGAAAAATCACGCAAAGCACTCCAACCGCAATTCTCCCCGGCAGTGTGAACAGTAAAATTTCCCATATGGAGATGTCTATCATCTGATTGACTGTAACCATAATAATTCCCGACATTCCTGCCAAAAGCGCCAGATTGATTCCGGCCTCCCGCAGCACCGTTCTTCTCTCCCCTCCCGCCCGCAGGTATTCCCTCACTGATTTTTTGCTGCTGTTTACCAGTGACGTAAAATCCGCACAATAGCGGGCACTGATTTCCATATTGCGCACCAGTTCCTTAAATTGGCGATTTTCAATTTTTTCTGCCATGGCTAAAAGCGCCATGCTCACATCCCCCGTAACCTGTGCCTCATAACTGCACTCGTCTAAAGCACTTTTCAGCGGTTCCTCCACATATTTACTTACCTGGTTGAAAATGCCGGTGACTTCTCCGGCGGTGATACTGTAGTTTCCAAGAAAATCCAGAAATTTTAACAGATTGCGTTCCACGCTTTTCATATTGCGCATTTTTAAAACTGCGAAACAGGCGGCTTCCGTGAGCAGAAAGACCGCCAGCATCCCAAATGCCGTCCACAGACTGTTTGACAATGCTAAAACAATCATTAAGATTCCCGCTGCCGTTACCACATTTATGAGCACCAACATTTCCGGCGTCAGTTTAGGAAACCTGCGCATTAACCCGCTATAATGCAGTTCCTGCTCTATCTTTGTCCAGAGGGATGAAGTGGTCTGTATCTCCAATAATTCCTTCCGATTCTTTAAAAGCCGCTGTCTGGAGGCCTCATCCATGGACGTAACCGTCTGTTTCATTAGTATTCTCAGCGTTTGCAGCCACCTGACCCTACGAAAAAATAACAGAAATCCTGCAAAAAGCATCAAAAAAATAACACCCTTTATTATCATACGCTAAATTATCCTTTCCAGCTCCATCGCATTTTTATCCTTATTCCAGCCATTGCAAAAGAAAACCTCCTTCACCTTATAATGTTCCATATAAATCAGTGTTTGAAAACATTCCATCATTTTCATTAACTCATTTCGGGTATATCGGCTTTCGTACATGGCATAATCCACCAGTTTGTCCTGCGCCTTGTCCGCAGATGGGGCATGAATGGTTGCCGCACAAATTTGCCCGGTATACGCCGCATTCAACAGATAAAGAGACTCTGCCCCCTTAACCTCACCGATAATGAAAAAATCCACATCCATGGTAAGTCCGGCAATGCTGATATGCCGCAAATCGTAATTCACCTGACTTTCTGTTGTACCCGGAAGGGAGTGCAAAAACATAATGTCCGGGTGAAACCGGGTTGTCAATTCATCTGCCTGCTGCGTAATCAGAACCGCCACATCATCCGGGAGCGTCTCTTTCAAAGCATTGAGCAGCGTGGTTTTTCCCGACGAGTTGCCACCGCATATCAGCGTGGAGCCTTGTCTAAATCTTTGAATCAGCATCTCCGCCGTAGTTTTGTCCATCATATCTTTTTCTATTAATTCATTTATCAGTGGAAATTTTTTCGGAACTTTGCGAATACAGAGATATGGTTCACTGTAGGTGTTGACCAACGGCATGGAGAGGGTAAACCGTAAGATGAAATCCGGGTGACTGCCTGTGTCCGTAAACCGTTGGATGGCATTGAGATTGGAAATGTTGACCTGATTTTTGGTTGCCACATAATCGATAAACTGCCGGTACTCTTTTTCTGAGGCAAAAGCAATGCCCGCATCCTGCCTTTTGCCCTCCTTTTTGATACGAATATTGTCAAAACTGACAACCCTTATGTCCGAAATCAAAGGGTCATCAATTAACGGCGAAAGTCTGGAATACCCGAATATATATTGCTCAAAGGCCGTGAGCAGTTCTTCCGCCCTGTTTCCGTCCATGTGACGGTAATGGGCTTCTATATAGGCCTTCGCCTCCGTCAAAAATTCACTTCTCCCCAATGTTCCCCGCTTCATCTGCATCAAAGCGGACTGTTTTTGGGTAATATAATCGTTTACCAGATTCTGCAGTTCATCCGTCGTACTGTTCGGAACGATAATAGTTTCCGTGTTGCTCATCCCTCCTGTCTGTTTTGTATTGCCTGTCTTGTAATAATAAAGTTATAAAGGGAAATTGTTCTTTGGGCCGGAACCGCCCGATAAAAAGAAATAATTGATTGGGTAATTGTTAATTTACAACTGTTTTACCGATTTGTCAACCTTTTTTGTTGTAGTTTTTGCCATTTGTGGTATAATATACGCGAGAGCAAAACCAAGCGGCTGCGTAGCAGACATTTGGTTTTGTTCCGCGATAACGAACGAACCGCCTGCGTCAGCAGGCAAAAAAGCGCGTAGCGCTGGTTCGTGAGTTTATTCTGCCAGAGCTGAATTATCACTAAACCATTCAAGGGAGAAACGCCTATGTTTATCGTATTAGCCGGAGGTTTGCTTGTTATACTGTTTGCCGTAATTGTTGCAGTGGTATCATCCGTGGTTTCTGCGGTTGCTGCGGATCAGGATGAAGAATAGGGAGAACAGTGCCTAGCTTTGCACTGTCTCTCCCCGTTCAATTCTCGCCGCCAAATCTTCCAGATACATCCAGCGTTCCATCTTTTCTTCCAGCAATTTTTCCGCCTCTTCTTTTTCTTTGGCAAGTTCACTTAACTTTACAAAATCACTGGTATATTTTAAAGAATCTTTTTCCGTCTGCTCTATTTTTGCCTCCAAAGCAGCAATATCTTTTTCTATGGTTTCGTAGTCCTTTTGTTCCTGATAGGTAAACTTTAGTTTCTTCCGCTGTCCGCTCTTCCAGTTCTGACTGCTTACGGAATCTGCCTCTTTTTCAGTCTGCTCCGCCGTTCCCGGCTTTTTCTTTTCCGCGGACGCTACCGTATTGTCCGAAGCCTGTGCATTTTCCCACTCCCTGCGGTTCACATAGTCCGTATATCCGCCCTCATACTGGCGCAGCACCCCGCCTGTTTCTATGGCAAATATCCGGTTTACGGTTCTGTCCAGAAAATAACGGTCATGGGAAACCACAATCACAATGCCCTGAAAATGATCCAGATAGTCCTCCAATATCTGCAATGTTGCAATATCCAAATCGTTGGTAGGCTCGTCCAGAATCAGTACATTCGGCGCTCCCATCAGCACCCTGCACAAGTGCAGCCTTCTTTTCTCCCCACCGGAAAGTTTGCCCATAAGCCCATACTGGTTCTCGCCCGCAAACAGGAATCTCTCCAGCATAGCCGATGCGCTTATCTTCCCCTCTCCGGTATCCACGTACTCCGCCACATCCCGGATATAATCAATGACTTTCCGGTTCGGATTCATCAAATCGTCCCCGATTTCCTGTGCATAATACCCGATTTTCACGGTCTGTCCGATTTCAATGCTGCCGCTGTCCGGTGCAATCTGTCCCATTATCATTTTCATCAGCGTGGATTTTCCGCTTCCGTTGGGACCGATAAATCCTACTCTGTCATTTTTACCGAACAGATAGGTAAAATCCGATATGAGAACTTTGTCTCCATAGACTTTGGAAATATGGTTTAACTCCACCGTTGTTCTGCCTAAACGGCTGGATGCGGAGGACAGCACCACCTTTTGATCCTGCTCCGGCGCTTTTATATCCTTTAATGCCTCGTACCGCTGCAGTCTTGCTTTTTGCTTGGTGGAACGCGCCTGCGCGCCCCGTCTCACCCACTCCAGTTCTTTTCGGAGAATACCGGCACGCTTTCGCTCACTGGCACGCTCCATTTCCTCACGCTGCATCTTGAGTTCCAGATAACCGGAATAATTTGCCTCGTAGGAATAAATGTTTCCTTTATCTATCTCAATAATTCTGTCCGATACACTGTCCAGAAAATAGCGGTCATGGGTTACCATAACCACAGCCCCTTTGCGCTTTTTCAGCACATCCTCCAGCCACGCGGACATCTCATTATCCAAGTGGTTGGTAGGCTCATCCAAAACCAGTATCTCTGCCGGCGACAAAAGTACGGACACCAGTGCAAGGCGTTTTCTCTGTCCTCCGGAAAGCTGTCCGCAGAGCTGGGAAAAATCCGTCACTCCCAGTCTGGTAAGCATGCTCTTCGCCTCAGCCTCCACGCTGTCTGCATTGTGGTGCTCGTCCACATTGTCTCTCAAAACCGCCTGCAGGACGGTTTCCTCCTCGCCAAACACCGGGTTCTGCGGCAAAAAGCGAATCACGCAGTTATTTGCCTTAATGACCCTTCCCTCGTCCGGTTCTTCCAGACCGGCAATAATTTTCAACAGTGTAGATTTTCCGGTACCGTTAATACCAATCACACCGGCTTTTTCTCCCTCCTGAAGATAAAAACCGGCATTTGCAAATATTTTTCTTTCTCCGAATCTGACCGAAATATTCTCCACTGTTAGAATATTCATAATTACATTTCCTCTCCCCGTTCAAATCGTCCCCGCACAACCTTCATCACATGAAAATAAGCCGGAATCAGGAAAATATCGGCAAACACCCACGCCATGGGATTGCCCAGACACACGCCTAAATAACCCAAGGGTGAAACCAGTGTGACCGCCACCAAGGACCTTGCAATCATCTCCAGTACCCCCGCCAGAATAGCGAATTTGGAAAATCCCATTCCCTGAATCAAAAACCGTATAATATTTACCAATGCAAGCAGACTGTACGCCGCCGTATTAAAAATCAAAAAGGTCTGCACGTTAGCAATAATTTCTATCTCTGAGGAATCCACAAACAACAATGCAAGATATTTTCCGAAAAGCAGGGTAATCCCCAGAGCAATGACGGAATATCCGATTCCTAATTTGATACATTCCTTTAAGCCTGTTCCGATTCTCTCCAGTTTCTTTGCCCCTATGTTCTGACCGCCGTAGGTAGCCATTGTCGTTCCCATGGCATCAAACGGGCATCCCAGGATGTTGGCAATTCTGGAACCTGCCGTAATGGATGCCACCGCCAGGGAACCCAGCGTATTTGTAGCACCTTGCAGGATAACGCTTCCGATAGCTGTAATGGAATACTGAAGTCCCATGGGGATTCCCATTCCGCAGAGCACTCCCATCATATGAGAATCCGCTTTCCATTCTCCCTTTTGTATGTGCAGAATGTCAAACTTTTTAATCATATAGAACAGACAGGCAACTCCCGACACACCCTGTGCAATCACCGTTGCCCACGCAGCACCCGCTACTCCCATATTTAAATTCAAAATAAAGAATAAGTCAAGTACCACATTGATAATCGAGGATAAAATCAGGAAAAACACCGGTGTTTTGCTGTCTCCTAAAGAACGGATAATGCCCGCCACCATGTTGTACAAAAATACCGTAGGGATTCCCCAGAAAATAATAATCAAATAATCATACGCCCCGTCAATAATGTCTTCCGGTGTTCTCATCCACACCAGCACATCCCGGCACAAAATAACGGTGAGTGCCGTCAGTACCACGGAAAAGAGAATGGAAAGCCACACACAGTTCGCCACATACTTTCTGAGTCCCGGATAATCCTGCGCACCGAATTTATGGGAAAGGGGAATGGCAAACCCGCTGCACACACCCATGCAGAAACCGATTGTCAGAAAGCAGACCGAACCGGTGGCACCGACTGCCGCCAGACTGTCCACTCCCAGAAACCTTCCCACTATCATGGTATCTACAATATTATAAAACTGTTGAAAAAGAGAGCCGAATAAAATGGGTATTGAAAAACTTAAAATCAATTTCATGGGTGACCCTTGTGTCATATCCTTCGTCATATCTTTTTACACACCTTTCCTCTCTATATATCCTCACGGTCTGATACAGGCTGTGCCTGCTCTGAATCCATCATTTTCACGCTACCGAGTATAAACGAGGCAATTTCAGAGTGCAATGTATTATTTTGTTCTTTCACCCGTTCTTTCTTGCTCATTTTTCATGTCTGTATCCCCCGAAAAATCCTTATATTTTTTACTGTTTTTGCTCCGACACTATTGTCATTTACAAGATATAGTATTATAATAGTCTCATATACTACGAGATATAGCTGTTTTCCCTACAAGGGAGATTGGATTTACCAATGAATAGATTTGATTCGGATAGAAATGCTTATATGTTGTGCGGCTCTCTTGCCAAAAAAGGGTATCTGCGCTGGTGGCACTCCTTTCAGGGAGTTCAGCCCGACACCGGCGAGCAACGCACTTTTTTTGTGGAATATTTTGTCATTAATCCCGCGCTGGGCGGATCCCAGCCCATTTTAGGACAACACCCATATTTTAAAAAGAGGGGGATGAAGCCCTCCTATGTGATGGTAAAGGTCGGCGTTTTTCCTGATGCTGACGGAAATCCGGGCAAACAACTGCATGCTTTTTACCCCATCACCTCCATGCGGGTAGCACAGCGCCCTCTCCACATTGAGGTGGAGGATTGCATGTTCAGCGAAAACCGCATTGCCGGTTTTGTGGATGTGTCCGAAAACGAGGCGAGACACCGCTCTCTTATGACGGACTCTGGATATATGGAATGGGATTTGGAAGTACAGAAAGACATTGCCTGCCACACAGGCTTTATTGCCAACCGCTTTTTTACGGCTCTCAACGCCTTGGAAAGTTTCTGGCACGGGGAGGGAATCCGCACCTTATTCCGCGGCACCGTCTCTTTGGACGGAATCACCTATGAGGTGTCCGAGGAGAACAGCTACGGTTATGCGGACAAGCACTGGGGGCGCAATTACAATTCCCCATGGTTACAGCTTGCATCCTGTAAATTATTCAGCCGACGCACCGGCAAACCGTTAAAGCATTCCGCCCTTGCCGTTGACGGATGCAGCCCCAGACTTTTATGTTTTCCCTTGCGGCGCAGACTGATGATTCAGCTCACCTATACCGGGGAAGATTACGAATTTAACTTTGCAAGACCCGGCACCATGTCCCGCTGCAAGTGGAAAACCATTGCCACCACCAAGCGATTTATCTGGCATATCATGGCGCAGAACAAAACCTCCGTCATAAAAATATCCATGAGCTGCCCCAAAGAACAGCTTATGCACTTGGATTACGAATCCCCCGACGGAGAAAAATCCAAACATCCGCTCCGCGCCGGCGGCACTGCCATAGGAACTATCGAAATATACCGCCGTATCCCCGGCGAACGTCAATTAATTGACACTTTAGAAGTAAGGAACGGGCTCTGTGAGTTTTCCCAACGCTAAAAAACTGAAACTGCGCGCCATTCGGCGCATATCAAAAATCACCCCGCAGGTACATGACCTGCAGGGTGATTTCTTTTTTACCTTGATTAAATTCTGATATGGGCTAAATGCTGTAATCCAGATTTTCCATTCGCCGCTGACGCTGCTCCACGAGGTCTGCCAGTGTCACATTGTCCACCACGTTATTGATGGCGTCGTAGAGTTTTTTCCATACTTCCAATGTCTCACAGGTATCGCAGCGCTCGCACTCGTCCGCGCCCTCCTCCAGACAGGCAACCGGTGCCAGAGAGCCTTCTGTCAGGCGAAGAATCATGCCAACAGTGTACTCCTTGGGCTCCTTGGCGATCCGATAACCGCCCTGAGCGCCCCGGACACTCTTCACATATCCGGCTTTATTCAGAACAGCTATAATCTGCTCCAGATATTTTTCTGAAATACCCTGTCTGTTGGCAATTTCCTTTACCTTAATACACTCTCCCGTGTTGTTCAGCGCAAGGTCCAGCATGACCCGCACCGCATACCTGCCTTTTGTCGAGATTTTCATTGTTATACCCATACCTTTCTATAAAACATTCGACACTTATTCACACCATTACTTATTTGTAAGGGATTACTCCTCCGTTATAGGTGTCATTGATATACTTTTTGATGGTATCTGATTTCAGAGCGTCTACCAGAGCCTTGGTTTTTGCGGAGTTCTCATTTCCCTCTTTTACTGCAACGATATTTACATAAGTTGCAGCAGCCTCGGACTCGTCACTCTCGTACAGCAGAGCATCATTTGCCACTGTCAGTCCTGCTTCCATTGCGTAGTTACCGTTCAGGACACCGAAGGAAACATCCTGCAATGTTCTGGGAATCTGTGCAGCCTCCAGCTCAACAAACTGGATATTGTGAGGGTTCTCCACGATGTCATTGATGGTTGCGGTAAGACCTGCGCCTTCTTTTACGGTGATATATCCGTTATCCTGCAGCAGTAAAAGAGCACGCGCCTCATTGGTGGTGTCATTGGGAATGGCAATGGTTGCATTGTCAATGTTTGCAAGGTCGCTCTCTTTTCCGGGATAAAGACCGAAAGGCTCGTAATGGATGCCACCTGCATTTACCAGATGAGTGCCTTTCTCCTCATTAAAGCTCTCCAGATAAGGAGTGTGCTGGAAATAGTTTGCATCAAAATCACCGGACTCTACCACTTCGTTGGGCTGTACATAATCGTCAAAAATCTGTACCTCCAAGGTATATCCCTGCTCTGCCAAAATCGGTTTTGCCTGCTCTAAAATCTCTGCGTGGGGAACTGCTGATGCAGCCACCTTGATTGTCTTGTCATCGGTTCCTTTGCTGCCGCATCCGGTCAGCACACCTGCTGCCAGTGCAGTCACAGCTATCAGTGCCAATACTCTTTTCTTCATAATTTTTCTCCTCCTGAATCGTATCTTTTCTATATCTTTTTTATTGAAATATCCTGCTTGTGCAGGCATTATCAATCGTATGAAAATAAATCTTACTGTGCCCTGCGGTCCAGTTTTTTGGAAAGGCGCATGCCAATTACCTGCATAATCTGCACCAATACCACCAAAAGGATAACCGTCACCTGCATAATGTCTGTCTGGTACCGGTAATATCCGTAACGGATGGCAATGTCACCCAGTCCGCCGCCGCCGACGGCACCTGCCATTGCGGAATATCCTAGAATGGTTCCCAGTGCAATGGTTCCTCCCACAATCAGGGAGGTTCTGGATTCTGCAAGCATTACTTTCCAGATAATCGTCCAAAGCCCTGCGCCCATACTCTGTGCGGCTTCAATCACACCCTTGTCTACCTCCCTGAGAGAGGACTCCACCATACGAGCAATGAAAGGAGCTGCCGCCAAGGTAAGCGGCACCAGTGTTGCCGTAGGTCCGTAGCTTTTTCCCACAATCGCGCGGGTCACGGGAATGACTTCAATCACCAGAATCAAAAACGGTATGCTTCGCACAATATTTACTATAACATCCAAAATTTTGTAAATCACCTTATTGGGTTTCAGCCCGTCCGGCGCCGTCACCACCAGAATGATTCCCATGGGGAGCCCTAATGCATAGGCAAGAATGGTGGAAACCAGTGTCATATACAAAGTGATATAAGTTCCTTCTACCAACATCATTATTACTGTCTTATCCCACATATGAATCCAACTCCTCCACTGTCAATTTTCTTTCCGTGAGGTAGTGAATCATCTTGTTTGCCACTGTCTCATCCTCCGGAAGCTGTAAAATCATCTGTCCGTGTGCCACGCCGCCGATATCCTTGGTATCTGCCAAGAGAATATTGACGGGTGCCTTACATTCTAACACCATATTGGCAATCACCGGCTCAAAGGAAGAATTTTCGTTGAAAACAATGCGGATACAGTGTTTGCTCTGCATATGCTCCGTTCTTGCGCCCACCATAAACACCAGTTTCTTGGCTGCCTGACTCTTAGGTCTTGAGAACACTTCCTCCACGGTACCGTGCTCTGCCAAAACGCCTCCGTCAATAATCGCCACATGGGAGCAGATTTCCTGCACCACTGCCATCTCGTGGGTGATAATTACAATGGTAATTCCGTACTCTCTGTTAATATCCTGCAATAACTTCAAAATGGACTTGGTCGTTGTCGGGTCCAAAGCACTGGTTGCCTCATCGCAAAGCAGAATCTTTGGATTGTTTGCCAGCGCTCTTGCAATGGCAACACGCTGCTTCTGTCCGCCGGAAAGCTGGGACGGATAGCTCTCCGCCTTTTCCTTTAATCCGACAATCTCCAATAATTCCATTGCACGCTGTTTTGCCTTCGCCCTGTTTACTCCCGCAATTTCCATAGGGAAGCAAACATTGTCAACCACGTTTCTCTGCATCAAAAGATTGAAATGCTGGAAAATCATTGCAATGTTTTTGCGAACACCGCGCAGTTCCTTTTCCGATAAGGCAGATAAATCCTGCCCTTCCACCAAAACCGTTCCCGTCGTGGGTCTTTCCAAAAAGTTCAGGCAACGCACCAACGTGGATTTTCCGGCTCCACTCATGCCGATAATACCATATATGTCACCCTTCTGAATATCTAAGGAGATTCCTTTCAGGGCTTCCACCTGATTGTCCTTTCCAACGAATGTCTTGGTAACATTCTGAATTTGAATAATGGTTTCCATGAATCCGCACCTTTCTATTCCCCAGCCGTTTTTCCGACTGCATTTGCGAACATTCTACCACAGGACTCAGCCTTCTGTAAACATGGGAGTGGACAAATAACGGTCGCCGGAATCCGGTAACAGTGCCACAATGGTTTTCCCTGCATTTTCGGGACGTTTTGCAATTTCCGTTGCCGCATATAGTGCTGCGCCGGAAGTAATTCCCACCAAAATTCCCTCTTTATGTGCTATCAGTCTGCCGGTGGAATATGCCTCCTCCGTAGTTACGGTAAATACCTCGTCGTAAACCTGTGTATCCAGTACCTTGGGTACAAAACCTGCACCGATTCCCTGTAATTTGTGGGGTCCGGGCTGTCCGCCGGAAAGTACCGGTGAGTCCTTCGGCTCCACTGCCACGATTTTAACATTCGGATTCTTAGATTTCAGATACTGTCCGATTCCGGTTACTGTACCGCCGGTACCGACGCCTGCCACAAAAATATCAACCTTTCCGTCCGTATCCTCCCAGATTTCGGGGCCGGTGGTTGCCGTATGTGCCGCAGGGTTTGCCGGATTGTCAAACTGACCTAAAATTACGGCTCCGGGAATGGTTTTCTCCAGTTCCTCGGCTTTGGCAATAGCACCCTTCATTCCCTTTGCGCCCTCTGTCAGCACCAGCTCTGCGCCGTAAGCTTTTAACAGATTTCTGCGCTCCACGCTCATGGTCTCTGGAAGGGTAAGAATGGTTCGGTAGCCTTTTGCTGCCGCAACACTGGCAAGACCGATTCCGGTATTTCCGGAGGTGGGTTCAACGATGGTGGAACCTTCCTTTAAAATTCCTTTCTTCTCCGCATCCTCAATCATGGCAAGAGCAATTCTGTCCTTGACGCTTCCCGCCGGATTCAGATACTCCAGTTTTGCCAGAAGCTCTACATTTTCAACATTTTTCTCTTTTGCATAATTATTTACCTTCAACAAAGGTGTGTGTCCAATCAGTTCCGTTGCACTGTTATAAATTCTGCTCATAATCCTCTCCGTTTCCGTGCTTCCCCTGCACTGTTTTTATTTCCTAGAATCCATATAGGAAATCATGAATTCATATTACTCCCCATATTCCTATCTGTCAAGTAGGAAATTTTATTTTTTTTGACAAACCGACGGACACTGTCTTATACTGAGAGAAGCCAATATAACTGTCTGGGACGGTATTTACACAATTTTCGTCCGACAACCACAAAAATCAAAACAAAAAAGATAGGAATCCACTGATATGACAAACGAACAAAACAGCACCAGTCAAAAGGAACAGCTTTTGGAAACCTACAGCGTTCCCACCATATACGGCAGCGTATGCCGGGAGCCCTTCCTCACCGTGGATGTCCCCGGCTCCAAGAGCATTACAAACCGCGCCCTGCTGCTTGCCACGTTAGCGGACGGCACCTCCGAATTGCAGGGCGTCCTGTTCAGTGATGATTCCAGACACTTTTTAAAATGTGTGCAGGAGCTGGGCTTCGAGACGGTAGTGGACGAGGACAGCAAAAACATAAGCGTCACGGGTTTCGGAGGCAGGGTTCCAAAAAAGGAAGTCTCCCTGTATGTGGGAAGCGCAGGAACCGCCGCCCGCTTTCTTTCCGCCTACCTCGGCGTATCCCATGGAACTTATCATATGGATGCGTCCCCGCAAATGCGCAGACGCCCCATGGCGCCGTTGCTTGATTCCCTAAAAGAATTGGGGTGTGAAATCACTTACCCCGACAACACACCGGAAGGATATTTCCCGTTTACCATAAAAAGCCATGGTTTCGGCCAATCATCCATTAGCGTTGATATTGCCCACAGCAGCCAGTTTTTGAGCGCCCTTCTGATTGCGGCATGCCTGTCCGGCGAAGATTTCAGTATTCAAATCAAGGGAACTCACGGTATGGCATACATTAAAATGACCCTTCTTATGATGGAACAGTTCGGCGTTACCGCAGTACAGACTGCCCCCGATACTTTCCTTATTAAAAAAGGACAGCACTACCATGCACAAAAATACCGCATTGAGCCGGATGTATCGGCGGCATGTTACTTTTATGCCATGGTTCCGCTGTTACACATTCCCGTGTGCGTGCGTCATGTTCATTTTAATTCTCTGCAGGGAGATGTGGCATTTATACGGATTTTGGAACAAATGGGCTGTCGTGCCACAGAATCGGAGTACGGTATCCTGTTGGAACCGCCCGCCGCGCAGTGGTATCACGGTGTGACGGCAGATATGTCCGCCTGCTCCGATCAGGCGATTACCCTCGCCGCCATTGCGCCTTTTGCGGACAGTCCCACCACCATCACCGGTATCGGGCATATCCGTTTTCAGGAAAGCGACCGCATCCACGCCATCGTGACAGAGCTTGGCAAAATGGGCATCCGCTGCGACGAAACCGGGGACAGTATCACCATCTATCCGGGTTCCCCAAAGCCCTCTTTGGTGGAAACTTACGACGACCACCGCATGGCAATGGGCTTTTCCCTGATTGGCCTGCGCAGCAAAGGAATTGTAATCAATGACCCCGGCTGCTGCCGCAAAACTTTTGAAAACTATTTTCAGGTATTGGAGGACGTGATTGGTCAACTTCATTCTGTACACTCCGTCGAAAATGTGATAAAATAAAGCAAATGAATGCGCCTGTGCATTACAGGTTACAGAAAGGCATGGTACTTAATTATGAGCAAAAAGAAAGTAGTTGTATCCCTCGGACATGACGCTCTCGGTTACACCACCACAGAGCAGTGGGATGCAGTAAAAATAACCGCAAAAGCACTGGCTGATTTGGTGGAGGAAGATTATCAGCTTACCATCACCCACAGCAACGGTCCTCAGGTCAGCATGATACATAAAGCCATGACAGAGCTGCGCCGTGTATACATTGATTACACTCCCGCCCCCATGTGTATCTGTTCCGCCATGAGTCAGGGTTATGTCGGCTACGACATTCAGAATTCCCTGCGCGCCGAACTGTTGGACAGAGGTATCTCCAAACCGGTCAGCACCATTCTGACGCAGGTTACGGTTGACCCTTACGACGAGGCTTTCTACGAGCCCACCAAGGTTATCGGCCGCTATATGTCCAAGGAAGATGCAGAGGTCGAGATTAAAAAGGGCAATTATGTCAAAGAAGATCCCGGCAAAGGTTTCCGCAGAGTGGTTGCAGCTCCCAAGCCCATTGACATTGTGGAAATCGAAGCTATCCGCACTCTTGCAGATGCAGATCAGGTCGTTATCGCCTGCGGTGGCGGCGGAATCCCTGTCATTGAGCAGAAACACGCACTGAAAGGCGCCTCCGCTGTTATCGAGAAAGACGCGATTGCTGGTAAACTTGCTGCGGAATTAAAGACAGACGAGCTGATTATTTTGACGAATGTTGAATGCGTTTATAAAAACTACGGTACCGACAAACAGGAAGCGATTTCTTCCATGACGGTACAGGAAGCGCAGAACTACATTGCAGACAACCAGTTTGAGAGCGGCACCATGCTTCCCAAAATCGAAGCTGCTATTGCTTATCTGGAAAAAGTTCCGAGCGGCAAGGTTCTGATTACCTCCATGCAGTGCGTAAAAGACGCTATCAAGGGAAAGACCGGAACCGTGATTACGGCATAAAACAGAAATCCCGGAATCTGTTAAGAACAACATAAAACCCCGCCTGTGATTAAATTCCACCCGGTTTTCCGGGCATATATGAAATCAATCACAGGCGGGGTTTCTTTTTCTGGCTCTATTTATTGTACTCCGGTGCCTCCGCAGGAGGAACAGTTGCCGCTTCCGCCGCAGCTTTCACACACCACGGGAGTGGAACCACCGTTACAAATGGTGCAGGCATATACATGGGCACCCATACAATTCGGGAAATCACAGGTTCCCTCATGTTTCTTACTGTTGCCGGAAGCGTCGCAGTAAATGCAGGTCTCCGTCAAAGAGCCGTGGCATCTCGGACAGGATACAGTATATCCCGAACCACGGTAGCCGTCTCCCTTACACTCATCACATTTTCCGGTGCCTCCGCAGGTCTTGCAGGGGTTGGAGGCTTTCGGCTCCTCCGGCTGAACTTCGGAAGCCTTCGGTTCTGCCGCCTGTGATTCCGTCACCTGTGCCGATTCATCTGTCTGAGAGCCGGTGCTTTCTTCCGTCGCCGCTTTTTCCGGTTTGATTTCCACTGCCGTCTGTTTCTCGCCTTCCACGGACAGCGCAAGCTGTACGGTAATCTCTTCCTCCGCCAATGCTTCCTGCACGGATGCGGTTATCTGTTCCGACAGCTCTGCGGGCAAGGCTTCCGCCTCTTCTGCCTCTCCCTTTGCCATTTCAACGGTTATCTGCTTTCCGTCCTGTAAATATCCTTTCTCCACAGATGTGGAAACAACCTGTTTTACCGCATCTGTTACATCCATTCCGGCTAACTCTATATCGGAAAAGGCGTCCTTTGCGTCATCATTGACGTACTCCACCGCTAAAACGGTGCCGTCCCTGTCCGCAAACAGATTAAGTTCCGGGTTAATGGTAATATGCAGTACCATTGCCGCATCTGCCGCAGTAACTTTCACGTTTTCCGTCTCTTTTACCTCTTCCGTACTTTCCTCTGCACTGCTGCTCTCTTCTTTAACCATCTCTGTCTGCGAACTCTCCTGCACAGTGCTCTCCGTGTCCGATGCCTTGTCCCCGCATGCCGTCATTCCAGCCAGCATCGCCGCCATTAACAGCAGACACCCTGCCATCTTTTTTCCTTTGTGTCTCATAACGTTTCCTCCTGTTGTCTTTTTTCTTTGGTATCACGGGCAGCCTTGTCCGCCAGCATGTCTCTGCTGTAAGCCAATCCCCATACTACCGCCAGACTGCGATTCTCTGCTGTAAACCACCGCCCAGATTACCTTACCGTCCGACCGCAAAGGTCGCCAGCAATGCGCCTATTATAATACAGAAATCGGAAATATTGAATATCACCCGTTTGAAATACTTTCCCGGCGTGTTAAAACTCACATAATCTACCACATATTTCCGTTTCAGTCTGTCATAAGTGTTGCTGAATGCGCCTCCGAGTATCATGGAGAGCGCCACCCTAAGCAGTCCGTTACCGTGTCTTCCCAGACTGAGCACAAACAGAACAAACATCACCCCTGTCATAGCTACGGAAACACACGCCACCAACAGTCTATTCTTTTGTCCCAGATTCAAAATCGCCCCACGGTTGTGATGTTTTCCGATGATTAGTCTGCCACCCAGTATTTTTCTTGTTTTGCCTTCCGCTTCGGTGCGCTCTATCCGGTTTTTTATCCACATATCACCGCCGAAAATCACGGCAATAATCACAGTACACACAATTATCCACATGAATTACGGTCTCTGCCCCATGCCGCCTTCCAGCGTTATGGTCTCTCCTGACATATATTTGAAATCCGGTGACGCAAGCTGTACACAGACACGTCCTATCTCCAGTTCGGAATCTCCGAAATGTCCCATGGGCGGCATTTTTACATTTGCCTTGAACGCATCCGGATATGCCTGCTCAAACTTTTCAAGCTGTGAAGTCCATGCAAGGGGGCAGACAATATTGACGTTGATACCATCTTTTCCCCACTCCGTAGCAGCCACACGGGTCAGTCCGCGGATTCCCTCTTTTGCGGCAGCGTAGGCGCACTGTCCGTAGTTGCCGAACAATCCCGCACCGGAGGCAAAGTTGATAACGGAGCCCTTGGTCTTTGCAAGATAAGGATAGCATGCCTTCATATAATAGAAGGTTGCATACAGGCCGGAATACATTGCCAAATCAAACTGCTCTGTCGTGTGATCCGCCAGTGTCACACCGGAGGCGGACGCCTGCGCATTGTTGATAAGGACATGAATATCGCCGAAGGCATCCACCGCCTGCTTTACCACGTTCTGCACCACGGCTTCGTTGTCAGCCCCGGCATGTACGTCCGCCTGAACCGCCAAAACTTTGATTCCGTACTTTTCCTCCAGTTCCGCTTTGGCATCCTCTAACTTCTGCACATTCCGTCCGGTAATTACCAGATTGGCACCCTCTTTGGCATAGGCTGTCGCAATACCGTAGCCGATGGAACCACATCTTCCGTCACTCAGTACTGCTTTTCCCGCACCTGTAATAATTGCTGTTTTACCCGATAAATATCCCATAGAAACACCCTCCTTTTATATAAATTTATTTGTTTACCAAAAACTTAAAATCATACAAACGTGGATGCGCCGTATGCGGCATCTCTGCTCTTTTTTGCCGGACAAACCGGAAGATTCTTCTCTTTTAATTTCTCCCAAAACATAGTATTCACGATTTTATTCTTTAGAATCAATCCACCTTCCAACAATAAGGGAATCGCCTTCTTTTCTTTCTCTGACGCATCAAGAGCACCCATCTTCCGCAGCACCGCCTGCACCAGCAATGCCTGTTCCTCCACGGCATGTCTTGCAATCTCTCCCGCCACAGTATCTTTAAGAATCAGTTTTTCGCTCAGGCAGACTGCCAATGCGGCAATATCCTTTTTGGTTCTGTCACTGCTGTATACATAGGAAATCAGTTCTCCGGTATCCTTCACCTGCAATGCCTCAAAAACCGGAGCACGCAATGCGGTTTCTGTTCCTCTCCCGTCCTCCGCCCGGACGATTGCCGTCAGTATATCCCGTCCCACAACGTAGGCGCTTCCGGCATCGTCAATGATATGCCCGAATCCGCCGCTGCGATACTTGTTGCCTTTTTCGTCCTTGCCCACGCACACAGAACCGGTTCCCGCAATCAGCAAAATCCCGGCTCCCGTTCCGACTGCTCCTGCCAGTGCCGCGTCCTGATCTCCTTCCACCACCACTGGGCAGGTAAAACCAAGTTCCCTAAGCACCTGCTGCAGAAAAGGCGCCGCTTCAGGATTGCTGACGCCTGCGGCTCCGATACCCACGCCCTCACAGTCTGCAACGGGAAAGCCGCTCTGTACCATTTCGGAAACTGCCTCTGCCAAATGCGCCCGGATTTCTTCCGCTGAAAAACTGTTGTAATTGATTCCGCCGGTCTCACAGCGGAAACATTCTTTTGCTCCCTCAAACACTGCCAGTCTGGTTCTCGTTCCTCCGCCGTCCATTCCAATGCTATACATGTTCTACCTCACCTGTCTCTCAATGATACATTCTCACATCACGCACATACTCCGCGAAGGCAACATCTTCCACGCGCCACATTTCCTGCATATCCGCCATGGAGATTTCACCCCGGATATATGCCGCCGCCAATTTGTTGCCGGACAACACTTCCAGTCTCTCAAAGGGTCCGTCCTCTTTTAAATGATAAAACTCTGTCTTTTCCGGGTATCTTGCCGCTATGGCTTTCATGGTAATCAATGCAAGCGGCAGGAAATCACAATATTCTTTCACCGGGAAAAATTCCAGTCCGTAGCAGACCTGTCCCTGATGTTTGCTGAAGCCGGGGATAAAGGCGCGTCTGCGGAATACAACGGAATCCTCCTTCCACTCTGCTTTTACGTCCTCGTAGAGCTTATCCATATCGATAAACGGCGCTCCGTACATTTGAAACGGCTTTGCGCTGCCTCTTCCCTCGCTGATATTGGTTGCCTCGTAAAGACAGCCGCCTACATAGCACAGCGTTCCCTCGTAGGTGGGAAGCGAAGGAGAGGGTACATTCCACAACAGTCCGGTCTGGGGAAATGTCATATCCGCCGAATAATTCTGTAAGGGAATCACCGTCAAATCCGCTTTTTTCCCGGTATATTTCAAATAAAATGCCGCCATCTCTCCGGCAGTCAGCCCATACCGCATGGGCAGTTCATAGTCTCCCACAAAGCTGTGACAGTCTGCCGCCATTTTCGGCCCACGGATGGTATTTCCCAAAGGATTTGGTCTGTCCAGCACCACAAAAGGAATCCCCTTTTCCGCCGCTTTGTCCAAAGCGTAGCACATGGTGTAAACATAGGTATAATATCGAAGTCCCACGTCCTGAATATCATAGACCAGCATGTCCACGCCTTCCAAATCCTCATCATTCGGCTTTCTATGCTGTCCGTACAGGGAAATCACCGGTGTGCGGTACTTGGGGTGCACACAGTCATCCACCGCCTCTCCGGCACTTGCGCCGTACAGTCCGTGTTCCGGCGTAAATATCTTTTCCACATGATACCCCTGTTCCACAAACACATCCACGGAATCTTTCGACAAATCAGGAAGCACTCCGGTAAAGTTCGTAATCAGACCAATCCGCTTACCGGCAAACAGATTCCCATAATTTGCAATCTGCTCCAGACCAATCACTGTCCTCATAGGCTATTTCTCCTTCCTGCCTTCCTCCAAAGCCCCCCTCAAAAATCCGTCATTTTTCTCTATCAGCGCACTCGCCTCGTCCTTATTAAGACCGGTGCAGTACATTAAAATCGCCAGTTTGGTGTCCTTGCCGGACAAATCCAGATACTTGTGAGCCGTCTCTTCGTCCGCCTCCGTAACCGTACAGAAAATCCGGACAGCTCGTTCCCGTAGCTTTTCATTGGTGGCACGCAAATCCACCATCTGGTTACTGTACACTTTGCCCAGCTTTATCATGGTTGCCGTGGACAGCATATTCAAAATCAGTTTCTGCGCCGTGCCGGACTTCATCCGGGTGGAACCTGTCACCACTTCATTTCCCACCTGCGCTGCAATGCAGACATCCACATGCTCACTCAAAATACTGTTGGCATTGGTCACAACACCCACGGTATATGCTCCCAATTCTTTTGCCCGGTCTACCACTCCGACCACATAGGGGGCACGTCCGCTGGCAGTGATTCCGACCACCACGTCCGCTACGCCGATTTGGTGTTCATCAGCCTCTCTTCTGCCCTGTTCCTCATCATCCTCACATCCCTCGGACGGGACTCTGAGGGCGCTGTCGCCGCCTGCAATATATCCCTGTACCAGTTCGGGATTCACTCCGTAGGTGGGCGGGCACTCCGATGCGTCCAGAACGCCCAGTCTGCCGGAAGTTCCGGCGCCAAAATAGAAAAGATGTCCACCCTTTTTCAACCGCTTTGCAATTTCATCCACCGCAACGGTAATCTCCGGTATTGCCTTCTCTACCGCAAGCGGTACCTGTTTGTCCTCCTGATTGATAATCCGCAGTATTTCCTCCGTACTGCATAAGTCAATATCCGCCGAGTTCGGATTGGGGTTCTCGGTGGTAAGGTGCTGTAAATACTCGTCCATCCTGCTGTCCATCCTTTCTGTCCGAAAATCACGGGACCACTTGTACTACTTTTATATGCCTTTATTTTATCACGTCAGTCACTCTCTTACAATCCCATCTGCCGTAATTCATCCACAAGCTGTACATAAAATTCCCGCACGTCAAAGCCGTCAAAATTCTCCCGATTTAAGTCAATCATATCGCCGTGGGAAATTCCTCTGTTACCGGAAGCTGTGAGGAAACGGTACTTTTCTCCCCAGGGAAAAGATTTCTCTCCCACCAGTCCGTCATTTTTGCCGTCAAAATAATGAACAAGCTGATAGGAAAAATTTAACGGAAATCTCCCGCCCGCTGCACGGCTTAATTTCGAACCGACGCTCTGATAAAAAACTCCGTCCGCATTTTGTACTTCCTCATTTATCTTTGCGCAGGACGCCGCCGTCAAATCATAAACCGCCGCCAGAAAATCCGGATTGCTGTCCCCGAATTTTCTCAGCGCTGCATTGTACGCCTTTGCCACCGCCTGTTTCTGTGCCTCCGGAATTTTGGACAAAAGATAATCCGCAAACTCGCAGCCCCTGTGGGGAGTATTTATGGTCGTGAGGCTCGCCACATAGGGCGCAGCCCCCTCCTTGGAGATTGCATAACGGCAGTCCAGTCCTCCCTTGGAATGGGCAATAATATTGACCTTTTCACAGCCCGTGGTACGGATAATTTCCCGAATCCTTTCCGCAAGCTCCCTGCCGCTGTCAGCCACCGAGGACGCAGACTGGTGGTTTCCGTAAAAAATAACGGCGCCGTTCTTTTGCAGTTCCGCCGGGACACGCCCCCAGTAATTAAAATACCGGTAATCCCTGAAAAACACTCCGTGTACCAGAAGCAGCGGATACTTTGTCCGGCACACGAGGTTCTGCTGCCTCTTTGCGTTTAAAATCAGCTTGTCATTCTCCGTCTTTACTTCCTTTTCCACGGTATGAAGTAAAATTCCCAAAACCACTAAATGCACTACCGGAATCATGCCGCACAGCGCGCCGATAACCCGCCAGCGGATTCCAAGCTGCACCGAAGAAACGTAAATGCGAATCATGCCGTTCCAAAATACAATCAGTTCCATCAGAAAAATCACCAGTGTATTCAAAATCCACATCACCGGCTCGTCCACCAGTCCGCTGCAGGGCAGCTTGCCCAGCCAGCCGAAAAGTGAAAACACTGCGGACATTACGGTGGAAAACAAAAACAACCGGAGCAGTTCACAACCGTCGGCACAATTTTTGATTCTGCCGCTTTGCAGTCCTCTGTTATAAAAGGAGGGAAAAATATTCAGCCAAATGAAAAGGGGAATCCCCAGCCACAAAAAAGCCGCCGTCCCTCCTAATTTGGAAAGCACAATACTGTTGCCCACCGCAAACAAAGCCAATGCCTCTGTAATATGCTGCAATCCCCGTAAAATCTGCTTCATCCTCTTTTCCCCTCGTATATTCATCCTTTGTTTTCGTCAACGGGCAGCCTTCTGTATACCGTAATATACATGGTAATAAAAGACGCCAGTCCCCCTATGGCGTTAGAAATCGGTTCCGCCATAAACACTCCCTGCACACCATACCCCAGCCTCGGCAAAAGCACGGTCAACGGCGCTACAATAATCGCCTTTCTGAGCAGGGAAAAGAACACGGCATGCTTCGCGTCCTTCACCGCCGTAAAAACGGACTGCCCCGCAAACTGGAATGCCATAAAGAAAAAACCGAAGAAATACAATCGTAACGCCTCCGCTCCCGGCTCTATCATGGCAGTATCATTGGTAAACAGTGTAATCAGGAAATGGGGGTGCCTGAAAATCACCCACCATGCCGCCGTGGTATACACAAAACCCACTATCGCCGTAAAGCGGATTGCCTGTTTCACCCGACGGTACTTCTGTGCTCCGTAATTATAACCGATGACAGGCTGGGAACCTCCGGTCAGTCCCTGTACCGGCAGGGAGAGAATCTCCCTCACGGAATTGACCACCGTCATAATGCCCACATACAAATCTCCGCCGTATGTCCGCAGAGTGGCGTTGCAGACCACCTGCACCAGACAGTTGGTTCCCTGCATGATAAACCCGGCAAATCCGAGTGCGGTAATTTCCTTCAATAAACCAAGTTCGACTTTCATATATTGTTTCCGAATATGCAAAAGTGCCTTTTTCCCGGTCAAAAAACGCACCACCCACACAGCGGAGACAAGCTGGCTGATAATGGTTGCCAGTGCCGCGCCCTCCACTCCCATGTGGAGTCCGAAAATAAAAAGCGGGTCTAACACAAGGTTTAACACTGCGCCGATGACCGTGGTCAGCATACCGGTTCTTGGGAATCCCTGTGCATTGATAAATCCGTTCAAACCGGAGGATACCATGGAAAACGGCGTTCCCAAAAGATAAATCATCAGATAGGCATTGGCGTACACATAGGAGGCGTCACTCGCCCCGAACAAATACAGAACCGGTCGGCGGAACAGAAAGCACAGCACCATTAATACCATAGAACTTCCCAATAACATGGAGAAGGTATTACCGAGAATTTTTTCTGCCCTGTCCTCTGCCTTCGCCCCTCTTGCGATGGCAAAAAGCGGTGCTCCGCCCATGCCAAACAGATTTGTAAAGGCTGCTATCAGTGTCGTCAAAGGAAATACCAGTCCGATTCCCGTTAACGCCGTGCTGTCCGCTCCCGGCAAATGTCCGATATAAACCCTGTCCACCACATTATATAAAAGCTGTACCAACTGTGCCAGAATCAGCGGAACCGACTGCGACACAATATTACGCCATACCTTTCCCTGAGAGAAATCACTTGTCATACCAAAACACTCTTCCTTTATCTGTCGCTGCGAAAATGTGCATCCGCTCGCTCCCTCATCGCAAACAACAATTCTATCAACGGCTTATGATACGGAATAAAAGTTCCCGCATCAATCATTGCCAGAATTTCCTCTTTTTCCGCCCAGCGCACTGCCTGAACTTCCTCATACTGTAACGTCAGTTTTTCTATGTCCAAATCCTGTTTGACCAGATAAAAATCGTCAAACCCGTTTTCAAAATTCACCGTCAGAACCGGTCTTTTGTCCTGAAGGGAAATCGCATACCCGATTTCCTCCAACACTTCCCGCTCTGCTGCCGTCCGACTGCTGTCACCTGCCACAGCATGTCCGCCCACCGTTATGTCCCAGAGATTCGACCAGCCCTTTTTGAAAGACTGCCTCTGCTGTATGAGCATCTGCCCCTTGGCGTTAAAAATACAGACATGAATCACCATCCGGTAACCATCCTTCGGGCATTTTGTTCCACGCTCCATGGTCTCTCCCGTCGGAATTCTGTCCTTCGTATACAGATCCCATTTTTCCATAACCAAACCTCTTCCTGAAACCTTTCTTTAAAGAAAAAAGTGCCACCCTTTCGGATGGCACCAGTTAAACTTCTATTTCTTAGTAGTAACGCATAGCGGAACTAAGACCTGCTCCACCAATAAGAGCAACGATTGCTGCAATAATAACCATAACGATTAAGAAGCAGAAATAGGAACGTGCGAAGTTACGCAGGTTCTGGTTCTTGGTTCCTCCGAAGGAGAATACTAAAAGCAGGATGAAGCCTACACAGGGAATAGAGAAGAGAATCTCATATCCGAAGTAGCCCCACATGCTGATAGGACGGTACTCTTCAGGAATGTTGTTAACTTGATTGTTTACCTGATTGTACACCTGGTTGTTCATCTGATTGTTATCCATAATGATAATCCACCTTTCCTCATAAGTTTTTGTGTGTTATCGTTCACACAAACAGATTATACCATTATATGATTTGTTGTACAAGTACCAAAATTCCTTTACAGGGAACTTCCACCAAATTTCCCTCCACCAGGCGATACACATACACACCCATCGTAATCACCCCGGTAAATCCCGCCAAAATCAGCAAGCGGGAATTTTTTCGTGCATAAAAGTAACGGGTGATTACAAAGGCAATGATTAACGGCACCCACAGGAAAATTGTGGGATTGCTCTGCCATGCTTTCGTAAAATTCCCGCAAAATAACGCCAATGCCGCCCTTGTCAGCCCACAACCGGGGCATGCAAATCCCACACAGATTGCAAAGGGGCAGGAGTTGTGGAAAATAAGCTGCGTAGCCACCAGATAGACTGCCAGAATCACCAGTGCGACCCTGCAATTTTTTATATCACTTTTCAAACGCTGCACTGCCTGCGATAACATCTGCCAATCCCCCATTTCCTTTTTGCCGGGCGTTCTTCTTTTGCCGGGCGTTCTTCTTTTGCCGGGCGTTCTTCTTTTGCCGGGCGTTCTTCTTTCACCGGGCGTTCTTCTTTCACCGGGCGTTCTTCTTTCACCGGGCGTTCTTCTTTCACCGGGCGTTCTTCTTTCACCGGGCGTTCTTCTCTTGCCGGTCTTTTTTCTTTTTGCCGACGGTGGCAAGTCTTTTCTTAGTCTACCGCCGCCAAAGCGTTCTGTCAATGAGAAGACGGAGTTATCTCCACCGTTTGCAGACCGTCCTCCGTCCGGATGAGCAGCGCTGTAATCTGCCCGGTGGCAATCACCCGGTCAAAGGCGCTGATACAGTACGCCCCACTTTTCGCTTCATTCGTATATCCGCTCATACCGCCATCCGCAATGCAGGTGAGTCTGGTTCCGTCCTCCAAGACAAATCCGCAAAATTGTGGGATTTCCAAATCATCATCCACGATTTCCACCTCACCGTTCACTGCATAATTCACCTTAACTGCCACCGGCGAGATTTCAACGGTTTCCACCTCAAATACGGTTCCCGTAACTTCCTCTCCGACCGCAACCTCTTCCATGGAACATACCATGGGAAGGCTGAGCGCATAATCCCATTCCCCGGAAATATCCTCCGTAAAGCCGGCTTTGTAGGTGGTTCCTAAATTGGTAAAATTGATATGCAGTGTTTTGCCCAGCAAACTGTCCTCCGCTCTGCTGACTTCTTCAGAATTCCTTGGCCAGCGAAAACGCCCCTGCGCCTCCATCCGCTTATACAGGAGGAGAAAACCGTCTCCTTCCCAGAGTAAAGCTTTCAGACGGTCACAGCGTTTGCCACAGAAAAGGTACAATGCCCGCTTTCTCGGATCCATATGGAGTCTGTCCTGCACGATGGCACAAAGGCCATCAATGGATCGCCTCATGTCAGTGTAGCCGCAGATGATATAGATTTCATCTGCAACCGAAATATCGCCTAACATGATAACTCCTTCAGGATTTGAATGGTCTGTTTCAGCAGGAAAGGATCTGTTCCATTGGGAATCCGAAGCACGGTACCTGCAATGGAAAGTTCCATTACCCCATTGTGTAAAGACTGGTTGTCCTGGGCAGGAAAAAAACTGTTTCCTTTTTGTCAGGTGGGGCAAGCTGAATCTTCACGATTTCCTGCTTATGAGGGACTGGCTTTCTCATGGTATCAGGAATACCGGTACAGCCTTTCTGACGAAGACGTTTTACCCAGTTGTAAAAGGTTCCGGGTTTGATGTCATTCTGCAGGCACCATTCGTGGTCGGTAAGACCACTGGCACGACATTCCATAATCAGGCGGAATTGCTCATCTGCAGGAACACGGGTTGCTCTCATAATCTAGCCTCCATAAGCAGAGTGAAACGCTTGCGTTTTGCTAGTGCTGGTCATCCCAATAGAGTAAAACGCTTGCATTTCCTATTTGTATTATGAGGCTAGTTTGCTGTGGCGTCACTACGCCGGAATATTTTGCGCTTACAAATAAACACCGGCTTAACCACAGAAACCTGCTGTTAAGCCGCATCAATTATCATAGAAGATCTGAATTTACAGAAAAAATTTCACACCGTCAATTTTCAAGGTTCAACACACCGTATCGGTGTGGGAAGTTTTAGTAAATGCTTTTAAAGATATCGCTGGAATCATTGTTTGTGCTAATAATTTATATGCCGATTCTTCCTTCAATTGAGCTAACCCAGCTTCCCCAATTACTCCCAGAGCCTTAGCTGCATTTGCAAAAGTAATTGCACCTATTTTTACTTCTTCATACGTTTTCCCCATTTATTATTTATCCTTCCCTCTCAAATAACGTCTATCTTTATTTGCTCCCATACAAACAATTGCACCAGCATCAATTAACGGCTTGATTATTGTTTTAATTCGGCTCTCCTTCAAATCAAGTAACTCACAAAAGTCTTGTAACTTATATTCACTATTTTCTTTCATAAACAATAAAATTTGTTCTTGTTGTATTTGTGTTTTATTTGTTTTCTTTTTATCGCCGTTTTTTATCGTCACTTTTTTATCGCCGCTTTTTTTGAAAGGAAGCGACAATACCGTCCTATCCGGATCAAATCTCTCTTCAATTACTGGTTCTTCCCACCCTTCATCTGCCCAAACATTAAAAATATTCGGCACACCACTTCCAGCACGTTCACCGATATTGATAAGATTGAACATTTTCATAAGTGCCTTGTTTCTTGGATCGGATTCGCCGCCAAGACGCATCTGCTTTTTACCCGTTCTGACATAGCCAGGATTTGCCAAAACCAGCTTGTCCGGTTCCTTACGGATAACAACACCACGCAAACCATGATAATCTGCATTAATCAAACAGTTTGCCAAGGCTTCACGAAGTGCCTTGTGCACTGGAGTGTCGTCAATGCGTTCACCACCGACCATTTTGAAAGGTACCTTAATGTCTTTAATAATCTTGTTGTAAACCCTAAAATAAAAGTCGCACACATTTTGATATGTACCCAAAATTCTGGACACATATTTATAAGTTAGGCGGACATTATGGATGCTTCTCTGTATTTTACAGGA
>CAKRYI010000002.1 GCA_934426825.1 uncultured Acetatifactor sp. | reverse complement strand
GTGGGGCAACAAAGAGGGGGTGCGGGTATCGGAAGCCCCGATAAACGGGGGATATGTCCGGTGGCAGGAGGATATATCGGAGCTTTTGGAGACGCTGAAAGCATTGATGGAGACAAAGGAAGAGTTAAGGGATGCAAATTTGATAGAGGAAGAAAATCTGAAAACCAGAAAGAAGATAGCACAGCTTGAAGTGAAAAATCATCTGTACGATATGGTGCAGGCGCAGACAGCGCAACAGGTACAGTATTTACTGCAGTTGGTGGAACAGTGCTTTGGGATGAAAAGGGAATCGGAAAAAAGACTGCTTTTTCATAAGATTACCGTAATCGGGGCGTATTTAAAGCGTCGGAGCAATCTTATTTTTATTACGGCGCAAAATCCCGCCATTCCGGTAAAAGAGTTGGAATTGTGTTTTGAAGAGACGATGCGTTATCTGCGGGCGTATGGTGTCCTGTGCAGTTGGAGGGCGGAAGGGGAGAAAGAAGTTGCCGGAGAGACGGCAATGCAGATTTTTGATTTTTATGAAAAGGTATTGGAAAAGACGCTGGGAGGGATTTCTGCCCTGTATTGTTTCTTTTCCGTGAAAAAAGAGAGTGTGGAGCTGTCCGTGAATGTGGAGTGTGAGGCGGATTTATCCGGGTGTATTCTGCCGCAGGGCAGCAGGACCGAGCAGGATTTGGACGGTTCATGGGTTATCTCTTATTCTGTGGACAATGGGACAGGTACGGGAGGTGAAAGAACGTGACAGATTGGTTTGTAATCGTGGTGGTTACGACAGGGGCAGCAGGAATGATTATGATGTTGAGACTTCTCCGGAGTATGGTTTGGGGACATTCCGGAGAAGGTTCCCGCGCAAAACAGGTACAGGAGAGTTTGGACAATCTGCCCAGCGGAATTGCTTTTTTTGATAAAAACGGCCTGCCCAAACTATGCAACCGCAAGATGTATTCGCTAGAACATCTGTTGGCAGGCAGGGATATTCAGAGTATACAGGAATTTCGCAGGGCATTGGAGAAACCGTGTGAAACAGTGATTATCTTAAATCCTAAGGCGATGGTTTACCGGTTCCCGGAGGGAGAAGTCTGGAAATTTTCGGAGACTTGTGTTGTTACGAAGTCCGGAGAAAAGTTTGTTCAGTTTCTTGCCGGAAATGTAACCGCCCTCTATGAGAGCAGCGAGGCGTTAAAGCGGGAGAATGAGCGTTTAAAAGAAGTGGCGTTATCCATGAAAGAGCTTTCCCGCAATATTCTTACCCTGACTAGAGAGGAAGAAATTCTGGAAATGAAAATGAGGGTTCATGATGAACTGGGGTATACGGTTCTTGCCACTAACAGGTTTTTGGTGAATGGAATGGAAGAAACACAGGAAAAGGAGCTGCTTGAGCGTTGGAACCGTGGTCTGCGGCTGCTACAGGCGGATGGCATGGACAGCGTGAACCGAGATTGGCGGGAGCAGTTGGAAAAACGTGGCAAGATACTCGGATTAAAAATATATTTTCAGGGGGAACTTCCAAACGATGAAAGAATGTCGGATTTGATTGTGTCCGCCCTGCTGGAGTGTATGACCAACTGTGTCCGGCATGGAGGGGCAACCGAACTGGTGATAGACTTTACGAGGCAGCAGGACTATGATAGAGTCAGGGTGAGCAACAACGGAAGTGTACCGGATGCAGAGATGGTAGAGGGAGGCGGGTTGTCCGTACTCCGGCAGAGACTGGAAAGGAACGGCTGTCAGATGGACGTTTCTGCCGTACCGGTGTTTTCCGTGACGTTTCGGATTCCCAAATTTATAGAGGAGCCGGAGGAGAGAACGCATGATAAAAGTATTGGTGGTTGAGGACCAGAGAATGGCAAGGGAGGATATGGAGCACCATATTCTTGTCAGTGGCCGGTATGAGCTTGCCGGTTCCATAAGCAATGCGGCATTGGCGGAGGAAACCTGCCGTAAGACGGGGTGTAATCTGGTTTTGATGGATGTCTGCACGGAGGAGGACGAGAGTGGTCTGAAGGCGGCGGAGAGGATAAAACAGTCCATGCCGCAGGTGAGGGTGATTATTGTTACTTCCATGGTAGAGTGTAGTTTTCTGGAACGTGCCCGCAAGGCGGGGGCTGACAGTTTTTGGTATAAGGATGCAAGTAAAGAGGAACTGCTGGAGGTCATGGACCGTACCATGGACGGGCAGTCCATATATCCGGATGCCTCACCGACAGTTATGATTGGAACAGCAAAGAGCTGCGATTTCACCAAGGCAGAGTTGGATGTACTGCGGCTGGTGGTGGATGGGAAATCTTATAGGCAGATTTCGGAAATGCTGTCCGTCTCACCGGAAACCGTGAAATGGCATATCGGCAACATGTTACGGAAAACAGGTTTTGATTCCAAAACCGGACTGGCGGTTGCAGTGACAAAAAAGAATCTGATTATTAACGGGTTTTAAAAGTTTCAAAACCCCCCACATGGGGGGTTTTTCTGCTTTTGGAAATCTATATAATAGAAAATATGAAATAACGGAAAAGAAATCATTCCCCAATAATATTTAAAAGGAAAATATCAGATGAAACAAAGATTAAGATATAAAACAGGTATTGCGCTGGCATTGGCTGTTTTTGTGGCGTTTGGCTGTACCGGTTGCGGTCAGAAAAAAGAGCCGGTGACAGTCACTATCTGGCATGTATACGGAGGGCAGGCAGAATCACCGTTAAATGACCTGATTACCTTGTTTAATGAAACAGTGGGACAGGAGCAGAATATTCAGGTGCAGGTGGGCAGTGTCACCAATACCAATACAATTCACGATAACGTATTATCTTCCGCTTTTGAAGACCCCGGAGCCGCAGAACTCCCGGATATGTTTGTATCTTATCCCAAAACGGTTCTGGCCATGCCGGATGAAACAGTGTTGGTGGATTACCGGGACTATTTTACGGAGGAGGAACTGGCAGAGTTTATCCCTGATTTCCTGGAGGAAGGCGTGATAGGGGACAGACTGGTTATCCTTCCGGTGGCAAAGTCCACGGAAATTTTGTTTGTAAACCGGACAGCATTTGACCGGTTTGCTGCAGCAACAGGGGCAAGCGAGACGGATTTGAAAACGTGGGAAGGATTATATCGTCTGGCGGAAACTTATGCGGAGTGGACGGGAGGTAAGACTTTTTTTGTGCACGACTATCCGTTTAATTATTTTCAGGTGGGAGTGGAATCGTTAGGAGAATCTTTTTTTGATCAAAATCAGATAAACTTCAGCCCTGTTTTTGAAAGGGTATGGGCGCCTTATGCGCAGGCGGCGTTACAGGGCGGGGTCTGGCTGCAGAGCGGATATGCCACGGAACCGCTGCGGACAGGGGACGCCATTGTGTCGGTGGCTTCCTCTGCCAGTGTACTTTACTATTCCGACACGGTTACTTATGCGGACAATACAACGGAAAAGGTAGATATTCTTTCCATGCCCTGTCCCATTTTTGAGCAGGGAGAAAAGCTGGTAATGCAGAGAGGTGCGGGAATCTGCACGGTAAAATCCACACCGGAGCGGGAAAAGGCATGCGTTACCTTTTTGAAATGGCTGACGGACGCACAGACAAACGTGGATTTCGTCACAAAGCTGGGTTATATGCCGGTGAAACAGGAATCTTTTGATACCTGTCTGCCGGAAGCGATAAAGAATCTGGACAATCCCATGTACGTTTCTTTATATCAGGCATTTTTGGAAACGCAGGATTTTTATACCTTTTATGCGGCACCGCAGATTGATACCTATCTTGCATTGGAGACGAAGTTCGAGGAGTCTGTAAGGCACGAACTGCGCGTGGGACGAAACGCTTATCTGGACAATCCCGCGCAGTCGGTGGAGGAGCTTTCGTGGCAGATTCTGGGCACATTTGAAGCAAATTTTCAGCAATGACATGATTCAAATTTGATTGGGGTAGGAAAATGGCGGCATCAATGAAAAAGATATGGCTTATGATTCGGCAGGCGGGAAAGTACAGCGTCAGCATGCAGCGCAAACTGGCACTATATTGGTGCTGTATGGCACTGGCTGTCTTTGTGGGAGCAATTATACTGCTGATTATTGCCGGAGTGATTCCGGGTTCGGAGCGCAGTCTGGGAGAGGCACTCAGCATACAGCAGCAAAATTCTGCGACCATGCTTTCCACGCAGATGGATATTCTGACAGCCAGAAGCATTGCTCTTTCCGGGGAAATTACACGGGAACTGGACAATATTCTGGTGGCGGAGGATGAGACGTTTGACAGTTTAAATAATAATGCAGAATTGATTTCAAAGGTGGAGGATTCACTGTACAATGTATTGGAGACCGCTTTAAAATCCAATTCCTGTAGTGGGGTATTTTTTGTGTTGGACGCCACGGTGAATACCGGTACTGCAAATGCAGAGAATTCGCGCATGGGTGTTTATCTGCGTTTTTCGGATTTAAAAGCAGTGGGTGCCTCTGACCAGCATATTGTGTATTTCCGGGGTGCAGCGGATGTGGCACGGAAAAAACAGGTACAGATGCACAATCGCTGGAATCTGGAATATGACACTGCTTCCATTCCGGGCTACGATACATTGATGGCTTTTTCGGGAATCCGGCTGGCAGAGGGTGTTTTGTGGACGGAGCGTACGCAGTTAAAGGATACCTGGGAGGATGTTTTGCTGTTGTGTGTTCCCATACTGGATGGCAATGGAAGAGTACTTGGCATCTGTGGTGTGGAATTGAGTGACCTTTATTTTTCCCTTTCTTATCCGGTCACGGACAGCCCTTTCGGGAATATGGTTACGGTGCTTGCTCCCGTGGAGAACAATTGTGTTGTGCTGGATAAGGCAATGATTGGAAATTCTGCCGGAACCTATCTGATGCCGGAAGGCATTATGGAGATGCGAAAAGGAAAATATTATCAAAACTGTGTTGCCGGAAATTACCGGTATTTTGGGGCATGTCAGCCTCTTGCAGTGAAAACGGCCAGCGGACTGCCGCTTACCGTTATGACACTGCTTTCGGAAAACAGTTACTGGCAAGCATCTCTGACCCGAAGACAGCTGTGGATTCTCGGTTCGTTAGGTTTTCTGGTGGCGATTGTATTGTTGTCCGTTTTTCTGTCAAAGCATTTTGTTTCCCCGATTGTAAGGAGCCTGCAAGCCATACAGGATGAGGACGGAAATGAAGAACACCGTTCCGGAATTTCGGAGATTGATGCACTGATTATTTTTGTCAATTCCCAAAAGAACCAAAAGCTTACTCCGGGAGATTTACCGCCGGATATTGAAGAACTGCTCCAGGATTTTTCAAAACGGGTGCAGACGTTGACGCCTACGGAAAAAACGGTGCTGCGGCTGTTTGTTGAAGGGTATGACATTAATGAGGTGGCGGAGCAGTCGTATATCAGTATCGGAACGGCAAGAAAACATAATACAAACCTGAACCGGAAGCTGGGTGTTTCCAACCGGGAGGAACTGATGGTTTATATTGACCTGTTCCGCAGATGTGACAGACTGGCAGAGCTTACCCGTACGGATTAAGAAGAATCACTATATATTGTATGCGAAAATAATGAACAGCTATATATTGCATACTTACCATTCGTATTTAAGGGAAAATGGACCAAAATACGAATGGTAAGTATATCTTTTTAAGGTTCTTCCTGTTATTGTTATATTGTAGCAAGCGGATGAGAGGAGCAGATAGACTGCTGCAAAACCGCAGAAAACAAATTATACATATTAATAAAAGGAGGACTTTTTCATGAAAGGACACAAGTTTTTAAAGGTAACAGGAATTTTAATGATTATCGGAGGTGCATTCGGTATTATTGCCGGTATCGTAGCGATTCTTGGTGTCAGTGGTCTGGCAGCGCTGGCAGGAAGCGCAGCGGGAACCGGAATCCTTTACATGGCTTCTATCCTGTGTCTGGTAAGCGGTATTGTACAGCTGATTGCAGGTATCATGGGTGTTAAGAACTGTGAAAAGCCGGAAATGGCACAGAAATGTATTGTTTGGGGCGCAATCGTAGCTGCTCTTTCCATTCTGGGAAATATACTGAATGTGGTTGCAGGAAGCGGTTTTAGCGTAACATCTCTGATTACCGGACTGATTCTTCCTGCTCTGTATATTTACGGTGCATGTCTGAACAAGAAGGAAGATTAATCACGAACAGAATAACAAAGTGGAAAAACAACTTTTAGAAATTTTATGGGGAGAACAAATAAAATGAAAAAATTAGCAATGGTACTTGCACTTGGCATGGTTTTGTCACTGGCAGGATGTGGAAACAAGGGAGAGTATTCAACCACTTCCGGTTCTGCGGCTGCTCCGGTGGAGATAAAGGGGGAAATCTATGAAACCAGCATGATGTCCGTACTGATTCCGGATGGTTGGATGGCATTTCCTAAGAGTGATATTTTTGAAGAGTATCCGGATGAACCGGGCAATCCTTCCGGTCTTTTGATTTACAAGGGCGCCAAGGAAGAGTGGGATCAGTTTACCAAGCCGGGTCTGACCATTAATTACTACACACCAGACACTACACTGGTGATTTTAAAAGACTATTATGATGATGTTAAGGATTTAAAGGATATGACCATTGGCGGACGCACATGGCAGGGATTTACGGCTACCAGTCTGGATACACCCGTGGCAGTTGTATGGACGACAGAGCCGGACCAGATAGAGGTAAACTGCTGGTTGCAGACGGACGAAGGTTCTATCTCTGTGGATGATGCAGACGTACAGGCAATTCTTGCAAGTATTACTATAAAGTAGTATTAAAGAAAGAAGATTTAGGGAGATTAAAAAAGGGGGTTATTTGATAAAAAATATTGCGATATATGTGGTTCTAAAATAGGTCTGCGTGGAAATCGCAAGCTGGAAAACGGAAATCTCTGCAAGGAATGTGCCGGAAAGCTGTCTCCCTTTTTTAGTGAACGGAAACATTCCACTGTGGAAGAGATTCAACAACAGCTTACATATCGTGAAAACAATAGGGCGGCCCTGAGTAATTTCAGGGCCACTCGTAGTATTGGCGCGGATACCCGCTATGAACGAGGCAGAAATCTTCGGACAGGATGGTGCCGCGCAGAATACGGAGGCGGCTTTCATGGCGGGAGCAGGAGGCGGAAGCTGGAACTGTGCAGCCTGCGGGGCCGTTGCCAAAGGAAATTTTTGTGAGTATTGCGGAAGTAAAAGATCTGATTAACCTTGAAGAAAAGTAAAATGGATCAAAAGGGAGGAAGCTATGAGTAGTTCTAACAGAGAAGAGTTTACATTTACATCGTTGCCCCAAAATCTGGGAGAGATGCAGGCATTGCCGGAAGCCAGTCTGGACAGTCCGTTCAAGACAGCTGCACTTACGGTGTGCGCACTCTGCACCTACAGCACTGATAAAAAAGCCGGACTGGAAATGTTAAACTGGCTGCGCGGGCCAAGGCCGCTCAATGGACAGGAACTCTCTTTTTTGGATGACCGGTTCCGGGGAGGAAAAACGTATCTCCCGTTCTCTTATTTCGTGGGTGCGACGGCAGATAACAATTACACACCGAATGAGCCTTTTCAGATTGTCATTGAGAGCAACCAAACATCTGATGCGGAGGCCGGGTATAAAAAGCTCTTTATTCCCTGCGGAGGAGCGGACAGTCCCCGTCCCGTGAAGCTGCGTCAAAAAGGAGATGGCAGATGGTTTTTGTGGGAGCAGTATCTGTTGACGGCAATCCGTCAGCCCAAAGCAGAGGATTCCTGGGCATAAAGAAATTGGAGGAGAGTATGAAAAAGATTCGATTGATGATGGCGGTGTTTGCCGGTGTTCTTTGTATGACAGGCTGCGGAAATATCGAAGTGATATTGCCTTCTGCCACAGGCAGCGAACAGGAGGAAGCTACAAAAACAACAGAGGAAACGAAAGTACAGGAAGATACAGAGGTGGTAAAGGAGGACGAAACCAACGAGGATGTGGCGGAAATGATGAATCCGGCAGTTCTTACCGGCGGCGGACTTCCCTTTACCAACATGACTGTTGCGCAAAATATCAATAATCCGGATGGCAGTTATTATTATGAAGACATGACGGAGGACGGTTTTGTCAGTGTTATCAACTGTTCCTATGCCAGTACCAGAGAGGATGGCGAATCATTAGAGGATTACGCTTTGCGCGCAGCCACAAGCCAGTCCCTTTACGGTGCGGAGAATGTTACCATTGAGAAAAGTGAGGTTTACAGTAATAATGTCGGCAATCCGGCTTATGTGGTGAAATTCTCGGTAGGTCAGGCAGAGGACATAAGCTATTGGAATGTCTTTGTAACGGAAGCAAAGGGATATACTTACGTCTATGCGGTTTATGTATGGTCGGATGCTTACGATGGAATGGAAGAGATTATTGAGGACCTTTTTGGCAGACTGCTTTTGATAGAAACAGAGCCCTTGGAACAGAGTACGGCATCTGCGCAGGGGTTGTCCATAGATGACATTCGCGATATTGCTGCCGCAGACGGGGATATATGCGCCGCCATGTTTCTTGGATATGCTCCGGACATAGATTCCTTTTTCTTAGAAAATGATTTGTCGGATTATCCTTTTTTGCTTGAAATACCGAAAGAAAATTATGTGGAGGAACCGGACGGAGGTATGGAAATTTACTGTATTATTCCGACAGACCCGGCATCTTCTGTTTCGGTAAACGAATGGATTCTGGACGAGAGTAACGGATATTACGGAGAAACCGGGAAGGTACTCTATCGCAGCGAGAGCGGGAATCCGATTTTGCTGCGTGCCAATCCCAGTGATGTTGTACCCGGAACGCAGGTAGTCATTGTGGACAATAACGGAGAAGTTTTGGACTGGAATCCTTCCCTGTCTTTGTACGATGGAAGTATGAATACTCCATGGTATTCTCCCGGCGTCTGCGATTTGACCGATTATAACAGTCAGCCGTTCTTCGGATGATGGTCTGCAATCACACCGGATGGCAGTGAGATTACCATGATTCTGAATGCAATTAAAATACAGTAACCATGTGGCTTTGCCGTGAATAATTCGGGTTTGATTGTGTTTTTTATAATTTCACGTAAGATGTATCTGCAGGTGTAAGATTACAGACGAGATACTGGCAGCTTGGAGGTCATTTAAAACCGGTCATCAGACCGGAACAGGGGCATGTTTCATTGGAAAGCATGCCGGAAATGAGGGATAGGATGCATAAGAAACGAAATCTGATAATGCTATTGAGTATGCTGTGTGTAGTTTATCTGCTTACCGGATGCGGAATGGAAAGAAGTATTACCTATATCAGGCAGAACCGGACGGAAGAGGAGACTGTGGCAGATATAGCAGATGAAGAAGGCACTGAACCGGGCGGGGAGAACGGATCTGACAGCAATACAGAGCCGGGTTCTGAGGGCAGTGATACAGAAGGACTCTCTGCACAGGAGCTGGTAAAGGATGCATTTACCAGGGCAGAGACCGTGGAGCTGATGGACTATCCGGTGGATGTGGATTACCATGTGCCGGAAATTCTTTCAGACAGTGAGGGGGCAAAGGAGATTAACAGGGATATCCTGAATGTCTGTCAGGATGTCATGCAGCAATTGGACGAAGAGAGCTTTGTCTGGTGTAAGGTGGGATATGAGGCTTACCGCAACGGTGATATTTTGAGCCTGCTGCTGACAAAATACAGCATTATGGACGATTATACCCTGTATTATACATATAATCTGAATCTGGAAAGCGGAAAGAGGATGGATCAGAAGGAGCTGATTGCAACTCTTGATTTTGAAACCCGGAAAGGAGAGAGTGTAGAGGATGCGGTGCTTCGGCACATACGGAGAGAGGCTGCATATGCGTCGGATCTGGATATCAAATATTTCTTTGAAGCTGTTTTTTTCGATCAGGCACAGACAAAGGATAAGCAGGAGATGTATGCACAGTATCTGCTGATGAGAATGGAGACCCTTCAGGAGGATAATATCCATCTGGGACTGCCAATGTATCTGGACGGACAGGGAATTCTTCAGGTTGCCGTGCCGGTTTATGGGATGGCAGGCGGCGGCTTGTATGATCATATTCTTTCCCCGATGACGGAACATGACCGGGCAGACCGGGAATTAAGCTTTGATCAGGCAGTATCGGTAACCTACAGGGACGGAAGAATGACGGTACGGATTGACCAGAGCGACTGGACCAATGCAGCCTTTGGATTGGGAAATCTGGAATTTGGAAAGGAATATGAGGTGCATGGAATTTACAAGGATTATACGGATGCCGCCATGCTGCCCATCATGAATGGAGAATATGTGGTACCGGTTTTTGTCTCAGAGGATGGAATGGTATCGTATCTTGATCTTTATTCCTGTGCGGAGGCTGGGTATTTCTGTATAACGGAGCCGGTCTGCGGACTGACGAACGTGGAGGCTGTTACAGAAAGCAGTGCAAATGAGATAGCAGCTGCACTTGAGCAGTTTATCTTTGAGCAGAGTCCGGATTTTTCCAGAGTGGCTATGGGACTTTATGAGGGAGAGGGCTTTAGTACCGAGACAACGTTTCATACGGATGGGGGAACACAGTATACGGATTCTTATTATCTGGGCTTTGATTCGGAGCGTGAGGGCAGGTTCTTGTATCAGATTTCGGTTGATGATGTGGGGATTTATTTCGGGTATGAGGGGAAATGCACCTATCTTGGGATGAATGAAAGCGGCATGATTTTTGCCTGCCTGTTATATGAGCAGACGGACGGGGGATCCGGGGAAGCGATCAGCGGAGCGTTCCTCGAACGCCGTAGGAATGACTGGAATGAGAGGACCATGGAGTGGAGAGAGTGGGCAGATTACAGGTTACTTAACGGTTATGATCTGTTTGGCACCGAAGGAGATCTGAGAGAGCTGGAGATCAGTGCCGGTTAAGAAGGCGGCAGCTTAACAGGATGATTATGAAGGGAGGAAGAGGATGAAGAAACTTATCCGGACAGGAATAGCCGGACTGCTTGCACTTAGTCTGTGCGGTTGTTCCACGATGGTTCAGATTGCGAAAATCCCGGGCGGTGACCGTGGGGAAACAGAAGGAAACGGCAGTATTTTCACGGAACCGGAGCAGAATGATACTGGTGGAGATGATGCAGGCGGAGGTGATGCGGGAGCCGGAGCAGTGCCAATGCCGCAGGAAACAAAGGAGAGTGGAATAGCGAATCCATATCTTTTTTATAACGGCTATTATACGGCGGATTCCAGCCACGTCTATATGACTGAGAGAGGAAATGTCTATGCAATTGACCGAAAGACCAATGCTATGCAGCTGCTTACCCGGTTGGAAGAGAAAACCGGAGATGAAACGTCGCCTCCCTTCTTTGGATGGGATCATGCACTGACGCTGTACGGAGATTTCCTGTATTGTCTTGGCGCGGAAAACAGGACAGATACAGGGGATGAACAGCTGTTTTGCCTGATTTGGAAGATTCATAAGAAAACCGGGGAAAAGAAGCTGCTGCGTATCCCGCTGACCGAGGGGATGCATGTAAGGGACCTTTATATTGTGGAGGACAGGATCTATATTCCGGTCTGGGGAAACTGGGATTCTCCGGATGGAGAGGAAGCATACGGAAGCTACCGGGACGGAACCGAGATCTTTGAGCTTACACCGGACGGAGATCCGGGACAGAGAGTTACAGGAGATGCTAAGGATCCATACAGGGGAATACCAAAGGAATACGGAGATCCTTATATGGCAGGTGTATCAGGCAATATTTATCTCCCATGGCAGCAGCAGTGGACGGAAACCTGTCTTTTAATGAACCGTGATGATTATTCCATCGTAACCTTTAATTTGCAGACGGGAGAAATACAGCCGCTGCTGGAGAAGGGATATACGCTGGATTATTATGACGGAGAGCATATGCTGTATCATTCCTACGACTACGGTTATAATGTCGAAACGGATGATTATACCGGAACTGCAACGGTGCTGTACCGTAATATGCAGACCGGGGAACAGTATGAGGTAAGCGAAAACGTATATCAGCTGTTAGGAGCGGATGCAACCGGAGTCTATTATTATGAATATGACATGGATTACACGGTTTCACCGGAGCAGATGGATATCTGCTATCTTCCCTTTGATGAAATGGAAGAGGGAGCGGCCGGGCGTCTCCTGTTTACTGTGGAGAAAAGCTCAAAGTTCCATGGAAGCTGCCAGACAGCAGTAAACAGCTTTGCGGTGTTTGATCAGGGAGAGCTGTACTTTGCAGATTGTGAAGGAGATGAGCTGAATCTGGTGCACTATCCGTTTCTGCAGGGAGCGGAAGTCTTTGAAATCTGTGGCCTGCTGAAGGAAAGCGGTTTAAGGAATGTCGGAGAATATACCGTGCTTGACCGTCTGGTCAGGTGTGATAGATGTGGAAGAATCATCGGTGAGTATTATTCAGAGGGCTTTAAGATGGATGGTACAATGCCGGGGGATGCACGGATCGAAGAACAGCTTACCATGTGGAGAGAGAGCGGAGAAGAGATATTTGTGGATACCTATCAGGGGGAAGAGTGCGATTACCATACCTATGTGAACAGCCCGAATACGAGAGTCCGTTATATGAGGGTATCGTATCTGGACGATGATTATATCGGTTTTTTACAGACCGGATATGATTACTGGAGTGGGGCGGCACATGGATTACAATATCAGGATTTTCTGCTGTTTGACAGACAGACCGGAGAGGAGATCAGTGTTCACGATCTGCTTGCGACATCCGAGGAGGAGTTCCATAATCTGGTGGCAGAACGATTTGAAAGGGAATATCCGGGGCCGGATAGTGAGCTGGATCTGGATTATATCAGAGAATATGCCGGATGCTATGAGGGGAATGGATTTTGCCTTGGTGACTGCTATCTGGATGAAACCGGACTGGTCTATTATTTCTACGAATATGAGGTGGCTGCGTATGCGTCAGGAATGCCGAGTATACGAATTCCTTATGAGGAGCTGGAATGGAAGATTCCGCTGAAAAACAGGATCAGTTATTGATTCTGACCAGGAAATCCGGGGCATCGTAATGGAAAAGGAGGAAGCTCATGAGGATGAAGCGTTATGGAAGCATGCTATGGGTTTTGGGACTTGTGTGTGTGTTGACAGGAGGCTGTTCGGCCCGGGGAGAAATCAGCAGACTTTCTGAAAATGGAGAGAGGGAAATGATGGGCACAGAGGAAATGGATTTGCAGCAGGAGAATGATCCGGAGCAGGAATATGAACAGGACTGGCTGGTAGAGGTAGACTATCATAACGTAAATGGAATGCTGTACGGAGCGGATCTTTCCATGGATATCCGAAAGGACAGAGTTGTGAGCGCCAGATACTTTTCATGGGGAGAAGATGATCCGGAAAACCCGGAAGAGGAATATTTTGAGGATTACCGGACCGTGGAAAATCAACCGGTCTCACCGGAGCAATGGAAGCAGCTTGAGGATGCGGTAAGAACCATTGAATCATTGCTTGTGGAGGTAAAACCAAGGCAGAACAGTCTGGCAGACCGGATGCCGGAAACCGGGGCGACAGACGGACCGAATATCCGGACCTTTTATCTGACCTTTATGGGGGATGACGGAGAGGAATACCGTAAACAGTACAGGATTCCCAATGACCGTCGTTTCGGGACCGTGCTGCAGATTATGGAGGAAATTGTTCACCCTACGGGTGCGGAAATTGTGTATTATGAGGCACCGGTCATTGACGGGATTTTCTTTGGACAGCAGGGATTGTGGGGAACGAAGAGGAATCGCTTTTCCTATCAGTTTAATCGTGATGCGCATGAGGAGAACCGATGGATATACCATGCATATTATATGGGGGAAAACGGAGAAGAGCATGTCGGATTAACGCTTACGAAGGAATACTGGGAGCCGGTCGGGGAGATGCTGCAGTCGGTGGATTTCAGTACATTTCCAGCAGGATCGTCCTTCAAATCCAAAAGGTATGCAACGCTGTATTATTCGGATGGTAAGCAGATGACGGTTCAGCCGGATGCACGGACGATGAATCAGCTCCGGGAATATTTTGAAGAGCTTAACGGTCGGCTTTTGGAGCAGGCAGACGGAGAGTGACAATCCGGTGCGCGAAAAGAAGAGCATGTACCGGATGTTTACGAAGGGAGAGAAACATAACATGCATAAAATTGGATTTCGACGTTATATGGTGTGGGCTTTGCTCTTGACCATACTGACCGGAATGACTGCCTGTGGAAAGGGAAGGAAACAGGAGACAGGTGTCCTGCCGTCGGCACCCACTGAAGAGCAGATGGAAGAAACGGATACAGAAGAGGACACGGACGATGGAAAGAACGCAGAGACAGAAGAGGAAATTTCCGGGGAGATAGAGACAGACGAAACACTGACAGGCGAAGATCAGACCGGATGGACGGTTTGGGAGCTGCGAAACCGGATGGAGGAGGAAGAGCAGCTGGCCGGTGCTGTCGCATATCTGGGATATCGTGAAGAAAATGATAAGTCCACGATTTCGGATTGGATACAGAACAATAATCCTGATCTGCTTGTCGAGCTGCCCTTTCTGGCAGAAATCCCGGAAGATCGTATTTTGGGAGCCGGTTACGGCAATCTGTTTTGTGTTGTGCCGCGGGATGAAAAAACCTCACTGGCGGTGAATCATGTGATCTGGGTTCCTACACCGGATGGCAGCCAGCCACAGACGGATGAAGTGCTTTATCGAAGTGAGAATGCAGAACCGATACTTTTGTATGCTGTTTTTGAGGAATTTCGTGAGGAGCCGGATGTCGAGATTAATATAATTGCAGGAAACGGAGCACAGACACACTGGTATCCGCAGGTCAGTGATTATGGCTCAATGATTCTGCCGGCCGGCTATGATGAGCAGGTACAGCTCATGGATCTGAACCGCTTAGATGAGCTTATGAGTGCCGGAAATGACACTGCGGATCCACCGGGAGATGACTGGTGGCTTCCGCCCACAAATGAGGGACTGGCGGATACGACATGGGTGTGTGAAGACTGGACGCTGGAGCTGCATTATGGAGACTGTGACCCGGATTTTGCCGGCCTTGCAAGGCTTTATCACCGTTTTGAGGATAATGAGGAATATACCCTGCTTTTCAGAGGGGTGTGGTGCATGGAGGGGGATTACCTGCATATGGAATTATGTACGGATGCGGGCAGCACATCAGGAGGTTCCTGTCCGGTTCTGATTTCTCCATCCGGGGAGGAGCTTTATGTTTACCAATCAGAAACCGGATATTCGCCACCGTTCATGCCGTATGACATAACCTCAATTACATTAACACTCAGTTATGAATAAAACCTGAAAGAGGAAGGTTATATTAATTGAATACCTGCTGATATTCTGAGCGGCTTAAAATATCAGGATGGACATTATGAACTGGTAAAACTCCATGACAAAGAATATCAGGAAAAATTGTAGATTCAGAGTGATTATTGGAAAATTAAAAACAGAAATTGAAGCAGTTTGTTTCTGTAAATTGAAAAGATTGAGAATTTATGGCATAGCAAAGCTAACGTAAGTCCGGAACCTATGACTGGGATTCCTATCCGGTTCTTGCCTTTGGAGATTGTACCTTTGATGAAAACGGAATGCCATGACAGGCAGATTTGAGATTGACAAGTTTTCCCCGATAAAGTACATTGTTAGTGAATGCTGTAGGAACAGTTGACAGCATTTCAAGGGAGGCTTGCAATGAGATTACGGAATATAACCGGCTCCCGCGAGGTAATTGCGGAGAGTCCATATGTAGTGGCAGAGGAAATTCTGGAGCAATGTCCGGGGACATGGAAAGACATTTTTCAAAATGACAACCCCATTCGGATAGAAATCGGTATGGGAAAGGGTAAATTCATCCATACTATGGCTAAGGAACATTCGGAAGTCAACTATGTGGGGATTGAAAAATATTCCAGCGTGCTGCTTCGTGCCATTCAGAAGATGGAGCAGGAGGAACTGCCGAACCTGAAATTTATCCGTATGGATGCGGAGGATATTGATAAAGTTTTTGCACCCGGCGAGGTGGACAGGATTTATCTGAACTTTTCCGACCCGTGGCCCAAGGACCGTCATGCAAAGCGGAGACTGCCTTCGAGACAGTTTCTGGCAAGATACAATGTGATCTTAAAAAAGGACGGCTTTCTGGAGTTTAAGACGGACAACAGGGCATTGTTTGATTTTGCACTGGAGGAGTTAGAGCCTGCGGGGTGGAAGGCAGAGGTAGTGACCTATGACTTACATCGGGACGAAAAGCTGATGCAGGGCAACGTCATGACGGAGTACGAAGAAAAGTTTTCCGGAATGGGGAATCCGATTTGCAAGTATGTTATTTACCGGTAAGGCTCTTTGCAGAGAACACGGTCAGATTGCAGCAAAGGAGGCAAATGCAATGGAATACAAATTTACGACAGCGAATTTCGAGGAAGAGGTATTGAAATCCGACATTCCCGTACTGGTGGATTTTTATGCGGACTGGTGCGGCCCCTGCAAAATGATGGCTCCCGTGGTGGAGAACATTGCGGAGGAAATGGATGGCAAAGTGAAAGTGGGAAAATGCAACGTGGATGAGAATATGCAGTTGGCTCAGAAATACCGGGTTGTCAGTATCCCCTGCTTTATCGTTTTTAAAAACGGACAGCCGGCGGCAAGTTTTTTGGGAGCCATGTCAGAGGACGAACTGCTTGACAAGCTGGAGGAAGCGCTGAAATAAAAAAGCAGGCACCGCCGCAGACAGACGGGAGACCGAACAACCACAGAGTGGGATATAAAATGATATAAGGAAAGAAAACCGGCTTAAAACGTCAGAGGAAAATCTGACCGTTTCAGCCGGTTTGTTGCTTAAGGCGTGCAGGGAACGCACACCCTTTTTGTGCTTATTTATTGATTTTCATGCTTATTATCCAGAGCGGCTTTGATAAATCCCTTAAACAGCGGATGAGGTCTGTTGGGACGGGATTTCAATTCGGGATGTCCCTGCGTTGCCACATAGAAGGGATGTTCCGTAATCTCGCACATCTCTACAATTCTTCCGTCCGGAGAAGTTCCGGAGAGGCAAAGTCCCTTTTCTACCAGTGCAGCGCGGTAATCGTTGTTGACCTCGTAGCGGTGGCGGTGTCTCTCGGAAATATTTTCCGTACCGTATAACTGGTATGCCTTAGAGTTTTTGTCCAGTACGCAGGGGTATGCGCCCAGTCTTAAGGTGCCGCCGATGTCCTCCACACCGTTCTGGTCGGGCATAAGGGCAATGACAGGGTGTGTTGTGCCGGGGTCAAGTTCAATGCTGTGTGCATCGTTATAGCCAAGTACATTTCTGGCAAATTCTACAATGGTAAGCTGCATTCCCAGACACAGACCGAGGAATGGTATTTTGTGTGTACGAGCATAGTTGATGGCATATATTTTACCGTCAATACCGCGGGAACCGAAGCCGCCGGGAACCAGAATTCCGTTGCAGTCGCCGAGGAGTTCCTCCACCTTTTCGGGAGTGACGGTTTCGGAGTCAATCCATTTGATGTGTACCGTAGCGTGGTTGGTGATTCCGCCGTGTTTCAATGCCTCCACCACACTGATATAAGCATCGTGAAGCGCCACGTATTTGCCCACCAGAGCAATGGTCACCTCATCGGTGGGGTGCTTCAAATCATTTACCATGGTTGTCCAGTCCGTAAGGTCAGGCTCCGGACAGTCTAAGTGCAGACATTCACAGACTACCTGTGCCAAATGCTCTTTTTCCATGGCGAGGGGCGCCTCGTAGAGGTATTCCACGTCCAGATTCTGCAAAACCCGGTTGTTGGGCACATTACAGAACAGTGCGATTTTATCTTTGATTCCCTGATCTAAGGGGTGTTCGCTGCGGCATACGATAACGTCGGGCTGGATTCCCATGCCCTGCAAATCTTTGACGCTTGCCTGTGTCGGCTTGGTTTTCAACTCCTGAGAGGCGCTCAGGTAAGGAATCAGCGTCACATGGATTAAAATAGCATTATCATGTCCGACTTCGTGCTGGAACTGGCGGATGGATTCCAGAAAAGGCTGGCTCTCAATGTCACCAACGGTGCCGCCCACCTCGATAATGGCGATTCTGGTATCGGAATCGGTGAAATTACGGTAAAACCGGCTCTTGATTTCATTGGTAATATGAGGAATTACCTGAACGGTGCCACCGCCGTAATCACCGCGGCGCTCTTTCTGGAGGACAGACCAGTATACCTTTCCGGTGGTAACATTGGAATTTTTATCCAGATTTTCGTCAATAAAACGCTCATAGTGTCCCAAGTCCAAATCCGTTTCCGTTCCGTCCTCGGTGACGAACACCTCGCCGTGCTGAATGGGGTTCATGGTGCCGGGGTCGATATTAATATAAGGATCAAATTTCTGCATGGTTACTTTATAACCGCGTGCCTTCAACAGACGGCCCAAGGAGGCAGCAGTAATGCCCTTGCCAAGTCCGGATACCACGCCACCCGTGACAAATACATATTTTACAGCCATAACAATCTCCGTTTCTGCGCTTTTGCCTGCGCTAAAATAGGTCTGAAACCCAAAAAAGGGACACCACGAGTAAGCCCTCATGGCGCCCTTGCCTGTTTGATAGAAGAATTTTAGCATTGGTCTTAGCGATTGTCAATATCGCGGGTTTATAAAATTTTGATATTTGTTCACTGCTTTTTTATGGAATAATTAATTTGGTTGTGCTAAAATGAAACATATTCATGAGAAAACAATAAGGATGGATGAAAAAATGAGAGTGGGGTTTGACAACGAGAAATATCTGAAAATGCAGTCAGAGCATATCCAAGAACGGATTAACAAGTTTGGGGACAAGCTGTATCTGGAGTTTGGCGGTAAATTATTTGATGATTTTCACGCTTCCAGAGTATTGCCCGGATTTGAGCCGGACAGCAAGCTGCGTATGCTGATGAAGCTCTCGGACAGAGCGGAGATCGTCATTGTAATAAACTCTGCCGATATTGAAAAGAATAAAATAAGAGGCGACCTCGGCATTACTTACGACGAGGATGTACAGCGTCTGATGCGGGAATTTGAAAGCCGCGGTTTATATGTGGGCAGCGTGGTGCTGACACATTATGCGGGACAGATGCGTGCGGCAGCTTTTAAGGAAAAGCTGGAAAAGAAAAATGTAAAAGTTTACCTTCACTATGCGATAGAGGGTTATCCGTCCAATATCCAGCTGATTGTCAGCGACGACGGATTTGGCAGAAATGAATATATTGAAACAACCAGACCGCTGGTGGTTGTGACCGCACCCGGACCGGGAAGCGGCAAAATGGCAGTCTGCCTGTCCCAGCTTTACCATGACAATAAGAGGGGCATTAAGGCAGGATATGCAAAATATGAGACTTTCCCTGTTTGGAATCTTCCGTTGAAGCATCCGGTGAATTTAGCATACGAGGCAGCTACGGCAGATTTGAATGACGTCAACATGATTGACCCTTTCCATTTAGAGGCATATGGGGAGACCACGGTAAATTACAACCGCGATATTGAAATTTTCCCGGTACTCAATGCTATTTTTGAAGGAATTTACGGGGAGAACCCTTACAAATCCCCCACCGACATGGGTGTAAACATGGCAGGTAACTGCATTGTGGATGATGAGGTGTGCCGTGAGGCGTCCCACATGGAAATCATCCGCAGATATTATACTGCGTTGAACGGACTGGTTCGTGGCAAAGCCAAGGAGAACGAAGTCTATAAGATAGAGCTTCTGATGAAGCAGGCAAAAATTTCAACGGATGACAGAAAGGTTACGGTTGCGGCGAAAAAGCGTGCCGAGGAACTTGGTGTTCCGGCGGCTGCCATTGAACTGCCGGACGGTACCATTGTCACCTCCAAAACCTCTGATTTGCTGGGGGCATCCGCAGCTCTTTTGCTGAATGCCTTAAAATATCTGGCAGGGGTTGACCATGATGTAAATTTAATTTCTCCGCAGGCAATCCAGCCGATTCAGGAATTGAAAACCCGTTATCTCGGCGGAAAGAATCCCCGCCTTCATACGGATGAAGTGCTGATTGCCCTGTCCATGTCGGCTGTGGAGGATAAAAATGCGAGAAAGGCACTGGAACAAATACCCGGTCTTAGAGGCTGTCAGGTTCACACTTCCGTAATGCTCTCCGAAGTGGACAGCAAGACCTTTAAGAAGTTGGGAGTGGATTTGACCAGTGAACCAATTTTAAAAGGAAAGAGCAATTAAATGAAGGACAAGAATCTCAAACTACTTGACAACGGAAACGGCTACAACAACGGCGGCCCCGGCAATGGAAACGGTTATAACAATAACGGTTCCGGAAACGGGAACGGCGGAAACAACCGCTCTCCCCGGTGGCCTCATATTGTGATGTCGGTTATCAGCTTTATCACCATGATGATGTGCCTGTGGATGGTGATGTCTTTGTTTGGCGGCAATCAGGTGGAAGTGCCGTATTCCCAGTTTTTGCAGGATTTGAAAGATGGGAAGGTGGAATCCGTTGAACTGAATGCAGAACAGGCGCTTATGACGGTTACACTGAAAAAAGAGGAACCCAAGGACGCCAAAACGCAGCAGTATTACACGCTGCTTGGCAGATGGGGAGTAGATGCGTCGGCAAGACAGGAGCAGTATGCCACCAGAGTCATGGAGTCCATGGACAAACTGACGGAACGCTTGGAGGAGCAGAGTATCCAGCAGAACCGCGTGGTAAAGAGCAGCATGTGGATGGAAATTCTTCTCACGGTAGTGCCGGTGCTGATGTTTGCCGGACTGATGTTTTTCCTGTTCCGCAAGATGGGCGGAAGCGGCGGCCCCATGGGAGTGGGCAAGAGCAATGCCAAGGTCTATGTGCAGAAGGAGACGGGAGTTACGTTTCAGGATGTGGCAGGCGAGGACGAGGCAAAGGAATCGCTGGTGGAAGTGGTGGATTTCCTCCACAATCCGGGAAAATATTCCAAGATTGGCGCTAAGCTGCCGAAGGGAGCACTGCTTGTGGGACCTCCCGGAACCGGTAAAACACTGCTTGCAAAGGCTGTGGCAGGGGAAGCCCATGTGCCGTTCTTTTCCCTGACAGGCTCCGATTTTATTGAATTGTATGTCGGCGTGGGTGCCAGCCGTGTGCGTGATTTGTTCAAGGAGGCAACCAAGAACGCCCCCTGTATTATTTTTATAGATGAGATTGATGCTATCGGACGCAGCCGTGATTCCAAGTACGGCGGCGGAAACGAGGAGCGCGAACAGACGCTGAACCAGCTGCTTTCCGAGATGGACGGATTTGACAGCTCCAAGGGAATCCTGATTCTGGGCGCTACCAACCGCCCGGAGATTCTGGACAAGGCGCTGCTTCGTCCCGGACGTTTCGACCGACGGATTATCGTGGATAAGCCGGATTTAAAGGGTCGTGTGGAAATACTGAAAGTACATTCCAAGGACGTAAAGATGGACGAGACGGTGGATTTGGACGCTATTGCACTGGCTACCAGCGGCGCTGTCGGTTCCGACCTTGCCAATATGATTAACGAGGCCGCTATCAACGCGGTAAAGGAAGGCAGAAATTATGTGAACCAGCAGGATCTGTTCAACGCAGTGGAGCAGGTGCTTGTGGGTAAGGAGAAGAAAGACCGCATCATGAGCAAGGAGGAGCGTAAGATTGTCTCCTATCATGAAGTGGGTCACGCCCTTATCAGCGCTTTGCAGAAAAATTCCGAGCCGGTGCAGAAGATTACCATTGTTCCCAGAACCATGGGTGCACTCGGCTATGTAATGCACGTGCCGGAGGAAGAAAAATATCTGAACACGGAAGCAGAGCTGAGGGATATGCTGGTGAGTCTGGTCGGTGGACGTGCTGCCGAGGAGGTAGTGTTTGACACAGTAACTACGGGCGCAGCCAACGATATTGAGAAGGCTACGGAGATTGCCCGCTCCATGGTTACCAGATACGGTATGAGCAAGAAATTCGGTCTGGTCGGTCTTGCAACGGTGGAGAGCCAGTATCTGGACGGAAGGGCGTCTTTAAACTGTAGCGACGAGACAGCGGCGGAAATCGATGCGGAAGTCGTTGCAATCATTAAGGAAAGCTACGAAAAGGCACTTTCAATGCTCCGCGAAAACAGGGAGCTTATGGATAAGCTGGCGGCATTCTTAATTGAGAAGGAAACCATCACCGGCAAAGAGTTTATGAAGATTTTCCGAGAGGAAAAGGGATTGCCGGAACCGGAGGACGATAAGAAAGAGGGAACTGCCGATGCACAGGCTGCCGGGCAGGCGCAAGCAGCAGGTGTTGATTTAAAAACGCCCGAAGAGGTTAAGATACCGGAGCAGCCCACTGCCCCGCAGGAGGTTTCGACACCGGCAGAACCCGGTAAACAGGAGGATTCCGATTCCCATACTCCGGATGATTCCGACGGTCCGGTGGGAATGTTCTCCCATGGCAAAATTAATTAACAGATACGGATAGCGAAAAGACAACGGAGTTGTTATAATAAACAGGTAGTCGGGCATTTCCCCACGGGGATGCCAGTTACCTGTTTTTTATGCGTTATGGAGTAGGAAGATTGAAAAATAAAATTTTTCAATCACGAGATTTGTGTCTGCGCGCACTTGACACAAACTCGCTATGCGCAAAGAACGTGCGCAGAAATGTGGAAAAAGATGTCGGAACCGATTAAGAGAGAAAAATCATTCGAAGATGAATTGAAAAAACTGCCTAAGGAACCGGGCGTGTATATTATGCGTGACCGGAACGATACGATTTTGTATGTGGGAAAGGCAGTCAATCTGCATAACCGGGTTCGCTCCTATTTTCGGGATAATATCGGAAGGGGTGCGGCGATTGATCAGATGGTGTCGCTGATTGCCCGGTTTGAATATATTGTTACGGACTCTGAACTGGAGGCACTGGTACTGGAGAACAATCTGATTAAAGAAAATTCTCCCAAGTACAATACCCTTTTGAAGGACGACAAGACCTATCCTTATATCAGGGTGACAGTGGGGGAGGAGTACCCGCGTATCCTGTTTTCCCGTACTATGAAAAAGGACAAATCAAAGTATTTCGGGCCATACAGCAGTGCGGCGGCGGTGAAAGATACCATTGAACTTTTGAATAAGCTGTATCAGCTTCGCACCTGCAACCGCAGTCTGCCGAGAGATATAGGAAAGGACCGTCCCTGCCTGAATTATCATATCAAGCAGTGTCTCGCCCCCTGTCAGGGTTATGTGAGCAGGGAACAGTATCAGCAGCAGGTGGCAGGCGCACTGGAATTTTTGAACGGAAACTATGCCCCTATTTTGCGGAACTTGGAGGAAAAGATGAAGTCGGCGGCGGAGGAGCTGCGCTTTGAGGAGGCTGCCACCTACAGGGACCTTTACAACAGTGTGAAGTCCGTGTCCCAGAAACAGAAAATTACGGACAGCGTGGGGGAGGATAAAGACATTATCGCTCTGTATCAGGACGAGTCGGAGGCGGTGGTACAGGTCTTTTTTGTGCGGGACGGCAAGCTGATAGGACGCGAACATTACTATATGACAAATGTGTCGGAAAACAACAAGCCGGGTGTTTTGCAGGAGTTCGTCAAGCAGTTTTATGCGGGAACGCCCTTTATTCCGCGGGAACTGATGCTTCAATATGAGATAGAGGATGCCCCGCTTATCGAAAAGTGGCTCAGCGAGCGAAAAGGCGGCAGGGTGTATCTGCGTGTCCCAAAAATCGGAAGCAAGGAAAAACTGGTGGAGCTTGCAGCGCAGAATGCCAAGCTGATTCTCAGTCAGGACAGGGAGAAGTTAAAGCGGGAAGAGGGGCGTACCATCGGCGCGGTGAAAGAAATTGCAAATCTGCTTGGGATTTCCTGCGCAGATCGTATGGAGGCATTTGATATTTCCAATACCAACGGATTTGAAAATGTGGGTTCCATGGTGGTCTATGAGAAAGGAAAACCAAAGCGCAGCGATTACCGGAAGTTCCGTATCAAGAGTGTATCCGGGCCGGACGATTATGCCTGCATGCGGGAGGTGCTGACCAGAAGGTTTGTCCACGGCATGGAGGAGAGCAGAGAGCTGGAACAGCGGGATGTGGATAAAGAGTACGGTAGTTTTACGAAATTCCCGGATTTACTGTTGATGGACGGCGGACGGGGACAGGTGAATATCGCACTGTCCGTACTGGACGAACTGCACATCAACATTCCGGTGTGCGGCATGGTCAAGGATGACAATCACAGAACCAGAGGTCTTTATTTTCAGAATGTGGAGCTTCCCATCGATACCCACTCGGAAGGATTTAAACTGATTACCCGTATTCAGGACGAGGCGCACCGTTTCGCCATAGAATATCACCGCTCCCTGCGGAGCAAATCGCAGGTAAAATCTGTACTGGATGATATTCCCGGCGTGGGCCCCGCCAGAAGGAAGGCGCTGATGCGGCATTTTAAATCACTGGAGGAAATCAAAGGGGCAACGGTGGAGCAGTTATTGGAGATTCCGGAGATGAATGAAAGGACGGCGGAGGAAATTGTGAGATTTTTTGCCCTTTCTTCTCTTCCATAAAGGATTTCCTTGTGATACAATCAGAAATAACAGAGCGCTCAGGCGGCGCAGAAATGAGGGTAATATCATGGCAAGTGTAAGTCTGGCACGAATTATTGACAAGATGAAGTTGGAAAACCTGAATCCGGAGGTTGAGGTAAAGAAAATCCGCGTTACGCAGCCGGATATTAACCGTCCTGCGTTGCAGATGGCAGGGTATTTCGAGCATTTTGATGCAACCCGTCTGCAGATTATCGGATTTGTGGAATATACTTATATGGAAGGGCTCACCGAGGAACGCAAGCGGGAGATTTATGATGAGCTGATGTCCTACCCCATTCCCGGTATTGTATTTTGCAGGGAGTTAAAGCCCGACCCTATTTTCATGGAAATCGCCAATACGCACCAGATACCGGTGATGTCCACGAAGAAATCCACCTCTTCCTTTATGGCGGAGATTATCCGCTGGCTCAATGTGAAGCTGGCACCCTGCATTTCCGTGCACGGTGTACTGATGGACGTTTACGGCGAGGGCGTTATGATTACCGGTGAAAGCGGAATCGGTAAGTCTGAGGCGGCGCTGGAGCTGATTAAGAGAGGACACCGTCTGGTAACGGATGATGTGGTGGAACTGCGCAAGGTCAGCGACGATACGCTGATTGGCTCGGCACCGGATATTACCAAGCACTTTATCGAGCTTCGCGGTATCGGTATTGTGGACGTCAAGGCATTGTTCGGAGCTTCCTCCGTCAAGGATACCCAGTCCATTGATTTGGTTATCAATCTGGAGGAGTGGGATAAGGATAAGGAATACGACAGACTTGGTCTGGAAGAAAACTACACCGAATATCTTGGAAATAAGGTGGTATGCCACAACATTCCCATCCGTCCCGGCAGAAGTCTGGCGATTATCTGTGAGTCCGCTGCGGTAAATCACCGTCAGAAAAAGATGGGTTACAATGCGGCGAAGGAACTGTATACCCGTGTACAGAATTCTCTTGCGAAGAAGCGTGAGGAAGAGGACGACGAATAAAAAGAAAAGCAAAATAAAGGAGAAAGAAAATGAAGAAATACGCTTTTGGAGTAGATATTGGGGGAACCACCGTAAAGATTGGTCTGTTTGACAAGGACGGCTGTGTGCTGGATAAATGGGAAATTCCCACGATTAAGGATAATAACGGTGCGTCCGTTCTGCCGGATGTGGCAAAGAGTATTAAGGCTAAAATGCAGGAAAAGAGCATTGGAGCAGATGACGTGGCAGGTGTGGGTGTCGGAGCACCCGGTGCGGTTGACAAGGAAGGCACCTTAGTGAGTGGCGCCGTAAATATCGGCTGGGATGTATTCAATATCCCCGATGTACTTGGCGGTTATCTCGGACTTCCGGTAAAGGCTGCCAACGATGCCAATGTGGCTGCTTTCGGTGAAATGTGGCAGGGCGGCGGTAAGGGCTACTCCAATCTGGTGGCAGTTACTCTTGGAACCGGTGTCGGCGGCGGCATTATCATTGACGGACATATCGTAATCGGAGCCAACGGCGCCGGCGGCGAAATCGGTCATATACATATTGAAGATGATGAAACAGAGCTTTGCGGATGCAAGAACACCGGATGTCTGGAGCAGTATACCTCCGCTACCGGTATCGTTCGTCTGGCAAAGAGAAGACTGGCAAAGGACGACAAGCCCAGTGCGCTTCGCGAGGGCACCCTTTCCGCAAAGTCTGTATTTGACGCAGTGAAGGCTGGCGATGAGCTGGCGATTGAGGTCGCAGAACAGTTCGGCGATTATCTGGGAAAAGGTCTTGCCGGTGTGGCAGGAACCGTCAATCCGGAGATTTTCGTAATCGGCGGCGGTGTGTCCAAGGCGGGAGAAATTCTTTTGAAATATATTGAGCCGCCTTTCAAAAAATATGTATTCAAGGCTTGCAGAGACACCAAGTTTGCGTTGGCAAAATTGGGAAATGACGCCGGAATTTACGGTGCGGCAGGTTTAATTTTAAATAATTAGGGGAAGCAGTAAAAATGATTAGTGATGCGGTAATGGAGGCATTAAAGAGATTTGTACGACCGGAGAACATTCACATACAGGAAGTTATGGCGGCCCATACCACCTTTCGGGTGGGAGGGCCCGCCGACTGTTTGGTGGAACTGGAGAACGTGCAGCAGTTACAGAATATTCAGCATTATCTGCATCTGGTAGGAATCCCTTACGTGATACTGGGAAACGGCAGCAATGTGCTGGTGAGTGATGAGGGATACAGAGGAGTAGTGCTTCAGGTGGCAAACCGCATGAACCGGATAACCGTGGAAGGAAACCGGATTGTAGCCCAGGCGGGAGCACTGATGTCACAGGTGGCGAAAGCTGCTTTGGAAAATGGACTGACCGGTATGGAATTTGCCTCAGGGATTCCCGGCACTGTCGGCGGCGGTGTGGTGATGAATGCGGGAGCCTACGGCGGAGAGATGAGTCAGATTGTGACAAGTGTCACGGTGGTAAACGGGGAAGGTGAAATTATGGAGCTGGAAAACGAAAGCATGGAGTTTGGCTATCGTTACAGCACCATTCGTAACCAGCCTTTTACAGTGACAGAAGTGTCATTTGAATTAAAACCCGGAGAGAAGGACGCTATTAAGGCAACCATGGATGATTTATCCGCAAGAAGGCGGGAAAAACAGCCGTTGGAATATCCCAGTGCCGGAAGCACCTTTAAACGCCCGGAGGGGCATTTTGCGGGAGAACTGATTATGAATGCCGGACTGCGGGGCTTTCAGATTGGGGGCGCAAAAGTATCCGATAAGCATTGTGGGTTCGTTATCAATGCGGGCAACGCTACGGCGGCGGATATTATGGCGCTGATTCGGGAAGTGCAGATGTGTGTAAAAGAAAAGTTCCATGTGGATTTGGAACCGGAGGTAGTATTTTTGGGGAAATTTTCCTGAGTCTGCCATTTTAATGAAGAGAGCCTGAATGTTTTTTCGGGCGGGAAAGGCACGAGTAGAAGATGAGATTTGTAATTGTGACGGGAATGAGCGGCGGTGGAAAAAGTACAGCCCAGAAGATATTGGAGGACGCAGGATTTTACTGCGTGGACAATCTGCCGGTTTCGTTAATAGAGAAGTTTGTGGAATTGATTGCCATGCCGAACAGCGAGATTACCAAGGTGGCGCTGGGACTGGATGTGCGTGCCGACCAGTCCTTTGAGGACGCTACCCGGATTTTGGAGCAGCTTAAGCAGAAGGGTTATCAGTTTGAGATTTTATTTATGGATGCCAATGAATCCGCTCTCATAAAACGCTACAAGGAGAGCAGGCGCAACCACCCCTTATCAGAGGACGGCAGGCTGGAGGAAGGCGTGCGCAAGGAACGCAAGATTCTGGAGAAAATACGCAAAAATGCGGATTATGTCATTGATACCTCCAATTTGCTGAAAAGAGAATTAAAGGAGGAGCTTGACCGTATTTTTGTGCAGAACAAGGAATACAATAGTCTCATGGTTACGGTGATGAGCTTCGGATTCAAATACGGAATTCCGGCAGATGCGGATTTGGTGTTTGATGTGCGGTTTTTGCCGAATCCTTATTATATAGAAGAATTAAAACCGCTGACCGGCAATGATAAGCCCGTGAGCGATTACGTTATGAATGCGAAGGAATCCCACATTTTTCTGGATAAACTGACGGATATGGTGCAATTTCTGATTCCGAACTATGTGAAAGAGGGCAAAAACCGTCTGGTGATTGCCATAGGCTGTACCGGAGGCCAGCACCGGAGCGTGACGCTGGCAAACGAGCTGTACGTGCGGATAAAGGATCAGGGAAATTACGGTATCAAGCTCTATCACAGGGATATTAAGGAGTGACAGACATGTCATTTTCAAGTGAAGTCAAGGAAGAAATGGCAAAGCATATCAGCCCGGCGAGACATTGTCAGATTGCGGAACTGGCGGCAATTATGCACTTCTGCGGGCAGTACGGATGCGACAGCAAGGGCAGCTACACCATAGGTTTACAGACAGAAAATGAGGCTCTCGTCACAAAATGCTTTACATTATTGAAAAAAACATTTAATATAGATACGGAATCAGACATAAAAAAGGAACAGATGGCGGAACTTTTATCTAAGATAGGTGATTTGGATAAGCCGGTCAACGGTGTGCTGATTCGGAATGCCTGTTGCCAGAGAGCGTTTTTAAGAGGTGCCTTTTTAAGCGTGGGTTCCATGAGTGACCCACAGAAAGGGTATCATCTGGAATTTGTCTGCACAGACGAAGAGAAGGCACAGCAGTTATGTAATGTGATGCAGGATTTTGATATTGATGCCAAAATCGTGCTTCGCAAGAAATACCATGTGGTGTATTTGAAGGAAGGTTCCAGTATCGTAGACTTGCTGAATGTCTGTGAGGCGCATGTGGCGCTGATGAACTTTGAGAATCTACGCATTTTGAAAGAGATGCGCAATTCTGTGAATCGGAAAGTAAACTGCGAGACAGCCAATATCACGAAAACCGTGAATGCGGCTGCCAGACAGATTGAAGATATTGAATATCTCAGGGATCATTACGGATTTCAGAATCTGCCGGAGAATCTCAGGCAGATGGCGGAGGTGCGGCTGGAGAATCCGGACGCGCCGCTTAAGGATTTGGGCAGTTTGCTGGATCCGCCCGTCGGGAAATCCGGTGTGAACCACAGATTGAGGAAAATAAGTGAAATTGCGGATAGAATAAGAATGTGAGGAGGATTATTATGACAAAGAAAAACATTCTGGTAAAGCTGCAGGGCGGCTTGGAGGCCAGACCGGTGGCGCTTCTGGTGCAGGAAGCAAGCAAGTACGACAGTACGATTTACATTCAGTCGGGTGAGAAGAAAGTAAACGCCAAGAGCATCATGGGAATGATGAGCCTGGGACTGGATGAGGGAGACGAACTGATGGTGTCTGCGGACGGCGCAGATGAAGAAGTGGCGGTCGGCAACATCGAGAAGTTTCTGAGCGGACAGGCAATGTAAGAAGATGCAGGGGGCGGGGTCAATAGAGAGTATCTGTTGGTCGCGCCTCTTGTGTTATGTAAAAGGTGCAAACTCAGACAGAAAGGGGAAACTGTATGGGCAAGAAAATGCTTTTTGTGTATAACCCGAAAGCGGGAAAGGCGCAGATCAAAACTAAACTGGCTGATATTCTGGATATTTTTACGTTGGGCGGCTATGAAATCACAATTTGTCCTACGCAGAAGCGGGGGGACGCTACGGAGCTTGTGGCAAAACGGGACGCCTCCTATGATTTGGTGGTGTGCAGCGGCGGGGACGGAACGCTGGACGAAGCTGTCACCGGAATGATGCGCAGTGCATGGAGAACACCCATCGGTTATATTCCTGCCGGAAGCACCAACGATTTTGGCGGAAGTCTTTCTCTGCCGAAAAATATGCTCCAGGCGGCGAGAGTGATTGTAAACGGAACCCATTATGCCTGTGATATTGGGTCGTTTAACGGCGATTACTTTGTGTATATTGCCGCATTCGGACTGTTCACGGACGTCTCCTATGAGACGGCGCAGGATGTGAAGAATGTGCTGGGGCATATGGCATATCTGCTGGAGGGAATGAAGCGGTTGTCGGCGATTCGCTCTTATCCCATGAAGGTGACTTATGACGACAAGGTTATAGAGGACGATTTTATTTTCGGAATGGTTACCAATTCGCAGTCGGTGGGCGGATTTAAGCGCATCACCGGAAAACATGTGAAGCTGGATGACGGTGTATTTGAGGTGACTTTAATCAAGAGGCCGAAGAATCCCATGGAATTAAACAATATTATGGTTTCTTTTTTGAACCGGGATATTGATTCCGACGCCATGTACTGTTTCCGTGCGGGAAAAGTGCTTTTTGAGTCCAAAGAGGAAGTGGCATGGACGAGAGACGGTGAGTACGGCGGCAACCATACGCAGGTGACGATTATCAACCAGTGCAAGGCGGTGGACATCCGTGTGGACGATTAATCCGGCTGGACAATTTTTTAACAATATTATTTTATTGTATTTGCATTTTAATGAAAATATGCTATATTAAGAGACGTAAGAAAGTCTTTAAATTACACAATGGAGGTATCTGATATGTTAGTATCCGCAACAGACATGCTTAAAAAAGCAAAAGCAGGACATTACGCAGTAGGACAGTTTAATATTAATAACCTTGAGTGGACCAAGGCAATTCTGCTGACCGCAAATGAGTTGAAATCCCCTGTAATTCTTGGTGTATCCGAGGGCGCAGGCAAATACATGGGCGGTTATCATGCAGTAGTTGGTATGGTTAACGGACTTTTGAAGGATTTGGACATCAACGTTCCGGTAGCTCTTCACTTGGATCATGGTACTTTTGAAGGCTGCTACAAATGTATCGAAGCAGGTTTCTCTTCCATCATGTTTGATGGTTCCCATTATGCAATCGATGAGAACGTAGCTAAGACCACTGAGCTGGTTGCAGCAGCACACGGCAAGGGAATGTCTATCGAGGCTGAGGTTGGTTCCATCGGCGGCGAGGAAGACGGCGTTGTAGGTATGGGCGAGTGCGCAGACCCTAAGGAGTGCAAGGCTATCGCTGATTTGGGAGTAGATTTCTTAGCAGCAGGTATCGGCAACATTCACGGCAAATATCCCGCAAACTGGAAGGGACTGAGCTTTGAAACTCTGGACGCTGTACAGCAGCTTACCGGTGAGCTTCCTCTGGTTCTTCACGGTGGTACCGGTATCCCCGCAGATATGATTAAGAAAGCAATCAGCCTTGGCGTTGCTAAGATTAACGTAAATACAGAGTGCCAGCTTGCATTCGCAGATGCTACACGTAAGTATATCGAGGCAGGCAAGGATCTGGAAGGCAAGGGATTTGACCCTCGTAAACTTTTAGCTCCCGGTACCGAAGCAATCAAGGCTACCGTAAAAGAGAAGATGGAACTGTTTGGTTCTGTTGGAAAAGCCTGAGATTTGTCGAGTTTATAAGACAAGCAATCAAAAAAGCCGTCATGCAAACAGCATGGCGGCTTTTTAACGTACGCCTAGCGACGCGTGTCTTCTGTAATAGGTTAGGCACAAGGAATCTCTGTCTGACTTTGTTCAGTCTGTTCTTTTTGAATGTCAGGAAAAGCGGAGTACATGGGAGTTTCCTCGGAATCCTTAAAGGTTCGTCTCACATAATTGGCGGTAATTTTGCCCACCGTGCCGGACAGTGAAAGGACACCAATCAGGTTGGGAATCATCATCAGACCGTTAAAGGTATCGGACAATTCCCATGCAAGGTCCAGACTCATGGTACAACCGAAGAAAATCATAATGATAAATACAATTTTGTATACGGACATTGCCTTGATGCCGAACAAAAATTCAAATGCCTTTGCGCCGTAGTGGCTCCATCCCAATACAGTGGAGTATGCAAAGAGGAGAATGGCAAGGGCAATAAATTTCGGGCCCAGTCCTCCAAATACCGTTGCGAATGCCTCACCAACCAGTCCTGAACCGGCATTGGCGGAAATCATTTTTCCGGTTTCCAAATCCACCAGACCGGAGGACAGAATAACGAAAGCGGTCAGGGAGCACACCACAATCGTATCGGCGAATACTTCAAAGATTCCCCACATACCCTGCTTTACCGGCTCCTTCACATTGGAGTTGGAGTGAACCATAACGGAGGAACCAAGACCTGCTTCGTTGGAGAAGGCGCCTCTTTTAAAGCCCCATGTAATTGCAAGGCGGATGCCGTAACCCAAAATACCGCCGCCTACCGCTTTCAGTCCGAAGGCACCCTTGAAAATCGCAGCAAATACGGCACCGAACATATTGATATGGGCAATGCAGACTGCCAGTGCACCAACAATGTACATGATAGCCATGAACGGAACAACTTTTTCTGTCACGATAGCTACTCGTTTCAAACCGCCGAGAATAACAACAGCGGATAAGATAACGAGAAAAATACCGGTTGCGTAAGTGGGAATACCGAAAGCGGATTCCATATTGCCGGAAATGGAGTTGGTCTGGCTCATGTTTCCGATTCCGAAACTTGCCAGTACGCAGAAGCAGCTAAACAGGACAGCCAGTACTTTGCCGAGTGTTTTGCAGTGCTTTTTGGAGCCGAGTCCGTCCCGGAGATAGTACATGGCGCCGCCGGACCATTCCCCTTTTTGGTTTTTGCGTCGATAAAAGATACCGAGCACATTTTCGGAATAGTTGGTCATCATGCCAAAGATTGCCATAATCCACATCCAGAAAATAGCGCCGGGTCCACCGGAAATGATGGCGGTGGCAACACCTACAATATTACCGGTGCCGATGGTTGCCGCCAGCGCCGTACAGAGACTCTGGAACTGGGAGATGGATTTGTCCTCTTTTTCCGTGTGTCTGGTGATATGCTTGTCGGAAAAGACGGCTCCGATGGTCTCCTTCAGCCAATGCCTGAGATGGAAGAACTGAAATCCTTTGTTGACGATGGTCATGACAATGCCGGCGATAAAGAGGAGCGAAATTCCGAATACGCCCCAGACTACGCCGCCGACGGCATTGTTGATGTTTGAAATGGTGTTCAACATATGTTTTCCCTCCTTAAAACACAAAAAAAGCAAATAATCAAAAGATTATCTGCCGGAAAACTGCGAGCACCTGCAAAAAGGCATAATCCTTTGACCTCACCTCTTTGTGAGTGCTGATATTATGAAAGAAATATTATCATCTTTTTGAAAACAGTACAAGAAAAAGTTGAAAAAAGAGGAATAAAATATCAAATTTGTGAAAATTGACGAATAAAATACCCCTGAAAAGGGAGGATGCCAAGGAATTTTGTTCCTTGGCATTTATTATGAAAAAGTTATTATTAAACAATAAACTGTAATGGCGTTGTTTGTTTTTTCCGTTCTCTATGCTTTTAGTATATGGGAAAGAAATGTCTAAAACATGATACGGAATTAAAAAAACATTGAATGATTTGTAAACAAAATATGAACGTCAGTGATTACAGTTTGTCCGGTTCGGGGTAATCCACACCGAAAGTATCTACAATAACGCTTTCCATAATCTGGGGCTCTAAAGGACGGTCGGAGTAATCGGTGGGGGTTTCGGCAATCTTATTTACCACATCCATACCCTCGATAACTTTGCCAAAAGCGGCGTAGCTGCCGTCCAGATGGGGAGCATTTTTGTGCATGATAAAGAACTGGCTTCCTGCGGAGTCCGGGTGCATGGCTCTTGCCATAGACAGAACGCCCTCGGTGTGCTTCAGATTATTTTCAACACCATTCTGTGCAAATTCTCCCTTAATGCTGTAGCCGGGGCCTCCCATGCCGGTACCGTCGGGACAGCCGCCCTGAATCATAAAGCCGCGGATAACGCGGTGGAAAATCAGACCGTCATAAAAGTGATTCTGAATCAGACTGATAAAGTTGTTGACGGAGATGGGCGCTACATCGGGATAAAGTTCTGCTTTGATGACGTCTCCGCTTTTCATAGTAATGGTGACAATGGGATTCTGTGCCATAAAAATACATCTACCTTTCTTTTTTGGATTCTTGTATAATTTATATAGTAGTTATATCATAACTGAAATCGGGGGGAGCGTAAAGGGGTATATTCGAGGAATGTGTTTCTGCGGGGGTGGGTGTATTCAGTTCTGTGGAGGTTAGGACAAATATTTCGGCTCAGTTACGCTCTCGCTCCGTAAAAAACGTAGTGGCACATTGCGCCGAACGTTTTTTAAGGAACTTCGCCGGAATATTTGTCCCACATTCCGGAAAGTGAAAATTGGAATAAGAGCAGTAATGAGGAAACCTTTTATGTCAGAGGTTTTCTCGCTTTTTTGTTACGGTGATTGAATGCTGTTGTTATCTTACTGTTGATAGCTGTTTCATAGGCGCTGGAACGATTATTCATAGTGGTGGTAATATACATATAGTACTTTATTGTTGTAGAAAATCTTTATGTTCTGTAAAGTTTCTCTGGATATATGTTTTCAATGGTATATAAGATGGATTTCTGTTCTGGTTCCAATAATGTATCGGTTTCGTGATTATCTGGCAAATATAGAATTTTTAGTGTATACTTGTTTTGTTCAATTACAATTTATGGAGGTGAAATAAATATGATGATGTTCTTAAAATTAAGAAATATCTAAGTACATAGAACTATGTTAAATAGTTTTATGTATAGACAGAACACTAAAAACTATTTAATAGAGGAGATTATACAATGATATTTCAAGATAATGTAATCAAAGAGTACTTAAAAAATGTTTATTTTATAACAGGAACACCCTGCGGAGGAAAGACAACTATTTCACACGCATTAGCAGAAAAATATGGATTAGAACTATTTGATGTGGATGAGAGATTCGATGAGCACAGAAAAATATCAGATCCATTATTTCAGCCTGCTATGAATGCTTATTTTAAAAGTGCAGATGAATTTTTTGGAAGAACAGTTGAAGAATATAAGAATTGGTTGTTGAATAATACTCGTGAACAGTTAGAGTTTGTCCTTCTTGATTTGATTCGCTTGTCAGAAAATAAGAAAGTTTTGTGCGATTGTCATCTTACAGTTGCTCAGGCACTTGCTTTTTCAGAACCGGCGAGGGTTGTTTTTCTCATAAAAGATCCATCGAATCTTGTTGATGAATATGGTAATCGACCGGATCATCAGGGATTTTTTCAGTACTTAAATTCGGCTACTGATATCGAAAAAGCTAAACAAACTGTGAATACTACTTTATATGAACTCAATGTAAATCGTATAGAGGAGATTAAGAGCAGTTCTTTCTTTTGGCTAGAGAGAACTGTGAATAGTACAGTTGAGGGTACATTAACTTGTGTTGAAAAACATTTAGGTTTAATATAGTTGAAGAACGGCATTTGACTATAGTAAAGCATGCTTAATGAATTAGTGCCACAAATTGAGAAGTATTCTTGATTTGTGGCATGTTAGCATTATAAGACAGAATAAAGAAATAAAAAGGATCTTAATCATGATAAATGATATTGACAACTTCTAATTGGCCGAGCTGAAAGCGAGGGATACTTCTTGTCCGAAGGACAAGAAGATGGAGACCAGAGTGAGTTTAATAAACTAGAAGTTACAGAGTTGACAAACAAAAATTTATATCGCATTTAGGAGGTTCTATGGGAGATTGGATTTGTATAAAAGCAAATGATGTAATTAGCATTTTCGAGAAAGCAAAAACAGGTCCTGCATGGGGAGAACGCCCCAATGAAAAGTACAAATGTATGATATTCTGGTATAAAAATAGAATCTATATGACGGTAGATGAGTTTTACAACTCGAAGGAAACGATATATTCTTGCTGCCGCTTTTACACAACAGAACTTTGTCTTACACTAGATGAATATAAAGAAATATCTGAGGAGAAACTGGCAGCAATAGCTTACAATACTTGGTGTGCTGGTGCTCGATAACTTCAAGTTTGCGAGGCTGAACATCGTTTTAAACACGTTATGATAGAAGTGCACGGAAGGTCTTTTGCTTTTAGTTTATTTTGCGGAACAATGGGTTCAAATAGAGGTGGGGGCAAACATTTCGGAAAGTGGAGATTGAAATGGGAGCAGTAAAAGATGGGAGCGAAGAAATAAAATGGAAGAGGTGTTATATTTAAAACAGATTGTGCTGTGTCTGGAAAATGAGGGGGAAGAGGCAGCGCTTGACAAATTGATGGGGGAAGCGGGAAGATACGGGATTGAGGTTGAAAGGCTTCCTGTGTGGGCGTTGACACCGGAATACTGCGCGGAACGAATCGGGGGGGAGAAATGCAGCCCGGAGCAAAATAGAGAAGAAAAGGTGCTGTATATTACGGATATGGAGGAGAGTGCGGTTTTGCTGCATGCCTGTCATATGCCGGTGCTTGGCTGGCAGAAGGGGGAGGGACACAGGTTTGGTGGTATTCCTTATGTGATGGAGTGTCCGGAGGAACTGGATTTGCACTATCTGGAGCGGGTCTATCGGCGGTTTCGGGATATTCCGTGGGACATTGCACGAACGGAGAGGTGTCTGATTCGGGAGACTACGGTACAGGATGTGGATTCTTTTTATGAGATATACAATGACCCGGAGATGGTGCGCTATACGGAGGAGCTTTATCCGGACAAGGAACAGGAGCGGGCATATATCCGGGAATACATTGAAAAGGTATATCATTACTATGAGTTTGGCGTCTGGACGGTGGTATGGAAGGAGACCGGAGAGGTTATCGGAAGGGCGGGCTACAGTGTCCGGGAGGGGTATGATTTGCCGGAGCTTGGGTTCGTCATCGGGACTTTGTGGCAGCATAAAGGAGTGGCATTTGAGATATGCAGTGCGATTCTCAGGTATGGGGAAGAGGAATTCGGTTTTGACCGGGTGCAGGCATTGGTGAGACCGGAAAATGCTGCATCTCTTGCCCTGTGCCGCAGGCTGGGATTTGCCGTGGAACGAACTGTGAAAGAGGAAGGGAAAGAGTTTTATCTGCTGATAAGAGAAGGAAATTGCGGAACAAATTAAAACAAAAAACCACAAATTTTGGGAAAAATATTTCAAAAAAAGGTTGACACGCATTTTTCGGGGTGCTATACTCCCCTACATAAAGCGAAGGCGCTATGGAAAAGAACCCATAGTGCCTTTTTGTATGCGACGCAAAGGTGCTTCGGTAAGGGGCATTCTGCGTTGCATCTTTATTTCAGCGGTTGGCGGCGAGGTTGTTAATGCGCGCACATCCGAACTGTACCGCAATCTTTTTTGAGGAGGAAAAAATTATGACAGAGGAAATTTTGAGTCTACTGGATGAACGTCTCTTTGCAGTCTGGTTTCTAATCGGCGCAGCCTTAGTGTTCTGGATGCAGGCAGGTTTTGCTATGGTGGAGACCGGTTTTACAAGAGCCAAGAACGCAGGAAACATTTTGATGAAAAATCTGATGGATTTCTGTATCGGAACAATCGTGTTTATTTTAATCGGTTTCAGTCTTTTGCTCGGCGAGGACATGGTGGGACTGATTGGTAAACCCGGATTTGATATTTTTACGGCATATTCGGATTTCAGCTTTTCCAGTTTTGTCTTTAATCTGGTGTTCTGTGCTACGGCGGCAACCATTGTATCCGGTGCCATGGCAGAGCGTACCAAATTTTTATCCTACTGTATTTATTCCGGTGTGATTTCCGCACTGATTTATCCGGTGGAGGCGCACTGGATATGGGGAGGCGGCTGGCTTGCCCAGATTGGCTTCCATGATTTTGCAGGTTCCTGCGCCATCCATATGGTCGGTGGTATTTCCGCTTTAATCGGTGCAAAAATGTTGGGCGGACGAATCGGCAAGTTTGAACGGGACAAGAACGGAAAGGTCGTCAAAGTGAATGCTTTTCCCGGACACAACCTTCCTATCGGCTGTCTCGGTGTGTTTATCCTGTGGTTCGGCTGGTACGGCTTCAACGGTGCGGCATGTACTTCCGTAGACCAGCTGGCTTCCGTATTTTTGACCACAACGGTGGCGCCGGCGGTAGCAACTGTGGTATGTATGATTTTTACATGGATTAAATATGGCAAGCCGGATGTGTCCATGTGTCTGAACGCATCTCTGGCAGGTCTGGTGGCAATCACCGCTCCCTGTGATGTGACGGATTGTTTCGGTGCCATTGTAATCGGTGCGGTAGCCGGAGTTCTGGTGGTATTCGGTGTATGGCTTCTGGATTACAAATTACATATTGATGACCCGGTTGGAGCTGTTGCGGTACATTGCTTAAACGGTATCTGGGGTACCATCGCTGTCGGACTTTTTGCAACAACTTCTGTTCCCGGAAATGACAGTGTTGTAGGTCTTTTCTACGGTGGCGGATTTAAGCAGCTTGGCTTACAGCTTCTTGGATTTGTGACTGTGGCAGCATGGACAGCAGTTATGATTACCATTACCTTCCTTGTTATTAAGGCAACCGTGGGGCTGCGTGTGACGGAGGAAGAGGAAATTGTCGGACTGGATGCCTGCGAACATGGACTGGCTTCCGCTTATGCAGGTTTCAGCATTATGGATGTAACCGGTTCTGCCATGAGTGTCAATGAAAATACGGATTTGGGTGTGAATGAGTATGATGCGGCATCGGATGTGATGAAGGATGCGGCAGTGAAGGTAGTCAGTGCACCTGCGTTGTCCACCGGAATGTACAAGGTGGTTATCATTGCAAAATTGTCCCGTTATGACACTTTGAGAAAGGCAATGAATGATTTGGGAGTAACCGGTATGACGGTGACACAGGTTATGGGCTGCGGAATCCAGAAGGGTGCCGGAGAAATGTATCGTGGTGTTGAGATGGACGCTACCCTGCTTCCGAAGGTAAAAGTTGAGGTAGTGGTAAGCAAGATTCCGGTTGAGGCAGTTATCGGCGCAGCGAAGAAAGCATTGTATACCGGACATATCGGCGACGGCAAGATATTTGTATACAATGTAGATAAAGTAGTTAAGGTTCGTACCGGCGAGGAAGACTTTGCGGCTTTGCAGGACGTGGAATAAAAGCTATACGGCTAAATCCACATTCCGGCCAATCAAAGAAACAGCATCCGTAGCTTTCCGGTTCTGCTGATAGGGATTGGTTTCATTGGGATAACTGATTTTGGTTCTTGTGGTTCCGCCGGAGGTGTAGCTGGTACCGCATTCCGGACAAATGGCTGTCTGCAGGGAGACAGTGGCAGAGAGAACTTTGCCATTCCCTTGGGCAGCCTTTTTGTATGCGTTGCTCACATGCTCCTGCTCGTGTGCGCGCACTCTGGAAGCTGATGCCTGAGGCGAAATATGAGAGGCAGATTTAAAGGAGACCATCTCGTCGGAGCCGTCCTGATATTTGCGGTTTTTACAGGTCTGACACTCTGCCGGAGAGGATTTGCGACCGGGGGTAACGCTTAAGGATTTACCGGGATTGACAATGACGCCATGGCCCTCTGTTTTGCCGGAGGCAGCAGTCTGGCTGCCGTATCCTGTCCCGTAATTGCTTCTATTATAAATGTCATAATTAGAAAAGCTATAATTTCCGATTCCGCTAAGCCCTGTCATAAGGCGCTCCTTTCTTTATTCTGCAAGAAAATCCGATACTTTTGATGCACTTTCATTATATCACCTGAGAAAAGTAAAAACAAGGACACTTGCCATGGTTCTCTTGAAAAGGGCAGTCAATGATGATAGAATGACCACATAGAACTTTATCAGACAGAGGGCAAGACACTATTTATGGAAACAACAGAAATAAAAGTAAATCAGATTACGGAGGGGACTATCTGGAAACAGTTGCTCCTTTTCTTTTTCCCCATTTTATTCGGAACTTTTTTTCAACAGCTTTATAATGCGGCGGACGCCATGATTGTGGGCCGGTTTGTGGGAAAGGAAGCGCTGTCTGCGGTGGGCGGCGGAACCGGAACCATCATTAACCTGCTGGTGGGATTTTTTGTGGGGCTTGCGAGCGGTGCCACGGTAATCATTTCCCAGTATTACGGAGCAAAAAGGGCGGAACTGGTAGGGTATGCGGTGCATACGTCTGTTGCGTTCAGCCTTGCCGCAGGTATACTTATGATGGTGGGCGGAATTATTGCCGCACCTGCCATGCTGAGAGCCATGGATACGCCGCCGGAGGTATTGGATTTTGCCGTATTGTATATCCGTATTTATTTTGCGGGGATGATACCCAATCTGATTTATAATATGGGATCCGGTATTCTGCGGGCTGTGGGGGATTCCAAGCGGCCGCTGTATTTCCTGATTGCAAGCTGCCTGACAAACATTGTGCTGGATTTACTGTTCGTCATTGTTTTCCGGATGGGAGTGGCAGGCGCCGCACTGGCAACGATTCTCTCTCAGGCACTGAGCGCCGCTTTGGTGGTATGGGTTTTGGTGCGAACGACGGATATGTACCGTCTGGATATGCGAAAAATCCGGTTCGACGGGAAAATGTTTGGGAAAATCATTCAAATCGGTCTGCCGGCGGGATTGCAGTCGGTGATGTACAGCGCTTCCAATATTATTATTCAGGCGGGAGTGAATGCACTGGGGACAGACACCGTGGCGGCTTGGACGGCATACAGTAAGATTGACTGTCTGTTCTGGATGATTGTCAGCGCATTCGGAATTTCGGTGACTACTTTTGTAGGTCAGAATTTCGGTGCAGGGAAAAATGACAGAGTGAGAAAAGGCGTGCGGATCTGTATGGGAATGACGGCGGTGACGACCGTATTTTTGTCGCTGGCTCTGTACCGGTTCGGTGACTTATTTTACCGGCTGTTCACAACGGACAGCGAGGTCATTGTTATCGGCAGCAATATCCTGCATTTTCTTGTGCCGACATACATTACCTATATTACAATAGAAATTCTGTCCGGCGCTCTCCGCGGGGTGGGGGACTGCTGGATTCCGATGCTGCTTTCCTGCGGCGGAATTTGCGTTATCCGTATTTTGTGGATGTTTTTGGCGGTGCCTCTGCGACAGGATATTTATACCATAGTATTCAGTTACCCGCTGACATGGACGATTACCACCGTTTTGTTTTTCATTTATTACCTGTGTTTCAGTAAATTAAAAGTACGGAAAGGGAAGGGCTAAGGCATGCAGAAGTACATTATGGCATTGGATCAGGGAACAACCAGTTCCCGCTGTATTTTATTCGATAAAAAGGGAAATATCTGTTCCATGGCGCAGAAGGAGTTCACCCAGCATTACCCGAAACCGGGCTGGGTGGAGCACAATCCCATGGAAATCTGGTCCTCCCAGCTTGCGGTTGCCATTGAGAGTATGGCAATGCTTGGAGTGGAGGCGGAACAGATACACGCCATCGGCATTACCAATCAGCGGGAAACGACTATCCTCTGGGACAAAGAGACGGGGGAACCGGTTTACAATGCCATTGTGTGGCAGTGCCGGAGAACGGCAGATATGATAGAAAGCCTGAAAACCGACGGCTTTGATGAGGTTATCCGTCAAAAGACGGGGCTGGTGCCGGATGCGTATTTCAGTGCCTCTAAAATTGCGTGGATCTTGGAGAATGTACCGGGGGTAAGAGAGCGGGCAGAGCGGGGCGAACTTCTTTTTGGCACGGTGGACACGTGGCTGATTTGGAATCTGACCAAGGGAGCGGTTCACGTGACCGATTATACGAATGCCTCCCGCACCATGCTTTTTGACATTCACCGGTTGTGCTGGGATGAGGAGATTCTGGACAGATTTCACATTCCGGCAAGCCTGCTTCCCAAGGTGTGTCCTTCCGGTACGGTATTTGGGCACACGGACATATCGTTGTTTGGAGGAGAAATCCCCATTGCCGGTGCGGCGGGCGACCAGCAGGCGGCGCTGTTCGGACAGTGCTGTTTTGAGCAGGGCGAGGTAAAAAACACTTACGGAACCGGCTGTTTTCTGTTGATGAATACGGGCAGTCATGCCATCACCTCCAAAGCGGGTCTTTTGACAACCATAGCGGCAGGTTCCTCCGAACAGGTGGAGTACGCACTGGAGGGCAGCGTGTTTGTGGCTGGCGCGGCAATTCAGTGGCTGCGGGACAGTATGCGGATGATTCGCTCGGCGGCGCAGTCCGAGGAGTATGCGGGGCAGGTGGAGGATACTGCGGGGGTATACATTGTGCCGGCGTTTGCGGGAATGGGAGCCCCTTATTGGAACCAGTATGCAAGGGGAACTGTGCTTGGCATTACAAGGGGATGCACGAAGGAGCACTTTATCCGTGCTACGTTGGAATCTATCGCCTATCAGACGGCGGATGTGCTGAAAGCCATGGAGGAGGACAGCGGTTTGCATTTAAAGAGTCTTAAGGTGGACGGCGGTGCCAGCGCCAATGACTTTTTGATGCGTTTTCAGTCCGATATTGTAAATACACCGGTACACCGTCCAAAATGTATCGAAACTACGGCTCTCGGCGCGGCTTATCTTGCAGGGCTTGCCACCGGGTACTGGAAAAGCCGTGAGGAAATCAGAGAAAACTGGCAGATAGGGGCGGTTTTTCAGCCGGATATGCCTGAGGAAAAGAGGGAACAGCTTTTAAAAGGCTGGCACAAAGCGGTGAGGTGTGCGCTTATGTGGGAAGGAGAATAAAAGAATATGGAAGTTTTTTACGGGATTTTAATTCCGTTTTTGGGAACATCTTTAGGGGGAGCATGTGTCTTTTTTATGAAAAAATCATTGGGGGATATGGTACAACGGGCACTGACGGGATTTGCGGCAGGAGTTATGGTAGCTGCTTCCATGTGGAGTCTTTTGATACCGGCAATCGAGCAGTCGGCGGATATGGGGAAGTGGGCGTTTGTGCCGGCGGCTGTAGGATTCTGGATTGGTGTGCTGTTTTTACTGCTGCTTGATCACGTGATTCCGCACCTGCACCGGAACAGTGAAAATGCGGAGGGACCGCGGAGCCGTCTGCAGAGAACGACCATGATGGTTCTGGCGGTGACACTTCACAATATCCCGGAAGGTATGGCGGTAGGCGTGGTATACGCAGGTTATCTGACGGGAAACGGCAAGATAACGGCGATGGGAGCGCTGGCGTTGTCCATCGGAATCGCTATTCAGAATTTCCCGGAGGGAGCGATTATTTCCATGCCGCTCCGGGCGGAGGGGATGAAGAAATCCAAGGCATTTGCAGCCGGTGTGCTGTCCGGGATTGTGGAACCTGTTGGGGCAGTCCTGACCATTCTGGCAGCAGCATTCATTGTGCCGGCTTTGCCGTATCTTTTAAGTTTTGCGGCGGGTGCAATGCTTTATGTGGTAGTGGAGGAACTGATTCCGGAAATGTCACAGGGAAAACATTCCGACATCGGAACCGTCTTTTTTGCGGTGGGATTCAGTGTTATGATGATATTGGATGTGGCGCTGGGCTGATTTTACTTGTATTGTAAGCGGGATATGGTACAATGGCTATAATATATCAGCAGTAAAGGACAGGGGCATGGATTTAAGCAGCTATTCGCAGGAAATTCAAAAGTATATAGAAGAAGACGAGCGCAAGTGGATGCTGGGAGCCAGTGTAAAGTACGATACCTGTCAGCGGATTCTTGCGTATGCGGCAGAAACCAACTCGGATGCCCTGTTCGGGTTGGGCTACTACCGCTTTGCGGAGTATTACTGGGAGCGTGAGGATGCGGAACAGACGATGCACTGTCTGGAGGAATCGGTCAAGTGTTTTCTCAATGCGGGTATTTATGAGTATCTTGGCAGAGTTTACAATATGATGGGAATTGCGTCCGCCAACGGAGGCGGGCGTCTGGTGGCGCTGAGCTATTTTTATACCGGCATCTTGTATTGTGAACAATGCGGGGACATTTACACCAATGCCATGGCAAACTGCAACATTGCTTATATTTTGCTGTGCATGAAGCATTATAAGGAAGCAAAGGAGCGGTATCGCACGGCGATAGCGTATTTTGAACGGACAAAAGACCGGGTATTCGGCTGCCAGCATCTGCTGCAGGGCATGATTCAGTGCGGATTCTGTTATCTGCTTCTGGAAGAATACCGGGAGGCGCTCGGGATAAGGAAGCGGATAAGGCAACTGTTACAGGAGAATCCGGAGTGTGCCTGTCAGGAAATTTCCCGAAAGACCTTTGAGGCTGCCTGCGAATATATCTGTGGGCACAAAGAGTATGCGGAGCAGCTTTTGGACAGACTGACTCAGGAGATATATCTGGAGGAAAATGTGCGGGAACTGAAGGAAATGATTGTTCCCATTGCGGATTTTCTGTATCAGAATCAGCGCGACCGGTATTTGGAACTGCTGCTTCGGACAGCGGAGGAGACCGGTATGGTAAAAAATATTGATATTCGTCTGGATATGTATCCGTTTCAGAGTCAGTTTCTTTTGAAACATCACCGGGTGCATGAGTATGTGGAGTATACAAAGGAGTATCTGGAGCTGTATCAGCAGTCCATCCGGGACAGTCATGCAGTGATGGCACGTATTATGGAATTGCAGGAGCGGCTGCGCACCATAGAGATGGAGCAGAGGGAGATTTTGGCTGACAATCAGAAGCTAAAGGAAATCGCACTGTATGATTCCATGACAAATCTTCCAAACCGTACTTATTTGAATGAGTATCTTTCAAAACAGTTTGAGGAAGCCAGTGAAAAGCATACGCCCTTCGGGGTGGAGCTTATGGATATTGACTTTTTTAAGGAGTATAATGATACTTACGGACATCTTGCGGGGGATGGCTGTATTGAAAAAGTTTCCAACGTGCTCCACGGAGTGGAAGCGCCGAATGTATTTTGTGCCAGATACGGCGGGGATGAGTTCATGGTGGTATACAGCGGACTGGAGGCAGAGGAAATCGAGACTGTTGCCCGGAATATTCAGGAAGGTGTGCGGGGATTAAACATTCCCCATGCAGGTTCGACATGCAGCGGCAAGGTTACGGTCAGTCAGGGCATTTTTGTAAAGGTGCCGGAGGAAGAAAACAGGGAGTGGGATTTTAATTCCATGGCGGACAACGCGCTGTATCAGGCGAAGCGGGAAGGCAGAAATTGCTACCGGATTGTCACAAAGGCGAATCCGGGAGAGGAGGATAAGATTGAAAAATAAAATTTTTCAATCACGAGATTTGTGTCTGCGCGCACTTTACACAAACTCGCTATGCACAAAGAACGTGCGCAGAAATGAGGATAAAGATGTTAGTACAGAAATATAAGGACATGCTGGCTGGCAAATCGGTGATTCGCCAGCTTTCGGAATTTGCCACCGCAAGGGGCAAAGAGATTGGCTATGAGAATGTATTTGATTACAGTCTGGGAAATCCGTCCGTTCCGGTGCCGCGGGAATTTACCGATAAAATGATTCATATGCTGGCAACAAGGGATTCCGTAGAACTGCACGGATACAGTCCCAGTCTGGGTATTCCGGAGGTAAGGGAGGCCGTGGCGGCATCTTTGGAGGAGCGTTTTGGTATTCCGTATCAGAAAGAACATATTTTTATGGCGAGCGGTGCAGCGGGAGCGCTGGCACATGCGTTTCGTCTGGTGACACAGCCGGGGGATGAAATTCTGACCTTTGCACCGTTTTTTCCGGAATATCATCCGTATGTAGACCTTACGGGGGCAGTGCTCAAGGTGGTTCCTCCGGATACGGATTCTTTCCAGATTAATTTTGAAGCATTTGAGGAAATGCTGACGGAAAAGGTGATGGCGGTGCTGATAAACACACCCAACAACCCTTCCGGTGTGGTTTATTCCACGCCTACGCTGCAGCGTCTGACGGATATTCTGAGACAGAAGTCCAAGCAGTATGGGCATGATATTTATCTGATTTCCGATGAGCCTTACAGAGAGATTACCTTTGAGGGAGTGGACGCACCCTGTGTATCTTCTTTTTATGAAAATACGATTATGTGCTATTCCTTCTCCAAATCACTGTCTTTACCGGGAGAGCGAATCGGGTATCTGGCGGTCAATCCGGCGTGCAAGGATGCGGAGACAATGGTTAATATGTGCGCACAGATTTCCAGAGGAATCGGCCATAACTGTCCTCCGTCCATTATTCAGCTTGCGGTTGCGCAGGTGCTGAATCAGACGTCTGATTTAAGTGTCTATGAGACAAATATGAATATTTTGTATAAAGAACTGGTGGATTTGGGATTTACCTGCGTCAAACCGGGTGGAACTTTCTATATTTTCCCCAAGGCTTTGGAGGAGGATGCGAAGGATTTTTGCAAAAAGGCGCTGAAATATGATTTGGTGCTTGTGCCGGGAGACACTTTCGGGGCGCCGGGTTATTTCCGTATGGCGTATTGCGTGGACACGGAAAAGGTGGAGCGTTCCCTCGCTGCACTGCGCCGGTTTGTGAAGGAGGAGTATCCGTCATAGGCGGATGGGAAAGGAGGAACCTTTATGTATCAGGCAGGTCTTGTTTTGGAGGGCGGCGGTTTAAAGGGCGTATACACGGCAGGTGTTCTGGATTTCTTTTTGGACAAGGATTTGGATTTTTCCAGCATTTACGGAGTGTCCGCCGGTGCCTGCAATATGTGCAGTTATCTGTCCAAACAGAAGGGCAGGTCGCGGGATGTGAATATTGATTATCTCGATTCCCGACGGTATTGCAGTGCGGAGAGTCTGCTGCTGACCGGGGATTTGTTCAATGTGGATATTTGCTATCATCTGATTCCGGATTATCTGTATCCGTTTGATTACGATACCTTTGATAAATATACCGGAAAGGCATACAGTGTGGTGACGGACATTGTTACAGGGCGTCCGGAGTATCTGCGCATCCGGGATTTGCACAAGGATATGGACAAAATCAGGGCGTCCGCTTCCCTGCCGTTAGTGGCAAGAACCGTGAAGATTGACGGAAAATCTTATCTGGACGGTGGGCTCAGTGATTCCATTCCGCTCCGCAAGTCGATTGTGGACGGAAACCGGAAAAATGTCGTTGTCATGACAAAGGAAATCGGGTATATCAAGGAGCCTGCGGGGGCGGCGAATCTGGCACTTTTAAAGGCGCGTTATTTCCGTTATCCGAAAGTATATGAACTGATAAAAAACAGACATTTTGCATATAACGCCTGTGTAAAATATATTGAGGAACAGCAGGCGAAAGGTGAGGTGTTTGTGATTCGACCGAAGACAAAGAGCAATGTGTGCCGAATCGAGAAGGATAAGGAAAAACTGCTTGCCTTTTATGAGGCGGGTTATCAGGATGCCAAGGACAGCTATGAGGATTTATTAAAGTACTTGGAAAAATAAAATAGAACGGATGGGAGACAAGTAATGTTAGAGATTATCAAAGCGATTATTTACGGTATTGTGGAGGGTGTGACGGAGTGGCTGCCAATCAGCAGTACCGGACATTTGATTCTGGTGGAAAGACTGATTCCCTTTAACGGAACCAGCGAGAACTTTTTTGATATGTTCGATGTGGTTATCCAGTTGGGTGCCATTCTGGCGGTAGTTGTGCTGTTTTGGAATAAGATATGGCCTTTTTATCTGAAAAAAAACAAAAAGTCCAAAAAGGGTGGTGTTGTGAGGTCTGAAAAAGACCCTGCCATCAAAAATGTGGCGCTGAGCATGGACGCTTTCTGGATGTGGGTGAAGATTGCGGTGGCATGTATTCCCGCAGTCGTTTATGGTCTGTTGTTTGATGATGCGGTGAGCGAGGCATTCAAGAAACCCATAGGACAGAACGGGGTTACGGTTCAGGTTATTGTGGTGGCTGTGATGCTGATTCTGGTTGGTATTTTGTTTATCGTGATTGAAAACTGGAACAAAAATAAGGTTCCCACCTGTACCACACTGTCCCAGATTACTTACCGCGACGCTTTGTTTATCGGACTTTGCCAGCTGGTTGCTGCGGCACTGCCCGGTACGTCCCGCTCCGGTGCCACGATTATAGGAGCACTGCTCATCGGGGTATCCAGAACGGTTGCTGCGGAATATACCTTTTTCCTGGCAATACCGGTTATGTTCGGAGCAAGTCTGCTTAAGGTGGTAAAGTTCGGGTTCGGTTTTACCGCACTGGAACTGGTACTGCTTCTCATCGGAACAGTGGTAGCATTTCTGGTTTCCCTGTTTGTGCTTCGTTTCCTGATGGGATACATTAAAAAACATGACTTTAAGGTGTTCGGCTGGTACCGTATTGTGCTTGGCATTATCGTGCTGTTGTATTTTGGACTGATTGTAAAATAACAGTTGTCCGACTTTACGAAAAAAGATATGCGCATGTTGCAAAATTCCGATTTTGTGACTTGCGCATTTTTTGACGCTTATGGTATACTCTGATTATAAGCAGATTTTCAATCAATCACATAGTTATCTGTTGTCAGTGTCTACTGATGTCTGAGATTCTTTCTTGAGAAATTCCTGCTTACGTTACCCATATTTGATAAGTAGGAGTGGAAAGAACGGAACGCGCTATAGATACTCCTGCCGCCGGCTGACGGGAAGGATAGAAACTGCCGTGGACAGGGCGCGGCGCAATGAGAAGTGGAGGTCTGAGTACATGAAAGAATTATTATATGACGACGATGTGAGGATGGATGCGAGAGCCGAAGGCAGGGAAGAAGGTCTGGCGGAAGGAATCGCACAGGGAATCACCGGATTCATCCGCGATAAACAGGAGGACGGAGCTGACAGAGAGACCATTCTGCGCAAGCTGCAGAAAGTATATTCTTTGTCCAAAGAGGAAGCCGAAAAGTATTACTCTGCCGTAAATTAGGAAAAGATTACCGGTGATTCGACTTCCTCCGAAGGAATATTGGTTTATTCTGCCTGAGAGGACATTATTTTCACAAAGCAGTCCGGTGTCATCTGCTTTTGCTCCGGGATACCGGATTCGCTGTCCCTTTTCCGCACGGATAGGGTTTGGTTTTGCTGTTCCTGTTCGCCGACAACCGAAAGCAGTTTCAATGCCTTTATCTGGCTGGTGTTGGAAATATGCGGACCGGCGCAGAACTCCTCATAATCCCCCTGCCTGTAAAAGCTGATGGGAACCGATTCCTCCAGTGCGTTTATCATTTCCAGCTTATAGGCTCAAAACCGACCTCCGTCATTTCTCCGTTTCTTTGCAGAACCTTCATAATTTGTTGCTCCTTTCTTTTGACATTTTGTCATAATATGAACAACATAAGAAAAGCACCCATAAGACCATACGAATATAGCCTTAAGGGTGCACTGTGCACGGTTCCACCTTAACTTTTCACTTCAGATTCCAACAAATCCTATCCTTTAACGCAGGCATACGGTAATACTTACAAATCCGGGTTCGGTATTACAGCTCTGGAATGGTTTTCGTCTGCCTTCCGCATAAACGGCTTTCACCATATGCCGTTCTCTCTGAATGTTTCCGGGTAAACTACTCTTTCCGTCATTGCTTTTCTTATGTTATTGAGTGTATTTTAGCAGACCCTTATGGATGTGTCAAGGCGCATATCTCCTGCTTTGGGCGCTTTTTGCCGCCTGAAAAATATTTATAAAAGGTCAAATTGTCAAGACAGTTGACAACTTACGTTGAAAGGAATAAACTAAATACTGTCAAGCTAAAGTAACATTATGGCTTGTGAGGATAGAAAATATTGTCTACGACCAGAAGGGAGATGTCATTATGGCAGCAACAAAGAAAATTGTAACCCCTGTAACCGTAAAAACAACCGCTGCAAGCGCAAAGGTTGAAGCACCTAAGGCAGAAGTGAAGGCAGTACAGACAACAACAGTAAAGACAGATGAAGTAAAAAAAGAAGAGCCTGCTAAGAAAGCGGAAGCCGTAAAGAAAGCTGAGCCTGCAAAAAAGGCTGCTACAGCAAAGAAGGCTGAACCTGCTGCAAAGAAAACGGCAGCAAAAAAGGCAACTGCTAAAAAAGCGGAAGTAACCGGTACAGTACATATCCAGTTTGACGGAAAGTCTTATTCTCAGGAAGAACTGCTGAAGATTGCAAAGGATGTATGGAAGTACGATCTGAAACAGAAAGCAGCTGATTTAACCAGCATTGAGCTGTATGTTAAGCCGGAAGAGAGTCAGGCATATTATGTGATGAACAAGGAGTTCACAGGCAGCTTCTATATATAAGATGTCATATCCTTTCGTGTCACGAAAGATTTAAAAAGTCGAAAGCGAAGAGAAGGAAATCCTCTCTTTGACTTTCGATTTTTTTTACAATTAATTTATAATTATTTTTCTAAAAATCTGTTGACAATAGAAATGCTTAGTGATACCTTATCAATAGATGGTGTTAGCACTCCTTTGAAACGAGTGCTAATAACAAAAAAGGAGCGATGGTCACATGCAGTTGGATGAAAGAAAAACCAAAATATTGCAAGCCATTATCCGGAACTATCTGGAGACAGGAGAGCCGGTGGGCAGCAGGACAATTTCAAAGTATACTGACCTGAATCTCAGCTCCGCAACCATCCGAAACGAGATGGCAGATTTGGAGGAGATGGGCTATATCATTCAGCCGCACACCTCCGCAGGCAGAGTTCCTTCCGACAAGGGTTACAGGCTTTATGTGGACACCATGATGGAGGAGAAGGAAAAAGAAGTTGTGGAAATGAAGGAAATGCTGGTGGAACGGCAGGATAAAATGGAAACCCTGTTAAAGCAGGTTGCCAGACTTCTTGCACAGAACACCCAGTACGCTACCATGATTTCGGCGCCCCAGACCCACCGCAACAAGGTGAAATTCATCCAGCTTTCCAGAGTGGATGAAAACCAGATACTGGCAGTTATCGTGGTCGAGGGAAATGTCATTAAAAACAATATTCTTTCCGTGGACGAGGAATTAAACGATGAGACGCTGTTAAAGCTGAATATTTTGCTGAACACGCATTTGAACGGTTTGTCCATGGAAGAAATCAATCTGGGAATGATTTCCGCATTGAAACAGCAGGCGGGAATCCACAGTGCCATTGTCAGCGAGGTGATTGACGCCGTGGCGGAAGCCATTAAGGCGGATGAAGATTTGGAAATCTACACCAGCGGTGCAAACAATATTTTCAAATACCCCGAACTGGCGGATCAGGCAAAAGCCAGCGAACTCATTAATACCTTCGAGGAAAAACAACAGTTACATGAACTGGTAACGGACACACTGGCAGATGAAAAAAATACAGGCATACAGGTGTATATCGGAGACGAGACACCGGTGCAGAGCATGAAGGACTGCAGCGTTGTCACTGCAACGTACGAGTTGGGTGACGGCATGAGAGGAACGATAGGAATCATCGGACCCAAAAGAATGGATTATGACAAGGTTGTCGGAACGCTGCGAACCTTGCAAAGCCAGCTGGATGATTTATATAAAGGTGAGTAACCGGAAAGGAATTAAGATATGGCAGAACAGGAAAAAGAAATATTAGAGGAAGAAACCGAAAAAGCCAAAGAGGCGGAGGCAAATCAGGAAGAGGTGGCTGCGGACGCTGAGGAGGCGGAAACAGAGGAAGAAGAAACTCTCAGCCGGGCAGACAAAAAGGCTGCTAAAAAGCAGGCAAAGCAGGATAAAAAGGCAGACGCTTACAAGGAGAAGATTGACCAGTTAGAGGACAGAGTAAAAAGGCAGATGGCTGAGTTCGAGAACTTCCGCAAGCGTACGGACCGCGAGAAACAGGCGATGTTTGAGACCGGCGCCAAGAGCATTATCGAGAAGATTCTCCCGGTGGTCGATAATTTTGAAAGAGGACTGGCAACGGTTCCCGAAGAACAGAAGGAAGACCCCTTTGTAGACGGTATGAACCGTATTTATAAACAGTTGCTCACGGAACTGGAAAATATGGGTGTGAAACCCATTGAAGCAGTGGGATGTGAGTTTGACCCCAACCTTCACAACGCGGTAATGCAGGTGGAGAGCGAGGAGTATGAATCCGGAGTGATTGCTCAGGAACTTCAAAAAGGTTACACCTACCATGACACAGTAGTAAGACACAGTATGGTGGCAGTGGTAGTGTAAATAGATAGATTTAACAGTATTGAAAAAGATTATGATAAGCAGGAGGGCTTAATTATGAGTAAAATTATTGGTATTGACTTAGGTACAACAAACAGTTGTGTAGCAGTTATGGAAGGTGGTAAACCCACCGTTATCGCCAACGCAGAAGGAGCAAGAACCACACCTTCCGTTGTTGCATTTACAAAGACCGGTGAGAGACTGATTGGTGAGCCTGCAAAGCGTCAGGCAGTTACCAATGCAGAGAAAACCATTTCTTCTATTAAGAGAGATATGGGTACGGATAACGGACGTACCATTGACGGCAAGAAGTATTCTCCCCAGCAGATTTCCGCAATGATTCTGCAGAAGCTGAAAGCAGATGCAGAGAGCTATCTGGGTGAGAAGGTTTCAGAGGCAGTTATTACGGTTCCCGCATACTTTAATGATGCTCAGCGTCAGGCAACCAAGGATGCAGGTAAGATTGCCGGACTGGATGTAAAACGTATTATCAACGAGCCTACCGCTGCAGCTCTTGCATACGGACTGGATAACGAAAAAGAGCAGAAGATTATGGTATACGACCTCGGTGGTGGTACTTTCGATGTGTCCATTATTGAGATTGGTGACGGTGTCATTGAGGTTCTTGCAACCAACGGTGATACGCACTTAGGCGGTGATGATTTCGATAACAAGATTATCCAGTGGATGATTGACGAATTCAAGAAAGCAGAAGGCGTTGATTTGTCCGGTGATAAGATGGCTATGCAGAGATTGAAGGAAGCAGCCGAGAAGGCAAAGAAAGAGCTGTCCAGCGCTATGACAACCAATATCAATCTTCCTTTCATTACCGCAACCGCTGAGGGACCTAAGCACTTTGATATGAACCTGACCCGTGCACAGTTCGATGAACTGACACATGATTTGGTAGACAGAACCGCAATCCCTGTTCAGAATGCAATGAAGGACGCAGGACTGACCAATGCAGACCTCGGACAGGTGCTTTTGGTAGGTGGTTCCACACGAATCCCTGCAGTACAGGATAAGGTAAGACAGCTTACCGGTAAAGAGCCCAGCAAGTCCCTGAACCCTGATGAGTGTGTAGCAATCGGTGCTTCCATTCAGGGTGGTAAACTGGCAGGCGACGCGGGCGCAGGCGACATTCTGCTTCTGGATGTAACTCCTTTGTCCCTGTCCATCGAGACCATGGGTGGTGTGGCAACCAGATTGATTGAGAGAAATACAACCATTCCTACCAAACACAGCCAGATATTCTCTACCGCAGCAGATAACCAGACCGCCGTAGATATCAATATTGTACAGGGTGAGAGACAGTTCGCAAGAGATAACAAATCCCTCGGTACCTTCCGTCTGGACGGTATCGCTCCCGCACCCAGAGGAATCCCTCAGATTGAGGTTACCTTTGATATTGATGCAAACGGTATTGTAAACGTATCCGCTAAGGATTTAGGTACCGGCAAAGAGCAGCATATCACCATTACCGCCGGCTCCAACATGTCCGATGCTGAAATCGACAAGGCAGTGAAGGAAGCTGCTGAGTTCGAGGCACAGGATAAGAAGAGAAAGGAAGCTGTAGAGGCAAGAAATGACGCAGACTCCTTCGTATTCCAGACCGAGAAGGCTCTGAATGAAGTGGGCGACAAGGTTCCTGAGAGCGACAAGACTCAGGTACAGGCAGATTTGGAGGCTGTAAAGGCCATTCTGGAGAGAACCAAGGATCAGGAAATGAGCGACAGCGATTTGGATGAGCTGAAGGCCGCAAAAGAGAAGCTGACCCAGAGTGCACAGTCCGTATTCACCAAGATGTATGAGCAGGCAGCACAGCAGGCTCAGGGTGCAAACGGTGCGGCAGGTCCTGACATGAGCGGTGCAGGCGCAAGTACAGACGCAGGTTCCGGTGCTCAGGATGATGTCATCGACGGAGACTTCCGCGAGGTTTAATAAATGTTGATTATCCACATAAAATGTGGTAACGTATACGAGGTATGAAAAAGGGCAGCACAGGGCAGCGGAGCAAAACCGCTTCCCTGTGCGTACCGCATTATAGAAGAGTTGAAAATCCGAGGAGGAGAATTATGGCAGAACAGAAACGGGACTATTATGAGGTTCTCGGTGTTGATAAAAGTGCAGACGATGCCGCAATTAAAAAAGCATATCGTGTTCTTGCAAAAAAATATCATCCGGATATGAATCCCGGCGATGCGGAGGCAGAGAAGAAATTCAAGGAGGCCTCTGAGGCGTATGCTGTCTTAAGTGATCCTGAGAAGAGACGTCAGTATGACCAGTTCGGCCATGCCGCATTCGAGGGCGGTGCAGGCGGAGCCGGTGGAGGCTTTGATTTTAACGGCGCTGACTTTAGTGATATATTCGGTGACATATTCGGTGATTTTTTTGGCGGCGGACGCAGCAGGGGCGGAGCGCGCAGCAACGGTCCTATGAAGGGCGCCAATATCCGTACCAGCGTAAGAATCACTTTTGAGGAAGCTGTATTCGGATGCAAGAAGGAAATCGACCTTACCATAAAAGAAACCTGTAAAACCTGTAAGGGAAGCGGTGCAAAACCCGGCACCAGCCCGGAAACCTGTAGCAAGTGCGGAGGTAAAGGACAGGTGGTATTTACCCAGCAGTCATTTTTCGGAACGGTTCGTAATGTGCAGACCTGTCCGGATTGTCAGGGTACCGGTAAAGTCATTAAGGATAAGTGTCCGGACTGTCGCGGAACGGGTTATATTCCCATGCGTAAGCGTTATTCCGTGGATATTCCCGCTGGCATCGACAACGGACAGTCCACCCGTATGCCCGGTCTTGGTGAACCCGGCGTGAACGGCGGACCCAGAGGAGATGTGCTGGTTGAGGTGATTGTAGGCAGACATCCGATTTTCCAGCGTCAGGATATGAATATTTTCTCCACCGTGCCCATGTCATTTGCAGTGGCGGCTCTCGGCGGCGAGATTGTGATTGATACCGTGGATGGCAAGGTCATTTATGATGTGAAGCCCGGAACCCAGACCGATACCAAAGTACGTCTGAAAGGAAAAGGTGTTCCTTCCGTGCGTAACCGTGAGGTGCGCGGCGACCATTATGTAACTTTGGTGGTGCAGGTACCTGATAAACTTAAACCTGAAGCCAAGGAATTGCTGAAACAGTTTGACGCGGTGACAGATGATTCCCTGAATGCGGCAAAACGGGCAAGCGGTCAGGATGCGGCACCTGAGAACAAGGACGGCAAAAAGAAAAAGTTTTGGAAATAAGCATGCAATCAAATAAAAGTTAAAGCAGGACTGCATTTCCGGTAGTGTGTTGCCGGGAGACAGTCCTGCTTTATTTGTGAAAAAACCGGCAAAATGCTGACTTATAGGACAAAATGCCTGTAAATTATATTACTGTAATTTGACAAAGAATGACTGACCGTCTACAATTTAGGGTAATGATGAGAGAAGGAGTGCGAAAGGAATGGAGGCAGGAAAAGAGGAATTTCTGGGAATCTTGGGAAAATTATATCTGGCTTTTCTGTTGGCGGTTCTGCCTCTGTATGTGGGGGAGGGGTATTACCGGCTGGGGGATACCAAGTATTTCCTGTTTCGCAATGTCTCGGTATTATGTCTCGGTATTTTTATTGCTGTGGCACTTTTGTTTGGATTGGTGAAATTATTCCGTGGAACGTTCTCCCTTCAGAGAATGATACAGAATCCGGTTGCCTGTCTGGTTTGTGCTTATGGCATCTGCATTTTGATTTCTGCCATGGCAAGTCCTTATGGCAGGACGGCATGGCTCGGCTATGATGAGTGGTATATGGGGGCGCTGACACAATGCCTTTTGGTGGGAATTTATTTTGTGGCGCTTCGGTATGGAAAGGATGCCGGATGTGTGTGGATTCTTGGGGGAACCGCATTTTTTATGGTTACGGCAATAGGACTGCTGCAAAAAATGGGAATAGACCCATTAGGGCTTCTGAACGGGTATTCTGCACAGGACTGGGGATTCAGCCATATGCTCAGCACCTTGGGAAACAACAACTGGCTGTGCGGCTATTACAGCGTAATGCTGGCATGGATGATGAATGTTTATCTGCTGGCGAAAAAGAGATGGGTGAAAGTGCCCCTTTTTATCGGCAATGTGGCGGCAATGGTGCTTCTCTGTGTGCAGGGGAGTGATGGCGGACTTTTGATTCTTGCGGCATGCTTTCTCATAAGCCTGACACTTGCTTATGGAGAGGGGGAAGATTCCGGTGTCTGGTTTGAAAAGATACTTGCGCTGTTTGCAGGCATGAGCGTGTTTTTGTTCGGCTGGGGGCGGCTGGCGGTTTTTAACAAAACTGCGGAAATTATGTTTCAGGACGGCAGTTCCCGTATGCTGCTGTTGTGGAAAGGCTGGATTGTTGCAGCGATTGCGGCATTGTGTACGTTGGTGGTACACAGGCGGTTATCGGAGGATAAGGCGGGCAGGCTTCGCAAGGGAATGGTTTGGTGTGCGTGGTTTGGTGCGATGGCGGCAGTATGCTTTTTTGTATACAAACTATCGGGAACACCTTTTGCCGAGTGGGGAAACTACCGGGGAACTCTTTGGCAGAGGGCGTGGACGGGATTTTGGAAAGGCAATCTGCAGGAAAAGCTGATTGGCGCCGGACCGGATTGCTTTGCACTTTATTTGGGAGAAACAGTGTCCGGAGGAACGGTTCTTTTTCAGACAGGCCATTTTGCGGACGCAGTTTTCACCAATGCCCATAACGAGTGGCTGACACAGCTTGTGAATCTGGGGATTCTGGGAGTGGTCAGCTATGCCGGTATTTTTGTGGGAGCGTTTCGCAGATACCGGGGAATACCCTTAGCCATGCTGTTACTTGGAATGTACGGCGTTCATTCACTGGTGAGTTTTCAGCAGGTGTTGAATGCACCGTTTTTTTTCCTGATGCTGGGAATGTGTGAAGCGATAAAGAGCCGGTCATAGGACGCAGTATTTTCTAAATTGCTTTTTGAATCGTAATTGCCCGCTTGCGAAGAGGAGATGATTACGGTATACTCTGATTATAAGCAGATTTTCGATAAGCCGCATATCTATTTTTTGTCAGTGTCTACTGATGTCTGAGATTCTTTCTTGAGAAATTCCTGCTTACGTTACCCATATTTGATAAGCAGGAGTGGAAAGAACGGAACTGGCAAAGAGGAGCTGTTTTTACCAGTCCATGATGGACACGGATTTTTTGCAGAAAGGAAATTCCTACCGGAAGCTGCCGGAGGGAAAGATACTGTTTCTCTGTACCTTTGACCCGTTTGGAGAAGGCTGTGCAAAGTACGTGTTTGAGAACCGCTGTGAGGAGAAAACCGGGCTGGCGCTTCGGGACGGAACGGTGAAGATTTTTTATAACTGTACCTGTGCGGGAGAAACCCTGCCGGAGACGTTACGGGCATTGTATGAATATATTATGACGGGAACAAAAAGTGACCGATTGACAGGAAGGATAGAAACTGCCGTGGACAGGGCGCGGCGCAACGAGAAGTGGAGGATGGAGCAGATGATGAGACCATTCTGCGCAAGCTGCAGAAAGTGTATTCTTTGTCCAAAGAGGAAGCAGAAAAGTATCTTGTGGCGGTGAAGGGCTAATCTCTTTCAAATTCCAAAGAAATGGTTTATAATAAGCAAAGTCAGCACTTGAAACGGAAAGGTGAACAGTGAAAAATGAAATGGGTAAAATTTAAAATTAAAACAATTACGGATGCGGAGGATATTATTATCAGCACTCTTTACGACATAGGTTTGGAAGGCGCACAGATTGAGGACAAGGTACCCCTGACAGCATTGGAGAAAGAGCAGATGTTTGTGGATATTCTGCCGGAGGGACCGGAGGATGACGGGATCGCGTATCTGAGTTTCTTCGTAGAGGAAAAAGAGGATGGCAGTCTGGAGGTTCAGGGAGAAAAGACGGACAAGGAAACCATTCTTTCCGATGTAAAACGGGAACTGGATGATTTGCGCCAATTTATGGATATTGGTGAAGGAAGCGTTTCCGTGGATGAGACGGAGGACATAGACTGGATTAACAACTGGAAGCAGTATTTCCACCAGTTCTATATAGATGACATACTTGTCATTCCCTCGTGGGAAAAGATAAAGGCGGAGGATGACGGACGCATGGTGCTCCACATTGACCCCGGAACTGCTTTTGGAACGGGAATGCATGAGACAACCCAGCTTTGTATCCGTCAGCTCAGAAAATATATTACCCCCCAGACGGAACTTTTGGATGTGGGAACCGGAAGCGGTATTCTGGCAATTCTTTCCCTGATGTTCGGCGCAAAGCATGCGGTGGGAACCGATTTGGACATTTGTGCCGTAGATGCGGTGGCGCAGAACTGTGAGGTGAACGGAATCCGTCCGGAGCAGTTCGACATGATGATTGGTAATATTATTACGGACAAGGCAGTGCAGGATAAGGTCGGCTACGAGTGTTATGACATTGTGGTGGCAAATATTCTTGCGGATGTGCTTGTTCCCCTGACTCCGGTGATTCTGCATCAGCTTAAGCCCGGCGGAATTTATATTACGTCCGGAATTATCGATGACAAGGAGCAGACCGTTGTGGAGGCTGTTCAGGCAGCGGGACTGAAAGTGCTGGAAGTGACCTATCAGGGAGAATGGGTGAGTGTGACAGCGCAGAAGGAGTAAGGCGGTATGTATCAGTTTTTTGTGGAACCGGCTCAGATTCACGAAAGTGACAAGAGCGTCATAATCACCGGGAGCGATGTAAACCACATCCGGAATGTGCTTCGCATGAAGCCGGGAGAGGAAATTTCCGTCAGTAACGGACAGGATGGCAGGGAGTACCGGTGCGGAATTCTTTCTTTGGAAGAGGATTGTATCCGCTGTGAATTGCGTTTTATCAAAGAAGACGGAGTGGAACTTCCCTCCAAAATCTATCTGTTTCAGGGGCTTCCCAAAGCGGACAAGATGGAACTTATTATCCAGAAAGCGGTGGAACTCGGTGTTTATCAGGTGATTCCCGTGGCAACAAAGCGCTGCGTTGTGAAGCTGGATGACAAAAAGGCAAAATCCAAAATTGCCAGATGGCAGGGAATTGCAGAGGCAGCGGCAAAACAGAGCAAGAGAGGAATCATTCCGCAGGTAAATGAGGTCATGAGCTTTCGGGATGCGGTTCGCTATGCGGCGGACATGGATGTAAAGCTGATTCCTTATGAACTGGCGGAAGGCATGGAAAAGACGAAAGCCCTGATAGAGCACATAGAACCGAACCGGAGTATTGCGGTTTTTATCGGCCCGGAGGGCGGGTTTGAGGAAGAGGAGATTCGGCTTGCTCTGGAATCCGGTATAGAACCTGTGACGCTGGGAAAGAGGATTTTGCGGACGGAAACTGCCGGAATGACCGTGCTTTCATGGATAATGTACCACCTCGAACAATAGAACGGGCAAAAATATTTTCCCGCAGAGGAAGATTGTCAAAATATGCGCATGCTCGCATGTTTTGCATATGATAAAAGTAGTAAGAGATTCCTGTCGGGGAACAGACAAACGAAAAAGAATTGAATAAAAAAGGCGTGTTCAATTTTGAAATGTGCGCGGCGCAATGCGCAGATGGGTGTAAGATTGAAAAATAAAATTTTTCAATCACGAGATTTGTGTCTGCGCGCACTTGACACAAACTCGCTATGCACAAAGAACGTGCGCAGAAATGAGGAAAAAAATGGAAGTATATTTAGACAATTCGGCGACAACCAGAGTCTTTCCGCAGGTAGCTGAATTGATGACGAAAATAATGTGTGAAGACTACGGAAATCCTTCCAGTCTGCATATGAAGGGAATTCAGGCAGAGCAGTATCTGCGCTATGCCACGCAAACCTTTGCAAGACTGTTAAAGGTAAATGAGAAGGAGCTGTTTTTCACCTCAGGAGGAACCGAGTCAGACAATCTGGCGCTGGTGGGTTGTGCCATGGCAAACAGAAGGCGCGGCAATCACCTGATTACGACACGGATTGAGCATCCTGCAATTTTGCAGACCATGCACTATCTGGAAAATCAGGGCTTTCAGGTTACCTATCTGCCGGTGACGGTGGACGGCCGTGTCCGGGTGCAGGATTTGGAGAATGCCATGACTCCGAATACCATACTGGTGTCCGTTATGCACACCAACAATGAAATCGGATCCGTGCAGCCCATAGCAGAGCTGGCGGCTGCGGTGAAGAGAAGAAACCGAAACACGCTGTTTCATGTGGATGCGGTACAGGGATTCGGCAAAGCGGTCATTCTGCCGAAACGTATGGGCATTGACCTGCTTTCCGTGAGCAGCCATAAAATCCACGGTCCGAAAGGGGTAGGTCTTTTGTATGTGGATGAAAAGGTAAAAATCCAGCCCATTCTATTTGGCGGCGGTCAGCAGCAAAACATGCGCTCCGGTACGGAAAATGTGCCGGGTATTGCCGGCATGGCAAAGGCCGCAGAAATGCTGTACAGTCAGTTTGATGAGGATATTTCCTATCTGCATCAGTTAAAGAAACGGTTTATCGAGGGAGTCAGCCGGATAGAGAATGTTCAGGTCAACGGACTGCCGGAGGGTGACCCGTACGGCGAACAAACCGCCCCCCATATTGTCAGCGTATCTTTCCGCGGAGTCAGAAGCGAGGTGCTTTTGCACACGCTGGAGGAAAAGGAGATTTACGTTTCGGCGGGCAGCGCCTGCTCCGCCCACAAGCCGCAGCCTTCGGCAACATTGAGAGCGGTGGGAGTGGAGAAGGGACTATTGGAATCCACGATACGATTCAGTTTTTCCGTATATACCACGGTAGAAGAGATTGACTATACTTTACAGATATTGTATGATAAAATTCCGATGTTGAGAAGGTACTCACGCAAGTAAGGAACCGGAGGAGAAACCATGTTTACAGCTTTTTTGATTAAGTATGCCGAAATCGGTATTAAAGGACGGAACCGCTATCTTTTTGAGGATGCGTTGGTTCACCAGATTAAATTTTCCCTGAAAAAATGTGAAGGAGAATTTTATGTTCATAAAACCCAGGGCCGCATTTTTGTAGATGCGCAGACAGATTTTGATTTTGACGAGGTAGTGGAACATTTGCAGAGAGTGTTCGGCATTTCCGGTATCTGCCCGGTAGTCCATGTGGAGGATGAGGGCTTTGAAAAGCTGTGTGACACGGTTGTCAATTATATAGCCGAGGTTTATCCTGACCGCAACAAGACTTTCAAAGTACAGGCGAGACGCGCACGGAAGAATTATCCCAAGGATTCCATGACCATCAATATGGATATGGGAGAGGCAATCCTGAAGGCATATCCCGAAATGAAAGTGGATGTGCACAAGCCGGATATTCTGCTCAATATTGAGGTGCGGGAGCAAATTTATATTTATTCCGAAATTATTCCGGGACCGGGAGGAATGCCGGTGGGCACGGGCGGCAAAGCGATGCTGCTGTTGTCCGGCGGTATTGATTCCCCGGTTGCCGGTTACATGATAGCAAAGCGCGGCGTAAAAATCGATGCCGTTTATTTCCATGCGCCGCCCTACACCAGTGAAAGGGCAAAGCAGAAGGTAGTGGATTTGGCGAGACTGGTTTCACGCTATACAGGACCTATTTATCTGCATGTGATTAATTTCACGGATATTCAGCTTTATATTTATGAAAAATGTCCCCATGAGGAACTGACGATTATCATGCGCCGCTACATGATGCGGATTGCGGAGCATATTGCCAGGGAGACGGAGTGCTTAGGACTGATTACCGGTGAAAGCATTGGACAGGTTGCTTCCCAGACCATGAACTCCCTGATAGCCACCAACGAGGTGTGTGAGCTTCCCGTGTACCGCCCGCTGATTGGATTTGACAAGCAGGAAATTGTGGAAGTGTCAGAGAAGATAGGCACTTACGAGACTTCCATTCTGCCTTTTGAGGACTGCTGCACCATTTTTGTGGCAAAGCACCCTGTTACCAAGCCGAATCTGAATGTGATTCGCAGACATGAGCATAATCTGGATGAAAAGATTGACGAGCTGGTGGAGACGGCACTGAAAACCGACGAAGTGATTATTGTAGAGTAGATTCAGAGCAAAAAAATGCCTCAAAGAGATTGCGTTCTTTGAGGCATTCCGTTCTTTGTATCCGTTATCTTATGTAGTCCGAAAGATTAAATCATGTAAGGCTTTAATACTTCCAGAACTTCATCCACACCGTCCTCGGCATGAATGTTCAGGTCGATGGGCTTGGAAAGATCCAAGCTGAAGATACCCATGATGGACTTTGCATCAATAACGTATCTGCCGGAAACTAAATCGAAATCATAATCAAACTTGGTAATATCATTCACAAATGACTTTACTTTGTCAATGGAATTTAAAGAAATCTGAACTGTCTTCATAAAAATTACCTCCTTAATGTTTGTCATACCTTCTGAGAACATCTTAACGGCTTGACGGACAAAAGTCAAGGAGAAAACAGTACAAAAAAAGTGAGGAATACTATGAAAAATGTAGCATTGCACAACCTTGGATGCAAGGTAAATTCCTATGAAATAGAAGTAATGCAACAAAAGTTACAAGAAAAAGGCTATAATATTGTACCATTTGATGAGGTGGCAGATATTTATATCGTAAATACCTGCACAGTTACCAATATTGCAGACAGAAAAAGCAGACAGATGCTGCACCGCGCAAAACAGAAAAATCCCAATGCCGTTGTAGTGGCGGTGGGCTGTTATGTACAGACCGACAAAGAGGGCGTGGAGAAGGACGAAAGCATTGACCTTGCCATCGGCAATAACCGTAAGAAAGATATTGTCAGCATTTTGGAGGAATATCTGAAAGAGCATGAGGCGGCGGAAGGAACGGAAGATAAAACCTTACATGACACAACTGTCATAGACATAAACCATGACTGTGAGTACGAGGAAATGACGCTGCACCGGACGGCAGAGCATACCCGCGCCTATATCAAAATTCAGGACGGCTGCAACCAGTTTTGCTCCTACTGTGTGATTCCCTATGCAAGAGGCAGGGTGAGAAGCCGCCGTGCGGAGGATATTCTGGCGGAAATCGAAGGCATGGCGAAAAACGGTTACCGTGAGGTGGTTCTGACCGGAATCCATATCAGTTCCTACGGCATAGATTCCGGGGAGAGCAAATTAATGGATTTGCTGGAGCAGATTCACGCCGTACCGGGAATAGACAGAATCCGCATCGGTTCTCTGGAGCCGAGAATTGTGACGAGGGAAAATGCAGAGCGTATGGCGGCGCTTCCCAAGCTGTGCCCTCATTTTCATTTATCTCTCCAGAGCGGCTGCGACGAGACCTTGCGGCGCATGAACCGCCATTATACGGCGGAAGAATATTTTAACAGTGTGTCCCTGCTCCGGGAAGTTTTCGACCATCCCGCCATCACCACGGATGTCATTGTGGGATTCCCCGGAGAGACGGAGGAAGAGTTTGCCCGGACAAAAGAGTTTCTGGAGAAGATACATTTTTATGAAATGCACATTTTCAAATATTCCAAGAGAAAGGGCACGCGGGCTGCGGTAATGCCGAATCAGATTACGGATGCGGTGAAATCCGAGAGAAGCAATGAATTGCTGGAGCTGGAAAAGCGCCAGTCCAAAGAATTCCGCAGCCGTTACATCGGAAAGGTGGCAGAGGTGCTGATGGAGGAGGAAAAGGAGATTTCAGGTAAGCGTTACCTGCTCGGACACACCAAAGATTATGTGAAAATGGCAGTTCCCATGGACGAAAACAGGGAGGGACTTTCCTCCAATGCGCTGGTGACGGTGAAGGCACTGGATTTTCTTACGGATGACATTTTATTGACGGAACTTGAATTTTGCAAATAAATGAGTTAAGATAGAAAAACAGATATATGTTTTTCACAGAAATGAGAGGAATCTATGCAGGATTTAGGGAATACACAATACTTCAAAGTTGAGACAGAACCCGAAACCGGAGTGAAGGTGGTATTGTCCACCGTATATGAGGCACTGACCGAAAAAGGATACAATCCCGTAAATCAGATTGTAGGATATATCATGAGTGGCGACCCCACTTATATTACCAGTCACAAAAATGCCAGAAGCCTGATTATGAAGGTGGAGAGAGATGAACTGGTGGAAGAATTACTGACCGAGTATATTCGCAACAACAGATGGAAGTAGGAGGATACCCATGAGAATAATGGGACTTGATTTTGGCTCAAAAACAGTGGGTGTGGCGGTGAGCGACAGCCTGCTTCTTACTGCGCAGGGAGTGGAGATTATCCGCAGAAAAGAAGAGAATAAGCTGCGGCAGACGTTGGCGAGAATAGAGGAACTGATTGTGGAATACGAGGTGGAGGAGATTGTTCTGGGACTTCCCAAGCATATGAACGCCACCGAAGGTATCCGTGTGGAACTGACCAATGAGTTTAAAGAGAAACTGGAGAGAAGAACCGGCTTGCCGGTTCATTTATGGGACGAGCGCCTGACGACGGTAGCGGCGGACAAGACCATGATGGAAGCCGGAATCCGCAGGGAACACCGCAAAGAATATGTGGATATGATTGCGGCAACTTTTATTTTGCAGGGGTATCTGGACAGAAGAAACATAGAAAAAAAGAAACAGGAAGCGGAACAGGAATAGTTTTGCCCAAAAAGGGGAATATTGGAGTAGACATGAACAAATTGGAAAAAATTACATTTAATCCGGACGGTGAAGAACCGGTAGAATTTTATGTTTTGGAGCAGACCAGAATCGGAGGGTACAACTATATCCTTGTGACCGATTTTGAGGAAGGGGACGGAGAAGCCCTGATTTTGAAAGATATGTCCAAAGACGGCGAGGAGGAGAGCGTATTCACCATTGTGGAGGACGACGAGGAGCTGTCTGCGGTTGCCGGCGTATTTGAAAATATGCTGGATGATGTGGAGTTCGTGCAGGAAGAGGACTCATAAGAATTTGATAAAAGTGTGTTATCCAGAGAATGGAATGACTGCTATTTATAAATAGTACATAGTTGACGGCAAGCTGTATTCGGCTGACCATATCAAGGCTGGTGGCGTTTTAAATTCTACAGGACGGAGAGTGCCTGCAAAAAGAGAAAGAGACGGCGTTATCATCACTTGGTATCGGAGTTGGCGTGACAGGCAGACTCTGCGTGGATGGCGGAAGTGCGCTTTTCGTGCGGCTGTGTAGAAATTGGAGGATATTTGATTGAAGAAAAAAGAGAATAATAGTGGTTCCAAGTTGAAGATTATCCCTTTGGGCGGCTTGGAACAAATTGGTATGAATATTACTGCCTTCGAGTATGAGGACAGTATTATTGTGGTGGACTGTGGCCTTTCTTTCCCGGATGATGATATGCTGGGCATTGATTTGGTGATTCCGGATGTCACCTACCTGAGAGAGAATATTGAGCGGGTAAAGGGTTTTGTGATTACCCATGGACATGAGGACCATATCGGCGCACTGCCCTATGTGCTGCGTGATGTCAATGTTCCCATTTATGCAACCCGCCTTACCATGGGAATTATAGAAAATAAGCTGAAAGAGCACAATCTGTTAAAAGGCACCAAGCGCAAGGTCGTAAAATTCGGACAGTCCATTAATTTGGGACAGTTCCGCGTGGAATTTATCAAAACAAACCACAGCATTGTAGATGCGGCTGCACTGGCTATCTATTCCCCTGCGGGAACCGTGGTTCACACGGGTGACTTTAAGGTGGACTACACCCCGGTATATGGGGATGCCATTGATTTGCAGCGTTTTGCGGAGATTGGAAAAAAGGGTGTACTGGCGCTGATGTGTGATTCCACCAATGCGGAAAGACCCGGCTTTACCCCGTCGGAGAAAACACTGGGCAGAACCTTTGACAATTTATTTGAGGAACATAAAAACACCAGAATTTTTGTGGCAACCTTTGCATCTAACGTAGATCGTGTGCAGCAGATTATCAACACTGCTTATAAATTCGGACGGAAGGTGTGTGTGGAAGGCCGCAGCATGGTCAATATCATTGAGACGGCGAGAAATCTGGAGTGTATTCAGATTCCGGACAACACACTGGTGGATTTAGACCAGATTAAGAACTACCCGGATGAAAAGCAGGTGATTATCACCACGGGAAGTCAGGGCGAGAGCATGGCGGCGCTCAGCCGTATGGCAAACAATATGCACCGCAAAATTACCATTGGCCCCGGGGACACCGTTATTTTTTCATCCAATCCCATTCCGGGCAATGAAAAATCGGTCACAAAGATTATTAACGAACTGCTGAGAAAGGGTGCGGATGTCATTTTCCAGGATGCACATGTCTCCGGACATGCCTGTCAGGAAGAGATTAAGCTGATTTACACCCTGATTCACCCCAAGTATGCAATCCCGGTGCACGGGGAATACAAACACTTAAAAGCACAGGCGAAGATTGCGGAGAGCCTTGGAATCGATAAGGACAATATTTTTATCCTGTCCTCCGGTGATGTGATAGAAGTCGATGAGGAGAGCGCAAAAGTGACCGGAAAGGTACCGGTGGGCGCTATTCTGGTAGACGGCCTCGGCGTCGGAGATGTGGGAAATGTGGTGCTGCGTGACCGCCAGAATCTGGCAGAGGACGGCATTATTATTGTAGTCATGAGCCTTGACCGTGTGAGCGGACAATTAGCGGCAGGGCCTGATATTGTTTCCCGCGGATTCGTATATGTCAGGGAGTCCGATGAACTTTTGGAAGATGCGCGCATTACGGTGGATGAAGCCGTTCAGGCATGCCTCGACAGAGGAATTACGGACTGGGGCAAGTTAAAAACCACGACCAAAGATGTGCTGAGCGATTTTGTCTGGAAAAAGACAAAGAGAAGACCTATGATTCTGCCCATCATTATGGAAGTATAAAAGAGATATGCCAAAACAGCGTGCCTGTAGTCCCAAAACGGTGCAGGAACCATGGACGGAAACAAAGAGATAGGTTATATTTGCATAACAAAAAGGGAAATGATACAATATGAACACGATTGATATTGCATTGGACAGACTGGTAGGCGCTATTTTAGATTCTGCGGAATACAGGGAGTACGACAAACAGCGTAACCGTGTCAATCAGTACCCGGAGTTAAAGGCACAGATTGACGAATACCGGAAGAAGAATTTCGAGTTGCAGACCAGCGAGGAAAATGTATTTGAAAAACTGTCACAGCTTGGAAAGGAATATGCCGATTTGAGAGAGAATCCCATGGTATCGGATTTCCTGGCGGCAGAGCTTGCGTTTTGCAGAATGATGCAGGATATTAACCTGCGCCTGACGGAAGCACTGCATTTTGAATGACGAGGGAAGTGAAACGCATGAAAACAGAAAGTATCATAAGTGCAGTGGTGGAAACCATCCTGAAAGTGCTTGCCACGATAGTGGTAGTCTATTTGATTTATCGCGGCGCCAGCTTTTGTTATGACTACGGGTACCGGATTTTTACGGAGCCTGCAGTATCAAGCGGCGAGGGCAGAACCGTTACGGTGGAAGTAACCAAGGATATGTCACCCACGGAAATCGGAAAACTTTTCCAGAACAAGGGACTTGTAAAAGATGCAAGATTGTTTGCACTGCAATATCTCTTCTCGGAATACCGCAAGGATGTAAAACCGGGTGTATTTGAATTGAGTACTGCCATGACGGCGGAAGAAATGATGAAAACGATGACGGAGACTACTGCGGAAACCGGTACGGGCACGGAGACTGACAGCACCGGCACTGCGGCGGACTTAAGCGGTGCGGATACTCCGCAGGTCAGTGATGATGCAGCGGGAAGCGAAGAGTAGGGGTACAGATGATAGTAGATGAGAGAATGTCTGCCTTTATCGATTCTCTGGATAAAGGCAACACTCCTTTTTTAAATGAAATTGAAAAATATGCCATAGAGACGCAGGTTCCCATTGTGCGGAAGTCCATGCAGAGCCTGTTGAAATTTCTCTTAGCCTATGCAAAGCCGAAGAATATCCTGGAAGTCGGGACAGCTATCGGCTTTTCTGCGTTGTTGATGAGTGAATACGGGCCGGATGACTGCCATATTACCACCATTGAAAAATACGAGAAGCGGATTCCCATTGCGAAAGAAAACTTTAAGCGGGCGAACAGGGAAGAAAAAATCACATTGTTGGAGGGGGATGCAACAGAAATCCTGCAGCAGCTGGACGGCTCCTACGATATGATTTTCATGGATGCGGCGAAGGGCCAGTACATTCATTTTCTGCCGGACATTCTGCGGCTGCTTTCTCCGGGAGGACTGCTTGTTTCGGACAATGTTTTGCAGGACGGAGACATTATTGAATCAAGGTTCGCTGTGACACGCCGTAACCGCACCATCCATGCGCGAATGAGAGATTATCTGTACGAACTGAAACATCATCCCGACTTGGAAACCGTGATTTTGCCGGTGGGAGACGGTGTGACACTCAGCACAAAGAAGAAATAATTTTGGGAGAATCCTTATGGAACAGAACACGATACACAGAAAGCCGGAACTTCTCATACCGGCGAGCAGTCTGGAAGTTTTGAAAACGGCGGTGATATTTGGAGCGGATGCCGTGTATATCGGCGGCGAGGCATTCGGTCTGCGCGCAAAAGCCAAAAATTTCTCCATGGAGGAGATGGCGGAAGGAATCGCTTTTGCCCATGCCCATGGGGTAAAGGTATATGTGACCGCCAATATTCTGGCACATAACTATGATTTGGAAGCTGCGGGAAAATATTTTGCCGAGCTTCGGGACATGAAACCGGAGACAGCGGACGCCCTTATCATTTCCGACCCCGGAATGTTCACCATAGCGAAGGAAGTGTGGCCGCAGGTGGAAATCCACATCTCCACACAGGCGAATAATACCAACTACCGGACCTACCTTTTTTGGTGGAAACAGGGAGCAAAGCGGGTAGTGTCAGCCAGAGAGCTTTCCCTTGCGGAGATTCGCACCATCAGGGAGCATATCCCGGAGGAAATGGAAATTGAGAGTTTTGTGCACGGTGCCATGTGTATTTCCTATTCGGGAAGGTGCCTTTTGAGTAATTATTTTACCGGGAGGGACGCTAACCGGGGCGCCTGTACCCATCCCTGCCGCTGGAAATATGCGGTGGTGGAGGAGACCAGACCCGGAGAGTATCTGCCGGTTTATGAAAATGAGCGGGGAACCTATATTTTCAATTCCAAGGATTTGTGCATGATTGAGCATATTCCGGAATTGGTGGAGGCGGGAATCGACAGCCTGAAAATCGAGGGACGCATGAAAACAGCGCTCTATGTGGCGACGGTTGCGAGAACTTACCGCAAAGCCATTGATGATTATTTCGAGAGTCCCGAAAAATACCGCGCCAATATGGACTGGTATAAAGCGGAAATCTCAAAGTGCACGTACAGACAGTTTACTACCGGATTTTATTTTGGAAAACCGGATGAAAATACCCAGATTTATGACAACAATACTTATGTGAATGAGTATATCTATCTGGGAATTGTGGAGGCGGTTGCGGCGGCTGGGGACGTTTGGAAGACGCTGCCGGAGGGATTGGACAAGGAAGATATGCTGTGCCGCATTGAACAGCGCAATAAATTCTGCGTGGGAGATTCCATAGAGATTATGAAACCGGATGGTGTGAATGTGCCGGTTATAGTGGAGGCAATGTACAATGAAGAGGGGGAAAGTGTGGACAGCGCGCCCCATCCGAAGCAGGTGCTGTGGATAAAGTTGTCTGTTGCGCCGGAGCATTATGATTTGCTGCGCGTGAAAGAGAGTACAAAATAAGTTGTAAAATAAAGAGTAAAATTATTGATTCTTTACAGTTCGCATTTATACGGACGCATCCACAAATATTCCCGCTCAGTTACGCTCTCGCTCCGTAAAAAACGTAGCGGTACATATGGATTTTCGTTCGCTTGCGCTCCGAAAATCCTAGTACCGACGTTTTTTAAGGAACTTCGCGGAAATATTTGCGTGCGTCCGGAAAACGGAAAGTGTAGGAAAAGAAATATTGATTTGTGAGATAAGAAGCGGAGAACTGTGGGAAAAGGAACCGTGCACTGTGAGAAAGAAACATAGGCCTGCGGGAAAATAAGCATTGACCACTATAACGCACATGTTGTAAACTATACAAGATAGTAAACCTATAGTAGATGGAAGGAAAGTAGGGACATGTGCGAGGAATTGAATGTAGAAAAACTTTTTGCCAGTAAGGTATTTACCCTTGGCAAAATGAAAGAGAGACTCCCCAAGAGTACTTATAAAGAAGTGAAAAAGGTCATGGATCAGGGCGGTGAGCTTTCTCTGGGAACGGCAGATGTGGTTGCGGCAGCCATGAAGGATTGGGCGATTGAGAATGGCGCGACGCATTACACCCACTGGTTCCAGCCGCTGACAGGAATTACGGCAGAGAAACACGACGCTTTTGTGACCCATCCGGACGAAGACGGACGAATGATTATGGAGTTTTCCGGCAAGGAACTGATTAAGGGAGAGCCGGATGCTTCTTCTTTCCCTTCCGGCGGACTGCGGGCAACCTTTGAGGCGAGAGGCTATACCACATGGGATATTACCTCCCCGGCTTTTATCAAAGAGACGGCAACCGGACCGACTCTTTGCATCCCTACTGCATTTTGTTCTTATAAAGGCGAGGCACTGGATAAGAAAACTCCCCTGCTTCGTTCCATGGAGGCACTGAGCAAACAGGCGATTCGTATTGTTCGTTTGTTCGGCAACACGGAAGCGACCAAGGTACTGCCCTCTGTGGGCGCAGAACAGGAGTATTTTCTGGTGGATTCCGCAAAAGCCCTGAAGCGTGAAGATATTATATTTGCCGGCAGAACGCTGTACGGCGCACCTGCTCCGAAGGGACAGGAGATGGATGACCATTATTTTGGTGTTATCCGGGAGCGTATCGGCGGATTTATGCGCGACGTAAACGTGGAACTGTGGAAGCTGGGTGTTACTTCCAAGACCCAGCACAACGAGGCGGCACCCGCACAGCATGAGGTTGCACCGATTTACGAATCTGCCAATGTGGCGGTAGACCACAACCAGCTTGTGATGGAGACATTGAAACGTGTGGCGGGAAAACACGGTCTGCGCTGTATGCTGCATGAGAAACCTTTTGCCGGTGTCAACGGTTCCGGTAAACATAACAACTGGTCCATTACCACGGATAACGGTGTAAATCTTTTGGAGCCCGGACAGACTCCCAATGAAAATATCCAGTTTTTGTTAGTGCTGGCATGTATCATGAAAGCGGTGGATACCCATGCGGATTTGCTCCGTCAGAGTGCCTCCAATGTGGGCAATGACCACAGACTCGGCGGTTATGAGGCGCCTCCGGCAATCATCTCTATTTTCTTAGGGGAACAGTTGGAGGACGTTGTGGCACAGCTTGTGGAAACCGGTAAGGCGGATTCTCTGAAAGAGGGCGGTGTGCTGCGCACCGGTGTGTCGACCCTGCCTGATTTTGTGAAAGATGCAACGGACAGAAACCGCACTTCACCTTTTGCTTTTACGGGAAATAAATTTGAGTTCCGCATGGTGGGAAGCGAAGATTCCATCGGAAGCCCCAACACCACCCTGAATGCCATTGTGGCGGAGGCTTTCTGCGAAGCGGCAGACAGACTGGAAGGTGCGGAAGATTTCGATATGGCGGTGCATGACCTGATTAAGGAGTACATGACCGAGCATCAGCGCATTATTTTCAACGGAAACGGCTATGCCAAGGAGTGGGAAGAAGAGGCGGCAAGAAGAGGACTGCCCAATATTCCTTCCATGGTCGATGCGGTGGATACCCTGACAACACCAAAGGCAATCCATCTGTTTGAAAAGTTTGGCATTTTCACGGAAGCGGAGCTGCGTTCCCGTGCGGAGGTTCTCTATGAGACCTATGCCAAGACCATCAACATTGAAGCGCTTACCATGATAGATATGGCAAATAAGCAGATTATTCCTGCGGTAATGAAATACAGCAAGACGCTGGCGGATTCCGTTCTGGCAATAAAGGAAGCCGGCGGAGACACCTATGTGCCGGCGAGAATGCTCAAACAGGTTACGGATAAGCTGACGGAGATGGAGAGAGCGGAAGAGGCGCTGTTGGAAGAGGAAAAGAAAGCCTCTGCCATGCCCAGAGGAAAAGAGCAGGCATTCTGCTATCATGACAAGGTTATGGTGGCAATGAATGAACTGAGAAAACCGGCGGATGAACTGGAAAAACTGGTGGATAAACAGTTCTGGCCGTTCCCGACCTATGCGGATTTGCTCTTTGAGGTATAAGACGGGCGAAAAAGATTATCAAAAAATTTTTTAAAAAAGTACTTGCAATCAAAAAAATTATGTTGTATAGTAATGAGCCATAGAGGAGCAATCCTCACAAATTAATATTTTTTCAAGAGAAACGAAGGCGTTTACACAGGGAGTGTAGCGCCTTTTTTGTTTGAAAAATATTGAGAAACAAGGAGGAAAAGTAGATGAGCGAAGTATTAAACGTGGAAGAGATTTTTGCCAGCAAAGTATTCACTCTTGGTAAGATGAAAGAGAGACTGCCCAGGAATGTATACAAAGAGGTTAAGAAAATCATGGATCAGGGCGGCGAGTTATCTCCTGCAACCGCTGACGTGGTAGCAAAGGCTATGAAGGACTGGGCAGTCGAGAACGGCGCTACCCATTATACTCACTGGTTCCAGCCTTTGACCGGCATTACTGCAGAAAAGCATGATGCGTTTGTAACCCATCCGGATGAAGAAGGCAAAATGCTGATGGAGTTCTCCGGCAAGGAACTGATAAAAGGTGAACCGGATGCCTCCTCATTCCCCTCCGGCGGTCTGCGTGCCACCTTTGAGGCAAGAGGCTATACCGCATGGGATATTACCTCACCTGCTTTTTTGAAAGAAGATGCTACCGGCGTAATTCTTTGCATTCCCACCGCATTCTGCTCTTACAAGGGTGAGGCGCTGGATAAGAAAACACCGCTTCTTCGTTCCATGGAGGCAATCAGCGAGCAGGCGCTCCGTATTGTAAGACTGTTCGGTAACACCGACGCAACCAAGGTTGTTGCAAGCGTTGGACCGGAGCAGGAATACTTTTTGGTAGACAGAGAGAAATACTTAAAACGTGAGGATTTGATTTTTGCCGGACGTACCCTGTTCGGTGCACCCGCTCCCAAGGGACAGGAACTGGAGGATCACTATTTCGGAACCATCCGTGAGAGAGTCGGCTCCTTCATGAAGGATTTGAACATTGAACTGTGGAAACTGGGCGTTACCGCTAAGACCCAGCACAACGAGGTTGCACCCGCACAGCATGAACTGGCACCCATTTATGAGACAGCCAATATCGCGGTAGACCACAACCAGCTGGTAATGGAGACCATGAAAAAGGTGGCAGGACGTCACGGAATGACCTGTCTGCTTCATGAAAAACCTTTTGCCGGTGTGAACGGTTCCGGTAAGCATAATAACTGGTCACTGGGAACGGATAACGGTGTGAACCTGTTAGACCCCGGCGATACCCCCAATGAGAACATCCAGTTCCTTTTGGTACTGGCATGTATCCTGAAGGCAGTTGATATTCACGCAGACCTGCTTCGTCAGAGCGCTTCCGACGTAGGAAACGACCACAGACTTGGCGCAAACGAGGCACCCCCCGCAATTATCTCCGTATTCTTGGGCGAACAGCTTGAGGATGTTGTAAGACAGCTGGTGGAGACCGGAGAAGCAACCCACTCCATTCAGGGTGGAAAACTTATGACAGGCGTGTCAACCCTGCCTGATTTGAACAAAGACGCAACAGACCGTAACAGAACTTCACCTTTTGCATTCACCGGCAACAAGTTTGAGTTCCGTATGGTAGGTAGTGCGGATTCCATCGGAAGTCCGAACACCACCTTGAACGCCATCGTGGCAGAGGCATTCTGCGAGGCGGCTGATATTCTGGAGCCTGCAAAGGAAGCCGGAAACTTCGATATTGCCGTACATGATTTGATTAAGAAATATCTGACCGAGCATCAGAGAATTATTTTCAACGGAAACGGTTACTCGGATGAGTGGGTAGTGGAAGCTGAAAGACGTGGACTTCCCAACATCAAGTCCATGGTGGAGGCATCCGCAACTTTGACAACCGAGAAATCCATCAAGCTGTTTGAAAAATTCGGTATCTTTACCAAGGCGGAACTGGTTTCCCGTGAAGAGATTTTGTATGAAACCTATTCCAAGACCATCAATATCGAGGCTCTGACCATGATAGATATGGCAAAGAAACAGATTCTTCCCGCAGTAATCAAATATACCAAGTCTCTTGCAGATACCGTTATCACCGTGAAAGAAGCAGGCGCTGACGCAACGGTACAGTCCGAGGAGCTGGCAGCGGTTTCCGCAAAACTGGCAGAGGCTAAGAAAGCACTGGTTGCTCTGGAGGCAGCAGCGGCAAAAGCTGCAACCATCGAAAACCAGAAAGAGCTTGCATTCTTCTTTAAGGATGAAGTCTTTGCGGATATGGAGGCTTTGAGAAGCCCGGTAGACGCACTGGAGATGATGGTGGACAAGAGCGTATGGCCGATGCCTACCTATGGTGATTTGATTTTCGAAGTGTAATTACGACACCCAATACTTTTCCTTTTATATAATAGAAGGAACGCTGCGCAGCCGGATGGTTGTGCGGCGTTCTTTTTTGCACGCCCGGCGGGCGCACGTTTTAACGGGAATCCATCAGAATTGTATTTTTTGTTCTGAAAATTTGCAAAAAAATGAAATTAGGTATTGCAAAATGAAAATACTTCATGTATAATACATCAAGTAATACGAAATAGGGCTATCGCCAAACGGTAAGGCAACGGACTCTGACTCCGTCATTTCAAGGTTCGAATCCTTGTAGCCCTGCTTAAGAATCCCAGGAGAAAACTTCTGGGATTTTTTTGACACAAAATGCGGAAAGATTTTGAGTGTGGATTTATGCTTATGTCGATGCGGGCGCAAATATTTCCACTCAGTTACGCTTTCGCTCCGCAAAAAACGTAGCGGTACATACAGATTTTCGTTCGCTGTTGCTCCGAAAATCTTAGTACCGACGTTTTTTAAGGAACTTCGTTGGAAATATTTGCTTCGCATCGGGAAAAGGGTAAGATGTGACAGGGAAAGTTTGGGTGGAGCAGGGCAATATCGTTTAAGTGGGGCAGGACAATACAGTAGCAATATATGCAGAAGAATATAGTAACAATATTATAATCCCTTGTGGAAATGGGGGATTGTGAGTATAATGAAGATGATAAGGGTTGTTGTAAAGTACAAAAAGAGGGAGAGCAGTGATGGAAGAATTAAAAGTAGCGAAGAAGCATTTTTCAAAGATTGGGTTGTGTTATCTGGTTGGTGTGGCGGCGCTGTTTGTGTTGCAGATTGGATTGCAGGCACTGTTGGCATGGCTGAAACCGGAGTGGCTGGAAAATTCTAACGTAGTTTTGTTTGTCCTCAGTTTTGTACCGATTTATGCGGTAGGCATGCCGTTAATCATTCTGTTGATGAAAAAGAATGTGCCCGCCAAGGCACCGGAGCAGCACTCCATGAAAGTGGGACAGTTTGTGCTTGCTGTTATGATGTGCTACTGCCTGATGATTCTGGGCAATCTGGTGGGAACTGTCATTACCACATTGATTGGCTTTGTAAAAGGCGGTGCGGTGGACAATGTGCTTTTGTCGGCGGTGGGCGACACCAATATGCTTCTGACGGTTCTATATACCGTGATTGCAGCGCCGTTTGCGGAAGAATTTATTTTCCGTAAACTGATTGTGGACTCCACAGTGCGCTACGGACAGGGAGTTTCCATTGTTTTGTCCGGTCTGATGTTCGGACTGTTCCATGGAAATCTGAACCAGTTCGCCTATGCGTTTCTGATGGGAATGTTCCTTGCATTCCTTTATGTAAAAACCGGAAAGTTAAAATATACCATCGGAATCCACATGATTGTGAACTTTGTGGGAAGTGTAATCGGATTGTCCCTGGTAAAGGCACTGAATCTGGACGAGTATATGGAAGCAGCGTCGTCCGGTGACCCGAATGCAGTCATGGATGCGATAATGTCAAATCTGCCGGTATGGATTCTGTATATGGTATTTGTATTTGTGGTATTCGCCGTTGTGATTACCGGTATTGTGCTGTTTATCGTGTTCCGCAAGAAATTCACGGTGGAGCCGGGAGAGGTGGTTATTCCCAGGAAAAAGAGATTCAGTACCGTGATTCTCAACCTTGGAATGATACTGTACTGTCTGGTCTGGATTGGACTGATGATCTGGCAGTTGATTGTATAAAAATACGCGTACATAAGCAAAACAGAATTTGGAGGCAACGAGATTTGTGTCTGCGTGCACTTGACACAAACTCGTTATGCGCAAAGAACGTGCGCAGAAATGAGGAAAAAAATGTACACATTTGAGAGCCGGATTCGCTACAGCGAGTCTGACAGCGACGGAAAGCTGACCATGGCTTCTCTCCTGAATTACTTTCAGGATTGTTCCACTTTCCAGTCCGAGGACTTGGGAGTGGGAGTGGGTTACATGCAGGACATCCACATGGTGTGGGCGTTGTCGTCATGGCAGATTGTGGTAAACCGTTACCCGGATGTCTGTGAAAAGGTAAAGATTGGAACCATACCGTATGGATTTAAAGGATTTTTGGGATATCGTAACTTTGTGATGCAGTCCATGGAGGGTGAGACCCTTGCAGTGGCAAACTCTTTGTGGTGTCTGCTGAATTTAAAGACCGGGAAACCGGATATGCCCACCTCCAAAATACTGGAAAGCTATCAGCTGGGCGAGAAACTTCCCATGGATTATGCGCCGCGCAAGATTGTCATACCGGCAGGCGGTGAGGAGAGAGAGCCCATTGTCATTAAGAAACACCATTTAGATACCAACCACCATGTGAATAATGGTCAGTATGTGAGTATCGCAATGGAATTTCTGCCGGAGGATTTTGCGGTGGCACAGCTGCGGGCGGAGTATAAGAAACAGTCGTTTCTGGATGACGTGCTGTACCCCTATGTGTCGGTAGAACCGGGCAGATGTGTTATCAATCTGGCAGATGCAGAAGGAAATACCCATGCAGCCGTTGAATTTTTGCGAAAGGAGCCGTGACGGTCTCATGTTGAAGCTGGGAGAAAAACAGATTCTTACGATAGTGAAAAAAGTGGAGTTCGGTGTTTATCTGTCTCCGTCCAAGGAACATCAGGAGGAAAGAGTTTTGCTGCCGGCAAAGCAGGTGCCGCAGGGCAGTGAAATCGGGGACACGGTGGAAGTGTTTTTGTACCGTGACTCGGATGACCGCATGATTGCCACCGTGAACACACCGAAGCTGATGATGGGACAGGTGGCGGAACTCACCGTGGCACAGGTGGGCAAATTCGGCGCATTCCTGGACTGGGGTCTGGAAAAGGATTTGTTTCTTCCTTTTAAACAGCAGACGAAACGGGTCAGAGAAGGTGACAAGGTACTGGTGTCACTCTACATTGACAAGAGCGGCAGACTTTGTGCAACCATGAATGTCTATGAAAACCTGAGAACGGACAGCCCCTACCACACCGGAGATCAGGTCAGGGGACGCGTTTACCAGATTAGCGATAACTTTGGTGCGTTTGTGGCGGTGGACAATGTATTTTCCGCACTGATTCCCAAGAAGGAGCTGTACGGCAAGGCGGAAATCGGACAGGACATTCAGGCGAGAGTCACAAAGGTGCATGAGGACGGCAAGTTAAATCTCAGCATCCGGGAGAAGGCATATCTTCAGATTGGAAAGGACGCCGAGGAGGTCATGAAAGTCATTGACAGCTATGACGGCGTGCTGCCTTTTAACGACAAGGTATCCCCGGAAATTATCAAGCGGGAAACCGGCATGAGCAAAAACGAGTTTAAGAGAGCTGTGGGAAACCTTTTGAAAGCAGGAAGAATTGAGATTACGGAAAAGGTAATCCGCAGAATCAAATAGACGGTTCAAAGCTGCGAGGCATGACACGGTTTGGAAAGGAGTGGTGACACATGGATATTGCAGCATTATCAATGAGTATGGCACAGAATTCTTTGCAGACGGATGTGAGCATTGCGGTGCTGGGTAAGGCACTGGATACCGAGGAAGCACTGGGCAGCAGTCTGGTGCAGGTGATGGACGCGGCAGCCATGGAGCGGAGCGTAAATCCGGATATCGGAGCCAATCTGGACGTGAGAATTTAATAGTGCACAGGAAACGAAAAGAGATTCGGAGCAGATTTCCGGGTCTCTTTTTTAGTAACTTTTTATTTGAGAAAAAGTGCATAAAAAACTATTGCTTTTTGGTAGAAATTTTTGTAAATTTGTTATATACTGTTTTTATTGCATTGAATTGGAACCGGAGAGTCAAAGGAGCGGGAGAATATGATTTCAAACCAGATTTTGCAGAATACGATTGAAGGATTAAAAGGAATTGCAAGGGTGGAGCTGTCCGTGATGGATGCTGACGGCAAGGAAGTGGCAGCAACCATGGATATGAGCAACTGCTCCAAGGCGGCGGTGGAATTTGCTTCCTCCCCGGCGGACTCACAGGAGATTCAGGGCTACCAGTATTTTAAGATTTTTGATGAACAGCAGCTGGAATATATTCTGATTGCGGGCGGCGCCGGCGAGGACGTCTACATGATTGGCAAGATGGTGGCATTCCAGATTCAGAATCTGCTTGTCGCTTACAAGGAGCGTTTTGATAAGGATAACTTTATCAAGAACCTGCTGCTGGACAATCTGCTTTTGGTGGATATTTACAACCGTTCCAAGAAGCTGCATATTCAGACGGATGTTCCCCGCGTGGTTCTGATTGTGGAGTCCGACAACGGCAAGGACAACAATGCGCTGGAGCTGACGCGTGCACATTTTGGAAATACAAGCAAAGATTTCATCACCGCAGTGGATGAAAATAATGTTATAGTAGTAAAAGAACTGGCAGATTCCGAGGGCAACCGCGAGATTGACAAGCAGGCGAAAGGGCTTGAGGGTTATCTGCAGAAGGAAGGAATCAAACAGCTCCGCATTGCATACGGAACCATTGTTCACGAAATCAAAGAGGTGAGTCGCTCTTACAAAGAGGCAAAGATGGCGCTGGATGTGGGCAAGATTTTCTTTGACGACAGGGATATTATTGCGTACAGCGAATTAGGAATCGGACGACTGATTTATCAGCTTCCCATCCCCCTGTGCAAAATGTTTATCCGTGAAATATTCGGCGGAAAGAGCCCGGATGAGTTTGACGAGGAGACTCTGACAACCATCCACAAGTTCTTTGAGAACAGTCTGAATGTATCGGAAACCTCAAGACAGCTTTTTATTCACCGCAATACGCTGGTGTACCGGCTGGATAAGCTGCAGAAGAGTACCGGGCTGGATTTGCGGGTTTTTGAGGATGCCATTACGTTCAAGATTGCTCTTATGGTGGTAAAATATATGAAATACATGGAAACCTATGAGTATTAATTATCGTTTATAGGGTTGTAGGATACACGAGAGATTGGTGGAAGGACATTATGGCAAATAAAGAATTTTTAAGACGAAAAAGGGAAAAAATGGTGGAGGAAGAGGGCATTATCTTTTTGGATAATGTGAGTAAGTCCTACTCCAGCAGTTCCCCGGCAATTAACGGAATTACTCTTCATATCGGAAAGGGAGAATTTGTATTTATTGTGGGAGACAGCGGTTCCGGTAAATCCACTCTCATTAAACTTCTGCTGCGGGAGCTTACGGCTACCAGCGGCAGTGTTTATGTTATGGGAAATGACCTTGCAAAGCTGCGCCACCGCCAGATTCCCAAGTTCCGGCGTAATCTTGGCGTGGTGTTTCAGGACTTCCGTCTGTTAAACGACAGGAATGTTTATGAAAATGTGGCATTTGCCCAGAGAATTGTGGAGACTCCCGTCAATGAAATCCGCAGAAACGTGCCGGCAATGCTTGCCACGGTAGGACTGGCAGGCAAATACAAGGCAAAAACCAAGCAGTTGTCCGGCGGCGAGCAGCAGAGAGTCGCACTGGCAAGAGCGCTGGTAAATAATCCGTCCATTTTGCTGGCAGACGAGCCGACCGGTAATCTCGACCCCAAAAACTCATGGGAAATCATGAAGCTGTTGGAGGAAATCAACGAGAGCGGAACCACGGTCGTGGTAGTTACCCATAACAGGGAAATTGTCAACGCCATGCAGAAGCGCGTTGTCACCATGAAAAAAGGTGTGATTGTCAGCGACGAGGAGAAGGGCGGTTATATCGATGAAGATTAGTACATTATTTTATACAATCAAGCAGGGATTTGCCAATATTTTCCGGAACAAATGGTATTCGCTGGCGTCCATTGCCACGATTTCGGCGTGCCTGTTTTTGTTCGGTTTGTTTTATGCAATTCTTGCAAACTTTCAGAATATCCTGAAAACGGCGGAGGAAGGCGTCTCCGTCACAGTATTTTTTCACAGTGAAGGCGACGGCTGTGAAAGCCATGCGGAGGGACAGGTGCCTTCAGACCAGAGGATTGAGGAAATCGGACAGTTGATTGCAAGCCGCGTGGAAGTATCGGATGTAAAATTCCAGTCCGATGATGAGGTATGGGCAACCTTCGGACCGGATTACTTCGGAGAGGATTATGCAGTGGGATTCCCGGAGAATCCTTTGCAGGGAGAGGACAATTACGAAATTTATTTAAGCGACGTGTCCATGCAGGATGCACTGGTTACATGGCTGCAGTCCATCCCGGAGGTGAGAAAGGTTAATTACTCGGAGATGACGGCGAGCACCTTGAGCGGAGTGAACCTCCTGATTGCCTATATTTCCATGGGAATCATTATCATATTGCTGGCGGTCAGCATTTTCCTGATTAGCAATACCGTGGCAATCGGTATCTCTGTCCGTAAGGAGGAGATTAATATTATGAAATATATCGGGGCGACGGATTTCTTCGTCCGTGCACCCTTTGTGCTGGAGGGTATGCTGATAGGACTGATTGGTGCGGGTATTCCGCTGTGGCTGATTCATATTTTGTATAATTACGCCCTGAATTATGTGGTGGCAAGATTTGCCATTCTCAGCGGATTTTTGAATTTCCTGACCGTGAGGGAGGTATTCCATTTCCTGACACCTGTGTCATTGATTGTGGGTGTGGGAATCGGATTTTTGGGAAGTATCAGTACCGTAAGAAAACATCTCCATGTATAAGGCACGGTAATGCACCGTTTGAGGAGATGCCGTTTGTGTGGGAGCAGGGAGTGTATGAAGAAAAAGCATATTTGGGTGTGTCTGGCAGTTTGTCTGCTGCTGGTTTTCCTGACGCCTGCGGATGCAGAGGCGACAAGCCTGTCTTCCATAACATCTGACAGTATCAAGGAAAAGCAGGATCAGCTTTCTCAGGCAGAGAAAGAGAAAAAAGAACTGCAAAACAGTGTCAGCGACCTCCAGAAGATAAAGAAGGAGCTGGAAACCAAGAAGGATAACCTGAAAGGTTATGTGGCGCAGCTCGACAAGGATTTGGAGAAGATAGAGCAGAATATTGCAGACCTGAAAAGCAAGATTTCCAATAAGGAAGAGGAGATTGCGCGGACGGAAGAGGAACTGGAAAAGGCGCTGCAAAAAGAAGAAAACCAGCAAGAATCCATGATTGCACGCATAAGATTGATGTATGAGAAGGGGGATCCCTCTTTTACGGAAATGATTTTAAAATCCAAGGATTTCGGCGATTTCCTCAACCGGGCGGACTACATGGAAAAGGTTATGGCATATGACAGACAGATGTGGGAGGAATTCCGGGAGAACCGTCAGTTGATTGAGCTGTGCAAGGCGGAGCTTGAGGCGGAGAGAGAAATTTTAAACGAGGCGAAAGCCGGAGTGGAGACAGAGCAGAGCAATTTAGAGGCTCTTATCACACAGAAAAATCAGGATATTGTCTCCTACGAGACGGATATTGGCAATAAAGAGCAGGCAATCAAGGAATACGAGGAAGAGATAAAAGCGCAGAATGCGGAGATAGAAGCACTGGAAGCGGCGATAGCCGCGGAAAGGAAAAGGCTGCTGGAGAGCAGCGGCAAAGTGCTTACCTATGACGGAGGCGTTTTCAAATTTCCGCTGGCGTCCTATACGAGAATTTCGGATGATTACGGAATGCGTATTCACCCTACGCTGGGAGTGGAGCAGTTCCACAACGGCGTAGATTTTGCATCTCCCAAGGGAACTGCCATCTATGCGGCGTATGACGGCGTGGTGGTGGCGGCTACTTACAGCGGCTCCATGGGAAATTATGTCATGATAGACCACGGGGACGGGTTATATACCATTTACATGCACGCGTCATCGCTGTATGTGAAAAAAGATGATGTGGTCGCAAGGGGAGAAACCATTGCGGCGGTAGGCTCCACGGGGCGCTCCACGGGAAATCATCTGCACTTTAGCGTCCGTAAGGACGGTGCGTATGTATCTCCCTGGAACTATTTATCACAATAAGAATCTGTGAAAGCCGGATGGAAGGAGAGTTTGAGCGGATGGATATGGAAGAACAACAAAAAAAAGAAAGCAGTTTTTTTGTCAAGGGCTTTCTTTTGGGACTTTTGGGTACGCTGTTTATCGTATGCACGGTATATCTTTCAGTCAATTATCTGGGACTGGGAAAGACAAACAACGAAACGGTTTACAGTGAAGATTCTGCAATTACCCCGCAGGTTGTGGACAAATTGCAGATGCTGGAAAGCACCATTGACCAGTATTTCTATCTTCATGAGGTAGATCCGGAGGAACTGGATGACGGATTATATAAAGGAATGTTACAATCCCTGCAGGACCCATATTCGGAGTACTATACAGCGGAAGAGCTGGAAAATCTCATGAATCAGAGTGAGGGCGTCTATTACGGAATAGGGGCCTATGTAGGTTTGGACACAACGACCTCTCTGCCCCGGATTACCGGTATTATCGAAGGCGCTCCGGCGGAGGAGGCAGGATTGCGTGCCAACGATATTATCGTGGAGGTGGACGGTACCTCCGTTTACGGATACAGTCTTACGGAAGCGGTTTCCCTGATTAAAGGCGAGGAAGGAACAGAGGTGACGCTGACTATTTTCCGCGAGGGAGAAAGCGATTATCTGGAGGTTACGGTGACGCGCAGAAAAGTGGAAAGTCCTACCGTGAATTACGAAATGCTGGAAAACGATATGGGTTATATCCAGATTGTGGAGTTTGATGATGTAACGGTAGACCAGTTTGCGGACGCGCTTGCCACGGTGAAGGGTTCCGGTATGAAGGGACTGATTCTGGACCTTAGAGGAAACCCCGGCGGAAATCTGGATGCGGTCGTACAGATTGCCGGAATGATGCTGCCCAAGGGACTTGTGGTTTACACGGAGGATAAAAACGGCAACCGCAGGGATTACACCTCTGACGGCAAAATGGAATTGCAGGTGCCCATGGTGGTACTGGTGGATGGCAACTCCGCCAGCGCTTCCGAGGTATTGTCCGGCGCCATCAAAGACTACGGAAAGGCAACACTGGTGGGTACAACCACCTTTGGCAAGGGAATTGTACAGCAGATTATACCTTTCACCGACGGTTCGGCAGTCAAGGTGACGGTCAGCAGCTATTACACACCGAACGGGACCAATATCCACGGTATCGGTATCGAGCCGGACGTAGTGTGCGAGTTTGACGGCGAGACCTATTACAATACAGAGGACCATTATGACAACCAGTTGGAAAAGGCAAAAGAAGTTCTGGCGGAACAGATAGGATTGCAGAAGTAACAGGAAAAGTAACAGGGGAACGGTTGCTGTGGCAGCGGTTCCCCTTTTTGTAAGAAAATTGTAAGGTTTTTCGCTTTCTTTTTGTAAGAATATACTGTTATACTTTATTTACGACAGCAAAAAGTGACAGAGGGTGGAGCAAATGGAAATGGAACGCATATTAGTGGTGGATGATGACAGGGATATAGTGGCTACCCTGAAAATTCAACTGGAGAAGGAAGGGTTTGCGGTAACTACGGCGTACGACGGGGAGGAGGCGCTGGATGTCCTTGTCAGGGAAAACATTCATCTGATTCTGTTGGATGTGATGATGCCAAAGCTGGATGGATTTTCCACGATTATGAAGGTGCGGGAAAAGAGAAACATTCCTATTCTCGTGATGTCTGCCAAGTCGGAGGACACGGACAAGATTCTCGGTCTGTCCATAGGTGCCGACGATTATATCACGAAGCCTTTCAACTACCGGGAAGTGGTGGCGAGAGTGAAAAGCCAGTTAAGAAGATACATGAAGCTGGGAGGCATGAATGCCACGGATGACGAGGTTCGGGTAGGAAGGATCTGTTACAATTTTGCGGCGCATATTCTGACGGTGGACGGCGAGGCGGTAAAACTCACCTCGACGGAGACCAAGATCATGGAACTGTTCATGCGGCATCCGGGACATATCTTTTCGGCGGAGGATATTTATGCAAACGTATGGAACGAGCCGATTGCATTCAGCGGGGAAAACACGGTGATGGTACATATCAGGCGCATACGGGAGAAAATCGAAATCAATCCGAGCGAACCGGAGTATTTAAAGGTGGTGTGGGGAATTGGATACAAATTGGAAAAAAAGTAAAAAGATACGGGCATTTTGTTACAGGGTAATCTCCATGGGTGCGTTGGTGATGACGCTTTGTACCGGAATCATGGGAAGGGAAGCCTTTGAAAATTTGTACCGGGAAGGTCCGGCGGTACTATCAGGGGATGTTTATTATCTTCCCGAATTCCGGGAGTATGTGGCACAAATTTATAATGCCGCCATGGTCGGTTACGGCGGTGCGGGAGACGACGCAGGCTTTCCGTTAAAGGGTGCCTATGCGGAGCAGTATTCTGCCAAACAGGTGGCGGAGCTGGAAAAGCTGACGGCACAGACCGGGGAAGATATTGCCTACTATATTCAGAAAACCGGCAACGATCCCGGCAGAGACGTGGTGAGATGGAATGTTTCCTATCCGTTTTTTTCGGAAAATGAAGGAAGCATTGTGATGGCGGGTGGAAACCGGCTGTGTATTTACTGGGACGGGGAGACCGGAAAGCTGCAGTTTTTCGGAAAAGCTGTGGATGCACAAAATGCGGACGAGGCTGCCGCACAGTATTATACGCCCCAGTATCGTCCAAGCAAAGAAGGAACGGCAAATATCCGACTGGTTATAACTGTTCGGGATGAGTGTACCTCCAACAAGATGCAGTGGATACAGTGGAGAGCGGCAAAATACCGCAGAATCCTGCTGCTATGCCTTGGAAATGCCATTCTGTGGCTTGTATTTGCAATATTGAGCCTGATTACCGGAAAAGCCGGCAAAAAGGCAGCGGCGGATTGGGGAAACCTGACGGCAAAAGTATGGCTGGAAGGCAAGCTGCTTGTTGTGGCGCTGGCAGTCTGGGGGATTATCCGGCTGGATTTGGCGGGATTTTCCCAATATCAGACGGTGAGGATTCAGGGCATGGACCGCCTTTGGGGGTATTTTCCGTTAGGGTGTCTGTTGTATCTGTTTTATATGGATATCCGGCAGAACGGTATTGCCGTACTGGTGAATTCACTCCCCGGAAGGGCATGCCATGCCGTTAAAACCTTTGTGAAGAGCAAAAATTCGTATCGCAGGGCAATGTTCTACTGTTTCAGTATGCTTGTGGCAGCGTTGGTATTGCTTGTGTGTGGAGGGGTGCTGTGCTATCTGCCGGTCTCCTCGCTGTTTATCCAGATTGCGGTGCGCAAAATACTGACCCGGATAGGCAGGGTAATGCTGTTTGTGGGAGCGGTGCTTTTGTACTGCTTCTGGAGACAGAGCAGACTGTTAAAAGATATGGGAGCGGTGATGAAACGGCTGTCACAGATGAGCAGGTGCGAGGAAACGACGGAGTTTACGTTGCCCGACAATTCCCTGCTTGCGTCCGCGGCAAAGGATTTGAACGAGCTGGAGAACGGAATCGAAAATGCGGTGGAGCAGAAGAACCGCTCCAACCGGATGCGGGTAGAACTTCTGACAAATGTGTCACATGATTTAAAGACGCCCCTCACGTCGATTATCAACTATGCCGATTTACTATGTGAGGAGGAACTTTCGGAAACGGCAGCAGGATACGCGGCGGCATTGCAGAACAAGGCGTATCGTTTGAAAAATATGGTGCAGGATGTGTTCGATTTATCCAAGGCGACCAGCGGAAACCTGCCGGTGGAAAAAACGTCTCTTGACCTCGTAAAGCTGATTCGGCAGACTCTTGCGGATATGGACGAGAGAATACAGGGCAGCGGTCTTAGCTTTAAAGTACATGTTGCAGAGGAACCTCTGATGATTCAGGCGGACGGCAACCGGCTGTACCGGGTGTTCCAGAATTTGTTTGTAAATGCCCTGCAGTATTCGTTGGAAGGTTCCAGAGTGCATGTAACCCTTTTGGCAGAGGATGGATATGCGGTGGCAAAAGTGAAAAATATTTCCCGCACGGATTTGGATTTTGACCCTGCGGAGATTATGGAGAGATTTGTACGTGCCGATACTTCCCGTACCACGGAGGGAAGCGGCCTTGGATTATCCATTGTACAGAGTTTCACCGAGGCTTGCGGTGGAACATTCACCATTGAGACGGACGCGGATATGTTTACCGCCTGCGTGCGTTTCCCCTTGGTGGCAGCAGAGCCGGCTATGGAGGACACTCCTTTGACGGAATAGAGAAGTCTTCTTTTTTATATGTGTTGTTGGTAGAAAGAAAGTATAGAACAAACATTCGATTTTGCTCTGTACTTTTTTTCTGTTGAATGATATACTATGTGAGTACCAATAATATAGGAATAGTCCGAAGGAACGGACAAAAGGCACGATATAAGGAAGTAATCACATGGATCACTTTAAATTAGTATCAGAATACAAGCCCACCGGCGACCAGCCGCAGGCGATTGCGGAGCTGGTGGAAGGATTTAAGGCGGGCAACCAGTTTGAGACATTGTTGGGCGTTACCGGCTCCGGTAAGACCTTTACCATGGCAAATGTCATTCAGGCATTGAATAAGCCGACCCTGATTATTGCCCACAACAAGACGCTTGCGGGGCAGCTTTACGGTGAAATGAAGGAATTTTTCCCGGAAAATGCGGTGGAATACTTTGTTTCCTATTACGATTATTATCAGCCGGAGGCGTATGTGCCGTCCTCCGATACTTATATTGCCAAGGATTCCTCGATTAATGACGAGATTGACAAGCTGCGCCTGTCCGCCACGGCGTCTCTGGCGGAGCGTAAGGACGTGATAGTGGTAGCCAGTGTATCCTGTATTTACGGTCTGGGCAGTCCGGACGAATACAAGGATATGATTGTGTCCCTACGTCCGGGTATGATTAAAGACCGCGACCAGGTGCTGAGAGAGCTGGTGGACATTCAGTACAACCGCAATGATATGGATTTGCAGAGAGGCTGTTTCCGTGTCCACGGAGACGTGATAGAGGTGTATCCGGCACAGGGCGGAGATTACCTGATACGGATTGAATTTTTCGGGGACGAGATTGACAGAATCGCCGAGGTGGAACCTTTGTCCGGCAGAGTCCATGCGTCACTGAATCACATTGCAATTTTCCCGGCTTCCCATTATGTGGTTTCACAGGATAAAATCAAAGCTGCGTGTGACAATATCGAGAAGGAGATGGAGGAACGGGTTAAATATTTCAAGGGCGAGGATAAGCTCATAGAGGCACAGCGGATTGCGGAGAGAACCAATTTTGACATAGAAATGCTGCGGGAAACCGGATTCTGCTCCGGCATTGAGAACTATTCCCGTCACTTAAACGGTATGCCGCCGGGAGCGCCGCCCATGACACTGATGGACTTTTTCCCGGATGATTATCTGATTATTATAGACGAGTCCCACATGACGATTCCCCAGATACGAGGAATGTATGCGGGAGACCGTTCCCGAAAGACCACACTGGTGGATTACGGATTCCGTCTGCCCTCCGCACTGGATAACAGACCCCTTAATTTTGAGGAGTTTGAATCCCATATCGACCAGATGATGTTTGTATCGGCGACGCCTTCCGATTATGAATCTTCCCACGAACTGCTCCGCACGGAGCAGATTATCCGTCCAACCGGACTCCTAGATCCGGAGATTGAAGTGCGTCCGGTGGAGGGACAGATTGACGACCTGATCGGTGAAGTCAACAAAGAGGTGGCAAAGCATAATAAGGTGCTGATTACGACTCTGACAAAGCGCATGGCGGAGGATTTGACGGATTACATGAAAGAGGTGGGAATCCGGGTCAAATATCTGCACTCGGATATTGATACGCTGGAGCGTGCGCAGATTATCCGGGATATGCGTCTGGATGTGTTTGATGTATTGGTGGGAATCAACCTGTTGCGTGAGGGACTGGATATTCCGGAGATTTCGCTGGTGGCAATATTGGACGCCGACAAGGAAGGATTCTTGAGAAGTGAGACTTCCCTGATTCAGACCATCGGACGTGCGGCGCGAAATGCAGAGGGGCACGTTGTCATGTATGCGGATACCATTACCGATTCCATGCGGGCGGCTTTGGACGAGACTGCCAGACGACGTGAAATCCAGCAGAAATATAACGAAGAGCACGGAATTACCCCCCAGACGATTAAGAAAGCCGTGCGTGATTTAATCAGCATTTCCAAGGTGATTGCAGAGGAAGAGGTTCGCTTTGAGAAAGACCCTGAATCCATGAGTCGCAAGGAACTGGAGAAGTTGATCGGAGAGGTACAGAAGAAGATGCAGAAAGCGGCGGCAGACCTGAACTTTGAGGCGGCGGCAGAACTGCGTGACAAGATGATTGAACTCAAGAAAAACCTTGAGGCAATGAAAGAGTAATACGATAAATTCATAGAAAACGAACAGGTGGAAGCAGGATGGAAGAAGTAAAGAAAATGCGTCCGCGGGAATATATCAAGGTACGCGGAGCGAATGAACATAATTTGAAAAATATTGATGTGGACATTCCGAGAAACGAGCTGGTAGTGCTGACGGGAATGTCCGGTTCGGGTAAGTCCTCACTTGCCTTTGATACGATATATGCAGAGGGACAGCGCCGGTATATGGAGTCCCTGTCCTCCTACGCCCGCCAGTTTTTGGGGCAGATGGAGAAACCGGTGGTGGAGAGAATCGACGGACTTTCGCCGGCCATTTCCATTGACCAGAAATCCACAAACAGGAATCCCCGTTCCACAGTGGGAACCGTTACGGAGATTTATGATTATTTCCGTCTGCTGTATGCCAGAATCGGAATTCCCCACTGTCCGAAATGCGGGAAAGTGATTGCAAAACAGAGCGTGGACCAGATGGTGGATCAGGTGATGGCACTGCCGGAGGGAACAAAAATCCAGCTTTTGGCGCCGGTTGTCCGGGGCAGAAAAGGCGAACATGCCAAGGTGCTGGAGCGCGCCAAGAGAAGCGGCTATGTGCGTGTACGCATTGACGGCAGCCTGTATGAACTGACGGAAGAAATCAAGCTGGACAAAAACATTAAGCACAATATTGATATTGTGGTGGACCGACTGGTAGTGAAACAAGGCATTGAGCGCCGACTGACCGATTCCGTTGAAAATGTGCTGGAACTGGCGGACGGTTTGCTTGTGGTGGACATTATCGGCGGGGAACCCATGAATTTCAGCCAGAGTTTTTCCTGCCCGGACTGTGGAATCAGCATCAGCGAGGTGGAGCCGAGAAGTTTCTCCTTTAACAATCCGTTCGGCGCCTGCCCGGAATGTTTCGGCCTTGGCTATAAAATGGAGTTTGACGTGGATTTGATGATACCGGATAAAAGTCTGAGTATCAAACAGGGTGCCATTCAGGTGACCGGCTGGCAGTCCTGCGCGGACAAGTCCAGTTTCACCAACGCAGTGTTACAGGCACTTTGCAAGGAATATCATTTTGATCTGGATACCCCTTTTCAGGATTACCCGGAAAAAATTCAGAACATTCTGCTGCACGGAACGGACGGCAAAGAGGTGGAAGTGCATTATGTAGGCCAGAGAGGCAGGGGAGTTTACCCGGTAGCTTTTGAAGGCCTTATCAAAAATGCGGAGCGCAAATACAAGGAAACCTTTTCGGAGACCATGAAGCAGGAGTATGAAAGTTTTATGCGTATCACTCCCTGCCGTCTGTGTAAGGGTATGCGTCTGAAACAGGAATCGCTGGCGGTAACGGTATGCGATAAAAATATTTACGAGATAACATCTATGTCCATTCAGGATTTGTCTGAGTTTTTGAAGGACATGAAGCTGACGGAGCAACAGCAGCTTATCGGCAAACAGGTTTTGAAGGAGATTCGTGCCAGAGTGGGATTTCTCATGGACGTAGGACTGGATTACCTTTCTCTGGCGAGGGCAACGGCGTCCCTTTCCGGCGGCGAGGCGCAGCGAATCCGTCTGGCAACCCAGATTGGATCCGGCCTGGTAGGTGTGTGCTATATTTTGGACGAGCCCAGTATCGGACTGCACCAGAGAGACAATGACAAATTGCTGAACACCCTGAAAAGTTTGCGGGATTTGGGAAATACGCTGATTGTGGTGGAACATGACGAGGACACCATGTTCGCTGCGGATTATATTGTGGACATTGGACCCGGAGCAGGCTCCCACGGCGGTGAAGTGGTGGCATGCGGTACGGCGGAAGAAATTATGAAGGTGCCGGAGTCCATAACCGGAAAATATCTGAGCGGAGAACTGCGGATTCCGGTTCCGGAGAAAAGGCGGAAACCCACCGGAACCATTAAAGTCATCGGAGCAGCGGAAAACAACCTGAAAAATATTGATGTGGAGTTCCCGCTGGGAGTCATGACCTGCGTCACCGGCGTGTCCGGTTCCGGTAAAAGCTCCCTTGTGAATGAGATTTTGTACAAACATCTTGCGAGGGATTTGAACCGTGCGAGATGTATTCCCGGAAAACACAAGGATATTCTGGGGCTGGAACAGCTGGATAAGGTTATCGATATTGACCAGTCGCCTATCGGCAGAACGCCCCGCTCCAATCCTGCCACCTATACGGGCGTATTCGACCAGATTCGTGACCTGTTTGCCTCCACGGCGGACGCCAAGGCAAAGGGCTACGGCAAAGGACGTTTCAGCTTTAACGTGAAAGGCGGACGCTGCGAGGCGTGCGGCGGCGACGGAATTATCAAGATAGAAATGCACTTTTTGCCGGATGTCTATGTTCCCTGTGAAGTATGCGGGGGAAAACGCTATAACAGGGAGACACTGGATGTCAAATACAAGGGAAAGAGTATCTTTGATGTGCTGGATATGACGGTGGAGGAGGCGCTTACCTTCTTTGAAAATGTGCCGTCCATCCGCAGAAAAATCGAAACACTTTATGATGTGGGACTTTCCTATGTGAAACTGGGACAGCCTTCCACCACTCTCTCCGGCGGCGAGGCACAGCGAATTAAACTGGCGACGGAACTGTCCAAACGAAGCACGGGCAAGACCATTTATATTCTGGACGAGCCCACCACAGGTCTCCACTTTGCAGATGTCCACAAGCTGGTGGAAATTCTGCACCGGCTGGCGGACGGCGGCAATACCGTGGTTGTCATTGAGCATAATCTGGATGTGATTAAGACGGCGGATTATATCATTGATATAGGGCCGGAAGGGGGCGACAAGGGCGGAACGGTCATCGCCAAAGGAACCCCGGAAGAAGTGGCACAGAATCCCAAATCCTACACCGGATATTATATTCAGAAGATGCTGGATAAAGATAAAAAGGGCTTTGCGGCGAGGAATGAATAGCGAATCTGAGCAATCTGAGAAATACAGGAAAAATTTCGGCAGGGACTAAAGAATTTCATAGTTCCTGCCGATAAAAATACTGTCAATATCAAAAGACAGCACGGACGCAAGAAACAGGTGGATGGATTCACTTTTGTTTGTTGCGCTTTTTTATTTTTACGCCGCTTATCCATATTTTTTTAAAATTTCATAAACCCCCTATGAAAATGGTGCGTTTTCAGTTATAATATACTACATATGACTAAAAAAAGATAAGAAGTCAAAAATAAAATAGACAGAAAACGAATCAGATTATCATAATCATTCATAGATACCATCAGAAAGGGGTACAAGAAATGCAGGCAACAGACATTGGCATTGATTTGGGAACAGCCAGTATACTGGTTTACATCAGAGGAAAGGGTGTTGTCCTTAAGGAGCCGTCCGTAGTGGCTTTTGATAGAGATACGAACAAGATTAAAGCAATCGGAGAGGATGCACGTCTGATGCTGGGTAGAACACCCGGCAACATTGTGGCGGTAAGACCTCTTCGTCAGGGTGTTATCTCGGATTATACCGTTACTGAGAAAATGATGAAATATTTCATCCAGAAAGCACTGGGCAGAAGAACATTTCGCAAGCCCAGAATTGCAGTCTGCGTACCCAGTGGCGTTACCGAGGTGGAAAAGAAAGCCGTTGAGGACGCTACCTATCAGGCAGGCGCAAGAGAGGTGTCCATTATCGAGGAGCCTATCGCAGCAGCCATCGGTGCGGGAATCGACATTTCCAAACCCTGCGGCAACATGATTGTAGATATCGGCGGCGGTACCTCCGATATTGCCGTTATCTCCCTGGGAGGAACGGTAGTCAGCGCCTCCATCAAGATTGCCGGCGATGACTTTGACGAGGCGATTGTTCGTTATATGCGTAAGAAACACAATCTGCTGATTGGTGAGAGAACCGCAGAGGATTTAAAGATTAAAATCGGTTCCGCCTACAAGAGAGCAGAAGTTGACTATATGGATGTCAGAGGACGTAATCTGGTGACCGGTCTGCCGAAAACCGTGAAGGTGTCTTCCGAGGAAACAGAGGAGGCATTGCGAGAGACCACGGCACAGATTGTGGAAACCATTCACAGCGTACTGGAAAAGACTCCGCCTGAGCTGGCAGCAGATATTGCGGACAGAGGTATCGTACTCACCGGAGGAGGAAGCCTTTTGAGAGGTCTGGAGGATTTGATTTCCGCCAAGACCGGAATCAATACCATGACAGCGGAAGACCCGATGACCGCAGTGGCAATCGGAACCGGAAGATATGTGGAGTTTCTGGCAGGATACAGAGAAAACTAAGGAGAAAACCCTATGGTAAAAGGACTCTATACCGCTCATAACGGTATGATTAATGAACAGAACAGAATGGACATTATGACCAACAATCTGGCGAATGTCAGCACGGTGGGATTCAAGAAGGAAGGCTCGACGAGTCAGGCTTTCAGTGATGTGTTGGCGGTAAAGATTAAGGATGAGTCCGTAGGTTTGAATACGGTACAGCGTATCGGAATCAATAATCCGGGTGTGAAAATCGGAGAGAACTATACCGACTATACACAGGGGTCTTTCCGGATTACCGGCAATACCTATGACCTTGCACTGGCGGGAGACGGCTTCTTTGCCATTGAGTTTACAAATAAAGCGGGGGAGACCTCTACCAAATATACCCGTGCAGGACAGTTTACGTTAGACAAAGACGGTTATCTGGTGACACAGGAGGGAGATTTTGTACTGGACACCGCTAACCGCAGAATCCGGTTGAATACCCTGGTAGATGCAAGCATCAGCAACAACGGCACCATTATCCAGAATGACCGTGCGGTAGCACAGATTCAGGTGGCGGATTTTGAAAATTACGATTATCTGGAAAGATATGGAGAGACCTATTTCCAGCCCTTAGAGGGTGCAAGGCGTATCAATGCGAATGCGGAGATAAAGTCGGGATATTTGGAAATGGCGAATGTACAGACCGTTTCAGAGATGGTAAACCTTATTGCCATTACAAGGGCATATGAGAGCAACCAGAAAATCATACAGACCTATGATGACACGCTGGATGTAGCGGTAAATCAGCTGGGAAGAATACAGTAATGTAAGGGAAGGGAGAAAATATGGTTCGTAGTTTATGGACAGCTGCAACCGGAATGATTGCACAACAGACAAATGTAGATACAATAGCAAACAACCTTTCAAATGTGAATACCAATGGATATAAGACGCAGGTGAATGAATTCAAGAGCCTGTTATATCAAAACATACAGACCAGAACCACGTCCGCAAACGGTGAGAGAAAACCGTCAAGTGCGCAGGTTGGTCTTGGTGTGCGGAATGCCTCTATTTCTTCCGTATTTAAAGAGGGTAATATGATTGCCTCTGAGAGTGACACCGCATTTGCAATCGACGGCAAAGGATTCTTTGCTGTGCGCGGCGAGGATGGCAATACATACTATACCAGAAACGGTAATTTCAAGTTTACCCTTGCTACCAACGGAAATATGCTGGCAACCTCCGAGGGATTGCCGGTTATGGATTCCAACGGCAGACCTATCATTCTGAACAATAACTATATCCTGAGCAGAATTACGGTTTCCAAGGATGGCAGCCTGTGTTATCCGGATGCGCAGAACAATCCCCAGCCTATCGGCATTACCATTGGCGTATATCAGTTTAACAATCCTAACGGACTTTCCAGACTGGCGGACAGTCTTTATCAGGTCACTGCGGCAAGCGGACAGCCTATCAATGAAGCTACCAACACAGCCGTGGAGAAGAGCAGTGTGATTCAGGGTTATCTGGAAGGCTCCAATGTTCAGGTGGTTGACGAAATGGTCAATATGATTGTGGCGCAGAGAGCTTACGAATTAAATTCCAAGGCAATTACGGCATCCGACGAGATGCTTCAGCAGGCAAACAATCTGAGAAGATAAGATGACTGACCGGGAGTGATGGAAATGGATATTAGCAATATTACTTCGATGTACAATGATATATATACATCCGCGTCGGAACAGACGGCTTCCAAACTGGAAAAAAAGCTGGGAAGCGATTACTCCAATGCGACGGATGAGGAACTGATGGATGCCTGCAAACAATTTGAGGCATACTTTCTGGAGCAGGTATTTAAAGAGATGGTAAAGACCATACCGAGCGAGAAAGAAAGCTCCGGTTCCACCTCTTCCATGCTGGATTACTATAAGGATGAGATGATTCAGAATATTGCATCCGAATCCACGGAAACAAACAGTCTGGGACTGGCGCAGATGCTCTATGAGCAGATGAAACGCAACTACAGCCCCGAAGTAGAAATATCATAGTCTATAAAACCGGAGACCGGTCTGTGCCGGTTTCCGGTGCGTATATACATTCTAAATCCATTATTCACCGCAGTTCAGCGGCAGTTCCATTTTTATTTTCCAAATTGAAATAACAGAAACAAGGACGTACTGTATGGAAACAATCAACGGATATGTAGAACATATTATCTTTCAAAACAGGGAAAACGGATACACGGTTATGAACCTTGTGGCGGAAGAGGGAGAAGTCACCTGTGTGGGAATGCTGCGGGCACTGACACAGGGAGAAAATATTGAAGCACAGGGCGAGTATGTGGCGCACCCGGTTTACGGGAGCCAGTTTAAAATAAGCAGTTACCGCTCCGTGGCACCGAAGGACAGTGTCAGCATGGAGCGTTATCTGGCGTCCGGCGCGGTGAAGGGCGTGGGGGCTGCACTGGCGGCGCGCATTGTCAAAAAATTCGGAAACGATACCTTTCGCATTATTGAGGAAGAACCGGAACGTCTGGTGGAGGTAAAAGGAATCAGCGAGCGCAAGGCACAGGAGATTGCTGTGCAGATGGAAGAAAAAAAGGACTTGCGGGAAGCACTGGTTTACCTGCAGCAGTTTGGAATTTCCAATGCACTGGCAGTAAAAATTTACGATACCTACGGTATGCGCCTTTACGGCGTTATGAAGGAAAATCCCTACCAGCTGGCAGAGGATATTGACGGCGTCGGGTTTCGGATTGCCGATGAAATAGCCGGAAGAATAGGAATCCATACGGACTCCGACTACCGGATTCGCTGCGGTATACTCTATACCCTGTCGCAGTCGGTAGGAGAGGGGCACTGCTATCTGCCCATGTTTCTGCTGTTAGAACGTGCCTCCGTACTTTTGGGGGTGGAACAGCAGTATATCAGACCGCAGGTAGAAAACATGATGATGGACCGGAAACTGGTCATCAAGGGAGAGTGTGTCTTTGCGTCCTCCTACTATTATGCGGAACTAAATTGTGCCAAAATGCTTCACGAACTGAATATCTCCATGATGGAGGACTGCCTGCCGTCGCAGGAGACGGCAATCCGGAAACGGTTGGAAAAGCTGGCGGAGAGCCTTCATATGGAACTGGACGAACTGCAGCTGGACGCTGTGGAGGAGTGTGTCAAAAACGGTCTGTTCATTCTGTCCGGCGGTCCCGGAACGGGAAAGACCACAACCATCAACATGATTATCCGCTACTTTGAGGCAGAAGGACTGGATATTTTTCTGGCGGCGCCCACGGGCAGAGCGGCGAAAAGAATGACCGAGGCAACCGGATTTGAGGCGCGCACCATTCACAGGCTTTTGGAATTAAACAGTACACTGTCGGATGAACATAACGGCAAGGCAAGATTTGAGCGCAATCAGGATAACCCGCTGGAAGCGGACGTGATTATCATTGATGAGATGTCCATGGTGGACATTCAGATATTCCAGTCACTGTTAAAGGCGATTGTGCCGGGAACCCGTCTGGTGCTGGTAGGTGACGTAAACCAGCTCCCCAGCGTGGGACCGGGACAGGTGCTGCGGGATATTATGAACAGCGGCGCCTTTCCCATGGTAGTGTTACACAAGATTTTCCGGCAGGCGGGAGAAAGTGACATTGTTGTCAATGCCCACCGGATTAACCGGGGAGAGCAGATTACACTGGACAACAAATCCCGTGATTTCTTTGTACTGGAGAGAAATGACGTTAATGTCATATACAAACACATGATACAGCTTATACAGGATATGCTGCCGAAATATGTGGACGCCACCCCCTTTGATATACAGGTTTTGACCCCGATGAGAAAGGGAAGTCTGGGGTGTGAGACCTTGAACGGAATCTTACAGCGATACCTGAACCCGCCGGATGCCCGCAAACGGGAGTATGTGAATGGCGAAACCCTGTTCCGGGAGGGCGACAAGGTGATGCAGATTAAAAACAACTATCAGCTGGAGTGGGAGATAGTCAGCAAATACGGAATCCCCATTGACAGAGGAGTGGGTGTGTTTAACGGCGATATGGGAAGAATTGCGGAAATCAATGAGACAGCAGCTACGCTGGTGGTGGAGTTTGACGAACACCGGAGAGTTACCTATCCGTTCTCCATGCTGGAGGAACTGGAGCTGTCCTATGCCGTGACCATACACAAGTCGCAGGGCAGCGAATATCCGGCGGTGGTACTGCCGCTGTTAAGCGGACCGAAAATGCTCTTTAACCGGAATCTCCTCTATACGGCAATCACAAGGGCAAGAAGCTGCGTCACCATATTGGGAAGCAGTGAGACGGTGAGGAATATGATTGACAATGAGAGCGAAAACAAACGCTACACGGCGTTGTGCGACCGGATTCAGGAACTGATTCCGGAAAACGGATCGCAGGAGTAATGAAAGCAGGCAGGAACAACCGGGGGGCGACAGCAGCAACCCGAAACGGGAAAGGGGAAAAATGGGGAACATAAGACAGCTTATCGGCAATTTGTGGGAGAAAGCAGTCAATCTGCTCTATCCGCGCAGATGCCCGGTCTGTGACGACATTGTATACCCGGGAGGGGAAAAGATATGCCCGGAATGTCTGAAAAAACTAAAACTGCTCACTCCGCCGTGGTGCATGAAATGTGGGAAGAAACTGGCGGAGGAAGAGGAATTCTGCGCCGACTGCAGCAGAATAAAGCACCGGTTTGACAGAGGACGGGCGCTCTACGAATATCAAAGCGCAGCTGCCTCCGTTTACCGTCTGAAATACAGCGGCAGAAGGGAATATGCAGAGTTTTTCGGGGAGGAGATGGCACGGTATCTGGGCGGATTTTTAGAGCAGATAAAGCCGGATGCGCTTGTCCCGATACCCCTTCACACCAAGAGACTCCGCAAGCGCGGCTATAATCAGGCGACACTGCTTGCAAGGCAGTTAGGGAGGTGTACCGGTATTCCGGTGCAGGAAAAACTGTTGGTGAGAGTGAAAAATACCAAGCCGTTAAAGCTGCAAAATCCCGCCGAAAGGCAAAATAATTTGAAAAAGGCTTTCAATATAGGCAGAAATGATGTAAAATTAAAGACGATTCTATTGGTAGATGATATTTATACAACCGGTGCAACCATGGATGCTGCGGCTGCTGTTTTAAGGCAGAACGGTGTGGAGCATATATACTGCATTACACTGTCGTGCGGCGCGGGGGTGTGATTTCGCCGGAAGGACTGATCTTGCTGACCGGAAAGACAGAATGGGAAAGGGTATGGTAGATAGTTATGAACGTCAGAAATTGCAGAGGATGCGGACGCATCTTTAACTATGTGGCAGGGCCTATACTCTGTCAGAAGTGCAGAGAAGAACTGGAAGCAAAATTTCAGGAAGTAAAGGAATATATCAGAAACAATCCGGGTGTCGGAATGTCGGAGGTATCGGCGGCATGTGATGTGCCTATCTCACAGATCCAGCAGTGGCTGCGTGAGGAGCGTCTGGAAGTGACGGAGGATTCCCCGATTTATCTGTCCTGCGAAGGATGCGGAGCCAATATCCGTTCTGGCAAATATTGCGAGAAATGCAAGTATAAGATGACGATGGAATTCAAGAGTGTGCTGGATTCACAGAAACCACAGCCCCAGCCGCCCGTGTCGGATCCCAGAGAAAACGCCAGAATGAGATACCTGTAAGTACCGGAATCGGAAGGAGAGTATTCATGCTGAACGAGGAACGCGTCATATTGATGACGAAAATGGCGTCCTATGAGGAGAACGAAGGCAAAAAGAATGTAAATATCGGCAACTATTTCCGCAGTGACTACATCGGCATTCAGGTATTGAAATCCGTATTCTGCGCGACGCTGGCATATGCAATTATTTTTGCGCTGTTCGTATTTTATGATTTTGAAGTTTTTATGCAGGACATATACAAGATGGACCTTATCACGTTCGCCAGAAACGTGCTGATTTATTACGGAGTGACGGTGCTTGTGTACGGAGGAATCTCTTATGCCGTTTATTCCTACCGATATACCAAAGCAAAAAAAAGTCTGAAGTGCTATTACCATAATCTGAAAAAACTGAATTCTCTGTATCGTGAGCAGTAGGCAGAGGACTGACCGGAGGAAAGAATGACTGAGTTGTTGGAACTGAGAGAAAAAGTAAAATTATTTTACAGCAAGTATGAAGTATTTATATTGCCGGTGTTAAAATTTTTACTGGCATTTGTGATGTTGAACACCATAAACGGACAGTTGGGTTACATGACAAAACTGGACAATGTGGCAATCGTTCTGATAGGAGCTTTGATGTGTTCCTTTTTGCCAAGCGGTTTTATGGTGCTGCTGGCTGCACTGTTCAGCCTGCTGCATATGTATGCGCTGTCCATGGAAGTGGCAATGGTGGGTGGATGTATGTATCTGCTCATGATTCTTCTGTTTTTCCGATTCAGCCCGAAGGAAGCGCTGGTGGTAGTTATTACCCCGATTTTGTGTATTCTTAAGATACCCTATATCATGCCGGTTGCCATGGGACTTTTGGGAACCCCGGCGTCTGCGGTTTCCGTGGGATGCGGCGTTGCTGTGTATTATCTCATAAATACCGTGGAACAGAATGCCTCCACGATTAACACCATGGGTGCGGATGAAATGACGGCAAAAATCAGGCTCCTGATTGACGGAATCCTGAACAACAAGGCAATGCTTGTTATGATTACGGCATTTGCCATTACGGTTCTGGTAGTATATCTGGTTCGCAGAATGTCTTTGGATCATTCATGGACCATTGCGATTGTGGCAGGTGCCATGCTGGATATGATTATCCTGCTGGTAGGGGATTTACTCTATGACACGAATTTATCCGTGCTTGGAGTGATTCTCGGAGTGGTGCTTGCGATTGTGGCAGGAAAAGTGATTGAATTCTTCCGGCTGTGTTTAGACTATAGCAGGACGGAGAAAGTTCAGTTTGAGGATGACGAGTATTACTACCACGTCAAGGCAGTGCCCAAAATGAGTGTGGCGGCGCCGACCAAGACGGTGAAAAAGATTAACAGTCAGCAGAGACCGGCTGCTCCGGTGAGAACTTCCAGAGAGTACAGCGGTTCCCGCAGTGTGACAACGGAACGCACGGCGCCTGCGAGAAACACCGTAAGGGGTGCCCAGTCGGCTTACCCGAATAGAAGCGAGCGTGCCGGAGGCGGCAGGAGCGTGACAATCAACAGTAACATGACAACCGAGAATCATGAGGATGATTACGAAGAGTTGTTTTAGTGGAATTGAGGCAGTATGAAGTGGTTTGACAAAGTAGGCGAATATTTTAAAAGTTTCAGTATCTACAGACCGACCATGGATTTCTATGATGTGTTGGAAATCCTGATTATCGCGCTGATACTGTACTATATTCTGGTGTGGATGAAGACCACGCGCGCGTGGGCTCTTTTAAAGGGCCTTATTGTCATATGCGCTTTTTTACTGATTGCTTATTTCCTCAAGATGACGACCATACTGTGGATGGCACAGAATGTGCTGGGATTTGCCGTGACGGCATTGATTGTGGTGCTGCAGCCGGAGCTTAGAAAAGCGCTGGAAGAACTGGGCAAGAAGAATTTTATTTCTTCCATGCTGCCCTTTGACACCACGAAGCACACGGAGGAACTCTTTTCTGAGCGTACCATTAATGAGATTGTAAAAGCCTGTGTGGAGATGGGAAAGGTCAAAACAGGGGCGTTAATTGTCATTGAACAGAAGGTTTCCCTGAAAGATTACGAGAGAACCGGTATTGATGTGGATGGTATCGTGAGCAGCCAGTTACTGATTAATATATTTGAGCACAACACACCGCTTCACGACGGTGCCGTTATTATCTGCGGAAACAGAGTGACTTCCGCAACCTGTTACCTGCCTCTGTCCGATAATCTGGGACTGAGCAAAGAACTGGGAACAAGACACCGTGCCGGCGTGGGTATTTCCGAGGTGACGGATTCCCTGACCGTTATTGTGTCCGAGGAAACCGGTAAAATCAGCGTCGCATACGAGGGCGAACTGGAGAGAAATCTTGATGCGGATGCACTGCGGATGCAGATGCAGAAGGTATTAAATAAGAGCGGGGAAGAGGCAAAGGGAATCCGCAAGTGGAGAGGAAGGAGCCGGAGTAAAAATGAGAAAAAAACTTTTGAATAACTGGGCTCTGAAGCTGGCGTCACTGGCGCTGGCGGCGATTCTGTGGTTCCTTGTCGTAACCATAGAGGACCCCATGGATACCAAGTCTTTCAGCAACATTACGGTAAGACTTACCAATACGGAACTGTTGGACAAACAGAACAAGGTGTACGAGGTGCTGGACGATACGGACAGCGTCAATGTGGTGGTGAGGGCGCCTAAGAGCACTCTTGATAAGATGCGTGCCAGTGACATTGTGGCGGAAGCGGATATGAGCAAGCTGACGGACATTAATACCATCGGTATCAGCTTTTCTGCGCAGAACGTGGATTCCGTGGATTCCATTGAGGGAAACCATGATGTGGTACGTCTGAATGTGGAAGATAAGAATACCAAGTGGATTAAGGTAAATTATGATATTGTGGGAAATGTGCCCGACAGTTATATGGTGGCAGGCGCTGCGCTGGATCAGACGCTGATAGAGGTATCCGGTCCCAAGTCGCAGGTGGAGAGGGTGGACTACGCCGGCGTGCAGTTTGACGTGACGGGAGCAATCTCCAACCAGTCGGCAAACCTCGATATTACGCTTTACGACAGCGAAGATCAGGAAGTGGATGCGGACAGTTTGAGAACCAATGTAAATTATGTACGCATGACGGTTGATGTGCTGGCTGTCAAGGAAGTGCCGATAGAGGTTAATTACAGCGGAGAACCGGAAGACGGCTATATGGCAACCGGAGTGGTGCTGAGCGACCCTGAGACGGTTAAGATAGCAGGAAGCACCTATACCCTTGCCGCTATCAGCAAAATCACGATTCCGGAGGAAACGATAGACATTACCGGAGAGAACAGCGACAAGACGGAGACGATTAATCTGAAAGATTATCTGCCGGATAATATACGACTTGCGGACAGCAGTTGGGGCGGTAAAGTGAATGTAACGGTTTATATTGAACCCATTGTGGAAAAAACGCTTGAGATACCGGCGGAAAACATTACGATAACCAACGTGCCGAACGATTTGGAGGCCGCTTTGCCGGAGGATACAACGGTCTACACACTGCATGTCTCTGGACTGGATGCCCAGATAACACCGCTGCGGCAGGCTGCGGTGAGAGGAACCGTAGATGTAAATGCGTGGATGGAGGAACAGCAGATTACCAAGCTGGAGGCCGGAACCTACACGCTTCCGATTACTTTTGCATTAGCAGAGGAAGTGACAAGAGATGACGTTACGGTAAAGGTAACATTTACCAAGGCAGAATAAAGGAAACAGTAGAAATCCCTTGTGATAAGCAGGGAAATCTGTTATAGTTAGAGTAGGGAAAAGCCTTATTTGTGAAGGGCTTGTCCATATAAGAAAGTGGAGGGAAGGAAATGGTAAGTCAGAAAGTAGTAATCAAGAACCCTACTGGCTTGCATCTAAGACCCGCAGGAATCCTGTGTAAAGAAGCAATGCAGTTTAAATCACTGATAACTTTTTCGTTTCATGACAGCACAGCAAATGCGAAGAGCGTTTTAAGCGTTTTGGGAGCTTGCGTGAAGTGTGGAGATGAGATTGAATTTGTCTGTGAAGGGGAAGACGAGGAAGAGGCTTTAAAGACGCTGGTTGCAGCCGTCGAAAACGGTCTTGGAGAATGATGAACAGCTCATCCGATGGATGAGCTGTTATTGTGTCCGGGCGCTGCAGGATGCAGGCATAAGAAAATAGAAAGCAGCGCAGAAATGAGGAAGGAAATGTTAAATTATAAGAGATACCGCAGAAATCCGGTGATGGATTACCCGGAGAGAGAATGGCCCAATAAGGAGATAGAAAAGGCTCCCATCTGGTGCAGCGTGGATTTGCGTGACGGCAATCAGGCATTGATTGACCCTATGGTAGTATCTGAAAAGATTGAAATGTTTCAGTATCTGATAAAGCTCGGCTTCAAGGAAATCGAAATCGGATTTCCAGCTGCAAGCCAGATAGAGTACGATTTTCTGCGTCAGCTAGTGGAGCGCAGACTGATTCCGGATGATGTAGTGGTACAGGTGCTGACTCAGTGCAGGGAAGAACTGCTTGACCGCACCTTTGAGGCAATCGAGGGCTGTAAACAGGCAATCGTACATATTTACAATTCCACGTCCACTTTGCAGAGAGACGTGGTGTTCCATATGGACAGGGAGCACATTACCCAGATTGCGGTGGACGGAACCAATATGGTAAAAGAGCGCGCCGCAAAGTTTCCGGGAAAGATTATTCTGGAATACTCTCCGGAGAGCTTTACCGGCACGGAACCGGACTATGCGCTGGAAATCTGCAATGCGGTAATCAATACATGGGAGCCGACCCCGGAAAATCCTATGATTATCAATCTCCCCTCCACAGTGGAAATGAATACGCCCAATGTGTATGCGGATCAGATTGAGTGGATGATTAAGCATTTGGACAGACGCGAGAGCGTTGTGGTAAGTGTGCATCCCCATAACGACAGGGGAACCGGCGTGGCAAGTGCGGAGCTGGCACTTTTGGCAGGAGCAGACCGTGTGGAGGGAACACTTTTCGGCAACGGCGAGCGTACGGGCAACGTGGATATTCTGAATATTGCCTACAATATGTTTTCACAGGGAATCAATCCGGAACTCAATATCGAGCATGTAAACGAAATTATTGAAATATACGGGAGATGCTGTAAACTGCCCATTCACCCCAGACATCCCTATGCCGGAAAATTGGTATTCACCGCTTTTTCCGGTTCCCATCAGGATGCAATCAACAAGGGCGTGCAGGCAATGAAGGAAAGACAGAGCGAAATCTGGCAGGTGCCCTATCTGCCTATCGACCCGGCAGACATCGGAAGGGAGTACGAGCCTATCGTCCGTATCAATTCCCAGTCCGGCAAGGGCGGTGTGGCGTTTGTCATGGATACCTATTTCGGTTTCAAGCTGCCTAAGGCAATGCACAAGGAGTTTGCAAATGTCATTCAGGCAATCTCTGAGAAGCAGGGTGAGGTTTCTCCTGACCAGATTATGGACAGCTTCCGTGAGGAATATCTGGATAAGAAGGAGCCCATTCATTTCCGCAAGCTGCGTGTGGATGACCTGAGCGGTTCCACGCAGTCGCAGTTTGATACGGCTGTCAAGGTGATTTACACCGACCATGGTGTGGAGAAAGAATTTGAGGCTGTCGGTAACGGACCTATCGATGCTGTACAGAGAGGACTGGCACAGGCGCTGGATATTTCCATCAAGGTGCTGGATTACGAAGAGCACGCATTGCAGAGCGGTGCAAACTCACAGGCTGCGGCATATATCCACCTGCTCGACAGCAACACCGGCCGCGTAACCTATGGCGTCGGCGTAAGTTCCAATATCACCAGAGCGTCCGTGAGAGCTATATTCTCCGCTGTCAACAGACTTGGTCTGGGGGATTAATAAAAGAGGCATGGCAATTTGGTAAATCCAGACTGCCATGCCTTTTTCCATACGAAAAGTTATCGTATTATAAATCAAAATTCCTTAGTGGAAGGAGAAGGTATCTCCCTCCTCTACGATACATACCATGGTCTTTCCGGTGTTCATAATGATTTCGTCACCGTTGTCATCGTAGTATCTCGTTGCGCCGTAATCGGAGGTCTTTTTCCAGGTTACATGGATTCCCTTGCCGTTGGTGAAATACCAGCCGTCCCTTGTGGTGTCGTGGCACTGGAAAGCAAGATAACCCTTACCTAAATCCTCATATTTGGTATTCTGCACCAGAATATTCTTGAATTTCAACTGCTCGCCGGTAGCGGCGTCAATGTGGGGGCCGTCCGAAGCACCGGAGAGATGCTGGGAGCGGTAATACAGTCCGTCATCTTCGTTGTACTCAAAGTAACATCTGGTCAAAGGATAGCAGCCGGACATATCTATGTAAGTAGCGGTGGACGCCTCGCTGCCGTACTGGTCCAGCGTGTTGGGATTGGACTTGGGAGCAAACTGATAATGATTGTCGTCGGTCAATCCGCGGTAGGAAAGGCTGTAGCCCTTTCTGTCAACGGCTTTCAAAATTCCTTCACCGGACGCATAAGCGTTGTGAGGGGATTTACGATCCGTGGTACGGAAAAACGCTTCGTCATCCCCGCCGGTACCGTTGATATTCTGGGTGGTAGGCTGGGAGAGCAGGTCATCGATAAAGAAAGGACCGCCAAAGTGAACGATAAACGCATCCCACTCAAATGCCCAGTAAGCATAATAGGGACGGAGGCTTCGCACGTTTCCGATTTTGTCCAAATCCTGCCAGTCCTCATAGATTGCCAGCATACGGGTCATGCGGCCTTCCACGTTTGCCTCGTAAATTACGGACGCATTGGACAGGTTGTAATGAGGAATTGCGGAAGACTCATTGGGTGTCATAACTGCAATGGGTCTTGTGTTTGCCACATCCTCATCCACCCATTCGTTTGTCAGGCGGCTGCGCACCATGCCCTCGTGAGGGGGGAGCGTGTCGTCCTCCGATACAACCGGGGTATCGGATGTGTTAGTGTCATCCTGAACTTGTGACTGTTCTGCCGACTGGGTGGGAAGCGGTTCCCCGTCTAAAATAATGGGGCTTTTGACATCATCCTTGCCACATGCGCAGAGCAGTGTGGCGGTAGCCAGAAGCACAGCCAGAAATTTACATTTTTTCATTGAAAAACCATGCCTTTCTGCCGGTCATCCGTTACAGACAGGATACCGGCTCGTTATGTTCTTATTTAAAGTAAAGATTAAATATTATCAATAATAGCACATTTTTTGAATTCAGTCATCAATCCTGAAAAGAATTAAGGATTAATTAAGATATTTAAAAGTAATGCAATGGCAATGCCGAGAATGGCGCCCATAAGAACCTGAAGGGGTGTGTGTCCCACAAATTCTTTTAATTTATCCTGAGCGGAAAGCTCGCTGCGTCCCATTTTTTCAAAAGTTTCCATAATTTCATTCAGTACCTTTGCCTGAATTCCGGTCTCCCTGCGGACACCCATGGCATCGTGCATGACAATGATAGCCAGAATCAGGGAAATGGCAAACTGGAAACCGCCGGGGCCGAACTCCAGACAGGAGGCTGTTGCCAGCGCACATACCGTGGCGGAATGGGAGCTGGGCATACCGCCGCTGCCCACCAGCCGCTCTGCGCGGAATTGTTTGTTCAAAATCAAATAAATAATCGTCTTTAGTACCTGTGCCACAAACCAGCCGCTCACAGCGGAAATTAAAACCGTGTTGCCGCACAGCGCATTAAAAAAATCCATCTTAGTATCGCATCCTTCCGTATTTGGGAAAACGTTCCCTATTCCTTAGTATAATCGAAAACTGCGGAAATGTCTATTGCCAACCACTCTTTGCCGGTAGTATACTAATACTAAATTTATTTTGAAAGAGGATATATCCGATGAGTTTGCTGAGCGTAATAGTTCCGTGCTATAACGAAGAGGAGAGCGTGGAGCTTTTTTATGAAGAACTGACCAAGAATGACCCTTTCTTTCAGGAGAAGGGAATTGAGCTGGAACTTTTATATGTGGACGACGGTTCCAAGGACAGGACAGTGGAGGAAGTAAAAAAACTTTGCAGCCGGGACGGACGGGTTCATCTGATTTCTTTTTCCAGAAATTTCGGAAAAGAAGCAGCCATGTATGCCGGAATGGAGAAGTCCAAGGGCGATTATGTGGTTATGATGGACGTGGATTTGCAGGATCCGCCCTCCTTGCTGCCGGAAATGTTTTCTTATATAGAACAGGGCTACGATTCCGTGGCGACCCGAAGGGTGAGCCGCAAGGGCGAGCCGCCTATCCGCAGTTTTTTTGCCAGAAGATTTTATCACCTCATGAAAAAGATTTCCAAGACGGAAATCATGGATGGGGCGCGAGATTACAGACTGATGACGAGACAGATGGTGGACGCTATTTTGTCTATGCAGGAATACAACCGTTTTTCCAAGGGCATTTTCGGCTGGGTCGGCTTCAAGACCAAATGGCTGGAGTATGAAAACGTGGAGCGCGCCAGAGGAGAAACAAAGTGGAATTTCTGGAAACTGCTGATGTATTCCTTTGACGGAATTACCGCCTTTTCCACGGCACCCCTGATGATTTCCGCATTTATGGGAGTGGTGTTCTGCATTATTGCGTTTTTAATGATTATTTTCATTATTGTGCGGAAACTGATATTCGGGGACCCGGTTTCCGGATGGCCCTCTCTGGTATGTATCATTCTGATGACCAGCGGCGTGCAGTTTTTCTGTACCGGCATTTTGGGACAATATCTGGCAAAGGCTTACATGGAAGTCAAGAGACGTCCGATTTATCTGGTAAAAGAAGAAATTTGAGAGTAAAATCCGATTTTTATTGAGATATTAACAGTATTTTGACGGTTTGTGCGATGAATAAGTCTTCCTTTTTATATCGCATTATGTTATAATCCACATGACAGCCGCAGTAAAAGGGAATGTTCGACAAGTTTAGAAGGGGAAAAAATATGGAAATTGCTGCTGTTAAGGATTATGAATTAGAAAGATACATTACAAACATTATGTTGGATATTGGTGTGCCCGCGCATTTGAAGGGCTACCATTATCTGCGGGACGCAATCATGCTGTCAGGGCGAGACATGGAGGTAGTCAGCAGTGTTACGAAGCTGTTATACCCCACCATTGCAAAGAGATTCAAAACCACAGACCAGAAGGTAGAGCGTGCGATTCGCAATGCCATCGAGGTGTCTTGGGCAAGGGGCAATGTTGATACTTTTGAGAAAATGTTTGGCTATTCCGCAACCTCAGGTCGAACAAGACCGACAAACAGTGAGTACATAGCGCGGATAGCTGACAAAGTTAGGTTGGACTTCAAAGCAATGTAATTGCTGCAGGATACATATTCAAATAGTAATGTACATTCTCTTTCAGGAGGCTGTCAGGCAGCCGTGGTCATTGACCGCGGTTGCTTTTTTTATACCGTAATGGTACAATAATCGCATATGGAGTAAAAGGAGTGGCAGTAGGCTGATGGCGAACAGAGAGCGATGTACATGGGCAGACCATATTCTGACGGTCTGGCTGTTTGTGATTGGACTGGCGGAAGCGGTTCATTTGACCGTTCTCGTTACCGGTCGGCATTTTTCGGACAGTGTGAAGCTGTTTCAGATTGGTTTGGCGTTTTTGGCGGCGGCAGCAGCCTTTTGCCTGTTTTTTGTATGCAGACAAAAAAGGAATGCCGACGGCGGGAAGTGCGCCGATAGCAGAACCGGTGCGGAACGGAAAAAGGAAACGCTGTTGTTTGTGTTGTTTGCAATTCTGGCGGTCATTCAGATATTTTTCGTGGTGGACGGCAAGGCGGCTTACACTGCGGGGGATATGACAGTAGAGACGGTGAACACCATGCTTACGACAGATACTCTGTATCAAATCAATCCCATGACGGGACAGGCATATGCGCAGGGAATGCCTCTGCGCCTTAAAGTTTTGTGCCTGCCCACCCTTTACGGAATTTTGTGCCGGATGTTTCATATGGACGCTTCCGTGTTTGTATGGACGGTAGTGCCTGCACTTACCCTGATTGGCGGTTACCTTGCGTATGCTGCGGTGGCAAAAGCATTGTTCCCGGATAACGCAAGCCATAGAGCGGTTTTTCTGATTTTGGTGGTGTGCATTTTGTGGGCGGGAAATTATCTGTACGGCATGGATGGATTTGGCGTGCAGTATGCCGGCTGGCAGAATACAACAATCCGCATGGCGATACTGGTACCTTACACGTTCAGCCTGTGCCTGCGCCGCAAATGGGGCAGGGTATTACTCTGTATTCTGGCGGAGGCGTGTATCATGTGGACGTTATACGGACTTGGAGCCTGTGCGGTGGTGGCGGCTTTGATGTTTCTTGCGCAGACACTTCCGGACTATATTGCTTCGCACAGAGGCGGTAAGGAGGAAGAACAGTGCGGGATTTGATTACGGGAGCATGGCTGGGCTGGCGCCATTATACGGATGACGGGAAAATGGCGGCGCTGTTTCTGGCGGCACTATTGTTTTTGTGGTTATGGAAAAAAGAATACCGGGACAAATACAAGCCCCTGTTACTGTATGCGCTGGTGATGGCGGTGTGCTGTATCTGCCCTGTTTTGGCGGTGGTGCTGATGAAATATCAGACCCGGTTTTATGATTATCAATGGATTTGGAGCATGGTGCCGGTTACGGTGGTGATTGCGCTGGCGGGAACGTTACTTTGGGATTCTTTTCGGAAAGAACGCGCCAAGTGCGTGGGAATCACCGTGGTTATGCTGGCTTTACTGTATTTGTGCGGCGGCATGCAGAAAGAAATACTGCATCCGGCGGAGGAAATGCAAAAGCGGGAAAAAACTGCGCAGATATTGGAAATACTGACAGAGGGCGGAGAAAAGGAAACGCTCTGCCTGTGGGCGCCGCAGGAAATTATGGAGTATGCCAGAGCGCTGGACGGCAGTATTCTTCTTCCCTACGGACGCAATATGTGGGACAAGGCGTTAGGCGCTTATTCCTACGACACCTACGGCGAACCGGAGGAAGCCATGTATGAGTGGATGTGCATTGCGGAGGAGACCGGGGAGCCGGAAGGAATGGACGGCGTGGTTTTGGCAAAAGAGGCAGGAGTCAACTGTATTCTGCTTCCCGATACCATACAGCCTGCGGTACTGGCGGAGATAGAGCAGACCTTGAATGTGCAGGCACAGCAGGTGGAGAATTATTATTTGTTTTGGATATAAAATTTGGATATGAAGTTAGATATAGGTTTTGAGCCTGGATTTTGGTATAGATAAAGAAGTTTGGAACAGAGAAGACAGACGGAGTGAAAAGGAATGACGGGAACGGACACCGCGGAACTGGTAAGCATTATTGTTCCGGTATATAATGCCGCCGCCTACATTGTGGAAACCATGGACAGCGTGCGGGCGCAGACATATGAAAAGTGGGAGCTTTTGCTGGTGGAGGACGGAAGCAGTGACGACACCTGCGAAGTGATTTCGGAATATGTTCAGAGGACGAGAGATGTGCGCATACGCCTTATCCGGCAGCCCTCCAACATGGGGGCGGCAAAAGCGCGCAACAGAGGACTTAAGGAAGCAAGAGGCCGCTATATTGCGTATCTGGATGCGGACGATTTGTGGACACCGCAGAAGCTGGAAAAGGAAATCGTTTTTATGAATCTGCCCGAAACGCAGGCAGCATTTGCATTTACCGGATATGAATTTGCGGACGAGCAGGGGCACGGAACCGGCAAGGTGGTGAAAGTGCCGCAGACATTGAACTATAAACAGGCATTGAAAAATACCACGATTTTTACCTCGACCGTCATGTTTGACACGGACAGAATTTCCAAGGATTTACTGGAAATGCCGGTTATCAAGAGCGAGGATACCGCACTTTGGTGGAAGGTGCTCAGAAACGGCTACACAGCGTATGGTCTGAATGAAAATCTGGTGACATACCGCAGACCGAAAAAGACCTTGTCCTCCAACAAACTGGAGGCAATCCGCCGCATCTGGAATTTGTACCGCAAGGCGGAGGGAATGAATGTGATAAGCAGCGCCTACCATTTCTGTTTCTGGGCGGTGCGCGCCGTGTACCGCAGAATTTAGCGTTTTTCACAAACGTATTATGTATTGTTGGATTTTGATGAAAGTTGGAGGAATGTAGTTTTGTCAGTAAATACAAGCGAAGAAAAATTACGGACCATGGAGTCCTTTAAACGATTGATAAATCTGGGACTGACGGCAATCTGTCTGGCACTGGAAATCAGCATATTTGCATATAACTGGCTGCACCATTTCCAGTACAGCGTAGTAGAGCCGTTGCGGGATTTCTGGTTTAAGGGACATTTGCTGGAAATTGCCATCTATGGTGTGATTCTGATGCTGTTATCCACTATGTACGGCGGTATGAGATTAGGGTATCTGAAAAATGTGGAATTGATTTTTTCACAGGTGTTTGCAACGCTGATGGCAAACATTATTATCTATGCCGAGTTGTCCGTTATGGCATTCCAGCTTTTTGTGCCGAAGGTGTTTATCCTGATGACGTTGGAGCAGATGGCGGTGGTTATCGTCTATATCAATGTGGCAAACAAGATTTACCGCTCCGTGTTCCCACCGAGAAAATTACTGCTGATTCACGGGGACAGATCCATAGAGGATATTTGTGCGAAATTCGAGAGCCGCAAGGACAAGTACCGCATTGTGGACAATGTGCATATCAAAGAGGGTGTGAACCTCATTTGCCAGCGGATTTTGAAAGATTATCAGGACGGAACATACAACGCAGTGGTCATCGGGGATATTTCCGTGGAAAAGAGAAACCTGATTTTGAAATTCTGTTACGGACACAGCATCCGGGTGTATGTTATGCCCAAGATTCCTGACGTTATTATGATGGGAGCGGAGGAACTGCATGTGTTTGACACACCGCTTTTATTGACGCGCGAGTATTCACTGACTATGGAACAGCGCTTTATCAAGCGGGCGGTGGACATTATCTGTTCCAGTCTGCTTGTGATTATCACTTCACCGATTATGCTGATTACCGCCATTGCCATCAAGCTGTATGACGGCGGCCCGGTTTTGTACAGACAGGTGCGCTGTACGCAGGGACAGCGGGAATTTTACATTATGAAATTCCGCAGTATGCGGACGGATGCGGAAAAGGACGGCGTGGCAAGACTGGCGCAGAAGCATGATGACCGTATCACTCCCGTGGGAAAATTTATCCGCAAGTGCCGGATTGATGAACTGCCCCAGCTTATCAACATTTTGCGGGGGGACATGTCCTTTATCGGCCCCAGACCGGAAAGGCCGGAGATTATTGCGCAGTATGTGGAGGTTATGCCGGAGTTCACTTACCGTATGAAGGTAAAAGCGGGTCTTGCCGGATTTGCCCAAGTGTACGGCAAGTACAACACCTCACCTTATGATAAGTTAAAACTGGACTTAACCTATATTGAAAATTATTCCCTGCTGTTGGATTTGAAATTAATGCTGTTAACGCTGAAGGTTCTCTTGTGGCCGGACAGTACCGAGGGTGTTGAGAGTGAGCAGGTGACGGCGTTCAAGACGGAGTACCGCGAAAAGCACAACCGTGTCCCTGATGCGGAAAACACTTCGGACACAGCAGAGCAGGAAGAAACCTTAGATGCAGAAAAATAGGTAGGCATCTTGAATGTTCCAAAACCGGAGGACACCCGTAATGCGGGAAAACGGAAGCGGCATGGGAAACCGGGAAATAGATAAGGAGAGCGCATATGTGGGAAGCAAGTTACGGAAAAGAGCCTTTTGACTTAAGGCTGACAGCTTTGCGAATGTTCCGCAATCTGCATAAAATCATAGGCGTCACTCTGATAGGCACATTGCTTTTCGGAGGCGGCTATTATGTGAAAAATGTCATGCTTCGTGGGGAAAATTCCTACGAGGCTGCTTCTGTTTACAAGGTTGATTTTGTGGATGAGCCGAGCAAGTCGGGAGATTATTATATCAACGAGATGACATGGAATACGTATGTGCATGCGGATGATTTTTTGAAGGCTGTGCGTGCCCATTTGGAAAAAGACGGCGCGGCGGATTCTTTTTCACAGGATTCCTTGGAAAATCTAGATGCACAGGTGAATGCAAAACTGGATTCGGATGTGCATGTGCCCTCCACCATTGTGATTACCGATTCGCCGGAAAAGAGTCTCCTCTTGGCAAAGGCTGTGGAACAGGCCATGACGGAGGAGTTTGTACAGGATAATGAGCAGGTAAAAGACATTAAAGTGATAGACGCCGCACAGACGGCAACGGAGGTGGTGCCGGATGTAAGACCTGTGCGCGCCTTTGTTTTAAGTGCAATTTTGTCCTGTTTTTTTGCGGTAGTGGTTTTTCTGCTCACAGAGCTTGGAAGTGACGACATCTGGCTGCCTGCAACCCTTAGAAAGAGATACGGGCTGGCGGCACCCGGTACGGTGAACAGCCGGGATTTTTCGGCAAACATGGAATACCTTTTCCGGGAAAAACAAAACATTGCGGTCTGCACGGTGAGCGATGACTGTAACCCTATTCAGGTGGCGGAAGCCTTAAAGGCAAGCTGTACCGGGGAAGCGAACGCGGGGAAAACGGACACGGAGAAAGCAGATGCGGAGAAAAACTGGATTCCTGTGCCTGCGCCGCTTTTGTGCCCGGAGGCGGCAAAAAAGATGCGGGAGGCGGACGGTGTACTGCTTGCAGTGAACGCCGGAAGGCACAGCGGCAGGAAACTGGAGCGTGTGCTGGAATTTTTTGCCACACAGGAAATTCCGGTGACGGCGGCACTTTTGTGGGAGGCGGATGAATTGCTGATTCGTGCATATTACAGTCTGCCGGACGCAAGAGAGAAAGGATATGGTTTGGAATGAAGGTAGAGGTACTGGCTTCGGTCATGAATCAGTCCATGGAACAGATAGTGAAGCAGATGAATCTGGAATCGGACGCTGTGATTATCAATCAGTGCGACAGACTTTCCTGCGAGGAAACGGAGTATAAGGGGCATAAAGTGCGTTTCTATTCCTTCCCGGAGCGGGGAATCGGAAGAAGCCGTAATGAGGCAATTTTGCGGGCAGATAGCGGTATCTGCCTTTTTTCCGATGAGGATATTGTGTACGAGAGCGGTTACGAGGAGGCAATTATCCGGGAATTTGAGGCAAACCCCAAGGCGGATATGATTCTCTTTAACATCGATGTGGAGGAGGAGCGGCGCACCTACCATATCACGGAGCGTAAAAAGGTGCACTGGTACAACTGCGGAAGATACGGCGCAGTGAGCTTTGCCGTGAAAAGAGACAGTCTGCTTGCTTCAGGGGTGATGTTTTCCCTGCTTTTTGGCGGCGGGGCAAAGTACAGTAACGGCGAGGACAGCCTGTTTTTGAAGGAATTTATGAAAAAGGGTTACAAGGTCTATACCGCGCCGGTGACAATCGGACGGGAAACGGCGGGAGAATCCAGTTGGTTTCAGGGATATGACGAGAAATTTTTCCATGACAGGGGGGTGCTGTACCACGCCCTGTACGGGGCGGCGGCGCCTTTGATGGCGGCAAGATTTTTGCTTGTTCATAAAGGGAAACTATGCCGGGAAAACGAAGTGAGCAAGGCTTATCAATGGATGCGTGAGGGCATGCGGGAAGGCAGACACTAGGAGGAACAGGTGTGGAGAAGAGTGCATTGGTGTATGTGATTCTGCTGGGAATTACGGTTGCACTGGGATTGTATGTAAAAAACAGGGAATATGTGCGGCAGCACCTTGCAGGGCGCAGAGCCGTGGGACAGCAGCCGGGTTACAACCGGCAGCAGGTGTCGAATCTGGTGGCGGAGACAGCGGTATTCTGCCTGCTGGCAGGCGTGTCGGCGTGCCGCATTGCAGTGGGCAATGACTACTGGGTTTACCGGGATAATTTCAAGCTCATTGCACAGCAGCGCCATGTTTCCTACGAATTTGGATTTAACTATATTGTAAAATGGATGCAGATGTTGTTCGGCTACGACAATTATCTGCCGGTTTTCGGACTGTTCTCCCTGCTTACTGTGCTGTTTTTTGCGAAAGCACTGCACGATCAGGCTTCCGACTATGCTTTTTCTTTGTTTTTGCTGATGGCGGGGGGGTATTACTTTAACAGCATGAACTCCGTGCGCTATTATCTGGCGCTGGCGGTTGCCCTGTATTCCATGAAATATGTCATGCGCGGGGAATATGGAAAATTTGTGCTGTGGATTGCGGCAGGCGCAATGTTCCACAAATCCATTCTGCTGACAATTCCGGTGTATCTGGCGGCATGGTTTTTGGCGAAGCACCGGTTAAAAAAGTGGCACTATGCGGTGGGAGGGGCACTCGCCCTCAGCCTTATTTTCTGTCAGAACTTTTACCGGGAAATTATTTTTTACTTTTATCCGTTTTACCGCAATTCGGCATTTGATAACGGGCAGTTGTCCTATGCCAATATTGCAAAATGTCTGGGGACGCTGATTTTGTGTGTTATCTGCTACCGCAGAAGTTTGCGGGAAGACAAAATGAACCGGTTTTACTTTTTCCTGAATCTGGCGGGAATGTTGGTCTATTGCTGCGGTTCCTTTATCCCGGAGGTTTCCAGAGTGGGTTATTATCTGATTATTACTCAGATTTTTCTGCTGCCAAGACTGCTTGCGGATATGCCGAAGGGATGGTTCCGTAACATGTGTTATGCTGGCGCAATCGGGGCGTTTGGCGCCTATTTTGTGCTGTTGTTAAGAGGAATGTATGATGTCAGTGTCAGACTGCTTCCTTATCTGAACTGGATTTTTAACTGATGTAAAGGAATGGGAGATAAAGATTGAAAAATAAAATTTTTCAATCACGAGATTTGTGTCTGCGCGCACTTGACACAAACTCGCTATGCGCAAAGAACGTGCGCAGAAATGAGGAAAAAAATGAGAGTGTTATGGGTGTGTAATATCATGCTGCCGGTGATTGCAGAGCATTTAGGCAGGGAGACGAGCAATAAAGAGGGCTGGCTCTCCGGCTTGTGCAGTGTGATTTTGCTCAGACAGAAAGAAAACCGTATAGATCTGCATGTGGCATTTCCGGTGGAGAAAGAGATGGACGGTTATGCGGAGGAGATTGTCACAAGGGCGGGAACGCTGCACTGCTATGGATTTTATGAGGATGTGAACCATGCGGAACATTACGATGCAAAGCTGGAGGAACGGCTGGGCAGTATTGTGAACCGTGTACAGGCAGATGTGGTGCACTGTTTCGGTACGGAGTATGCTCACACGCTGGCGGTGGTACGGAGCGCACCCAACCCCAAGCGGGTACTGGTGGGAATTCAGGGCGTCTGCGGCGTCATTGCGGAGGCATATATGGCGAATCTGCCGGAGAGCGTGCAGCAGAGCAGAACATTCCGGGATATTCTGAAACGGGACAGCATGCGGGAACAGCAGCAGAAATTTATGCTCCGCGGCCAGCGGGAAAAGGAGATTCTGCGCTGCGCAGTGAATGTGACCGGGCGCACTGATTTTGACCGGAACTATGTGATGGAACAAAATCCCAATGTCCATTATTTTCTCATGAACGAGACGCTCCGCCCCTGTTTTTATGAGGCAAGGTGGAAGGAGGAGATGTGCGAGCCCCATTCTATCTTTGTCAGTCAGGGGGATTACCCGTTAAAGGGCTTACATTATATGCTCCTTGCGGCAGACAGGCTGCGGGAAAAGTACCCGGACTTACAGATTTATGTGGCGGGCAACAGCGTGGTAAAACACAGAACCATTTTGGAAAAAATAAAAATTTCCGCCTACGGAAAATATCTGCTGGGCATTATCCGGGAGAATAACCTGGAGGATTGTGTTCATTTTACCGGAAGGCTTTCCGTGCTGGAGATGAAAGCACAGTACCTGCGCAGCAGTCTCTTTGTATGCTGCTCATCAAACGAGAATTCACCCAACTCTTTGGGAGAGGCAATGATACTCGGAATGCCCTGTGTGGCGGCGGATGTGGGAGGTATTTCCAGTTTGTTTACCGGTGGGGAGGACGGTATCCTCTATAAAGGATATAATAACGACTGTAATTCAAACAAAGACACCGGGAATAACGCACGGTATTCGGATGAAGAGAAGAATCCATCTCATGAAAAAGGTGCAGAAAATGCGGAACTTGACAGGAATGTGGAGAATCTCTGCAAAGCGGTAACGGAAATATGGGACAATCCGGAACAGACTCGTGAATTTTGCAAAAATGCAAGATTCCATGCAAAAAAGACCCATAGCAGAGAGGATAATTACCGGAAAATGATGGAAATTTATGCAACAGTGACGTTGCGGTAGTGGAGGCACAGGACTTTATGCAGATTGTTTTCGTATCGAATTACATCAATCATCACCAGATTCCTTTTTGTGAGGCAATGTGCCGGGAGACAGGAAACAGCTTTGCCTTTATCCAGACCCAGCCCATGGAGGAGGAGCGTGTCCGCATGGGATGGCAGAAGGAAAATGACAAAGAATATGTGCACCTCTATTACGAGGAAGAGGCATTCTGTAAAAAGCTGATTCAGGACAGCGATGTGGTTCTGTTCGGCGGCTGTGATGACGAGAGTTACATAGAGGAGAGACTTGCGGCGGGCAAACCCGTGGTACGAATCAGCGAGCGTCTTTATAAAACCGGACAGTGGAAGGCGGTGTCACCGAGAGGTTTAATGAAAAAGTATCACGACCATACCCGGTATCGCAATGCCCCGGTCTATCTGCTCTGCGCGGGCGCCTATGTGCCATCGGATTTTCATATTGTCAGGGCATATCCGGGAAAAATGTTCTGCTGGGGATATTTCCCCAGAACCGTGCGGTATGATGTGGATAACTTATTGGAAAGCAAGGGCTTCCCGGTGGAAGACGATATAATAGTGAAAAAAGTACCGTATTTGTTATGGGCTGCGCGTTTTATCGACTGGAAACACCCTGAGCTGCCCCTCCGCACTGCCGCTTATCTGCGGGACAAGGGACTGGCATTTCATATGGATATAGTGGGCGGCGGAGCAATGGAAGAGGAAGTTTCTGCTCTTTTTAAAGAACTTAAGCTGGAAAATGTCGTTACATTAGTTGGATACCAGACGCCGGACGAAGTACGCAGCCGGATGGAGAAGGCGGACATTATGCTCCAGACCAGCGACAGACAGGAAGGCTGGGGCGCTGTGGCGAACGAGGCGATGAACAGCGGGTGTGCGCTGGTGACGAATCATATGATAGGCGCCTCCCCCTATCTGGTAAAACAGGGCGAAAACGGCTTTTTGTACCGGGACGGTGACGTAGCAATGCTTTTTGAGACAGTGGAAAAGCTGGTTCGTAGTCCCGAATTGTGCCGTCAGACAGGCAGACGTGCTTATCAGACGGTGACAGAGGTCTGGAATGCGGAGAATGCCGCAAAACGGCTGATGGATTTAATAGAAACTGTAGTGCTTAAAAATAAGAGGGTACAGCCGGCGCGTGATATGCGCAGCCTTTATCCCTGCGCACCTGCACCGGTGATTTCTGAGAGGAAAATGTGGAAGGAACTGACGAGATGAACGAGGCACTGTTAAGTATCATTGTACCGGTATACAATATTGAAAAATATCTGCCGCGGTGTGTTCACTCCATCATGGCACAGACCTACCGGAATCTGGAAATTCTTCTGGTGGATGACGGTTCCACGGACGGCACCGGAAAGCTGTGCGATGATTTGGCGTTGGAGGATGAGCGCATCCGGGTTTTTCATAAAGAAAACGGGGGTTCCTCCTCTGCCCGCAATCTTGCCATTGCACAGGCAAAGGGTGAGTATTTCGGGTTTGTGGACAGCGATGATTATATTTCTCCCACCATGTACGGAAATTTGTATGAGGCAATTCAAACCTACGGCGTGAAAGCGGCACAGGTGGGAAGGGACGAAATTGACGAACAGGGGAAGCCGCTTCCTAACATCTGCGAACCTCCAAAGGAGACGGTCTGTATCCAGAGCGAGGATTTTTTACGGGAACTGTTGATGCACCGGGGAGACTGCTCTTTCTGTACAAAACTCCTGCACCGGGATTTATTTGCAGAGCAGGGATTCCCGGAGGGAAAACTCAACGAAGATTTTTATCTGCTGATTCATATGCTGCCAAAGATGGGGAGCATTGTTTCTCTGCCGGAGCAGAGCTACCATGTCTTTTACCGCATCGGCAGCAATTCCCGTAAAGCGGAGAAGGAGAATTTTTCAAGGGTGTTTGCCGACTGCGTGGATAATGCGGATGTGGTGGCAGAGATTGTGGAAAAGGATTATCCGCAGCTTACAGAAACTGCCCTGCGTTTTGGGGTATTCCAGCGGCTGGAGTATCTGCTTCACATTCCCATTTCCCGGATGACCGGAACGAATGAGCAGTATCGTGCCATCGTGAAATGGCTCAGGGGGCACTGGGGGCGTGCTATGAGAAATTCTCTGCTGACACCGAAAAATAAGGTGTATCACACGCTCTTTGCCATTGCGCCAAAGACCGTGCGGGTGGTACATGCAAAGCTGAAAGGGAAGTAAGCAAAGTAGTGGCGGAGAAAACCGGTTTCGTGCCAGTTACTGGAAAGCATTGCGGTAACGGCGCAGACAAGGTATGATAGAACTGCGACAAGGCAAAAAAGTTGCTGAAATGGAAAGAACAGAATGAGAACAGGTAAGAGAGACGACAAGATAATCAACAGAATCAGAAAACGAAAATGGAACATCAGAGGAAAACTCAGCCTTGCCATAGCTTTCTGTATGGCGGTGACGGCACTCTGCGGCATGACAGTGCCTATGCAGGCACATGCGCTGGAACCGGAGGATGCGGCATATGTGGAGGAAGCAAGGACGGCACTGCAGGAGGTTGTTGCGGAGGGAGACATTCTCGCCGTGGTATATCTTGCGGACGAGTACGCGGTCAGAACGGAAGCGTCCGCGGACAGCGGAATCCTCCTTTCGGTGCCCAGCGGTCAGACGGTACTCATACAGGACGTGGTGTTAAATGATGCGTATGAGGTCTGGGAATATGTCAGCTTCTACAGCGGGGAGCGGGAATATTCCGGCTATATCCAAAGAGAATACTTGGCGTGTTCCGACGAGCGTTTTCTGGCGTGGGAGGAAATGTACGGCATGAATCCCGGCACCAATGCCATAGCAACTCTGGATGCGGAGGGAAATACCGTTTATGCCGATATTGAGCAGTTTCCGGCTAGCTACCACCCTGCGTTGGAGGCACTCAAGGCAAAACATCCCAACTGGACGTTCGTTCCCATGAATACGGGACTGGACTGGAATACCGTAATTTCACAGGAATTGCTGGGAGGCAAAAGTCTGGTCTATAAATCTTTTCCCGCCTATACAAAGGAAGGTGTATACGACAGCGGAAGCTGGTACTATGCGTCGGAAGATATTTTGAAATTGTACATGGACCCCAGAAACCATTTGACGGAGGAGGCAATTTTCCAGTTTGAGCAGCTGACCTACAATGCAAGCTACCATACAAAGGAAGCACTGAACCAGTTTTTACAGAGCACCTTTATGGCGGGAGATTCCCCGGCACCCGGAACGGTTATGTCCTACTGTGATATTATCTGGGCGATAGCGAAGGAAGATAAAAGACAGGTGAGCCCCTTCCATCTGGCGGCGCGAATCTATCAGGAACAGGGCGACGGCAAATCTTCGCTGATTTCCGGAACCTACCCCGGATATGAAGGCTATTATAACTATTTCAATGTGGGAGCCACCGGCAAGTCGGACAAGGAAGTTATAGAAAGCGGACTGACTTACGCCAAAAACGCCAATCCCCCTTGGAGAGACGCTTATTTCTCCATTTTGGGCGGTGCGGATATTATCACGGCGAATTATATCCGAAAGGGTCAGGACACCTTGTATTTACAGAAATTCAATGTAAATTCCAAGAGTCCTTACGGTTTGTACGGTCATCAATATATGCAGAACATTTCCGCGCCTACCACGGAGGCAAAGAGTATTCTGCGGCTTTACAATAATGCGGGTGCATTGAACAGTGCGTTCGTGTTCAAGATTCCGGTGTATCAGAATATGCCGGAAACGCCATGCCCCATGCCTACATCATCCAATAACGTGGTTTTGCAGATACCAAGCGGCTATGACACCACGATATATTTAGACGGTATTCCTTATACCGGAGCGGCGCGAAACGGCAGATTGATTGTCAACGCCGGAACATCTGCGGCAAAGAGCGCAGTGGTGTACCGCTATAGTGAAACCGGTGTACCCACCGGCATGTATGTGTGGACGCTGGATTATCAGAACAATGCGTATGCAGCAACCCCGCAGCCGGAGTTACAGGATTTGCTGACCTACCATGGTTTTTCCATACGAATTACCGGCAAATCCGGAATCCGTTTCAAGACGGGAATCCAGACCGACACCCGCGCAAAACTGATTTCCGAGGGTGTGAACGGTTATAAGCTCAAAGAGTATGGAACGCTGGTTATGAACAATGCCAACCGGGACAAATATCCCATGATAAAGGGCGGAACGAAAGTATTGAGCGGAATGTCCTACGGGGTGAATGAATCCGGGGTGTTGGAAGATATAATATTTGAGACGGTGGATGGAAGATACCGGTATACATCAGTATTAGTAGGAGTTCCGGCTGACCAGTATAAAACAAAATTTGCTTTTCGAGGTTATATTGTACTGGAAAAGGATGGTGTGCAAACCATTATATATGGACCGGCACTTGCCAGAAATATATATTCTTTGGCAAAGCAAATGCTCAATATGGGCATTTATCCACAGGGGTCGCCAGAAGATGTGTTTCTACAGAAATTGATAACAGATGCAGATGCTGCGACACCGTAGAAGAAATAAAGCAGATGACAAAAGTCGTGCGGAAACGCTGAAAAGACATGAGGATAATGATGAAAAAGACAGAAGTGACTGAAAAAGTGCAGCAGAATAAATTTCAAAATAAAAGAATCAGGCAAAGTAAAATAAAACTGCAATGTGGTGTAGCAGTGATGATATTTGCAATGGGAGTGCTTACCGGATGCGGACAAAAGGCGGGAGAAACACCTGTTGTGATACCGGAACAGACCGGCGTGACAGCGGAACCGCTTTTGTCTGAGACAGAGAGTGCTATCCGGGACTATGAATTAAAGTACAACAACGGCGAATTTACCATGGAGGATTATCATGCGCTGGCTGACCTTTACCGCACGCAGGGATTGATTCGCAGGCAGCGGGATATGCTGGAGCAGAGTTACCGTTTGTTTGACGATACGGAAGCGTTTGACAGTTTACAGAATATCAGTGTGAATCTGGCGGAAGAGGACGAAACTGTGCAGGAAGAGGCAAAACAAATGCTTCAAAATCTGCAGTTGGCAGACTATCTGAGCGATGGCATTAATCAGATATGCAATGATAACTGGATGGATACCATGATGCCGAAGCTGCGGGAAGGAAAACGCAATTATTTTCTGTCTCAGAATGGGGAAATTCTGTTAGCAATTCAGGCAGGGTTTACAGCGGATGGACAGCCCGATACCACGGTCTGGTATCAGGGGGAGGAGCAGGTACTGGTGTTGAAACGTACCGGTGACTCCGTACAGTTTCTTCGCACCGGAATGAAGGACGGCGCTTATGACGGCGTTTTTGATTCATGGAACTGTGACGGTAATACAGGAGATATTATCCATGAGCAGGGAACTTTTCAGGGAGGCGTGATGACCGGAGATTACACGGCATATGTCCATACGGGAAGTGAGGCAGGCGATGTATACGCCCTGTGGAGCAACCGGGAAACGATGGAGTATCGTACTTACCGCGGTAATTTCAACGAACAGGGTGTGACTACCTTGGAACAGCCCACGGAGAATAACCGCAAAACCTTTGCGGCAAGTGCGCAGGCAGCGGACTGCGTGGTTTATGCTTATGACGAGAGTGGCGAGAATTGTCTGTTTATGGGACTTTTGGAGGGCGAGGAAGCCTCCGCATATACATTTCGTGCCGGACTGATGGGATGGGGTGATTATCCGGTGGTGGACGCCTATGAAGTGCAGGAGACCGACGGGGAGAAAGGAACTTCCGATGACAGCTCCGGTGACGGCGCTGACGGTTCACAGGCAGCAGACGATGGCAACACTGAAAATAGCGTACCCCGTGTACGGATTTATGACGGAGAAGTTCAGATTTATCAGGGAAGTGCATGGGTGAGTCTCGGTACGGTGCAGCAGTATGAAAGAGAGGACCCTTTCAAGGCATATGAGGACAGCCGGACAGATTCTGCAAATGAAACTGCGGGAGAAAGCGGAGAGGAAGGACGAGAGACTACGGAAAACCGACGCCTGAGCGGCACGATTCAGAAAGAAACACCGAAGTCAGATACTCAAAAGAAGCCTTCCGGCAATAAAAATAACTCTTCCAATAAAAATAATAATGCGACGCCGGCTCCGTCACCGGAACCGACGCAGGAGCCACAGGAACAGGCGCCGGCGCAGCAGCCCGCGCAGCCCCAGCCTGCACAACCGCAGCCTTCCCAACCTCAGCCCTCACAACCGGAAACTCCTTCCGGTGGTTCGTCAGACAATGGTGGAAATGACACGGAAGTTGGTTGGGGAATGGATTTGTTGGAGGAAGAGTAGGGGTAGATATAGTGTATGAGCAGCAAATTATCAAAGAAACAGCAAACAACAGAATCGGCATTGACAACCTTCAGAAAATATTGCGGTTATCTGTTAGACGGAGCAATCAGCATTTATCTTATTCTGATTATTGCGGTAATGCCTTTTTACAACGAGGAAGGGTATGCTCATATCGGAACGGATAAGGCTACCTTCTTCCGGGCGGTCAGTGTAAACGGTGCAAAGGTCATTCTGCCGCTTTTGGCAGTCTGGCTTATCCTGATGGCTGTGGAAAAAATACAGAAGAAAGAAAAATTTCAGGTGAAGCTGTCCGTGACGGACGGCTTTGCCCTTTTGTATGTTTTCAGCCTGATTTTGTCCTATCTCTGTTCCGATTATAAGACGGATGCCCTGTGGGGGGCATTAGGCTGGTACATGGGATTTGTGCCGCAGATGATTCTGCTGGCAATTTATTTTCTGGTGTCAAGATTCTGGACACCCCGTAAATGGATATTCGGGCTGTTCCTGCCGATATCGGCAGTGGTATTCTTGCTGGGGATTTTGAACCGGTTTGACATATATCCCATTGATATGAAGATAGAAAGAAGCGGTTTTATTTCTACAATAGGCAACATGAATTGGTACTGTGGCTATTTGGTGTCAATATTTTTTGCGGGATATTATCTGCTTTGGGTAAGTGAAAAATCGCAAAGAGAACGCAGATATTTGAGGCAGATTCTGCTATATTTATATGTAGTAATTGGTTTTTCCTCTTTAGTTACACAGGGAAGCATGAGTGGTTTGCTGGCATTGGCAGCGGTACTGGTGGTAACTTTTTGCCTGTCAGCCCAAAATCAGCGCAGAATGCAGATGTTTGGGATGCTGATGCTTACGCTGTCCGCCGGATGCCTGATTATGTTATTGCTCCGGATATGTCTGCCGGAACGGTTTAACTATGCGGAATCAGCAACCGACCTGTTTACTTACAGTATCTTGCCGCTAAGCATGATGGCGGTGGCACTGGTTTTTTACGGATTGATGATATATGTAGGGAAAAAAGAGAAATATCCTGCAAAAGCAATGAAGGTTGTGGCAAAAGCGTTGGGAATCCTTTGCCCGATACTTTTAGGTACAGTAATTGGGATGATAATCGTGAACACGAAGCATCCGGGGAGCCTTGGCGCTTTATCGGAAAATTCGCTTTTTACCTTTAATGCCACATGGGGAAGTGACCGTGGGGGGACATGGACAATCGGTATCCGCTGCTTTGGAGAACAGTCTTTTCTACATAAAATGATTGGCGTGGGACCGGATTGTATGTCGGCATACCTTTACAATGGGGGAAGCGAAAGCCTTGTGGAGGCGGCACGAACCCAATTCGGGGAACTTACTTTGACAAATGCGCATTGCGAATGGCTGACTATTCTTGTAAACACCGGTATTTTAGGGTTGGTGGGATTCGCGGGCATGATGGTCAGTGCGATTGTAAGATTTCTGAAAGCCGGAATGGAAACGCTGAAAAAGGAAAGCCTTATAGCGGGTGCATGCGGCCTGTGTCTGCTGGCATATACGGTGAATAATTCCTTTAGTTTTCAACAGTCCATGGGAGTAGCGACTATTTTTGTGATTTTGGGAATGGGGGAACGCTTTTGGAGGGATAGATAACCTTTTGCTTGCTTCTTTTATATGTGGGTGATAGAATGAGATAATAATGTGTACCCACCTTTATGAATACCTTTATGATTTGAAGGGAAAGCAGCTATGAAACAAAAACAGGATAAAAACTTTTTAAATATTCCAATTAACAGAATTGTGGCATTAATTCTTTTGGATGTTATGTCCATTGTGGTGGCTTCTTTTGCTGCCATCTATGTCCGCTTTGATTTCAGCTTTAGTGGAATCCCCGGAGATTACCTACTGAAATTTGAGCATATTATTCCGTTTAATATAGCATTAACCTTACTCTTTTTTGCACTTTGGAGGCTGTACAAGAGTGTTTGGAGATATGCCAGTGCAACAGAACTTTTGAATATTGTATTTGCAACCACCTGTGCGGCAGTGGGGCAGGTGGCATTGTGTTATTTGATGGATGAGAAGATGCCGAAAAGCTATTATGTGCTTTACTGGTTCTTCCTTTTCGGATTGACCTGTGCTATTCGGTTCAGCTATCGGATACTTCGCATTATTAATATGAAGCGAAGGGATATTACGGAGCGGGGGAAAAGAAGCAATGTCATGCTGATTGGTGCAGGGGCAGCAGCCAATGCCATTTTAAAGGAAATTGAAACCAGTCAATATCTGAACCTGACAGTAAAGTGCATTATTGATGACAATTCCGGATGCCACGGTAAATTCCTGAGAGGCGTTCCCATTGTGGGAAACCGGGATAGAATTCCGGATGCGGTGGGCGAATACGGTATTGATGAAATTATTTTTGCCATACCATCCGCAGGGCGCAAAACCCGTAAGGAAATTTTGGATATTTGTAAGGAAACCGGCTGCGATCTGCGTACTTTACCGGGCATGTATCAGCTGATTAACGGTGACGTGTCCGTCTCCAAACTGAAACGTGTGGAAATAGAGGATCTGCTGGGAAGAGACCCTATTCAAATCAACACGGAGGAAGTACTGAATTACGTGAGAGATAAGGTGGTAATGGTTACCGGTGGAGGCGGCTCCATAGGCAGTGAGCTGTGCAGGCAGATAGCAAGCCATCAGCCGAAGCAGTTGATTATTGTAGATATTTATGAGAATAATGCCTATGACATTCAACAGGAACTGATACGCAAGTATCCGGATTTGAATCTGGTTGTTTTGATTGCATCAGTGAGAAATACCGCACGTATTAACCATATTTTTGAAACCTACCGCCCCAATATTGTGTACCATGCGGCAGCTCATAAGCATGTGCCTCTTATGGAGACAAGCCCCAACGAGGCAATTAAAAATAATGTATTTGGAACCTACAAGACAGCGCAGGCTGCGGACAAGTACGGAACGGAGAAATTTGTTCTGATTTCTACCGATAAGGCAGTTAATCCCACAAATATCATGGGAGCATCCAAGCGAATCTGCGAGATGGTGATTCAGATGATGAATCACAAATCCAAGACAAATTTCGTGGCAGTGCGATTTGGCAATGTGCTGGGAAGCAACGGAAGCGTCATTCCGTTGTTTAAAAAACAGATTGCGGAAGGTGGTCCGGTAACGGTTACAGACCCCAATATTATTCGCTATTTTATGACCATACCCGAAGCAGTGTCACTTGTATTGCAGGCGGGTGCGTATGCGAAGGGCGGCGAAATCTTTGTTCTGGATATGGGTGAGCCTGTAAAAATCTTAGACCTTGCCACCAATCTGATTAAGTTGTCCGGTTATCGCGTCGGTGAAGATATTGAAATCAAGTTCACCGGACTTCGTCCCGGTGAGAAGATGTACGAGGAACTTCTGATGAGTGAAGAAGGGTTGAAACAAACGGACAATAAGATGATTTTTATTGGAAAGCCGATTGAATTTGATGATGAGAAATTTGAAAATCAGCTAAAAAAACTGGCAGAGGATGCAAAGTCTGAGAATGTTGATATTCGCAAGGATGTAAAAGAAATTGTACCGACATATCATTGTAAAGAATGTTAGTATCGGCAACTCAGAATAGAATATATAAGGGGACGTAATGCTCATGAGTAAGTATGAAAAATTTGAAAAGAAAATATGGTTATCTTCTCCTACTATGCACGGACCGGAAATAGAGTACGTTAGAGAGGCATATGAAACGAACTGGATGTCCACCGTAGGAGAAAATATTAATGAGGTGGAGCGTCTGACCTGTGAAAAGATAGGCTGTAAGTATGCAGTGGCACTTTCTGCAGGAACCGCGGGTTTACATCTTGCGATAAAGCTGGCAGGTGTGAAAGCCGGAGACAAGGTATTTTGCTCCGATGTGACATTTGACGCAACGGTAAATCCGGTAAAATACGAGGGTGCGGAAGCTGTTTTTATTGATACGGAATATGATACATGGAATATGGATCCGGAGGCTTTGAAAAAGGCATTTGAAATCTATCCTGAGGTGAAGGTGGTTGTTATTGCCCATTTATATGGCACACCGGGTAAAATTGATGAGATAAAGGCAGTGTGTGAGGAGCATAATGCGGTTATCATTGAAGATGCTGCAGAGTCCTTGGGAGCTACTTACAAAGGAAAGCAGACGGGTACTTTCGGAACCCACAGTGTGATTTCCTTTAACGGCAACAAGATTATCACCGGTTCTTCGGGCGGAATGTTACTGACAGATAGCAAGGAAGCGGCAGATAAAGTAAGAAAATGGTCCACACAGGCAAGAGAGAATGCTCCATGGTATCAGCACGAGGAGCTTGGGTATAATTATCGTATGAGCAATGTGATTGCCGGGGTTGTCAGAGGACAGTTTCCTTATTTAGAGGAGCATATTGCGCAGAAAAAGGCTATTTATGAAAGATACAAGGAAGGATTTAAGGATTTGCCCGTGAGCATGAACCCTTATGATGCCCGGAATTCCGAGCCGAATTTCTGGCTTTCCTGTATGATTATTGACGAGAGTGCGATGTGCAAACAGGTCAGAGGAGAATGCGAGGCACTATATGTCACGGAACCCGGTAAAAGCTGCCCGACAGAAATCCTCGAAACACTGGCAGAGTACAATGCAGAGGGACGCCCCATCTGGAAACCCATGCATATGCAGCCGATTTACCGGATGAATGGATTTGTGACAAGGGAAGGAAACGGCAGAGCCAAAACAAATGCCTACATAGCAGGCGGAAGTAAAGGCAAGGATGGAAAACCACTGGATGTGGGAATGGATATTTTCCACAGAGGCTTGTGCCTGCCGAGTGACAATAAAATGACTCCTGAACAGCAGGATATTATTATTGACATTATAAGGGAATGCTTTCAGTAAAGGAAACGGTGTTTATGAACAATCGGTTGATAATTATCGGAGCCAGCGGACATGGCAAGGTGATTGCGGATATAGCTTTATGCCTAAAAAAGTATGACAGCATTGCTTTTTTGGACGATAACAACTCGTCGTCGGAGGTAATGGGTATTCCTGTTATGGGAAAAACGGGGGATTTTCTTTCTTATGTGGAAACCAGTGATATAATTGTTGCTATCGGAAATGCCGGTATCAGAAGGCAGTGGGTTGAAAAACTGCATGCTCATAATATCTGTGTGCCGGTGTTAACACACCCGCACAGTGTAATAGGAACAAATGTGATTCTGGGAGCAGGAACGGTTGTGATGGCAGGAGCAGTAATTAATCCGGATGCTGTGATAGGAGAGGGCTGTATTATTAATACTTGTGCATCCGTAGACCATGATTGTGTTCTTGAAAATTATGTGCATGTAGCGGTAGGTGCTCATTTGGCGGGTGGTGTCTTCGTGAAGGAGAATACATGGATTGGGGCAGGTGCTGTTATAAAGAATAATATTCATATAAATAAAGAGTGTATGATTGGGGCGGGTGCTGTCGTGGTAAAGGACATTGACTGCGGCGGTGTGTATGTAGGAGTCCCGGCAAAACCTCTTTATGGTGAAAAGAATATGAGGTAACAATATGCTTCGGCAAGGATTATATCAGAAGTATTTTAAGAGATTATTAGACATTGTATTATCAGCAGTCAGTCTTATTTTGCTGAGTCCGCTTATGGCGGTACTGGCAGTGCTTGTGCGCGTAAAGCTGGGAACACCGGTTATTTTTCGGCAACAGAGACCCGGAAAGAAAGACAAAAATACAGGAACAGAAAAGATATTTGCATTATATAAATTCCGAACGATGACAGACAAAAAGGATGCAGAAGGAAATCTGCTTCCGGATGAACAGCGATTGACTGCATTTGGGAAAAAGTTAAGAAGCACCAGTTTGGATGAGTTGCCGGAGTTATGGAATATTTTAAAGGGAGATATGAGCATTGTCGGTCCTAGACCGTTATTGGTTCGGTATCTTCCTCTTTATAGTGAAAAGCAAAGACACAGACATGATGTTAGACCGGGATTTACGGGGCTTGCGCAAGTAAATGGAAGGAATAGTATCAGTTGGCAGGAAAAGTTTGAATGGGATATAAAATATGTACAGCACATAACTTTTTTGGGAGATGTAAAAATAATTTTGCAGACGATCAAGACAGTTATTCGAAGAGATGGAATTAGCAGTGAGACTTCGGTGACTATGGAAGAGTTTAAAGGGAACGAGGAAGCATAGAGAAGAAGGGTGTACATGACATGAAGAAATTTCTGATGGTTGCAACCGTGCCGTCCATGATAGGCCAATTTAATATGGATAATTTGCACATTCTGTTAAAATTGGGATATGAGGTTCATGTGGCATGCAATTTTACGGACACCAGTGTCTGGACCCCTGAAAGAATCCGTTTATTTAAACAACAATTATCGGAACTTGGTATCAAGTATATTCAGGTAGAGTTTGCGAGAACCCCTTATGATATAGCAAAATTGATAAAAGGTTATAAGGAGTTGAGAACTCTAATTATACGGGAACAATATGCAGGGATTCATTGTCATACACCGGTGGCGGGAATGATTACAAGACTGGCAGCTCACGGGACAAAATCGAAAGTGATTTATACGGCGCACGGATTCCATTTTTATAAGGGGGCACCATTAAAAAATTGGTTGATATATTATCCGGTAGAAAAAATGTGTTCCTATATGACGGATGTACTTTTGACAATTAATAAAGAAGACTTTGCATTAGCAAAGAGCAAGATGAAAGCAAAGAGAGTTTTGTATGTGCCGGGAGTGGGGGTAGATACAGAGAAATTTGATTCAGACCAAGTGCATAAAAGCATAAAGGGTGAATTGGGGATACCAAATGGTGCAACTATGATTTTGTCTATCGGTGAGCTGAACGAGAATAAGAATCATGAGTCAGTTATCCGCGCACTGGCTGAGATAGGGCAGACTGTGTCGACTAACATTTATTATGTTATTGTCGGGAAAGGAGTTCTTGAGGAGAAATTAAAAAGGACGGCGGCTGAAAGCGGATTGGAAGAACAGATTATTCTTACGGGATTCCGGACGGATGTAATAGATTTCTATCATTCAGCCGATATTTTTGTGTTTCCCTCTTATAGGGAAGGACTTTCCGTGGCACTTATGGAAGCAATGGCAAGCGGATTGCCGATAGCAGCAAGCCATATAAGAGGAAATTGTGATTTGATTGACTTGCAGGGTGGAAATTTGTTTAATCCGCATGACGTTTCGGATATTCAAAAGAAGGTATTGGATCTTTTGAGTTTGCCGGACGTGGAATTAAAGAAAATGGGTACACATAATAAAGAAAAGATAAAGAATTTTAGCAGGAACGTTGTTCAAAAGACGATGACAGAAATTTATAAGGATATTTCATAAAGAACGTTGGAAGAGGAGCAGAGAGGTATATAGAGGGATGAAGATACTGTTAATTACAGAAACATTATTGAGAAATGATAATAATGTCGGCAACTCCTACTCGAATATTTTTTCGGGAATGAGGAATGTGGAAATTGACAATATCTGTTGTCAGCAGGGAAAATCTCAAAGCAATATTATCAAAAGAAGCTATCAGCTTTCGGAAGGCCAAATCATTAAAAAAATTCTCCATAAATCCATGCAAACAGGTATTGTGGAAAAGGTGACCGCTGATGAACCAGACGAGGTATTGCCTAAGACGGAGGCACCTCAAAAAAAATCTTCGGGATTCACCAAAAGAATCTATAATTTAATGCGGATATTCAGATGGCAGATTTTTTTCTGGATAAGGGATTCTATTTGGGGTACGGGACTATGGAAATCTGAGCAGTTAAGGGAGTATTTAAGGGAGACGAAGCCGGATATAATCTTTGCACAGTTGCAGGATAGAATCTATTTGAATAATCTGATTGTATATGTGAAAGATTATTTAAAGGTGCCTTTAGTACTCTATACATGGGATGACGTATATTCCTTAAAGCAGTTTTCCCTGTCCCCTTTTTGGTGGATAGACAGATTTATGCAGAGAAATGGAATACGCAGGGTAGTAAAGGACTGTGATAGAATTTATACGATTTCTAAAGAGCAGGCGGACGAATATACAAGGTTCTTTCATAAAGAATGCAGGATTCTCTATAAGGGGTATTTGTTTGAAGGGGAGGAACCGAATATAATTTGCCCGTCCTATCCGCTGAAAATAGTATATACCGGCAACTTATATGGTGGGAGGTTAAAGACAGTTACACTGTTGTGCAGGGAAATCCAAAAGATAAATCAGGCAGGAACAAAAATTCAGCTATACATTTACTCAGCAACACCGTTGTTGGCACGACAGATCAGACAGCTGAATCTTTCGGATAGTACCTTCTTTTGTGGAAAGATAGGGATTGAAGAGGTAAAAAAGGTACAAAAGGAAGCTGATATACTATTGCATGCAGAGTCCTTTGGCCTGAAAGGAAGTCTGGCTACCAGATTATCTTTTTCTACTAAAATCGTCGATTATTTTTTAGAGAAAAAGTGCGTTATGGCTATCGGAGCAGCGAGGGGGGCTTCTATTACGTATTTGGAAAGAAATGATTCCGCAATCGTCATAAAGAGCAGAAAGGAAATTTCTCAATCGTTACAAGAGATTGTGGATAATCCGCAGATTATTGGAATCTATGCGCAGAAAGCATGGGAGTGTGGAAAACGCAATCATGGAATAGAGCGGATTCAAAAGGAGTTGTATGAGGATCTGCATTCCATTATAACACAGTAATTCAGATGATAAAAAGTGGGGATGAGATATGTATGTATATGTAATCAACATGATATTGATATATTTTGAAAATTTGATAACAAAGGTGAAAAATAGTGGGAAATCCTATAAAAAATTATTTTGCGCTTTAGTCAGCCTGCAATTTATTTTGATCTCTGGTCTGAGGGCTATTACAATAGGTGCAGATACGCCGGTATATGAAGAATTGTTCGTATACTATCATTCCATTACATGGAAAGAAATGCTGGATTATTTTATTGCCATGTTTACACAAAGCGTAACCTATGAAAGCAGAGATATGGCATATTATTTGTTTACTAAAATATTCTCGGCAATCATACCATCGTATCGTGCTTTTCTCTTTTTTGTGATTATTGTTTTTATGATTGGTTTTTCCAAATTTGTCTATAAGTATTCCGCAGATTGCTGCCTGAGTTATTTGATTTTTGCAAGTTTTATGTTTGCGTTTTTTGGACTGACCGGAATCCGGCAGACCTTCACAACAATAATCTGTGTGTTTTTGGGGTTTGAATTGATAAAGAAGAGAAAGTTTTTTCCTTTTCTGTTGACAGTATTATTTGCCAGTATGGTACATAAGACAAGCCTTGTATTTTTACCCTTTTATTTTGTGTACAATATCAGAATTACGAAATTATATAAGGTGACGGTAGCTGTAGTTTTTGGCATAGTATTTTTATTAAAAAATAAATTAGTTTTTTTCCTGACAAGAGGGACCTATGCGAAATATGCGGAGCTTCCGGGAGAAGGCCCTTATAACTTATTATTTTTTATTACAATGATTGTGCTTGTAAGCCTGCTGTTATATGAAAAACTCAGTGCCAAAAATCAAATGGTGCATGTGTATATTAATGCTGTTGTTATTGGAATGTTCATATTGGAACTTTCACTGGCCATTCCGGTCTTAGTACGTTTGAGCTATTATTTCATTATATTTATTGTGCTGCTGATTCCGGAGATATTTCAAATTATAGATATAAGAGGAAGAAGGATATTAATGCCGGCGTTTAGCATTATCTTATGTTTATTAATGGTCAAGAGTGGCATCCCCTATCAGTTTATGTGGCAGTAACAGGGAAAGAATCCCTATGATGGAGTTGGGTATGAGAATTTTATTGATAAATGCAACCTATGAAATAGGAAGTACAGGAAGAAACTGCAAAGAAATTCTGGATGAACTGGCATGTCAGGGAGAACAGGGATATATTGCATTTTCTCAGGGCAGGCTGCCAGATAATGGATACTGTATTGGCGGGAAACTGGAAAAAAAGCTACATGCACTTTTGTCGAGAGTGTTGGGACTCCAGGGATATTTCTCCACACGTGGGACGAGAAAATTTCTAAAATATTTGGATGCAGTTCAACCGGATATTATTCATATTAATAATGTACATGCTAATTTCTTGAATTTGAATATGCTGTATGATTATATTCAAAGAAAGCGGATTCCGGTTGTGATGAACCTGCATGATTGCTGGTTATATACAGGAAAATGTTGCCATTATACACAGGTTGGATGTGACAGATGGCAGTCCGGCTGTCATGATTGCCCGAAGCTGAAACAGGAAAATGTCAGTTGGTTTTTTGACAGAACACCCAAAATGTGGAAGGATAAGCGTGATAATTATGAAAAGATAGCCAATCTGTATGTGGTTGGAGTATCGGATTGGATTACAAGGGAGGCACAAAAATCTATTTTGAAAAGTGCCAAACGGTTTGCTAAAATTTATAACTGGGTTGATTTGGAAAGTATTCCGGATGTAAAACAGGTGGACTGTAAAAAGGAAAAAGGATTGGAAGGCAAGTTTGTTATTTTGGGTGTTGCGTCCAGATGGGATGAATCCAAGGGCTTAAGTCGCTTTTTAGAACTTGCTGATATGTTGGATGAAGACAGCAGGATTGTTCTAATTGGATCACACGACGGAAAAGAGGAGAAAGGTTCCAAAGTAGTATGGATTCCGCCTGTTCTTGAAATGGAGGAACTGATGCGTTATTATATTATGGCTGATGCCTTTGTGACTATGTCTTATGAGGAATCTTTTGGTAAGGTTTCTGCGGAAGCATTGGCGTGTGGTACGCCGGTTGTCTGCTTTGATTCCACTGCAAATGCCGAAGTAGTGGGACCCGGATGCGGACATGTTATAAAAAAAGGTGACATGGAAGGAATCTCCGCTGCACTTGAGAAAATCAGAAGACAGGGAAAAGCGTACTATTCTCAGAGTTGCCGTCAATATGCGGCAGATAATTTCAACAGAAGCAGGAACGTAAATCAGTATATAAAGCTGTATAAAGAAATAATAGAGGAAAAACAACATGAGAAGTGATGTGGGAGTTCTGCTTGTTTTTTTTAATAAGGCAGATACTTTAAAAGAAGTTTTTGAAGCGGTACGGGAAGCAAAACCGAAGAAATTATTTCTGGCGCAGGACGGTGCCAGACAGGGAAATGAAAAGGATATAGAAAATATAGATGCCTGCCGGAGAATTGTAGAACAGGTTGACTGGGAGTGCGAGGTATATAAAAATTATTCCGATAAAAATCTTACCTGTGACCCCAGAGTCTTTTCTGCAATAACATGGGCATTTGAAACTGTGGAGAAATTAATTATTATTGAGGATGATTCTGTTCCCAATCAAAGTTTTTTTCGGTTTATGGATGAAATACTGGAACGATATGCTGATGACGACAGAGTACAGATGGTTTCCGGAATGGAGCGGTTTGGCGAAAATAGGTATTGCAGGGACAGTTATTTCTTTTCAACTATCAATGCAGGATGCGCATGGGCTACATGGAAACGGGTGTGGAAGGATATTGTTAAATACGCAGACTGTGAATTTGTGCAGGAAGAAGAGGAAATGCACAAAGTAGACTGCTATGTGCGCAGTTGTCTTTCGACACCATATGCAGATTTCGTGGAAAAAGGGAAGAAGAATCTTGAACGGAACAGAGAAATTCATGACATTTTCTCATGGGAGTATGCAGTTTCTACAGCAATGGTTCTGGGCAACCGGCTTGCCATTAATCCCAGAGTAAATCTGGTAAAAAATATTGGCGTGACCGAAGGAGCAACGCATTCAGGGGATTCTCTGCAAACGATGCCGGCAAAGATTCGCAGATTGTTTTTTATGCCGACTGCGGAATTGGAGTTTCCGTTGAAGCACCCCAAATATATGATTCGCGACATGGAGTACGAAAAAGCATATGAGAAAGAGTTTTGCTATAATAAATGGCAACTTTTTTGTATGCGGATAGAGCATGCTTTTTTAACTGTAAAATATAAGGGAATTGGATTTTTTATATCCCGCTATGTATTAAAGAAGGGAAAATAGTGAGATGGATAAAATTAGTGTTATTGTTCCGGTGTGGAATGCCGAACCGTTTTTACACAGATGTGTGGACAGCATTTTGGCACAGACTTATCAGAACTTGGAAGTTTTGCTGGTGGATGATGGCTCTACAGATTCATCCCTGCAGATTTGCAAAAGCTATGCGGATAAGGATTCCAGAGTGCAGGTGTTTCATAAAGAAAACGGAGGACAGGCAAGTGCGAGAAATTATGCACTTGACAGAGTGACCGGAGATTTTATAGGGTTTGTGGATGATGACGACTGGATTTATCCGGAAATGTATGAAAAGCTGCATAAATATCTGACAGAAAATGATGCGGATATTGCCAGATGCGAAGATTGCTTTGATAAGTCAGAGCCGCCGGTTGAAAAAGTGGAATTAACGATAACGGAGCATAAGGAATTTTTTGATTTACTTTTTCAGGATGTTTGGGGAGGCCATGTTACAGACCGGCTTTTTACCCGGAAGATAATAGGAAATCATCGATTCCCTTATAGCAAGACCATAGAGGATATGCGCTTTATGCGCCTGCTTTTGCCGGATGTGAGACGTGAGGTCGCCACCAATGAAAAGCTGTTTTTTTATACTATCCGGGAAAACAATACATCTTTTGTTTATGCAAGGAGTTACATCAACTCTTATGAAAGAGCTGTGGAATATCAGGACAGGTATTTTGAGGCAAAGAAAAAATATCCGGATTGTGTGCAGGGACTGCTGCTAAGGGCAACCACATTTTCGTGTGGTACGTATAGACTTCTGAGTAAGCAGAAAAAAGAACATAGAGAAGAATATCTGCAAATAAAATCTTTTTTAAAGGAAAACCGGAGAGAAATTCTGAAGGCAAGGGATATTGGTTTAAAGTACAAGGTGTTTGTTGCTATACTTCACTAAGGAGCAGGTATGTTGAAATCATTTATAAAGAATAGCAGTGTTCTATCCAGAATAAGCTGTTGGTGTTATAATTTTTTATTCAGTCCCAAAAGTATCATGAAATGCGGGAAAGTATTGAAAATAGGAAATACTGTATTGATGAGGGGAGTAACGGTAGTCTCCCGTGGTGTGGATAATGAGATTGTTTTGGGAAATAATGTCAGGTTAAATAAGGTGAAGTTTATTATAACGGGTAACCATAACCGTATTGTTATTGGCGACAGGGTGGCATTGAATGAGGTTGTGCTTCATACGGAAGATGAGAATAACAGTATCCATATAGGAGCGGGGACAACAGTGCACGGTTCGACAGAAATATCTGCGATAGAGGGAACGAAAGTCTGCATTGGTGAGGATTGTATGTTTTCCAGTAATATTTATATCGCTACCGGTGATGGTCATTCCATAGTGAATTCGGATGGAGTACGGACAAATACATCGAAAGATATATTGATAGACGATCATGTATGGATAGGAACACGGACGGTTATTGGAAAAGGCGTTCATATTGGTGCGGACAGCATTGTGGGAGCCGGCGCAGTGGTGGTATCTAAGGAGTATGGCGGCACAGGACTCGTATACGCAGGTAATCCTGCGAAGATAGTGAAAGAATCCGTAAGTTGGAGGAGAGAAAGGATATAAATGGCAGCAAACGAGGTAGAAGTACAGAGTGGCAGACAAATCCGGTACGGAGCAATTGTATCTTATATTGCCATTGTAATCAATATATTGGCAGGTGTGATTTATACACCATGGATTATACACCATATCGGTTCCGGCAGCTATGGACTTTATACCATAGCAGGATCCCTTATCAGTATGTTTGTGATGGATTTTGGTATCAGCACGGCAATTTCAAAATATATTGCGGAATATCGGGCGCAGGGGAAAGAGGATAAAGTGGACAAGCTGGTAAATGTGGCAGTTCAGCTTTATTTACTGATTGATGCGGCGCTTTTAGTGATATTGGTGATAGTATATTTTTTTCTGGATGTGATTTATGCTAAATTAACGCCGGAGGAATTGGAACAGTTTCGTATTGTTTATATTATTGTAGCGTCCTTTAATGTGATTTCATTTCCGTTCATTCCGTTAGGGGGAATTCTGAGCGCGTATGAGAAATTTATAGGATTAAATTTATGTGACATTATTAATAAAGTTCTGACGGTGGTATTGACAATCGTTGCGTTAAGCATGGGAATGGGATTGTATGCTTTAGTCACGATTAATGCAATTGTAGGATTGCTTGTCATTGCAATAAAATTATGCCTGATGCGTAAGTGTGTAACGGTACGGATAGATTTGCGGTATCGCAACAAGGGGATTCTGAAAGACATATTTAATTTTTCCATATGGGTAACGGTAATGGTGGTTACGCAGAGATTTATATATAACTTGACGCCGTCTATTTTAGGTGCTTTGGCCGGAACTGTGAGTGCAGCCGTGTTTGGCGTGGCAAGTACGCTGGAGGGTTACAGTTACTCACTGGGAAATGTATTGAGTAATATGTTTTTGCCGAAAATAACCAGAATCATGACGAAGAGCGATGATGGAGACGAACTGACCGAGCTGATGATTCGCGTGGGAAAGATTCAACTTTACATTTTGGGAGTGATTCTCATTGGATTTATAGCGGTCGGAAAAGAGTTTATTTATTGTTGGATGGGCAGCAGTGAATATGAACCGGCATATTACTGCGCTGTTTTATTAATTGCACCGAATCTGTTTATATGGCCTATGATGATAGCTGTTTCTGCATTGACGGCGGCAAACAGAGTAAAAGAGCATGCCATTGTGAATGTGTGTATGGCACTTATCAATATTATTCTTGAGTTTTGTCTTGTGCCCGTGTATGGATTGATTGGGGCGGCAATTGCTATTTGTATCTCCTATTGTTTTCGGGCAGCAGCTATGGTGGTGCTTTACAAAAAGTATCTTGACATTAAGCTGGGGACTTTTGTAAGAAAAACATATCTGCGGTTGTTTATTCCCATGATACTTGCGTTTGGGACTGCCCTGGCGCTGGGGCATATCATTCCTGCTGGTGGATGGCTTATGCTTGCGGTAAAGGCGGCTGCTATAGGAACAAGTTATCTGGTTATTATATATTGTTTCGGCTTGAATGCACAGGAAAAATTGTGGATAAAAGGAAGAATTAGGAGAAAAAGTGATGGGACAAATTAGCTACTATTTCCATCGCCTGATAAGGATGATGCGGGTAAAAAAATTGAATAAGTCCTTAAACTGCCGGATTGCAGTATCAGCGGGCTGGGATGAAAACACTGTATTTGAAGGGCAAAATCAGATATGGCAGCATACAACGATTGTTGGAAGCAGGATAGGTAGATATTCTTATGTGGCAGATTATTGTAATCTGCCGGGAACATGGATTGGGCGTTATTGTTCCCTATCTGACCATATTGAGTTGATATTAGGGAATCATCCGGCATCTGTTTTTGTAAGTACCTACCCTATGTTTTACAGAAAGGCGGATTTTTTTGGAAAACAGTATGTGAAGGAAAGCCTGTTTGAGGAATACAGTTTTGTGGATGAGGATAAAAAATATTTTGCAAAGATCGGCAATGATGTATGGATAGGAAAGGGTGCAAAAATCAGACAGGGAGTTACCATTGGTGATGGGGCGATTGTTGCATCTTATGCGGTTGTAGTAAAAGACGTCCCACCGTATGCAATTGTAGGCGGGGTTCCTGCAAAGGTTATACGGTATCGCTTTGAACAGGAGGATGTTGAGTGGCTGTTAAAGTTAGAGTGGTGGAATAAGGATGAGGAATGGATAGAGAAGCATGCCTCATGCTTCTCGGATATAAAGAAATTACGCAAGGCGGTAGAAACGGAGAATAGGTAAATGGCGGATAATATTTTATTTTCAGTGATTGTTCCTGTATACAATGCGGATAAATATCTGGAGAAATGTATCAACAGTATATTGGTACAGACATATACAAAATTTGAACTTATTGCAGTTGATGACGGCTCTACAGACAATTCAGGAACAATGCTGGACCAGTACGCAGAGAGGGATGCAAGAATATCTGTCATCCATAAGAAGAATGGTGGAATCGGAAGCGCATGTGCAGCGGGGATAGAAATAGCAAAGGGTGAGTATTTGGCATTCGTGGATAGTGATGATTTCGTAGAAAAAGATATGTTGGATAGTTTATGCGCTGTTATTGAAAAAACAGATGCGGATATTGTACACTTTGGCCTGCGGATGGAGGATGGGCAGGGACAATGTTTGTGGACAGAAATTCCCCCTGTTGTTCAATTAGAAAGGGAGGAAATATTAGAGGCATATTTTACAAGGTTAACGTCTCCATCTTTAGCATGCCGTACTTTTAGAAAGTCCTTATTTGACTCCGTAGAGTTTATTCCACAGAGTACGGGAATTGATGAAGCGACAATTATACAGGTATTGGCAAAATGTCAAAAGTATGTTTCCGTAGAAAATGTTTTTTATCATGTATATGTCAGAGGCGGAAGTATATCCAGAAGTGCCTATTCTTCCACCAAAATAGAGCAGAATATATGGCTTTATCACTATATGTTAAAGTTTACAAAACAGAACATTCCGGGGAGCCTGCGGTACATAGAGTTGAAGTATATTAAATTACTAATGGGTATGTATCGGGCATGTGACCGAGATACGTTAAAACAAAAAAAGAAAGAGTTACTGAAAGAATTTCGCACGCACTATGCTAATTTATGGAAATCCAAGGAACTGAAGCAGGATACATTCCATTTTCAAATGGGTGCAAAATTATTTAGATATGCACCCGGATTATATAGGGAGATAAAAAAGAATGGGTAGGAGCAGATCCTTTGTTAAAACAATGCAGTGTCTTATATGTCTGCTTTTAGGCGGAGTGCTTGTACATTATTCGGCAAGAAAGTCGGCAGTACTCTATGAGATAGCATTGCTGCTTGTATTTTTTATCTTAATGTTTAAACACGCCATGAGCCGCAGAGTGGCGATAGTGGTGAGTATTTTTTTCGGTATTAGTATGATTATTTATAACATACAAGTTCTTTATCCGTATTTGACACAGTCTGACAGTGCACCGAACGTATCTTTTACACAGGTTAATATTCCTAATCAGGAATGGCACAAGGATATGTGGATAACTCCTATTATCAGAAACAGAACGGTAAATCTTTCTTATACAGATGATTGGTGTAAGCCGTTTTTTGAACAGTTTTCAACGCAAATAGTTGACGAAGATATATCCGCAGGTCAAACAGCGGATTTGGAAAAAATAAGTACTTTATATGATGTGGGTGTAATGATTTTAACCGGTTATCAGGATGCGTTTTCGGAGCAGACTTTAGCGGAAATCAGCAGGCAGGAACAACTACCCCGGTTGTATATTGATATAGATGGTATTACAAACGCGGAGGAAATCATGGTGCTTAACGATGATAAATTTAATATTTATCTGATTGCGGCAGAAAACTTTTCGTTATATTGTGGAGGCGGCAGATAGGATGAAACAATGGATTAGAGCGGCAGCCTTTTGGATAGTCTGCGTTTGTGCGACAGTAGGGCTTTACGTGGTTACAAGGCGGGTGGCAGAAACGGATAAGCTGGCGAAACTGGCATTGGAGTTGACCACCGGTTATCAGGTGAAACAAATTGTGGTTTCCGTTTTGCTATATGCTGCGGGGTATCTTTTGATTATATTATTAAATATTCCCATACAAAAAGGGTGGATATTTTTTTTGGCATACCCGGCAGGTTTAGTGAGCTGGTGCATACTAAGTTATTTCGTGACATTGCTTGGAATTCCGTATAATTCAATGACAATGTTGATTATTACAATAGTTTTTCTCACCGGTATGATGGTGAGAACTGCTTTTATATGCCGGAAGGATGATTGGAAAGATTTTGCGCAAACAATATTGTATTTTTCCGGTGTGTCTGCGCTAGTGTCAAGCGGCATTCTGACCATTTTGCTGTCTTTTGATTCTTCGTATTTTATTATGAAATATGGGGAACTTTTGGTACTGAATGGTGGCTTTGGTGAAAGTGTGAAAACATGGATGCAGTGGACGGGGTTAATGCCGGCATATTTTAGTTCTTTGGCATATATGAGTGGATTTGAAAATATTTTTACCATTCATCATATGTTGATTATCAGTTTCGGGGGTTTTTTCTTTCTCAGTATTTTGGAGCAGATACAGAAGTGTTCGTTTTCGAAACGAAAAACGTGGTGTTTAGCAACAGCAGTGACGGTGTTTCTTCTTTTAACAGCGCCGTTTCACCTGATGGCACAATTTATAATCAGCAATACGTATGTTATGGTTTATATGTATCTTTTGGTGGTTCTGAGCTATAAGATGACAGAACTGCCGGCTAATGCCAAAAGGGGCATGGTAATATTACTTGGAATGATAACGGTAATGCTTACTTTGTGCCGGGCTGAAACTTGTACGGTAGTCTGTTTCCTGATTGTTTGTATCAGTACCTTGCAAATCGGAAACAAGGAATTGTATTGGGCACTGCTTTTCCCGACCGGATTTGCACAGATAACATATTGGATAAAAATGATATGGGTAACAGGAATCCCTGATTCGGATCAGATGGGGATAAAGACTGTTATTGTTATGGGCGGAGTTTACCTTGGCACAGTTATTTATGTGTTTTTTATTCGAAAAGCTGTAAAATCCCTTTTTAAGGACAAGCTTCCCGCTGTCATGATGCTGGGACTGGCGGCTGCGGGGGTGGTGCTGTTAATTGTAAAAAGCTCCAGAGCGGTAATTAATCTGGATGCGGAGTTTTATAATATCGCAAATGAATTTTGGGGGCCTTTTCCATGGATTGCTCTGTTGCTTTGCATAATTCTGATTTATTATGCCAAAAAGTTTGAAACGGGGGATTTAATCTGGTTAGGGTATATTGTTTTTAATTTTGCCATTTGTATGTGCAGATTTAACGATTTGAGAAAGGGCTTTGGAGATTCTTACAATCGGATATTGTGTGGAATTGTACCGCTCTTTTTATGGGTAATGACAAGACACTATGTAGAACATTGTAATGCGGAGAAACTTTGATAGGTGTGGGGATAAGGCAGTGGATGAAAGGAAAACGGTATGCTCAGAGAAATGAAGGATTGCAGATGTTTTAAGAACAACAAGATAAATGTAAAGTATTGGCTTATACTGCTTATCTTTGTGATTTCTCAAATTACTTTCGTGTTTTATTCTAAGCCGTATATTGTCAATGGAGATGAGAAGGTATATAAAGAGATTGCACAAGATATTTTTTATGGAAATCCGGTGAGCAGTTTTCATTACCCGTTTTTGTATCCGGCAATTTTGGCACCGGGTTTAATATGCAAGCAACATTTCCTGTGGGCAATGCTTTGTATTAATATCGTGATTAAAGTAATCGGATTGGGAGTGATATATGTCTTATTAAAGAAATTACTGCCTTCCGGAAGGATTTTGGCGGTAGTTATAATGATAGCTTGTACTCCCGGTTATTTTGTGTTTTCGAGATTGCTTTTATCAGAAAATCTTTCAGTTCCGTTATTGCTTATCGCTGTCTTATATCATATGGTGTTTCGTAGAGTAAAAATATCGGATGAGATTAGAAATAAGGGAAGAGTATGGTTCACAATAGGCGCGGCATTATTGTCCTTGAGTTTGTTTTGGACGAAGTACTTAATGTTGGTTTTATTGCCTATATTTTGTCTGTACTGGTGCACCGCATGCCTGAATAGAGAGAAGAAATCCACTGTTCAGTACTTCGTTTGGGACGGTATTGTTTATGTGAGTACAGTATGTATTTTTATAGGGTTGTACTTTTTGCTGTATGCAGCAAGAACGGGGGCAGAACCCACTTTTGAACTGCTAAAGGCAACGATGGGGTTTGCGACGAAAGCGGGACCTGAAAGTACAGGGTATGCACTCCTGCCTTCCGGACGTTGGATAATTTGCTATCTTGCATATGCAATATTAGGAAATGTTTTGATAGTAACACATATTATCGGCAGAACGGATATTCAAAAGCTGCGTGCTTTCAAAGGGCACTTTTACTTTATTATTAGTCTTGCCGTTATGTTGATTTTTGTTTCTGCCCGTCATTCCACATTGGTATATTACAATGAGGGGGGACAAATGGTAAAACTGCTTGGACGCTATATTACATATATCACGCTTTTATCGGTAGTGGTATGGGCGTTTCTTGTGGACAAAACGGAAGCGAACAGAACTTCAAAGTGGAGAGGCAGAATTGCATTTCTGTATGGTACGGCGGCTATTTGGATACCTTATTTAATTCTGTATAGGCGAAAATTATGGAATCCCAATGAGGACTGGCTGAGCGGATGCAGAGGGTTGGAGAATATAGGATATTTGGAGTGGGGAGCGCTGTTATGTGTGACAACAGGTGTATGTGTACTTGTTGTAGCATTGGCAAAAAGGCATCTGGCAGTAATGATTATATGTGTGGCTATGCTGGCACACAGTGTTGCTGCTATGGGTACATGGGAAAAGAATAATTATATGATGAGATACGCGGAGCTGATGGAAGATTTTCTGCAAGCGCATCAAGGAGAACGGCTTTATGTATATTGCAATGATTCTCTAAATTATGTTGAGGCATTGCAAATGGCTTCGTTTTACAATGTAGATGGCAGATATGACGGAGTTGCCGTGATACCGGTTGTATGGTATGAATCGCCCATGCTTTTAGATGACAGTATTCCTCTTTACTTTATGTTAAATATAGAGAATGAAACAGTCTTTTGGCAGTGGGATGCTTCGGCTTTCGAGGAAAAGGGGATGAATGTCACTGTTGAGGTGACAGACGACAGAATTCATCTGTCTTATGAAGGAAATCCGAACAGTATATGTGTATTTCAAGGACTTATTCAACCGGTAGTATGTCGGGATGGAAAGGTTGAAATTGATTTGGAGGAGACAGAACCTTCGGAGGGGAGTCTGGATATTACCATATATGATTTGGAGAAGCTGAAAAAATTTCATTATATAGGCGCAGTACAGCGGTAAACCCGATGAGTGTTGCATTCTATATATTGAAATGCTAAAATAGAGAAAAAATGAAATGCGAAGCGAAATTGACATAAAGTAAAGGAAGGGTAAGAAGATGAAGAATATTCCATTGGTTAAACCATATATTGCGCCACGGGAAGAAATGATGCCTGCGATTGAGGAGATACTGTATAGTGGATATATTGCTGTAGGCGAAGCGGTGGATAGATTTGAGGAGCGGTTTGGGAAATATGTTGAGAACCCAAATGTTCTTTCTCTTAATTCCGGCACAGCGGCATTGCATATAGCACTGATGTTGCTTGGCGTAGGACCGGGAGATGAGGTCATTAGTACTGCAATGACGGCGGAGCCTACAAACACAACAATAGCAATTACCGGAGCAAAGGTGGTATGGGCAGATGTGGATGCTTGTACAGGACTTTTAGATCCGCAGTCGGTGCGTGAGAAAATTACAGAGCGCACGAAAGCAATTATGTTGGTACATTACGCTGGTATGGTATGCAACATGGATGAGTTTAATAAAATATCGGAAGAATATCACATACCGATTATAGAGGATACGGCTCATGCATTGGGGAGCAAGTATAACGGAAAGATGGTAGGTTCTAATTCGAGATATACCTGTTATTCGTTTCAGGCAATCAAGCATATGACCACTGTGGATGGAGGGGCAATCAGCTTTAAAGATGAGGGAGAATTGGCGGATGCACGAAAACTTCGGTGGTTTGGCTTGGATAAAAAGGTTTCCCGGCTGGAAAATGATATAAAAAGAGCCGGTTATAAGTATGGAATGAACAATGTGAATGCAACCATAGGTTTAGTCCAGTTAAACCATATTAACGAGGTAATAGGCAGACATATTGCAAATGGAAAATTTTATGATAAGGCGCTGCAAGGGGTTCCCGGTGTGACGTTGATTCCTTATTATCCTCATACAGAACCTTCTTATTGGTTATATACCATGAAGGTGGAGAACAGAGATGCGTTTTGCAAGATGATGGAAAGTCATGGAATTACGGCTTCCCAATTGCATCACAGGAGCGATACGCATAGCGTATTTAGTGAATCTAAATGTGAATTGCCGGCATTGGATTCCTTTTATTCGGAATTTGTACACATTCCTTGTGGCTGGTGGGTCAGTGACGAAAACAGGGAATTTATTGTAGATATGATAAAACGAGGTTGGTAGGATGATTCCATTGTATAAACCATATATGCCGGAATTACCGGAATTGGAAACGATTCTTCATTCCGGGAAACTGGCATATGGTGAATATTCGTTAAAGTTTGAAGAGGATTTGCGTACTTTTTTAGGGGTAACAGAAAGGGTTTTGGTAACGAACTCTTTTAATATGGCAATAGCGGTTGCAACGTCATTGTTGAACATACATGCCGGCGATGAAGTGATTGCATCACCCATGGCATGTCTGGCTTCTACACAGCCGTTTGCGGCACATGAAATCCAGATTAAGTGGGCGGATGTAGACCCGCATACGGGAACATTATGCCCCACCAGCGTGGAAAAGAAAATTTCATCCCGTACAAAGGCAATTGTGCATAATCATTTTTGTGGGTATCCCGGATACATTGATGAGATTAATGAAATAGGAAAAAAACATGGAATACCGGTCATTGATGATGGAATCGAGGCTTTTGGAAGTGAGTATAAGGGAAAGAAAATCGGAAATTGTGGTACGGATATTACGATTTTTTCGTTTAATGCAGTACGACTTCCAAATACGATTGACGGGGGCGCCATAGTTATTCATAATCCGGAACTTTTGAAAAAAGCGGAACTGATTCGGGATTGTGGAATTGACAGAAGCATTTTTCGGGATGAACTCGGAGAAATCAGTCCTAACTGTGATATAGTGCTAAGAGGGCACAGTGCAACTATGAGCAATGTAAATGCGTATATTGGAATTCAACAGATGACATGTATGAATTCTATTTTGGAAGCACAGCGTAAGCAGGCGATGGTATGGAAAGAAGAATTGCTTCTTTCCGAAAATACAAAGGTTATGGGAAGACAGGATATATTTCCCAATTATTGGGTGTTTGGAATATTGGTTCCGGATAAACGTGCAGCTATTCAGGAGTATCGGAATAAAGGATGGTATGCGTCGGGAGTGCACTTAAATAATAACAGATACACTATTTTCGGAAAGCAGGACAGTTTGCCGGGAGTGGAAGAATTTTATTCGAGATTTGTAGCATTGCCATGTGGCTGGTGGGTTCAAAACGAAGAAGCACGATAAGATTGGCAGAAAGAGAAAGGTATTAGCAAATGCAAAGGCGTATAAGAATATCGGAGATATGCACAGTACTTAATTTGACATATATAGGAAAAGATATAGAAATTAATGGATTGAATTTATGTAATCGTGATAGCGAACATGATAAAGTATTAACTTATGTGACGTCGACAAATTATATCGATATTATTAAAAATAACAAAGCTGTAGTTGCAGTTGTTGTTCCGCAGAACTGTTTACAAGAATATAAAAAAGCGGAGAGAGAACTTTCTTATATTGTTTGTCAGGATGCAGAGAAAACATTTTATGATATACATGATTTTTTGTATGAAAAAACAGATTTTTATGATAAATTTTGTTTTCCTACAATGATAGGGACAGATTGTAATATTGCGCCAACTGCTGTCATAGAGGAGGGCGTTAAAATAGGAAATCATGTTTCAATAGGCCATAATTCTGTTATCAAGCACGGGACAGTTATCGGTGATGATTGCGTTATCGGATGCAACTCGACGATTGGATCAGAGGGATTTCAGATTCTACGTATTCATAATGTGAACAGGAAAGTTGCTCATTGTGGAGGAGTTGTTTTGGGAGACCGAGTGTATATTGGTGACAATACGGATGTCTGTACTTCTTTGTTTGAAGGAAGCACAAAGGTGGGAGCCGATGTTAAGGTTGATAATTTGGTTCACATAGCACATAATGTTGTGATTGGTGATAATGCTGTAATTACTGCAGGAACCATTCTTTGTGGAAGTTCTATTGTAGAGAACAATGCGTGGATAGGCGTGAATAGTTCAATTTTGAATCGGGTAAGGGTTGGAGATGATTCTAAGATAGGAATAGGAAGTGTAGTGACGCGGGATGTTCCGGAGAACGCATTAGCTTATGGGGTTCCTGCAAGGGTAAAGGGACAGGTATAAATTACACAACACGGAAGGAAAGAATTATGAAAAACCAAGTTGTACAACCAGAAGGAAATTATTATGACAAGTACCATTCCGGTAATCCCATTGTAAGATGGATGATGAAGGGCTTTTTTAAAAGCATTGAAGAACTGTTAGGAAAAATAGGGGCTGTACCTGAAAAAATACTGGAAGCCGGATGCGGAGAAGGAGAGGTTACCGGTCATTTGAGAAATTTGTATCCGCAGACCGAGATAGATGCTTTTGATATTTCTGAAAAGGTAATAATAGAGGCAATAGAGAAATATCCGAATATTAATTTCTATGTCGGAAATATTTATTCTATGGAAGTGAGAAAACCGAAAGAAGAAAAAATGTCTTCACTGTCGGAAGGTTACAGTCTTGTGGTATGCTCGGAGGTATTGGAACATTTGGAGGAACCGGCAGCGGCATTGGCGGAAATTAAAAGATTGGGTACGGGATATGTGCTGTTAAGTGTTCCCAATGAGCCGATTTGGAGAATCCTTAATATGCTGAGAGGAAAATACTGGAAAGATATGGGTAATACACCCGGACATATTCAGCATTGGAGTAAAAAAGGCTTTTGTAAGTTGGTTAAGGAGAGTGGAATGGAGATAGTGGAGACAAAGTCACCGTTTCCGTGGACGATGGTTCTTGCACGGAAGAGGTGACTTTGTGGAGAAGAAAAGAGAACTAATCAGCTATGTGTTTTGGGGCGTTGCCAGTACACTTTTAAATATAGGACTGGCACAAGGGTTAGTAAAAGCAGGAATTGATTACAAAATCTCCAATGCGGTTACGTTGGTGATTGTGAAAGTTTTTTGCTACTTTACGAATAAGATATTTGTATTCCGTACGCCATTTGGTAACATAGGAACCTTTTTAAAAGAGGTTGTCAGTTTTATGTTCGCACGTTGGATTACATTTCTGGTAGACTATTTTGGTGTCATATTACTGGTGGACGGACTGAAGCAGCAGTTCTTTTTCAGCAAATGCGTGCTGAGTGTGATTGTAATTATTTTGAATTATGTTTTGAGTAAGCGAATGGTCTTTCGAAAGTCAGAGGAGAGTGGAGCCACAAATGAGAAGTTACAATGACCTTAAGATTGCAGTTGCGGGAACCGGGTATGTGGGGCTGTCTATGGCGGTACTCTTGTCACAAAACCATGATGTGACAGCGGTTGATATTGTTCCTGAAAAGGTAGCTATGATAAACAATAGAAAATCACCGATTCAGGATGACTATATCGAAGATTTTCTGGCAAACAGAACACTTAACCTGAGAGCCACGGTAGATGGCGGGGAAGCATATCGGGAAGCGGACTTGGTGATAGTTGCTGTGCCGACAAATTATGACAGCGAAAAGAATTTTTTTGATACTTCTGCGGTGGAAAGCGTAATAGAACAGATAATGGGCGTCAATCCCAACGCTTTTATTGTAATTAAGTCGACGGTTCCGGTTGGGTATACAGAGTCTCTTCGGAAAAAGGTTGGTTCTGCTAAAATTATGTTTAGTCCGGAGTTTTTACGGGAATCCAAGGCTTTGTATGACAATCTGTATCCCTCGCGTATTATTGTAGGTACGGATTCCGGGGATGGAGAGCTGCAGGATGTGGCACATATTTTTGCAAGGCTTTTGCAGGAGGGTGCGCTGAAGGAGAATATCGACACGTTGTTCATGGGATTCACAGAGGCAGAAGCCGTGAAGCTGTTTGCTAATACCTATTTGGCATTGAGAGTTTCGTATTTTAACGAACTGGACACATATGCAGAAATGAAAGGACTGGATGCATCGGAGATTATTCAGGGGGTATGCCTTGATTCCAGAATAGGCAGTCATTATAATAATCCCTCTTTTGGCTACGGCGGCTATTGTCTTCCCAAGGATACCAAGCAACTGTTGGCCAATTATGAAGATGTGCCGGAAAATCTAATCGAAGCTATTGTGGAAGCAAATCGCACCAGAAAGGATTTTGTGGCGGATTCGGTCTTAAAAAAGGCGGGATATTACAGTTACACGGCAGATAATAACTGGGCGGAATGCAGAGAACATCCGGTGGTGGTCGGGGTATACCGACTGACAATGAAATCAAACTCGGATAATTTTCGGCAAAGTTCTGTCCAAGGGGTTATGAAGCGTATTAAAGCTAAAGGAGCAACGGTTATTATTTATGAGCCGAATCTGGAAGAGGGAGCGCTATTCTTTGGCTCGGAAGTGGAAAATAATCTCGCAGAGTTTAAGAAACGTTCTAACATTATCATTGCGAACCGATACAATGAAGAATTGAATGATGTAAAAGAAAAAGTGTATACAAGGGATTTGTTCGGACGGGATTGATTTGGGAAAACTGTCTCTTGGACTTGTTATTTATAGTGAGATACGATAGAATAAAAAGATATAGATGGCTTAAATGCGGGGCAAAATAAAGGAGATGTGAAAAATGTTTACAGGAAAAACATTATTGATTACAGGTGGAACAGGGTCGTTTGGAAATGCGGTATTAAACCGATTTTTGGCAACAGATATCGGTGAAATCCGTATTTTTTCCCGTGATGAATTAAAACAGGACGATATGCGTCACTATTATCAGCGGGAGTTTCCGGAATACAGCAATAAGTTAAAGTTTTATATAGGAGATGTAAGGGATCCTCAGAGTATTCAGAAGGCAATGAGAGGTGTGGATTATATTTTTCATGCAGCAGCGTTAAAGCAGGTTCCCTCTTGTGAATTTTTCCCTATCGAGGCAGTAAAAACGAATGTACTCGGAACAGAAAATGTGTTGCAGGCTGCGATTGAGGCCGGTGTGAAAAAGGTTATCTGTCTGTCAACGGACAAGGCTGCATATCCGGTAAATGCGATGGGGACTTCAAAGGCAATGATGGAGAAAGTTATTGTAGCCAAATCCCGAACAGTAAATCCGGAGGAAACAAGCATATGCTGTACCAGATACGGAAATGTGCTTTGTTCCAGAGGATCTGTCATCCCTCTGTTTATCAGCCAGATTAAGGAGGGAAAACCGCTGACTGTTACCGAGCCTACGATGACCCGCTTTGTAATGAGCTTGGAGGAAGCTGTGGAATTGGTAGTATATGCTTTCCAAAATGCAGAGAGCGGAGATATTATGGTCCAGAAAGCACCTGCATGTACCATAGCAGTGTTGGCGCAGGCGGTGAAGGAGATATTCCATGCAGAAGATGAAATAAAGGTAATTGGAATCCGACACGGAGAAAAAATGTATGAAACATTGCTGACAAATGAGGAATGTGCCCATGCCATTGATATGGGAAACTTTTATCGCGTGCCGGCAGATAAGAGAGATTTGAATTATGATAAATATTTTACGGATGGCAATTTAGAGAGAGCAAAGCTGTCAGAGTTCAATTCAAACAATACGCAATTAATGAATGTAGAACAGGTAAAAGAGAAATTGTTGGGACTTTCTTACATTCAGCATGAATTGGAACAGTGGGAGAGCAGATGATGAAAGTTTTAGTGACAGGTGCAAACGGATTTATTGGTAAAAATCTGATTGCAGAGCTGGAACATAGAGAAGGCATAGAGGTTTTGCCGTATGACATTGATACTCCGCAGGAATTGCTGCAGGAGTATTGTGCGGTGTGTGATTTTGTGTTTAATCTGGCAGGAGTTAATCGACCGGAACATATGGAAGAGTATATGGAAGGGAATTTCGGTTTTGCAACAACTCTTGTTAATACGTTGCAGAAGTGTCAGAATACCTGTCCTGTTATGAATTCATCTTCCATTCAGGCTGCACTGGAAAATCCATATGGAAAGAGTAAAAAAGCAGGTGAGGATATGCTTTTTGCATATGGACAAAAAACAGGTGCAGAGGTATATATATACCGCTTCCCCAATGTTTTTGGTAAGTGGTGTCGTCCAAATTATAATAGCGCTGTAGCAACCTTTTGCCACAATATTGCCCATGGACTGCCTATTCAGGTAAATGATAGAAGTACCGTAATGCATTTGGTTTATATTGATGATGTTGTGGAGGAATTGTTACAGGCACTGGACAGACATCCACATGTTAATTCGGACGGATATTGTTATGTGCCAACTGTTCATGAGGTGACATTGGGAGAAATTGTTAATTTATTGTACAGTTTTCGGGAGAGCAGAACCAATCTTATGGTTCCGGATATGACGGAGGGCGGCTTTGAGAAGAAACTGTATAGCACATATCTGAGTTATTTGCCGAAAGACAAGTTTTCGTATCCTTTAATTACGCATACGGATGACAGGGGGAGTTTTACGGAAATTTTGAAGAGTGCAGATAGAGGTCAGGTTTCGGTAAATATATCTAAACCCGGTATTACAAAGGGAAATCACTGGCATCATACGAAGAATGAAAAATTTTTGGTAGTCAGTGGTGAGGGATTGATTCGTTTTCGTAAGTATGGTGATGATGAAATTATTGAATATCATGTTAGTGGGGAAAAACCGGAGGTAGTTGATATTCCTACGGGATATACACATAGCATCGTTAATGTGGGAAATACAGAGCTGGTGACACTAATGTGGTGTAATGAGTGTTTTAATCCCGGAAAACCGGACACTATATATGAAGTAGTGGATAAAGAAAAGGCAAACGGATAACGAAAAAACGATAACTGAAAAACCAGAAAATGAATTGCCTTTAGATGAAAATTGTGCTATATTGAATCATATTAATATCTAGTGAGTGTTGAATTTAGGTGCTGGGAGGCATAATATGTACATCTATATTGAAATGAAGGATTTGGTAGCTAACGCATTGATAGAGTTATTGGAAAGCGGAGAAAAGGGCGAAGTGCTATTTAGACAGTTAGATGAATATGGTGCCCGTGTAGTTGAAGTCCTTAGTAATGAGAAGGAAACAAAAGCAGTTCTTGTTGTTTCGCGGGAAAGCCAAATGGCAATGGTGGAGGACTATTCCGATATGTTTGAATTGTTTGAGCGGGAGGGTGCTAAGGGAATCCGGTTAAAGGAAGGAATTGATGCTCTCCAATTATGGAATCGGTTTTGCCTTTCGCTGTCTCTTAAAGTAATAAGAGCATTTCGTGCAGAAACAACAAAAGAAGTATTAGGGGTATAACATGGCGATAAAGAAATTTAAGGACCCAATATATGGCTATATTACGGTGCCGACGCAACTTATTAATAGTATTATTGATACATCAGCATTTCAGAGGCTGCGGGATATTATTCAAACAAGTTATTCGCCGCTGTATTCATCGGCACTTCATAATCGCTTTGCTCATTCTATGGGGGTCTACCATTTAGGTAAAATTGCAGCGCATGCATTTTACGGTTCTTTAAGCAATGATTCTTTGCAAAAGTTTCCGGATATAAAATCGTATATTGAAATTTTTGAGATTGCGTGCTTGTTACATGATGTTGGACATGCGCCTTTCTCGCATACAGGAGAAAAATTTTATTTGTTGTCCGGAGAACGTAAAGAATTGCACAATACTTTGGTAGAATTAACGGGGGATGCTGAGCTGGAAAAGGAGATTGAAGATAACTCCTATAAAGCAGCTCCCCATGAATTAATGAGCGCCATTGTATCGCTGCAAAATTTTGGAGAAATCATTCAGGACGAGCAAAGGTCTTTTTTTGCAAGGTGCATTTGTGGATATAAATATGTCAATGAAATGAATGAACAGAAGAGTTTACTAAACTGTCTGGTTGAGTTGCTCAATTCTAAAATAATAGATGTGGATAAATTGGATTACTTACTAAGAGATGCTTATATGACAGGATTTAATACGGTTTCCATTGATTATATGCGTTTGCTAGACAATATTTGTGCGGAGAAGTCCAAGGACGGGTATTATGAGATTTGTTATAATAAGTCTGCAGTGAGTGTGATTGAAAATGTGGTATATGCTCATGATGCAGAGCGCAAATGGATACAGAATCACCCGATTGTTCTATATGAGGCTCATATCATTGAAGAAGTAATGCAGGAAATTATTCATGTCTTGCTGAAGCGGGAGAATTTGCCCAGCGAATTTCTTTCGGAAAAGGGAGTGGAAGTAGAGGGATTGGGAAAGATACGTTTGATGGGTGACTCAGATGTTCTGTTTTTGATGAAAAATTTGCCGTTGCAGGGTAATGTATCAGAATATTATGAACGGAAGCAAAGGAAACATCCCATTTGGAAATCAGAAACAGAGTTTCAGGCTATTTTTCAGGGGAATGAAAAGGAACTTGAACTGATAAAGGACGAGTTTGAAAATTTAAAGGATTATCTGCGTTCACAGGGATTACCTTTTTTAATTGACAAAAAGGCTATGGATATATGTCGGGAAGAAGTTGAGGAATTGGAAAAGGAACTGCAAAATGCAAAAGACTTGGAACGGACAAAAATTATGTCTTCATTGAAAACGCGGAAAGAACATATTCAATGGATGGAGATTTTGGAGGACTTTGCAAAAAATCAAGGTATCAAATTTGAATTCCTTATCATATATGCTGACCAATTTAACAGTGGTTTCCGGAAAAGAGAATTTGGCAATATACAAATTATATTTCCGGAATTGAAGGAGCCCTGTAAATTTGGCGAAGTCTCTAATGTATTGAAATCGGATAAAAGTAAAGGCGAGAAATTTTTCTTTTTGTATTATGCCAGAGAAGAGGGGGCAAAAGAAATCAGTATTACAGATTTAGTCAAAAAGATGTTGATTTTGGCGGGAAATATATTGGTACAAACAACCATTAATCAGCGATTGGTATAATTTGAGCTGATTTTGACGCTTGAAAAGATTTTGTACATATTGTAAGCTAGAGTAAGACTTGGCTTTGGGAGGAAATAGGATGGTTTCATTTAAGAACAACGGGAAATTAAAACTTTTAATTATTGTGGGGACAAGACCGGAAATTATTCGTCTGTCTGCTGTAATCAGTAAATGCCGCCAATATTTTGATACTATTTTGGCACATACCGGTCAGAATTATGATTATAACCTCAATGGAGTATTCTTCCATGATTTGGAGTTGGATGATCCTGATTATTATATGAATGCGGTCGGAAAAGATTTAGGGGAGACCATGGGCAATATTATTGCAAAATCGTATGAGTTAATGGTAGAAATTAAACCGGATGCGGTTTTGGTTTTGGGAGACACCAATAGTTGTCTGTCGGTAATAGGGGCAAAGCGGCTTCATATTCCTATTTTTCATATGGAAGCGGGAAACCGTTGCAAGGATGAGTGTCTGCCGGAGGAGACGAACCGGAGAATTGTAGATATTATTTCGGATGTGAATATGGCATATTCGGAACATGCAAGAAAATATCTGGCAGATTGTGGATTGCCGAAGGAGCGCACTTATGTGACAGGTTCGCCTATGGCGGAGGTGCTTCACAAGAACCTGACAAAGATAGAAGCCTCGGATATTCACTCTAAATTGGGATTAACCAAAGGAAACTATATTTTACTTTCTGCACACAGAGAGGAAAATATTGATACGGAACAGAATTTTATCTCGTTATTTACGGCAATTAATAAGATGGCAGAAAAGTACGATATGCCAATTTTATATTCCTGTCATCCACGTTCTGCAAAGCGCTTGGAGGAATCTGGTTTTTCGTTAGATTCCAAAGTGATTAAGCATGAACCTTTGGGCTTCCATGACTATAATTGCCTGCAGATGAATGCTTATGCTGTAGTATCGGATTCCGGAACACTGCCGGAAGAATCCAGCTTTTTTACATCGGTAGGGCATCCCTTTCCGGCGGTATGTATTCGTACTTCTACAGAACGTCCGGAGGCATTGGATAAGGGCTGTTTTGTATTGGCTGGTATTGATGAGGATAGCTTACTACAGGCAGTAGATACAGCGGTTACCTTGAATCAAAATGGAGATTTGGGCATACCGGTGCCGGATTATGTGGATGAAAATGTCAGTACAAAGGTAGTTAAAATCATACAAAGTTATACGGGGATTGTGAATAAAATGGTATGGAGGAAATTTTAGGAATGAACACGCAAAAGGTGCAAATGAAAGAACAGGAGATTAACCTCTGGGATTTTATGGCGGAGGTGCTGACGTACTGGAGAGTGGCTGTTTTTGTAGCGCTTTTTGGGGGGATTCTATTAGCCGGATTCAGCTATGTGCAGTCTGTGAGGGTAGCAAAAGCACAGCAAGAACAGCAGAGGGAAGCAGAACTGGCAAAACAAAACAGTGCAGAGGGAGATAAGGAGCAGGTAGTAGATACCGGTTCTAATTGGCTGCAGGCACAGTTGACGGAGGCTCAGATAGATAACGTAAATTGTGCATTGACTTATGAGGAGTTGTATAAAAAGAAGCAGAATTATTGGGAAAACTCAATTTTAATGCAGATGGACTCTGCCCATGTACAACAGGCAGAACTCACCTTTTGGGTTCAGGCGGATAATTTAGAGTATGCTTATAATATTGAAAAAATGTATGAGGACTTGTTGGAAGATTCGGCTTTTTATAACTATGTGGAGGGAGAATGCGGCATAGAGGCTGATGTAAGTGAATTGATTACGTTGGAGAAATCTTCATATAGCTTAAAAGAGGGGAGTGACACGGTTCGTGTTAAAATCTGGCATAGTGATAAGGATACATGTGAAAGGATGGCAGAGACGGTCGTTTCATATGTAAGCAAAAAGCAGTCAGAGTTGACCCAAACAGTGTACGCTCACAGAATAGAACTGATTAATCAGTCATTGGGAGAAATAACGAGTGCAGAGGTTATGAGAGCGCAGCAGGAGTGTATGCTTGATATCGTAAATTTAAGAAGAAACTATGTGACATTTAAAGCTGCATTTTCTGCAGAGGAAAGTGCATATTTTAATTATTTGGTGAAGGGGTCTGTGGGGGGTAACCCAAACGGCGAAAAATCAAATCAAAAGGATACATCCAAGGAGCCGGAGAATAATGGCACAGAGACAGGAGAAGCAATTATCATTACATCTCCGCATGTCAGTTTAAAATATACGCTCGCGGGAATTGTTTTATTTGTTTTTGGATATGTTTTTGTTATTTTTCTCAAATACATTTTGAACAATAAAATTCGTGCAATAGATAATTATCAAGATATATACGGAATCTCTCAGCTGGGGCTGATTACTGATTCAAATGATAAGAAGAGATTCATGGGCTTTGTTGATAAATGGATTCTTAAATTGCGCTTTCGTGGTCAAAGAAGATTTTCACCGCAGGAGGCTGAAAATCTTGCAATTGTTGCTGTTAAAATAGCGGCGAAGAGGCAGAATGTACAGAAAATTTGTCTGGTTGGCTGCAACCTGTCCAAGCGTGTGGAGGCGTTCGGCAACCAGTTAAAGACCAACTTAAAGCAGGAAGCGGTTGAGGTCGAAATTCTTAATAATGTACTTTACGACGCGGGTGCAATGGAACGGTTGTGCAATGCACAGGCAGTAGTTTTAGTGGAAACAGCCCAGTCTACATTATATGAAGAGATACTGAGAGAACTGCAATTATTTGAACAGCAGGATATTGCAATTTTGGGTGGTGTTATCGTAGAGTAAAGGGATTATGGGATGAGGCAATATTTGAGTACAAATAAATATAAAGTATGGTATACAATATGTTTTTTGTTATTGGGAGTAATTGACCAGCGGCGCGGTAGTGCCGTAGGTGAGGTGCAGATGTTTTTCGCTAACCTCACAGGTGTGGTTATGGCTCTTATGGTGTTGCCTTCTTTGAATGGCAGAATATTGAAAGACAAAGTCTATCGATATTGGACACCGGTGTGTCTGATTTTGAGTATAGTGGCTTGCGGTAGCGGAAAAAAGGCTTGGGGATATAAGCAGCCGTGGGTTGCCGGAGTGTTAGGCGTAGCAATGTGGAGTTATCTCGTAATATACATTATCCGGGAATGGAACGGTCTGAGTGTGCGAAGCCGTATACGGAAACCATTTTTTTGGTGTGTATTGGTGATGCTTGTGCTTATGCAGATTTCTGCACATGGGGGGATTTTACCCTTGTGGTATATGCTTATTTTCGGAGGATTCTGTTTGATTGGAATTTCGGAAGAAAAGCGAGTCTTTTTTTGGGATGGAATGTTGAATGGCATTATTATTTGGTTTTTCATTCAGCAGACGATGGCATTTGCTTTTCGTCCATATGATTATGTGCGGTATAAGGGATTATACGCCGGGGAAACACAAAACGGTCTTTTTTATATGATTGTTTATTGTGCATTTTTGATTAAGTGGATATGGGAAAAAGAGAAAAAAGGCAAGCGTTGGATTACAGGCTTTTATTTCTTTTTTGCGGCAGTCAGTATCAGTTTTATGGTGTTTACCGGTGGACGATCCGCAATACTGGGGATGGCTGTAGCTACGCTGGTGCTCATTACTGTATATGATATCATACAGAAAAAATCCTTTTATAGATGGTTTTTTCATGGGGTAGCATTAGTTCTCTGTATGGTGATTACTTTCCCTATAGTATATTGCGGGATACGTTATTTGCCGACTGTCTTGCATCATCCTATCTGGTATGAAGGGGAATATAGAGAAGGTGGCAGTATATGCTCTTTTGATACATGGGACAGCCCGAAATATATTTCCTTTGAAGAGGCAATAGACAATAATGTTGGAAGAATATTAGATGCAGTGGGTATTGATTATCATAAGTTGCTGGAACGCCTGCAAAGCAGTATTTCGGGAATGAAGGTTTATGCGGCAGAGTTGTCTGAAGGAACTGAGCTTGGAATCGCAGAACCGGAAATCATAGAACCGGGAAGCACACCGCAAAACCCGTTTATGCTTGAAGGGATAGATATTGACAGTGCCTTTGGAGCCCGGAAGGTAATTTATACGTATTATTGGAATCATCTGAATTGGCGGGGACATCAAAACACCGAACAGGGATTTTATATTACTGAGTTTGCATATATTAGTCATGCGCATAATGCGTTCATGCAGATGGCGTATGACTATGGCATTCCGGTTGGAGTGCTTTATATAGTGATATGTGTATATAGTTTGGTGTGTACTTTTAGAATGCGTAGACCGGAACAGTGGATATGTATGATGTTTTTAATTTCCATTTTGTGTTTTGGACTGACAGAGATGGTTGTGGTTCCCGGACAAATTACAGTTCCATTAGTGGCTATCATTTTCTGCTTCGTTGGTGAAAAAGGTAGTCTAAAAGACAGCAACAGAGAGGGCGCTTTGCAAGCAGAAAATAAGTAGACAGGTGATGTTTTGGAAAGTTGAGGATAAAGGACATGAAATTAATAATACAGATTCCCTGTTATAATGAGGCTGAAACATTGGAAATAGCCTTGAATGATTTGCCAAAGAAAATAGAGGGTATTGATGAAATAGAATATCTTATCATTAATGACGGAAGCGTTGACGATACAGTAAGAGTTGCACGGGAATGGGGTGTAAATTATATTGTCAACTTTAAGAAAAACAGAGGGTTGGCAAAGGGGTTTATGGCTGGGATTGACGCATGTTTACGGCATGGAGCGGATATTATTGTCAATACAGATGCAGATAATCAGTATAATGGTCAGGACATTGAAACTATTGTCAGACCAATATTGGACGGAAAAGCAGATATTGTTGTGGGAGAGCGCCCGATTGATTCCATTGAGCATTTTTCACCTTTAAAGAAAACATTGCAGCATTTAGGCAGTTGGGTGGTTAGAAAAGCGTCACAATCGAAAATTCCGGACGCACCGAGCGGATTTAGAGCATACAGCAGGGATGCGGCAATGCGATTGAATGTTACGAATGAATATACATATACCTTAGAAACGATTGTACAAGCCGGTAGAGAGCATATTCCCATGATGTCTGTGCCGATAAGAACTAATGGAGAACTTCGTCCGTCCAGATTGTTTCATAGTATGTTTAGTTATGTAAAAAGATCAATGGTAACGATTGTCAGAGCTTATATTATGTATAAACCGTTGAGATTTTTTACGATTGCGGGGATAATTCCTTTCATTTTAGGGGTTTTGCTGGGTGTAAGATATATTGTATTGCTGATAGGACAGGCGGCAGGCGGTCATATACAATCACTCATATTGGCCAGTATTCTGATTTTGATGGGATTTATGACTTTTGTGATTGGACTGCAGGCGGATATTATTGCGAAGAACAGGAGCATACTGGAGGATGTTCAATATCATGTCAGACGTTTAGATTATGAGGCAGAAAAGGAACGGTTTGAAAAAGCGGATAAGTAGGATGATTTAGAAAGACTTTGGATCTTTGGTTCAGAGTCTTTTTTTTATGGAATACAGATGCAGATTAGAGTATGCCATTTGTGAAATTGCATCATTTTTGCATATTTTATACATGCCATATTGACAGAACACGAAGTATTGTATAAAATCACATTAGCACTTAAACAAAACGAGTGCTAATGTGATAACGGAATACTACCCGGAAGTATTCAAAAACAAATTAAATACCCATGGAGGTAAAGACAATGAGAATTCATTTGATGATGAGAAAGAAAGAGGTAATTTATTATGGAAAAGGTAAAGAGCGAACTTACACCAAGAAACCGGAAGACTAAGATTAAATTTACGGAGCATTTTCATATTCCGTTAAAGCAAAAAGAACTGGAATTCTTAGATATTTATGTCAATGCGGACAGAGTATTATTTTTAGACCCCGGAAGACTTTTGAAGTATGATGACGAGTTGAGCTGCACAATGAGGGAACATGTTGTGACCTATTTTGACAGATACCTGCAGTATGTGCAGGCAGGGGATAAAGTCAATGCAGTGAGAATGATGAGGTACCTGCGTGAGCCGAAGGAAATTCACCTTGGATATGCCAGAGAGGGGTATCGGGGAAATGCCGTCGGCAGGGTAAAAGGGCTTTCCATTTATGAACGTTTTTCGCAGAGCAAGGCAGTGCAGACAGGCATGTTAAAAGATTTGGAAGAGAGTGCGCTGTTAGTAAAAGGAATTGACAGAGACATTATATCCGATATGATGGCAATGATTTGCAAGGCTGATTTGATAGCTTTTACGCAGCAGCAATGCAGAAAACACCGTGTACCCATGAGGAAATGCCGGGTGGGCAGAACGTGGATGGGCGGAAACCATTGGCCGGAGATTGAAACCGAATTGCCGGTCTATGGGGGAGAACCCATTATATTGGTGCCGAAAAGAATGGTAGGAAATATTCTGATGTTGGACAGTCAGGATTTTTATCGAAACGAAGTGCTCACCTCCGTGCAGGAGGATATTATGAGAGCAGACCAAAGTATGGTTATTGTCCTTAAAAATGGAAATAAGCGATGTGCTGTGACCAAGAAGGAGCTTCGGGAGGGAAATGAATACAGCTTTTCCAAAGACCTGATATATTCCGAGGTGCAGAAGAAACCTCATATTTTGAGGGCGTATCGGCATCGCAAAAAATACACACAAGACGAGTTGGATGAATAAGTAAGAAAAGCCCCAATGCCGAACCGGGTCGGTAGAGGGGCTTTTATATATAAAACGAAAAAACGTTTATTTACAAACTGCAACAGATATGATATTCTATAAAAAAGCATATTTCAGAGAATCTTGTCTTTCAAAAAAGCGGCAGCGCTTTGTCTAATTCATTTCCGAAATTCGTGCTTTTTCAATACAATCAATAAAGGAAAAGCGGGAGTTTCGCAGATGAGGAGGCTCCCGAAGGGGAGTTGCATATGGCAAATGATGAGATTTGGAAGGTGTTTTTTTCGGATGCCGCCAGATACGCAGACCTGATTAACGGGCTGGGATTTTCGGGCAGGCAGGTGGTAAAGCCGCAGGACGTAAAGGAGCGGGACGGACAGGTTGTTTTTTATCGCAGTGGGTTCTTGAGAAAAGTGAGGAACCGACTGCTCGGTACGTCGGGAACATATACCCGTGACATGGTGAGGAAAGTTATTTTTGGTACGGGATTTGCTGTGGTAGGATTGGAGAATCAGGAGACTGTGGATTACAGTATTCCGCTCAGGATTCTTTTGTATGATGCGGGGGAATATGAGAGACAGGCAACGGAAATCCGAAGGATGGTCCGGAATCTGATGCGGAAGGAAAGCGGAGGTGGGTTATCTGCCGGGGAATTTCTCTACCGCTTTCGCAGGCAGGATAAGCTGAAACCAGTGATTACATTGCTGCTGTACTGTGGACAGGAAGAATGGAAAGAACCGCAAAGTCTCCATGATATGATTGATTTTCACGGAATCCCGCCGGAACTGAGGGCGGCAGTGCCGGATTATCCCATTCACTTGGTGGAAATCCGGAAACTGGAGAACACGGATGTATTCCAGACCGATATAAAGCAGGTGTTTGACTTTATCCGCTGTGCGCAGGATGGGGAACGGCTAAAGCAGTTGGTGGAGGAAGAGGACAAATACGGGAGAATGGCGGAGGACGCCTTCGATGTGGCTGTGGCATATACAAAATCAGTGGAACTGGTAGGACAGAAAGAAGAATACCGTGGAGAGGAAGGGATTAATATGTGCAAGGCAATTCAGGATTTGATGGAAAGCAGCAGACATGAGGGAATAGAACAGGGAATAGAACAGGGAATAGAACAAGGAATAGAACAAGGTATAGAGCAAGGCATAGAACAGACCAGTATTCAGTATAATAAATTAATTCTGTACTTAAACCGTCAGGGGAGGATACAGGAAGTGGTAAGAGTGGCAGAAGATGCAGAATATAGGGAAGCATTATTGAGAGAAGTGGAAATGGATGCAGTGAGCGGGGCGGAAATGCGGGGACGCATTTAGTATCTGATAGCGTGCCCCGGTATTTCCCATGAAAATTCATTCTGATTCAGCTACAGACAGTCCGGTTATTCCAGTTCATATTTCTGCTTGTCATGGACACTGATTTCTCTGCCTAACTGGACTTCCATAATTTTTAATTCTGTGTCTGCAATGATTGTGTGTCGGCAGCCTGCCGGCATGGTAATAACGTCACCTGCCTGAACAGCCTGTTCCGTGCCATCTATAATGGCGCGTCCCTTTCCGGAAATGATTGTCCATGTCTCATCCCGTCGCTCATGGCGATGATAATTCATGCGATGACCGGGATTCAATGTAACTTTAATCGTCAGACTTTCTTCTTCGACATCCAGCACGCGAAAACTACCCCATGACTTTTCTGCAAACATAACCGGCGGCTCCATTTTGTCCACAAAGGGTTTGATATAACTGGACTGTTCTTTGTTGGAGACGAGGATGCCTTCCGGGCTTGCGGAGACAACAGTGTCTTTTAGCCCCATACAGAGAATAGGTACATCAAGTTCGTTGATAACGTGTACATTCTCACAGGTTTCATTCAGGGTAGCGTTGCCGATAACAGATTCAACCATAGCTTCGGTCAAGGTGTTCCATGTACCTAAATCTTTCCACTGACCGGCAAATCGAAGAACCTGTATATCCGTTTCTTTTTCTACTACTGCATAATCAAAACTTATTTTAGTCAGAGTTTCATATTTAGAATATAAATCTTGATAATCAGTGAAATCAATGAGTTTGTGAGCAATTTCCAGTACATATTTTAATTGATAGGCAAAAACACCGCCATTCCAAAGTGCACCCTGTGCAATGTATTTGGCTGCGGTTTCGGCATCCGGCTTTTCCTTAAATGTAAGCACAGGACTAATATTTTCCTTATTCGCCGGAATAATATAGCCGTATTTCTCACTGGGATAGGTAGGCTGAATACCCATAAGCGTAAGGTGGGAATTACCCTGCCCGGCAAGAGCGCTCAACTCTTTCAGAGCCGCAAAGTAGTTGTCCTCCACATAGGGGTCCACAGGGCAGACTACTACCGATTCTTCTTCGGAAATTCCTTTTACATCATGGAGATAAGCAGTTGCCAGAGCAATGGCAGGAAATGTATCACGACGACAGGGCTCTACACATACATTGACGGAATCCCCCAACTGATTGTGAATAGAGGAAACCTGCGATTTGGCGGTTGCAATCGTCACGGTTGCATTCGCATCTACCGACCGAATCTGGCGGTAGACACGCTGAACCATGGATTCGTAAGTCCCATCCTGTTTTTTGAAAAGTTTAATAAATTGTTTGGAGCGGACATCATTGGACAAAGGCCAGAGGCGTTTGCCGGAGCCGCCCGATAACAGTATAATATTCATTCGGTGTAGTACCTTCCCTTCTATTGTATGCTTATCATAACATACATGGGAAAGCTACGCAATTAGCGGAATGTAATATGCCCTTGGAATACATTGTAAAGGTTAATTACCGGGGTCCTGATCAGCAGAGGCTGCAATTTCGTTACGGGAAACAGGCGCCTCATCTTCCGTATATATGAGTATATCAGGTTCATAATATTCGAGGTTGTCAGTTGTCTCTATAAAATAGCCCTCAAAATAAACGTCATAGTATCCGTCTGCTTTTTCAACAGCATAAGAATTTGTATCGGTTAGCTGAATGGTTGATTCAGCAATCTCCGGAGAGATATATGATGCCTCAAAGGTAAACAGGTAGGAGGAAATAAAGGTGAGCATAATGGCAACAATGAGACCTATACTCCATATTTTTGCAGTTTTTGGTGGCTTTTCCGTGGAAGCCTGCATCATTTCAAACCGCTTGACAAGCTGTTCTTTGGTTTCAATAAGTGACATGGAAGAAGGAAATTTCTTGCGTTTAGCAGCTTTAAAATCGATTGCATACTGGTACAGTTTAATGAGACATCTGGTATAGGTAGAAATGGAGGCAGCATCGGATTGGGTAATCATCCTGTCCACCCGCATTTCCATTGCAATGTCAAAACGATTTGACAATATCTTACAAAACGGATTCCACCAGTAGATAAGGCATAAAATGGAAAGAGCACGCTTGGTTATCAAATCGTGGTGATAATAGTGTGAAATTTCGTGGGATAATATATAATCAAACTCCTCACGAGGAAAATTCATGTCTACGATGCCTCTGGGAACTAAAATTACCGGAGTACTCAGTCCATACACCATGGGAGAGGCAATGTCATCTACCGCAATAACGCGAAAGGATTTGCAGTTTTTGTTTTTAGCGTAAGAGAGGTTAATTTTATCTATAGATGATTGGTACTTTGCTGTAGTATCAGTACCATTTCTAAAAATAGCATAGTAGCGGTTGATTTCAGACTGGATATATATCAGAGTAATCACTACAATGCCGATAAGCCATATGCCGGCGGCTATGCTCCAAATGGAAATATCAAATCTGCCTATTGAAATAAAAGGGTGTTGTATTTGGGAAACAATATAGGAAATATCTGAACTGAAAAAGACATTTGTAGAGAATGGAAACTCTACAGAAACCAAAAGCCGAAGTACGCATAAATAAGCGACAAAGGTTAAAAGACGATAACCGGTATTTACCATAAGTTTTGCTATATAAAAATATAACATGAGCAACACAATCATTATCGTGCAGGATATAGCAGTCATGTATACGGTTGAAAACGAAAAATGAATCATCATATGTACCCTCACCCTTAATTTGGTAAAATTTTCCTAATCTTTATTATAAGAAAAAAGAAGAAATATGTCAAATATATGTTAGCAACAATTTATTTCAACACCGTATTAAAATAAAACAAAACGACTTTGCAGAACGAAAAACGTAGACAATATGATTCAGTATATATAAAATGCAGAAAAAAAGCACCCGAAGAGGAGAACGGATGCTCTGAGATATGTTCACAGGATTTTGGGCAACAATTACAGATCACACACATATTCCCAATAGCTCATAGCCCAAGAGTTGGTGGTGTAATTGTATAGCCGTCTGTATAACTTCCCATTTTCTTTTTTGAATACCCAACGAATTTCATCACTGAGAGGCTGTACCATACTGGTATCCGGCACTTTTGCATCGACCTGAAGGGTAGCAGCGGGAGAGATTAAAGCGCCTAAGCTGAGGCAGGCAATGCTTGCCAAGGTAATAATTTTTTTACATATGGATTTCTTTTTCATAGAACCACTCCTTTTATTATTATAATTAGAATCAATACTGCACGGGAGAGATAAAACAGACCCGGCGGGCAGATATGCTCGCTGAATGTAAGGAATATATTCCTTTCGCACCTGTTTGGGTTATGAAAAACGGTATAACACAGTGGTGTACTGTCAATATACTGTTAAGAATATAATTGTTACATATCGCAATAAGTTAATTCTAGTATCATTATAGTAAGATAGTTATGGAATGTCAATACAAAAAATTTAAAAATTGAAATAAATTGAAAGAAATGACAATAAAAAAGGAAGTACCCAATGGATATTTCCAAAGGATAATTCCTTTTTTACCCTCAAGAGGGGGATTCATCTTATGCAAACGATACCTATTATTTCAGGTTGTTTTTCTTCTCGAATTTGTCCAACATAGACTGCAGTTTATCAATTTCTGCTTTAGCCTTCTGGGGAGTCTCCTCGGAAGTCAGAATAGCAGCGCACAGGGCAGATGCAGGAATGACAGAGCTGAAGCTGTTGTAGCTTTCTGTGAAGTTCTGCAAAATAATATCGCGGGAATTCTCGGTGGGACGATAGGTTCTGCTCAGCACTCTTCCGCTATGGGTAATGCCAGCTACCTCCACCAGATTCTCATTTAATAATTTACGCAGAACAGCCGTAACAGTACTCTGAGTCAGTCCAAGCCGTGCGTTGACAATATCTGTAGCCATCATGGGCTCGTCTGATTTCCATAAGATGTTTAAGACATCTAATTCTCTTGGATTCATCTGTGACATGAAAACGCCTCCTTTTCTTCTTATGTAATTATTATAATGGAAAGTATGCCATAAGTCAACAAAATGTCGACAATACCTATTGTAAGGTGTTATAATTAAAGCAGTATGGTTAAAGGAGGTTGCTGATAATGGAAGAATTGGCAATATTTGGAGGCGAACCCGTCAGGGAGAACCCCATATTTTACGGAAGGCAATACATTGATCAGGATGATATAGATGCAGTTGTGGGAACGCTTAAGGGAGATTTGATTACCTGTGGACCGAAAGTCACTGCGTTAGAAAAAAAGCTGTGTGAAGTGACCGGTGCAAAATATGCCGTTGTCGTATCGAACGGTACGGCGGCACTGCATTTAGCGGCACTTGCAGCCGGATTAAAACCGGGGGATGAAGCGATTGTAAGTTCCATTACGTTTGCTGCTTCCTCCAACTGTGTACTGTACTGCGGCGCGAAGCCTGTGTTTGCGGATATTGATGCGGAGACTTACAATATTGACCCGGACTCCATCCGTGAGAGAATTACACCTGCCACCAAAGCAATCGTTGCGGTAGATTTTACCGGACAGGCAGTGAAGTTAGACGAAATCAGAGAAATCTGTAAAGAGCATAACCTGCTTTTAATTGAAGATGCGGCGCATGCCATCGGCACAAAATACAAGGGACAGCCGGTGGGCAGTATTGCCGATATGACCTGCTTTAGTTTCCATCCGGTAAAAACCGTGACCGGAGGCGAAGGCGGCGCAATCACAACGAACGATGAACAGCTTTATCACAAACTGTTCAGACTGCGCACCCACGGAATTACCCGAAATCCGGAAGAAATGGTGCACCCGACGGATGACCCGTGGTACAACGAACAGGTGGAACTGGGATATAATTATCGAATGACGGATTTCCAGGCGGCGCTTTTGCTCAGCCAGCTCCATAAGCTGCCGGCATTTTCGGCACGGAGAAAAGAAATCGTAGCAAAATATAATGAGGCTTTCAAGGACATTCCGGAAATTACGGTGCAGAAAGAAATTCCGGAGTCTGATACCACCAGACATTTGTATATCCTTAGATTGAAACCGGACAAACTTACCTGCACCAGACGTCAGTTTTTTGATGCGTTGTATGCGGAAAATACCTGCCCGCAGGTTCATTATCTGCCGGTTTACTATCATTCTTACTATGAAAAGTTAGGTTACAAGAGGGGAATCTGCCCCAATGCGGAGAAGTATTATGAAGAGGTGATGAGTATTCCTCTTTATTATGCACTGACCGATGCAGATGTGGATGACGTAATTTGCGCAGTGAAGAAGGTCATTGATTACTACCGAAAATAAGAAAATATTATGTCCCATGGGCATAGTGTTTTATAGATGGAAAGAAAAGGAGAGAATTATGGGAAAGTATTTTGGAACAGACGGTTTCCGTGGAGAGGCGAACCTCACATTGACGGCAGATCACGCTTACAAAATCGGTCGTTTCTTAGGCTGGTATTACCAGCACAAGGAAGATGAGGAGCGCTGCAAGATTGTAATAGGAAAGGACACAAGACGTTCTTCGTATATGTTTGAGTATGCTCTGGCAGCAGGTCTGACTGCATCGGGAGCGGATGTGTATCTGTTACACGTTACCACAACCCCAAGTGTTTCTTATGTGGCCCGGACAGAGGATTTTGATTGTGGAATCATGATTTCCGCCAGCCACAACCCTTTTACCGATAACGGTATCAAGCTGGTAAACAGTAATGGGGAAAAGATGGATGAGGAAACCATTCTGAAAATAGAGGACTATCTGGACGGAAAATTGCCGGAGGTTCCTTTTGCAGAGGGTGACAAAATTGGATGCACGGTAGATTACTCTGCAGGGCGTAACCGTTACATCGGTTATCTGATTTCCCTTGCTACCAGATCCTATAAGAACAAGAGGGTGGGACTGGACTGTGCAAACGGAAGTTCCTGGATGATTGCCAAGAGCGTATTTGATGCGCTGGGAGCAAAAACCTATGTCATCAATAATCAGCCCAACGGACTGAATATCAACGTAAACTGTGGCTCCACTCATATTGAGGGATTACAGAAGTTTGTGGTGGAAAATCACCTGGATGTTGGTTTCGCTTTTGACGGCGATGCGGACAGATGTCTTTGCGTGGATGAACATGGTAATCTGGTGGACGGAGATGCTATCATTTACATTTATGGCTGCTATCTGAAAGAACGCGGTAAATTATACGGCAATAAAGTGGTTACTACCATTATGTCCAACTTCGGGCTTTATAAAGCGCTGGATGCGGTGGGTATTGAATATGAGAAAACCACGGTGGGTGACAAATACGTTTATGAGAATATGTCCCAGAACGGTTACCGCCTGGGTGGTGAGCAGACAGGACATATTATTTTCAAAAAATATGCGACTACCGGTGACGGTATCCTGACGGCTATCAAGATGATGGAAGTTATGCTGGAAAAGAAAATGACACTGGGAGAACTGGCTGCACCTTTCAAGAGCTATCCGCAGGTGCTGGAGAATGTCCGGGTAACGGATAAGCATGCGGTAAAGGAAGATACGGATGTGCAGGAATTGGTGGCACAAATTTTAGAGGAACTGGGTGATGACGGCAGAATACTGATTCGTGAGAGCGGTACAGAACCTGTTGTACGTGTCATGGCGGAAGCCGGAGACACCGAGACCTGTCAGAAATTTGTGGACCGTGTAGTGAACCTGATAAAATCCAAAGGTTATAATGTATAGGAGAGAATAATTTATGTGTGGTATTGTAGGATATGTGGGAACGGAGGCGGCGGCCCCCATTCTTTTGAACGGACTGGCGAAACTGGAATACAGAGGTTATGACTCGGCAGGTATTGCCATTGAGAATCCGGATGGAAAAATAGAGGTCATTAAGGCAAAGGGCAGACTGAGCGTTTTGGCGGATATGACAGATAACGGAAATGCAGTCAAAGGCTGCTGCGGTATCGGCCATACCAGATGGGCAACTCACGGCGAGCCTTCCAGCGCAAATGCCCATCCGCATGTGAGCAATGATAAGATCGTTGCGGTGGTGCATAACGGTATTATTGAGAATTATCTGGAATTGCGTGAAAAAATGATGAAGAAAGGCGCCGATTTTGTATCGGAGACGGATACCGAGGTGGTGGCGCACCTGCTTCGCTACTATTATAACGGCAATCCGCTGGATGCCATTACCAAAGTCATGATGAGGGTTCGCGGCTCCTATGCACTTGGCATTCTGTTTGCGGATCGTCCGGGAGAGATTTATGCGGTGCGGAAGGACAGCCCGCTGATTATCGGACAGTCCGAACATGGTAATTTTATTGCGTCTGATGTGCCTGCAATTCTGGAGTATACCAGAGAGGTGTATTATATCCAGAATATGGAGATTGCAAAACTGACTGGAGATTCCATCTCTTTCTATAATATCGATCAGGAGGAAATTACCAAGGAACTGCAGCATATTGAGTGGGATGCCAAAGCGGCTGAAAAGGAAGGCTTTGAGCATTACATGATGAAGGAGATTTATGAGCAGCCCAAGGCAATCCGTGACACCATTACTCCCCGGATTAAGGACGGTAAAATCGTTTTGGAAGAGCTGGACATGAGTGTGGAGGACTGGAAAGGTATCGAGAACATTGTCCTTTTGGGCTGCGGTTCCGCTTATCATGTGGGTCTGAACGCAAAATATGTGCTTGAGACTTTGACGAGAGTGCCTGTCAGCGTGGAACTTGCCTCGGAATTCCGTTATCGTGACCCGATTATTGCACCGAATACCTTGGTTATTGTGGTGAGTCAGTCCGGAGAAACAGCGGATTCCCTTGCGGCACTGCGCGAGGCACAGAGCAGAGGCGCCAAGGTGCTTGGTGTCGTAAACGTGGTGGGAAGTTCCATTGCAAGAGAGGCGGATGCCTGCATTTATACATGGGCGGGTCCGGAGATTTCTGTGGCTACCACCAAGGCTTACAGCACACAGATGGTAGTGCTGTACATGATTGGAATGGTGCTTGCCGAGGCAAAGGGAATGATTACCGAGGAGAGATACGCCCAGCTTTTGAAAGAACTGGAGGAACTCCCCGACAAAATCACCCGTATTTTGAATGAAAAAGAGCGAATCCAGTGGTTTGCCCATAAGTATGCGGCTGCTCAGGACATTTTCTTTATCGGAAGAGGTCTGGATTATGCGGCATGTATGGAAGGCTCCTTGAAATTAAAAGAGATTTCCTATATTCACTCCGAGGCATACGCTGCCGGAGAATTGAAGCATGGAACCATTTCCCTGATTGAGGATAATATTCTGGTGGTGGCGCTTGCTACCCAGACAGCGCTGTACGGCAAGACTGTCAGCAATATTGTGGAAGTAAAGAGCAGGGGAGCGTATGTGTTCGGCATTACCGCTTCCGGCAACTATACCATGGAGGATGTGGCAGACTTTACCGTATATGTACCCAAGACGGATGAGCTGTTTATGACATCCCTTACCGTGATACCTTTGCAGCTCTTTGCTTACTATGTTTCCGTGGCAAAGGGACTGGATGTGGATAAACCCAGAAACCTTGCAAAATCCGTAACGGTAGAGTAAGCCGTACAGACTGCGGTGAACCGCACCGTTACCATATATTATGCAGAAAAGAGGCTGATTAGCAATGTACTTATTACCACAACCTGGCCAAATACAGGAACAGGAAGGAACATTTTGTCTGCGCTACGATACCGCCATTGTCATAGACACTACGGTTTCGGCGGATGACAATGTTTTGGTATACGAATATGCCAAAATTCTGCGGGACGAAGTGAAAAATTCCACAGGCTTTTTCCCGGCTATCCGTCGGGAGGAAGTCTGCGGGGACAAAAATATAATTTTGTTCAAAATGGTAAAACCGGTGGATTCTTTGGCTTCGGAGGAGGAATATTCACTGCAGGTTTTGCCGGACAGCATAGTGATTTCCGCCCCTGCACCGGCGGGACTTCTCTACGGTGTACAGACGCTGCGGCAGATGTTGCGGCAGGCGGGGGCGGTTCTGCCCTGCGTACAAATTGAGGACACACCTCAAATTCCCGACAGGGGATTGTCCTATGACACAACCAGAGGCAGAGTCCCTACGCTGGCGGAGCTGAAGCGTCAGGCTGACGTGTGCAGCTTTTACAAGATGAATCAGTTGCAGCTCTATGTGGAGCACAGCTATCTGTTTCGGGAGTTCAGCGAGGTTTGGAGAGATAATACGCCGCTTACCGCAGAGGATATTTTGGAGCTGGATGCCTATTGCCGGAAGTTGCACATAGAGCTGGTGCCGTCCCTGGCAAGTTTCGGACATCTCTATGAGGTGCTCCGGACGAAAACCTATGCGCATCTCTGTGAACTGGAACATTCGGAGGAGGGGGCTTATTCGCTGGTGGGCAGAATGGCGCACCATACGGTGGATGTGTCCAATGAAGAGAGTTTTGCCATGGTGACGGGCAGAATCCGGGAATTCATGGGACTGTTCTCCTCACGGTATTTCAATATCTGCGGGGATGAAACCTTTGATTTGTGCAAAGGCCGCAGTAAGGAACTGGGTGAGGAAAAGGGCGTCAAAAGAGTTTATCTGGATTTTCTGAAGAAACTCTGCAATTTTGTGGTGGAAGAGGGAAGAATCCCCATGTACTGGGGAGATGTCCTTTTGGAAAAACCGGAACTTTTGCCGGAAATGCCGGAAAATGCCATCTGCCTGAACTGGGAGTACTGGCCGAAGGTGACGGAGGAAAAGGTGAAGATTCTGTCGGATGCGGGGGTAAAAAATCTGTATTTGTGTCCCGGCGTGCAAAGCTGGAACCATTTGATAAACAAGTATTCCGATGCGTATCAGAATATTTTCCTGATGTGCCGCAATGCACACAAATATCATGCAAAAGGCGTGCTGAATACGGAGTGGGGTGATTTGGGACATGTGGCGCATCCGGAATTTTCCACTATAGCGCAGATATATGGAGCGGCTTTTTCGTGGAGTGACAAGTCCATGGAGGAAGAGGAAATCAACCGTGCGATTTCCGTACTGCAGTACGGGGACAAGGCGGGAGAACTGGTTTCGATACTCCGGAATCTGGCAGACACGGAAGTCGTGAACTGGTGGTATGCCGTGCAGTATAAAGAGGACAAAGAGGGCAAGCTGACCAATCCAAAGGATATGGGACTTACCCGGATTGTCTTTGCCGGGCCGGAGGACACCGCAGAGGATGAAAAAATTGCGGATTATCTCGGACGCAGCCGGAAATTGGTGGATAAATTGTATGAAAAACTTTTCGCAGTATGTCCTGACAAGAGGGAGGACGTCTGCGCCTATATTCTCATGGGCGAGGGGCAGGTGCTGCTTACGTTAACCGGAAAGGCACTCTACGACCACAGCCGCGGAAGAAAACCGGATACGGATGCGGGAGCGCTGGCAGTCCGGTTGGAGAACTGGCTCATGGAGTATAAGAAGTTGTGGAGAACTGCCTCCAAGGAGAGTGAACTGTTCCGCGTGGTGGAGGTGATTTGCTGGTATGCAGACAGGCTGCGGGAGATTGCAGAGCAGTGAAAACAATCGTGATAAGAGTAGCAGTATAAAAAGCAGATTCGTGACGACAGATGCAGAAAGGTATTAGTAGCAGGCATGAAAAGCAGTCAGACGAAAAAAAGAGATCAATATATCGACGTGATAGTCTTTGGAATTCTGTTTGCCATAGCGGCGGCAGTGACTTTTGTTCTGTTCTACAGACAGACCTTTGGAAGCCCGGAGACCGGATATCACTCGGATATGAAAGCATATATACTGGAAATGCAGGGACTGGACAGCGGTTACAGTTTTCCTTACCCCGTTTTTTTCAAACTGGCAGCGTTCATTCACCTGTTTACCGGACCGCAGCTAGCGGTGGCACTGGCAACCTGCCTGTTAAACAGTCTGGCAATAGTCGTTACCAAGCTGGAGTTAAACCGTCTGACAAGGCAGAATCTGGCGGATGTCATGCCGAAGTGCAGCTGGCTTGCCGGAGTACTGATTAGTATCTGTACGGTTTTACTGTTCTTTGTCTCCATGCTGTTTCCGCCCACAGGCATTTATCTGCCGGGCATTAAATTCAATTATGCGGGTGTATTCTCCCCCAATCCCTTTCATAATGCCACCTATATGGCGGCAAGACCTTTTGCGGTACTGGCATTTTTCCAATATGCAAGACTTTTAGACTGCTACGAAGAAGGCTACGGCGGTGCATGGAAAGCGGACAAGGGCGTGGGAATGCGGGATTATCTGCTGTTTTCCCTGTACCTGCTTCTGGCAACCATGACAAAACCCAGCTTTACCATCGTACTGGTGGGAGCGGCAGGATTGATTATGGTCTACCGCATGATACGAAAGAAATTCCGCAATTTTCTGCCGACTGTTTGGCTGGGACTGTGCTTTGTTCCCACTTTTGTGGATTTGCTGTATCAGTTTAAAGGTGTGTTTGTGCCGGAGGAGGGAGCAGAGGGTGGAATCGGATTCTGCTTTGGCGAAATCTGGAGCCTGTACTGTGACAATATTCCTTTGGCGCTGGCGCTGGCAGCGGGATTTCCCATGCTGGTGCTTGTACTGAATTTTAAGGAATTGAAGGGAAACACGGTCTATCGTTTCTCGTGGCAGATATATCTGATGGGTTTTGCCATGGCATTTCTTTTGTATGAAAAAGGATTCCGCAAGCCGGACTTTAACTTTTCATGGGGATATATGTACGGAGTGTTCTTTGCCTTTGTGGGGGCGCTGGTAGTGCTTTTACAGGCGACGGCACGAAAAAAGAGACCATGGCTTTTGGCAGCGCAGTGGGCAGCGTTTGCATGGCATGTGCTGTGCGGACTGTATTACTTTTGGGGGATTTTCCAAGGGAGAATGTATTATTAAGGAGGTAAGGTATGGACAAAATAGCAGTGCTGATTCCCTGTTATAATGAAGCGCAGACCATTGCCAAGGTGGTTTCGGATGCCAGAAATGCCTTGCCGGAAGCGGTTGTTTATGTGTACGATAACAATTCTACGGATGATACGGTCAAGCTGGCGGCAGAGGCCGGAGCAGTGGTGCGCCATGAATATAAGCAGGGCAAGGGAAATGTGATTCGCAGAATGTTCCGGGAAATCGAGGCGGAATGCTATCTGATGATAGACGGGGATGACACCTATCCTTTAGATTGTGCAAAAGAGATGGTGGACAAGGTGTTGGAGCGCCATGCGGACATGGTGGTGGGAGACAGACTTTCTTCCACTTATTTTACGGAGAATAAGAGACCGTTTCACAATTTCGGAAACAGCCTGATGAAAGTAGGAATCAACAGTCTTTTTCATTCGGACATTAAAGATATTATGACAGGATACCGGGCATTCAGCTATGAATTTGTCAAAACATTTCCGGTCTTTTCCAAAGGCTTTGAAATAGAGACGGAAATGACAATTCATGCGGTGAATTACAATATGCAGGTGGAAAATGTTGTGGTGGAGTACCGGGACCGCCCGAAGGGCAGTGTATCCAAACTCAATACCTACAGCGACGGCATCCGGGTAATCCGTAAAATGCTGCAGTTGTATAAAAATTATAAACCTTTGAAATTTTTCGGACTATTGGGATTATTGCTGATTATTGTAGCGGGAGTTCTTATGATTCCCATTGTGGCGGAGTATTTCCGCACGGGTCTTGTACCGCGGTTCCCTACTTTGATTATCTGTGGGTTTATGGTATTGGCGGGAATCCAGTCTTTTTTCACCGGCATGATGCTGGAGGTCATGGCGGCGAAGGACAAGAAGGATTTTGAGTATCGTCTTGCGAGGGTTCACAAGGTAAAGAAAAACGCCTGCTGACGCAGACGTCTTTCCCGTTCCGATAGGAATCTATCATGAACCCCTTTTACGGGGGTATTATAACATAAGAAGCGCCACCGAAGTGCCACCGTACATATGTTTGTTAGTTGTATGCAACCGATTAATTGAATGAAAAATATAGACAACTTAAAATGCTGACGGCGAAATGTGTGAAAGCGTCAGAATTATCGCGAAACACAACACAACAAACAGAATAACCCACTTTAAAACAGAAAGAAAATTATTTTTATAAATTTTTAATATAATTAACAGTAAGAAAAAATAAAAACGCAAAAAAGTGCGATGATACAGATAAATTTCAGAAAGGCGCAAACAATGAAGGATTATCGGGATGAAGCGGCGGGAGTTTACCTGCGGCTGATGACGGAGGAAGACACGGACAGAATTGTGGCATGGCGAAACAGTGAGGCGGTGCGAAAGAATTTTATTTATCGAAAATTGTTTACCAGAGAGAGCCATGAAAACTGGATACGCACGAAAGTGAAAACCGGTGAGGTGGTGCAGATGATTATTTGCGACATTTCCACAGATACTCCGCTTGGTTCCGTGTATATCCGCGATATAGACCGACAGAACCGCAAGGCGGAATACGGTATTTTTATCGGTGAGGCTTCTGCCAGAGGAAGAGGCGTGGGAACCGCGACGGCAAAACTCATGCTTCGCTATTGTTTTGAGGAAGAAAATTTACAAAGGGTCTATCTGCGGGCATTATCGGGAAATGCGGCGGCAATACGCAGTTATGAGAAGGCAGGCTTCGTCCGGGAAGGGTATCTTCGGGATGATGTTTGTATAGATGGGGAATATTGTGATATTGTATGGATGGCGGCATTAAATCCTCACGGAAAGGCATGACAGAGATGAAAAAGGTAAGTTTTGTAATTCCCTGCTACCGTTCGGAGCACACACTGCCCCATGTGGTGGCGGAGATAGAAAATAAGATGCAGCAGCTTACGCAGTATACTTATGATATTTATCTGGTGAATGACTGTTCACCGGACGGAACCCTGGCGGTAATCCGCAGGCTTTGTGCGGAACATGAAAATATCAAGGGAATCAGCTTTTCCCGGAACTTTGGGCAGCATGCGGCACTGATGGCGGGACTTCGCCATTCGGACGGAGATTATGTGGTATGTCTGGATGATGACGGACAGACTCCGGCAGACGAGGTGGACAAGCTGCTGGATAAATTGGAAGAAGGGTATGACGCGGTTTATGCGAAATACGAACACAAACAGCATTCTGCATTTCGTAATCTGGGCAGCAAGGTAAATGAACTGATGACCCGCATGATGTTGAACAAACCGGCGGAACTTTATATTTCCAGCTATTTTGCGGTGCGCAGATTTGTGGTGGAGGATATGGTTCGTTATGAGAATTCTTATCCCTATGTTATCGGACTGGTGCTTCGAACCACAAAAAATATTACCAATGTCATTGTACACCACAGGGAGCGGGAAGAGGGAAGTTCCGGCTATACGCTGAAAAAGTTGTTCGGACTGTGGTTCAACGGCTTTACGGCATTTTCCGTAAAACCCCTGCGAATTGCCACGGCAATCGGAAGCTGCAGCGCGGGAGTGGGATTTCTGTATGGAATTTATACCATTATAAAGCGGCTGGTAAACCCGGATGTTCCCATGGGATTCAGCTCCACCATGGCGGCGATTGTCTTTTTCGGCGGCATGATTATGGTGATGCTTGGATTAATCGGAGAGTATGTGGGACGAATCTATATCAGCCTGAATAATTCTCCCCAGTACGTTATCCGCGAGAGAATCAATATAGAAAAGGACGGAAAGAATGAAGGGATTGTGTGAATGGTGGAAAAAGGATAAGCGGTATGTGCGGCTGCTGCAGGCAGTTTTGATGGCGCTTCTTCCGATTGTATGCTGTCTGGTGTACTGCGGCGCGAAAGGGCAGAGTATCGGAAAGGTCTATCTGCCTGCGTCCGAATGGAATGACGAGTTGTTTTATTTTAAGCAGGTGGAGGGTATCGTCCATTACGGGTATCCTCAGGGGTATTTTGGCTTTAACGAAAGCCATGCCCTGAAACTGTCATTTGCGGCATGGAGCCCGGTACTGGTATTCCCGTGGATTTTGTGGGGACTTTTGTTTGGCTGGAATCTGCTTTCCCCCATTATCTGCAATATTCTGCTTTTGACCCTTGCCATGTTTTTGTTTGTGTGGCTGGTAAAACCAAGCTGGAAACAGATAGGTGCGCTGACGCTTCTTTTCTGTCTGTACACGCCCTTTGTGCGGTATATGCTTTCGGGCATGCCGGAGATTATCTGTTTCAGCATGCTGATTGTCTTTTATGCGCTGACCATTAATTACCTTGAAAACACAAAAACTTACAAGCTGGTGCTTTTATTTGTCCTTTCGGGACTGTTGACTTTGATGCGCCCTTATATGCTGCTGTTTTTGCTATTGCCCGTTTTCCTGTGGGTGAGAAAGAACAGGTGGAAGGGAGTTCTTGGTTCCGGTGCAGTGCTTTGCGTGGTGTTGGGATGTTATGCGCTGATTAAGCATTATCTGGGGGCGGAATATTTTGCACCCCTGTTTTTCACGGAGTGGATTACCACCTTTTTCACGGACGGCATCTGTGCCGGATTCCACAATTTCTTCGGAACCCTGTATTATATGGGAACTGCGTTCTGGAGGCATACCGTGGAGGGATTCCGGAGCGGACTGGCGTCGGGAGCGTTTTTCGGCGGCTATCTGGTAATGATGGCAATTCTCTTGTGGCAGACGGTGGCGGACTGGAGGACTGTGCGCAAAGAAGAAAAGGCTGAAAAAGAGGAACAGAAGAACACCGAAGCGGAGAGTACCGACATAGTGAAAACAAACCGCGAGCCGGTAACGCTGAAGACCCGTCTCGTTGTGGAAGCGCATTTATTGTTCAGCTTCATCGGAATGTTGTTTGCGTTATTGCTCATGTATAAGCTGACGGAGGGCAGCAAACATCTGCTGACTTTTATGGCGGTCGGCGTTTTCATAGTCAGTCTCATGCGCACCAGAACTTTCAAAAAGGTGGTGCTTTTGGGCGCAACCTTTGCTTATCTCTACATGTATATGGCGGTTGACCCGTATGATTATCAGGTGCCTTTTGCACAGCAGGAACTGGTGACGCAGGTGGAGGAATGGAGAACTGTTTTTGGAGAAAACCTGAAATTATCGGAAGAAAATGTACCCAATTACACCAATTCCGTAATCTGGGTGTTCAGTGATACGGTGGAACAGACCGGTGCAGCCGGTGACGCAGCGGAACCGCTGGAAGCAGGCGGCGATGCGGTGGCACAGACCGACGCAATTAATGACACAGCAGAAACGTCTGCCACTACCACAGTCAGCCTGAAATGGCAGCTTCTCTACAGTCTGCCGGAGGGATTCGGTATCAGTTGTTGTATGCCGGATTATGTCACCGAACATTTGGAGTCCCTGAACAGCCGTTACCTTGCCACAGTGGCAGGAGGCAGCATTGACAAACTCTGCAACAATGCCGGATACCGGGAGATTGCTAGAGACTCAGACATGGTGGTATACGAAAGATATTAGTGGGAAGACAGGGAATGGATAATCATCTGTCCTATAGTAAAACGGGTTGCATTGTTAGGATGTGTATCATCATCCAGGTAGCGGTAATAATTTTCAGCATTTATTCCCAGTAATTCATAATTATTCAGGACATATACAGAAAGTTCTTCCCCCAGAGTGACCGTGGTATCGACATAATCTGTCAGAACCCCACCCTGCTCAGAATTAATTAATGTACCGTTTTCAAAGTTGATGCTGAAGTTTGGGCAATTTAAGAGAATTTCAGCGTCTGGATAAGCAGTTTTCAGTTTGTGAACTGCTGAACGAATGGCACCGGCGTAGGTGTATTCGTCCAAAAGATTATTGTTCTGGACCGGATTGCCCACAAAGTAGTCATTTAACCCATAATTGATGACAAAGCACATATTTGCTGGATTAGAGGATGTTTCTAAATAGTCAATTAAATTATTGGTGCAGGGCGTATTTGCGGGTAGGGAAGAAATGTCACCTGCCAAGAAAGCATCAACGACATCGTTTAGAGCTGGAAGGGAGTTGTCGGATGAACTGGCGGCGCAACTTCCACCAATTCCCAGATTATAGGTGACAGCCTTGCTCAGTCCGGCAACAACCCCTGGAATGGATGTACTTCCGGTATAATTGCCGATAACACTGTCTCCAAAAAAGATAATACATTTATCTGAAAAATCCGGATATGAAGGAGGCAGGTCTCGGTCTTGTTGTGTCAATTCCTGCAAACGATTATAGTAATCCATATAATTTTCAGACGTTATCCGGTGGTTGTGGTCACAAAAGGTATTAAGGAACAACATTTTTGCTACAGTTTCATTTACTGTTTTGGTATGAGAAGAGTCAAGCCATTGATAATTACCGGGATTGGCAATGAGCCAATAATCTGAAGTGTAGTCATAAACATAGCAATTGGATGAGGTACTAATGCCGGAAATAAAATCATGGTAATCGGCTAAAGTCTGAGAGTATTTTTTGCCAGATAGTTCCTGCCAGAACTGCATGGAAGGACATTCCAGAAGAATCTCAAAGGTGGTTGACGGATGATTGTTTGTGATAGATAATAGTTCTGCGGCGGATGTTTTCCAGGGAGATATACCAAGATATAAAATGGAAAGTTCCGGTTGCTGAGAAAAAATATAATCGATGTATTCCGTTAAATCAGAGTATTTGGTGAGTTGTTTTTGCATTTTAATCACATTGAGTCCCCGGTAAGTAGAAAAATTTTCCTGCTGAAAGGTGTCAAGGGGATATTGGGAGAGAAAAATAGAATCATATTCTTCCGAGGCGATACGCTTAAAATCGTCTTTTTTGATTTCTGTTGTGCTTATATAAGAAGGCATTATATAAATGATGGCAAGAATGACTACTGTGGTAATAAATAGCGGGATGAGCCATTGAAAATTTCTGGAGTTGGAAAAACGTGTATGAATTTTCATCATATGAAAAGTCTCCTTCTTTTGATTTATTACTTTCTTAATTTTAACATAAAAAGGTAAAAATGCCATCCCTGATTTTGAAGCATATAGGTCAGTGTTCCTTAGCTGACAAAATCTGTATTATAGGAAATGAAGATAGAAAGAATTGCTATTGTGCTATGGGAGAATGTGTATGAATCGAATCATAGTGAACAAAAAAATAATCTGGCATGCACTGCCGGTCATAGCGTTTGTAGTCTGGGATGCCCTGTGCCTTACCAACAATCTCTGGTATGACGAGGCATATTCGGCGGCAATGGTGGCACTGCCGTGGAGCAGGCTCCTTTATATTACGGCGGTGGACGCACATTCCCCTTTTTATTACGGCTGTTTAAAGTTAGTTTATCTGCTTTGCGGCAGCGGACCCCATTATCAGGGGCTGAAACTGATGTCCCTGTTTTTTATGATGGGGTATCTGATGCTGGGAAAATACTATATCCGAAAGCTCTTTGACCAAAAGATTTCCGTTTATTTCATGCTGTTTTCCCTGCTGATGCCCATTATGTCGGTGCAGGCGGGAAACGTGAGAATGTATGCCTTCGCTTTGTTTTTCATGACATTAACCGGCTGTCTGGCATATGACATTTACAAGGACGCCACAAAGAAAAAGTGGATTCTTTTCTGTCTTGCCAGCATTTGTACCATGTACTGCCATACCTTTGCCCTGATACACACTTTCTGGCTTTATGTGCTGTTTTTGATTGTGCTGATTCGCAGCGGACAGAAGGAAAAGGTGAAAAAACTGATTATCTGCGGCATTGTTGTCTCGGTGGCGTTTGCCCCGTGGCTGGTGGTTACCGGTATGCAGATGGTGCTGCGGATGCGCTACGATACCGGTTCGGTAAGTGACAGGGCAACCATTCTGTCGTTTATGGATTACTGCAAGGAATGGTTTTCCGCATTGGAAACGCCTATCGGCTGGGTGGTTTTTCTTGGCATGGGCATTGCGGTAGTGTTAGGCTACCTTGCCGTGGACCGTATGCGGGAAACAAAGAATTACGCGCCGGCGGTCGGCATGGGTGCGCTGGGGCTTACCATTCTCACCGGAGTATTGGTATCTACTTATATGAACAACTGCTTTTTGGGCAGATACGTGTTCCCGGGCTTCGGATTTTTGATGTTATTCTATGCCTTTGGCATGCGGCAGTTGGAAGGAAAGAAACTGTGGTGGGGCGTGCTGGCGGCAGCAGTGGTCTGCTTTGTACTGCAGTATCAATCCGAGTGGAAGCTGGAATATGACAAGGGACTGGATAGCTACGAAAGATTTTACGAGGAACAGGTTTCCACGGAAGATGTATTTGTGGTGCCGACCATTCATCCGCTGCTTTTGGATATTTACCATCCGGAAATGCCCTATTATATTTATCTCTATAAGCCGTATAAGACGCCGTTTGCCAATACGGAGGCTTTGACGGACTATAATCAGCTTGCGGGTGTGCAGGGAAATATTTGGTATCTTTGCTTTGCCGGGGACACACCGGAGGCAATGTCGGATGCCTTTTCCTATGAAGAGGTGAAGAGTTTTCATTATATGTATTATGATTATGTGATTTATCGGCTGAGTTGGAAAGGAACTGAGGGATGATGAAAAAAAGGTGGAATGCGTTTTGGTCATTTGCCGGAGATAAAAAATATTTGCTTTTATTGCTGCTTACTGCCATTTGCGGCTATGGGTATAAGGTGACGCACTTTACCATCGGCATTGACGATACGCCCAGCCTGTACTATTTTGACGAAGGACTGGCTGCCATTGTGGGCAGATGGGTGATGTTTCTGTTGAACAAGGTTGTACATGTGGCAGAATTGACGCCTTTTTTGTCGGATTTGGCGGGAGTTTTGATTCTGATGGCGGCTGTCACGGTATGGTGCGCCCTGTTTTATGACATTTTGGGAGACTGGCTGCCCAAAGCGGGATATTACTTTTTTGCCTGTATTTTTCTTTCCTGTCCTTTAATCAGCGAGGTATACACCTATTATCTGCACAATGCCATTGCCATTGGGTATCTGTGCTGCGGACTCAGTCTGTGGCTTTTCAGACAGAAGGGCATAAAAAAGTATCTGCTCAGTGCGGTACTTTTGTGGATAGGAGTGGGATGTTACGAGTCCTTTATGGTGGTGTGGCTGTTAGGCGTCTGCCTGATACTTATGACAGAGAGAATTGCGAAAACCCGCGTGAGTGTGTGGAAAAAACTGGGCGTGGCAATAGGCGTGGCGCTGCTTGCCATGGTGATGCGCAGCGTCATGATTGCGGCAGTGACGAAAGTGTTTGGCTTGGAATATCTGAAGGAAGCGGCAATCCGGCGCTCTGTTACGGAAATGGCGGGGTGGCTGTTTGAGCCGGGAGCGTTCAGCGAGCTTGCCATGGTGCTGAAACGCCTGTTTGTCATGTATGGCGTGTTCGGATATGCGTATTATCCCATTAAAATATTTGTGTTCGCTTCCGTATTTATCGTCGGTTACAGTATTTACCGGATGATTCGGAACCGGGATTTGTGGATTGCCATTTTGTGTCTTGGCAGTTTGGTGGTTTCTTTTCTGTTAGCCATTGTGGAGGGAAAGGCAACCTATTACCGTTCCGCGCAGTTTTTGCCGGTGATATGTGGGTATGGAGTGCTATTGTTTGTGTATGCCTGCCGGGGACTGTGGAAAGAACCAAGACAGAGTAAGGGAATCAGATACCGGGCGTGCCGTGCGGGCAAGGGCGTAGTGGTTGTTATGCTGAGTGCGGTTTTGTGGAATCAGTGCATGGATATGACCCACTGGTTTTATGTGGATGATATGAAATATCAGAATGCCAAGGAGATGGTGTCCCGCATTTCCTACGATTTGGAAAGCAAATTTGATACGAATAAGCCGGTTATTTTTACGAATACATGGGAAGTGCCGAAAGGAATTATCGGGGACGCCTATGTGGCATATGGCTCTGAGACGTATTACAAGATGAAGCGTATCACGGACATGGTGGATGAACATCTGTTGGAAAAGTTTAACCGTAGCTACGGAGTGTGGGTGGCACAGACACCGGCGCTCTCCGTGATTGACTGGGGACGGTACGCGTTTGACTCCGATGCGGAACTGACCACATTCTTTTCCCTGCACGGACATGAACTGGTGCCGTTTACGGATATATCACTTTATCAGGACATAGAGGTTATGTCCCTGTCCCTGCCCCAATACCCACAAGAGGGATATATTGTGGATATGGGGGATTACATTATCGTGCATTTATAGGCGCCGGCATTTATAGATACTATTTTACGCCGCGGTGAATTTCCGGATCCTCGTATTTATCCATGAAAGGCGCGCCCAGACGCACGATCTCGTCAGCAAAGCGGAGCGCCTTCATTTCTGTCCAAATTCCCACCACTTTCTTGAAATGCAGACCGGGGAAATAATTCAGTACTTCCATTGGCATACAGGCATCAAACTGCGGATATTCCGCAAAGAGAGTGCGGTAATCCAGATAATCTCTGGGGTGCTGCTTTAAATAGACCGTGCCCTCTGCTTCGTAGGTGTGAATCAAATCGCGGAACAGCCTTTCTCTGACTTCAAGACTGCAGAGAGGCTCTGTCAGAATCAGAATCTTGTCCTTGTCTTTCCCGCTGTCGGCTATCTGTTTTAACAGCTTGTCCTTGTCCGGCACAAATGCCTGTAAAATTAAATCCGCATCTTCCGGGGAAATTCCAGCTTCCAGTTTTTCCAAAGGTACTTCCACAAAACGGGGGCAGTAATGCTCGATGGCGGCAATATTGTTGACCTCCATATCAATACAGTACTTTCCGTAACCGTTCTGAACGAAAATCAGATTGCATTTGGAGGACAAAAATGCTTTTAATTTAAAATGTCCTCTGTTTTCGTAGTGAGCCTCATCGTAGTAAGCAAGGAAATTAGTGGCATCCTCGCAGGCGTGATAGGGTATTTTTTTGTAATTCAGATAGTATCCGATGGGGTCTGCATCGCAATAAACATAGATGTCCTCATAGGTTCTCAAATCCACGGGAACTAACGGCTCGGTCAGTCTGGCGAGCTTTTTGGTATATTTGATGCGGGCAATCATATTCAAAACAATATTTCCCTTGTCCTCACGATATTTCTGTAACTGCGGATAATCGCGGGTTTCCTCAAACATAATGACCTCGCGGAACAGGTGTGTGCTCTCCACCCGCCCTTTGCAGGCGGTGAAATCATTGGACATGGTGCTGAGCATTAAAGTTGCCTGCCCCCGCTCTTCCACCGGTTTTTTCAATTCCTTTAAAATACTGACATATACCTGATAAAAGGTATGGCAGATATAGATACATCCGTTCTTTTTCATGATACTCTCTTTTCTTTTTATAAAAATTCTTCCTAAAAAATAAACAATATGCAATGCTTTCCTTAAAACACTAAATTTCCCATATGGGTAGATTGCTGCTTTTAAAAATTGGCATTAGAAATGACCGCGCAATTTACGGTAAAAGTGCAGCAGCCGGTAATACAACAAAAACCGACGGGGATTCTTAAGGTGCAGGGCTGTCAGCTTTTTGGTTTCCGCATCAGTCTTTTCCTGATAATAGAAATTTCCCTGAATATGGGGTGTGTGGGAAAGCAGATAGTCCCGCAGTTCATACAGGAATTGCATATCCGGGTGTTTTTCAGTCTGTACATAGGAAAACAGCGTGTTGCGGTATCCCAATTCATACAGCTTGTACTCGATTTCCGGGGCAAACCGTGGATAAAATCCTCTTTTTTTGGCCTCATCCATAAAAATTTCCATGGCACGCATCCGGTCTCTGCATTTGTCCGTCGTGATGACGTGCACGGTGGAGGCATCATGCTGATAATAGTAATACAGGCATTCCTTCACCCGCTCAAAGCGCTTTGCATACAGAAGCGGAAAGGCGCAGATGGCATTATCCTCGTAAAACATTTTTTCGGGAAAACGAATTCCCTTTTCCGTAAAAAGAGTTCGGCGGTAAATTTTGATAACCATGCTGCCGGGGGTGAGAATGATATCCCGGTATTTGTCCTCATCCAGAATACCGGTCTGGGAATCGTTATTGTTGCAGACGGGAGTTCCATCTTCCCCGCCGAGGGTGTCGGTAATCAGATAATCGCAGCCGACAACGTCTGCGCCGGTCTGCGCAGCCTTGTCAAGCAGTTTGGAGAACATATCCTTTGCCACCCAGTCGTCACTGTCCACAAAACCAATCCAGTCTCCCGCAGCCGCGGAAAGACCAAGGTTCCTTGCACCGCCCTGCTTGCGGTTTTCCGGGGAAGCAATGACCTTTAACCGTTCCCCGTATTCTTTTCGAAAATCATACAGAACCTTCAAGGAATCGTCCGTGGATTTGTCGTCCACGGCAATGATTTCGTAGTCCGAAAGATTCTGTTCCAACAGGGAACGCAGGCAATATGCCAGTTTGCCGCCGCCTGTCATATTGTATACCGGTACAATGATACTTAAAAGCATGTGCTGCCGTCCTCTGTAATGGATTTGTCTGCAATGGAGAGAAGTCCGCTGTCCAACAGCTTTGTCAAAATGGGAAGCAGTTCTTCCATGGAGACTCCGATTTTTGTACTGATATCAATGAAATCTCTGTTGCCGTCGGCGTAGGCAATAAAGTTAGTCATTTTCTTGACTTCATGGTAAATGCCCTTGCGGCTTTCCGTGGGGTAAAGTCCCCGTTTGCCCAACTGGGGTTCGCACAGGCAGTTTACTTTGTAATAATGATTCATTTCCAGCGCGGACAATACCTGTACCATAATGTCATAGGAGCCGGCAAGACCTTCGGGGGAAATCAGATTCATATCGTCGGCGGAGGTGTGATACTCCGGATATTCACCGTACTTGGAACGGCAGAAATCGCATACCGGGAGGTCGACACCGGGGGCATTGTACTGCCTTTCATCAGAACCGCGTTCTAAATAGCTGTAATGGCAGTAGTCAGGAGCCGCATATTCCAGAATGTTGGTAAGGCAGCGGTCTGCCAAAGTATTGCCCTCACGGGATTCCAGATAGGAGTAGGCTCTGTTGTCGCCGACACAGGTAAGCACGAAACCGGCAATGGTGTTTTGTTTCATTTCCGGCAGATGGCGGCTTAAGTAAGTGATGGATCCGATGGTTTCCGGCACGATAACAATGCGGTAGCTTAACTGACGATTTTGGGTTTTCAGCCATTTCACCAGTTGGGTTACAAGCACCGGACCGGAAAGCTCATTGTTTGCCATGGAAGGATGGCAGATATAGGTGGAGAGCAGGACTTCCTTTTTTGATTTCCCGGGAAGCAGTAATTCTCCGTAATTTAGTACGCCGTCAAAGTGGTGGCTGTCTATTACCATATGATAAGTTCCGGGACGAAGAGAGTCCCGTTGCTTTTTGCTCATACAAAATCCGAACCGGGGAGAGTAATAGGAGGTGACGTAAGGAATCACATCCGGCTGTGACTCTTCCACGCGGATATAGGGGAGAAGTTCCTCCAGATCCACATACTTGTCCACCGGTGTGGAATAACCGATAACGTGCAGGTTGTTTTCCTTATAGTCCACAATGCGGTTTCCCTGGGAATCCTCGATATACGCATCCCGAATTTCCCATTCCTGAGGAATGGTCCAGTCAAATACCTGTGTGCCGCTGGGAACGGAGCAAATCTGCAGTTCAGGAATTTCTTCCTGCAGGATACGCAGGCTCTCGCGCACTCCTTCTCCGGTAAGACTTCTGCCAATAGGGAAAAGTCTGGCGGCTAAATCATACATTTGCCTGCCTTCTTCGGGATATTTTATAGTAGATATTTCGGGTTCAAAGTTGGAATCCATGCTGGAACCTCCTAATATATGTTATGGCGTCATTATAGCATAGGGCGTGTAAAATGACAAATGGTTTGCTTATCGGCAAGAGAAAGGGTATAATACATATAGTATGCCCTTTCAGGCGAATTTAGCAAAAGAGAATGAAGGAGACTCCATGTTACAGATAATAAAGAAACTTCGTGTTTTATTGGACGGCAGGCAGAAGCGCGCAATGCTGGGACTGGTCGTGATGATGGTTATCGGCGCCTTTTTGCAGACTGCCGGTGTGAGCCTTTTGGTGGAAGTGGTAAATGTGGTGATTGACCCGGAGGCGGTGGCGCAGAGCAGGGTGGCGGAAATGTGTTATCAGATTTTAGGCAGCGACAGCTACACCCATTTTTCCATCACGGTAATGGTACTGCTGGTGCTTGTGTTTGTGGTAAAAAATGTTTTCCTGTATGTACAGCAGAAGCTCACGTTTTCTTTTGTATACACCAACCAGTTCCGCACCTCGGAGCGCATGATGCGCAATTATCTGCGCAGAGGGTATGAGTTTTATCTCAATGCGGACACCGCAGTGGTGCAGAGAAGCATTACTTCCGACGTGAATAACATGTATGCGCTGATTCTTTCCCTGCTGCAGCTTCTGTCGGACGGCGTGGTTTCGATTTTTATTATTTCTTTCTGTTTCGTGAGCAACGGTACCATGACGGTACTCATGGCGGTTGTGTTAATTGTATTAATGTTAGTGATTAAAAAGGTTCTGAAACCTATCATGTATAAAGCGGGCAAGGACAATCAGGATTATTACAGCGGCCTGTTTAAATGGATTTCCCAGACTGTGCAGGGAATCAAAGAGGTGAAGGTGTCCGGCAAGGAGCAGTATTTTGTCTCCGAGTATCAGAAATGCGGAAAAGGGTATGTGGACGCCGTGCAGCGCTACAGTCTGTACAACAACATTCCCAAACTTTTAATCGAGACGGTCTGTGTAGCCACAATGATGGGGTACATGATTGTGCAGGTGTTGTCCGGCGCATCGTCCGAGGAGCTGATGGGAGTTATGAGTACGCTCGCCGCTGCCTCGCTGGTGCTGCTTCCCTGTGTGAACCGTATTAACAACCAGATTAACTCCATTGCCTATTTTGAGCCGTTTTTCATGGGCGTCAGCGACAATCTGCAGGACGAAATCAACGGGGAAAAAGTGGACATGTCCTTTGCAACGGATGAGGATGAAAAACTGCCGGTGACAAAGGCAATCGAATTAAAAGAAATTACGTATGCTTATCCCAACACGGAAAAGCTGATTTTCGACCGGGCAAATCTCACGATTCCGGTAGGGTATTCCGTCGGCATTGTCGGTACGTCCGGTGCCGGTAAGAGTACCGTGGTTGACATATTGCTGGGACTATTGGAGACACGCACGGGAACGGTTTATGCGGACGGCGTGGATGTGAAAGAGCATTATCGCAAGTGGATAAAAAATATCGGATACATCCCCCAGATGATTTTCATGCTGGACGATACGATTCGCAAAAATGTGGCTTTCGGCGTGCCGGAGGACAAGATTGATGAAAAGCGTCTGTGGGAGGTTTTGAAGGAAGCCCAGTTGGATGAATTTGTAAAGACACTGCCGGAGGGCTTAGAGACCGGTATCGGAGAGAGAGGTATCCGTCTTTCCGGCGGACAGAGACAGAGAATCGGTATTGCAAGAGCACTGTACAACAACCCGGAGGTTATGATTTTAGATGAGGCAACCTCCGCACTGGACAACGATACGGAAGCGGCAATTATGGAGTCCATCAACCGGCTGCACGGCAAGAAAACGCTGATTATTATTGCGCACCGGTTACAGACCATTGAAAAGTGCGACATTGTTTACCGGGTAGAAAACGGAAAAGTGACCGTGGAACGGGGCAAACTGCCGGATGGGAGTGGAAAGTAGAAAATGAGACGAATTGCAATTATAACGGCAAGGGGCGGAAGTAAGAGAATCCCCCGCAAAAATATCAAAGAATTTTGTGGAAAACCGATACTGGCTTATTCCGTTGAAGCGGCATTGCAGTCGGGAATTTTTGATACGGTCATGGTGTCCACGGACGATGCCGAAATTGCGGAAACCGCAAAGAAATACGGAGCGGAGGTTCCTTTTTTGCGGAGTGAGAGAACCGCAAATGACTATGCCACCACCAATGATGTGCTGATGGAAGTGCTGGAGGAGTATGAAAAGAGAGGGATTCGCTTTAACGTGGCGTGCTGTATCTATCCCACGGCTCCGTTTATCACCGCAGAAAAGTTACGACAGGCGGCGGCGCTTTTGGAAGAAAAAGAGGCAGATACGGTGCTACCGGTGGTTCGGTTCAGCTTTCCGCCGCAGCGGTGCGTAGTGGAGGAAAACGGGTATCTGAAGTTCAAATGGCCGCAGTACCGCAATTCCCGTTCCCAGGATTTGGAGCCTTTTTATCATGATGTGGGACAGTTTTATTTCCTGCGGGTGGCAAGCTATTTAGAGCAGAAGAATCTGATTATGGACAAAACGGTGCCCCTTGAGCTGCCGGAGATGGAGATTCAGGATATTGATACTTTGGAGGACTGGAAGATAGCGGAAGTGAAATTCCGGATGCTTAGGGGAACAGAAGACAATGGAGGAAATCCGCAATGAAACAAATCAGGATTAAAAACCGTCTGATTGGAGAGGGGCAGCCTGCCTATATTATTGCAGAAATGTCGGCAAACCACGCCGGAAGCATAGAGCGGGCAAAAGAGATTATTCATGTGGCAAAGAAGTGCGGTGCGGACTGCGTGAAAATCCAGACATACACCCCGGATACCATTACCATAGACTGCCATAACTCTTATTTTCAGATTGAGGACGGTACATGGGAAGGGGAAAATCTGTACAGCCTCTACAGCAAGGCGTACACTCCGTGGGAGTGGCAGCAGGAATTGAAGGATGAGGCGGACAAAATCGGCATTGATTTTCTGTCTACCCCTTTTGATAAAACGGCAGTGGATTTCCTGGAAGGAATCGGACTGGAATTTTATAAGATTGCGTCCTTTGAATTGGTGGATATTCCGCTGATCCGTTACACGGCAATGCAGGGGAAACCAATGATATTGTCCACGGGAATGTCTACGTTTGCGGAGATTAAAGAGGCGGTGGAGACCATTCGCAGTACCGGCAATGAGAATTTTGCACTGCTCAGGTGCGCCAGCGCTTATCCCGCCATCACCGATGAAATGAATCTGGCAACCATGCTGGACATGAGGGAGTCCTTCGACGTGCCGGTGGGGCTGTCCGACCATTCCATGGGAGGTGTGGCAGCCGTGACGGCAGTGGCAATGGGCGGCTCCATTATTGAAAAGCATATCTGCCTCGGAAGGGAGATAGAAAATCCGGATTCTTCTTTTTCCATGACACCGGAAGAATTTGCGGCAATGGTGCATGATGTACGGCAGGCGGAGAAGGCAAAAGGCTGCGTATGTTACGGCATGGAGAATCAGGAAAAGAGCAATATTGTTTTCCGCAAGTCACTGTTTGTGGTACAGGACATGAAAGCGGGGGACACTTTTACGGAGGAAAATATCCGGGTAATCCGTCCCGGTTATGGAATGCACCCCAGAGAATATGAGCATGTGCTGGGGAAAAAATGTAATTGCAGTATGGACAGGGGAACTCCGCTTCGGGCGGATGCCGTTACGGAATATTTGTCGTTCGCACCTGCGTGCGAGAGCGATATGGAGCTGGTTTTTCAGTGGGCAAATGATGAGGCTACCAGACAACAGTCTTTCACGCAGGAACAGATTTCATGGGAAACCCATGAAAAGTGGTACAGGGACAGCTTAAAGAGTGATACGAGAAAGCTGTATCTTTGCTATCACGGAAAGACACCGGTGGGGCTTTTCCGGGTGGATATACTGGACGGAGCGGTGGAAATCAGCTACCAGACAGCCTGTGAGTACCGGGGCAGAGGATATGGAAAAGCAATGCTTCGCGAGGGTGAAAACTGGCTTAAGGAGCAGAAGATTCCGGGACAGGTTATGGTGGCAAGAGTGAAAAAGGACAATGCAGCCTCCGTGAAAATATTCCGGGAACTGGGGTATCGGGAGGAGACGGAAGGCGACCACCTGATTTTCCGAAAAGAAAGACAGTCAACCGATGGAGAATGTAAATGATTTGGATTAGGGCGGACGCAAACAGCAGAATCGGAAGCGGGCATTTGATGCGCTGTCTGTCGGTGGCAGAGGAGCTGAAAGACAGAGGGGAACAGGTCTGTTTTTTGACGGCAGATGATTCCCCGGCGGCTTTATTGGAGGCAAAGGGGCAGCAGTACCGGATTCTTCACGGCGCTTATGACAGGATGGAGGAAGAAATTCCGCTGCTTCACAGTCTGGCGAAAGAGCAACAGCCGGATTTGTGCCTTGTGGACAGCTATTTTGTGACAGATTCCTATCTGCGGGAGTTGGGCGAAATTTGCAGAACTGCTTATATGGACGATTTATGCAGTTTTCCCTATCCGGTGGATATGGTGATTAACTATAACATATACGGGGAACTGCTTCCCTACAGGGAGAAGCCCGGCAAAGAGGATACCCGTTTCTTGCTGGGAATGGCATATGTGCCTCTCAGGCGGGAATTTCAGAGGAAGGAAGTGTGTCCTGTCCGGGAAGAGGCAAAAGAGATTCTGATTACCACCGGGGGAAGCGACAGGTACAATCTGGCGGGCAAAATTCTGAAGAGTGTCCTGAGACAACCGGAAACTGCGGACTTAAAGTATCATGTGGTGAGCGGCGCATTTAATACTTATTTGCCGCAGCTAAAAGAACTGGAGGCAAAACACGAAAATATCTGTATTCACCAAAATGTGACAAATATGTCGGAATTAATGGGCAGATGTGATATTGCCATTACGGCGGGCGGCTCCACCATGTATGAGTTGTGCGCTGTGGGAGTGCCGATTCTCTGCTTTTCCTTTGTGGAGAATCAGGAGAGAATGGTGGAGGCTTTTGCAAATCGGAACATAGCCTGTTACGGCGGAAATTATCTGACAGACGGTGAAAAAATGCCGGAGCAGATTGCTTTACGGCTGGGAAAACTGGCGGCGGATAAAACGGCGAGGGAACGATACAGCCGGCGTGCACAGGAACTGGTGGACGGTCGCGGCGCCGGGCGCATTGCGGAAGCGTTGATGACAATGAAAATGAACAGAGTGGATAATCCGTAAAATTGCCCGTGGGCAGGGTATGAACCGGTGAAGAGGCAGTAGAGCAATAGGAAGGAAAGGAGCGGCGGACGGTAATTGAAAAGGTATAAGAGAGCAATTTTATATACGGTAATTGCCATACTTTTGTTTGCCGGTCTGTTTGCGCTTACTTTCCGGGACAGGAGACAGGTGAAAGAGGAAACCCATGCCAAAGTGATGGTGATGGGGGACAGTATCTTGGGAGAATGCAGGGATGAAACTTCGGTGACTTCCCTGCTTGGAGAAATGCTGGGGACTCAGGTGTTCAACGGTGCACTGGGAGGCACCGGTATGTCCCGGCTTTCCGGGGAGGAACGACCTGCCTATACCAAGGACGGATTGTGTATGCAGGCGTTTGCCCAATCCATTGCGACAAAGGATTTCGGGGTACAGCAGACGGTTCACAGCAGAGAATCCGCCACCTATTATTTTACCATCGCCATTGATATGATGGAGACGGTGGACTTTGACGGTTTGGAAGTTTTATTTATCGAACACGGAATAAATGATTATCATGCGGGTGTTTTGTTGGAAAATCCACAGAATGCCTATGATGCGCATACTTTTACGGGGGCGCTCCGCAGCACGATAAAAACTTTGCAAAAAGCATATCCCAATCTGCGGATTGTTTTGATAACACCGACCTACAGCTGGTATCCGGCGAATGAGATACCGCAGCTTACCTGTGAACAATATGATTTGGGCGGTGGTGTTTTAGAGAACTATGTGGAGGCGGAAAAGCAGGTTGCACAGGAGATGGGAGTGGAGGTGCTGGATTTGTACCACGATTTTTATCCCCATGCAAACTGGAGTGACTGGGAAATCTACACCAGGGATGGACTGCACCCCAATGAGGAGGGCAGAAAACTCATTGCCCGCACGGTTTATGAATTTCTTTCAGAATAAAAGGAAGTGTAAAAATGTTGACACCGACAGAAGCATTTAAAACAGTAAAAACGCATTTGAAAAGAGAATGGAAGATTGCATTTTTGTCCGCTTTTTTGATTGGACTGGCGGTGCATCTGCCTGCCATGATTTCGGATATTCCCAACCATGACGGGCTGGGAAGCATGCACTTTGACCAGAACATGATTACCTCCGGCAGGTGGTTCCTGACAGTGGCATGCGGATTTTCCTCCTATTTCACATTGCCGTGGCTCATAGGTCTTTTGAGCCTGCTGTTCCTTTCCTGCACAGCTGCCGCTTTGACGGAACTGTTGGAACTGAAAACAACATGGACGATTGTGCTGACGGCAGCGCTGCTTGTGTCCTTTCCCGCGGTCGCGTCAACCTTTGCCTATATTTTTACCATGGACGGATATATGCTTGCCCTATTGCTTTCGGTGCTTTCGGTGCTTTTCACCAAAAAGAGCAGGCTGGGATTTTTGCCGGGAGCGGTGTGCCTCGCCCTTAGCATGGGAACCTATCAGGCGTACCTGCCCTTTACGGTGCTGTTGTGCATTTACTGCATTGTGATTCGTCTGGCAGAGGACGGAGAGATAAAAGATAAGGTTAAGGCAGTTCTGCACTATCTGTATATGGGGATTTTAGGGAGCGGTCTGTACCTTGTGATGCTCTATCTGCTTTTGGCGATACAGGGAAAACAACTGGATTCGTATCAGGGAATCAACGGCGGACTCACCGGAGGAGCAGCGGAAAAGGCAGGGATTCTTACGGTTCTTCGCACCATGTATGCGGATTTTGCAACCTTTACCATAAAAGGAAACGTGCTGTACAACAACGTTTTTTCCGTTCTTGCATGGATTTTGCTGTTACTTTCCCTCTGCGGAGCGGTAGCCGGAATGGCGGTTTTGAGAAAATGGTGGAAGAAACCGGCATTTTTCGTTATAATAGGTTTGTTGGCAGTGGGACTTCCGTTGGCAACCAATGTGATTTTGCTGATTTCACCGGAAGTGAATTATCATTTGCTGATGCGTTATCAGTGGGTGGTCTATCCTATTCTGATACTGGCGTTTCTGGAATATTACGACAGACAGGGGAAACGGACGGGCGTGCTGCAATGGTGTGCCCTGTGTGCGGCTTTTGTGCTGGCGTTTAATTACGGAGTGACGGACAATATCGGGTATTCCAATCTGCAGAAGCGGTATGAAAAAACATACGCCTATTGTGTGCGTCTGTTAGACCGCATTGAACAGACCCCCGGATATTATCAGGGGATCCCGGTTGCCGTGTTAGGTGTGGTGGGAACGGATGAATTTCCGGTGACGGACATCACGGAGGATGTGACCGGCGGAATGATTGGGCTTTCCGGGGACAGCCTTTTATATACCGGAGCCAACTATCAGGCATTTATGCAAAATTATCTGGGCGCCACCTTGAATTTTGTGGACGAGGAAACCATGGGAAAGATTTACTTTTCCGAGGAATATGTGAAAATGGACAGTTTTCCGGGGCAGGAATCCACAAAGGTGGTGGATGGAATTTTGTATGTCCGCACGGAAAATATCGGAAGAGATTAAAGAACGGTTCATAAGAAAGAGAACCGCTGAAAGATGGAGGAATACAGATGGCATTATTATCTATCGTATTGCCGGCGTATAATGAAGAACAGAATATAGCCAATACAACAAAGGTATTATCGGAGCTTTTGGAGCAGCATGGGATTCCCTATGAGCTGGTATTTATCAGCGACGGTTCCAAAGACCGCACTTATGAGGAAATCGAGAAAGCAGCGGCGGCAAATCCCCATGTAAAGGGAGCGGTGTTCAGCCGCAACTTTGGCAAGGAGGCGGCTATTTTTGCCGGACTGGAACTGACAACGGGAGATGCCGTGATTGTGATGGACTGCGATTTGCAGCATCCGCCTGCCGTGATTCCACAGATGTGGGAAAAGTGGCGGAACGGCGCCGAAATTGTGGAAGGAATCAAGCTGAGCCGCGGCAAGGAAAGTCTGGCACACAAATTGTTTGCCGGTCTGTTCTATAAAATTATGAGCAAGCTGATTAAGATGGACATGAATGCGTCCTCCGACTTTAAGCTGCTGGACCGTAAGGTAGTGAATGTGCTGCTGGAACTGCCGGAGCGGAATACTTTTTTCCGTGCATTGACTTTCTGGGCGGGTTTCCGCACGGAGTCCGTGCAATATGAGGTGCAGGAGAGACTGTACGGGGAGAGCAAGTGGTCTTTCTGGAGTCTGATGAAATATGCCATCACCAACGCAACGTCTTTCAGTACCCTGCCTTTGCAGATGGTAACGGTTATGGGAGTTGTGGCAATCCTGTTCAGTATTATTCTGGCAATTCAGACTTTGGTGCGGTATCTGATGGGAACTGCGGTGGAGGGATTTACCACCGTTATTCTGCTGATTCTGATTGTAGGCGGTTTTCTCATGCTCAGCCTCGGAGTCATCGGACATTATATCGCAAGAATTTATGAGGAAGTAAAAGGCAGACCCAAATACATTATCAGCCGGGTAACCGATAATGTGGAGGGAAATGTGTTGGGAGACTGGCACAAACGATAGGAGAAAAAGGAAAAGGGAGGGCGCCGTGAAGGCGCAGAAAAGAGGCAGATATGATTAATTTTAATGTTCCCCCTTATGTGGATAAAGCACTGGATTATATCAAAGAGTGTGTACAAAATCAAAAAATTTGCGGAGACGGAGCTTACACGAAAAAGTGTAACCAATGGATAGAGGAGAGAACCGGCACCAAGAAGTGCCTGCTGACCACCTCCTGCACCCATGCCACGGAGCTTGCGGCATTGCTTGCCAATATTCAGGCGGGGGATGAAGTCATCATGCCGGCATATACCTTTGTTTCCACTGCAGATGCGTTTGTGCTCAGAGGAGCCGTTCCTGTTTTTGTAGACATTCGCCCGGACACCATGAACATTGACGAAACGCTGATAGAGGATGCCATCACGGAGAAAACCAAAGCGATTGTACCGGTTCACTATGCCGGAGTATCCTGCGAGATGGACACGATTATGGACATTGCAAAACGTCACAATCTGATTGTGATTGAGGACGCGGCGCAGGGCATTATGGCTTCCTATAAAGGAAAAGCGCTGGGAACCATCGGTGACTTCGGCTGCTTTAGTTTTCATGAAACTAAGAATTACAGCATGGGAGAGGGCGGAGCCCTGCTCATCCGTGACGAAAAGAATGTGGAAGATGCGGAGATTCTCCGGGAAAAAGGTACAAACCGGAGCAAATTTTTCCGTGGACAGATTGATAAATATACATGGGTAAATTATGGTTCCTCCTATCTGCCCAGTGACATGAATGCGGCATATCTGTATGCGCAGTTAGAGATTGCGGACAAGATTAATGATGCAAGACTGGCATGCTGGAACCGCTATAAAGAGAGACTGACACCGCTTGCGGAGGCGGGAAAAATCGACCTTCCCACTGTGCCGGAAGGATGCGTGCACAATGCGCATATGTTCTACATCAAGGCGAAGGATATTGAGGAGAGAACGGCATTTATCAGCTATATGAAGGAACACGGCGTCATGTCGGTATTCCACTATATTCCTCTGCATACGGCACCGGCAGGACTGAAGTTCGGACGTTTCCACGGTGAGGATAAGTACACCACCAAAGAGAGTGAACGTCTGGCAAGACTGCCCATGTATTACGGCCTGACACTGGAGCAGGTGGATTCTATTTGTGATACCATAAAGGAGTTTTATAATGGCTGATTCTTTGGGTGTGCGCAGACATATACTTGCCATATTAGGCGCAATATTATGTATCGGGTTCAGCGTTCAGATTGTTCTGGGGCTGGCTTGGATGGCGTGCAATTTATGGGCAGTACGGACGCAGCCCCTTGATGGAATCCGGTATCTTGTGCAGCTTGTGGCAGCATTTTTTGCAGCTTACAGGCTGCTTTTCCATATTCCGGCAGCAAAGAAACGGTTCCGGGTGTGGGCAGGGCTTGCCATGGTTACGTTTCCGTTGGCAATGCAGTGCCACCTGAGTAATTCTCCGGATTCGCTTGCGTCCTCGTTTCTGATACTGGAGCTGGCGGAGGGCTGTTTTCTTTTGCTTTCCCAAAAGGAACAGACGCTAAAGCGGTTTGTGGGAGTGTTGGCGTGCTGGATTGCAGCTTCCTTGATGGCGCCGGAGTATTTGTATTTTGGAGCGGTTCCGGTTGTCATTCTCTTTTTGGGAGGAAAGGTAAAAGCCTATAAGCAGGTGCTCTGCCGGGCGCTTCTGATGGTGGCTGCGCTGGGAATCATTGTGGGCGCCGGACGGCTGAAAACAGAGGCTTTGGGAATGGGCGAAACGGTAAGTGCGGAGGAACAGGCAGCTCTTTCACTGGCAAGCCGGTGTGCATGGCCTCATATGGCGGAGGACTATGGTTATCTGCCGCAGGAGGTCAGGGAATGTCTGTCGGATCAGGAGGCTTTTCAGGTGGATTACTATGCGGACAATGTGCAGAGGATTCTCTGGGAAAAGACGAAAGAACAGTTGGGCGCAGCGGGTGCGCAGAAAGCGCTTTTTGCAGTGGCGGCCGGTGCGTGGAGCCGGCATAAGGGGGAAATTATACATGATGTTATAGCGGACGCGGGCGCCTATACGCTGGCACCCATTGTATTGCAGCGGCAGTTATCCGGAAAGTTTTATGATTCTTATTCCGGCAGTAATTATGATGCCATGCGGCAGCATACGCCGTTTCTCACAAAATATTATCTGGACTATGGCTGCTGGTGGTTTACGGCAGCGCTTTTGATGGTATTGCTCAGAAAGGCGGCGGCAGTCTGTGGTTCTCTTTTTGGGAAAAAGAGGGAATCCGTGGGAATGAAAAAATCTGTATGGGCAGTGGCTTTTATGTGCCTGCTCACCTCCCTGTGCATGGTGCTTGGGTATACCATGCGCGGCGCGGGTATGATGGATTATAAAAAGACGATTACGGTAGGTTTGCTCTGGATGGCATGGATGTTGAAAAACTGTGCCGGATGCCTTAGATACGTGGCAGTGGAGGAAATACAGGAAAGGTAGTGTCATGGAAAAGAACCGAGTAAAGCAGATAGATAAGTGGCTGCCGGAAGCGATAGCGGTACTGGTATGCCTGCTTGCCCTGATCATGGGTGTCATGCAAAAAGAAGGCTATCATATGGACGAACTGTTGAGCTTTGAACTGGCAAATGCGGAGTTTAATCCATGGATTGTCCCGACACAGCCCCAGGGAAGACTGGCGAAATTCGTGGAGCGGGAAATCCGCGGAGAGACAGCGGGAGAGACGCTCAAAAATCTGACGGACACGGTGGCGGATGTCCTGAAAAACAAGGGAAACAGCAAAATGCTTTCCTATCAGGCGGATGTGTACGGGGAGCCGGTGTGGATAGACGCAAAAGCCTTTCAGGAGTATATCACGGTGGACGGCAGGGACGCATTCGATTATCTGTCCGTTTATTTTAACGTAAAGGATGACAATCACCCTCCGGTTCATTTTATGCTGCTTCATACCCTGTCCTCTGTGTTTCAGAGGTGCGCGGAGCCGTTTGTGGGCTGCCTCATAAATCTTGCAGCAGTGACAGGAATTTTGATTTTACTGATGGGGCTGGGAAGAAAACTGGCGATTCTTGCGGGCATGGAGGAATATGCCAGAGGCATGGGAATTCTTGCCGCGCTTTGCTACGGACTTTCCACGGGAGCCATGGCGTCGGTGTTATTGGTCCGGATGTATGCTCTTTTGACTTTTTTCTGTGTGGCTCTTTTTGCCATACATATGAAAAAGTGGACGGATAAGTCCTTTGCGGCGCACAATAAGGGGCTGATTGCCGTTACGGTGCTTGGATTTCTGACGCAGTATTTTTTCCTGTTTTACTGCCTGATTCTGGCGGCGGTGACATTCCTGTTTTTACTGGTGCAGAAAAGGAAAAAGGAAGCGCTGTGTTATATGCGCTCCATGATGTCGGCGGCAGTTATCGGGCTTGTACTGTTCCCGTTTGCAATATCGGACGTGTTTTCCAGCGGAAGGGGTGTGGAAGCGCTGGACAATCTGGCGGAGGGCTTTACCGGCTATGGCGCGAGACTGGCATCCTTCGGAGAAATTCTGGCAGGCAGAACCTTTGGTGTTGTGATGTTTGCAGCGCTGGCAGTGGTGGCGCTTTTCATTGGGACAGCCGCTATCGTTAAGCGGGTACGGAGTAGGAAAATGAGAGGGCAGGAAGCTCATGGGGAAGAAAACGTGACGCAGGTAGGGCGCCTGTTTCTTTTGCCGGTAGCCGGGTATTTTTTGCTGGCGGCAAGAATGTCTCCCTATCTGGTGGACAGATACATTATGCCGCTGTTTCCGTTTGTGGTATTGGCAGGAGTGTTGTTGCTCGGCAGGATTGGGTACGGTATGCGCAAGTGGGGAAAAAGACACTGTATGCCCCTTGTGTTTAGTGGTATTCTTGTCGTTTGTCAGATTATCGGTCTGGCGCAGTACGACGGAACGTATATGTATCGGGGGTACGGACTGCAGAGACAGGCTTCCGAGAATTATGCCTATCTTCCCTGTATCTGTGTATATGAGGGAGTGGGATATTATGAAAATCTTCTGGAATTTACCAACTATCAAAAGACACTTTTGGTAAAGCCGGAGGAACTGAAAAATCGGAAAGATAAGGACTCCATCGAAGAACTGCAGCAGGTTGTTTTGCTGATAAAGGAAGAGGTGGACGGTGATTCGATTCTGGAACAGATGGAGAAGGAATACGGTTTTCGGATTCAGTCAGAACTCTGGCAGGGGCAAAGTGTCCACGGGGACAGTGCCTATGTGCTGGAGAAAGTAAATGGTGCAAAGTAAAGGATGGATGCGGATATGATGGTGGCGAAAATGCTGTTGTGGAGTGTTTTGCTGTTATTGATTCCCACGGCGGTGGGTACACTCTTTTTTTCGGTGGATAAACATACCGGAAATCTTCCCTTTGCGTGGATAAGCGGACAGATGACGCTCTGGGCAGGATTTGAGGTCATTGCAGTGCCGTTTATTTTAAGGGAAGGTACTTTGACAAGGGTAGTGCAGGTATTTTCAGGATATATTGCGGTTCTTTTGCTGGCGGCGCTGGCTGCTTTTGCGTACCGTAAAAAGAACAGCCGGACACAGCTTCGGGTGGTGGAGTCACTCACCCAAAAACAGCGGACGGAAAAGATCGTGTTGTGGGTGATATTCTGGGCGATTTTGGCGTTTCAGGTGATACAGGCAGTGCGCCTTGCCTATGCGGACGGGGACGACGCCTATTACATTGCCGTGGCAAATCTGGCGGAGGAATCGGATACGATGTATCAGAAAGCCGCTTACAGCGGTGGGGCGGAGGCATTGGACGCCAGATACGGTCTGGCACCGTTTCCTATCTGGATTGCATTTCTGGCGAGAATTTCCGGAATCCGCACCGCAAGCGTGGCACATGTGATGATTTCGCCCCTGTTGATAGCGATGACGTATGCGATTTTTTATCTGCTGGGAAGCAGGCTGTTTGCGAAAAACAGAGTGCGTATCCCCCTGTTTTTGATTCTTACGGAATTACTGGTGCTGTTTGGCGATTACTCTTTTTATACGGCAGAAAATTTTATGATTGCGAGAAGCAGGCAGGGGAAAGCGGCTTTGGGCAATATCATTATACCGATGCTTTTGTTTATGCTGTATCTGCTTTTGGAATTTTTGCAGGAAAATAAAAAGATTTCCCTTTCTTATTGGGGATTGTTGCTGTGTACACTGACTGCGGCATGCCTGTGCAGCTCTCTGGGCACGCTTTTGGTATGTATGCTTGTGGGGGTGACCGGGCTTTGCGCGGCGTTTTGCTATCGGAAATGGAAGTTCCTGATACTGCTTGCCGCATGCTGTATTCCCTGTGTGGGCGTGGCGCTTTTGTATGTGTTACTTTAAAGGAGAATGAAGATGTTATATCGTATCTGGGATAGCATGAGCTATATGTGGAAGGTGGAAAATGAATATTTTCGTTCCTATATGGGTACGGGACTGATTGTAATCTGGTTTTTGCTGTCTCTGGTTTATCTGTTGGTTACGGAGAAAAGAAAGCCTGTCAGAATCCTGTTTGGCTATGTGCCGGTCATTCTGCTGCTGGCATTTCTCAATCCGCTTCTTGCCAGACTGATTTATGATTATATCGGGGATGAGATTTATTACCGTATTTTATGGCTTGTGCCGATAACCGTGGTGATTGCCTTTGCGGTGGTAAAAATCTATGACAGATTGCAAGGGAAAGTAAAGATTGTTTTTGCAGCGGCGACAGCAGCGCTTGTCATGGTTTCCGGCAGTTTTATTTATCAGAATCCCTATTTTCATAAGGCGGAAAATCTGTATCATGTTCCGCAGAGCGTGGTGGACATCTGCGATGCCATTGAGGTGAAGGGCAGAGAGGTAAAGGCGGTATTTCCCGTAGAACTGCTCCAGTATGTGAGGCAGTATTCCCCCGTGGTGGTGATGCCCTACGGACGGGAAATTACGGTGGAGAGATGGAATTATACCACGGAAAATGCACTGTATGAAACCATGGAGGCGGAACAGATTGATGCGGCGAAATTGGCAGAACTGGTCCGGGTGGAGTGGTGTGCGTATATTGTGCTGCCGGAGGAAAAAGAGATACAGGGACGGCTTGAGGATTATGACTTTGAAGAATTCGGCAGAATGGACGGATATGTGATATATAAGGACAGCACGGTGAGTCTGGAAATTCCACAGCAATAGAAAAATCGCATTTGCTAAACTGCTGATATGTACCCCTTTTACTGGACATCCAGTGAAAGGGGTATTTTTATGCGTTACAGTTACGAATTCAAACGAAAGG
>CAKRYI010000001.1 GCA_934426825.1 uncultured Acetatifactor sp. | reverse complement strand
AGCAGATACAAAAGAGCAGATACAAAAGAGCAGATACAGAAGAGTAGATACGGAAAATACAGATGTGAGAAGGTATGGTTAGAAGTATGATTCAGCGTGATGATATATTATCCATGGAATATTTGAAGAAAACGGAGTTCACCGGCTGTCATCAGGGGATGCGTTATCGCCTGGAGGGAGTTAGCGATGCGGAGGGTGGAAAAAAGCTGAAGGTGACGGTCTGGCCGGAACCGTTTAATTTTTTTAAGACACCGGAGGAGGAGAAAAGAAGTGAGTTGTTTTCCTTTGATGAGGACGGTGTGGTGGATGCGGTAGCGTGGATGAATGACAGACTGTTTGAGGAGAAAGACCGTTTCAGCCATGCTTCGGACAACTGGAGCAGTTACCGTATGAATTGAGAGAAAGTTGCAGAAGAATATGTTTGGATATGTGATAAAGGATTTGTCGGCAGTGTCGCGTTATCTGCCGTATGGACTTGCTGCGGGCGTGCTGGCGGTTCTGATTCTGGATGCAGTCAACCGTGCGAGAATCCGAAAGGGGAAGGAATCGTTTTCCATCGTGCCCGGCAGTATTTTGTGTGTATATTTGGTAATTATGCTTTTTATTACTTTTTTGTCCAGAGAAAACGGCAGCCGAAACGGCATTGATTTGGAACTGTTTTCCACATGGGGCATTAACAAAAGGAATAACGCTTTTGTGATAGAGAACATACTGTTGTTTGTTCCCTACGGCTTTATCTGTGCGTGGGCACTGCAGGGTGCAAAAAGACTGATTCCCAATGCCATGCTTGGACTGGCAACCAGTCTTGGAATTGAAACGATGCAGTTGGTTACCCGGAGAGGGTATTTCCAGATTGACGATGTGCTGACCAATACGATGGGCATGGTAATCGGCTATCTGATATTCCGGGTGCTTTCCCTGATTGGGAAAGGGGTGTCGGTGCTGTTTAAGCCATGAGATAGCCGCGCATGGTGCGCAGTGCGTTTTTTTCCAAACGTGAAACCTGTGCCTGTGAGATACCGATGGAATCGGCAACTTCCATTTGTGTTTTTCCTTCAAAAAAGCGTAACGTAATGATTTCGTGCTCACGGGAGCCGAGTTTTTTCATAGCTTCACTCAGGGAGAGATGTTCTATCCAAGTCTCTTCCTTATTTTTTTTGTCACTAATCTGGTCCATGACATACAGTGTGTCACCGCCATCCGTGAAAATAGGTTCGTAGAGGCTCATGGGACTCTGAATGGCATCCATGGCATAGACGATGTCCTCCTTTGCAATGCCAACCTCCCCGGCAATTTCCTCAAGGGTGGGTTCCTTTAAATTTTTGCGGGTGAGTGCGTCTCTGGCATAGATTGCCTTGTAGGCGGTATCTTTTAGCGAGCGGGAGACGCGGATGCTGTTGTTGTCCCGCAGGAAGCGGCGGATTTCGCCGATAATCATGGGAACGGCGTAGGTGGAAAATTTGACGTTTAAGGTGCAGTCGAAATTGTCAATGGCCTTTATCAGTCCGATGCACCCAATCTGAAACAGGTCATCCACATTTTCGTTGCTGGAGGCAAAGCGTTTGATGACGCTTAAGACCAGACGCAGGTTTCCTTCAATGTATTCCTCTCTGGCTTTTTGGTCGCCGGAGGCTATGCGGGAGAAAAGCGCTTCCTTTTCCGCAGCCTTTAATAATGGTAATTTTGCGGTGTTTACCCCGCAGATTTCAACCTTTCCCTGTGCCATGTGAGTACCTCCTGACAGATATTTGAATTTGTTTGCTGTAGTATTATGTACCGGTAAAGGGCGGGATATACTTTTTGCCGGAAAGGTTTTGTGACAAAGGAAAGGCATGCAGCATACCATATCATAGAAGGAATTTCGGGAGGAAAAAGAGTGCTCTATTCGGAATTTAAGTGTAAAGATGTGGTGAATATCAAGGACTGCCGCAAAATCGGAAGGGTGTGTGATCTGGAATTTGATGAATGCAGCGGGTGCATTCGCAAAATCATGGTGCCGGGAGGAAATAAAATGCTGAATTTTCTCAGGTGTGACCCGGATATTGTGATTCCTTTCAAGGATATTAAACAGATTGGCCCGGATATTATTTTGGTTGACATCCATTGTTGATTTTACTATACTATATAATTAGGAAATTAGTCGGAGGGGTATACATATGAAATGTCCTTTTTGCAGTCATGAAAATACAAGAGTGATTGATTCCAGACCGGCGGAGGATAACAATTCCATAAGACGCCGCAGAATTTGTGATGAGTGTGGGAAGCGTTTTACCACTTACGAGAAGATAGAGACCATTCCCTTGATTATTATCAAAAAGGATAATAACAGGGAAACCTACGACCGCTCCAAGATAGAGGCGGGCGTGCTCCGCGCATGCCACAAGCGCCCTGTTAGCGCACAGCAGATTACCACGCTGGTGGATGAGGTGGAGAACGAAATCTTCAACATGGAGGAGAAGGAGATACCCAGTCAGGTCATCGGAGAACTTGTGATGAACAAGCTGAAGGATTTGGATGCGGTTGCCTATGTCCGTTTTGCTTCCGTGTACAGAGAATTTAAAGACATTAACACCTTTATGGACGAATTGAAAAATGTGCTGAAATAAAGGTAATATTTTATCCGAAAAAGACGATATATATTTTAAGAAAAAGTGGAAAGGAGTGAGAGCATGAACATTGGCGGTGTGAACAGCACAGGTAATCTGGCGGACAGCTACAGAACGTTGTCGATTCCTTATATTCAGGCAGACGAACCTGCAAAGATTTCCCAAGCAGATAATGCGGCGGAGAACCGGATTGTGGTATCGGAAGTCAATGTACATGAGAAAGCTCCGGCACAGACTGTACAGCCGAGACAGGATGCTGCGTTAGAAGACATTTCCCTAACCTTTAACCGTCAGGAAGATTTCGGTTATCTGGGAAAGGACAGCGACATTCGTTCTCTGGATATGGAGCGTGCCATTTCCGATATGAAGAAAGATCAGGTATTGCAGCAGTACCAGTATTTTGTGGGCAGGTCACAGAATCTTCTCACACAGAGTGCAGACGGTATCGTGCTTGCAAAATTTTAAGACCACAACAAGAGCAGTCCGAAATGACTGTTCTTTTTTTATGTTTTTTTAAGAAAGCGAAAGAGACAGGACAGATAGAGAACACTCTGTAAAAGCTGGCTGGCGAGCAGTCCCCACAGGTAACCGGTAATGCCGAGGGTGGGAACGGTGAAAAAGATAAAACACAGACGCACCAGCAGGCTTAAAATATTCATGAGAAAGATACTGCCCGCCTTGCCGAGTCCCTGCAGGATGCTGGACAGGGTGGTGTCCATATAGATAAAAGGACAGATAAAGCCAAGCGTTGTGATGAAATGTCCGGCGAGTTCGCTGTGAAAAAGAAAATTTCCAAGCAGTCTGCCGCACAGGCAAAAGAGAAGCATGCAGGCACCGCCCAACAGGGCGCAGAATTTCAAGGTGCGCAGGATAGCGCTTCGCACTGCCGGAATATCGCCCTTGGAATAATTTTCCGACACAAGGGGCAGTAATAATACGGCGACGGAGCTTGTGAGGGCATTGGGAAAAAAGATTAACGGCATAGCCATTCCGGTCAGCACCCCGTAGACACTTAAGGCGGCTGCAGTGTCGTAACCGTATGCCTTTAACTGGGTGGGGATGGACACGGATTCCACACTCTGCAGCAGATTTAGTACAAGCCGGTTGGCGGTTAAGGGAAGCGCCATGGAGAGTACCCCGCGGTAAACATTGGTAAGGCGCCCGGAGGCAGGGCGGAGCACGGACTCTTTTGCGTAGCAGGAATAGATTGCCGCCACGGTTACCATCATGGAGAAAAATTCGCCCACGGTAAGTCCCAAAACCGCCACATTGATGGTGGGGTGTCCGCCTTTTGAAATGGCATAGGCGGATATGCCGTAAACGCATCCCACTCTGGCAAGCTGCTCCAAAAGCTGTGCCGCTGCGGGAACGGCGGTTTTCTTTTTGCCGTAAAAATAGCCGTTGATGCAGGAGTGCACCGCACATAGGGGAATGGAAAACGACAGAATACGAATCATGGGGACCGTCCGGGGCTCGGACAGAAGAACGCTTCCGATAAAATCAGCCAGTCCGAACAGGAAAGCGTTACAGGCAAGGGACAGCGGCAGGGAAATGCTTAATCCCACAAGCACGGGACGGAAGGAATTGTCGGATTCCCCGGTATGCTTCTCCGCCACCAGTTTGGAAATGGCGGTCTGGTATCCGGCGGCGGTGAGGGAGAAGGCGAGAGCCAGTACCGGATTTAAGAGCTGGTAGATACCCATGCCCTCCTCGCCGAAAAGGCGCGTCAGATAGATACGGTAGTAGAAGCCCATAATGCGGCTAATCAGACCGGTTATGGTTAAAATAATGGTGCCCATAATGAGCGGATGGCGTTTCGACGGTTTCATATAGTACCTGTGATACGCTTTTTTGTATTATATTCCCTGCCTGCGGTTGACAGAACAAAGGCTTGGTGTTATATTAGGGAATGTAATTCCTAGCACAAAGGTATAAATTAGAAGGGAATTGCAGATAAATATTAAGGAAAGACCGCAGAAACAGTGAATTCCTATTTGGTAGGTTGAAAAGTGGGATTTAAAACTGTATGCGGAGAAAAGAGGTTGTTGCCATGATATATTTAGATAATGCAGCCACTACGAAAACAGCTCCGGAAGTGGTTGATGCGATGCTTCCCTATTTTACGGAATATTACGGAAACCCCAGTACCATTTATTCTCTGGGTGCAGCCAGCAAGAAGGCAGTGACTGAGGCGAGAGAGACGATAGCAAAGGCATTGGGAGCAAAGAGCGGGGAAATCTATTTTACGGCAGGCGGCTCCGAGTCGGATAATTGGGCGCTGAAAGCGACGGCAGAGGCATATGCCAATAAAGGAAAACATATTATTACCTCCAAAATAGAGCACCATGCGATTCTTCATACCTGCGAGTATTTGGAGAAGCGCGGCTACGAAATTACTTATCTGGACGTGGACGAAAACGGACTGGTACGGATTGAAGACGTTAAGGCGGCAATCCGCCCGGACACCATTCTGATTAGCATTATGTTTGCCAACAACGAAATCGGAACCATAGAGCCCATTGAGGAGATTGGTGCGGTGGCAAAGGAGCACGGTATTTTGTTCCACACCGACGCCGTTCAGGCATTCGGACAGGTTCCCATTGATGTGGATAAGCTGCACATTGACATGCTCAGCGCCAGCGGTCACAAGTTAAACGGACCGAAGGGAATCGGTTTCCTCTATATCCGTAAGGGTGTGAAAATCCGCTCCTTTGTACATGGCGGTGCGCAGGAGAGAAGCAGACGTGCGGGCACGGAGAATGTTCCCGGAATCGTGGGTCTTGGCGCTGCAACAGAGAGAGCCATGCGTATCATGGAGGAAAAGACAAGAAAAGAAATTGAGCTGCGGGATTACCTTATCGGACGCATTGAAAAAGAAATTCCCTATTGCAGATTAAACGGAGACAGAACAAAGCGTCTCCCCAACAATGTGAATTTTTCCTTTTTATATATAGAAGGAGAATCCATGCTGATAATGCTGGATATGAAAGGCATCTGTGCTTCCAGCGGTTCCGCATGTACCTCCGGTTCACTGGACCCTTCCCATGTGCTGCTTGCCATCGGGTTAAAGCATGAGGAGGCTCACGGCTCCCTGAGACTGACATTGTCCGAGGAGAACACGAAGGAAGACATGGACACGGTAGTAGAGGAACTCAAGGTGATTATTGCACGACTTCGGGATATGTCACCGTTGTACGAGGACTTTATCAAATCACAGAAGAAATAAGCATAACCGGAAAAGAGGTAAAATTATGTATAGTGAAAAAGTAATGGATCATTTTCAGCATCCCAGAAATGTGGGTGAAATAGAGAACCCCAGCGGAGTAGGAACCGTGGGAAATGCCAAGTGCGGCGACATTATGAGAATGTTTCTAGATATTGACGAGAACGGAATTATTCAGGAAGCAAAATTCAAGACCTTCGGCTGCGGTGCGGCTGTGGCTACCAGTTCCATGGCAACGGAGCTGGTAAAGGGCAAGACCATTCAGGAGGCTTTGCAGGTGACGAATAAAGCGGTAATGGAGGCTTTGGACGGACTTCCCCCTGTGAAGGTGCACTGCTCACTGTTGGCGGAGGAGGCAATCCACGCTGCTCTTTGGGATTACGCGGAGAAAAACCATATTAAGATTGAAGGATTGCAGAAACCCAAGAACGATATCAGTGAGGGTGAAGAAGAGGAAGATTATTAATTGTCGAGAAAGATTGATTTATCTTGATTGTTTTTGCTGAAATTTGATTGCCTGTTTCACCATGATTGCGTTATAATATATCATATATTGCGTAATAAGTTGACTTAACACAGGTGATAGGTTTGGTAAAAAGAAGATACATCAGCACGCGTCTGCTAGAACCGGGAATGGTAATCGATCAGGCGCTGATAGACCGCTCGAAAAGAATATTGATAGCCAGAAAGACTACTTTGGACGAGTTCCTGATTAATGAGCTTGGAAAGATGGGCATTGCCGGAGTGTATATCCGGGAGGGAGAAGAGGAACCGGAAGAACTGGAAATCTCTCCGCAGGCACAGCAGGTTATTGAAAAGTTACAGGTGGAGGATCGCACCAAAGTAAAACTTTCGGAAAGCGTGAAAAAGCGTGTGTCCGAGGGAATGCAGTTTTTGTATTCCAATACTTCGGATGCCGCTTTTGTGGACACGGCAAACAACATATCGCAGGAGCTGATGAAGGCAATTACGGAGAATGATGCGGTTGCCCTGAATATCGACACCCTAAAGGTCAGCGACGAGTACACCTTTAAGCACAGCGTGGACGTGGCTACCATGGCGATGATTATTGCCAGACAGAACGGAATGGAAAAGCAGGACGTATACCAGATAGGAATGGCGGGGCTTCTTCATGACGTGGGTAAATCTCAGATACCGAATGAAATACTGAATAAGCCGGGAAGACTTACGGAGGAAGAATTTGAGATTATGAAGCAGCACTCTGTTTTCGGCTATCGCATTTTACAGGAAAAGGGAAACTTTCCCCAACAGGTTTTCATGGGAGTTTTACAGCACCATGAAAAAATCAACGGAAAAGGATATCCGCTTGGAGTGAGGGATAAGTATATCGGCACATATGCCCGTATCCTGTCGGTTGTGGATATTTATGACGCATTGGTAACGGAGCGCCCCTACAAGAAAGGATTTTCCCAGAGGGATGCGGTGGAAATGATTATGGCGATGGTGGAGGAATTGGACATCAACGCCATGAAAGGTTTCTTAAATTCCATTATCCTCTATCCGGTGGGAAGCATTATCGGACTGAGCAACGGCGAAAGGGCAAGGGTTGTACAGAATATTCCGGGTTACCCCTTGCGTCCGAAGGTGGTAGGTATTCACAACGGAAGGGTATACGATTTGTCCGGAGACGTGAATTGTGCAAGCATCATAGTAGAATCCTAGGAGCAATTTCAGAATGAAGAAAAAAGTAGTAGTGGGCATGTCCGGAGGAGTGGATTCCTCCGTGGCAGCCCTTTTATTAAAAGAAAAAGGTTATGACGTTATCGGTGTTACCATGCAGATATGGCAGGATGAGGCACAGGAGTCCGTGCAGGAGCACGGTGGCTGCTGCGGGTTGTCCGCGGTGGATGACGCAAGAAGGGTAGCGGAGCGGCTGGAGATTCCTTATTATGTAATGAATTTTAAGGACGAGTTCAAATGCAAGGTGATGGACTACTTTGTGGAGGAGTATTTGCAGGGGAGAACTCCGAATCCCTGTATTGCCTGCAACCGGTATGTGAAGTGGGAATCCCTGCTTAGGAGAAGTCTGGAAATCGGTGCGGACTATATTGCCACAGGGCATTATGCCAGAATTGAACGCCTTGCAAACGGCAGGTTTGCCATTCGCAATTCCGTGACGGCAGCAAAGGATCAGACTTACGCCCTGTACAATCTGACGCAGGAACAGCTTGCGAGAACCTTAATGCCCGTGGGAGATTATACTAAGGATGAGATTCGTGCCCTTGCGGAAAAAGCGGGACTTACGGTGGCGCATAAGCCGGACAGTCAGGAAATCTGTTTTGTCCCGGATGACGATTACGCAGCCTTTATCGAGCAGGAGGCAGGGGACAGGGTGCCGGGGCCGGGCAATTTTGTCACGGCGGACGGGCGTGTGCTGGGAAGACACAAAGGAATCACCCATTACACCATCGGGCAGAGAAGAGGGCTGGAGCTTCCCATGGGTCAGAGGGTGTTTGTGACCGAAATCCGTCCCGAAACCAATGAGGTGGTTATCGGAAGTAATGAGGATGTATTTACCTCCACGGTGTTCTGTGACCGGGTAAACTTTATGGCAATTCCCGAACTCGCGGGCAGGATGCGCGTTCTGGCAAAAATCCGTTATAACCACAAGGGGGAATACTGCGACATAGAAAATATGGGTGACGGAAGGGTGAAATGTACTTTTGAAAGACCGGTGCGTGCCTCTACTCCCGGACAGGCGGTTGTGTTTTACGACGGAGAGTATGTGCTCGGCGGGGGAACCATTCTGTAGACAGGCACAGATTGTGACGTCATTCATATAATAAGAAAGAACCATGTGAAAAGACATAAACAAGGAGCAGGGATGGACTATTTAATGATTGGAAGAAATCCGTTTCGCAGAAGCAGTTTCGGCTCTGTAACGGGAACCATTGTGGATTTGGTACCGGCAAGGGTCGGAAACCGCAGGGCGGACGGCTGTATGCTGTTTGCAACGGTGGAAGATATGGACGGCAATACCGTGAATTTTATTATGACACCGTCCACCTTTGTTGTGGACTGGGAGACTTTGTCCGTTGGAATGAAAGCGACGTTCTGGTATCGTGCGGATGCACCGGCACCGCTCATTTATCCGCCCCAGTATACGGCGGTGGTTGCGGCGCAGGAAAAGAGCGGGCGCATGGTAGATGTGGGATATTACAATACCTCCATGGTAAACGAGGGGCAGACCCTGCAGCTTAATATCGACGGCACGGTGGATATCCGTACCACGAACAATCAGTATTTCCAGGGAAGTCCCGCAAATCATAATCTTGTCGTTATTTATGAGACTTCCACCAGAAGTATACCGGCACAGACCACCCCGAAAGAAGTGGTTGTGCTGTGCAGTGACTGAACGTTAAAAGAACGCAGTCCGAAGCGTTAGAAACGAAGAAATTCCGCCGTTCTTTTTTCAAAGACGGTATAGTATTTAAATCCACATTCCCGCAACACATCACATGCCCGGTCAAAGGATTCGGCAATGTGGTGTGTGTCGTGGGAGTCGGAACCGACAGTGATAATCTCGCCGCCCATCTCGCGGTAACGTTTTAAAATTTCCGTGCAGGGGTGCACGTCGCGCATACCCTTTCTCAAGCCTGCCGTATTGATTTCCAGCCCGATTTCATTTTCTAAAAGCTGTTCCAGAATGGCATCAAAAATATCCTTATATTTTGCATAGGAATACTCTTTGTCCAAAGTGGCGCCGTATCTAACCACATAATCCAAGTGGCCGTACACGTCAAAATTCTGGAATTTTTTTAAATTCTCTAATATAGAAGTGAAATATTCGCGGTATGCCTCCTCATCGGTGCGTCCCTCAAAAAATGCAGGATAGTAGGGGTCCTTTCCGTGACAGATATGGGAGGAACCGATAATAAAGTCGAAATCGTAGGAACGGGCATAAACGGCATTTTCACGCATGAGGTGGGGCTGCAGTCCAAGCTCCACGCCAAAAAGGATATTTATTTTGTCCGCATATTTCTGCTTATAGCGAATCAGGTCATAGAGATAGGAGTCCGTGTTTAGCAGAAACTGACTGCCGGGGCCCTCCGGCGAATCCGGATAGTCAAAGTCGTTGTGCTCGGTGAAACACATGGTGGTAAGCCCTTGGGCAATACCCTGCTGTATCATTTCCTCCATCGGAGTATCGGAATCTCCGGAGTAGGAGGAGTGTAAGTGAAAATCTGTTGTAATCGGCATATTGATAATCCTGTCCTTTCCGTCAGTCTTTCCATAACGGCTGTCTGACTGACCTGTTGTGAAATAAGTATACCAAAAAAAATGAAAAAAGCCACATGAAAACTAAACAATGTGTAAAAATTGCATAGAAATGGCAATTATTTTCGATTTACATCTTGAATTATGAAAGGGAATTAGGTAAAATAACAGTGCTGATAAATTTTTGACAATCGGACATGCTGATAAAGTATGTTCCCGGATAAAGTCAGAAGTTATAAAATTATATATTTTAGGAGGAAACTAAAATGGCAGTAAGAGTAGCAATTAATGGTTTCGGCCGTATCGGTCGTCTGGCATTCAGACAGATGTTCGGTGCTGAAGGTTATGAGGTAGTAGCAATTAACGATTTGACAAGCCCTAAGATGCTTGCACACCTGTTAAAGTATGATTCTTCTCAGGGTAAATATGAGCATGCTGATCAGGTTACCGCTGGTGAGGATTCCATCACTGTATGTGGTAAAGAGATTAAGATTTATGCTTTCCCTGATGCAAATAACTGCCCTTGGGGTGAGCTGAAGGTAGATGTAGTTCTGGAGTGCTCCGGATTCTACACCAGCAAAGAGAAGGCACAGGCTCATATCAATGCCGGCGCTCGTAAGGTTGTAATTTCCGCACCTGCAGGAAATGATCTTCCTACCATCGTTTACAACACCAACCATGAGACCTTAAAGGCTTCCGATACCATTATTTCTGCAGCTTCCTGTACAACAAACTGCCTTGCACCTATGGCAGATGCTTTGAACAAGTATGCACCTATCCAGTCCGGTATCATGGTAACCATCCATGCTTACACCGGTGACCAGATGACTCTGGATGGTCCTCAGAGAAAGGGTGACCTTAGAAGAAGCCGTGCAGCAGCTGTAAATATCGTTCCCAACTCCACCGGTGCTGCAAAAGCAATCGGTCTGGTAATTCCTGAGCTGAACGGTAAGCTGATCGGTTCCGCACAGCGTGTACCTACCCCTACAGGTTCTACCACCATTCTGACTGCAGTTGTTAAGAAAGCTGACGTTACCAAGGAAGCTATCAACGCAGCTATGAAGGCAGCAGCTAACGAGTCCTTCGGTTACAACGAGGATGAAATCGTATCTTCCGATATCGTAGGAATGAGATACGGTTCTCTGTTCGATGCAACCCAGACCATGGTTAACAAAGTATCTGATGACCAGTACGAAGTACAGGTTGTTTCATGGTATGACAATGAGAACAGCTATACTTCTCAGATGGTTCGTACTATCAAATATTTCAGCGAGCTTGCTTAAGTTTTTAAGAAAACAAACTGCAATATAGCAACGACCTAGACAGGGGTCCGGTCTCAATAGGGCCGGGTCCCTTTTTTTAGAAAAGGAGAATATATCATGGGTTTAAACAAGAAATCTGTTGATGATATCAACGCAAAAGGCAAGAGAGTTCTGGTAAGATGTGACTTCAACGTTCCTTTGAAGAACGGCGAGATTACAGACGATACCCGTATCGTTGCCGCACTCCCTACCATCCAGAAGCTGATTAACGATGGCGGCAAGGTAATTCTTTGCTCCCACCTTGGCAAAGTAAAGAACGGCCCCAACGAGGGCGAGTCTTTGGCACCTGTTGCTAAGAGACTTTCCGAGAAATTAGGCAAAGAGGTAGTATTTGTTTCCGATTACAATGTAACCGGTGAGGCAGCTACCAAGGCTGTAGAGGCAATGAAAGAGGGAGACGTTGTTCTGCTTCAGAATACCCGTTTCCGTGGCGCTGAGGAGACCAAGAACGGCGAAGAGTTCAGCAAAGAGCTGGCTGATCTGGCTGACATCTATGTATGCGACGCATTCGGTTCTTCCCACAGAGCACATGCTTCCGTTGCAGGCGTAACCAAGTTCATCACCGCAAAGGGCGGCGCAAATGTAGTTGGTTATCTGATGCAGAAGGAAATCAATTTCCTTGGCAATGCAGTAGAGAATCCGGTAAGACCTTTCGTAGCTATTCTGGGCGGCGCTAAGGTTGCCGATAAGCTGAATGTTATTTCCAACCTGCTTGAGAAGTGCGATACCCTGATTATCGGCGGCGGTATGGCTTACACCTTCTTAAAGGCTCAGGGATATGAAATCGGTAAATCTCTGGTAGATGACGAGAAGATTGATTACTGTAAGGAAATGATGGCTAAGGCTGAGAAGCTGGGCAAGAAGCTGCTGCTTCCCGTTGACTCCGTAACCATCGCAGATTTCCCGAATCCTATCGATGCACCGGTTGAGGTACAGGTTTGCGACGTAACCGCTATGCCCGCAGACAGAGAGGGATGCGACATCGGACCTAAGACCAGAGAACTGTTTGCAGAAGCTGTTAAGACTGCAAAGACCGTTGTTTGGAACGGACCTATGGGCGTATTCGAGAACCCTACTCTTGCAGAGGGTACCATCGCTGTAGCTAAGGCACTGGCTGAGACAGATGCAACTACCATTATCGGTGGCGGTGACTCTGCAGCCGCTGTAAATCAGCTTGGTTTCGGTGACAAGATGAGCCACATTTCTACCGGTGGCGGCGCTTCCCTTGAATTCCTTGAGGGCAAAGAGCTTCCCGGCGTGGCTGCAGCAGATGATAAATAGGAAGAGAGTATGGAAAGCAACGCCGTGCGTTGCGGCTGCAGACGATAAAACGGAATAAATTATTCCGGGGAGAATGCCTTCGGCATTCTCCGAAAAAAATAAAATAAGAGGTGTAGTATAATGGCAAGAAAGAAAATCATTGCCGGCAACTGGAAGATGAACATGACTCCCAGTCAGGCAGTAGAATTGATTAATACTTTAAAGCCTTTGGTAGCAAATGATGAGGTGGACGTACTGCTTTGCGTACCCGCAATCGACATCATTCCCGCTATGGAGGCAGCAAAAGGCTCCAATATCATGATTGGTGCTGAGAATATGTACTTCGAGGAGAAAGGTGCTTTCACCGGCGAGATTTCTCCCGCAATGCTGGATGATGCAGGCGTTAAGTATGTTATTATCGGACATTCTGAGAGAAGAGAGTATTTTGCTGAGACCGATGAGACCGTAAATAAGAAAGTGCTGAAAGCATTCGAGCATGGTATTACTCCCATTATCTGCTGTGGTGAGACTCTTACCCAGAGAGAGCAGGGCGTAACCATCGACTTTATCCGTCAGCAGATTAAGATTGCATTCCTGAATGTGACTGCAGCTCAGGCTGCAACCGCAGTGATTGCTTACGAGCCTATTTGGGCTATCGGAACCGGTAAGGTTGCAACTACCGAGCAGGCTCAGGAAGTTTGCAAAGCTATCCGTGAGTGCATCGCTGAGATTTATGATGATGCAACCGCAGCAGCTATCCGTATTCAGTACGGCGGCTCTGTATCCGCATCCAGCGCACCGGAACTGTTCGCACAGGCTGACATTGATGGCGGTCTGGTAGGTGGCGCTTCCCTTAAGGCTGATTTCGGACAGATTGTAAATTACAAATAAGATAGCCGGAATTAGAAACCGCTATTTATAAAACACGAAAACACCACGAAACGGATTCAACAGTTATTCTGCTGAAATACGGGTCGTGGTGTTTTTTTGATGCAGATTTGATGCAGGAATGTGGTAAAATAAGAAATATGGATAAAACCGTGAGATGCAAAATGAGGAGGAGAAACGTGAAAACACATAAGAAAGCAGCGATAGCGGCAATTTTACTGACCGCACTCTGCCTGGCGGGATGCGGCGATAACAATACTTTGGAGGAAAATACGCAGTCTGTGGCGGAGGGCGGGGAGACAACCCAAAATCCGCAGGAAGATACCATGCAGGGAAACAGTGCGCAGGACGAAAATTCTTTGGCGGATGCAAAACTGTGGACGGAAAATCAGGAGGGCTGCATCATACAGGAGGATGACAAGAACATCTATGTGTGTGGCGCCAATCAGGTGATGAAGATGGACAAGGAAACCGGCGAAAGTGCGGTTTTGTGGGAGAATGATACTGCAAAAAAGAAAAAGTGGGAGTATTTGTATTCCAAGGGAAGCGGGCTTCTGTTGGGAGACCGGATTTATTTTGTGGAGGAATGGACGGACGGGAATAACAACACACAGAACTCTTTGTCCACTGTCGGGACGGATGGAACAGGTTATGAAAGGTTGTATTCTCTGACCGATTTTGCAGACGGTGCGTCCTGTAATGACGCTTTGCGGATTCGGGATGGAGTTCTGTTTGCGTATACTTCTTATTACGAGGACGTAGCAAAACGGAAAACATTGGCGTTTCGTGTATCCGAAAACGGTGAAATTTTAGAACAGATAAACGAAGAGAATAGGGAAGACAGTCAGTTGCTTGCGGAAGGTTACAGGGAGTGCAGCTATAAAAGTAACGGCGACCGTATTTTGGAATTTGAGGAATCGAAAGAACGGTTTGGAAGTTATGTGGCATATACACAGACATATCAACTGGTGAAAATTGAGCCGGGGCAAAACGGGGAAGATACGGAAAGAACGGAACTGGACGAAAACAGTCAGACCAGTTTTATCTCCTGCAACAGCAGATATTTGTTGATGCAGGGGTACAATGAGGATTACACCGGAATTTTCTTAACGCTGATTGATACAAAGGACTGGAGCAGAAGAGGCTTTTATTCCGGTCCCAGTATGTCCGTTCTTTTCATGGACGAAAAGTATGTGTATACCACCGGAGAAGGGGAAGACGAGAGATGTGCTTATTATAGGATTTCGCTGGATACCGGCGAGCTTACCACGCTTTTTACCCTGCCGGACGGGAAGCTGGGGGAGTATTCCCCACATTATATGATGAACGAGGTTATCAGGGACAATTATCTTTATTATGTGGGGGAGGACAATTATGCCCTTTACGTCATGAGAAGAAATCTGGATAACCCGGACGAGATACAGATGATAGGAGACTGTTTTTATGATGCGGAAATAGGAAAAGTAGGGGAAATTGTTGACTATCATGAAAAATTTTACAGTAATGTAGAGCCGGATTTTTTGATAGCTCAGACGGATTTACGCTATCTGAAGGTGAGTGACCGTTTCGCCGGAGCTGCGAAAATCAATGGCTGTATTCAGGAGGCTATGACAGCCTTAGCACAGCAGGAGAAAGCATATGCCGAAATGGATGCGGATGATGAGGATATTGAAGGGATGCCGCTAAACTGCTCCATGTACAGTTCCGTGCACGAATTGTCTTTTTATAACAGAAGATATTTGAGCTTCTGCCAGAATTCCAATGACTATTCGGGCGGCGCACACGGTATGCCATGGCAGGACGGCTACACATTTGATTTGGAGACCGGAAAACGCCTGACGCTGCAGGATATTGTGGGAAATTCGGAAGAAGAATTCAAGGAAATTGCTGTGAGATATTTTAGGGATTTGATAGAGACAGAGCCGGAAATGTACTGGGACGATGCGCTTTCCTATGTGGAAGAAAAAGTCAGCTTAGAGTGGGAGAGCGAGTTTTATTTGACGCAGGAGGGAATTTCCCTTTCGTTTGGCGTCTATGAACTGGCACCCTATGCGGCGGGTTACACGGAGGTTTGTATTCCCTATGAGGAATTCGATATGAAAATAGCGCTTGGGGACGCATAAAGGAGAACAGAAGTTGAAATTACAGGGAAAAACTTTTGGCGGTGTGAAGTCTGCAGGAAAATATTTGTATTATCTGATGCTACTTTGCTGATACCGCTTGCAAAGCAGTGAGGTTTCGTCCATAATGGAGAGAAAGGACAAGCAGTAGTAAGAGGGGAGGGGCAGTTTTGGAGGCGGACGAAATACTTTACCGGCGTTATCTTGGCGGAGATGACAGCGGATTGGAAGCGCTGATGCAGCGCTACGGCAACGACCTCACTCTGTACATAGACGGTTATCTCCATGATGTTCATGATGCGGAAGATATGATGATAGAGGCGTTTTCCTATTTGATTGCAAAGAAACCGAAAATACGGGACGGCTGTTTTCGGGCATACCTTTACAAAGCGGGCAGGAATCTTGCCATCCGGTGTGCTTCCAAAAAACGCAAACAGAGCTGCTTTAGTCTGGAAAATTTACCGGAGGAGCCGGAGGGCAGTCTGCTGGTGGAGGAAACGGTGAGAACGGCGGAGCGAAACCGTATCCTGCACCTTTGTATGGAAAAGATAAACCCTGCATACAGGGAGGCAATTTATCTGGTTTATTTTGAAGGAATGCGCCATGCGGAGGCGGGCACTGTCATGGGAAAAAGTGAGAAGCAGATTACGGATTTGATATATCGGGGGAAGAATTCCCTGCGGAGACATTTGGAAAAGGAGGGAATCGTTCATGCGGAATCTTGAAGAACGGGTGACGGCTGTGAAACAGCGTGCCGCGAAAATGGAACGGGAAAAGCGGGAACGCCGCGTTTGCGTGCTTAAGGTCTGCATGGTTGCAGCCTGTCTGGCAATTATAGTGGGACTGGGATTTTTCATGCCGCAGTTTCTTCCGGAAAGTGTTCCCGGCGTGCGGTATGATTCCGGCATGGTTGCGGGAATTTTTGAGGAGAGTAAAAGCCTTGGGTATATTGTTGTGGGCGTGCTTGCTTTTGTGCTTGGCATATGTGTGACGGTGGTATGTTACAAAGTCAGATTTTTGGAGGAAGAACAGAAAAACAGCGAAGAACGGCAGGACAGTGAGCATGATTGAATTTGTGGATTATCTGGTGCAATTTGTGATGACGGCAGTCTGCTGTGTCTGGGCGGGGATTTCCTTTGCCAGAAGCCGGAAACAGCCGGTGTTTCTGCTTGCCTGTTTTTACGGAACCTTTGCCATGGCAACACTCTATTGGACGCTTCATATGCTGCTTTTAAAACAGACGCCGCAGATATTTTATGTGTCCGATTTGGGGTGGGTGGCGAGTTTTCTGTTCCTTTTGGCGGTACAGTTTTCCCTCGCCGATGCAGGGGAGAGGAGGGATAAGACCCGTCTTGTATGGCTTGTGCCGTTCATTTGTGTACCACAGTTTCTTTTGTATATCACGCACGGGGATGTTCTTTTTAATGTTTTGATGTGTGGGACAACGTTTCTTGCGGCGTGGTTTTCGGTTAAGGGACTTGTTTATTCCCGGAAAGAGCAGCAAAAGAAGAGGATGCGTTTTCATATCACGGTACTCGTGTTTGTGGCATTGGAATACAGTCTGTGGACGTGGTCCTGTTTCTGGGTGAGTGATACCTTGTGGAATCCGTATTTTTGGTGTGATTTTCTGCTGTCGGCGGTTTTGGCGGCGTTTTTACCCGCTGTGAGAAAGGCGGTGGAGTAATGTGCATTGAAAATATTTTTGTCTGTATGGCAGCGCCGCTTATGGTTGCCATGCTGTTTTTGGGGCGAAAATACCGGGGCACTTTGCTGTTTTGCCTTGCCGGTATGGGGACTTGTCTGTTGGCTGCCTATTTTAATACCTTTTTTGTGCAGGTATATTATGCGGACAGGCTGAATGCGACAACACAGATTGCTCCCATGGTGGAGGAAATCATGAAGCTGTTGCCCCTGCTTTTTTATCTTGCGGTATTTGAACCGACGGCGGAGCGGTTTAAGGTGGCGGCAATTATTATTGCAGCCAGTTTTGCTACCTTTGAAAATGTCTGTTACCTCACCCAGAACGGTGCGGAACAGTTGACCTTTTTATTTATAAGAGGATTCGGTACGGGAGCCATGCACGTGGTCTGCGGCAGCGCCTATGGCAGATGGCTGCAGTTTGTGTGGGAAAACAAGGTGCTTAGGGCAATTTGTCTGTTGGGACTTTTGTGCCTTGCCATTACCTATCATGCAATCTACAATCTGCTTGTCAATGTGGGCGGAGCGTGGCAGATTGCAGCATATGTGATTCCCCTGTTTACGGCGGTTATTTTCCGGGTCGGGGCAAAAACAAGATTGGCGAAAAGTGAATAATAATCAAAATAGAAAAAGCAACCTCCGGCTGTATGTTACAATCGGAGGTTGCTTTTTCGTTACTGCCGGGGACTTCCGTTTCCTTTATAATCGGAGGTTACTTTTCATGCGTACGGTTTTACATTATCGGATAAAGAGCTGGCTCCAGTATTTGGTGCCGTTAGCATTCTGGTGATAACCGACGCCGATTTTGGTAAAATTAGCGTTCATAATGTTGGCGCGGTGTCCGGCGCTGTTCATCCATGCGGTTACGACTTCCTGCGGGGAGCGCTGCCCCCATGCAATATTCTCACCGGCGCTGCGGTAGGAGACATTCTGCTCTTTCAGGGCAGTGGAAAAGCTGCTGCCGTTGGGGCGGGTATGGGAGAAAGAGGTCTGGATTTCAACGGCGCGCACCTGTGCGGCTGCCTGCACATTAGTGTCCACGGTCAGAGGGGAAAGCCCTTCTTTGGCGCGCTCGGCGTTCACCAGTTTTACCACCTGAGCCGTGTAGGACAAAGCCTCGTCTTCTCCGGGAGTGCTGTTGTCCGGCAAATTGGTGCCCGGAGTATTGCCGCCGGGCAAATTGCCGTCCGGCAAATCGGTGCCCGGAGTATTGCCATCCGGCAAATCGGTGTCGGGAGTATTGCCGCCGGGCAAATTGCTGTCGGGCAGGTCGGTGCCGGGAGTGTTGTCACCGGGCAAATTGCTGTCGGGCAGGTCGGTGCCGGGAGTGTTGTCACCGGGGAGGCTATTGTCCGGTAGGTCGGTGTCGGGAGTGTTATTTCCGGGGAGGTTATTGTCGGGCAGGTCGGTTCCCGGAGTATTGTCACCGGGGAAATTGTTGTCCGGCAAATCGGTGTCCGGCAGATTGCAATCCGGTAAGTTATTGTCCGGAAGCTGAGCCAGAGGGCAGGGGAGCTGTGTCAGATTTTTCAAAATATAGTAGTATACAAAATGGTTGTATGTACCGCACTGTCTGCCGGCATCCGCAGGAGCGGCGGCAGCAGTCATCGTGTTGCTGCCGAGCAGTACGACGGACAGCAAAGCGGCGGTGGTCAGTAATTTCATTTTCTTCATAAAAAACTCCTTTCAAGTGTTACATAAATATTACATAATTGTTACAAATACATCATATCTTATTTTTGAAACTATGGAACAGGTAAATTATGACAAATGTAATTTTGTGAGGCACAATGTCCGACATTTCTTGACAGAAAAAGGAAGATTCGCTATCATTATTTTAAGATTACCCAATAGGAGGTTCGTTATGATTTTTAAATGTAAGAACTGTGGTGGAAATGTAGTCTATGACCCGGACAGGAAGGGGATGTTTTGTCCGTTTTGCGACAGTCAGGACAGTGATGAGCGCAATGATTATAAGGAAACGGATTTGAGGATATGCCCGAACTGCGGCGGTGAGGTGCCGGTGGAGGAACATACGGCGGCAACCAAATGTCCTTATTGTGAAAATTATCTGATTTTTGATTCCAGAGTGGAAGGACAGTATGAGCCGCAGATGATTATTCCTTTTCAGTTGGGAAAGGAAAGCTGCAAGAAATCTGTCCGTGAAAAGTTCGGCAAGTTTTTGTTTGCACCGGCGGATTTTCTGTCGGAGGCGCACTTAAACAGCATGGAGGGAATCTATGTGCCCTACTGGCTGTTTGATTATGACGTAAACTATGACTTTAAGGGCGAGGGTGTGAAAATCAGGGTGTGGAGAACCGGTGAAATAGAGAACACGGAGACCTCGATTTATGAGGTGGACAGAAACATGGATATTCCGTTCCGCAAAATCCCGGTGGATGCGTCCGTTCAGATGTCGGATGACGTGATGGATTTGATGGAGCCTTTCAATTATGACCAGATGGTGGAGTTTAAGCCCCAGTATCTGTCCGGCTTCTATGCAGAAAAGTACAATATGACATCGGATTTGGTGGAGAACCGGGCGAAGCAGAGAATGAAAGAGGACGCCACCGCCATGATGAAGGAAAGCTATGCCGGATATAACAATATCCGACCTCTCCGAAATGATATACAGGTGAAGGATGCAAAGGCAAATTACGGCTACATTCCTCTCTGGAGATACAAATACAGTTACAAGGAAAAAGAGTATCCGTTTTATGTCAACGGGCAGACCGGTAAAATTATCGGTACGCCGCCGATTTCCAAGGCGAAGGGACGTACCTATGCGTTTACTTTGATGGCATGCTGGGTGCTGTTGATGGTACTTTTAAACGGAATCTTCCGGTTTTTATAAACGGAAAATCTATATTCCGATGTGGAGGGAAAAATGGATAAAGAAGTCAGAAAAGAAGCTGTGAAGCAGTATTTTCATTATTTTAGAGTATGGTTTATTATATTAGGGGTACTTGCCGCTATCTGTGCTATGTTGTTTGCATTCAGCCTTGTACGGAATCCCAAGGTGGTTCATGACAATTCCGTGGAGCCGGAAGAGAGAGTATACGACTATGCGGATATTCTGACGGACGAGGAGGAGCAGAAACTCCGGGACTACATTGCAAAGAGCGAGCAGAAGTATCACATTGACCTTGTGCTTGTCACTATTAACGAGGATGTGGAAAGCCAGGGTGACTGGCAGACGGTTATGATGGAGAAGGCAGATGATTTTTATGATGAAAAAGCCTTCGGTTACAATGAGCCTCACGGGGACGGCGTACTGCTTTTGGACAACTGGTATTCGGATGAGAACGGAAGCCAGAAGGGAAGCTGGTTATCCACCAGCGGCAGAGCGGAGAGCCAGTTCAGTATGGACAGCATCAACTCCGTGCTGGATGCGGTTGCATTTGATGTTGATGACAACCCGTATGCGGCATATAAGGCATACATAAAGGAAGCCTGTTGGCAGATGAGGCCTACGTTTCAGATTCCGATAGTGATTATTGTGATTTTACCGTTGATTATTGCGTGGATTTTCTATGTGTCCCATTTAAAACCGGCGGTTGCGGAGAAAAATGTTGCCCTCAAAGCATATGTGGCAGGCGGTCAGCCTGTTTTAAACCAGAATCATGATATGCTGCTTCGCAAGAATGTAACTACGCGGAGAATCCAGACGTCCAGCAGCAGCGGTGGCGGCGGACACTCGTCATCATCCGGCGGAGGCGGACACCATGTAAGCAGCGGTGGATTCAGCCATGGCGGCGGTGGAAGACGACGCTAAAAAGTGAAAAAAGCGCAACAAAAAAGCACCTACATGACGGTATAGGTGCTTTTTTAATGTGCCTTTCGGCAAATAAAATTTTATGCTTAAGCCATCTCGTTAACTGCTTTGCTGATACGGGATACTTTTCTAGCTGCGTTGTTCTTGTGGTAAACACCTTTGCTTGCAGCCATTTCGATAGTCTTAGTAGCAGCAATAAGCTCTGTCTTAGCAGTCTCTTTTTCACCAGCCTCGATTGCAGCATATACTTTCTTGATTGCAGTCTTAACGCCGGATCTGATTGCCTTATTTCTCTCAGTTCTAGTGCGGGATACTAAAATTCTCTTTTTTGCAGATTTAATGTTAGCCAAGTCGTACACCTCCGTTTTGTATATTATCAATTCATTGAAAATGTTTCACTTTAGCCAGACACGGAAGACTAACGTAAACATACTATTGTAGTGTAGTAAATATTTGATGGTTTGTCAATACATATTTTCCTAATTTTTGCAAAATAATAGTTTTCAGGAAACTGGCAGGAGGCAAGAGAAATGGAGAATTTTCAAATCAGGACGGATCTGGCGCTGGAGGCGAGGGAATGTATTACGGAGGCGGACAGCGAACTGCGCGGCGTGAAGGTGGAGGAATACGACCGGAAAGAGGACGATATTCACGTCACAAAGGTCATTATTGAGAGCAAAAATGCGGCAAAGGTCATGGGAAAACCCATGGGAATCTATGTCACCATGGAGGCGCCTGCCATGGTGGAGCCGGACGAGGATTATCACCGGGAAATTTCGGACTGTATCGCAGCGGAATTATTGAAAATACTGCCAAACGCAGACAAGGAGCAGTCCATTTTGGTGGTCGGACTGGGAAACCGTGAGGTGACGGCGGACGCGCTTGGACCGCAGGTGGTGGACAACCTTTTTATCACAAGACATGTGGTCAGAGAGTACGGAAAAGCGGCATATAACTGCCAAAAAATAAATTTAATCAGCAGTATCGAGCCGGGAGTCATGGCAAAGACCGGAATGGAGACTGCGGAGATTATCAAGGGAGTGGTGCAGGAGACATCGCCGGATGTCCTTATTGTGGTGGATGCGCTGGCGGCGCGCAGCACCAGAAGGTTAAACCGCACGGTGCAGATTACCAATACCGGAATCCATCCGGGGTCAGGAGTGGGCAACCACCGGAATGCCCTGACCAAAGAAAGCCTCGGCGTGCCGGTGATAGCGGTGGGAGTGCCCACGGTGGTGGACGCAGCCACCATTGTGGGGGATGCACTGGAAAAGCTGCTGGAGGGTGATGAGGAGTTTGACAGCGTCAAATATATGGGGCAGCACCGGACAGCGTTTGCGGAGCTGAACAATATGTATATGACAGGAAAGGACATTGATGCGGTGATAAAGCGGGTGAGCTTTACGGTGTCCGAGGGAATCAATATGGCGTTGGAGTCCGGGATGGAATAGCTTTTTTTCAAAGGGCATATATTGTAAGCAGTCGGGCAGAGCCTTAGTGTAGGGGGTGATACTGCGTTCGGAAAGCGGAAAATCATAAGAAGTCCCGGATTTTTGCTGGCGGTCGGGGCTGTCCTGTTTTTATTTTTAATGTCTGTCAGAAGGGATATACAGGCATCAAACCATTCTTTGGGGGAAGTTGCGGTGCAGTCTGCGGCGGAAGAGTGGACAAATGCCGCATATAAGCATTTTATGCCGCTTGTGTGCATGGCGCAAAGTGCGGAAAACAAAACCATCCGCCTTACGGAGAGTCAGGTCGCGGATATTTTGCCGTTGTACGGCTATTCTGTCGCCCTCTCCCAAAGGAACGGAAGCATACAAAACAGGGAAATTTTAGAAAACAGTCAGAACGAAAATCCGGGGGAAGGCGCTGAAAAGGCAGAAAGTTATTTGGCAAAAATGCCGGAGGGACAGACGGGAGGGATAAGCGAAAGGGAAGGAACAGAAGGATTTGGCGTAGGGGAATCCGAAAGACCGGAAACGGCGCAGAAAACCTATCCGGGAAACGGCGGAGAGAGCTTTAATGCGGCAGAAAGCGGGGAGTCCCTGCAGGATTTGCTTCGGGCGGAAAATGATGCCGTACTGCAGATGACGGAGCGGGAGTATGCGTTTATTCCGCATACAAAACAGGTGGAAGTGGATTTCGGGGAGCTTACGAATTACGAGACGCTTGTGAAAAACTTTTACACGGTGGACGGCAATACCATGGTGGGGAGCGACCAGTTGAATTTAGATGCCCTGACGCAGAGGAATCTGACGATTTCCAAGGATGGGGAGGAACCGCAGATATTGATTTATCACACCCATTCGCAGGAGCAGTTCAGTGATTCCGTGCCGGGGGATAAGTCAACCTCCATCGTGGGTGTCGGGGAGTATTTAAGTGAGATTCTGCGGACGCAGTACGGGTACAGGGTGCTGCATCACACCGGGGAGTATGATGTGGAGGCGAGGGACGACGCCTATTCCAAGGCGCTGCCCTGCGTGGAACAGGTGCTTGCGGAGAATCCCTCCATTCAGGTGGTTATCGACTTACATAGGGACGAGATGGCGGAGGAGACAAGGCTTGTGACGGATTTGGACGGAAGACCCACGGCGCGTTTTATGTTTTTTAACGGACTGAGCCGGACGAAAAAAACGGGAAACATCGCCTATCTTTACAATGAAAATCAGGCGGACAATCTGGCATTTTCTTTTCAGATGCAGTTAAAAGCCACGGAGTATTATCCGGGACTGGTGCGCAAAATTTATCTGAAGGGCTACCGCTACAACATGCACCTGCGTCCGAGAACGCTTCTCGTGGAATTGGGGGCGCAGAACAACACGCTTGAAGAGGCAATGAATGCCTGTGACCCGTTAGCGCATATTCTCGATATGGTATTGTCGGGAAACGGTTAAGCGGGATGCACAAAGCCTGTCCGAAATCGTGAGAATAACGTGGACAACAGCCTGAAATTCTGCTACAATCGACTAATGTAGAAGGAAAACAGCCGATTGAGAGGAAAAGAAAACATGGCTTCTATTGACCAGAGTAAAATTCGTAATTTTTGTATTGTTGCGCATATAGACCACGGCAAGTCAACGCTTGCCGACAGAATCATAGAGAAAACCGGACTTTTGACCAGTAGGGAAATGCAGGCACAGGTGCTGGATAACATGGATTTGGAGAGGGAGAGAGGAATCACCATCAAGGCGCAGGCGGTGCGCACGGTTTACCGCGCCGAGGACGGGGAGGAATATATTTTCAACCTGATTGATACGCCGGGACATGTGGACTTTAATTATGAAGTAAGCCGCTCTCTGGCGGCATGTGACGGCGCTATTCTGGTGGTAGACGCTGCGCAGGGAATTGAGGCGCAGACGCTTGCAAATGTGTATCTGGCATTGGACCATGATTTGGATGTTTTCCCGGTTATTAACAAGATTGATTTGCCCAGTGCGGACCCGCAGAGAGTTATCGAGGAAATCGAGGACGTTATCGGAATCGAGGCGCAGGACGCTCCTCTTATTTCCGCCAAAAACGGAATCGGAATCGATGAGGTGTTGGAGCAGATTGTGAAAAAAATACCGGCTCCCAAGGGAGACCCCACGGCGCCGCTGCAGGCACTGATTTTTGACTCTTTGTACGATTCCTACAAGGGCGTTATTATTTTCTGCCGGGTGGTGGAGGGAACCGTGAAAAAGGGTACGGTTATCCGCATGATGGCAACGGGAGCAAAGGAGGAAGTGGTTGAGGTCGGATATTTCGGCGCCGGTCAGTTCATTCCCTGTGACGAACTCAGTGCCGGAATGGTAGGTTATATCACTGCTTCCATTAAAAATGTGAAAGATACGGCGGTGGGCGACACGGTTACGGATGACAACAATCCCTGTGAAAATCCGCTTCCCGGCTACAAAAAAGTACAGCCTATGGTGTACTGCGGACTGTATCCCGCGGACGGAGCGAAATACCCCGATTTGCGGGACGCATTGGAAAAGCTGCAGTTGAATGACGCTTCCCTGCAGTACGAGCCGGAGACCTCCATTGCGCTTGGCTTTGGTTTCCGCTGCGGATTTTTGGGACTGCTTCATCTGGAAATCATACAGGAACGTCTGGAGAGAGAGTACAATTTAGATTTGGTGACTACGGCACCCGGCGTTATCTATAAGATACACAAGACCAACGGAGAGGTGATGGAGCTTACCAATCCGTCCAACATGCCGGATCCTTCCGAGATTGAATATATGGAGGAACCGATTGTCAGTGCCGAGATTATGGTGACAAGCGAGTTTATCGGCTCCATTATGGAACTTTGCCAGGAACGGCGCGGCAGGTATCTGGGTATGGAATATATTGAGGGAACCCGTGCTTTGTTAAAGTATGAGCTTCCGTTAAACGAGATTATTTACGATTTCTTTGACGCACTGAAATCCCGTTCCAGAGGTTATGCTTCCTTTGACTATGATATGAAAGGTTATGAGCGTTCCAGTCTGGTGAAACTGGATATTCTGGTGAACCGCGAGGAGGTGGACGCATTATCCTTTATCGTCCATGCGGATTCTGCTTACGAGAGAGGCAGAAAAATGTGCGAGAAGTTAAAGGACGAGATACCGAGACACTTGTTTGAGATTCCCATTCAGGCAGCGGTGGGAGGAAAGATTATCGCCAGAGAGACGATTAAAGCCATGCGTAAGGACGTGCTTGCCAAGTGTTACGGCGGCGACATTACCCGTAAAAAGAAACTTTTGGAGAAGCAGAAGGAAGGTAAAAAGCGTATGCGCCAGATTGGTAACGTGGAAGTGCCGCAGAAGGCTTTCATGAGCGTGTTGAAGTTAGACGACAAGAAATAACGGATAAAAGAATGAATAAACTGGAATTGTATTTTCATATTCCCTTTTGCGTGAGAAAGTGCCTGTACTGCGATTTTCTGTCCGCACCGGCGGATAGAACCGTGCAGGATGCCTATATGGAGGCACTCATAAAAGAGACGGTCTGCAGAGCGGGGGAATACAGGGAATATCTCGTAGATACCATATTTATCGGCGGCGGAACACCGTCGGCGGTGGATGCTGAGTGGATTGGAAAGCTGTTATCTGTAGTTTACAGAGATTTCCATGTTTCGGACAAGGCAGAGATTACCATGGAGGTAAATCCCGGAACGGTGGAGGCGGACAGGCTGAAGCAGTACAAAAAGGCAGGTGTCAACCGCCTCAGTATCGGACTGCAGTCGGCGGACAATGAGGAATTAAAACGAATCGGAAGAATCCACAGCTGGGAGGACTTTGAAAGAACATACCGGCTGGTGCGGCAGGCGGGATTTGTGAATGTGAATGTGGATGTGATGAGTGCTCTGCCCGGACAGAATGTGGATTCTTACCGTAGTACCCTGCAAAAAATACTGGCACTGAATCCACAGCCGGAGCATATTTCGGCGTACAGCCTGATTGTGGAGGAGGGAACTCCTTTTTACCGCATGCAGGAGGAGGGAAAACTGTTGCTTCCGGATGAGGACGAGGAACGCCTGATGTATGAGCAGACGGAAAGAATATTGGCGCAGGCGGGATATGAGCGGTATGAAATATCCAATTATGCAAAAAAAGGGTATGAGTGCCGCCATAACTTCGGTTACTGGCGCAGAACCGATTATGTGGGATTCGGAATCGGAGCGGCGTCGCTGGTGCGGGAGACACGTTTTCAAAACGAAGAAAGTCTGTCTAAGTATTTAGACGACCCGCTAGAGTGTCGCAGCGCAGTACAAGAGCTTAACGAAAACGACTGTATGGAAGAGTTCATGTTTTTGGGACTAAGAATGACTGCCGGGGTGAGCATGGGTGAGTTTGAAAAGCGCTTTGACAGGAGCATGGAGGACGTGTACCGTGAAGTTATCCGCAAAAACTGTGAGGACGGTCTTTTGTATGTGAGGGAATGTGAGGACTCGGACAGGCGGGTGGCACTGACCAAGCGTGGGTTGGATCTGAGTAATTATGTAATGGCACAGTTTTTAATGGGGTGACGTGCACTTGAAGGAAGAGGTTTTCATAGACTATTGTTAAGAGCAATCCACGGAGAATGTTTTGAAAACCTTTCAGAAACCTCTGAGCCCGGAAGAAGAAGCCAGTTATGTCCGTCTGTTGAAGGAAGGTACCGATGCAGAGTCCAGACAGGCGAAAGAAATCCTGATTGAGAGAAACCTGCGTCTGGTGGCGCATATTGCCAAGAAATACCAGAACGTGGATGAAGATATGGAAGACTTGATATCTATCGGGTGTATCGGATTAATCAAGGCGGTGGAAACCTTTGACGCGGGAAAAGGACACCTTGCCACATATGCCTGCCGGTGTATAGACAACGAACTGTTAATGCTTTTGCGCAGCAAAAAAAAGACGTCAAAAGAAGTGTCTCTGTTTGAGCCAATCGGACAGGACAAAGAAGGCAATGAAATCCACCTGATGGATGTGATTGAGCAGCAACAGCCGGATATTATTGATAATATGGAGCTTTGCCACAGGAAAATGAAACTGTTTCGTCTGATGGAAAGCTGCCTGAGTGAACGCGAGAAGCAAATATTGATTCTCCGCTACGGACTTTGTCAGGGGGCGGAGATGACCCAGAGCGAAATTGGAAGCCGCTTTGGAATTTCACGCAGTTATGTGTCCCGGATTGAGAAAAAGGCACTGCAAAAGTTGCGGGAAGGATTTGAAAAGGCATAAGATTAAGATAAGATTAATAGGTAAAAAGCACAAAGAAATCTTGTCAAGCGCATGAAAATACGATATACTGTACAATAAAGGGCGGGGTGAGCACTCTGCCCTTATTTTCAGAAGAAAAAAGAGGATGAGTTTCATGCGGTTTGTAAGGACGGAAGATTTAAAAATAGGGATGCGTCTGGCACGTCCCGTGTACAGCAAAAAGGGTGTTCTTCTCTTTGAAAGAGACTCCAAACTTTCTGCCCTTGCCATTGATAGTGTACAAAATTTCGGACTTTTAGGTATTTACATACTGGAACCGGCAGAACCCCTGCCCCCGGCATCGGAGGAGGATTTGGAATTTGAGCGTTTCCAGATATTGACTATCTTTTCCATTCAGGATGAAATTAAGAAAATTCTTTCCACGGGGAATCAGAGACGAATTCCAATTATAGCCGATATGATTATCAGAAATTACGGACATCTGGACGGGAAAATGAATTTCTACCAGAACCTCAGAAGCAGGGAGGATTATGTCTATCACCATTCCCTGAATGTGGCAATTCTCTGCACTATGATTACCCATGTTTTGAATATCAAGAGGGATGAGCAGATTCATACCGTGGAGGCGGCGATTGTACACGACATCGGCAAGATTATTTTAGGCGGAGAGTTCGCTTATCGGGATGATTTGTCCGAGGATGAAAAGAAAACCGTATACGAGGCGCAGATACAGGCGTCGGGACTGATAGAGGGTGCATTTTCCACGGACGGAGCAAGTATCCGCAGAATCTGCAATCAGGCTGCTGATTTGCAGATGGGAGAGAATCCGGGACCGACAGCCAAGATTTTCACCGGTGCAAAGGTGCTGGAGGTGGCAAACCGGTATGACGAGCTTACGGCAATGAGCCTTGGCGGCGAAAGCAAATCGGAGGTCGGTGCTGTCAGGGAACTGATGGATCATCCCGAGCTGTATGACCCGAAGGTGGTACAGGCGCTGATTCAGTCGGTGAATATTTTATTTGCCGGAGTCAGTGTGGAGTTAAATACCGGAGAGAAAGCACTGGTGCTGGCGGAAAATCCGAAGAATATTTTACAGCCCGTGGTGCTGAGCTTTAAGGATAACAGTATTGTGGATTTGTCTCTTGCAATCAACAGTGACCTTATGGTTACAGACGTTATGAAAACATTGGATAACCGTTATATCATGGACAATGCAGCAGTGCAGGCGACAGGATACCGGACGGAAGAAGGGGGAAAATAAAATGCCTGTAATTGAAGATATATTGCGCACTGCAAAAGAGGCAGGTGCAAGTGATGTGCACCTGACGGTGGGAATCCCGCCCAAAATGAGAGTAAACGGGGAGCTTTTGACGATGGATTTTCCGAAAATGCTCCCGGCAGATACACTGGATGTTTTGGTGGGGATTATGACAGAGTCCCAGAGAGACCGTTTTGAGGAGAGGGGAGAGTATGATATGTCTTTCTCCATTCCCAACTGCGGACGGTATCGTGTGAATGCCTACAAGCAGCGCGGTTCCGTGGCAATCGCATTCCGACTGGTGGGAACGCAGGTGCCTTCCCCGGAAGAACTGGGTGTGCCGGACTCCGTGATTGACCTCTATCAGAGAAAGAGAGGTCTGGTGCTTGTAACAGGACCGACGGGAAGCGGTAAGTCTACCACTCTGGCGGCAATTATTGATAAGATTAACACATATCGGGACGCCCATGTGATTACACTGGAGGACCCCATAGAGTATTTACACCAGCATAAAAAATCCATGGTAAACCAGCGAGAGATTGGTCTGGATTCGGAAAATTACGCCAATGCCTTAAGAGCAGCTTTGCGTGAGGATCCGGACGTAATTCTTGTGGGTGAGATGAGAGACTTTGAGACTATCAGTGTTGCCATCACGGCTGCGGAGACAGGACATTTGGTGCTGTCCACACTGCATACCATTGGTGCGGCAAGTACGGTGGACAGAGTCATTGACGTGTTCCCTCCTCATCAGCAGCAGCAAATCCGTGTACAGCTTTCCAATGTGTTGGAGGCAGTTATCTCCCAGCAGTTGATTCCGACGTCGGACGGAAGAGGGCGTGTGGCGGCATTTGAGGTAATGCACGCCAATCATGCGGTTCGCAACCTGATTCGCGAGGGCAAGTCGCATCAGCTTCCCAGTGTCATGCAGACCAACCGGAAATTGGGAATGATTACCATGGATGAGGCAATCTGCCAGCTCTATTTTGAAGGAAAGATTACCCGTGATATGGCAATCCAGTTTGCCCAGGATCCGGATGCCATGAGCATTAAAATCTGATTTTGATTTGCGTGGTTTCTTCTATTATATATGTTATATATGCTCTTTAGGTGTTGTGGAATGGAACCACGGTGTGCGCAGAGTGCTTTCATTTCATAAGAATGTCTTATCTTTAAAATGTGTCCGGATATTTTGGGGATTTTCCCCAAATATCCGGCATGAATATATCTGTTTAGCATTTCTTGTTTCAAGGTTCGTAATTGGGAAAGTCCAAGTCAAATTTTTCCCCTTTTTGTCAATTATCAAAATATTTTTAAATAAAGTTTCAACAGGTCTGAGATTTTCTTCTGCTCCAAATTCATGAAGGTCAGAATGGTTAAAGTCAATGCTGCCGAGTTCAGAAAAGTTAAATTCAAAATGATTTAATCTATATCAATTATTTTAATCAGTCCAATTAATTTTCATATCAAAAATTCATTTCAGTAAAATACAGGAGGTTTTATGTACAGTACGATTTTATCGGGCGCATTGACCGGAATCAGCGCATATCCGGTCTGCGTGGAAGTGGACGCCGCATCGGGACTTCCCATGTTTAACATGGTCGGTTCGTTGGCGGGAGAGGTACGTGAATCACGGGAGAGGGTACAGGTGGCACTGAAAAATGCAGGACTGAGTATTCCTCCAATGCACATTACCGTGAATCTTTCTCCGGCGGACAGAAGGAAAGAGGGAACCGGGTTCGATTTGCCCATAGCAGTGGGTGTGCTGGAGTCATTAAAGTATTTTCCAAAGGAAGCGGCACAGGGAATCCTTTTCCTTGGGGAATTGGGATTAAACGGCGAAATCCGAAGGGTACGGGGAGTACTTCCCATTGTGAGGGAGGCTGCGTTGCGTGGTGTGAAAGAGTGTATCGTTCCGAAAGAAAATGCGGGGGAAGGAGCGGTGATACCGGGCATTCGCGTGCGGGGAGCGGAAAATATCGCGCAGGTACTTTCTTTTTTGCAGGAATCTGCAGAAAAGCGGGAAAAGATTCTGACACAGGTACAGGTGGACACCGAAAGCCTTTTTACGGAAAGGGAAAGAGAATGCCGCTATGATTTTTCAGAAATCATAGGACAGGAAAGCGCTAAGAGAGCGGCAGAAATCGCGGCGGCGGGATTTCACAATCTGTTAATGACAGGACCGCCGGGAGCGGGAAAATCCATGATTGCGAAAAGTATACCGGGCATTTTACCGCCGCTGACATTGGAGGAAAGTCTGGAGGTGACCTCCGTAGCCAGCGTGGCGGGGCAGATAGGAGAGAATGCGCTGATAACGCAGAGACCTTTTCAGGCACCTCACCATTCGGTTTCCATGGCAGCACTGACGGGAGGGGGCAGCCGTCCGAAGCCGGGAATCATATCCCTTGCCCACAGGGGCGTGCTGTTTTTGGACGAATTGCCGGAGTTTTCAAGGCAGGTGTTGGACAGCATGAGACAACCCATAGAGGATAAGAAAGTGTATGTGGCAAGGGCGAGTCAGAACGTCACTTATCCGGCAGATTTTATGCTGGTATGCGCCATGAATCCATGTCCTTGCGGGTTTTACCCTGACAGAAACCGCTGTACTTGTACGGAAACCATGATAGGAAAATATATGGGTAGAGTTTCCGGTCCATTACTTGACCGCATTGACTTGTGTGTGGAGATTCAGCCGGTGGATGCGGTCAGCTTAAGAAAGACGGAGCATGCAACGGGGGAGAGCAGTGCGTCCATCCGAAAGAGAGTGATGTCGGCAAGGAGTATGCAGGAGGAACGGTTTCAAAACAGTTCCTACCATTTTAATGCAGATGTGGAGGCTGTGGATATGGACAAATTTTGTGCCTTGGGAGCGGCGGAACAAAAATGTATGGAGCAGTTGTATGAATCCCTGCGGCTCAGTGTGCGCGCTTATCACCGCATCCGTAGAGTGGCACGTACCATTGCGGATTTGGCGGGCGAGAAAGAAATTCAAAAGGAACACCTGATGGAGGCGGCATGCTTTCGACCGGCAAGAGAGTATTGGAGGTGACGAGAAAAGTGGAGGTATTGGAGGTAATGAGAAAAGTGGATGGAGAATGGACAAAATCTGACTGGGAAGATGGAACAGAGGCGCATACAGGGGGAGAAAAGAAACAGAAGCCGGAGGAAAAAGCGGAATCGGAAAGAAAAGTTTCGGAGGAGAGAGTATATTGTTACTGGCTCTGCCACCTGCCGGGAGTGGGAAAGTATACTATAGGCAAATTGTTGCAAATTTGCGGAGGCGCACGAAATATTTATACGGCGCCGGATGAGGTATGGGAGCAGGTCGGTAAAAAGGGAATCATCCAGACAGTGAAACAGCATAAGGAACAGTGGGATTTGGAGGGCGAATACAGGCGTATGTGCAATGCGGGAATCCGATTTCTGCTGCAGGGGGATGCAGAGTATCCGACGCGGCTTAAAAATATTCCAGATGCACCGTTTGCCATTTTTTTCAAGGGAAAAGTGCCGGAGGATGAGAGGGTGTCCGTTGCGGTAATCGGGGCGAGGGATTGTTCGGAGTATGGAAGTTATGTGGCAGCAGCCTTGGGAAAAACGCTCGGAGAAAACGGTGTGCAGGTCATCAGCGGTATGGCGAGAGGAATTGACGGAATCAGCCAGAAAGCGGCACTGGAGGCGGGAGGAACCTCCTTTGGTATTTTGGGCTGCGGCGTGGACATTTGTTATCCGAAGCAGAATCGGAATCTTTACGAACAGTTACAGGAAAAAGGGGGCATACTGTCTGCCTATGTGCCGGGAACGCTGCCCCGTGCACAGAATTTTCCGCCGAGAAACCGGATTGTCAGTGGACTGGCAGATGTGGTGGTTGTGGTGGAGGCACGCCAAAAGAGCGGCACACTCATCACGGTGGATATGGCACTGGAACAGGGAAAAGAAGTCTATGTGGTTCCGGGGAGAGTGACAGACCGGCTGAGTGACGGCTGCAACCGGCTGGTAAAGCAGGGGGCGGAGATCTTTCTTTCGCCGGCAGATTTTTTGGAGGAACTGAAAAACCTGCAAAGCACCAAAGTGCTTCGACAGAATCTTTTGGCGGGGGCAGAGACTGGCGCAATGACAGGAGCGGTGCCGGAAAGCGGAATGGGAACGAGAACAAGGGCGGAGGCAAAAACCGGGACGGGAACAAAATCAAGGACGGTGATAAAGACAGAGCCGGAGAATGGAGAGGAAAGAAAGACCGGAACAGAGATGGGAATGGAAACGGGAGAACGGTTGTCACCGCAGTTACGGCAAATTTATCAGATACTGGATTTTACCCCCATGTCTGTAGAACAGATATTGCATAAGTTGCAGGGGAAATACACAGTTATGACGTTGAATCCTCTCCTGATGAAGCTTTGTATGGAAAAGTATACCGTTCAGGTCAGTCCCGGATACTACAGCAGACGGTGAGAAGAAAAAACTGAGGACTTCTCACCCTTGCACATTTCCCCAAATCATTTATAATGTAACATATCGGAAGAAAATCAAGCGGCGCCGAAGGCGACATTTGATTTTCAACGATATGTTAACGAGAAAAGCGGGAGCGCGAAGCACGTACACCGCGGAGCGGTGTGCTTTTCGAGTGTTGTATGCCCTGAAAAGAAAGCGTGAAGCACGTACACCGCGAAGCGGTGTGCTTTTCGAGTTTGGGGCAACTGAAAAGAAAAATTGAGAAAAGTGAGCGAAGCGATGAATACAACCAATACCTATCGTGAAAGAACCAAAGTCATTCAAATCGGAGATGTAAAAATCGGCGGCGGCAACCCCATAGCCATTCAGTCCATGACAAATACCAAAACAGAGGATGTTGCGGCTACCGTGGCGCAGATACTGGAGTTGGAGCGTGCCGGATGTGAGATTATCCGCTGTACCGTACCCAACATGGAGGCGGCAAAGGCGATTGCGCAGATAAAAAAAGAGATTCACATCCCCTTGGTGGCAGATATTCATTTTGATTATAAAATGGCGATTGCGGCTATGGAAAACGGTGCGGACAAAATCCGCATTAACCCCGGCAATATCGGCAGCATCGAGAAGGTAAAAGCGGTGGTGGACGTGGCAAAAGAGCGCAATATTCCCATACGTGTCGGCGTAAACAGCGGTTCTTTGGAAAAGCAGTTGGTGGAAAAATACCACGGAGTGACCGCGGAGGGCATTGTGGAGAGTGCGCTGGATAAGGTGCACATGATAGAGGATATGGGATACGACAATCTGGTCATCAGTATTAAGTCCTCCGACGTGCTTATGTGTGTGAGAGCGCATGAACTGTTGGCCGGCAAAACCGTATACCCTCTCCATGTGGGTATTACGGAGTCGGGAACGGTAAACAGCGGAAATATCAAATCCGCCATCGGACTCGCACTGATTTTAAGTCAGGGCATCGGTGATACCATCCGTGTATCACTGACCGGCAATCCCGTGGAGGAAATCAAGTCTGCAAAGCTGATTCTGCGAACCCTTGGACTTCGCAAGGGCGGCATTGAGGTGGTGTCCTGTCCTACCTGCGGCAGAACGCAGATTGATTTAATCGGGCTGGCGTCCAAAGTGGAAAAGCTGGTGGAAGACTACCCGTTGGATATTAAGGTTGCCGTGATGGGCTGCGCAGTGAACGGCCCCGGTGAGGCAAAGGAGGCTGATTTGGGAATTGCAGGCGGAATCGGAGAAGGCCTTTTGATTAAAAAGGGTGAGATTATCCGAAAAGTACCGGAAAATCAGCTTTTAGAGGTACTAAAAGAGGAACTGGAACATTGGAATTAGGTGAAGGATAGATGGCAAAAGCATTTTTTGAAGTATTTCCCACGTTAAAACTGGATTCGTCCATTCATGATATTATGGAGCAGACGGATGTGGAAAAAATTTCCGCCACAAAGCGGAAGGATTTTTTGCGCGTGTATCTGCACAGCACCAGACTGATTCTCAAAGAGGACATCTGGGAAGTGGAGGGACAGATTAAAAGGCAGCTTTTTCCCAAAGCCAATATCATCATTAAAATATACGAGCATTTTGAACTGTCCTCCCAGTATAATCCGGAAAAACTGATGGATATATACGGGGACAGCATTCTGGCAGAATTAAGGGAATACAGCCATATTGAATACAATGCCTTTAAGTCGGCAAATGTCACGTTCCCGGAGACAACGAAAATGGTAATGACGGTGGACGATACCGTTTTGAACCGCAGCAAGGAAGAGGAATTAATCCGTGTGATGGAGAAAATTCTGGTGGAGCGGTGCGGCTTTAATGTTGCCATACAGGTGCAATACAGAGAGGCGGAGGAAGGCAGATTTGCCGAGGATGAGGCGCTGAAAATCCAGATGAAGGTGGCGGAAATCTATGACCGCGTAAAAGGCAGTGACGGAGAAAACGGTGCCGACGGGGAAAGTATGCCGCAGGGAGCGCCCGCGTCCCCAAATGCAGCGCCCGGCGAGAAAAAACCGGAGCCGGTCAGACACACGGAAGGAGCAGGCGGTGCCGACAGAGGCAACAAGGGAGGCTTTTCGGGCAAAAGAGAGTTTCGGCGCGGCGGCGATTCTTTTCGCGGCGTGAAGCGTTCCGACAATCCGGATGTACTTTATGGCAGGGATTTTGAGGAAGATGCCATGAAGATTGAGGACATTATCGGTGAGATGGGAGAAGTTGTCATCCGCGGTAAGGTTATCAGTTTAGACAAGCGGGAAATCAAGAACGAAAAGACGATTATTATTTTTGATATTACGGATTTTACGGATACCATAACGGTGAAAATGTTTGCCAGAAACGATCAGGTGGAGGAGATTACCGCCGGAATCAAGCCGGGAGCCTTTATCAAAGTAAAAGGTATCTGTATGGTGGACAAGTTCGACCATGAACTGACCATCGGCTCCATTGCCGGCATCAAGAAAATTCCGGATTTCACGTCCAGCCGTGCGGACACCTCTCCCTATAAGAGAGTGGAACTGCACTGCCATACCAAGATGAGTGATATGGACGGCGTGTCGGAGGCAAAGGACATTGTAAAGCGTGCCTATAAGTGGGGACACAGGGCCATTGCCATCACAGACCACGGAGTGGTGCAGAGTTTTACGGATGCCAACCATGTATGGGACGATTTGTGGAAGGCAGAGAAAACCAAGCGGAAGGAAGCGGGGGAGGAGAACCCCGATAAGCAGGATTTCTTTAAAATTATATACGGCGTCGAGGCGTATCTGGTGGATGACTTAAAGGAGATTGTCACCAATGACAGAGGGCAGGACACCCACGGCGATTTTGTGGTGTTCGACATCGAGACCACCGGATTTTCCCCGGTGAACAACCGCATCATTGAAATCGGTGCGGTGAAGGTTTCCGGCGGGGAGATTGTGGACCGTTATTCCACCTTTGTGAATCCGGATGTGCCGATTCCTTTTGAAATCGAGAAACTTACAAGCATCCGTGACGATATGGTTATGGATTCCCCTATGATAGATGTGATTCTGCCGCAGTTTCTGGAGTTTTGCGAGGGCTGTGTCATGGTGGCGCATAATGCCAGCTTCGATATGAGTTTCATTATGGAAAACTGCCGCAGACTGGGCTATCCCACCGATTTCACTTACGTTGACACGGTTGGAATTTCCAGAGTATTACTGCCGCATCAGGCGAAGCATACACTGGATGCGGTGGCGAAAACGCTGGGGATTTCGTTGGAAAACCATCACCGTGCGGTGGATGATGCGGAGGCAACGGCACATATTTTTGTAAAGTTTGTAAAGACCTTTGATGAGGAGCAGATTACAACACTGACGCAGGTCAATGCGCTGGGAGCGGACAGCGTGGAAGCGGTGAAGAAAATGCCGACCTATCATGCCATTATTCTTGCAAAAAATGATTTGGGGCGCATCAATTTATACCGCCTTGTTTCGCAGTCTCATTTAACCTACTATAATAAAAGACCCCGTATTCCGAAAAGTCTGATTTTAAAATACAGGGAAGGACTGATTTTAGGAAGCGCCTGCGAGGCGGGAGAGCTGTACCGCGCACTTTTGGACGGGCAATCTGACGCACAGATTGCAAGACTGGTCAATTTCTATGATTATTTGGAAATCCAGCCGGTGGGAAACAACCGTTTTATGATTGAATCGGAAAAGGTGCGGACCATTAATTCGGTGGAGGATATTCAGAATGTCAACCGCAGAATCGTGGCGCTGGGAGAGCAGTTCCACAAACCGGTGGTGGCTACCTGCGACGTTCATTTCCTCGACCCGGAGGATGAGGTATACCGCCGTATTATCATGGCAGGCAAGGGCTTTGATGATGCGGATAATCAGGCACCCCTCTTTTTACATACCACGGAGGAAATGCTGGAGGAGTTTGCCTATCTCGGCAGCGATAAGGCAAAGGAAATTGTCATTACCAACACCAATATGATTGCGGATATGATAGAAACCATTTCCCCGGTGCGGCCGGATAAATGTCCTCCCGTCATTGCGGACAGTGACAAGACCCTGACGAAAATCTGTTACGACAGGGCACATGAGATTTATGGACCGGATTTGCCCCGGATTGTAGAGGCGAGACTGGAAAAAGAGCTTCATTCCATTATCACCAACGGATTTGCCGTGATGTATATCATTGCCCAGAAACTGGTGTGGAAGTCGGTGGAGGACGGGTATCTGGTAGGTTCCCGTGGTTCCGTCGGAAGTTCGTTTGTGGCAACCATGGCGGGAATTACGGAGGTCAATCCGCTAAGTCCCCATTATTATTGCAGCAAGTGCCACTATGTGGATTTTGACGAGGATGATGTGAAGGCGTACGCCGGCAAGGCGGGTATTGATATGCCGGACAAAATGTGTCCGGTCTGTGGGGAAAAGCTGCACAAGGACGGCTTTGACATTCCTTTTGAGACATTCCTCGGATTTAAGGGAGACAAGGAGCCGGATATTGACCTTAACTTTTCCGGTGAGTATCAGTCCAAGGCGCATAAGTACACGGAGGTTATTTTCGGAGCCGGTCAGACCTTCCGCGCGGGAACCATTGCAACGCTGGCGGATAAAACGGCGTTCGGTTATGTGAAAAACTATTTTGAGGAGCGCGGGGTTCACAAGAGAACCAGCGAAATCAACCGGATTACCCAAGGGTGCACCGGCGTCAGACGAAGCACGGGACAGCACCCCGGCGGTATCGTGGTACTGCCTTTGGGGCAGGACATCAACTCCTTTACCCCGGTACAGCATCCGGCAAACGATATGACGACAGATACCATAACGACACACTTTGACTATCACTCCATCGACCACAACCTGTTGAAATTGGATATTCTCGGACACGATGATCCGACCATGATTCGTATGTTGCAGGATATGACGGGGGTGGACCCGGTTACGATTCCGTTGGACGGACAGGATGTTATGTCCCTGTTCCAGAACACGGACGCTTTGGGAATCACGCCTGACCAGATAGGCGGAACAAAGTTGGGAGCGCTGGGCATTCCGGAGTTTGGTACAGACTTCGCTATGCAGATGGTTATCGATGCCAAACCGAAGGCATTTTCGGATTTGGTGCGGATTTCCGGACTTTCCCACGGAACCAACGTGTGGCTGGGCAATGCGCAGGATTTGATTATGAGCGGCGTGGCAACCATTTCCACGGCAATCTGTACCCGTGACGACATTATGCTTTACCTGATTCAGATGGGAGTGGAGCCGGAGAAATCCTTCAAAATCATGGAGGCTGTCCGTAAGGGCATGGTGGCGAAGGGAAGATGCGGGCAGTGGGAAGAGTGGAAAGAGGATATGCGGGCGCATGATGTGCCGGAGTGGTACATTGAGTCCTGCCAGAAGATTGAGTATATGTTCCCGAAGGCGCATGCGGCGGCATACGTTATGATGGCGTGGAGAATCGCCTACTGCAAGATTCACTATCCGTTAGCATATTACGGAGCCTTTTTCAGTATCCGTGCCAAGGCTTTCTCCTACGAAATCATGTGTCAGGGGCAGAAGCACCTAGAGAGCATTATGGCGGATTACAAAAAGCGTCAGGATACCCTTTCCAATAAGGAAAAGGACGCTTTGAGTGATATGCGTGTGGTACAGGAAATGTATGCCAGAGGCTTTGAATTTGAACCCATTGATATTTTCCGGGCGCAGTCCCGCTCCTTCCAGATTGTGGACGGAAAACTCATGCCGTCCCTTAACAGTATTGACGGACTGGGAGAGAAGGCGGCGGATGCCATTGTGGAGGCGGCGAAGGACGGGCCGTTCCTCTCCAAAGACGATTTCCGACAGCGGACCAAGGTTTCCAAGACGGTCATTGAGCTGATGGATTCCATGAATCTGTTAGGAAATCTGCCTGAATCAAACCAGATTAGCCTGTTTGATTTTGTATAAAGTGCACAAATAATCAAAAATTGTAGAAATTTTTAAAAAAATACTTGCAATTTGTTTCAAGTTATATTATTATAAGCAAGTACCGTTGATGCGGGACAAATAAGTTTCACAGAATGAGACTTGCTTATGGCTGATTGGTCAAGCGGTTAAGACGTCGCCCTCTCACGGCGAAAACAGGGGTTCGATTCCCCTATCAGCTGCTTATTCTTAACAGAATAGCCCAACCCTTAAAAGTGCTGAAACCATGTGAATGGTTGTCGGCATTTTTTGTTGCCTGAAATCATAACTTTTTGTGAATTTCCGAAAAACTGCTTGCGCACAATAATTTTTTGGTGTATAGTGTTTCACGATTCACTCGAAACATGAAAACAGAGCAGAATTTAAAATAAGGGGATTGGATATGGCAAAGTATCTGGTGATAGTGGAGTCACCTGCTAAGGTGAAAACAATTAAAAAGTTTCTGGGCTCGAATTATGAAGTGGCAGCCAGCAACGGGCATGTGAGGGATTTGCCCAAGAGCCGCCTCGGCATTGATGTGGAGCATGACTATGAGCCGAAATATATTACCATCCGCGGAAAGGGAGACATTCTGGCAAACCTCAGAAAAGAGGTAAAGAAGGCAGAAAAGATTTATCTTGCAACCGACCCGGACCGCGAGGGAGAGGCAATTTCATGGCATTTGTATTATGCTTTGAAGTTGGAGGACAAAAAAGTATATCGTATTACATTTAACGAGATTACCAAGAATGCGGTGAAGGAGTCTTTGAAGCATCCGAGAGAAATCAATATGAATCTGGTGGACGCCCAGCAGGCGCGCCGTGCACTGGACCGTATGGTGGGTTACCGCATTTCTCCGCTCCTTTGGGCGAAGATTAAAAGGGGACTGAGCGCCGGAAGAGTGCAGTCCGTTGCTCTCCGTATTATCTGCGACAGGGAGGAAGAGATTAACGCCTTTATCCCGGAGGAATACTGGACGTTGGATACCAACCTGAAAGTAAAGGGAGAAAAGAAACCCATTACGGCAAAGTATTACGGAACGGTGGACAAAAAGCAGGGCATTGCCAACAAGGAGCAGGCGGATGCTATTATGCAGAGCCTGAAAAACGCAAGTTTCAAGGTGACGGATATTAAGAGTGGAGAGCGTATCAAAAAGGCGCCCCTGCCGTTTACCACCTCAACCCTGCAGCAGGAGGCCAGCAAGGTGCTTAATTTCTCCACCCAGAAAACCATGCGTCTTGCGCAGCAGTTGTACGAGGGTGTGGATATCAAGGGTGAGGGAACCGTCGGTCTGATTACTTATCTTCGTACCGATTCCACCCGTGTATCCGAGGAAGCGGAGCTGATGGCGAAGAACTTTATCGAGTCCCAGTACGGTTCCGAGTATGAGGCGGGAATTTCTGCCGAGAAAAAGAAGAGCCAGAAGATACAGGATGCGCATGAGGCAATCCGCCCCACGGATTTAAACCGTATTCCGGTGGCGGTTAAGGAACAGTTACCCAGAGATTTGTTCCGTCTGTATCAGTTGATTTGGAAACGGTTTGTGGCAAGCCGCATGAGTCCGGCAAAATATGAGACCACCTCCGTGAAAATACAGGCAAAAGACCGGATTTTCACAATGGCGGCGTCCAAAATGACGTTTGACGGCTTTATGAGCGTATACATTCAGGAGGACGACAAGGAGGAAGAAAACATACTGAGCGGCGAACTGAATCAGGACAGCGTGCTGGAATTTGAGTCCTTTGACGCAAAACAGCATTTCACCCAGCCCCCCGCACATTACACCGAGGCGTCACTGGTGCGTGCCTTGGAGGAACTTGGTATCGGACGCCCCAGTACCTATGCCCCCACCATCACCACCATACTGGCGAGAAGGTATGTGACAAAAGAAAATAAAAATATTTATGTGACGGAACTGGGAGAAGTGGTGAACCGCATGATGAAGGAGGCGTTCCCCTCCATCGTGGACGTGAATTTCACGGCGAACATGGAAGCGTTGTTGGACGGCGTGGAAGAGGGAAGCGTGAAGTGGAAAACCATTATCGAGAATTTCTACCCCGATTTGGACGAGGCGGTTAAAAATGCTGAGAAGGATTTGGCGGAGGTCACCATTGCGGATGAGGTTTCGGATGAGGTCTGTGAGTTGTGCGGCAGACAGATGGTGATTAAGTACGGACCTCACGGACGTTTCCTTGCCTGCCCCGGATTCCCGGAGTGCCGCAATACCAAGCCATATTTTGAAAAAATCGGCGTGGCATGTCCGAAGTGCGGCAAGGATATTGTGCTGAAAAAGACCAAAAAGGGAAGAAAGTATTACGGCTGTATCGGCAATCCGGACTGTGATTTCATGGTATGGCAGAAGCCGTCGGGAGAGAAATGCCCGAAATGCGGCGAAATGCTTTTGGAAAAAGGCAATAAATTAGTCTGCATGAATGAGCAGTGCGGCTATGTAACGAATAAAGCGGAAGAAAAGAAATAGGAAAACGGATGACCGAAAAACCGGAGGCATTGTTTTAAAACGATGTCTCCGGTTTTTTGCGTGCTGCGCCCCATGGCGCACGTTTATATGCGCCGGTGAAAACACAGTTTTGAGACAATTTCGGATAATACGGAAAAAATTTGCACAAAATGTAGGAAAAAGGTATGATAATCTAAAGCGTTATGTTATAATAACAAAAGATACTGTCAAAATTTACGGGGGCGGTTTGATGGAAGATGAACTCAGGAGAAAAATAGCAGTTGTCACAACAAACATGGATGTGGAGTATGCTGCGGAAATTTTGCGCGGAATAACGGGCGAGGCAAAGGACAGGGGAATCGACGTCTACATTTTTAATCCGTTTGTCAGCTCGGATGAAACCATAAAACACAATATGGGACAATACAATATTTATTCGCTGGTGAATCTTTCCCTTTTTGACGGTGTGATAGTCTTTTCCAACCTGATACAGGGGCGAAAGATATACAATATGGTAGAGAAGCGTCTGGAGAGGACAACGATTCCGGTGGTTGGAATTGACGCTCCTATCGGAGACCACGATTGTGTCGGTGCGGAAAATTATAACTCCATGAAAAAGATTGTGGAGCACTTTATTGAATTTCATGGTTTTACCAGAATAGATTATATATCCGGACAGTCCTTTAACTCGGACAGCCGTATGCGTCTGGAGGCGTATAAGGATGCTCTTAAGGAGCACGGAATCGACGTGGAGGAGCGACGGATTTTCCCCGGAACCTTTACCACGCAGCATGGAAGGAAAGTGGCACAGGCAATTCTTTCCTCCGGGGAGGAACTGCCGCAGGCGGTGGTGTGCGGCAATGACGGCATTGCCTTAGGTGTGTGCAGCGTATTTAGAGAACATGGTATCCGTATCCCGGAGCAGGTTGCCGTGTCGGGATTTGACAATATGTTTGAGGCGAGAAATTCCGTGCCGAGGCTTACAACGGTGGATCGGGCGCTGGAAAATGTCGGCAGGGAGGCGGTGCACAAGATTGCGGATTGTCTGGCGGGACTTAACCCGGAGAAAACGGAGGTGTTCCCGGCGGTACCCATTTTTGCCGGAAGCTGTGGCTGCAAATACAGGGAAAACGACAGCGTGGATTTCATCCGTAGAAAATACCTGAAAATGGTGGATCATTATGAAAAACACCTTGCGCAGGGCAATGTCATGATAGAGGATTTGAACGACAGTAAATCCTATGAGGACTTTTTAGAGAGACTGAAACATTATGTGGAGGAACTGGACTGCGACAGGTTTTGCCTGTGCCTGAATCAGAAGCTGGTGCAGGAGTTAAAGCAGCGCCGGGAGGAGGGCGAAAGACCGGCACGGATGTTAGGCTATACCACGAAAATGGTGGCGGCGCTCGCCTATGAATTCGGCGGTTATGTGGAATATGAGGATTTTCCTTCCGCACAGATGATACCGCACATTCCCGTGAAGGAGACAGGCAACCGGGTACTCGTGTTTTTCCCGCTTAATTTCCGGGACGTCAGTCAGGGGTATGTGGTGGTACAGAACTGTGAATTTGTGCTGAGCAGTCCGCTTTTTAAAAGCTGGCTTTTGAATCTTTCCAACGGTCTGGAAAACCTGCGAAAGCAGACCAATCTGAAACGGATGCTGGAGAGACTGGATAAGCTGTATGTGACGGATTCCCTGACGGGGCTGTACAACCGGTTCGGTTTTGAGAGATATACGAAAGCGCTGTTTGAAGAGTGCAAGGAAAAATGCCGACCGGTTATGATGTTTTTTGCGGATTTGGACGGACTGAAAAAGATTAACGACAGGTACGGGCATGACAAGGGCGATATTGCCATAAGAGCGGTGGCGGATTCTTTGCAGGAAATATGTGACGGCGGAGAAATCTGCGCCAGATTCGGTGGGGACGAATATGTTGCTTTCGGAGCGTATTACAGCGAAGAGAAAGCCCACATTTTTTCGGAGAGATTTGAAAAAGCGCTGCAAAAGTACAATGAATGGATAAACCAGTCCTTTGCAGTCAGTGCCAGCCACGGATATTTTATCGTGGTGCCTGCGGAGGGCGAAACTATGGAGCAGTACATAGACAGGGCAGACAAAAAGATGTATCAGCAAAAGAACTTAAGACACGGCGAACGATAAGACAGCAGACCGGAGCACTGAGAAGGAGTGTTGCACAGGTATGAAAAGGGAAGGTAAGAAACGCAGGATAGCGGTAGTGGTTGCGAGCATGGAAGTGGAATATGCCGGCAAGACGCTGCAGGGAATCGAAAAGGAGGCTCATGCACTGGGGATGGATGTGTATGTGTTTAATGCCTCGGTGAGTACGGATGAGACTTTAAAGCACAATATTGGGGAATATAATATTTATAATCTGATTGACTATACTCTGTTTGACGGAGTGATTCTTTTTGCCAATCTGATTCAGTCCTATTCCGTTTACAACAAAATCATTGACGCCGTAAAAAAAGTCAGGGATTGCTGCCGTCAGTATTGATGCGGAAATGGAAGGCTTTTACTTTGTGGGGGTGGAAAATTACCGTCCCATGAAGGAGATTGTAAGCCATCTCATAGAAGAACACGGTTATACCAAAATCAATTATATATCCGGGCAGGATTTTAATTCGGACAGCAGGGAACGGCTTTCGGCTTACTGCGACGCCCTTACGGAGCATGGAATCCCGGTGGAGGAAGAACGGATTTTTAGAGGAGCGTTCACCAATGCCCATGGAAGGGCTGCGGCAGAAAGAATGCTGGAGACGCCGGAAAAGCTGCCGGAAGCAGTGGTGTGTGCCACGGATGCCATAGCCATCGGTGCAAGAAGCGTATTTGCCGGGCGCGGAATCGAAATTCCAAGACAACTGGCATTGACCGGATTTGACGATACCTTCGGAGCCAGAAATTCCGTTCCGAGAATCACTACGGTGGCTCGGAATCAGGTGCAGGTGGGACGAAAGGCAGTTAGAAAGATAGCTGCCGTGCTGGACGGCAGAATGACGAGCCGGGCGGAGCGGTTTCCTACCACTCCCGTTTTCAGGGAAAGCTGTGGCTGTACGACAGGCGGAAGAGCGGAGATTGTGTCCCTGCGGCGCAAATATGTGGAGACGGCGCAGCATTACGGAAGGTATCTGACGGACGGCATTGTCATGGTGGAAGAATTGAACGACAGCAGAACCCTTCAGGACTTTCTGGACTGCTTACAGCAATATGTGCGGATGTTACAGTGTGACAGCTTTTATCTTTGCCTGGACAGAAAACTGGTGGAAAATCTCCGGGCAGAGCAGCAGGGCGAGAGGGTGGACATGGCAGAGACAAGATACGGTGAGGATTACTGTGTGGAGGGGTTCCCCGAAATCATGACGATGGCAATCGCCTGCGAGGGCGGGAAGGCGGTTCAGTATGAGGATTTTCCCACGGAACAGCTTTTGCCGGAGAGACACCTGAGTACGGATAAGAATCATACCTATATGTTTTCCTCGATACATTTTCGGAACCAGTGCATGGGCTATTCGGTCGTAGACAACAGTTACTTTGCCATGAGCAGTCCTCTCTTTGCAACATGGATGATTAATCTTTGCAACGGACTGGAGAATCTGCGCAAGCAGGCGCACCAGCGAAATATGTTACGACAGCTCGAAAGAATGTATGTGACGGATTCTCTGACGGGACTGTACAACCGGTTCGGATTTATACGGTATGCCGGGGCAATTTTTGAAAATTGTACGGCGCGGGCGGAATCTTTGATGATACTGTTCGGCGATATGGACGGCTTGAAGAAAATTAACGACAGCTTTGGACATACGGAGGGAGATGCGGCAATTCAGGCGGCTGCCCGTGCGCTGGAGAGGGCGTGCCTTGGAAACGAGGTGTGCTCCCGGTTCGGCGGCGATGAATTTATCGTCTGCGCAGCAGGGTACAGCGAGGAGAATGCGGAGGCATACGAAAGCAGACTGGAGGAGGAACTGGAGAAAATCAACGATTCGGCGGACAAGCCGTACCGCGTGAGCATGAGCTGCGGTTTTGAGGTGGTGGTGCCCCAAATCGGCGAAGGATTAAACCATTATGTGGATGTGGCAGATAACAGGATGTATGAGACCAAAAATAGTAAGAAAAACAGAAATGATAACTAAATTGTCTCATAAATCACAAAAAACACAAAAAAATTAAAAGTTTACGCATTGAAATCTGATTATATATATGTTAATATATCTCATAGAACAGTATTGGCTTATGATGAGAGTTGGGTAAAAACGGAGGGCGCTTATGAGCAGTGTACAGCTATTGGACAAGACCAGAAAAATAGGGAAGTTGCTTCACAACAATAATTCCAGTAAGGTGGTATTCAATGACATTTGCAAAGTGATGCGCGAAATTCTGAATTCAAACGTTCTGGTAATCAGCCGCAAGGGCAAAGTGCTCGGTGTCGGCAAATCAGAGGGAATTGAATCCATTACGGAACTCATTGATGAAAATATAGGCGGCTTTATCGATTCCATGCTGAACGAGAGACTGTTGGGCGTACTTTCCACAAAAGAGAATGTGAATTTGGAGACTCTCGGATTTGAGAATATCGATACCAAGCGTTTTCAGGCAATTATCACTCCCATTGAGATAGCGGGAGAACGGCTGGGAACTCTTTTCATTTATAAGTGCGACGCCCAGTACGACATTGACGATATTATCCTGTGCGAGTACGGAACCACAGTGGTGGGACTGGAAATGCTCCGTGCCGTCAATGAGGAGAGTGCGGAGGAGAACCGCAAGGTAGCGGTTGTAAAATCTGCAATCAGCACATTGTCCTTTTCGGAGATGGAAGCGATTACCCATATTTTTGACGAATTAAACGGTATGGAAGGAATTCTAGTGGCAAGCAAGATTGCCGACAGAGTGGGAATTACAAGGTCGGTTATCGTCAATGCCCTGCGCAAGTTTGAAAGTGCCGGAGTCATTGAATCCCGTTCCTCCGGAATGAAGGGAACTTACATAAAAGTGTTGAATGATGTGGTGTTTGACGAAATCGCGGAGCTGAAACGTCAGAACCAGAAGAAATAATCGTTACAAAATAACTGCATAAGAAATATAACGGATTATAAAGAGACAGGAAAAGGATTTGTTGGCAACAATAAGTCCTTTTTGCTTTTCCGAAATAAAGAGCGAAAAATTACTATATGGTGTATTTTGCTACAAATATTGAAAAAGATATTGTGTTTTTGTCGAAATAAATTATAATATAATAGAGTGGGTGTCGTGTAGGCTGATTTGCCGGACGGCATGGAGAGGAGTACAAATGATAAACACGAATGCTTTTGACTATATTAACATGTTGGACAAAGCGGCGGATGCAAGCTGGCTGAGAAATGAAGCAATCAGCAACAATATAGCCAATGCGGATACGCCGGGGTATAAGAGACAGGATGTGGCATTTGAAGCGGAACTTAAAAAAGCCATCGGCTACAACCGCTATGAATCCACGGATACCAAAGTGTCGAGATTAAAAACCCGCCGTCTGGAGCCGAGACCGTATACGGACAGCGCAGGATTCTCTTACAGACTCGATGGCAATAATGTTGATATTGAAAATGAAAACGTTATGCTGGCGGAGAACCAGTTAAAATATCAGGGACTCCTCACCAGTATAAATAACGAGTTTACCAATTTACAGTCTGTGATGAAATAATAGGGGAAAGGACGAAAAGAAACAATGAGTATGTTTTCTGCATTTAACGTCAATGCGTCAGGATTGACGGCACAGAGATACCGAATGGATATTATTTCCGAGAACGTGGCAAATGCAAGTACCACGCGCACGGAGGACGGCACACCTTACAGACGTAAGGTTGTTACCTTTGCGGAAAAAGGCAGCCAGACCACATTCAGCAGAGTCCTCGGAAACGTTTCTGCCGGATACAGCGGACAGGGCGTGAAGGTGGACAAGGTCAGCGAAGATACATGGACGGAGATGAAGATGGTGTACGATCCGTCCCACCCGGATGCGGATGAAAACGGATATGTTACATATCCGAACGTCAATATTGTGTCCGAAATGACGAACCTGATTGACGCCAGCCGCGCATACGAGGCAAACTCCACGGCGTTCAGCGCAAGCAAATCCATGGCGCTGAGAGGCTTGGAACTTGTAAACCAATAAGAGGATAACTGCCTGATTTTGCAGGCGGATTGAGAGGAGTATACAGATGGACTTGTCAGCAATTACCGGTTTGAGTGCACTGAACGGTCTGAACGCGGTCGGCGGCACGGACGCAATCGGCGCAACAACACTTACGGGAGCTTTGGGGGAGAAAACAAAGGGAACGGACGGAACGCTTTTTGATGCGTTTTTGAATTCAGCGATTGATAATATCAAAACAACCAACGGTTATCTTTCGGATGCGGAGGATGAGGAACTCAAGTTTGCACTGGGAGAGACGGAGAATACACATGATTTGACCATTGCCCTTCAGAAAGCATCCACTTCATTACAGTATACCGTAGCCATCAGGGATAAGGTGATGGAAGCCTACAAAGAACTGATGCAGATGCAGATTTAAGGGTCAATGTTATATTACAAAAAATAGGATGAGGGGAGTACTCCCATGGCAGAACGTTTGAAAGAAATACCTGCGAAAATTCTGGCTTGGTGGAACAAATTTACTACCAAACAGAAAAGTATCATTGTCGGAATTGCCGCAGTGGTCATTTTCGCTTTCGCAATTCTGATTTACAGTTTTTCAAGACCACAGTATGAAAGATTATATACCTGCGAGACGGCAGCGGACGCAGCGGAACTGGTAGACATTCTCGACAGTGCCGGAATCGAGCACACGGAATCGTCGGACGGACTGGTTGTCAGCGTAAAGCAGGAACAGTTGTCCCAGGCGAATCTTGCGATTGGCTCTGCGGGCTTCATGCCGGATGATTATTCGATTAAGGACGCTATCAGCGGCAGTATGTCCACTACGGCGTCGGACAAGGAAAAATATTACACCGACTGGCTGGAAAAGCAGTTGGAGAAGGATTTTTCCTCCCTTACGAATGTCAAAAGCGCAAATGTACATTTACATATTCCGGAGCAGAACGGTACGCTTGTAAAGCAGCAGCAGGAAGCCTCCGCGTTTATCAAGCTGGAGTTGGACGGTACGTTTACCTCCGCCAATGCAGCCAACCTTGCAAAAGCGGCAGCTACCGCACTGGGAAATGAGACAACGGCAAATATCACGATTTTGGATTCGGACTCCAATCTGCTTTTCTCCGGCGGTGACGATTATAGTTCCGCGGGAATCGCAAGCTCCATGCAGGAACTGCAGAATCAGGCAGAGTCGATGGTTGCCAATCAGGTAAAGAAGGTACTGCTTGGAACCAACCAGTACAGCAATATCGAAGTTACCAGCCACCTCACCATGGATTACTCCAATTACGAGGAGACGGTTAAGGAATATTATGCCAACAGCGGCAGGGACGAGGGAATGTTAGCGCACCGGGAGCAGTACGATTCCGAGAATACCAACGGAATTTCGGGAATTCCGGGAACAGACTCCAACAATGAGAACAGCTATATGTTCCAGAACAGTGACAACAGTTCGTCCACACAGACGGAGACACTGGAAGATTTCCTTCCGAACGAGTCCTCAAAGTACAAGGTGACACCGGCGGGCGGCATTGATTACGCAACATCCTCTGTCTCCATTGCGGCAATCACCTACAAGGAGATTCATGAGGAGGACGCTAAGAGCCAGGGACTTTTGGACGGCATTACATGGGATGAATACAAAGCGGCACACAGCGCGGATGTAAAACTGGATGTGGATACGGACTTTTACAGCATGGTGGCAAACGCAACGGGAATCGACGCTGCAAATATCACCATTATCGCTTATGAGTCACCACTGTTTTATGACAAGGCTTCACAGGCGCCTACCGCAACGACCATACTCAGCATTATCCTGATACTGGTAATCCTGGGACTTTTGGCATTTGTGGTTCTCAGAAGCATGAGAACGGCAAAGAGCGGTGCGGAGGAAGAGGAACTCTCTGTGGAGAACCTGTTGCAGTCTACACCTGAGGAAGAACTGGAAGACATTGATGTTGAGGCGAAATCCGAGACACGCAGAGTAATAGAGAAATTTGTAGATGACAATCCGGAAGCTGCGGCAGCGCTGCTCCGTAACTGGCTGAATGAGGACTGGGAGTAACATAAGGTCAGCCCGGAAAGATGTGAGGGTACGAAAGTATGAAAGGAAAAGAGGGAGATTTCACAGGAGTGCAGAAAGCTGCAATTCTGTTGATTACCTTGGGACCGGAACGGTCGGCAGGAATATTTAAGCACTTAAAGGAAGAAGAAATAGAGGAACTGACGCTTGAGATAGCCAATACCCGAAGTGTATCTCCGCAGGCGAAGGAAGACATTATCAATGAGTTTTACGAGGTCTGTCTGGCGCAGCAGTATATTGCGGAGGGTGGTATTTCCTATGCGAAAGAGCTGCTGGAAAAAGCACTCGGTTCCGAGAAAGCCATGGATGTTATCGGCAAGCTGACTGCATCTTTGCAGGTAAAACCTTTCGAGTTTGTGAGAAAGACAGAGGCTTCACAGCTTATCAACTTTATTCAGGACGAGCATCCTCAGACCATTGCCCTGATTTTGTCCTACCTCTCACCGGGACAGGCGGCGCTGATTATTTCGGCATTGTCCCCGGACAGACAGGCAGATGTGGCAAAACGTATCGCAACCATGGACAGAACCAGCCCCGATGTTATCAAGGAGGTGGAGAAGGTGTTAGAGTCCAAGCTGTCCAGTCTGGTAAATCAGGATTACACCATTATCGGTGGCGTGGATTCCGTAGTAGAGATTTTGAATACGGTAGACCGCGGTACCGAGAAACATATTATGGAAACTTTGGAAATCGAGGAGCCGGAACTGGCGGACGAAATTCGAAAGAAGATGTTCGTATTCGAGGACGTTCTGCTGCTTGACGACAGAGCTATCCAGAGAGTACTGCGTGATGTGGATAATAACGACCTGGCAATCGCACTCAAGGGTGCAAACGAACAGGTACAGAATGCAATTTTCAACAACCTGTCCAAGCGTCTGGCTGTTATGATAAAAGAGGATATGGAATTCATGGGCCCTGTTCGTATGAAGGACGTGGAAGAGGCACAGCAGAAGATTGTAAATATTATCCGCAAGCTGGAGGATGCAGGAGAAATTGTAATCTCCAGAGGTGGAGGTGACGAGATCGTTGTCTAGTAATCTCTTTAAGTACAGTAATACCTATGTTTCACAGGAAGATAAGAGGGTAATTGACTCCAACGAACTGGTGGCTAAGCGAATCAGGGAGCTGGCAGTCAAAATGAATCAGCCCGAAAATGAGGGATTTGTTACGGGATTGAATGCTGCGCAGGTGGAAGTGGAAGGCAATGCAGAGGATGGAACCGATGCGCCTGCGGGCAATGTAATAAAGGCTGGGGAAGATGCGGAAAGTATCCGCACAAAGGCAAGGCAGGAAGCGGATGCTATTCTTGCGGAGGCGAGACAGGAAGCGGAGCGGCTTGTGAACACTGCAAAAGCGGAGGCAGAGAATGAGCGCGGCAATATTTTAAGCAGCGCAAGGGACCAGGGGTATGCCGACGGAATGGAAAAAGCGCAGATTCAGGCGAGGGAGCAGACCGCGCAGCTTGCAGAAAAAGAAAAGCAGTTGGAAGAAGAATACCAAAAAATGGTGGAGGAATTAGAGCCGAAGTTTGTCGATACCATCAGCTCTATTTATGAACATATTTTTCATGTGGATTTAGATTCCTATCGGGAAGTTCTGGCATATCTCATTTCTACCACTATGCACAAAATTGAAGGCGTACGCAGTTTTCTGATTCATGTCTCAAAGGAGGACTATCCTTACGTGAGCATGCAGAAAAAACAACTGACGGCAAATGCACTGGCTCCCGGCAGCTCAGTTGAGGTTGTGGAGGATGCGACGCTTGGTAAAAATGATTGTCTGATAGAGACGGAAAACGGTATTTTTGACTGCGGGCTGGGAACGCAGCTTGCGGAATTGAGACAGAAGTTAAAATTGCTTTCCTACGAGAAGGAAAGTAACTGACAGATTTCAGGAAGAGACAGGGCTGACAGAGTGGAACATCTTCGCATTGATTTTGAAAAATATCATAAGCTGACAGATCAGACATTCTTCCGCAAAATGGGAAAAGTGGTCAATGTGGTCGGTCTGACCATTGAATCCGTGGGACCGGACGCAAGGCTGGGAGATATTTGCATGATATATCCCGGAATGGATGCGGATGCGGCACCGATTCCCGCCGAGGTGGTGGGATTCAAGGACAAGAAAACACTGCTCATGCCCTACGATGCGGTGGACGGTATCGGACTGGGCTGCATTGTGGAAAACACAGGCTATCCCCTGCGTGTTACGGTTAGCGACAGACTGCTCGGAAAGACGCTGGACGGTCTGGGACGCCCCATTGACGGAGAGGTGATAGAGGGCGCTGCATATCCGGTGGAGGCACCGCCGCCCGACCCCATGAGCCGTACTATTATTGACCAGGTGCTGCCCCTTGGCGTAAAAGCGGTGGACGGACTGATTACCGTCGGAAAAGGACAGCGTATCGGTATCTTTGCAGGTTCCGGTGTGGGTAAGTCCACCCTGATGGGTATGTTTGCGAGAAATACCAAGGCGGACATTAACGTCATTGCCCTGATAGGAGAGCGGGGCAGAGAGGTTCGCGAGTTTATTGAACGGGATTTGGGTGAGGAAGGCATGAAACGTTCGGTGGTTGTTGTGGCAACCTCCGACAGACCGGCCCTGGAGCGCAACAAAGCGGCAAAGACGGCAACGGCTATCGCGGAGTATTTCAGAGACCAGGGCAGAGATGTGCTTTTGATGATGGATTCCCTGACCCGTTTTTCTATGGCACAGAGGGAAATCGGTCTTGCCAGCGGCGAACCGCCCGTGACGAGGGGATATCCGCCCAGCGTGTATTCGGAAATGCCGAAGCTGTTGGAGCGCGCGGGAAGAGCGTCAAAAGGTTCCATCACCGGATTGTACACCGTACTTGTGGACGGCGATGATTTCAATGAGCCGATTACCGATACGGCGAGAAGTATTCTGGACGGACATATTATGCTGAACAGAAAACTCGGACACAAGAACCATTATCCTGCCATTGATATTTTGCAGAGTATTTCCAGATGTATGAGCCAGATCGCACAGAAGGAGCACAAGCAGGCAGCCAACAAACTGAAAACCGTGCTTGCCACCTACAACGAGGCGGAGGATTTGATTAATATCGGCGCTTACAAGAGCGGCAGCAACCCGTCCATTGACTATGCAATCTCCAAGATAGATGCGGTAAACAAGTTCCTGTGTCAGGATGTGGATGAGAAGTTCACCTTTGAAGAGAGCGTAACCATGCTGGAAAATCTTTTTGACGAGCAGTAGAGAATAATCAGGAAAGGTTGATGAGGTTTCATGGCTAAATTTCGATATTCGCTGCAAAGTATTTTGGACATCAAAATGAAGATGGAGACGCAGGCAAAACAGGAGTTTTCCTTTGCCCAGAATGCACTGAGCGAGGAGGAACATAAGTTGGACGTCCTGCACAAAAGAAAGCGGGAGTACGAGGAGAACGCCGGAGAACTTTTGATGGGACCTTTGAAAATCCGGGACATTGAGGATAACAAAAATGCCATTCTCTGTATGGACGGATATATCGCGGAGCAGATGAAACAGGTAAAGGCGGCGGAGCAAAAGGTGATTGAGGCGAGAGCAAAGCTCACGGATGTGATGAAAGAGAGAAAGACACAGGAAACTCTGCGTGAAAAGGCATTTGAAGAATTTATGCAGGAAGAAAACAGACAGGAAAGCAAGACTGTGGATGAATTGACCAGTTATACATATGGCAGGAAGAGGCAGGTGAAAAACTGATGGCAAGAGAAAAAAGTCCGGAAGAACTGGCAGCGGAAAATGAAAAGAAGAAGCTGCAGGATGAGAAAAAACAGTTAAAACAGCAACAGAAAGAACAGCGTAAAGAGGCAAAACGCCGGGCAAAGGAAATTGCAAAGCAGGAGGACGAGCTGGACGAAGGTGAGGAGAGCAACGGTCTTATGACCTTCGGCGCCACCATTCTCATTGTACTGCTCTGGCTTGCGGTGATATGTGCCGTTATCAAGCTGGACATCGGAGGATTCGGCAGCGGAGTGCTTGCCCCTATACTGAAGGATGTGCCTGTGATTAACCGGATTCTGCCCGGAGTTTCCCTGACGGAAACAACCAACCCGGACAGCTACGGCGGCTACACCAACTTAAAGGATGCGGTTGACCAGATAAAGAATCTGGAACTGGAATTAGAGCGCGCCCAGAATGATGCGGCGGCAAAGCAGGAGGAACTGGACAGCCTGAAAGCGGAAGTGGTGCGTCTGAAAGAGTTTGAGGACAAACAGGTGGAATTTCAGCGAATCCGCACGCAGTTTTACGAGGAAGTGGTTTATTCCGACAAAGGTCCCGGAGCGGAGGAATTTCAGAAATATTACGAGTCCATGGACCCTACCACGGCGGAGTATATTTATAAGCAGGTGGTGACACGGTTGGAGGAGAGCAAAGAAGTACAGGATTATGCGGCTGCATATTCTTCCATGAAACCGAAGCAGGCGGCGGGCATTTTTGAAAAAATGACGGATAATCTGGATCTTGCGGCACGCATTTTAAAAACCATGAGTGCGAAGGACAGAGGCAATATTTTAGGAGCCATGGATGCAGATGTGGCAGCAAAAATAACCAAAATTATGGACCCGCAGTCTTAAGAAAAACCGCTAAAAAACCGATATAGAACATGAATGCCCAAAGTGGCATTTTATGTTATATAAAAAACAGGAAAGGAGGAGACCTTATGACGAGCACACCGATTAAGAATTTCGGTGCAGCCACTGTTTCCGCAGGACAAAGCGTGGGAAATGTAAGCACTGTCAAGACAATGGGAAATACCAGCTTTGAAACTATCTGGAACAAACAGGCAGACGCAGGTGCATCCGCACAGAAATCACCGCAGAAGGACAACGCCGTTTCAAACGGCAAAAATCCCGTTGCAAAGGATTCCCTGAGAGCCAAAAGTGCTCAACACAACACTCCGAAAGCCGAGGACGTTTCAGACAGCGGCAAGGCGGAAAAAGGACTGGACGATATGGATGCAAAAGATTTTGAGGCAGCCATGGAAGTTCTCGGAGCGGCAATCACAGAGCTGATACAGCAGATTGCACAGAATTTCGGCGTATCCGCAGAGGATGTGGAAGGCGTGATGTCTGACATGAATATGACCGGAGTGAATTTACTGCAGCCGGAAAATTTGGGACAACTGCTTTTGGCAGTCGCAGGAGCAGAGGATGCAACCACATTGCTGACAGACGGAGATTTGTACACGCAGTATCAGGAACTGATGAAACAGGCAGGCGACATTTTGCAGGAAAGTGCAGGACAGTTGAACCTGAATGCCGACACACTTGCAGAGGACGTGCTTGACAGACTGGCAGATACCGGCGCAGCAGAGGACGTGCTTCCCATTGAAGTGACGGTGGAAGAACCTGTGGTAAATGATTCTGCAGAGGAAACCGTGACGGAAGATGCAGGACAGGATTTAACAAAGACACCCGCAGACACCGCACAGGATATGACCTTAAAGCGTTCCGGGGAACAGGAAAGCACAGCCGGGCAGAAAGACAGCAAAGAAAATGCGTCCGGACACCACGAATCCGTAAAGGACAATGCGGAGGGCGGCAATTTACTGTTGCAGAACCTTCGGACAGAGCGCTTCGGATTACAGGCAGAACAGTCTGTGGAGAGCCAAAGAGGCTTTAGCACCGACACACAGGACATCATGCGCCAGATTATGGATTACATGAGGATTCAGGTAAAACCCGGAGAGTCCGATTTGCAGATGCAGCTTCATCCGGAAAGTTTGGGAAGTCTGCAGATACATATCGCATCCAAGGGCGGCGTGGTTACGGCACAGTTTGTTACGGAAAATGAAAGCGTTAAAGCTGCACTGGAAAGCCAGATGATACAGCTCAAAGAGAGTTTTGCGGAACAGGGAGTGAAGGTGGAAGCCATTGAAGTTGCCGTGCAGACCCATCACTTTGAGCAGAACTTAGAGCAGGGACGGGGCAGCGGACAGAATGAGCCTGACAGGAAAGACAAACCCCGCAGAATCCGGCTGGACGGATCCCTCACCATGGAAGATATGGAGAACATGGACGAAGAAGAACAGCTTGCGGCACAGATGATGGAAGCAAACGGCAGTACAGTAGATTATACCGCATAGCGGAGAAAGGAGAAAAACATGGCATTAGTAGCACCGGTGGAAGACGGAAAAGTTGTTGAATCAGCTTCACAAAGTTCCCTGAAAAACAAAAGCAAGACTTCTAACAGCGGCATGGACAAGGACGCCTTTTTACAGCTTTTGGTTGCACAGATGAAGTATCAGGATCCTTTGGAACCCACCTCTAACACAGAGTACATTGCACAGTATGCACAGTTCTCACAGGTAGAGCAGATGCAGAATATGTCAAGCAGCATGGATTTGCAGAGAGCAAGCTCGCTGGTAGGACAGGAGGTATATATCAAGACCACCACCTCCACGGGAGAAACAAAGTATGTTCAGGGTAAAGTGGACTATGTAGTCTATGAGAACAACAAAGCATACTTATCCATCAATGAGGAACTGTATTCTCTGGAGGATTTGGATACGGTTGCAGATGCAGCATATCTGGCGGCATACAATAAGGCAACTGAGTATGTGAAGAATCTCTACAAACTTCCGGGCGTAAACGGTATCGACATGAGAGATGCGGACGCTATCGACAAACTCGAAAAGGAATACAACGAAATGTCCGATTACGAGAAGAGTTTCTTGGCGAAGGACGTTGTGTCAAGCCTGAACAAGTATATCGAGAGACTGAAGGAAATCAGGCTGGCAGCGGAGGAAAATGCAAAGAAGGACGAGACCGGCAAGACAGAGGAATCCGACAAGACGTAAGAAACCGATAAGGCAGAGGATGGAGCCGACGCATAAGAAAGAATGTAAAAGTCGGACGAAAACCGGCTTTTGGAACAGGAGTTGGGAATATGGATATTCAGAAAAACGGGTACTATTCCATTGAACAGGTTACCAACCGTTATCTGGACAGAAATTCCGACACCACAGGCACAGGACGTGCCGACGGGCTTTCCTTTCAGAAAATTCTTGAGCAGAAGAGTGCAGAGGAAACACATGAACTTAAGTTTTCCAAGCATGCTGCGGGAAGGCTGGCAGACAGAAACATATCTCTTACCAAGAACCAGTTGGAGAGGTTGAACGACGGAGCCAGAAAAGCAGAGCAGAAAGGAATCCGGGATTCTCTGGTAATCATGGATAAGCTGGCGTTTATCGTAAATGTACCGAATAACACCGTGGTAACGGCAATGGACAGTACAGAGACCAATGAAAATGTATTTACAAATATCAACGGAGCCGTAATTGTATAGACCGGACCTTACAAGGAGGTTTACGTTTCCTGAATGACAGAGGGAGACAGGTTCCGTTTAAGGAGGAACAAACACTATGATGAGATCATTGTATTCTGGCGTGGCAGGTTTGAAAACACACCAGACCAAGATGGACGTAATTGGTAACAATATTGCCAATGTCAACACAACAGCATTCAAATCCAGTTCCATTACTTTCAGTGAACTGATGAGCCAGACCACACAGAAGGCGAGCGGACCCAATGCCACAAACGGCACCGGCGGTACTAACGCAAGACAGATTGGTCTTGGTGTAAAATCAGGAGCAATCAATATTAACATTACCGGACAGGGCTCCAGCCAGTCCACGGGAAACCCTTTTGATATTATGATTACGGGAGACAATTTCTTCGTGGTAAACAACGGCAGACAGAACTTCTTCACCCGTGACGGTTCCTTTTATGTGGACGGTGCCGGCAACCTTGCCATGACAAGTACCGGTTACAACGTAATGGGCTGGGGTGTGGATGAGACCACCGGCAACATCAAGCAGGATACGGTAGCAGCACTTCGTATTATGAGTGCGGCAAACATGACCTATCCCCCTGAGGCAACTTCTCAGGCATATATTTCCGGTATTATTGACAAGCATGATAAGGATGTTACCAGCGCAAACGGTAAATCCGTGAACTTGAATTTCTATGACGCATTGGGCTACAGCTACACGGCAAGACTGGTATTCAAACAGTCCCAGACAACCAATGAGTACAGTCTGGAGTTTGAGAAGCTATTGGATTCCACCGGAACGGAAGTGGATATTTCCAAGGCGGCATTCGGCGCAAACGGCGTTGCACAGGAAAAACCCGGAAAGGTAAGTTTCAACAATTCCGCATACAGATGGGATAAGACGACCAATACTCTTACCAGTGTGGACGGAACTACCAAATACGCAGTTCTGGCAGATTTGTTCCAGGGCGGTGAGCTGAAAGACGGCACAGAGCTGACCACTGTTTTGGGAGCGGACGGAAAGGAACTCACCGTACAGGAATGTTTGGACAATATTGCAAAGGCATATGGCTATGAGGGTTCCACGGATGAATTCTTAAACCTTTATGTGAAGGATGAAACGACCGGAGACCCGGTTTCCATCAAGCAGATGCTGACCAACCTTGAGGGAGGAGCAACCACCAATACATTCCCTATCTACGATACGGCGGATGTGGACAGCGGTGTGGAGACCGCTTTTGAGACAGCGGGACGTTACTTCAACGGTGCAACCGTAAAATATGACCCGGATACCGGTAAGTTTGCCGGAATCGGCGGTTCCGCAACCACCACAACCATTACACTGGGACTGTCCGGACTCGGCGGTAATTTCTCGGATATCACCATTGATTTGTCCGAAAGCTCCATGTATGATAACAAAGGAACTTCCACTGTGGGAGCAACCAGCGGTGACTTTGACGGACTGGGAGCAGGACGTCGTTTAGGTGACATGATTGGTGTTTCCGTTCAGAAGGACGGTATGATTTATGCCAACTACGACAACGGTATGACCAAGTGCTTGGGTCAGATTGCAACCGCAAGTTTTGCCAACGCTTCCGGTCTGGAAAAAGAGGGTGACAACCTGTATTCCTCTACATTGAACTCCGGTGAGTTCGACGGTATCGGCGTGGACGTTACAGCCAACGGCGGTTATATGTCAACCGGTCAGCTGGAAATGAGTAATGTGGATTTGTCTTCCGAGTTTACGGAGATGATTACCACCCAGAGAGGATTTCAGGCAAACAGCCGTATCATTACGGTATCCGATACCCTGCTGGAAGAGCTGACCAACTTAAAGAGATAAAATAAATACCTGAATACTGTTTAAGGGACGGGAGTATTTCCGTCCCTTAAATCGAAATAAAAGTTACATAATAAAAAGGTTTTTATGCCTCGAAACGGACAGTGGTACTAATTTCTTACACTGCGAAAATGGGGAGAACGGGAGAAAATATGATTGAAGTGACAAAGTTAAACGGCGTGAAAATACTGGTAAATCCGCACTTGATAGAGATAGTGGAGGAGACACCGGACACGGTAATGACCCTCACGACGGGCAGAAAAATAATTGTAAAAGAAAGTAGACAAGACGTAAAAAATCTTGTAAAATTGTATAGAAAGGATATTTTTGCAGAGTAATAAAAAATAAGCAGAATGTCAGGTGATTTGAGTGGATATTGCGTCTTTATTGGGAATTATATTGGGACTCGGAATGCTTATATTCGGTATTTTAAGTAGTGCAGGTCCGGCGGGAATTAAGGAGTATTTGGATGCCCCGTCGGCAATCATTACTTTCGGTGGTGCATTTTCCTGTACACTGGCATCTGTCAGTTTGCAGAATTATATAGAAGGTTTGAAATCTTTCAAGCTGATTTTTAAGGCACCGGTGCTGAATACTTCCGACATAATACATAAAATCATCGACCTGTCCAACATTGCCCGTAAAGAGGGACTCTTGTCTCTGGAGGAAGCGGCAACGGACATGGAGGAGGCTTTCCTAAAAAAAGGAGTCCTTTTGATCGTCGACGGTACCGACCCGGATTTGGTGCGTGCCATCATGGAGACGGAGATGGTAAGTGTGGAAGGACGGCACAAAGATATTGTGGGATTCTGGGAGACGCTGGGTTCCATGGGTCCTGCGTGGGGTATGATTGGTACTCTGGTTGGTCTGGTAGATATGTTGTACCACATGGATGATGTGACGACCCTTGGACCTGCAATGGCAGTGGCACTGGTTACAACCCTGTACGGTTCCGTTTTGGCAAACTGGGTATGTATTCCGGTAGCCAGTAAACTGAAGGCAAACAATGCCGCAGAGATGTTACAGAAGGAAGTTATGATAGAGGGTCTTTTGTCAATACAGGCAGGAGAGAACCCCAGAGTTATTGAAGAAAAACTGAAATCCTTCTTAGCTCCGAAGGATAGAAAAAGTGGTGAAGGAGAAGAGGATGCAGGGGGTGAGGCTTAATGGCGAGGCGCAGGGAAGAAACGCCGGCACCCGGTTCACCGGCGTGGATGAATACATTCAGCGACTTGATGAATCTGCTGCTCTGCTTCTTTGTTATGCTGTTTTCCATGTCCAATGTGGATGAAGCCAAGTATGATGCCATGGTGGCTGCCATGAACAATTCATTCAGTATTTTCGATGCGGGGGCTACGGCTATCGGCGACGGAATCCTGATTAGTAACGGCGTAAGCCAGTTAAATGAGTTGGACGAGTATATCAACAGTATGGGGAAGAGTGAGGACAGTGATGAACAGTCCGACAAATTAGGAGAGTATGAATACTCCGGCGATAAGGCCGAAGAGGTGGTGAAGGAACAGAACCTGAAAAATAACGAACAACTGGCGGAAACGGTACAGGAAGCTGTAACGGAGAGCAATATGACCGACCAGATTCAGGTTACGTTTACAGAGCAGTATGTACAGCTCTCCATGAAAGGCGCACTTTTATTTGATTCGGGAAGTGCGGAGTTAAAAGAAGAGTCCAAGCAGGTGCTTGACAAAGTCGGTGTGATTTTGGAGCGGTACGGCGGAAGCACCATTGAAATAGAAGGTCATACGGACAATGTTCCGATTCATACGACCAAATATGCGGACAACGAGGAACTGAGCAGTGCGAGAGCGCTTACGGTTTTCCATTATCTGGTGGATAACACAGCACTTGACCCGGCAAAGTTAAAACATGCCGGAATGGGACAGAGAGTTCCGATAGCTGACAACTCGACAGAAGAGGGAAGAAGCAAAAACAGAAGGGTTGAAATAAAGATATATAATCCTTCCACCGGAAACTGACAACACGGATGCGACCGGTAACTGGAAATCCGGACAGAAAGGTGAAGCGAATATGAAAAAGAATCTATTGACGGTGCTGATTCTGGCACTACTGATTGTGAATATCGCATTGACGGGCGTGCTGATGTTCAGCGTTATGAGTACCAACAAAAAGACGGCTGAACTGGTGACAAACATTGCTACGGTAATGAATCTGGAACTTGCCACTCCCGGCGAGGATGACGGTGCACCCAAAGTGTCTTTGGCGGATACGGAAGTGTACAACTTAAACGGTGCGATGACCATTCCTCTTGCTGCCGAGGTTACGGCGGACGGCAAGAGCAAACAAAGCTATATTGTAATGGAGATAGCTCTTTCCATGGACACTAAGAACAAAGACTACAAGAAGTACAGTGATTTATCGGAGAGAGAGAGTCTGATAAAGGATGCAATTACCTCTGTGGTGTCCGCACATACAGAGAGTGAGTGCAGGGATGATTATGAAGGACTGAAAGCGGAGATTCTCACCGCAATCCAGCAGTTGTTCCAATCGGATTTCATCTATCAGGTTTCAATCAACAATATCAAGTACGGTTGAGACCATTGACAATATTATGCTGACAGGAGGTGAGAATTTGTGGGTGAGGTTCTTTCACAGAGCGAGATAGACAATCTGCTTGCGTCGTTAGCGTCCGGAGAACTTGATGTTGACCAGATGCAGGGAGAAGAAGAAAAAAAAGTTAAGGATTATGACTTTAGCCGACCTACAAAATTCTCAAAAGAGCATCTAAGGACACTGGAAATCATTTTTGAACATTATGGAAGACTTTTGTCCACCAACCTTCCGCTGTACCTGCGCAAGAACGTACAGGTAGCGGTGGCGAGTTCGGAAACGGTAACCTACAGTGAATTTACGAACGCACTTTCCAACCCCGTTATTTTGGGAATTGTAAATTTTGCACCGCTCAACGGATCCATTATCATTGATTTGGCGACCAATCTCGGATACGCCATGTTGGACAGGATGCTTGGTGGAAACGGCGTTCCGTTGGAAAAGACCAGGGAATTTTCGGAAATTGAATTAATCATATTACAGAAAATACTGGTTATGATGACACAGCTTTTGAGAGAACCATGGAAAAACGTGGTAGATATTGCACCGGTGCTTAACAGAGTGGAGACTAATCCACAGTTTGCACAGGTGATTGCACCAAACGACATGATAGCCATTGTTACATTGAATGTGAAAATAGGAGATGTAGAAGGCTTTGTAAATATTTGTCTTCCGTTCTTTACTCTGGAAGAGGTCATGGATAAACTGAATACCAAATATTGGTTTTCTACCATGCAGGAGAACAGGGATGAAAATTATGAGAACTACATTGAGTCCCTTATCCGAAAGGTGGATATTCCTGTCAAAGCAATACTTGGCAGGAGCACTATATCGGTTTCCGATTTTATGAATCTGCAGGTCGGAGACTGCATCCGCTTAGATACCAAGGTTGACAACGACATGGACATCTATGTAGGAAATATCAGAAAGTTTACCGCTTTGCCCGGCGCAAATCAAGATACATATGCCGTCCGGATTACATCGGTAATCAGAGAGGAGGAGTAATCTATGGATGGAATGCTGTCTCAAGACGAGATAAATGCGCTACTTAGCGGCATGGACCTTTCGGGCGACAGTGCAGCCGGAGAACAGACAGGTGCTACGGAACCTGTAGCAGACACTACACCGGCGCAGGATTCTGTAGAGAGTCCGGCAGAACCACAACCTGCAGTGCAGGAGGAGTTACTGACGGATGTAGAGAAGGATGCAATAGGAGAGGTTGCGAATATCAGTATGGGGTCTTCAGCAACCACCCTGTATTCGCTGGTAAACCGAAAAGTAAATATTACAACACCGGTTGTTACACTGGCTACATGGGATACGCTGCTGGGAGATTACGAAAAACCCTGTGTATTTATACAGATTAAGTACACAAAGGGTTTGGACGGTACCAATATTCTGGTACTGAAAGAACACGACGTAAAGGTAATTGCCGACTTGATGATGGGAGGCGACGGAACCAATACGGATGGGGAACTGGGAGAATTACACCTGAGTGCAATTTCGGAGGCAATGAACCAGATGATGGGTTCGGCAGCCACCTCCCTCGGAACAATGCTCAAAACAACTATTGATATCAGTCCACCGGATTCTTCGCTGGTTGATTTGACGCAATATAAGGACGGAGCAGATGTTGCTCCATTCCTAGGGGGTACGTTTGTAAAGATTTCGTTCAGAATGCAGATAGACGATTTGGTGGACAGCAGTCTGATGCAGTTATACCCCATTGAATTTGCACGCAAACTGGTTGATACTTTTATCAATACACAGACAGCAGAAATCGAAAAGAGTGCACCCGCACCGCAGCCGGCACCTGCACCCGCACCTGCAGCGGCAGCGCCGCCTACGCCACAGGAAAGCAGTATGAATAACTCAGCAGTACAGAGTGGCGCGGCAATGGGCGACATGAGCCGGCAGGGAGCAAATCCCATGATGGGCGACATGAGCCAGATGGGAATGAATCCTATGATGGGCGGCATAAACCAGATGGGAATGAATCCTATGATGGGCGGCATGAACCAGATGGGAATGAACCCCATGATGGGCAGCATGAACCAGATGGGAATGAACCCCATGATGGGCAGCATGAACCAGATGGGAATGAATGCCATGGGAGCAGCACCTCAGATGAATATGCAGAATGTCAATATACAGCCTGCACAATTCCAGAATTTCTCCGATCCGGCAGGCGGTGCCGCAGGGCAGGAGAATATCGGATTGATTATGGATGTGCCGCTGGAAGTTACAGTGGAACTGGGACGGACAACAAAGTCTATTTCAGAAATTCTCAACTTTGCACCGGGAACGATTATAGAGTTAGACAGAATTGCCGGTGAGCCGATAGACGTACTTGTAAACGGAAAGTTTGTCGCCAAAGGAGAGGTAGTAGTAATTGAAGAGAGCTTTGGTGTCAGAGTAACAGAAATCATTAAGTAGAAATGGATTAACCAAAAACAGATGCGAAAAGCAAATGGAGGATACTTATATGGCAAAGAATATTTTAATTTGTGATGATGCGGCTTTTATGAGAATGATGATTAAGGACATCCTGACCAAGAACGGCTACAATGTAGCAGGCGAGGCAGAAAATGGACTGAAAGCTGTAGAGAAATTTAAGGAAGTAAGCCCGGATCTGGTACTTATGGATATTACCATGCCGGAGATGGATGGTATTCAGGCGCTGAAAGAGATTAAGAAGATTGACGGCGGTGCGCTGGTTATCATGTGTTCTGCAATGGGACAGCAGGCGATGGTTATCGAGTCCATTCAGGCAGGTGCCAAGGACTTTATCGTAAAGCCTTTCCAGGCGGAGCGTGTTATTGAAGCCGTTAAGAAGGTAATCGGTTAATGGCGGTACTGTTGAGTGGCAGAAGCGGCAGTTATCTGCAGCTTGTTACCGTTCTCCTCATTTTTGTGCTTGTGCTGGCGGTGACAGCATGGGTTACAAAATGGATTGCCAGCTATCAGAAGCAGCAGGGCGTAAACTCCAATATTGAAGTGGTGGAAACAACCCGTATCGGCAGCAACAAGTATGTTCAGCTTGTGCGGGTTGGTGAGACTTATATGGCTGTTGCCGTATGCAAGGACACCGTCACCATGTTGGGAGAGGTGCCCAAAGAGCAGCTTACGTTTACGGACGGCAAGAGTGGAAGCGCCACCTTTACGGATTTGTTTGCAAAGGCAATGATTCGGAAAAATTCCAGTGATTCCCCCGACACTGAAAAGGAGCCGGAGGATAAGGACGAATAGGAACATATGAAGAGCAAAAAATTTACTGGAAAACACATAATATTAGCAATATGCCTGCTGGTTACGGTAGGCATATTGTGTATTCAAAGGGGAATGACGGTAAAAGCATCGGAGAGACATTTAACCGGGGAGACAGAAACCTCCACCGTAATCAATCCGCCCGGAACCGCCCAGACCCCGCAGGAATTAAATACGCTGAATACAGCGAATATGGTAACAGTTACCTATAATGAGGGAAACGGTCAGCTAAACGGTGCACTCAGAATACTGCTTATCCTGACTTTGATTGCGCTTGCTCCGACTCTCATTATTATGATGACCTCGTTTACCCGAATCATCATAGTGCTGCATTTCACCCGTTCGGCTCTGAATACGCAGACTGCACCGCCAAACCAGATATTGATTGGTCTGGCGTTAATTCTGACTTTCTTTATTATGGAGCCGACGATTACGAGGGTGTATGATGAGGCGATTGTTCCCTTTGAACAGGGAGAGATTGAGCAGGATGAGGCGTTTGAAAAGGGAATGGCGCCGCTTCGCGAGTTTATGTACCCGCAGACCCAGCTTAAGGATGTGCAGTTGTTTATGGATATTGCCGGCAAGGAATGGGACGGAAATATTGAGACCATACCCAATTCGGTGCTGGTGCCCAGCTTTATGATTAGTGAGCTGCGAACTGCCTTCTGGATTGGTTTTATGATATACATACCGTTTATTGTCATCGACATGGTTGTAGCGTCCACCCTTATGAGTATGGGTATGATGATGCTGCCGCCGACCACGATTTCCATGCCGTTCAAAATTTTGTTGTTCGTGCTGGCGGATGGCTGGGCGTTAGTTATCGGGGAACTGGTTAAGACATTTTACTGACATACCGTAGAGAGGAAGTGGATTCATGACGATAGATGCTGTTGCGGAAATGGCTAACCGCGCGCTGTATGTAATTGTGGAAGTATCGCTGCCTGTTCTGCTGGTGTCGTTGATTATCGGTCTGGTTATCAGTATTTTCCAGACGGTGACGTCCATTCAGGAACAGACACTTACCTTTGTTCCGAAAATTATTTGTGTGTTTGTGGCATTAATGGTGCTTGGACCGTGGATGATGGAAACGCTGGTGGATTACACCACGCAGCTATGGTCGGATTTCAGCCTTTACATACACAGGTAGCGGAGCAAGTTTATGATTAACTTTTCATTTTCCATATATGATTTGGAATATTTTTTACTGATTTTAACCAGAGTATCCTGCTTTGTGTTTATTGCTCCCTTTTTCGGTTTGGGGAATACCCCCGCAAGAATCCGGATAGGAATCAGCGTTTTCACGGCGATTCTATTGTATCAGGTGCTGACACCAGGGGGAGCAGTGGTATTTGATACTGTTTTGGAATATGCCCTGATTGTAATGAAGGAAGCCATTACCGGTCTGATTATCGGACTGGGGGCAAATGTCTGTACTTCCATTGTGAACTTTGCCGGTTCCATTATCGATATGGAGACGGGATTGTCCATGGCAACCCTGTTAGACCCGGCGACAAAAGAAAATACCAGTATTTCCGGTGTGCTTTACCAGTATGTTTTCATGCTGCTTTTGATAGCGACCGGAATGTATCGATACCTTTTCGGGGCGATTGCCGATACCTTTACCCTGATACCGGTAAACGGTGCGGTGTTTCATGCGGACGCCCTGTTGAATTCGGTCATCACGTTTATGGGTGACTATGTGATTATCGGATTCCGTATTGTGTTACCGGTATTTTGCGTGACACTGCTTTTGAATGCCATTTTGGGTGTGATGACGAAGGTGTCACCGCAGATGAACATGTTTTCCGTAGGTATCCAGCTTAAGATTATGACCGGTCTGGGAGTAATGCTTTTGACAACGGGCATGCTGCCGGGCGCTGCTGATTTTGTATTTCAGGAGATGCAGAAGATGGTTACGGCTTTTGTGGACGGAATGTTACCCTGAGAAAAGGGACTTGACTGACGGGAGTAAATCATTGATTTTAGAGTATAATCTGCAATTTTTTGCCGCAGAAGGACAGGGCGGGGAAAAGACAGAACCCGCTACAGAGAAAAAACTGTCGGATGCCAGAAAAGAAGGACAGGTGGCGAAGAGCCGGGAGATTGCCAATGCGTTTGGTATTCTTGCCCTGTTTCTGGTGATGAAAATATGGGTGGGACATATGGGAAACCAGTTCCTTTCCACATTTTCCGACATTTACGGGAGAATACCGGGAATCGTCACCTTCTGGCGGGGATATATGCCGCAGAATGACGCAAAGATAGTTTTCCGCGAAATGATGATGCAGACGATTATCATTATGGCTCCTGTGCTTGTAATCGGCTTTGTGGTTGCTTTTTTGAGCGACGCCATTCAGGTGGGCTGGCACCCTACGGGCAAACCGATGCAGCCCAAGCTAAATAAAATAAGTCCCATGTCGGGATTTAAAAGAATTTTTTCCTCCAATTCCGTGGTGGAACTGATTAAGTCCATTGTCAAAATTTTAATAATTGTATATATTTGTTATAGCTATTTAAAAGACAAAGAGTCCCTCTTGTTTGCCCTGTACGATATGCCTCTGACACAGGCGCTCGGACTGATTTCCCAGATAACTACGGACATGGGTATCCGGATTGCGATTGTCTATCTGATATTTGCGGTTGCGGATTTCACATATCAGAAGTTCAAATTCAGCAAGGATATGCGAATGACCAAGCAGGAAGTCAAGGAAGAGTATAAGCAGCAGGAAGGAGACCCGCAGGTCAAGGGAAAAATCAGGCAGAAGATGCGTGAGGCTTCCCAGAGAAGAATGATGCAGAATCTGCCGCAGGCGGATGTGGTTATTACGAACCCGACCCATTATGCGGTGGCAATCAAATATGACCCGGAGGTTGCGGATGCGCCCATTGTTCTTGCAAAGGGTGAGGATTTTCTGGCGGCCCGTATCAAAGAGGTCGCGAGAGAAAACCACATTGAAATTGTGGAGAATAAACCGCTTGCGCGTATGCTGTACGCCAATGTTGATGTGGGACAGGCGGTTCCGCCGGAGCTGTATCAGGCAGTTGCGGAGGTACTTGCTTTTGTGTACCATCTGCAGGGCAAAGTGTAAAAGGAGAGGAGCGAAAGCATGAAATTAAAAAAAGCCGATTTAGGCATTGCTTTATATATCATGGCGGCAATTTTGATGTTTATTGTCTCTATCCCCTCATGGATGCTGGACATCTTGCTTGCCATCAACATTTCGGTTGCACTGACGATTTTGTTCGGAACTATGTTCAGCAAGGAAGTTCTGGACATGTCATTTTACCCTACCATGCTGTTGTTCACTACTATTTTCCGTATTGCGCTGAACGTATCGTCCACGAAGCTGATTCTGAAAAACGGCGATGCGGGTAACGTGGTACAGACTTTCGGTGAGTACGTCGGCGGCGGTGATATTATCATCGGTTCCATCGTGTTTATTATCCTGATTCTGATTCAGTTTATGGTTATCAACAAAGGTTCCGAGCGTGTGTCCGAGGTAACGGCAAGATTTACGCTGGATGCTATGCCCGGTAAGCAGATGGCGATTGATGCGGATTTGAATACCGGCTCTATTACGGAAGCGGAGGCAAGAAAGCGCCGCGACAAGATTCAGCAGGAAGCCAGCTTTTTCGGTTCCATGGATGGTGCCGTTAAGTATGTAAAGGGAGATGCCGTGGCAGGTCTGATTATCACGGTTATCAATATTGTGGGCGGTCTTGCCATGGGTGTTACAAGACAGGGACTGGATATGACAACCGCTCTGAACAAGTACACGATTTTAACCATCGGTGACGGTCTGGTGAGCCAGATTCCCTCCCTGCTTATTTCCCTGTCAACCGGTATTCTGGTGACGAAGGGCAGCAAGGATGCGGATTTTGGTACGACGTTAATCAGCCAGCTTTTCAGTATTCCCAAGGTGCTTTATCTGGTGGGAATCATGCTGGCGTCACTGGGATTTGCCACCAAGTTAAATACCATTCTGTTTGTAGGACTGGGACTGGTATTTATTATTGTAGGAAGAAACATTCAGGGAACTATCGAGACTGCGGAGATAGAGCAGGAGGTTGACACGGAGGAGGCGGAAGCGGAGGAAATCCGGCAGCCGAATGTCAACAGTCTGCTGCAGGTAGACCCGATAGAACTGGAATTTGGTTATGGAATTATTCCGTTGGCTGACGTAAATCAGGGCGGCGACCTTTTGGACCGTGTGGTTATGATAAGACGCCAGATAGCGCTTGAACTGGGAACGGTTGTGCCGATTATCCGTCTGAGGGATAACATACAGCTCAATCCCAATCAGTATATTATCAAAATTAAGGGTATTCAGGTGAGCGAGGGAGAAATCCTTTTTGACCACTATATGGCGATGAATCCGGGGTATGTGGAGGAAGAAATTTCCGGTATTCCCACGTTTGAGCCGTCCTTTCACCTTCCTGCCATCTGGATTACGGAGGCGCAGAGAGAGCGTGCGGAAAGTCTCGGTTATACCGTGGTTGACCCGCCCTCCATTATTGCAACACACCTGACGGAGATTATCAGACAGCACCTTGCGGAGCTGCTTACCAGACAGGATGTGCAGAATCTTATCAACAACTTAAAGGAGACCAACCCCTCTCTGGTGGAGGAGCTTGTACCCAAGCTGCTTGGACTGGGTGAGGTACAGAAGGTATTACAGAATCTGTTAAAGGAGGGCATTTCCATCCGCGATCTGCTGACGATTATGGAGACACTGGCGGATTATGCACCGACAACCAGAGATACCGATATTTTGACGGAGTATGTAAGACAGAGCCTGAAAAGGGCAATTTCCACCAAGTATTTTCCTGCCAATGAGACAACCAGCGTGGTGACGTTAGACCCCAAGATAGAGCAGGAAATTATGGGAAGCGTAAAACAGACGGAGACCGGTTCTTTCCTCAATCTGGATCCGGCGAGAGCCAAGGCAATTATCGATTCTGTGGGCAACGAAGTGAAGAAGCTGGAGAATCTGGGAAAAGCGGCGATTGTGATTACATCGCCCATTGTGCGAATATATTTCAAAAGGCTGACGGAGGATTACTTCAAAGACCTTGTGGTTGTGTCCTATAATGAAGTGGAATCCGATGTTGAGTTACAGTCAGTAGGGATGGTGACAGCGTAATGATTATAAAGAAATTTCTTGGAAAAACAGAAGAGGAAGCAGTGGAAGCTGCGAAGAAGGAATTGGGAAACGGCGTTGTGATTATGAATGTCAGGGACGTAAAGAAAAAGGGTCTCTTTGCGTTTTTACAGCCGAAGCAGGTTGAGGTGACGGTGGCATTAGAGGAAGAGAAGGTTTCTGCCGTAAGGCCGAACCGTGAGGTGGGAAACGTTTCCGCGCAGCAGCCCAAGCTGACGGGAAGTAAGGTGAATCTGACGTCCTCCGGCGTGGATTCCGAGAGCATAGAGAAAAAATTAGACAGCCTGCAGACCCTTTTGGAAAGTCAGTTGAGAAATGCACAGGCAAGACAGACGGAGGCGGAGAGAGAACCGGGCAGGGAGAAAGACGCCGAAAACGGCGAAACTGCGGACCGTGCAGTGGAGTCGGAGAAAAAGGACGAAAACCCGGAACAGGAAAAATTTATCCGTCTTTTGTATAACACCATGATTGACAATGAGGTGGATGAAAAGTATGCAAACCAGATATTGGAAGAGATAGACAAGACCAAGAAACCCAACATACCGATTGATTATATTCTGGCGAATGTGTACCAGAAGATGATTTTGAAGCTCGGAAAGGCGGAGGGCATTACCCCCGCGGAGGAAGGTCCGAGAGTGGTGGCGTTTTTAGGTACGACAGGCGTGGGGAAAACGACTACTATCGCAAAGGTTGCAAGTATTTTTGCTGTGGAGGAGAAAAAGAAAGTTGCGCTTCTCACTGCGGATACCTACCGTATTGCTGCCGCAGAACAGCTTCGCACCTATGCCAATATTTTGGAGGTTCCTTTCCGTGTCATATACACCAAAGAGGAATTGCAGAAAGCAATAGTGGATTTTAAGGAGTATGATTATATTTTTGTGGACACTGCAGGGCACTCCCATAGGAATGAGGAGCAGCTTGCAACGATGAAGGAATATCTGGACGCTATCGGGGAATTGGCGTCCAAGGAGGTTTTTCTGGTGCTGAGCGCCACAACCAAGTATTGTGATTTGCTGAAAATCGCCAAGAACTATAAGTCCATCACCGATTACCAGCTTATTTTCACAAAACTGGATGAAACTACTACGGTTGGAAATCTCCTGAATGTGAAGCTGTTTACGGATGCACCCATAGCGTACGTTACCTGTGGGCAGAATGTACCCAACGACATCGCAAAGTTTAACCCCCAAAAGACTGTAAAACAGCTCTTGGGAGGAAAGAACTGATTGCCGGGTACACGGGAGGATGATTATGGATCAGGCAGAACAATTACGGATTATTAAAGCAAACAGACAGCAGCAAAGACCCTTGGCACGAGTGATTACCGTAACCAGCGGAAAGGGAGGTGTGGGCAAGTCCAACACGTCCATCAATCTGGCAATCCAGTTCCGTAAAATGGGAAAGCGGGTCATTATTTTGGACGCCGATTTCGGACTTGCCAATATTGAGATTATGTTTGGCGCGGTGCCGAAACACAATCTGTGCGACCTGATTTATCAGGGAAAGAACATCAAGGAAATCATCACATGGGGTCCCATGGAGGTGGGATTTATTTCCGGAGGCTCCGGCATTGCCGGAATGTCCAACTTAAGCCGGGACTATCTCGCCTATATTATCCAGAATCTGGCGGAGCTGGACGCAATCGCAGATATTGTCATCGTGGACACGGGAGCCGGAATTGCGGATGCTGTGCTGGAATTTCTGGTGGCGAGCGGAGAGATTTTGCTGGTGACGACACCGGAACCCACGTCCATCACGGATTCCTATTCCCTGTTAAAAGCGTTGTACAGACACCCCCGGTACCGGGAGGAGACAACCAAGGTGAAAATGATTGCCAACAGGGTGGAAAAGGAAGCGGAAGGAGAAGTGCTTTTCAATAAGCTGAATTCCGTGGTGACGCGGTATCTGAAAGTACCCATGAGTTATTTGGGGAGTGTGCCGCAGGACATGAAACTGTCACAGGCTGTGATGCAGCAGATGCCGGTTTCTTTACAGAATCCGGATGCGAAATCCAGCGTGGCATATGAAAAGATTGCGGCGAGACTGCTTGGCAGGGAGGAGAGCGAGAAACAGCCGAAACGGGGAATGGCAGCGTTTTTCTCACACATTGTGACAGGAAGATAGGAGGCAGCGAGAGGGATGTTATCAAAATTAGTGACACCGGGTGATAAAATCGAAATGCAGTCCGTGGACAGAGGTGCGGATGAACAGCAGGAAAAAATACAGAAGCTGTATTACAGTTCCGTGAACGATATTCTTTCCGAGGATACGATGGAGATACTGATGCCTATGGAGCAGACCAAGCTCATTCTTTTGCCGGTAGACAGTGAGTACAATCTGGTTATCTACGGCGCAGGCGGCATGCTCCAGTGCTTTGCGAGAATTATCGACAGATACAAGAGCAGCAATATGTATATTCTTGTGGTGGAGCTTACCAGTAACTTGAGAAAGTATCAGCGCAGGGAGTATTACCGCTTTAGCTGTGTGCTGGAAATGTGTGCTCGCAATTTGGAGGAAGAGGAAATCCAGCAGCTGGAGAGTCAGACACCTTATGCTTTACAGCCGGGACTTCCGCTAAAGCGCAGTCTTATCGTCGATATCAGCGGTGGCGGACTTCGGTTTATTTCCAGCCAGAGATACGAGCCGGACAGTCTTTTGTATTGCAGCTATAACCTTCTGACGGAGGGTACCCAGAAAAAATACGAGGTTATCGGAAAGGTGCTGGCGGTGAAAGAACTGGAAAACAAGCCGGGCAATTACGAGCACCGGGTACAGTATTATAATCTGGACATGGAGACGAGAGAGGAGATTATCAAATTCATTTTTGAGGAGGAGCGCAAGGAGCGTAAAAAAGAACGTCTGCAGTAAAAATCACAAAAAGTAAGGTGGTGTTTCTCTATGACAAAAAAAATATTAGTAGTAGATGACTCTGCACTCATGAGAAGAGTGCTTTGTGATATAATCAATAGTGATAAGAGATTCCAAGTAGTTGCAAAGGCAACAAACGGTCTGGAAGCATTTGACCTCTTAAGCAGAAACACATACGATGCGGTTGTTTTGGACGTGAATATGCCGAAGATGAACGGCATAGAGCTTCTGGAAGAATTGAGAAAGTACAAGATTTCCGCAAGAGTGGTTATGGCGAGCACGGACACGAAGGAAGGCGCCAAGGTTACAATGGACGCTTTGGAACTGGGAGCTTTGGATTTTATCCATAAGCCCAACAGTGCCATCGATTGCCGTGAGGACAGCTTTAAGACCAATCTGCTCCGAATCCTTGCAGTGGCAGTGGACAGCAAGCCGCCGGTGTTTGAATCCAGAGAGAAGATTTTAGCGGAGAGACAGACGGTCGGCAAGATGGTCGACATTGTCAAGCGGCATGTGGCAGGAACCGCAGGCGAGAAAATCGTAGCGATTGCAAGCTCCACGGGAGGTCCAAAGGCACTGCAGATGGTAGTTCCGGAGCTGCCGGCAGAACTGGATGCACCGGTGCTGATTGTACAGCATATGCCGAAAGGCTTTACCGCATCCTTTGCCGAGAGACTGGACAGCCTCAGTCCGATAGCCGTCAAGGAGGCCGAGGACGGCGAGGAACTCCGCAAAGGTCAGGTTTACATCGCAAGAGGCGGAAGCCATATGAAGGTGAAAAAGACAGCCGCCGGAAAGTACGAAATCCAGTACACGGATGAACCGAACCGGGAGGGAGTAAAGCCCTGCGCCAACTATATGTTTGAATCTCTGATGGACAGCAGATTTGACAATGTTGTCTGCGTGGTCATGACGGGAATGGGAGCCGATGGAACGGAAGGCATCCGCAACCTCAAGACCAAGAAGAAAGTGCATGTGATTGCGCAGGACCAGAACAGCTGTACCGTATACGGAATGCCGAAGAGCGTTGCCAATGCCGGACTTACCGATCAGGTCGTGCCACTGGAACAGATTGCACAGGAAATTATTTTAAATGTTGGTGTAGTCACCAAATGATGGGTTGCCGCCTATGGCAGAATGGAGGATAAAAGATGGACGTTAGCCAATATCTTGAGATTTTCATGGATGAAACAAAGGAACATTTACAGAATCTAAATACGCAGATTTTGGAGCTGGAACAGGACCCTGAAAACATGGATACCATCAATGAGATTTTCCGTGCGGCACATTCCCTGAAAGGAATGGCAGGAACCATGGGCTTTAAGAGAATGCAGAACCTTACCCATGATATGGAAAATGTATTCTCAGAGGTACGAAGCGGCAATATCAAAGTACAGCCGGATATGATTGATGTCCTTTTCCAGTGTCTGGACGCATTGGACGAGTACAGTAATAATATACAGGAGACAGCGGATGAGGGTACCAATGACAATGAGCCGCTGATTAAGAAACTGAACGATATTCTTGCTGCCAACAAGCCCGGTGCTGCAGAAGCCAAACCTGCAGAAGCTGCAAAGCCCGCAGAGAGTGCACCCGCCGCAAGCGGCTCGGAGAGCACAGAAAAGTGGAACGACATTGCGTTGGATGACAGCCAGATAAGCGTTATCAAGGAAGCACAGAAGCAGGGTAAGAAAGTATACGGAATCAACGTAGTGATACAGGAATCCTGTATTCTGAAAGCTGCCCGCGCATTTTTGGTATTCAAGGCAGTGGAGGAAAAGGGCGAGATTATCGTTTCCAATCCCAGCGCACAGGATGTGGAGGACGAGCGCTTCGACCACGACTTCACATTGCTGGTGATTTCCGACGGAACTTTGGATGATGTGATAAACGCAGCCAATTCCGTATCTGAGATTGCAAAAGTAACCGGTGCGGAGATTGTTCTGGAAAAGACCAAGAATTATCACGCAGCGGATGACGCAGGAAAGAACAGCCCGGCAGAGACCGGCAAGGCAAGTGCCGCAGACAACAAACAGAAGGCTGCTCCTGCTGCAAAGACCGAGAAGAAACAGACACCCGGTAAGCCCATTGTCAACAGAACCGTCCGTGTGGATATTGAGAAACTGGACGTACTGATGAATCTGGTAAGCGAGCTTATCATCGCAAAGAACTCCCTGGTGGCTGCTTCCGGTCAGGAAAGAGAAGCAAACAGCGGATTTAATGAGCATATTGAATATTTGGAGAGCGTAACCACCAACCTGCATGAATCTGTTATGAAGGTACGAATGGTTCCTATCGAGAGCGTTGTAAACAAATTCCCTCGTATGATTCGTGACCTCTCCAAAAATCTGAATAAAAAGATGGAACTGTACATGACTGGTGAGGAGACCGAGTTAGACCGTACCGTGGTGGATGAAATCGGCGATCCCTTAATGCACTTGCTGAGAAATGCGGCAGACCACGGTCTGGAGTCCGCAGAGGTTCGTGCACAGCGCGGCAAGCCGGCAGAAGGTTCTATTTTCCTTGACGCATATCAGGACGGCAACAACGTAGTGATTGAGGTAAGGGATGACGGTAACGGTATCGATGTGGAGGCTGTAAAGAAGAAGGCTTTGGAGCGCAATGTTATCACACCGGAGCAGGCTTCCAACATGACGGACAAGGAGATTATCAATCTGCTGTTCCTGCCCAGCTTCTCCACTTCGGAGAAAGTTACGGATATTTCCGGACGAGGCGTAGGTCTGGACGTTGTTCGTTCCAAGATTGAATCATTGAGCGGTGAAGTGGAAGTAAAATCCCAGCTTGGTGTTGGTAGTACATGGACCATCCGGCTGCCTCTTACCCTTGCCATTATCCAGGCACTTATGGTTATCGTCGGCGGTGAAAAATATGCGATTTCCCTCGGCTCCATTCAGACCATCGAGGATATTGCACCGGAAGAGGTAAAACTGGTAGAAAATAAGGAAGTTATCAATCTGAGAGGAACTGTTATCCCTCTGATTCGTCTGCCCAAGGTACTGGATATTGAGAGCACCAGAAGCGAGGACGAGAATCTGGTTGTTGTTATTGTCAAGAAAGGGGACAAGATGGCGGGTCTGGTTATCGACGAGTTAATCGGACAGCAGGAAATTGTTATTAAATCCCTTGGTAAGTATATTAAACAGTGTAAGTTCATCAGTGGAGCAACCATCCTGGGCGATGGCGAAATTGCTTTAATTCTCGATGCAAACGCGTTGATTTAAGGAAGGGAGAGATAACGGTATGAGTCAGTTGAGCACAGTAAATGAACAGAATGCAGTCAGCAGTGAAAAAGAAACCGTAGAAACATTCCAGTACATAGTAGTCCGCTTGGGACAGGAGCAGTATGGAATAGATATTCGCTATATTGACAATATTGTAAGAATGCAGAGTATCACCAGAGTTCCCAAGGTGCCTCATTATCTGAAAGGAGTTATCAACTTGCGTGGTGAGGTAATCCCGGTTATGAGTATCCGGTTGAAAATGGGACTGGAGGCGGACGAAATCACCCGTGCAACCAGAATCATTATCCTTAAGTTGGAGCAACAGGGAAATGTAGGAATTATCGTGGACGAGGTAAAAGAAGTTGTTACTTTGGAAACCACACAGATAGACAAGGTTGCGCATGATTCCAAAGACGGAAAGGTAAGTTTCGTTACCGGAGTAGGTAAAAAAGGCGATGAACTGATTTCCATTTTGGATTTGAACTCGATTACTCTGGAAGAGAACGCTTAAAATAAGGAGAATAACTCATGGGAGAGATGAGCTTGGAGCAGGTCTCCGATAATTATCTGGATGTGTTGAAGGAAATCGGCAATATTGGTGCAGGAAACGCCATGACGGCGCTCTCCCAGATGCTGAATTGCAAGGTAGATATGAAAGTTCCGCAGGTCAAACTGCTTCCTTTTTCCGATGTGGGAGCTATGATGGGCGGAGAAGAGCAGGTGATGGTCGGTGTATATCTGGGTGTTGAGGGTGATATTACCGGAAGCATGATGTTCTTAATCGAGAAGGACAGTGCAAAGCACCTGATTAACAAGCTGATGATGGGAATGGCTCCGGAGGGAGACGATTTCTCCGAGATGGAGCTGTCGGCAATGAAGGAAGTGGGAAATATTATTACGGGTGCGTATTTGAATTCCCTTTCCACGCTGACAAATCTGATGATATTCCCGACACCGCCTGATTTGACGGTGGATATGGCAGGGGCAATTCTGAGTGTTCCCGCTATTCAGTTTGGAACGCTGGGTGATAATCTTTTGCTGATTCAGTCCCAGTTTTATGATGAGGTAGAGATTGACGGCTACTTTATCCTGATACCTGATTTGGAATCCTATTCCAAGATTTTAACATCACTGGGAATTCCGGTAGAATAGGTAACAGTTGTAAAATCAGTGCAGAGGCGTGGCAGTTTTTGCGGATACGCTTCAGAATGGAAGAAAAATGAGCGAAATAATCAAAGTGGGAATGGCAGATTTAAAGACCTGCGTCAGCCCCGATGGTGTAACAACCTTGGGGCTTGGTTCCTGCGTGGGGATAGCCTTGCGGGATCCGGTGACGAAAATCGGCGGTCTGGCTCATATTATGCTGCCTGACAGTACCGCCATCAGAAACGGCAATCAGAATATAGCAAAATTTGCAGACACCGGCATTACCGAACTGGTATTGCAGATGGAGAAACTCGGCGCCAAGAGGAGCAGAATTGTTGCCAAAATAGCCGGTGGTGCGGCTATGTTTACCACGAATCGCCCGGATGTGGTTCAGGTCGGAAAGCGGAATGTGGAGGCAACGGAATTAAAGCTGCAGGAGTTGAAAATTCCGATTTTGGCGAAAGATACCGGAGAGAATTACGGTAGAACCGTAACTTTTTATCCGGAAACCGGAGATTTTCACATTCGTGCCGTAGGACGGAGCGAGACAATTATTTAACAGGGGTAAGCAGATGAATAGAAAAAACATGCCATTGATTTTAATGCTTACGGCAGGAGCAGTTACCTGTATTATTACATTTGTGCAACAGTATTCTGTTTTGAATAAGCTGATATCCCTGCTGGTAGTGCTTATTGTTTTTTATCTTCTTGGTTCCATCCTTCGTTTTACATTGGATTATTTTGATAAACAGAACGAGGAGAAGAGCAAAGAAGAAGGGGAAGTAATTGAAAAGGAAACAGCTGGTGAGGACGGCGAAGAGAAGCCTGCAGGCGGGGAAAGCACGGGGGATTCTGAGGATACGAAGTAAGACATTGAGATAAAGATGGAGGGTACAGAGAATCTTCATGGACGATACAGGCAGAAAGAAATTGTTAGAAGAATATGCAAAAGTGAAATCGCCCGAACTCAGAGAGAAAATCATTCTGGAATATGCGCCCCTTGTAAAGGTGGTTGCGGGACGCCTCAGTATGTACCTGGGTTATAATGTGGAGTATGAGGATCTCGTAAGTTACGGTATTTTCGGGTTGATTGATGCGATAGACAAGTTTGACTGTTTTAAGGAGGTCAAGTTTGAGACCTATGCCAGTCTGCGAATCCGGGGAGCCATTTTGGATCAAATCAGAAAGATGGACTGGATTCCCAGAACAATCAGGCAGAAACAAAAGAAAATTGATGCAGTAATCAAAGAGATTGAATTATCTATCGGGCACAGCGCTACGGACGAGGAAATCGCCGCAGGGCTTGGCATTTCGGAAGAGGAATATATTGACTGGCAGTCCCAGATGAAAGTGACGGGACTTGTTTCTTTGAATGAGTACATGGAACAGGGAAGTGAAGTGCCTCAGGATTTCAACAGACACACAACATCCCGTTTTGAAAGTCCGGAAGAAAATATTGAAAAGCAGGAACTGGTGAAAGTGTTAGGGGACGCACTGGAGCTTTTGACCGAAAAAGAAAGAAAAGTCATTACGTTATATTATTACGAAGACCTGACACTGAAAGAAATCAGTAATGTTTTGGAAGTGTCGGAATCCAGAATTTCCCAGCTTCACACGAGAGCTTTACAGAAAATGAAGAAAAAAATGGGCTCTTACATGGGAATTTTGGAATCATAACATCAGGTAAACAGGGGGAAAGGTACACAGAGACAGCTTGCAGAAAGGCACAGGTAGGACTTATGAGGAATGGATATTTTCAGTTGGTGAAAGCGGTTGGTGGATATGGAGTCCGGCTTTTTCCTCCCGTAGAAGGCGGAGAGGAGATTTCCCTTGCCGAGCTGATGCACTATTTGGAGCATCAGAATATTGCCTATGATTTATCTATGTTAAAAACAGCAGTTGCCCAGAAAACAGCTCAGGTATTTTTTCTGGAACCCGGTGACTGTCCCGCGGTGAACGAGGATTATCAACTGGAGGTGAGCGCAGATAACATGAGTGCCACCGTCCGGTTTTTTCCTGCGTCTGAAACTGGAAACAGATTGACACTGGACGGATTTATCAGAGATTTGCGGTTTAAGAATATCCAGTACGGCATTAACATGGAAGTGCTTCAGAACCATTTTATGTCAGAGGGCATTTATTGTACCAGCATGGTAGTGGCTGAGGGAAAACAGCCAAGGCACGGTGTGGATGACAGGATTGAATATTTTTTTAATACGGATATTCATGCGCAGCCGGAACAGCGTGAGGACGGAACGGTTGATTATTATCACCTGAATATGATTAACCATTGTAAAAAAGGCGATGTCCTTGCCAAGATTGTCCGGGGAGACGACGGAGAGGACGGAACCAATATCCTCGGACAGAAAATCGCTCCCAGAACGGTAAAAAAACTGGCGCTTAAGCACGGCAAAAACATTCTGCGTTCGGAGGACGGACTGAGTATCAGTTCCGAGGTGGACGGTCACGTCATGCTGGTGGAAGGAAACGTATTCGTTTCGGATGTCTATATCGTGGAAAATGTGGACGCCTCCACCGGTAATATCGAATATACCGGAAGCGTTCAGATTAACGGAAACGTGACGAACGGATTTGTTGTCAGGGCGTCCGGCAACATTGTTATTAACGGTGTGGTAGAGGGCGCGCAGATTATTTCCGATGAAAATATTGTCATTGCCAGAGGAATGAACGGAATGTCCAGAGGACAGTTGAAAGCCGGCGGTAATGTCATTGCAAAATTTATCGAAAATGCTACCGTGGAGGCGGGAGGATATGTCAATACGGAATCCATTCTCCACAGTAAGGTGAGTGCCGGTACGGAAATCGTTGTAACGGGTAAGAGAGGATTCATTACCGGCGGACGTGTACAGGCAAGAAATAAAATCGAAGTCAAAACGTTAGGAGCCGTCATGGGAGCGCCCACCATTGTTGAGGTCGGTGTGGAGCCGGAGGTGAAAGCGGAATTTGCCCAGTGCCAGAAGGATGTGGCGGAACTGGTACGTCTGATAAAATCAGAGCAGCCGGTGTTGGTTTCCTTTGCGGAGAAACGTGCAAAAGGGGCAAGATTTACACCGGATCAGATTCAGTATGTGCGCGACATTGCCCAGAAACTGGAACAGCAAAAGGTAGAGTTACAGCAGAAAAACAACAGAATGTTGGAACTGCGAAAGCAGTTTGACATGGAGGGAAATGCCAAGGTGGTTGTAAAGGGCGAGGTATATCCCGGAACAACCATTATCATAGGCGAAGTGTCCATGGTGGTGCAGAGCAAATATGAGTATTGCAGGTTTGAGGCGGTGCAGGGTGATGTGAAATCACTGCCGCTGTAGAGGAAAAGAATATGGCATTCGGTTCGATTGAAATTACAACAATTACAAGGGCGCAGGATTACACGACCATTAAGCAGAATGAGGACAATAAGGGGCTGATGGATCAGTCCAATATTGGACAGCAGATACAGAAGAATACGGAGCAGCGTACCAAGGAGGTACACAGCAGTGATAATGCCGACTGGCACAATAAGAAATTTGATGCCAAAGAGAAGGGCTCCGGCGAGTATCATGGAGATGGCGGTGCAGAGCGTAAGAAGCAGCCGGATAAAAAGGAACAGGTTGTACGAAACGGTCATTATGGTTTTGATGTAAAAATATAGCAAGTGACGGATGAAGAAAGTCTCTGATGGGAGGGGACTTTCTTTGCAAGTCAGGAGGATAAGGAACAAGAAAAATGAATGCAACGGATATTATACTTTTAATTATAGGTGTGGGAATTTTTATTGCCAGCTTTGTCGTCGCGTCCAAATTTGAGGATTTGCCGGAGATGACGAATGAGGAGGCTCAAAGGAGACTGGAAGAAATATATGAAAAGATACAACAAAAGGCAAGGGAATGTGCCGACGAGGCAGTGGCGGAATCCGTAAAAGATTCCATGGACGAGACGGAACGTTCTTTGGAAAAGCTGTCCAACGAAAAAATCATGGCGGTGAGCGAGTATTCCGATACTGTTTTGGATGAGATTCACAGAAATCATGAGGAAGTAATGTTCATGTATGATATGCTGAATGATAAGCATACCAATTTGAAAAAAACAGTGAGTGAGGTCAACCGTACCATGAAGGCGGCAGAGGAGTCCCAAAAGGAGGCGGAGGCGGCAGACAGTTTTCGGACACTTGCGCCGGAGACGGCGGAAACACAGGAAAGCATAGGCGAAACGAAAGAACCGGCTGTCAGGGAATCCGAGAGTGAAAAGGTTGATTTACACCAGGAAGCGGCGGACACTGGCGCTGCCGATACGTCCGACAGTGATATGCGCAATTCCAATGACAAGATTCTGGAACTTTACAGACAGGGCAAATCCAAGGTTGCCATTGCACAGGAATTAGGATTAGGAGTAGGAGAAGTAAATCTGGTAATTGATTTATACCGGAATAAATAGGGAATATTATGAAAAGCAGAAATTTACGATATTATTTACGGGGACTGGGAATCGGTATTTGTGTCTCGGTTCTTATAGTTGGAGTGACACAGAGAAATCAGAAAACAATGACGGACGAACAGGTCAGAGAGCGGGCGGAGGAACTTGGTCTGGTGGACAGTTCCGGACTGGTACTGGCAGATTTGCAAGAAGATACACCGGATAGCGGAGTGGCAGAAGACAATGCGGGGGCGGAGAATCCGTCGGAAAACGCAGATATGGAAATGACACAGGAAACTGCAGCCGGGGAGACGTTAGCTGAAACGCAGGTGGACGAAACACAGGTGATGGAAACGGACGAGCAGCTTGGTGAGGACGGAACGCAGAACGGAAGCAACGGACAGACCGTAGCGGACCAAACACAGACAGGAGACGATGGTCAGGACGATTCGCAGAACACGGAGATTATTTTTGAAATCAAGAGAGGTTCGGATTCATACAGAGTCAGCAAGGATTTGGAGTCAGCCGGATTAATCGAAAATGCGAAGGCATTTGACAAGTATCTGTTCGACGAGGGCTATTCCAAAACCATAAGATCCGGAGTCTACACGATAAAGTCCGGTGAGAGTGAAGCAGTAATAGCTAAAATTATTACAGGAAAACGTTAAATTATTGCAGAAAACCCCTTGCCATAGGGGTTTTCTTATGCTATAATCAGCCTGTTGTGACTAAAAAACACGCAGTCTTATTTGGCATTGGTGTTCTGCAGAAATGCGAATAAATGTCAGAGCTGCCGGAACCTTAACGCCGGTCCGGGCCGGGAAGCGGTACACCCCTTCTTGAAAGAGATTGCGGAAGAATTTAACCAAATGGAGGTAAAGACATGAGCGTTATTTCTATGAAACAGTTACTTGAAGCAGGTGTTCATTTTGGACATCAGACCAGAAGATGGAACCCTAAAATGGCTCCTTACATCTTCACCGAGAGAAACGGTATCCACATCATCGACCTGCAGAAATCCGTAGGTAAGGTTGACGAGGCTTACAAGGCAATCTCTGAAATTGCAGCACAGGGCGGCACCATTCTTTTCGTTGGTACCAAGAAGCAGGCACAGGATGCAGTTAAGACCGAAGCTGAGCGTTGCGGTATGTACTATGTAAATGAGAGATGGCTGGGCGGTATGCTTACCAACTTCAAGACTATCCAGTCCCGTATTGACAGACTTCATGCAATCGAGACCATGTCTCAGGACGGTACTTTTGATGTGCTTCCCAAGAAGGAAGTTATTCAGTTGAAGAAAGAGTGGGAGAAGCTGGAGAAGAACCTTGGCGGTATCAAGAACATGACCAGAATTCCCGATGCTATTTTTATTGTAGACCCTAAGAAAGAGAAGATTTGCGTACAGGAAGCACATGCACTTGGAATTACTCTGATTGGTATCGGTGATACCAACTGTGATCCTGAGGAACTGGACTACATCATTCCCGGTAACGATGACGCTATCAGAGCCGTTAAACTGATTGTTTCCAAGATGGCTGACGCTGTAATCGAGGCAAATCAGGGTGAGGCAGTATACACCGCAGAGGACGTAGCTACCGAAGAGGCTTCTGATATCGAGGAAGTTGCAGACGCAGAATAATTTTGAAAATATAAACCCTATTATGATAGAAAGGTATGGTTGATACAATGGCAGAAATTACAGCAGCTATGGTAAAAGAACTGCGCGAGCAGACCGGCGCAGGTATGATGGATTGTAAGAAAGCTCTGAACGAGACAAACGGAAATATGGAAGAAGCTGTAGAAGTTCTGAGAAAGAACGGACAGGCTAAAGCTGTTAAGAAGGAAGGCAGAATCGCTGCAGAAGGTATCTGCCGTATCGCTTCAAACGGCGATAACGTTGCAGCAGTTGTAGAGGTTAACTCCGAGACTGACTTCGTTGCAAAGAATGAGAAATTCCAGCAGTTCGTTGAGGCTGTCGCACAGCAGGCAGTAAATTCCGACGCAGCAGATATGGACGCTTTCATGGCTGAGGCATGGAATGAGGATACAACCAAGACCGTTAAGGAAGCACTGGTTGACAAGATTGCTGTTATCGGCGAGAAGCTGAGCATCAGAAGATTTGAGAAGGTTGTTGCTGAGAACGGCTGTGTAGTATCTTATGTACACGGCGGCGGTAGAATCGGCGTTCTGGTTGAGGCTGCTACAGATGTTGTAAATGATTCCATTAAGGAAGCACTGACCAACATTGCAATGCAGGTTGCAGCTCTGAATCCTAAGTATGTTGCTACTTCTGATGTTGCAGAAGAGTTCAAGGCTCACGAGAAAGAAATCATCGCAGCACAGATTGCACAGGATCCTAAGATGGCAGGCAAGCCTGAGAAGGTTATCGAGGGCGCTATCAATGGTCGTCTGAACAAAGAGCTGAAAGAAGTATGTCTGTTAGAGCAGGTATATGTAAAGGCTGAGGATGGCAAGCAGACTGTAGGACAGTATGTTGCTCAGGTTGCTAAAGAGAACGGCGCAAACCTGTCTATCAAGAAGTTTGTTCGTTTTGAGACCGGCGAAGGTCTTGAGAAGAAGAACGAGGATTTCGCAGCAGAAGTTGCAGCTCAGATGAAATAATTGCTGATATGTAAATTTTGCAACATAAGAAATTCCTATGAGAGAAGTTCTTATGCAAGAAATTCTTACAATGGAAATTCTTGCGCAGGAAATTATTATGCAGGAATTCTGTAAAAGAATTGTATGATAAGCCCTTGGAGAATCCGCATGGCGGAGGAACCAAGGGCTTTTTGTAATATATCATGCCTTCGGAAGCTGAATAAAAGCAGGCTTAGTCGGAAACAAAACAGACTAAAAGCAGGCTTAGGGGTCTATGCAATATATTTCTATTTTTGTTTCCACTTTTGGTCATGAAATCATCTGAAAAACATGCGTTTTTAGGTGAAAAGAGGTCTATGGAAAATAAGTCAGAAAAGATACCCACTTTTATAAGAAAAATGGGGGTCTGGGAAGAATGTTTTGTTGTATAGACCTCCAAGAGAAAAATATAGAAAGTATAGTAGGAAAATAATTTGAAAAAGGTGGGAAGAAAATCTTAAAAGGGTTCACAAGAAAATTTAAAAGGACAAATGAAAAACTGCCTGTCAGATGAACGTGATAAGGGGAGTAGAAGAAAAATCTTGAAATTATTTAGACAAGGGAGTAAGTTTATTTAGGACAGTCAGTAAAAGAAGTTCCATTCAAAGATGCTGATGTTCGAGGTGTATATTGTAAATGGAGCATTTGTGATGTAATGCAAAAGCTGAAAGAGAGAAGTGAGAAAATTGAAAAATAAAATTTTTCAATCACAAGATTTGCGTCTGCGCGCACTTGACGCAAACTTGCTATGCGCAAAGAATGTGTGCAGAAATGTGGAGAAAAATGCAAATGGAATTACAACTGTTAGATATGATACAAAAACTGCGTTCACCGGTGGGGGATGCGCTGATGTGCTTTTCCAGCAGTCTTGGAAATTCAGGAATTATATGGATTATAGCGGCAGTCATACTGCTTGCGCTTCCCAAAACGAGAAGAAGCGGAATGATACTGGCGGTGGCGCTGGTGGCGGATGTCGTTTTGTGCAACGGAATTCTCAAAAATCTTTTTGCCAGAGTGAGACCTTGTGATGTCAATACGACCATCCGGCTTCTGATTCCGCACCCGAAGGATTTTTCGTTTCCTTCGGGACATACGGCGGCGTCCTTTACTGCGGTTACCGCGCTCTTTTTTGCCGGAGAAAAGAAATTATGGAAACCGGCGTTGGTGTTGGCGGTGCTGATTGCTTTTTCCAGAATGTACCTCTATGTGCATTATCCCACGGATATTTTGGGAGGAATTCTGGTTGGTGTTTGCTGCGGCGGTATCGGCTGGTGGAGTTGCAATAAACTGCATCTGATATAGAAAATATGTGAAACCATTCCTCTGATAAAAAAGAAAAAATAAATTACACAAAACCTATTGACATAGTAGGAATGGCATGGTATGATTCCTTCAACAGCAAGGAAAACAAGAAGGGAGGACCTAAGAATGATATTGAGTGGTTCCCGTTTTATAAGTGTACATAACATATCTTCTCGGAAGGATCGAATGTGTTGCTCTCGATAATAGCACAGGAAAGCAGAAACGTAAAGTAAAAAATGACAAACCGCACAAGGGAACGGAACGGACAAATCTGACAGACAGATGAACGAAATAACCGGTAAACTTGGAAAGACGGTTGAACAGAGAAAACGAACAATACAAATTCGAGAGAACAGAAAGAGAGGATATTAACTATGAGAGAACAGAAATTAAGATTTGAGACATTACAGCTTCATGTAGGACAGGAAAATCCCGACCCCGCAACCGATGCGAGAGCAGTACCCATTTATCAGACAACCTCCTATGTTTTTCATAATTCCGAGCATGCGGCAGCAAGATTCGGACTTACGGATGCCGGAAATATTTACGGCAGACTTACCAACTCCACACAGGACGTATTAGAGAAGAGGCTGGCAGCTTTGGAAGGCGGCGTGGCAGCATTGGCATTAGCTTCCGGTGCAGCAGCCATCACTTATACCATTCAGGCACTTGCAGGTGCAGGCGACCACATTGTGGCACAGAAAACCATTTACGGCGGAAGCTACAACCTGTTAAAGCATACCCTTCCGAAATACGGAGTGACAACCACTTTTGTGGACGCACATGACTTGAAGGCTGTGGAGGATGCCATTCAGGAGAATACCAAGGCAGTTTACTTGGAAACTCTCGGCAACCCCAACAGTGATATTCCCGACATTGATGCGATTGCAGAGATTGCACACAAGCACGGACTTCCGTTAGTCATTGACAATACCTTCGGAACCCCTTATCTGATTCGTCCCATAGAGCATGGAGCAGATATTGTGGTACATTCCGCAACCAAGTTTATCGGAGGACACGGTACAACTTTGGGCGGTGTGATTATTGACTCCGGTAAATTTGACTGGAAGGCAAGCGGAAAGCACCCCGCCATTATTGAGCCCAACGCCAGCTACCATGGTGTATCCTTTGTGGATGCGGCAGGCCCGGCAGCATTTGTTACTTATATCAGAGCAATACTGCTTCGTGATACCGGTGCGGCAATTTCACCGTTCAACGCATTCCTTTTGTTACAGGGAGTGGAGACACTTTCCTTAAGACTGGAGCGTCATGCGGAGAATACGAAGAAGGTAGTGGAATATCTGTCAAAGCACCCGAAGGTGGAGCATGTAAATCATCCCTCCCTGCCGGAGCACCCTGACCATGCGCTGTATGAGAAATATTTCCCCAACGGCGGAGCTTCTATCTTTACCTTTGAAATCAAGGGCGGACAGAAGGAGGCGTTCAAGTTTATTGACAGCCTGAAAATATTCTCCCTGCTTGCAAACGTGGCAGATGTGAAGAGTCTGGTAATTCACCCGGCTACCACAACCCACTCCGAGCTTTCGCCGGAAGAACTGGTGGATCAGGGCATTAAGTCCAACACCATTCGTCTTTCCATCGGTACGGAGCACATTGATGACATCATTGCCGATTTGGATCAGGCGTTTGCACAGGTAAATTAATCAATTTTTTAGAAATCTTTTACAGGAAAATTACAAAGGCTTCTATCCTGTGGGAAATATTCTGTGTTATACTAAAACTAAGAATGTTTTTCATGGGCGGGAAGCCTTTTTGATTGAGAAAAACCTGTGAAACGAGGAGAAAGAAATGAGCGCTTTTGTAGTATTTAAAAATGTAAAGAAGATATATAAGACGGGTGAAGTGGAAATCACGGCGCTGCACGACGTGAATTTTGAAATCGAGCAGGGGGAGTTCTGCGTGATTGTAGGAGCCTCCGGTGCGGGAAAAACCACGATTTTGAACATACTCGGCGGAATGGATTCCCTGACGGACGGCAAGGTGATTTTAGACGGACAGGAAATCTCCGGCTACAACAAAAGGCAGCTCACGGACTACAGACGTTTCGATGTGGGATTTGTTTTCCAGTTTTATAATCTGGTACAGAATCTGACCGCTTTGGAAAATGTAGAACTGGCGGCGCAGATATGCCGTGACCCGTTGGACGCGGCGGAGGTGCTAAACGAAGTGGGACTTTCGGAGAGAAAAAATAATTTCCCGGCGCAGTTATCCGGCGGGGAGCAGCAGAGAGTTGCCATTGCCAGAGCGCTGGCAAAAAATCCCAAACTGCTTTTATGCGATGAGCCTACGGGCGCACTGGATTACAATACGGGAAAAGCGGTGCTGAAATTATTGCAGGATACCTGCAGGCAGAGGGGCAGAACCGTGGTGGTGATTACCCACAATCAGGCGTTGACGGCGATGGCAGACCGCGTGATTACGGTAAAGAGCGGAACCGTGGTGAACATGGTGAAAAATGACCACATTACGGATATTGCGGATATTGAGTGGTAAAGGGTGCGGCATATGATTTGGAAATCAACTTTTCGGGAAATAAAACAGAGTTTGGGACGCTTTTGCGCAATTCTTGCCATTGTTGCGCTGGGAGTGGGCTTTTTTGCCGGACTGAAGGTGGCGAAGCCTGCCATGGTAAAAACGGCGGGAAAATATTTAGAGGAGAAGGGTTTTTATGATTACCGCCTGCTTTCCACGTTAGGATATACGGAAGAAGAGGTGGACTTTCTCAGGCAGAAAGAGGACGTAAAAGATGCGGAGGGAGCTGTTTCCTTTGATATAATCTATCAGGACGCCGAGGGAAAGGAAGGCGTTGTGAAGGCGCACAGCCTCACCGGAGAGGTCAATCAGCTTAAGGTTTTAGAGGGCCGTATGCCGCAGAGTGCGGATGAGTGCGTGGTGGATGCCAATCTTTTTGCGAGAAATTCGGTGGGTGAGAAACTGCGTCTTTCCGAAAACAATACCGAGGACGATTTGGGACACTTTGCCTACCGGGAATATACCATTGTGGGTGTGGTGCAGGCATCCTATTATATACAGTACGAGAGGGGCAACACCTCCCTTGGAACCGGCAGGGTGGCAGGCTTTATCTATCTGCCCTACGACGGATTTGACGTCGATTATTTCACGGAGATTTTCGTAAAATTTGAGCAGAACTTTCCTCTTTACAGCGAGGAATACGACAATTTTATCGCAGAGAAAAAGAGCGTGTGGGAGCAGTATGCAAAAGAGGCTGCCGATATGCGCTATGAACAGGTGGTTTCTGACGCGGAAAAGGATCTTGCGGACGCCAGAGAAGAGTACAACACCGAGAAGGCGGACGCCCAGACCGAACTGGATGACGCAAGAGAGCAGCTTACGGATGCAGGCGAGCAGATAACGGACGGGGAGAAACAGCTTGCGGATGCAAAAAAAGAGCTTGCGGATGCGGAAAAGACCATACAGGAAAAGTCAAAAGAATTAGAGGACACAGAGCAGGAGATTGCAGATAAAGAAAAGGAATTAGCGGACGGCGAACAGAAGATTCAGGACGGCATTGACGAGTGGAATGGCGGAAAGTACAAACTGGATCAGGCGAAGGAGCAGCTTAAGACAGGCAGAGCCAAGTTAGAGGAACAAAAGGCTGCGCTTGCGGAGAGCGAAAAACAGCTTGCAGAGGGAGAAGAGACACTGAACGAAACAGAAAATTCCCTGTTACAGACGAAGCAGGAACTGGACGGACAGTATCAGGCGCTTACCTTGCAGAAGCAGCAGTTGATTGCCCTGTACGGGGATGAGAGCAGCGTTCCGCCGGAGCAGATGGCGGCGGTAAATGCCGGACTGCAGCAGATAGCCGCAGGACAGTCACAGGTGGCGGACGGACTTGCACAGATTGAATCAAAAAGACAGGAGCTGGAGGCGGGCAAGGCTGCTGCGGCACAGGGCAGGGAAACGATTGCCGCCTATGAAAAAGAGATTGCACAGGGCGAGGCGCAGACCGCAGACGCAGACAAACAGCTTGCGGATTCATGGAAGGAGATTGAAAAGGGAAAACAGGAACTGGAGGACGGAAAGGCGGCAATCGCAGACGCAAAGGAGCAGATTGCGGACGGAAAACAGCAACTGGAGGACGCCCAAAAAGAGCTGAAGGACGGCAAACAGACCTTGGCGGAAAAGGAACAGGAGCTTGCGGACGCCAGAAAAGAATATGAGGACGGCTTGCAGGAGTACGAGGACGGCAAGCAGGAATTTGATGAAAAAATAGCGGATGCGGAAGCAAAACTGACGGATGCCGAGAAAGAGATTGCGGATATTGAAAAGCCGGACAGCTATCTTTTGGGAAGGGACACCAATATAGGATATGTCTGCTTTGACAACGATTCGTCCATCGTAGCCGGTGTGGCGGATGTGTTCCCGGTATTTTTCTTTCTGGTGGCGGCGTTAGTGTGTGTGACGACCATGAACCGCATGGTGGAGGAACAGAGAACCCAGATTGGCGTGCTGAAGGCGCTTGGCTACAGCGACGGTGTTATCATGTTCAAATATATGTTTTATTCCGGTTCCGCCGCCATGATAGGCTGTGTGGTGGGATTTGCGGCAGGAACCTACTTTTTCCCCAGAATTATCTGGGAGGCATACGGAATTATGTACCGCATGGATTCCCTGCTGTATCTGTTTGACTGGAAACAGGCGGTGATTTCCGTGGTGGTTTCCCTGCTTTGTTCGGTGGGAACCACATGGCTGTCCTGTCGTGTGGAATTAAGTCAGGTAGCGGCGCAGCTTATGCGGCCGAAGGCGCCCAAGGCGGGAAAAAGAGTATTTCTGGAATATGTTCCTTTTATCTGGAAAAGGATGAAATTCTTAAAGAAAGTGTCCTTCCGCAATATTTTCCGATACAAAAAGCGCCTGTTTATGATGGTGCTCGGAATCAGCGGTTGTACGGCGCTTTTGGTGGCGGCGTTCGGAATCGAGGATTCCATTGCGCAGGTGGCATACCAGCAGTTTGAAGAAATCCAGATTTATGATTTGAATGTGGCTTACTCCGAGCCGGTGACGGAATCGGATAAAGATTTGCTACGGAAGATTGCCGGCATTTCGGATGCTGACTACCTTGTGGTGGGAGAGTCCACCTTTGATTTGGTGACGGATAAGGGAAGAAAGTCCGTAAATGTGCTGACGGTGGATTCCCAAAGCGATATTTCGCCGTTTGTGGATATTCATACGGATAAAAAAGTGCCCGTTGCTTTTCCGGGGGACGGCGAGGTTGTGCTCACGGATAAAATAGCGGATACCTACGGACTGAAAATAGGGGACACCATAACTTTGCAGAACAAGGATATGGAGACCATTACCGCAGTTATCTCCGGTATCAGCCAGAACTTCATTTACGACTATGCCTATATGAACAATCATACTTATGAAAGTCAGATGGGCAGGGAAGCGGAGTTTAAAAACTGCTATGTCAATCTGCCGGAGGGCACAGATGCGCATCAGGTGGCAGCAGGGCTGATGAAGGAGGACACGGTGACAGCGGTCAATGTCAACGAGGACACTATGGCGCGGTTTTCCAGTATGATGTCCAGCCTGAACCTGATAGTGGTGGTAGTGATTCTCTGTGCGGCGGGACTGGCGTTCATTGTGCTGTACAACCTCACCAATATCAATATCACGGAGCGAATCCGGGAAATTGCAACAATCAAGGTGCTGGGATTCCGCCGGAAAGAGACGGCGTCCTATGTATTCCGGGAAAACAGGATGCTGACCGCCATGGGAACTGCGGTGGGACTGGTGCTCGGACATTTCCTGCATTTATTTATTATGAATCAAATCAATATTGACATGGTTGCCTTTGACATTCATGTAAGGCCAATCAGCTACGTGTACAGTGTGCTCCTCACCTTCGGCTTTGCGGAAATCGTGAGCCTGTTTATGAGGGGAAAACTGGAACGTGTCAGCATGACGGAATCGCTAAAGAGCGTGGACTGATAAATAGATTGCAGTATAGAATCCCAAACAGGAGAACAAACTAAAGAAAAACGGATAGCAGGGGCGGAAAAGATTGAAAAATAAAATTTTTCAATCACGAGATTTGTGTCTGTGCGCACTTGACACAAACTCGCTATGCGCAAAGAACGTGCGCAGAAATGTGGGAAAAAATGAATGAAATGAAATTTGATATGCACTGTCACACAAAGGAAGGTTCCATGGACGGAAAGGTGCCCATTGTGCAGTTTGTGGGTATTTTGAAGCACAGGGGTTATGACGGAATGTTAGTCAGTGACCACAATTCCTACAACGGCTACCGCGCATGGCAAAAACATCTGCAGACGATGGAGAAAGCAGGAATCCCCGAAGATTTTGTCGTGTTAAAAGGCATTGAATACGACACCATAGATGCGGGACATATTCTGGTAATTATGCCCAACGGCTCCAAACTGAAAATTCTGGAGCTGCGCGGGCTTCCGGTACAGCTTTTAATTGAGATAGTCCACAAAAACGGCGGGATTCTCGGCCCGGCACACCCTTGCGGGGAGAAATATTTAAGCATTACCAACACCGCAAAGTACCGTAACCGGCTTTCCGTGATGGACAAGTTTGATTTTGTGGAAGGATTTAACGCCTGTGAGGATACGGACAGTAACCGCAGAGCAAAGGAACTTGCAACTTATTTTCACAAGCCGGCATTTGGCGGAAGCGATGCGCACAAGGCGGACTGTATCGGACTGGCATACACCGAACTGGAAGGATACATCCGAAACGAATCGGATTTGATTGCCTGTGTGAAAGAGGGCAGGGTGTCAGACTGCGGCGGAGTGCACTATGCGGGAACAACCAAGGACAGGCTGGGAAAAGCCAATAAGCTGTTAGTGGAATCCTTCCGGTTTTACAACCGTTTGGGAAGCATCTGGAGACACCGCAGCCGCAAACGGGAGCTGCACAGACAGTTCAAATCTTAAATCTCTCTTACATTTTCTGCAAGTCTTTTTCAGAACCTTTTAAGATTCATTTCCCTCAAAAGATGTTAAGATGAAATCAGAAACAAACGAATTAACATCAAGAGGGAAACGGAGGTTTTGAAATGAAATTCAATGTGAAAAGCATTTACAAATCAAAAAAGAAAAAAGCATTTACCAAGACACTGTCCAAGGCACTTGCATGTCTGCTCAGCGCGGGAATGGTGGTTTCTTTGGCAGCGTGCGGAAAGGATAAGAGCACGGCGGAGGGACAGACGGCGCCTGCTATGGAGGAAAATGCAGTCTATACCGCACAGGAGTTTTTGCCGGACGGACGGAGCGCTGATGACATTCAGGTGTTCGGCACGACGGGAAATGCTCTTTATTATACCGTTTTTCAGGTAGATACCGCGATTGAAACGTATGACACGGAAACGAAAGAGTCAGAGACTTTTACCTTACCGGCAGACGGTTTTTATCCGGGTGCCTGCGAGACGGACAGCGAGGGAAATCTCTATGTGCTGATGACCGGAGTGGAGACAACGGATGAAGGAAAATCCACCGGCGTACAGACTTACAGACTCCGCAAATATGACGGGGAGAAAAATCAGGTATGGGAACAGGAACTCACCGATTTGCTGGAGGAATGCAGTCCGGAAAACAGATGGATTCACAGTATTTCCGTGGACGGCGAGGGACGCTGTTATCTGCTTACCACAGAGGGTGTCGGACTGGTGGACAAAAACGGAAACATTTGCGGATTTATTAAAATTTCCAACGGCGGCACCATGAATACAGTGGTTACTGCTGACGGAAAGGTCTGGCTTCTGTACTGTGATTATACGGTGGCGTCTGCAACCAACACACTGGGAGTGATTGATTTTGACCGGAAAGAAATTACGGATTCGGGCAAGTCATTGCCTGTGGGAAGCAAAGGAATTGCAGCGGTAGAGAACGGATTATGGGTATATACGGACTCTGATTTGTATCGTTATGACCCGGACAGCGGGGAGAGCAGCAAGGTGCTTACATGGCTGGACTGCGGAATGAACGGAGGCGAAGTGAACCGCGTTTACCCGTTAAGTAACGGTAACATTCTGACGGTTTCTTATGAGAGCAATTTAGATACGGTTCTTCGGATGCTGGTAAAGGGAGAAGCGGCAGAGGGGCAGCAGGAGAAAGAGGAAATCGTTGTCGGATATTTATTGGAAGATATGGAAATGAAAAACATTGTCATTGCGTTTAACCAGTCCAATGAAAAGTATCATGTGACGCTGAAAAACTATTCTCAGGACAGTGACTGGGCAAACGGTTATCTTTCCTACGAGGATGCGGTTCCCAGAATACAGGCGTTACTTTTGACGGATGACTGCCCGGATATTCTGAATCTGACAAGTATGAATGAGGAGGACTTGGCAAGGCAGAATCTGGTGGAGGATTTGTATCCTTATCTGGATAAAAGCGATAATCTTTGCAGGGAGGATTTTCTGGACGGTTTATTGGAAAAGTTTGAACTGGACGGAAAAATATATACGATTCCGAAATATTTTAACATCCTCACCTATGTGGGAAAGAGTTCTGCTGTGGGGGACAAGATAGGCTGGACAGTGGAGGATGTGATGGCGTGCCTCGAAAAAAATCCGCAGGCAAAGCTGTTTGACGGTTCGGGACAGGCGAGCGTATTGTATTACTGTCTTGCAATGGACGCTGGAAGATTTCTTGACTGGAATACGGGAGAGTGCCATCTGGATTCGGAAGAGTTTAAATTGTTGCTTGAATTTGTGAAAGGTCTGGATAATTACGACATTACGACAACCTTAGACAGCAGCAATATTTTAGAGCAGATGGAGGAATTGCAGGACGGGAAAACCATTCTGGAAAGTGCTTTCCTGTCACAGATATATGACATTCAGAAAGACGGTGCCAGATTTAACGATGTGGTTACTTTTGTGGGCTATCCCACGGCGGACGGAACACCCACCTGTCTGCTCAATTCCAGCTTCCGTTACGGAATCACAAGCAGGTCAAAACACAAAGAGGGAGCATGGGAGTTTTTAAAGTATTATCTTTTGACGAAAACGAAAGGCGGCGGAGGAGACGGCATTACCTATAGCAACGGATTTCCTTCCTTAAAAGAGGACTTTGAAAGCAAGGTGGATGATGCGGCAAAACAGACAAAGGATACGTTTCAGGAGAACAAGGTAAGCTATGCCGGAGTATGGGAGTATACTTATCATATTCCCACACAGGAGGATGTGGACACCGTAAAGACGCTGGTTTCCTGTGCAAGACCCTATTCTGCCCAAAACGGTCAGGTGATAGGGATTATATTGGAGGAGGCAGACCCTTATTTTCAGGGACAGAAAAGTCTGGACGAGGTAATTGACGTGATGCAGAACCGTGTGGGCATTTATATGAGTGAAAACAAATAACAATATTTTATGGTTCTTAACATCTGCTTCATAAATTCTTAAGATGCAATTTATGGACAAATAGGGTATAATGATTCTGTTGACACAGAATCAAAGACGGCAAAGCCGTCTTGTCACCACTTCGTGGCGGATTATACAAGCCATGGCACGAAAAGTAAATGTCCCTGCGGGACGCTTCCTTTTCTTCGCTCATGGTATAATCAAACAAGTGAAAGTAAAATAGTCTGTTATCACAGACGTATATACAGGAGAGGGAGTATATGAAAAAGAACAGAATTCTACATAAAGCGGTGGGAAAGAAAGTGCTTGCAGCGGCGCTGTGCGCGGTGATGACCGTATCGCTTGCCGCCTGCCAAAAGGGCGCAAAGCAGCCCGCCGATTCCGGAAATGCCGGAGGCGAATATGTCTATGTGCCGGAGTACATAACGTTAGGGGATGACCCGAATGCAAACTATGGCAGTACAACCTTTATGGGGGACAATCTTTATTATACCCGGTACAGCTGGGATGAGGAGACACAGACCTCCAGCACCGCACTTGGTATCTATTCCCTGAAAGACCAGACGGCAAAAGAGATTCCGCTGCCGGAGGATGCGAATGTGGATCAGTATTGTCCGGACGCTGAGGGCAATATTTACGTCATGGGCAGTGTTTATCCGGACGAGGCAGATGCGGACGGCAACTGGAACCCCAGTTTTTATGTGACAAAATACGACGCTTCGGGCAACGAAGTGTTCAAGCAGGATATGACGGATGCTTTCAAAAAGGCAAGTCAGGATTCCTGGCCTCAAGGAATGACGCTGGACGGAGAGGGAAATATTTACGTTAATTTCAGTGAGAGCATCTGTCTCTTTGATGCGACGGGAGCCCCGAAGGAAAGTATTTCCTTAAACAACAGCTATATCGGCAGCAACTGCATGGTGCAGGGAAGCGATGGCAAGGTATATGCGGCGTATAATGATTACAGTACCGGAAACGGTGACTGCGTCCTTGCAGAGATGAATTTCCAGTCCCGGGAAATAGAAAAAACCTATGCAAATGTTCCGGGTTCCTATGTGAGCAATCTTGTGGCGGCAAATGAAAAGCACTTTCTGTTGAATGACGGCAGCAGTGTTTACGATTATGATGCGGCTGCGGAGAGCGGTGAAAAGCTGTTCCAGTGGATTGACTGCGATATTAACGGAAACAATGTGAACGGATTCGGAATGTCGGAGGACGGTACGGTTTACGCCGTGATTTACAACTGGGGCGAGAACGGCAGCAATACGGAGCTTGTGAAGCTGACCAAGACCAAGGCTTCCGAGGTGAAGCAGAAGGAGCAGGTTGTCATCGGAACTTTGTGGAATGATTCCGAACTGCAGGCGGCAGCGGTTGCTTTTAATAAGAAGAGTGACACTTACCACGTTACCATTAAAACTTATGTGGATGAAAACAGTTCCTCTGAGAACAGTTACGAGGATGCACTGACCAGACTGAACAACGATATTACATCCGGTGCCAACTGCCCCGATATTTTGAGCTTATCCCAGCTCAATCAGGAGCAGATGCAGGCAAAGGGCGTATTTGAAGATTTAATGCCTTATCTGGAAAAGAGCAGCGTACTGAGCAAGGATTCCTTTGTGGACGGTATCTTGGAGCAGTTTACCACAGACGGAAAACTGATTGCCATTCCGAAAACATTTAACCTGACTACTCTGGTGGGCAAGACCTCCGTAGTCGGAGATACCATGGGCTGGTCGCTGACCGACATGATAAACTGTGCTAAGGAACACCCGGACAGTCAGCTTTTCGGAGCAATGACCAAAGAATCGGCAATGTATTACTGTATGATGTTCAATCAGGACCACTTTATTGACTGGGAGAACGGTAAATGTAATTTTGACAACGAAGAATTCAAAACTCTGTTGGAGTTTGTAAAACAGTTCCCGAAGGCAGAGGATATTGACTGGGATGCGTATTACAGCGGAAGTCAGGTAGAACAGTTCCAGTCAGAGGCAGTGCTGTTGGATGATGTTTATATTTCCGAGGTGAATGATGTACAGATGTATCCTGCCATGTTCGATGCGGATGTGACCTATATCGGATTCCCTACCATGGACGGTTCGGTCGGATGTTCCATGAACTCCAGTACCCGGTACGGAATCACCTCCAAGTCACAGCATAAGGACGGTGCGTGGGCATTCATTGAAAATTATCTGACAGACGATAGCAATGATATGTATTCATGGGGATTCTCCACCATGAAGGATCAGTTTGAAAAGACTTTGGCAGAGGCAACCAAGGAAGACTATGTGTTGGATGAAAACGGCGAGCCTATGCTGGACGAAGAGGGCAATCCCATTATCGGCGGTACATCGTCCATGTCCATGAACGGCTGGGAATATACGTTCCATACCGCAACAGAGGAAGAAGTGAAGCAGGTACGGGAACTGGTAGCAGCCGCACATCCGGCAGCAGCCACCAGCGACGAAGTATTATCCATTATTCAGGAGGAGGCAGAACCCTTCTTCCAGGATCAGAAGTCACTGGATGAGGTAGTAAATATCATTCAGAGCAGATTAAATATTTATGTGAGCGAGAACAGCTAGAGGTGTGTCCGTGAAGAAAAAGAAGTTCGCAAATCCCGAAAACGGGACAACAAAGAAAAAGACAGAGAAACGCCTGAAACGATTAAAGAGAAGCTCGGGGCTATTTATAGCCCCCAGCTTTTTGGGCGTGATGATGTTTTTTGTGATTCCCTTTATGGTAGTCATTTACTATTCGCTGGTGGATAATCCAATCAGCGGTCAATTTGTATTTTTGGACAATTTTATCAGTGTGGTTCAGAATGGAGCATTCGCAAAGGCGGTTAAGAATACACTGACCTTTTCGGCGGTGGCAGTACCGCTGGCGGTGGTATTATCCCTGCTTTTGGCGATTGTACTGGAGGCAAAGCTGCCCTTCAGAAGCCAGTTCCGTACTTTTTTCTTAAGTCCCATGATGGTGCCGGTGGCGTCCATCGTACTCATCTGGCAGGTGTTGTTCCATTACAACGGTGCCGTGAATGATGTGCTTATGGCATTTGGAGGTTCTAAGATTGACTGGATGAAATCCTCCTATTCCCAGATTGTAATCGTGGTTTTGTTTCTGTGGAAGAATCTGGGATACAATATGATTTTGTTTATGGCGGCACTTGCAAGTATCCCGAAGGATATTCTGGAGGTGGCAAGGCTGGAGAGTGCAACACCGTTACAGACTTTCTTCTATATAAAGATACGGTATTTGTCCTCCACAATTATGTTTGTGACAATAATGTCGCTGATTAACTCCTTTAAGGTATTTAGAGAGATTTACCTGTTAACCGGCGATTATCCATATGATACGATTTACATGCTGCAACATTTCATGAACAATAAGTTTAAGAATCTGGATTATCAGACACTTTCTGCGGCGGCGATTTTGATGTCACTGGTTATGGTGGTTATCATTGGTGCGCTGTTTGCAGTGGAGAACCGGTTCGGAAAGGATGTGGAAGGATGAGTAAACGTGACACATCTGTACGAAGCGTACAACGGCCAAACCGTGATTACCGCATGGCAAAAAAGAGAAAGATATGGCACGGCATTAAAATTGCGTTTGCCACGACCGTTGCAGCGTTCTTTGCAATTTTGTTTTTAATGCCGATTGTGCTGACGATTACCAACTCCTTTATGTCGGCTACGGAGATTTCGGCAAACTACGGTTCCGTATTTGCCACCAACGACAACGGCGGAAAGGTATATATATCGGAAAAGGTAAACCTGAAATTCATTCCTGACATGGTATCTTTCAGCCAGTATGCGACAGTGCTCTTTAAGAGCCCGGACTATCTGCTTAAATTCTGGAACTCCGTGATACTGGCAGGGCCGATAGTGGTATTCCAGCTATTGGTGGCGTCGTTGGCGTCCTACGGATTTGCAAGGTATTCGGGCAGGATAAGGGAAATCATATTTTTCCTTTATGTCATACTGATGCTGATGCCGTATCAGGTAACGCTGGTTCCGAACTATCTGGTGTCCGACTGGCTGAATCTGTTGGACAGCTACTGGGCAATCTGGCTGCCGGGTATTTTCTCTCCGTTTGCGGTGTACCTGTTGACGAAGTTCATGAAGAGAATTCCGGTGTCCATGATAGAGGCGGCGCAGATTGACGGAGCGGGAGAATGGCAGATATACCGGAAAATTTGTATGCCGCTCTGCAAAGGAGCAATCTGTTCTGCAGCAATATTGGTATTTATTGATTATTGGAATATGGTGGAACAGCCGTTAATATTATTATCAGATGAAAGTAAATATCCGCTTTCGGTATTCTTAAGCAAAATCAATTCCGGCGAAATCGGTCTTGCATTTGCGGTGGCTACCATCTACATGGTGCCGACCCTGCTTGTATTTTTGTACGGGGAAGAATATCTGGTGGACGGAATTACCTATCAGGGTGGAGTAAAAGGCTGACAAACATTATTTGACGAGAGGACGAGATTATGGAAGAGAAGAGCACAAAGAGAAGAGAATGGGTCAAGACAGCAGCAATTATTTTCCTGTCTGTACTGTTGGTGCTGACCTTTTTCTCCAACACAATTATGAATTATTCCCTGCCTGAGGTGGCGGCACAGTATGTGCAGTCCGGCAGTATCACGGCGAAAATAAGGGGAATGGGAACCATTGAGAGTGAGGATCCCTATGAAATCAAAATCAAAGAATCCAGAACCATTGAAAGCGTAAGAGTCCGCAAGGGTGATTCCGTGGAAAAAGGGGATGTCCTGTTTCTTTTGAAAGATGAGGACAGCAGTGAACTGGAAGCCGCAAAGAGCGAGCTGGAAACCGCCCGTCTGGAATATGACAATGCCATCAAGCAGATTGAAATTGCTTACCTGACGGGAACCTTGACCCAGAGCAGTTATTCCGCACTGGTAAACGGCAGGGAGATGAGTTTTTCTGAGTGCTTAAAGCGGGTGACGGACATGAATGCAGAGCTGGAGGGTTATGAAAAGAAAGCCGCCGATTACGCTCTGAAAATCGACCAGTTAAATACCCAGAAGACGAATCTGCAGTATTCCACGCCGGATATTACAAAGGAAGCGAAGGAATACCATGATGCGGAACTGATTTATAACCAGAAAAATGACGCATTGTCTGCGGCAAAACAGAACCTTTCCTCGTTACAGAGCGATTTGGAGACGGCACAGAAATATATCAGTGATGTGAATAACGGATTTATCACGGTATCCGGCGGGGATGCGGAGGAGCAGCTGAATGTGGCAAACTTGAAGGTGCAGAAACTCCCTGCACAGATTCAGGATTTACAGAATCAGATCAGTGCGCTGGAGACGGAAGTTTACAATGCGCAGGTGGAGAGCGAAAAGAAAAAGAACGCATTGGAGTCAAAGTCCAACAATACACAGGGCAGCCAGCAGCTTGAAAAAGAGATTGCAAAGCTGACCATTGAGCAACAGGAAAATGCCGCAAAACTGGATAACAGAACAAATGACAGAAAGCAGTTGTATGAGGAAATTACCATTGCGCTGGGCGGAAATGCCACTTATGATTTAAGTGCACCCCAGAAAAAGATTGACGATGCAGTGAAGAAGGTTGCAAAATTAGAGGCTCAGTCTGTCGGAGCAACCATTACGGCACCGGTATCCGGTACGATTGCGGATGTTTCGGTAGTTGCCGGTAAAACCGTGGCACCGGATGACGTGCTTGCAACTATGCAGCCGGAGGGCAAAGGCTATTCCATGAGCTTTTCCGTTACTAACGACCAGGCGAAACGCCTCTCCGTGGGAGACAAGGCGGATTTGGTAAACTCTTGGAGATACGATAACGTGGACGTTACCTTAAAGAGCATTAAGCCGGACACCACAGACCCCGGACAGAAAAAGCTGTTGACCTTTGATGTGTCGGGAGATGTTATGGTCGGTCAGTCCTTAAGCATTTCCGTGGGACAGAAGAGTGCGGATTATGATTTGATTGTTCCGAACAGTGCCATCCGTGAGGACAACAACGGCAAGTTTGTCCTGATTGTGGAGACCAAGAGCAGTCCCTTGGGAAACCGTTATGTGGCAACCCGTGTGGACGTGGAAGTGTTGGCAAGTGACGACACCAAATCGGCTATCAGCGGCGGCTTGTACGGATATGAATTTGTAATTACCACCTCTACAAAGCCTGTGGAGGCAGGAAAACTGGTAAGACTGGCAGAGAATTAAGGAGCAGATGATGAAGAAATTATTGCTTAGCATTAGCGGAGCACTCTCATTTATTATATTTATCATATTGCTTGCGGCGACAAATCATATGGCACAGGGGCAGGACTCCCAGCAGATGGCGGAGAGATGGAGTGAGAAGAAGGATGTGGCACAGGTAAGCTGTTTCTTTTCTTCCAATTCCACCATTTCCGTTGAGCGGATAGAGGAATTCGAACATTCACTGGATAATGCGCTGCTTGAGGCGTCCATCACACAGGAGTCGGAAAATCCGGGAGCCAGATTGTGGGCGGATGCCTACAGTGCGGACGGAAAGATTACGCTGTCCAGCGGTAAGACCAGCGTGGAGGCGGACGCTATCGGAATCGGTGGTGATTTTTTCCTGTTCCATCCGTTGCAGCTTTTGTCCGGTGCGTATTTTTCCGGAAATGACTTAAACAAGGATTACTGCGTGATTGATGAGGACGCTGCGTGGCAGTTGTTCGGCTCCAATGACGTGGCGGGCATGACGGTGTATATCGGCGGAACGCCTCATCTGGTGTCCGGTGTGGTAAAGCGCCCGGAGGGCAGACTGGAAAATGCGGCGGGGCTGGACGGCACGCTGGTTTATGTGTCTTATGAGACTTTGCAGCAATATGGCGCAAACAATGGGTTAAACCATTATGAAATTGTTATGCCGAACCCGGTCAGCAATTATGCGGCAAATCTGGTTCGGGAGAGTTTTGGCGGAGAAGAGAAGGAAGTGGAGATTTTGGAAAATACCTCCAGATACTCTCTGTTAAACCGGTTTAAATTAATTATAGCCTTCGGAACCCGTTCTATGAACGGTAAAGCAATCATATATCCTTACTGGGAGAATATCGCCAGAGGATATGAGGACATTATTGCTCTGTGTACGGTGTTTATGGTACTGTTCCTGTTGTATCCGATTGTACTGCTGCTCGTTATTTTCGTGTGGTGGTGGAAGCATAAGGGATGGACGATAAAGGAAGTATGGAACCTGACAAAGGATAAGTGTGAGCGTCTCTTGGAAGAGCGGCGCAGAAGGAAGGAAGAGGAGGAAGAATTATGAAAAAAAGCAGAATGCGGAAGGGCATCTGTGCAGGACTTGTTCTTGCAATGACGGTGGGACTTTGTGCCTGCGGTGGAAAGGATAGTAATAAGGGAGGGAAAAGTGCAGACAGTTCCCTCGCAAAACAGTATGTATTTGCCTGTGAGGAAATCAAACTTCCCGATGTGTCTGAGAACAGGAATGTCAGCGCTATCTTTCCACAGGGAGGCAAATATTATGTCGTAGTGGAAAATTACGACTGGGATGCAAACAGTTCCAAGACCCATATTGATTTGTGTTCCATGAATACAGACGGTTCCGATGTTCAGACCATTGTTTTGGCAAAGTCTGACGAGGAAGGGGTGGAGATTCCCGGTGCAGATACGGAGACACCCGATGCAGGTAACACAGGCGAAGATAATACCGGTGCAGACAATTCCGGTACAGATACTTCCGATGCAGACAAAGTGGTCGCACTTGATGAGGGAGACATTGCCTCTGATGTAATGGAGCCCGTAGCGGATCAGCCGGTAGCAGATGTAGGAATGGGTGATGATTCTTCCAACTACTATGAGTATATCGGTTTTGGAAATTATGTGTTATCCGAAAATACTTTTTATGCACTGAAGAACCATAACAAGGATGATTATTCCGACCCGGACAACTACAAATCCGAGAGCCATACATCCGTTTGTGCATGGGATTTGAGCGGTAAACTCCTTTGGGAAGCACCCCTGGAGGATATGCAGACGGAGGACAGCTACAGCTATGTCCAGAAGATGCTGGCAGACGGAAAAGGCGGTATTACCCTTTTGGTGGGTGGAGATGTAGTCTGCGCAATCGGAATTGATGCAGAGGGAAATGTTTCCGAGCGAAAGTCGCTTCCCAACGGTGAAAAACTGTTTGAAAATTACAATGATTTGGTAGCTGATTACAAAAAGGGTATTCTGTATGTGACCCATTACAATGATGACTGGACGCAGCTTTTCCTGACTACCTATGACCCCACAACGGACACGGTAGGGGAGGACAATAAGCTGGCAGAGTCCATGACCATGAGCGGATATAACGGCATTTATCCCGGTATAAGCACGGATATTGTATATACCACAAGCTCCGGTCTGTTCGGTTATTCTTTGGGAGATGAGCAGGCAACGCAGATTATGAGTTATGTCAACTCGGATATGTCCACTACCAACCTGAGTAATGTCTCCATGATTGATGACGAGCATTTTATCGGTTCTTATTATGATGACCTCAGTGGAAATACTGTCATTGCCAAATTTACCAAGCGTAATCCGGAGGATATACCGGATAAGAAGGTGCTGGTTCTGGCGGGAGATTATGTCGGATATGATTTGAAGAATCGTGTAGTCAGCTTTAACAAGGAAAACGAAGAGTACAGAATTGTCATTAAGGAATACAATACTTATGACACCAATGAGGACTATACTGCGGGAGCAACAAAGTTAAACAACGATATTATTTCCGGAAATATGCCGGATATTCTTATCAGCAGCTTAGATCTTCCCATGGATACCTATATTTCCAAGGGACTGATTGCGGATATTAGTGCATTGATTGAAAAGGACGAGGAACTTTCCAAGATAGAATATATGCAGAATGTATTCGATGCGTACAGTGTAAAAGGAAAGCTGTATTATGTAATTCCTAATTTCTATGTGAGAACCGTAATGGGTAAGACCTCTGTTCTGGGAGACAGAACCTCATGGAATATTGATGAATTCCAGCAGTTTGTGGATTCCCTGCCGGAAGGAACGCAGGCGTTCGGTGAGCAGACAAGAGATGCGTTTACTTATATGATGTTACAGTATGCGGGAAATGATTTTGTAGACGTTTCTACCGGAAAATGTAACTTCGATTCGCCGGAGTTTATCGGAATGTTGAAGTATGCAAATACACTCCCTACAGAAATTTCCTATGAGGAGATGGACGGAGACGATTACTGGATGAACTATCAGTCACAGTACAGGGACAACAGAACCGCTCTGATGGAGTGCTATATCAGTAATATTAAGGATATGTCTTATTACGTCAACGGATATTTTGGAGAGGATGTCACCTATATCGGTTTCCCTTCCGATGACGGAGTCGGTGCCATTATCGGCGCCAACGACAGCTACGCTCTTTCTGCCAAGTCCGCAAACTTGGACGGTGCATGGGAGTTTGTAAGATATTACCTGACGGACGAATATCAGGACAGCCTTGAATGGGGATTGCCCGTTTCCAAGAAGGCATTCGATGCGAAGGCAAAGGATGCGTTGACGAAATCCTATTACACGGATGAAAACGGTAATAAGGTGGAATACGACGATACCATAGATATTAACGGTGAAAGCATTGTCGTTGAACCTCTGAATCAGGCACAGATTGACCAGATAGTTGAAATGATGACCTCGACAACCAAGGCGGTATATTTCAATAACGATATTCAAAATATTATTTCAGAAGATACGGCCGCCTTCTACGAAGGACAGAAGAGTGCGGAGGAAGTTGCCAAGATTATCCAGAGCAGAGCACAACTCTTCGTGGATGAACACCGCTAGGATAAGATTGAAACTCGCTATGCGCAAGAACGCGCGCAGAAAAGTGGTAAAGAATGAATGGAAAATGTATTGTAATCGGTGCGGGAGACCTGACACTGGGAGAGATAGCGGTAGGTGACGGGGATTATTGCATCGCCGTGGACGGCGGCTTGGGATACTGCGGTATTCTGGGCGTGGAGCCGGACAAAATCATAGGTGATTTCGATTCTGTCAGTGAAGGGGAAAAGAAAGCACTGGAACAGTTGAAGGCGCAGGTGCCGGATTTGGTTCTGGAACTGAATCCGGAAAAGGACGATACGGATATGCTTGCCGCATTGAAGTACGGTTTGGAATTGGGCTACCGGGATTTTCGCATTTATGCGGGAACCGGCGGACGGTTCGACCATACCCTCGCAAACATTCAGTGTCTGCTGTATTTGAAGAATCATGATGCGACAGGTTATCTGGTGGACGGTACCGGTATGATACTGGTGCTGCAGAATGAGGCGGTGCATTTTCAAAAGAGCCTTGAGGGGTATTTGTCCTTATTTTCCCTTGGCAGGGAGGCAAAAGGTGTGAGTATACAGGGAATGAAATATAACCTGAAAGATTACACCATGAGCAATGATTTCCCCATTGGCATCAGCAATGAATTTATCGGAGAGGAAGCGGTGATTTCCGTATCCGAGGGCGAACTGGTCTGTATGGTACAGTATGCCGTGTAGTTCGTTGGCTGCATTATATGGTAAAAGAAATTGTGAAGTGAGTTGTATATAAGAAAAACAGGTGGTTAATCCGGATATATGAGGGATTAACCACCTGTTTTATTATGCAGAAAATTGTGCCATATAGAGCCGATAGTAGGCTCCCTTCTGTGCCATCAGTTCACTGGCGGTTCCCTCCTCTAAAATGCCGCCGTTATCAATGACAAAAATGCGGTCGGCATTCTGGATGGTGGACAGCCGGTGGGCAATGACAAAGGAAGTGCGTCCATGCAACAGGGTCTGTATTCCCTGTTGTACCAAAAGCTCCGTTTGGGTATCGATACTGGAGGTTGCCTCATCCAGTATCAGAATACGGGGCATGGAAACGAAAGTGCGGGCGAACGCGAGTAACTGTTTCTGCCCGATGGACAATCCGCCGCCCCGCTCGCTGAGAACCGTGTCATAGCCTTTTTCCAGACGCATAATGAAGTCATGTGCTCCCACCGCTTTGGCAGCGGCTATAATTTCCTCGTCTGTTGCATCCAGTTTTCCGTATCGGATATTTTCTTTTACCGTTCCCGTAAAGAGAAAATTATCCTGCGTCATAATTCCCATCTGGGAGCGGAGAGAGGAAAGTGTTACTTCCTGTACGTCTTGACCGTCTATCAGCACTCTGCCGTCTGTGGCATTGTAGAAGCGGCTGATAAGATTGACAATCGTAGTTTTTCCGGCTCCGGTAGGACCGACAAGCGCAATGGTCTGTCCGGGTGTAATGTGAAAATTTACCTGTTCCAGAACATTGACATTCGGAGCATCGGAGTAGGCGAAAGAAACATTTTCAAAGGTGACAGCGCCTTTTATGGGAGGCATGTCTGAAACTGCTTTTTCGTCCGTGATTTCAGAGGGGGTATCCATAACCTCAAAAATACGCTCGGCAGCGGCAAGGTTTGTGATAAGCTGGTTATAAAAATTGCTGAGGTTCATAATGGGCTGCCAGAACATATTGATGTAGGTGCCGAACGCAACCAGTGTACCTACCGATATATTTCCGATTCCGATAATCACAATTCCGGTATAATACAGGGCGGCACAGCCGATTCCCCAACAAAAATCAATGATGGAGCCAATGGCGTCATTCAGTCGCACCGCTTTGGTGAAAGCAGAACGGTGTTCTTTTAATAATCGCACAAAGGTACGGTTGGTTTCATCCTCCGCGGTATAACTCTGTATGACGCGCATACCGGACAAATCTTCATGCACGAAGGCGTTGAGGTTGGCGGATTTTTTCCGGAAAACAACCCAGCGCTTGTGGGAAAAAATCTGAATCAGCCACATGCCGATAGCCATAAGGGGTAAGGAACACAGCGAAGCGGCGGCAAGTTTCGGATTTTTCCAGACCATGATACCGACAACGGCGCATACCGTAACAAAATCCGGAATCAGGGTAGTCACAAAATTGGACAGCACATCTTTCAGGGAATTAATGTCACCGATAATGCGGGACAGGATTTTTCCTGTCGGGCGGCTGTCAAAAAAGTGAAAATCCAGAGTCTGAATATGGGAATATAATTCCTGCCGTATGGTCATGAGTATGCTGTTGCATATCTTATTCATAATGTACATACGCAGTTTAATCAAAAGAACCATAATGGTGTTCAGGATAAAAGCTACAGCAATCAGTTTACATAATCCGGTAAAATTACCGTTTGCAATGTATTTGTCAATGGCAGTTTCGATAATCAGGGGATTTAACAGAGTCACTCCGACACAGAATGCCATGATACAAAGAACGGCAAGGATTTCCTTTTTATATGCCAGAAGATAGGAAAACAATCTTATCAGAGTTTTCATACTGCCGGCTTCTTTGCTTTTTTCGTCTTCTTTAAATGAATTAATTGGCATGAGAACCTCCTTTCTATGCCTGTTTCACGGTGCCCATTTGGACACAGTAGGTCTCGTAATAAAGCCCGCGCCTTTTTAACAGTTCCTCATGGGTACCGCGTTCGGCAATCTGCCCGTCTTTCAGAAAAATAATTTCATCTGCGTCACGGACGGCGCTGATACGGTGGGCAATAATCAGTTTGGTAGTATCTTTCAGCTCACGCAGGCTGTCCTGAATCAAATGTTCAGTCTCCATATCCAATGCGGAAGTGGAGTCATCCATAATCAGGATAGGGTTCTTTTTTGCAAGGGCGCGTGCGATGCTGATACGTTGTTTCTGACCGCCGGATAAACCCACACCACGTTCTCCGATGACGGTGTCATATCCGGATTCCAGACGTTCAATAAAAGTGTCTGCTAAAGCTGCGCCGGAGGCTTCCTTTACCTGCTCTAAGGTTAGGAAATCCTGTTTGCCGAGACGTACATTGTCACTTATGGTATCGGAGAACAGAAATACGTCCTGCATAACCATGGATATGCTGCCGCGAAGCTGTTTCATGGGCAGTTCACGAATATCGGTTCCGTCTAACAGAATACTACCCTGTGTACAGTCATATTGTCGCTGCAACAACTGTACAATGGAGGTTTTGCCGGAGCCGGTGGCGCCCATAATGCCGAGGGTGGCGCCGGGGCGGATGTCGAAAGTAATATCTTTGAGTATTTCCGTATTATTGCGGGTAAAGTTAACGTGCTCAAAGGTGATATGTCCCTGTACCTGTTCCAAAATGACAGGTTCCTCTTTCTCTTTTAACTCAGAGTGTTCCGCGTATATTTTTTTCAGCTTCCGGTTGGAAGCAATAGCAGAAGAAAAGCTGTTGGTCAGCCATCCCAGCATTTCCATGGGCCATACAATGTTCATGGAATATTGAATAAATGCGCTGAGGGAGCCTAAAGAGAACTCTTCGTTTATTACCAGATATCCGCCGATTAACAGTACGGTCAGGGGGAGCAGTTTCGTCACAAGTGTGAAAATCGGATGATATTTCACGAAAATGTGGGATTGCTCCATATTTAATTCATAATAGCGTTTGTTATGGGAGAGAAACTTTTCAATTTCAAATTTTTCACGGGCAAATGCTTTTACCGTGCGGACACCGGCAAGATTTTCTTCTGCCACAGTGTTCAGCTTGGCGTTTTCCTCACTGATTTCCTCATAAATTTTATCCAGTTTCTGTTCCAAAAAAATTGCCAGCGCACCACAACCGATTACTACGCCGGTTGGGAGTAATGCCATTTTCCAGTTTAATTGATACATATAGGTAAGTACCATCGTGGTGTGAATGACTACCTCAATCAGAAGCATGCCTACAAAGGTAAGACCGTCCCAGATATGGTCAATGTCATCCTTGACCCTTGCCATCAGTTCTCCGGTATTGTTCCGGTCGTAAAAGGATGCGGACAACCCCTGCAGGTGGTGGAACAGTTCTTTTCGCATGTCAGAAGCAATGCCTGAGCCGACAATGTCAAAGAGATATTCCTTAAAATACATAAAAATACATCTGCCAAGTCCGATGGCGAGAATTCCTGCCAGCAGATATTTCAGGAGGGAAAGATTACCCTCGCCGATTACCTTATCTACAATCTGCTTTGTAAGCTGTGGAGACAGCATATCCAGCCAGACACCTGCGAAGAGGCAAAGGACTGCCACAAGATAGATGGGAAGTCTTTCCAAAATATAGGTTGATACTTTTTTCAAAAAAACACCTCCGTTCAAAAAAGGTTTCCTCAGGTTTTAGATACAAAAAAAGCCCATGGCAGGTGCCATGGACTTTAATAAACAGGATAACAAAAGGGAAAGCCTTTGCTACACCCTGCAAATATCTCCTGAGGTAACTGCGAATGATACATCAATATGAAATACAACAGTACTGAGTCTAAACTTGTTCATTGTGCTACCTCCTTTTCTGATTTATTGGGAAACGGCTGACTGGGCCGCCTCCGAACTGTTACAATGGAACAATGTATATATACACTACGGTAATTTGTGGAAAAAGTCAAGCATATTTTCTATCGACTTCAATTACCGTGAAATAATTAGGGTGAACCGCCTGGATTTTGTCGGTAATGGTCTGCACCAATTCGTTATCTTTTAAACGGAATTTATAAGGGACTACCACGTCGAAGATAATGTTTGTGTGGGTAGGACCTTTGACAATACGGAAATCGTGCATGGTGAGAGAGACGTCTATCTCCGCCAGATAAGCGCTTACCTCTGCTTTTAAGGTATCGGTTTCCTCATCACCCACGCAGACCGGATCCATATGTATGACGGCACTGCAGTGCAGGGTGTCCCGCAACTCGTGCTCGATAAGGTCAATCATATCGTGCATGGTGAGGATATTGCCGTCCGCCGGAACTTCCGCGTGCAGGGAAATCAGAACCCTGCCGGGACCGTAGTTGTGGACAATCAGGTCGTGAATGCCAATCACACCCTCGTGAGCCATTACAATATCGGTAATCCGGTTTACAAATTCCGGTTCGGGAGCCTGCCCCAAGAGGGGACTGATGGTATCTTTGGCGGCGTTTACTCCGGCGTAGCAGATAAACAAACCTACCAGTACACCGCAGTAGCCGTCGATGGACAGTCCCGTAAAGTGGGACACCAGTGTGGCAATCAGAACAGCGGTGGTGGCGAGAGTATCGCTGAGACTGTCCGTTGCCGTGGCAGCCATAGCGGCGGAGTCAATTTTTTTGCCGATTTTTTTGTTGTAAAATGCCATGTAGCATTTTACTAAGATGGACAGAATCAGTATGACAAGAATTAGCGGGGAAAACTCCGGCTTATCCGGGTGAAAAATCTTAATGACGGAGCTTTTCAGCAATTCAAATGCCATAATCAGAATGATGACGGAAACCAAAAGCCCGGATATGTATTCAATGCGCCCATGCCCGAAGGGATGGTCGGAATCCGGTTTCTGCCCCGCCATTTTAAATCCAATCAGCGTAATAATGGAAGAACCTGCGTCGGACAGGTTGTTGAATGCGTCGGCGGTGATGGCTATGGAATGGCTGACCGTACCCGCAACAAATTTGCCGGTAAACAAAAGCAGGTTAAAAAAAATCCCCACAAAACCGCAGAGAACGCCGTAGGACTGACGGACTGCAGGATTGGAGGTATCCTCATGATTTTTAATCAGGAGCTTGGAAAGTAAACTGACCATGACACCCTATCCTTTCTGAATAACAACTTTTTATTATTTTATGGCAAAACTGCGGAAAAAACAATAGTTTATCCTGCCTTATTGTGGTAAGTTGCTATTGCACCGCTTCTTTTTTCAGTGTATAATTTTCGATTGAAAAGATATATTAGCAGGAAGGAATGGAGGAAATATGAGAAAAAAACCGGTAGTTTTAATGATTCTGGACGGATACGGACTGAATGAAAAGGTTGAGGGAAATGCCGTAGCACAGGCTAAGACGCCTGTGATGGACGAGCTTATGAAGGATTATCCTTTTGTAAGAGGCAATGCCAGCGGTATGGCAGTAGGACTTCCCGAAGGACAGATGGGTAACTCCGAGGTAGGGCATATGAATATGGGTGCAGGCCGCATTGTATATCAGGAGCTTACCAGAATTACCAAAGAGATTCAGGACGGAACGTTTTTTGAAAATCCTGCGCTTTTGAAAGCAATGGAGAATTGTAAAAAGAATAACAGTGCCCTTCATCTGTTAGGACTGCTCTCAGACGGTGGTGTGCACAGCCACAATACACATTTGTACGGACTTTTGGAGATGGCAAAGAGAAACGGTCTGGACAAAGTATATGTACACTGCTTCTTGGACGGACGTGATACACCCCCTGCCAGCGGAAAAGAGTTTGCAGAGGCTTTGAACGAGGAAATGAAGAAAATCGGTGTCGGCAAAATCGCCACTGTGATGGGCCGTTACTATGCGATGGACAGAGATAACAACTGGGATCGTGAGAAATTGGCTTACGACGCAATGACTAAGGGCGAGGGACTTACCGCAGCCTGCGGAATCTGCGCAATTCAGGAATCTTACGACAGAGACGAGACTGACGAGTTTGTAAAACCTACCGTTGTTGTGGAAGGCGGAAAGCCGGTTGCTACCGTGCAGGACGGCGACTCCGTAATTTTCTACAATTTCCGTCCCGACCGTGCAAGACAGATTACCAGAGCATTCTGTGATGATGATTTTCAGGGATTTGACAGAGGAGCAAGAAAGCAGATTACCTTCGTATGCTTCTCCGACTATGATCCCACCATTCCCAACAAGGATGTGGCATTCCACAAGGTTGCCGTTACCAACACCTTTGGCGAGTGGCTTGCAGCTAACAACATGAAGCAGGCAAGAATTGCAGAGACTGAGAAATACGCTCACGTTACGTTCTTCTTTAACGGCGGCGTGGAGCAGCCCAACGAGGGAGAGGACAGAATTTTAGTACATTCTCCCAAGGTTGCAACCTACGATTTGAAGCCGGAAATGAGCGCTTACGAGGTATGCGACAAACTGACTGACGCTATCCGTTCCGACAAGTATGATGTTATCATTATCAACTTTGCAAACCCGGATATGGTAGGTCATACCGGCGTGCTTTCCGCAGCCATCAAAGCAGTGGAGACCGTGGATGAATGTGTCGGCAAGGCAGTTGCCGCTGTAAAAGAAATGGACGGCGTGCTGTTCATCTGCGCTGACCATGGTAATGCAGAGCAGTTGATTGATTATGAAACCGGCGAACCTTTCACCGCACATACCACCAATCAGGTGCCTTTCATTCTTGTAAATTACGATAAGGATTACACTCTGAGAGAGAACGGCTGTTTAGCAGATATTGTTCCCACCCTGATTCAGGTAATGGGTATGGAGCAGCCTGTTGAAATGACCGGCAAATCCCTGCTCATAAAAAAATAAGATTTACGGCATAGTTTAAGCCTCCGGGGAAATACTCATTATAAAATGAGTTTTTCAAGGAGGCTTTTTTTATGCAAAATTATATGGAAATCACCAAGATACATGCGAGGGAAATTTTAGATTCCAGAGGTAACCCGACGGTGGAGGCAAGTGTGGAAGTGCACAATCCGCTGGACGGAAACTATTACGAGGGCACGGCGGCGGTTCCCTCCGGCGCCAGCACGGGACGGTTTGAGGCTGTGGAGCTTCGCGACGGTGATACGAGATATTTCGGTCTGGGCGTGCAGCACGCCGTCAAAAATGTCAATGAAAAGATTGCCAGCGTTCTTATCGGCAGAAATCCCTTGGAACAGATTGCGATTGACCGTGTGCTCATGGAGACGGACGGCACGGACAACAAGGAAAATTTGGGAGCAAATGCTATGCTTTCCGTTTCCATGGCGGTGGCAAAAGCGTCTGCCAATGCACTGGGAGTGCCGCTTTACCGCTATCTGGGCGGAATCTCTCCGAGACTTTTGCCGGTTCCCATGATGAATATTTTAAACGGTGGCAAGCATGCGGCAAATACCGTGGATTTTCAGGAATTTATGATTATGCCGGTACAGGCGGAGAATTTTGCGGACGGACTGAGAATCTGTGCGGAGATTTACCACAATTTAAAGAAAATTCTGCAGGACAAGGGTCTTTCCACGGGCGTGGGTGACGAGGGCGGCTTTGCGCCGGATTTGCCGGATGCGGAGAGCGTTCTGGAGTTATTGGTGCAGTCCATTCAGAAATCCGGTTACACGCCGGGGCAGGACATCAAGATAGCCATGGATGCAGCCAGCAGTGAATTATATAATGAAAAAACAGGAATGTATCACTTCCCCGGAGAGAGCAGCTTGAAAGGAAAAGAGGTTGTGAGAGACACGGAGGAAATGATATCCTACTATGAAAGTCTGGTGAAACGCTTCCCCATTATCTCCATTGAGGACGGTCTGGCAGAGGATGACTGGGACGGCTGGAAGGCGCTGACAGAGCGTCTGGGAGACAGTGTGCAGTTAGTCGGTGACGATTTGTTTGTCACGAATACCAAACGTCTGGATGCCGGTATCAAATTAAAGACGGCAAACGCCATTTTGGTGAAGGTGAATCAGATTGGAACATTGACGGAAGCGTTTGAAGCGGTGGAGATGGCGCACAAAAACGGATATAAAGCGATTATTTCCCACCGTTCCGGGGAGACGGAGGACACAACTATTGCAGATATTGCCGTGGCACTGAATGCCGGACAGATTAAAACCGGTGCTCCCTGCCGCAGCGACAGAGTGGCAAAATATAACAGATTGCTTCGAATAGAGGAAGAACTTGGTTTCGCAGCACAATATATGGAACCGTTTCGTAAAATGTAAATTTTAGAAAACGCAAAAGAATATTTATTCATTAATAAATGATAAAAATGTAACAATAATGAAAATATGCACAATACAGGTCAGCATAATATATAAATATGCAATTTGAAACAGTGATAGTGCACCACTTTATCACTTTAAAATCGTGAAAATTACTTGACATTACAAAAATTATTTTTTATAGTTTCTACTATAGTTCGTTTAGAGCTTTAGTACGCACAATGGGGTGGGTAATCTGGTTTATCCACCCATCTCTTTGTCTATCAATAAAATAAGGAGTGAAACAGATGGTACGTTACATTACAAAACGTATTGCATACGGAATCATGACGCTGTTTATTGTAATGGCGCTCACCTTTTTCCTCATGCAGTTAATTCCCGGAGGACCGTTCTTGTCTGAGAAGGCGAAATCAGCCGCAACCATGCAGGCATTGGAAGAGAAGTATGGATTGGACAAACCGGTACCTGTTCAGTTTAAAAATTATGTGGTAAAAATATTTCAGGGAGATCTGGGGCTGTCGACCAAGCAGAGGGGCAGAACCGTCAATGATATCATTTTTTCCTGTTTCCCCGTATCGGCTAAGTTAGGTTTTTATGCCATACTGGTAGCAGTGTTAATTGGAATTCCGTTAGGTTCCATAGCTGCCTTAAATAGAGGAAAGTGGCTGGATAATCTGATTATTGTATTTTCAACCATGGGAATTGCCATACCCAGCTTTATTACTTCAGCGGTGCTGATGTATTTTCTGGGAGTAAAACTAAACTGGCTTCCTACGAATGGACTGACTTCCTGGAAACACTATATCATGCCGGTAATTTCCCTGTCATTATATCCGACAGCGTACATTGCCAGACTGATGCGCTCCAGTATTCTGGATGTGCTGGGACAGGATTATATGACTACGGCAAGAGCAAAGGGTGTATCGGAGGCAAAACGTCTGTTTAAGCATGCCATGCGTAATGCCATTCTTCCGGTAGTGACTTACCTTGGACCGGCAATCGCAGGTATTTTCTGCGGAAGTTTTATTGTGGAGAAAATTTTCACCATTCCCGGACTTGGCAACAGCTTTATCAGTTCCATCGTGAACAGAGATTATCCGCTGGTAATGGGTACTACAATATTCTATGCAAGTTTTCTGATTGTTATGAATATTTTAGTGGATATTATTTATAAAATTATTGACCCTCGTATCAAACTGAATTAAGCAGAAGGAAAACTGTATAACTTGGAGGTTATCTATGGAAAACAATGAAATAAAGAAATCACCCTTCAGCCTGCAGTTGGATGTGTCCGATTTCCTTCCTGCAGACCAGAGTGAAAAAGAGAGTCTGGTAGTGATGAGGGAGCCCCGGAGCTTCTTCAAGGATGGTATGCATAAACTGCTCCACAATCCGGTGGCAGTGGGAGCCATCGTTGTTCTGGTTTTGATTATTATTTACGCATTTATTCTTCCGGCATTTTGGCCTTACAGCTATGAGGAACAGATTCGCGGAAGCGAAAAGCTGGCACCCATGCAGTATTCCGAAACGGAGCTGCAGAAGATTGCAGCAGGGGAAAAGATATTTCCCCACATTTTGGGAACGGACAGTCTTGGACGGGATTATATGGTGAGAACCATGATTGGCGCAAGAATCTCTATTTCCGTCGGAGTTGTGGCAAGTGTTCTGATTTTGATTATCGGTTCCATATACGGAGCCTGCGCAGGATATTTTGGCGGTAAGATTGATATGGTGATGATGCGTATTGTCGATGTCATTTATACCGTGCCGGATACTATCATTATTATTTTGCTGGCGGTTACGCTGAAGGAGCCGATTAAGAGTTTTGCTGCGAAGTTTAATGTGACATGGATGAATAAAATCGGTGTCAACATGATATGTATTTTCGTGGTTTTTGCCCTGCTGTATTGGGTGGGTATGGCGCGTATCGTGCGAAGCCAGGTACTGATTATTAAAGAGCAGGAGTTTGTTACTGCTGCAAAGGCGTTAGGAGCAAAGAGTGGACGGATTATTCGGAAGCATCTGCTGACCAACTGTATCGGTACGCTGATTGTTACCACAACGCTTCAGATTCCTTCCGCAATTTTTACAGAGAGCTTTTTGAGCTTTATCGGTCTGGGTGTAAATGCACCGATGCCTTCCCTCGGTTCGCTGGCGTCCGATGCCATTGACGGTATCCGCTCTTATCCCCACAGACTGATGGCACCGGCATTATTGATTTCCTTGATTATCCTGGCGTTTAATCTGTTGGGAGATGGTCTGAGAGATGCTTTTGACCCCAAATTAAAGAAATAGTAAGGAGAGAGTAAAATGGCGAATGAAAACAATATATTGCTTGACATTGAAAATCTGAAGCTCTCCTTTATAACACCGGCAGGAGAGGTAAAGGCGTTAAACGATGTATCCATTTCCCTGAAACAGGGAGATGTACTTGGAATTGTAGGGGAATCCGGAAGTGGAAAATCCGTTACGGCATTTTCCCTTATGAAACTCACACCTCCCAACGGTAAGGTGATTGGCGGAAAAACTGTGTTTAACGGACATACGATTACAGAGATGTCCGAAAAGGAAATGAGAAAAATCAGGGGAAAGGAAGTAAGCATTATTTTTCAGGATCCCATGACTTCACTGAACCCGGTATATACCATAGGAAATCAGATTAAGGAAGTGATTCTGCTTCATACCAATGCAACCAAAAAGGAAGCGCAGGAGAGAGCGGTGGAACTGCTTCGTCTGGTAGGTATCAATGAGCCTGAAAAGCGATTGAAACAATATCCTCATGAGTTATCCGGTGGTATGCGCCAGAGAGTCATGATTGCCATTGCGTTAGCGTGTGAGCCGAAGCTGTTGATTGCCGACGAGCCGACCACGGCATTGGACGTTACCATTCAGGCGCAGATTCTGGAACTGATGATGGAATTAAAGGAAAAGCTGGGAATGTCCATTATCATGATTACCCATGATCTCGGTGTAGTGGCAAATATGTGTGACAAGATTGCTGTTATGTATGCCGGTAAGATTGTGGAATATGGCGAGACAGATGAAATTTTCTACAATCCCAAGCATGAATATACAAAAGGACTTTTGAACAGTATTCCGAGACTGGATGCAGAGAGCCATGAGAAGCTGGTACCTATTGAGGGTACGCCTGTGGATTTGCTGAATCCCCCGGCAGGCTGTCCTTTCGCACCCAGATGTCAGAACTGTATGAAAATCTGTGTGAGGGAAATGCCGCCCCGCACTACCGTTAAGGGGGAGCATTACAGCGCCTGCTGGCTGCTCCAGAAGGAAGAGTTTGAGAAGAAAGGAGGAAACGGAAATGGCTGAGAAACTGGTTGAAGTACAGGGATTAAAGCAATATTTTCCCGTTGCCTCCGGATTGTTTTCCAAAAAGTACGTGAAGGCAGTGGATGATGTCAGCTTTTATGTAAATAAAGGAGAAACTTTGGGTCTGGTAGGAGAGTCCGGATGCGGTAAAACAACTACAGGACGTTCTATTCTGAGACTCCATGAGCCCACGGCAGGTAAAATTATTTATGACGGTACGGATATTACCCATGTTAATATGCGCCCCTACCGTAAGAAAATGCAGATCGTTTTTCAGGATCCTTATGCATCGCTGAACCCCCGTATGACTATCCGTGATATCGTGGGAGAACCCATTGATATACACAAACTGGCTAAGGATAAAAAAGAACGGGAACAGATGATTATTGAAAGCCTGAGAAGAGTGGGACTGAACAGTGACCATGCAGGCCGTTATCCTCACGAGTTTTCCGGCGGTCAGAGACAGCGTATCGGTATTGCGAGGGCACTGGCTGTGAATCCGCAATTTATTGTGTGTGATGAACCGGTATCCGCTCTGGATGTTTCCATTCAGGCGCAGATTGTCAATATGTTCGAGGAACTGCAGCAGGAGCTGGGACTTACCTATCTGTTTATTGCCCATGACTTATCTGTTGTGAAGCATATTTCGGACAGAATCGGAGTTATGTATCTCGGTAAAATGGTGGAATTGGCAAGCAGCAATGAACTGACATTTCATCCGGTGCACCCGTATACGCAGTCTCTGATTTCGGCAATTCCGATTCCTGACCCTCAGAAAGCAAGGGCAAACAAAAGAATTATTTTGGAGGGAGATGTTCCCAGTCCTTTGAATCCCCCCAGTGGTTGCCGTTTCCGCACCAGATGTAAATATGCAACCGCAAAATGCGCAGAGGTGGAGCCTGAATTTAGGGAAGTGGCTCCGGGACACTTTGCAGCCTGCCATAATTTGGAGTGGGTGGCAAAATAACATGTTTATCACATTGAGATGGTAAAAAGTAAATTCATTTTTGCAGGAGGAAGATTATGAAAAAGAAAACGATAGTATGTACCTTGCTGGTTGCGGTCATGGCGGTTTCCGCTGTGCTTACCGGCTGCGGCAACGATAAGAACGCAGGCACGGGTACAGATACCAATGTTTCCGGTGAGAGCAAAGCAAAGGAACTTGCGGTAGTGGTAGGTCCGGAACCGGATACCATTGACCCGGCGCTGAACAGCTCGGTAGACGGAGGTACCTATATTGTTCACGCATTTGAGGGTCTGATGACACTGGATGAAAATGCGCAGCCGGTTCCCGGTCAGGCGGAATCCGTAGATATTTCCGAGGACAGATTAACCTACACCTTCCATCTCAGGGACGGACTAAAATGGTCTGACGGTTCCGATTTGACGGCTTCCGATTTCGTTTATTCGTGGAATCGGGTAATCAATCCGGAGACTGCGGCTGACTACGAAGGAATTTTTGAATGCGTGGAAGGATATGATGAGGGAAAATTGAATGTAGTTGCCGAGGATGATAAGACGCTGGTTGTCAAATTAAAGGCAGATACCCCTTATTTTCAGGAATTGTGTGCGTTCCCTGCCTATGCGCCGGTAAAGCAGGCTGTAGTAGAGGCAAATCCCGACGGATGGACACAGGATGCAGCCACATACATTGGCAACGGTCCTTACAGAATGAAAGAGTGGAAACACAATTCTTACATCGAGATGGAAAAAAATCCCGATTACTGGAATGCTGACGCAGTGGTATCCGACAAAATCAAATTTGTTCTCATGGAGGATGATGCAGCACAGCTTGCAGCTTATGAGACCGGTGATGTAGTCATGATTGACTCCGTACCAAATGATGAAATTGCGGCATTGAAGGAGAAATCCGACTTTCATATGGATGGGCAGTTGGGCGTTTATTATATCAGCTTTAATGTGCAGGATGAGATAATGAGCAATCGTCTGCTTCGGAAAGCGCTGACACTTGCGATAGACCGCACCTATCTGGTGGAGCAAATCGGTCAGGCGGGGCAGCAGGAAGCGGGAGCATATGTGCCTCTTGGACTTTCCGATGCTGATCCTTCCGAGGAATTCCGTGAGGTTGGCGGCAACTACTATGACCCCACAGACTATGAGGGAAATCTGGAACTTGCAAAAGAAGCACTGGCAGAGGCAGGTTATCCCAACGGTGAGGGACTTCCCACCATTGAATATCTTTATAATGAAGGAACTGCACATCAGCAGATTGGAGAGGCTCTCCAGAATATGTGGTCCAAGATAGGTGTAAACTGTGAACTGGTTTCTCAGGAGTGGGCTACTTTCCTGAATACCCGTAAGAGGGGGGACTATCAGATTGCCCGTAACGGATGGCTGGCAGACTTTAATGACCCTATCACTTTTTTGGATATGTGGACTACCGGAGACGGGAACAATGATGCGCAGTGGTCTGATGTGGAGTATGACAGGCTGATTAAGGAAGTGCAGGCGTCTTCCGACCGGACAGAGCGTATTGAGAAAATGCACGAGGCGGAAGATTTGATGTTTGAGGATTGGATGCTTTGCCCTCTTTACTTTTATACCGACATTTATATGCTGAAAGATAACGTAAAAGGATTCTATGCTTCCAAGCTGGGATTCAAATATTTCATGTATGCAACCGCAGAATAAGGTATATGACAGGTGAAATATGGGAAAAACACAAAAAATCGGCAGGAAACTGCCGTTTTTTTTGCAAAAGAAGTTGAAATAATTTCAACAGTATGTTAAAATGAAACTCGCTTGACATTAGGAGGTGTGAAATGGGAGCATTAAAAATCGTACTCACGGTTATTTTTATATTGGTTTGTCTGGCACTTACAGTGTTGGTACTGATGCAGGAAGGTAAGTCAGCCGGTCTTGGTTCTATCAGCGGTGCTGCTGAAACCTACTGGGGTAAGAATAAGGGACGTTCCATGGAAGGTCTTTTAGTAAAAATTACCAAGATACTTGCAGTATTATTTATGGTACTTGCGGTTATACTTAATCTTAACGTATTCTAAATTGCGTAAGACAAACACTCTTGTGACAAAGAGTGTTTTTTTATGCGCATTATGAGGCAGTAGGCGAGAGAGGAAATCATGAGCAATATAGATGTGAAAGAAAAAAGAAAAAAAGTAATTACCGATTTGGTTCATGACGAACTCTATGTTCCGATGAAGGAAAAGGAACTTGCCATGCTTTTGCAGGTATCGAAAGAGGAGCGGGATGAGCTTCATGAACTGTTACAGGAGCTTTTGGCGGAAGGCAAATTAATGCTTACCTCCAAAGGAAAATATATGAAATCCAACGGTAAGGTTCTTACGGGAACCTTTATCAGCAATGCCAAAGGATTTGGATTTGTGGAAGTGGAAGGACGGGACGAGGATTTGTATATCCCGGAGGACCGTATCAACGGAGCCTTTCACAAGGATTTGGTGGAGGTGTCCCTGCTTGCAAAGAAGTCGGGAAAGCGTCAGGAAGCACAGGTTATCCGTGTGCTGGAGAGAGGAATGACGCAGGTTGTCGGTACTTATGAGCGCTCCCGCAATAACTATGGCTTTGTCATACCGGACAATGCCAAGCTTGCGCAGGACATTTTTGTTCCGTTGGAGTACTCCGCAGGTGCGGTGACAGGACATAAAGTGGTGGTGGAAATCACCGGATACGGCACAAATACCAAGAGCCCGGAGGGAAGGATTGTGGAGATTCTGGGGCATGTCAATGACCCCGGCGTGGATATTATGTCCATTGTGCGAAACTACGAGCTTCCCGTGGAGTTTAGCGAAAAGGTATTGAATCAGGCGACCCGCGTGGCGCAGGATGTCTCGGAGGCGGACAGAGCCGGCAGAAAAGATTTGCGGGATGTCACCATGATAACCATTGACGGTGAGGATGCAAAGGATTTGGATGATGCGGTAAGCGTTACCTTTGACGGTACGAATTATCACCTTGGGGTGCATATCGCGGACGTTACCAACTATGTGCAGGAAAATTCCGCACTGGACAGGGAGGCATTAAACCGGGGAACCAGCGTGTATCTGGTTGACCGGGTAATTCCCATGCTTCCCCACACGTTGTCAAACGGAATCTGTTCTTTGAATGAGGGCGTGGACAGGCTTGCACTGAGTTGTCTCATGACCGTGAATCAGCAGGGTGAGATTACAGATTATGAAATCTGCGAATCCGTTATCCGGGTCAATAACCGTATGTCCTACAACGGAGTGAAAGCAATTTTAGAGGACGAAAAGATTGTGCGGGAAAATAAAGAGTTTCAGAAGTATGAGTATCTGGTGCCGATGCTGCAGCAGATGAGGACGCTGGCGGCGCTGCTCAGAAAAAAACGCCGCAAGAGAGGCTCCATCGATTTTGATTTTCCGGAATGCAAGATTATACTGGACAAGCAGGGAAAACCGCTGGACATTAAGCCCTACGAGCGCAATGTTGCCACGGATATGATAGAGGATTTCATGCTTGCCGCTAATGAGACGGTGGCACAGCATTTTTACTGGCTGGAACTGCCTTTTGTGTATCGTATTCATGATGTGCCGGATGCAGACCGGATACAGAAGCTGTCGGTTTTTATCAATAATTTCGGCTATTACATGAAAGCAATGAGCAAAAAGGGCAGCAAGGTGGGAAGTGAGGAAGTTCACCCGAAGGAAATTCAAAAGCTGCTTGAGAAAGTGGCGGGAACGCCGGAGGAACCCATGATTGCACGCCTTGCGTTGCGCAGTATGAAACAGGCAAAGTACAGCGTGGAGTGCACTGGACATTTCGGACTTGCGTGCCAATATTACTGCCATTTCACTTCGCCGATTCGCCGGTATCCCGATTTGCAGATACACCGGATTATCAAGGAACAGCTTAGAGGAAGGTTGAAAGAGGAAAGAGTGGAGCACTACCGGGAGATACTTCCGCAGGTGGCAAAACATTCCTCCGATACGGAGAGACGGGCGGACGAGGCAGAGCGCGAGACGGACAAGCTGAAAAAAGTGGAGTACATGGAGAACCATCTCGGCGAAGTGTATGACGGTGTAGTTTCCGGGGTGACCGCATGGGGGATTTATGTGGAGCTGCCAAATACGGTGGAGGGACTGATTCACGTTTCAAAGCTGCCGGGAGACTATTATTATTACAACGAGAATACCTATGAAATGGTGGGGGAAGTCACCGGAAAGACGTATAAGCTGGGTATGCCGTTAAAGGTATATGCCGCAGAGTGTGACAGGTTTAGCAGAACCATTGATTTTTCATTGGCGGAGGATGAGTATGGCAAAGGGTAAAGAGACGCAGAAACTGATTGCGAATAACAAAAAGGCATATCATGATTATTTTATTGACGAGACTTATGAGGCGGGAATTGCACTCCACGGCACGGAAGTAAAATCCATGCGTATGGGCAAGTGCAGTATCAAGGAATCCTTTATCCGGATTGAGAACGGGGAAGTGTTCGTCTACGGAATGCATGTCAGCCCCTATGAAAAGGGCAATATTTTTAACAAAGACCCGCTGCGGGTCAAAAAACTGTTGATGCACAAGTATGAAATCAACAAGCTGACAGGCAAAATTAAGGAAAAAGGGTATACACTGGTTCCCTTGCAGGTATACTTTAAAGAGGGCAAGGTAAAGGTGGAAATCGGTCTTGCGAGAGGTAAAAAGCTGTATGACAAGCGTCAGGACATTGCCAAGAAAGACCAGAGGCGCGAGGCGGAAAAGGAATTGAAGGCAAAAACTTTGAGTTTCCGGTGTTGACGAAACACAAAGAAGCCGATATACTTAGCAGGTAAAGACATCCGGGGTAGTAAAGGTTTCGACAGGGGTCTTGCAACTGGAGAAGCTATCCGTTGCGACACGTTAATCGCACAATTAAACTAAACGCTGAAAATAATAATCAGTTAGCATTTGCAGCGTAAGCTGTGAATGACGCTGCCTCAGGCAGCTTGTCCGCTCCGGGGCACTCACACTTCGGAATCCGGGCATCAAAGATGTGAGAAACGACATGCGTTAAGCTTTGCGCGTATGGGCGTATGATGAAGCTACTGAATATGGCAGGCTGTTCGTTTCCTGCCATAGGAGGGAACAGGTCGGAGTAAGACCGGCTAAAGATAACGGACTATGATAGTAGAAGTACAGGGAATGGGCTTTTGGACACGGGTTCGACTCCCGTCTACTCCATTCAAAAAGGCGCTTAAACAGGCGCCTTTTTCTTATGTGTGTTGCATTTCGTGTTGCATAGCTAAGAAAAATACTATCACCCTTGCCCAAAAGGATTCTGAAAAATAATTATCAATTTTTTGGCAACTGTGCTATGGGCAAACTCTAATTTATAACCTACATTGATTAAGTGAGGAATTAGAAATCGGAATATGGGCATTATGTATTTGTACAATACATGGTAACATTTGGCGATATTCAAAATAAATACACAAGAATGTATTGAGGAATAAGGCACAAAATGGTATTATAATATTGTAAAAAGGCAGCAGGACAAAGATGGAAAGAGAGGAAAAATATGCCGGAGATAAGCAGATTTTATGGAATCGTAATAAAAATGTTTTTCAAACCGAAAGAGCATGATACATGCCTTATATGGTGAGCATATTGGAATCTTTGATTTGCGGACAATGAAAATGACTGAGGGGGATTTGCCCGGTAAGGCGCAGGAACTTGTTGAGGAGTGGATGGCGCAGAATCAGAAAGCATTATTAGAAATGTGGGATAGCCAGAATTTAAGAAAATTGCCGCCGTTATAGGTAATTATTCAACCGGTTGGAGGTGATGGCATGATACCGAGGATTAAGAGTGTAAAGCCATTAAATGGTTATTTGCTACATGTTATTTTTGATGATGGGAAAGATTGTATTTATGATGTCAACGATGATATAAACACAAGCAAAAGTTATGAAGATTTAAAAAAAATAAACGGATTATTTGAACAGGTACAGCTCGATGAAAGTCGGACTTGTGTTTTTTGGACGGATGATATTGACCTTCCAAGTGATGCGATTTATGAGAATGCACTATTGGCTGGTAAGCCGGAATAGAGGAAACAGAAGTAGCGTTGGACGGAAGTTCTGCGTGTTTCGCATGCCGTTATGAATTATAATTGACAAAAGAACTGCCAGAAATGATATGTCCCCTCTTTACTGGGTAAAACGGTAAGGAGGGGATTTTTATACGCTTGCAGAACATAGATACTCCCTGACGGGCGAGAGACATGAATTTCTCATGCAGTTGAGAATTTCAGAAAACACAAAAGTAATTTGCCCTTATAATATACATGACAACGCACTTTTGTGATATGGCTTTGCACCCGCAGACATGATTATAATGAAGTGGGATAGTGGACGTTATGGGAAAGGGTAAAAAATTCTAAAGTTTTAAATCTTTTTTGCAAAAAGTATTGTCATACAAGTGAAAGCAATAAAGAGTGCAAAAAGAAAGAAGGTATAAATTATGAAGAAAAAGGTGTATAAACTTATTCTGATGGCTGTAACCATATGTACCGTACTGGTGTTGTCCGCATGTGGCAACTCAGACACCGGGACTGCGTCTGAGCCTGTGGAAACCGTAGAAGCCACGGAAAGTTTGGAAAACACCGAGACTTCCGCTCCTGAGACGAAACCGGGTTCGGAAGGAATGGAAAACACAGAAAGTGTAGGGGAGACTGAAGTTACTTCTGATACAGAGGAATCTGTTCCAGAGAATACTGATTTGGAGACAGAAGAGCCTGTTAAAGAGAGTGCAGAGAATCCGGTTGAAGAAGTTTCAGAGGAAAGTTCTAAAACAGAGAAGACGACCGGATATACATACACGGATGAGAGTAAAACCATGTATGCGAAGAGTTCCGTGAACGTAAGAAATCTACCTTCCACGAAAGGAACGAAGCTGGGAAGTCTTAAGAGAAATAATGAGGTCACAGTCACAGGCAGGTGCAACGAGACCGGATGGTACAGAATTTCATATGGTGACGGCGAAGCATTTGTCAGCGACAATTACTTAAGCAATGAGAAGGTTCCGGAGACAACAAGTGCTACAAAGAACACAAACTCCGGGCAGACGGATTTCCTGACACCTGACGGATTCCTAAATCCTAACAATCCTATTGTCGCGGCTGCTTATGCAAAATACGGTGAGAACATCGCCATTGCGGAAGACGGAACGGTTCTTGATGCGACGACATGGCAGGAACTTGGTAAAATTGATAATATGCCTATGCTTAACGGTGGATCCGAGACGGGTAGCTATGACAGGGCTGCAGCGGAAGAAGTATGGGGTCATATGAATGATGAAAGAGTTTCGGCAGGGTTAAATGCGCTTGCGTGGGACGAAAACATTTACAACTTCGCATGTCAGAGAGCACGGCAGATTGTCGATGATTTCTCTCATAATGGCTGCGGCAATTATGGTGAGAATATTGAATATCAATCAGGAAGCACACCGAACGGACTGAGCATTCACATGCTGTGGTTCTTATCTCCCGGACACCATGAAAATTACATGAATGCCAATTACGGTTCCGGTGCATGCGCAGTATTTGTTTATCGCGGAATGACCTATGCGGTGGAAAACTTTGCACTGGCTTCTAATTCAAACTCTCAGCCTGCGGGTGGGGGCAATAATGAGCCTGCCAATACGGAACCTGCGAATGCAGAGACTTCGGACACAGAGGGTGAACTGGTAGGAGAAATTGAGACCGGCACTACATGGACAGCCTCCAACGGAGTGACTCTTTTCATCCGTAGTGATGGACTGATATCTGCCAGCATGAGCGGCGGTCATACTTCGGAGGAATGTAAGGCTGCGATGGATGAATACTATGCAACCCATTGATACTTGAAATATTTTTGAATGACTCCGGTCTGATTGTATAAGAGGATGATAAAAAGCAAGCCAATACAAAAAATTATATGAGGAAAGGATGGTACAATACCATGAGAAAAAACAAGATTATCGCCATGATGATGGCAGCAGTATTAGTATGCACGACATTTACCGGATGTGGGGAGAACGATTCTGCCAATACAACCGGAAGCGCAGAGGTGAGTGAATCTACGTTAGAATCGGAAGATACTGTGAAAGAGTCATTGGCAACGGAAGAAAGCAAAGCAGCGGAAGAAAGCAGGGCAGAAGAGGAAAGCAAAGCTGCGGAAGAAAGCAGGGCAGAAGAGGAAAGCAAAGCAGCGGAAGAAAGCAGGGCAGAGGAAGAAAGCAAAGCTGCGGAAGAAAGCAAGTCAGAGACAGAAACCAAAACAGAAGCTCCCACAGTACCGGAAGCACCTGCAACAACTCCGGAACAATCTGAAAATTCATCCGCAAAAGAACTTCCCGGAATCAACAGAAACGGTAGATACGCGGATATTCCCGAATCGGTTCTGCCGAGCAGTGTAGCCGCAAATGCAGAGTTTGTAGACGAGCCGATTTATACAAAACCATGGCCGGATGTTACCGGAACCATTTATGCTGATTACATGAGAACGCAGGTGATTAAAGTGGCGGAATATGGTGTGGATGATTGTTCCCTCATCGCCTATTGTGCAGAGGATGAGGCAAATGGTCTGTATGGCAACTGCGTTGTAATTTACAACGGTCAGTACGCAATCATCAATGAGGTACTGTTTGCAGTATGGGTCAATGGTATCGATCCGGAATATAATTAATAAAGTGAAAAACTTTTCTGTATGATATGCTCCCCCGAAAAGGTCTAAAAAGGCTTTTTCGGGGGATTTTTTAAATCTATTTTCAAATTCTTCCTGTCTAACGTAATAGAAGGGAGGAAGGATGCAATGAAAAATATCATTAAATGGTTTGCTCTTTTGCTGCACAAGGATATGCAGAACTTTGAAATGGATGGGGATACTAACAAATCTCTTTACAGGCAAATTATGAAGCAAACCGGAAAAAACAGCAAAAAATGATAATGCGTGAAAATGCGCGGAAATGGAGAGAAAAAATGAGCACAGGAAGAGATATTTATAACGTACATGCAACAAGAACAGATTCTGCAGGAAACGGTTATTACCGTGCGTCGGATGGATATTACTATTACGGAAACGTACAGAACGGTTATCTGGTAGAAACGGAAGAGACCAAAAGACTGAAGGCAGCGAAGGCTGCGCAGAACACTTCCTATCAGCCTTCCCGAGCAACCGCTTCCTCCCAAAGTATGGGTGCAGGCAATCCGCTTATGGATATACTGGCTGTTAAAGCCGGAACCAAGTTAGGGGAGCTTCTTGCAAAAATCCTATTTACGGTACTGCCGTTTCTTTTTAAACTGGTTGTGGTGTTTGGCGCTCTGCCTGCCATGGCAGCAGAGTATGTACAGGAATTCATTTTCTGTGGAACAGCAGGATACCGGCTGGGGTATAAGCTGTTGAGTGCCATCGTCTTTCTGGCAATCATAGCGCTGGCAGCGTATGGCGTTTACCGGAGAATCAATGGACAGAACAGTATTGCAAAATTAGTATTTTGGGGTGACGCCTTGTGTTTAACAGGAATTTGCTGTCTTAACACAAAAGAGGTTGTGGGAAGCATACTGATGGCACTATTTGCAGCCTATTCGATAAAAGTATTCAGTGCCTGGTTGGAAAAAATAGTGTATAATATATGGAAAAAAGTACATACAAAGAAATAAGAGGAAAGGGACGGATAAAGATGACATACACAGAAGCAGTGGAAATGGCACGAAAAGGGGACATGACAGGGTTTGATTTCCTTTACAATTCGACCAAAAACAATAAATATTATCTGGCTTTGAAATATGTAAGGAATGAAGAGACTGCAAAGGATGTTTTGCAGGAGGCATACATACGGGCATGGAAAAATTTAGACAAGCTCAAAGAACCTGAAAAATTTGACTCATGGCTTTCGCAGATTGTAGTCAATACCGCAAAAAATGAATTGGAAAAGCGCAATCATACACCGCTTGATTTGCGTGCGGAAAGCGGTGAGGACGAGGATGATACCGAAATCTTTGACCGGGCTGTCAGTTCATGGGATAATGTTCCCGAACTGGAATACACAAAGGAAGAAACCAGACAGCTTGTACATGAACTGATTGATTCCCTCTCGGATGAACAGAGACTTGTGGTGATTGCTTTTGAACTGGAAGGTCTTACGACAAAGGAAATTGCAGAACAGCTTGGCTGCTCGGAGGCTACCGTGAAATCCAGACTGCGCTATGGCAGAAATAATATTAAAGAGAAAGCGGAAGAACTGCAAAAGAAAGGCTACAAGCTCTACAGCATTGCACCTGTGGCACTTCTTTTGTATCTCCTCAGAAAAGATATGGTGGCGTACGCTGCAGAACCGGCCGCAGAGCTTACCCTGTCTGAATGTGGGGAAAGTATATTGAAGAATACACAGGCACCTGTACAGGCATATCAGGCAGTAGAAAATACGGCGGCTGCTGCAAAAAAGGCGGCTTTCCTGTCTACAACAGCAGGAAAAGCTGTTATGGGAATTGTGGCGACAGTGGCAGTAATAGGAGGAATAACGGCGGGAGTTATTAACCACAATCTGGACATTCCGACAGAGATTGATACCACAATTTTGGAAAACCCGGATAATGAGGTGGAAGATATACGCAGAAATCCCGTTGGGATGTCAGAACCGGAAGAAGTAACCGTACAAGAAGAAGTAACAGTACATGATGAAGTGGGCTGGAGTGACAAATATCGTACGATTTTACAGCATGTGCCTGACGGAACCGTAACTATGGTCAGTGAGGTTGGCCTTTATGGATTTGAAAAGGAAATCTATGACAACTTGACGGAAACCGGAGACAAATTTGAATATGCCCTGATAGATTTGGATAAGGATGGGATTCCGGAAATGCTAATCAGAGCAAATACCTCCCAGACTACCTACAATGGTATGAGCTATTGGGTGATGGTTACCTATCAGAAATCTATCGTAGACGGTAATTATACAGAAATGCCGGTTATGCAGCGGGCAGGAAAAAATAGGTATTTGATTTCCGAGGGTATCGCATCCATCGGCGGTTCCAGAGTTTTTGTCACAATGAATGAGGATATGGATGAATTTTTCATTATATCTACCAGTGCCGCCAACGGTGACAGCCATACATACAGAGGCCGTATGGAATATGACAGTGGAATTTATTGGTGGATGGAGGAAGAAACCGGCTACTATACATGGGAGCAGGAGACGGAATTGGACGAGGCAGCCAAAGCCTACCCGGTGGAAATCGAATGGAAATCTTTAGATACACCGTTTGTGTGGTAAAAGATTTAAAAACCGGAATGTGAGGGAAGAAATCCTTCTTTCGATAAAATGTGATTTGCACGAATTTTGTAAAAAACTTGTAAAAAAAAGCAATTCGTTCTTTGCGAGTTGCTTTTTTTATGTTATACTACTACAGACATTAATCATGGGGGCATTTGCGTTATTTATGGCAAAATGACTCTTCATATTAATCTGTTATCTTTTTATTTATTATAAATGGAGGGCTGAAAGCATGAGTACTACTTCAAAAGCGGGTCAAAGAATCCTTTCTTTGCTCGATGAAAACAGTTTCGTTGAAATTGGCGGTCTTGTTACAGCAAGAGCAACAGATTTCAACATGAAACCCACAGAAACTCCTTCTGACGGTGTCATTACCGGTTATGGAGTTATTGACGGTAATCTTGTGTATGTCTACAGTCAGGATGCTTCCGTAATGAACGGCAGTATCGGAGAGATGCACGCTAAGAAGATTGCCAACCTCTATGATTTGGCAATGAAGACCGGTGCACCTGTTATCGGACTGATTGACAGTGCAGGTCTCAGATTACAGGAGGCAACCGACGCTCTTGCAGCATTCGGTGAGGTTTACCTGAAACAGACAATGGCTTCCGGAGTGATTCCTCAGATTACAGCAATCTTTGGCACCTGTGGAGGCGGACTTGGACTGTTCCCCACTCTGACAGATTTCACTTTTATGGAAGAGAAGAATGCAAAACTGTTTGTCAATGCACCCAACGCATTGGATGGCAATGTAATCACCAAGTGTGATTCTTCTTCCGCTGATTTCCAGTCCAAGGAGAGCGGTATCGTGGATGTAGTGGCAGATGAAGATTCCATTCTGGCACAGATTCGTGAACTGGTTGGATTCCTTCCCGCAAACAACGAGGAGGACGGCTGCTTTACAGAGTGTACGGATGATTTGAACCGTGCGGTTGCTGAGATTGCAGGCTGTGTGGGAGATACCTCCGTTGCACTGTCTCTGTTGGCAGATGACAACAGATTCTTCGAGGTAAAAGCAGGTTACGCTAAGGATATGGTAACCGGATTTATCCGTCTGAACGGAGCAACCGTAGGTGCTGTGGCAAACCGCAGTGAGGTTTGTGACGAAGAAGGCAAAGTAGTTGAAAAGCTGAATGCCGTACTTACCAAAAAAGGATGCGAAAAAGCAGCAGATTTTGTAAACTTCTGTGACGCTTTTGGTATTCCTGTACTTACTCTGACAAATGTAACGGGCTATGAGGCAACTCTGTGCTCTGAAAAGGGAATCGCAAAGGCTGCTGCAAAGCTGACCTATGCTTTTGCAAATGCTACCGTTCCCAAGGTAAATGTAATTATCGGAAAGGCATACGGAACCGCTTATGTGGCAATGAACTCCAAGGCAATCGGAGCAGATATTACCATGGCATGGCCGGATGCTGAAATCGGAACCATGGACAGCAAGTTGGCTGCCCAGATTATGTATGATGGACAGGGTTCTGACGTTATCAATGCAAAAGCAGCAGAGTACAAGGCACTTCAGTCAAATGTGGCAAGCGCCGCAAGGAGAGGATATGTGGACCAGATTGTAAATGCAGCCGACACCAGAAAGTATGTTATCGGTGCATTTGAAATGTTATTCACAAAGAGTGAAGACCGTCCTGCAAAGAAACACGGAACAGTTTAGAAAGGGTGATTATAAGATGAAAAGATTATTGGCTTTCGCATGTATGATTACCTGTATCTTTGGATTGACCGCATGTGGCAGTGAAGAGCAGTTGACAGCGTATGAGCAGCAGAAGGTTGACAGTGCAGAGGAAACTGCAAAGCAGATTATTTCGCTGGTTTTAGAGTATACCGGAGAGGAACAGCAGAAAGAACTGGCTGATTACACTTGGGAAGAAGTCGGATACAAAATCGAAGAGGAAAATAACCTCAAGGTAGACGGCTATGCTTTTACCAAGGCTGTGGAATCTTTTGATTCTGCCATGGACACCATCGGAGCAATCAAAAGTGTAGGCGAGCCGGAGGCAAAGATTGACGATGGCGACATTATCGTTCATGTACCGGTGGAAGGTGAGACAAAGGACGCAGAGGCAGAAGTCATTTTATCCAATGACCGTTTTCTGGTGATGAGTTCTGCTGCATTGAACCCGATTTCTTCCATGGGAGAACTGATGGGAAAAGCAGCGCTCAATACTCTTATCGGTATGGGAACCGTGTTCGTGGTACTGATACTGATCAGCCTGATTATTTACTGCTTCGGCTATATTTCAAAGATTCAGGGTAAATTCGGCAAGAAGAATGATGCAAAGAAAGACGGCATTGACAAGGCTGTGGCACAGATTGTTGACCAGGAAGAAAATGCCGATGAAAGCGACGATTTGGAACTGGTTGCAGTTATCGCAGCAGCAATCGCTGCCAGCGAGGGTGCTTCATCCACAGACGGATTTGTAGTTCGTTCCATTCGTAGAGCGAAAAGATTATAATATGGAGGATTAAAAGAATGAAAAATTACACCATTACAGTAAATGGAAATGTATACGATGTAGTAGTAGAGGAAGGAGCATCTTCCGCAGCTCCCGTAGCAGCAAAGGCACCCGCAGCTCCCAAGGCTGCACCCAAGGCAGCACCCGCAGCTCCCAAGGCAAGCGGCGCAGCAGGCAGCATTAAAATCGAAGCCGGCGCAGCAGGTAAAGTGTTCAAATTAGAGGCAAGTGCAGGCCAGGCAGTAAAAGCGGGAGATTCCGTAGTAATTCTGGAAGCTATGAAGATGGAGATTCCTGTAGTAGCTCCTCAGGATGGTACAATCGCAAGCATTGACGTAGCAGTAGGTGATGCTGTTGAAGCTGGTGCTGTACTTGCAACAATGAACTAATCGTCAGATTAGGATATGGCAATTTAGCACAAGAGCAAAACAACAGGAGGTCATCAAATGGAATATATAGCTACAACGCTTAACAACCTGATTCATCAGACAGCGTTTTTTAACCTCACATGGGGAAATTATGTTATGATTCTGGTTGCGTTCTTTTTCCTTTATTTAGCTATCCGTCATGATTTTGAGCCTTTGCTTTTGCTTCCCATTGCATTTGGTATGTTGTTGGTAAATATTTATCCCGACATTATGCTTCATGCTGAGGATGCAGCAAACGGTGCAGGCGGATTACTGTATTATTTCTACAAACTGGATGAACTGGCAATCCTGCCGTCCCTTATTTTCATGGGCGTAGGTGCCATGACAGACTTCGGTCCCCTGATTGCCAACCCCAAGAGTTTCCTGCTGGGTGCGGCAGCACAGTTTGGTATTTTCGCTGCTTACTTCGGAGCAATCTGGTTAGGATTTAATGACAAGGCTGCAGCGGCAATCTCCATCATCGGTGGTGCAGACGGACCTACTTCTATTTTCCTTGCAGGTAAGTTGGGACAGACCGCTATTTTAGGACCTATCGCAGTGGCAGCGTACTCATACATGTCTCTGGTTCCTATTATTCAGCCGCCTATCATGAAGCTGCTGACAACGGAGAAGGAAAGAAAGATTAAGATGGGACAGCTTCGCCCGGTATCCAAACTGGAGAAGATTTTGTTCCCTATCGTGGTTACGGTTGTTGTATGTCTGATTCTTCCTACCACAGCACCCCTTGTAGGTTTGCTGATGTTAGGTAACCTGTTCAGAGAGTCCGGCGTGGTAAGACAGCTGACCGAGACCGCTTCCAATGCAATGATGTATATCGTAGTTATCCTGTTAGGTACTTCCGTTGGTGCAACCACCAGCGCAGAAGCATTCCTGAACCTCGATACTTTGAAAATTGTAGCACTGGGACTGATTGCTTTCATGTTTGGTACCGCCGCAGGCGTACTTTTCGGAAAGTTAATGTGTGTACTGACCAAGGGACAGGTGAACCCGTTAATCGGTTCTGCCGGCGTATCCGCAGTTCCCATGGCAGCCCGTGTATCTCAGAAGGTTGGTGCTGAGGCAGACCCTACAAACTTCCTGCTGATGCATGCAATGGGTCCTAACGTGGCAGGTGTTATCGGAACTGCCGTAGCTGCAGGTACCTTTATGGCTATCTTCGGAGTATTCTAAGGCAGTGCGCAACGAAACAGCATTGCTTATATAAAAATAAATGGAGGAAATTCGTAAATGTCAGAACAAGTAAAGAAACCGATTAAAATTACGGAAACTATATTGCGTGATGCGCACCAGTCTCTGATTGCTACCAGAATGCCTACCGAACTTATGCTTCCCATTATCGGAAAGATGGATAAGGTTGGTTATAATGCAGTAGAGTGCTGGGGTGGAGCTACCTTTGACGCATGCCTTCGCTTTCTCAAGGAAGATCCTTGGGACAGATTGAGAAAGCTGCGTGACGGATTCAAGGAGACCAAACTGCAGATGCTGTTCCGTGGTCAGAACATTTTGGGCTACAGACCTTATGCAGATGATGTGGTTGACTATTTTGTACAGAAATCTATCTCCAACGGTATTGATATTATTCGTATTTTCGATTGTCTGAATGACCTTCGTAACCTGCAGGAAGCAGTAAACGCTACCAACAAGTTCAAGGCACAGGAAGGAAGAGGACATGCACAGGTTGCTCTTTCCTATACACTGGGTGATGCTTACACTCTGGAGTACTGGACCGATATGGCAAAGAAAATCGAGGAGATGGGTGCGGATTCCATCTGTATCAAGGATATGGCAGGTCTGTTGGTTCCTTACAAGGCAACCGAATTGATTACTGCAATGAAGAGCGCAACCAATCTTCCGATTGAACTGCATACCCATTACACCTCCGGTGTTGCAAGTATGACTTACCTGAAGGCAGTTGAGGCTGGTGTCGATATTATCGATACCGCAATCAGCCCGTTCGCTATGGGTACCTCACAGCCCGCAACCGAGGTTATGGTTGAGACCTTCCGCGGAACTCCTTACGATACCGGATATGACCAGAACCTGTTGGCTGAAATCGCTGATTATTTCAGACCTTACAGAGACGAGTGCCTTGCAAACGGTCTGCTCAATCCCAAGGTTATGGGTGTTGATATTAAGACTCTGCTGTATCAGGTACCCGGCGGTATGCTTTCCAACATGGTTAGCCAGTTGAAAGAACAGAACGCAGAGGACAAGTACTATGATGTGCTGAAAGAGATTCCCCGTGTTCGTAAAGACCTCGGTGAGCCCCCTCTGGTTACTCCTTCTTCCCAGATTGTCGGAACGCAGGCTGTATTTAACGTATTGATGGGTGAGCGTTACAAGATGGCAACCAAGGAGACCAAGGCAGTTCTTCGCGGTGAGTACGGTCAGACTGTAAAACCCATGAACCAGGAAGTAATTGATAAAGTTATTCCCGGCGAGAAGAGAATTACCTGCCGTTACGCAGATATGCTCGACAACGAGCTGGATAAGTTAGAGGGCGAAATGAAAGAATGGAAACAGCAGGATGAGGACGTGCTGAGCTACGCTCTGTTCCCTCAGGTTGCAACCGATTTCTTTAAATATCGTCAGGCTCAGCAGGAGAAGGTGGATATGACTCAGGCTGATACCAAGAACGGCGCATATCCTGTATAAAATACAGTGATGACATAGCCGGGCTTAAAATAACGAAACACAGAAAGGGCAGTGAAGGATTTTCCTTTGCTGCTCTTTTTTTCTTGACAGGGCATGGCGGGTATGTTATATTCAATCTTGCGATGCAAATCGTAGCAATTTTCAGACCGCTTCATCTTAAGATGAAGAGAGCCTTACGGACAGGCGGGTCGGCTGCCGGGCGGTTCAATCCGCATTATTGATTGAGTTAGAAGCTCAAATTTTATAAGCTGATTACTTTAAAATCATTATCATCTTGTGAAACGGTCAATAAGAGCAGCATATCTGATGATTGCTGAACATACTCTGAATGAACAACACATAATTCTTTGAACGATAGGGTAGATAGCGCAGGTCGGAAGGTGACGGGCGCAATCCATAGAGAAAGCAAAGAGAGCAGATGGTAGTGATACTGTCTGCTTTCTTTTTTGCTGTTTTTATTTGTTTTATGATTTTTTATCTGGGAGAGAAGAAGTATGAACATGGAAAAACAACGCCGTGCCCCTATCTGCGAGGCACTGGAACGGTTTGAACGAAAGAGGGTAGTGCCCTTTGATGTGCCGGGACACAAAAGAGGAAGGGGAAACCCGGAACTGACGCAGCTGCTGGGCGCACAGTGTGTAGGTCTGGACGTGAACAGCATGAAACCGCTGGATAATCTGTGCAATCCGGTGTCTGTAATTGCGGAGGCGGAGGAACTGACTGCAGATGCCTTCGGTGCAGCCCATGCTTTTCTCATGGTCGGGGGAACTACCAGTGCGGTACAGGCGATGGTACTGTCCGTATGTAAGGCTGGCGATAAGATTATTCTTCCGAGAAATGTACATAAAAGCGTAATCAATGCGTTGATTCTCTGTGGGGCGGTGCCGGTATATGTGAATCCCCGTATCCACCCGGTTATCGGGGTTGCGCTGGGGATGGAAGCCGAGACGCTGGAGGCGGCGATTCAGGCAAACCCCGATGCAAAGGCGGTGTTGATTAACAATCCCACTTATTACGGAATCTGCAGTGATTTAAAAAAGCTGACCCGGCTGGCACACAGTCACGGACTTAAGGTGCTCTGTGACGAGGCACACGGAACCCAGCTTTATTTTGGCGATAACCTGCCGGTAGCGGGAATGGTGGCAGGTGTGGATATGGCTGCGGTATCCATGCACAAATCCGGTGGAAGCCTGACACAGAGTTCTGTTTTATTGATTGGGCCGGATATGGACAAAGGGCATGTGAGACAGATTATCAATCTGACACAGACCACTTCGGCAAGTTATCTGCTGTTGTCCAGTCTGGATTTAAGCCGGAGAAATCTGGCACTGCGGGGGAAGGAGTGTTTTGCCAAAGTGGTGGAGATGGCTGAGTATGCCAGAGAGGAAATCAATGCCATCGGCGGCTATTATGCTTACGGAAAAGAACTGATTGACGGCAAAAGTGTGTATGATTTTGACGTGACGAAGCTGTGTATTTTCACAAAATCCATTGGACTTACCGGAATAGAGGTTTATGACCTTTTGCGGGATGAATATGATATTCAGATTGAATTTGGTGATATTGGAAATATTATGGCATATATCTCCATCGGTGACAGAATAAGGGACATTGAAAGACTGGTGGGAGCGCTGGCGGACATTAAGCGTCTGTATCAGGGGGATACATCGGCACTTGCCTATGTGGATTCCGTGCAGCCTGAGGTGGTCTGCAGTCCACAGCAGTCCTTTTATGCAAAAAAACAGGTGCTTCCCATCCGGGAAACTGCCGGAAGGGTATGCGGGGAATTTGTCATGTGTTATCCGCCGGGAATTCCCATACTGGCGCCGGGTGAGCGGATTACCACAGAGATTATTGACCATATTCTGTATGCAAGGGAAAAGGGATGCAGCCTGCAGGGAGCGGCAGACCCGAAAGTGGATTATGTACAGGTTTTGGAATAAAAGGAGAGGGGAGAAGGCAGTATGAAAAAGACATCGGAAATTTGGTTTTCGGATTTACAGACAGAGGATGTCAGTCTGGATATTAAGGTGGAAAAACAGTTGTTCAGCGCCCACAGCGAATACCAGCAGATAGATGTGTTCCAGTCGGTGGCATTCGGAAAATTTCTGGCGCTGGACGGTGCGGTTATTTTTTCCGAGGCGGATGAGTTTATCTATAACGAGATGGTGACGCATGTACCCATGGCGGTGCACCCGCATGTGCGGAAGGTGTTAATTATCGGCGGTGGAGACGGCGGTGTTGCAAGAGAATTTGCCGCATACCCGGAGATAGAGGAAATTGATGTGGTGGAGCCGGACGAACAGATGGTGGAGGTCTGCAAACGCTTTTTCCCGGATACGGCAAAAGGGTTCGAGGACGAGAGAGTGCAGGTGTTTTATCAGGACGGTCTGAGATTTCTGCGGGGAAGGCAGAGTGAGTACGATATTATCATTAACGATTCCACCGACCCGTTCGGTCATACGGAGGGACTGTTTACAAAGGAATTTTACGGGAGCTGTTACCGTGCCCTAAAAGAGGACGGACTGATGGTATACCAGCACGGAAGCCCGTTCTTTGATGAGGATGAATCGGCATTCCGCTCCATGCACAGAAAAGTATACCGGAGTTTCCCCATCAGCAGGGTATATCAGGCGCATATCCCCACCTGTGCCAGTGGTTACTGGATGTTTGGATTTGCCAGCAAAAAATATCATCCCGTCAATGATTTTGATGCGGACAGATGGAATGAGCGAAAACTGAAGACGTGGTATTACACGACAAACCTTCATATCGGGGCATTTCTGCTTCCAAAATATGTGGAAGATTTACTGGAGCAGGAAGAAGGACAGGCGTAGCGGGAAAAGTAAATACAGAACGTGCGGGCACCGGAAGAGGAAAAAACGGAAGGCGTAGAAAGAAGCAAATGCAAAAAGTGCAGACGCCGGAAAAGGGAAAAACAGAAGGCACAGGAAGATGCAGTGCAGAAAGTGCAGACACTGGAAAAGAAAAGAACAGAAGACACGGAAAATGCAGACATAGAAAGGAAAGAGGTAGAAAAAATGGCTAAATTATTGATTATCGGATGTGGCGGAGTGGCAAGAGTAGCTATCGCCAAGTGCTGTCAGAACAGTGAAGTTTTTACGGAAATTTGTATTGCAAGCCGCACGGTGTCCAAGTGTGATGCGTTGAAGGCGGAACTGGAGAAAACGACAAAAACAAAAATTACAACGGCGCAGGTTGATGCGGAGGACGTGGAGGCGCTTACCGCACTCATCCGGGAGTATGCCCCGGATGCGGTTTTGAATGTGGCACTTCCTTATCAGGACCTTGCCATTATGGATGCGTGCCTTGCGGCGGGAGTTCATTATATTGATACGGCAAATTATGAGCCGGAGGATACGGATGACCCGAAGTGGCGTGCCATATATGAAAAACGCTGTAAGGAGAAGGGCTTCAGTGCTTACTTTGATTACAGCTGGCAGTGGGCATATGAAGAGAAGTTCAAAAAAGCAGGACTGACGGCTCTTTTAGGAACCGGATTTGACCCCGGGGTAACCAGCGTGTTTACCGCGTATGCCCTCAAACACTATTTTGATGAGATTGAAACGATTGACATTCTGGATTGCAACGGCGGTGACCACGGATATGCGTTTGCAACCAATTTTAACCCGGAGATTAATTTAAGAGAGGTCAGCGCCCCCGGCAGTTACTGGGAGAACGACCACTGGGTGGAGGTGCCTGCCATGAGTATCAAACGGGAGTATGATTTCCCGCAGGTGGGCAAAAAAGACATGTATCTCCTGCACCATGAGGAAATTGAGGCACTGGCGAAAAATATACCCGGCGTCAAGAAAATCCGTTTCTTTATGACGTTTGGGCAGAGTTACCTCACCCATATGAAATGTCTGGAGGATGTGGGAATGTTGTCCACCACCCCCATTTTATATGAGGGAAAAGAGATTGTGCCCATACAGTTTTTGAAGGCACTGCTGCCTGACCCGGCGAGTCTTGGACCCCGCACGGTAGGAAAGACCAATATCGGCTGTATTTTCCACGGAAAAAAGGACGGAAAGGACAAGAATCTCTACATTTACAATGTCTGCGACCATCAGGAGTGTTATAAAGAGGTGGGAAGTCAGGCAATCAGCTATACGACAGGTGTGCCTGCCATGATTGGAGCAATGCTGGTATGTACCGGAGCATGGCAGAAGCCGGGCGTGTTTACGACAGAACAGTTTGACCCCGACCCGTATATGGAAGCGCTGAATAAATGGGGTCTGCCGTGGGTGATAGAGGAAGCACCTGCTATGGTGGAGTGATGCGGCTGGAGCAGGTCCCTTCCCCGGCATATGTGATAGATGAGGGGAAGCTGGAGGAAAACTGCAGAATTCTTTCCGGCGTTATGGAGAGAACGGGCTGCAAAATTTTGCTGGCGCAGAAGGCATTTTCGGCTTTTGCGGAATATCCGCTTATCGGAAAGTATTTGTCGGGCACTACGGCAAGCGGTCTTTTTGAGGCAAGGCTTGGCAGGGAAGAGATGGGAAAGGAAAATCATATCTTTTGCCCTGCATACCGGGAGGAAGAATTTGAAGAGATAACCGCAATCTGCGACCACATTGTGTTTAATTCCGAAGCACAGCTGGAGCGGTTTCGGAACCGCTGCCAAGGAAAAAGTATCGGACTTCGTATCAATCCGCAGCGTTCTACGCAGGAAGAACACGCTATTTACGACCCATGCGCACCGGGAAGCCGTCTGGGAATTACGGCGGAGAACCTCAGGAAAATGAATCTGACGGGAGTGGAGGGACTGCATTTTCATACACTCTGCGAACAGAATTCGGATGCGCTGGCAGTTACTTTAGATGCGGTGGAAGAGCAGTTCGGAGACATTCTTCCGGACATGAAGTGGATTAATTTTGGCGGAGGCCATCACATTACCAGAAAGGATTATGACATTTCCCTTTTGGAAGACTGCATTTGCAGGATGAAGGAAAAGTATGGTCTGGAGGTTTACTTAGAGCCGGGGGAAGCGGTAGCATTAAATGCCGGGTATCTGGTGGGAACGGTGCTGGACGTGGTGAAAAACGGTGAGGTCAGCAATCTGATTTTAGACTGCAGCGCCGCCTGCCATATGCCGGATGTTTTGGAAATGCCCTACCGCCCGCCGCTTGCACTAAGCGGACTGCCGGGGGAGTACCCCTATACTTACCGGTTGACCGGAGATACCTGTCTTGCGGGAGATATTATCGGGGATTATTCCTTTGAGCAGCCTCTGCAGATTGGTGACAGGGTGACATTTGAGGATATGGCAATTTATTCCATGGTGAAAAATAATACCTTCAACGGTGTGGCTTTGCCGGCAATTTACGGAATGCGTGCGGATGGTGAGTGCCATCTGATTAAAAAGTTTGGATATTCGGATTTTAAAGGAAGGCTTTCCTGATGGATAATTTTGATAAGATAAAGGGCTTTCGTATGCCCGCTGAATTTGAACTCCATGACGGCTGCATTATGATATGGCCGATGCGCCCGGGAAGCTGGCCCCACGGGGGGAAGGCTGCCCAAAAGGCATTTTGCCAAGTGGCGGCGCTCATTGCAGAGAGTGAACCGGTCTATTTTCTGGCAGATTCCGAAAGAGCAGGGGAAGTAGAGAAAATATTGGAAACAAATGCCCCCGGTGCACAAATCACGGTACTTCCCATAGAAAGTGATGATGCGTGGGCAAGAGACGTGGCTCCTACTTTTGTCATAGACGACAAGGGTGGCAGAATGGGCATTGACTGGTGCTTTAACGCGTGGGGTGGTGAGGTGGACGGACTGTATCCCCACTGGGAGAGGGACGACTTGGCAGCGTCCGCCCTTTGCAGAGAACTGGGGGAAAAGCGTTTTGACGCTCACCCTTTTGTGCTGGAGGGCGGTTCCATCCACAGCGATGGACAGGGAACGATTTTAACCACGGAGGCTTGTCTCCTTAGCAGGGGGCGAAACCCGCAGCTTAGCAGGGAACAGATTGAAGAGGTGCTTTGTAAAACGCTGGGAGGCAAAAAGGTAGTATGGCTGCCCTGCGGAATTTATCAGGACGAGACCAACGAGCATGTGGATAATATTTGTGCATTCGTGAAACCGGGAGAAGTGGTTCTGGCATGGACGGATGATAAAAATGACCATCAGTATGCCATGAGTGCGGCTTGTGAAGAGGCGCTTCGCAGGCAGACGGATGCCGCCGGACGCCCCTTTAGAATACATAAGCTGCCGATTCCGAAAATGCCGGTTCTGGTGAGAGAAGAGGATTTGCAGGGGTATGTGTTTGAAGAGGGCGAGGACGTGCGGGACGCCGGGGAAAGGCTGGCGGCAAGCTATGTGAATTTCTATATTGCCAACGGCAGTGTGATAGTGCCCGGATTCGGAGATGAAATGGATAAAACCGCAGCAGATATTTTAGGGCGTCTGTTCCCGGACAGGAAAATTTGCCAGGTTCCGGCGAGGGATATTTTACTGGGCGGCGGAAATATTCACTGCATTACCCAGCAGATTCCGAAACGTTGATAAAAAGGCGGGAGAAAGGAGAATTATCCGTTACCCGAAAGGGAGGAGCGGATGACAGGAGAAAGATTGAAAAATAAAATTTTTCAATCACGAGATTTGTGTCTGCGCGCACTTGACACAAACTCGCTATGCGCAAAGAACGTGCGCAGAAATGAGGAAAAAATGAGAAAAGTAGTGTTGACCGCAGTGCAGATGCAGTGCAGTGTAGGGGTGGAACAGAATATACAAACAGCGGACAGACTGGTGCGTCAGGCGGCAGGAGAGGGTGCGAATGTGGTGCTTTTGCCGGAATTGTTTGAAAGGCACTATTTTTGCCAGCAGAGGAATTATTCTTTTTACGGTTATGCAAAGCCGGTGGAGGAGAATGACGCTGTCTGCCATTTTCAAAAAGTAAGTGAGGAATTGGGACTTGTGATACCGGTCAGCTTTTACGAGAGGGATAAAAACGTGCTGTACAATTCCGTTGCCATGCTGGATTGCGGAAAACTTTTGGGCGTGTACCGCAAAACTCATATTCCGGACGACCATTATTATCAGGAGAAATTTTATTTTACACCGGGAAATACCGGCTTCCGGGTCTGGGATACCTCCTTTGGAAAAATCGGTGTCGGAATCTGCTGGGATCAATGGTTTCCGGAGGCGGCACGGTGCATGGCACTGGAAGGTGCGGAATTGCTTTTGTACCCCACAGCCATCGGCAGCGAACCGATTCTGGAGTGTGACAGCATGCCGCACTGGAGACGTGTGATGCAGGGACATGCGGCGGCAAATATCATTCCTGTAGCGGCGGCAAACCGGTTTGGCACGGAGACGGTGGAACCGGACAGCGAAAACGGTGGGCAGCGCTCGGAACTTTGTTTTTACGGCTCCAGCTTCCTGACCGACTCCACCGGAGAATTGGTGGCATGTGCAGCACGGACGGGAGAGTGTGTCCTCACGGCGGACTACGATTTGGATGAACTGCGGGAAGAACGCTTTAACTGGGGACTTTACAGGGACCGCCGGCCGGAAATGTACAGCCAAGTCGTGCAGTAAACTCTTGACAAGCTGTTTTTCACCAAGTAAAATAACAAGTGTTATAGAGGTTTCGGAATTATTTTACAGTGGAGCGAGATATGGCAAGAAAAGAAACAATTACCATGGAACAAATACTGGATACAGCCTTTGCAATGACCCGCGAGGAGGGATTCGCCAATGTGACCGCCAGAAAAGTGGCGGCGCATGCCGGATGCTCCACGCAGCCGATTTTCCGTGTTTATAAAAACATGGATGAGCTGTGGGATGCGGTTTACGAGAGGGCTGTTTCTTTTTTTAGGGATTATTACAGTCTTTATCCCAGAATCGGAAAAACACCGTTTGCCAATCTGGGTATGGCTTATATTGCCTTCGCCAGAGAGGAGCGCCATCTGTTTGAACTTCTTTTTGTATCCGGCGAAAACCGCAGAAAGAGCATGTATGAGGTTTTGAACGGCGACGAGGGAAATGTGGTGTATGAAATCAATCTGGCGAGAGTGTCGGGGTGTCCGGACCCCAGCGGACTTTTTATGAAAATGTGGATTTTCATTCATGGCGCTGCCTGTATGTCACTGACCGGAGATTATGACTTGTCCGACAGGGAATCTCTGGAGCTTTTGGAGCGTTCTTACAGGGCATTTGCCGGGGAAAAGCAGGAGTAAGGAGTCGGAAAACGGATGGAAAAGAATTACGATATTCTGAACAGGATAAAGGAACAGTATGACAAGATGAGCAAGAGCCATAAGGCGATTGCCAATTATATTTCCGAGCATTATGATCAGGCGGTATTTATGACGGCGGCAAAGTTAGGGGAGACGTTGGGTATCAGCGAATCCACGGTAGTGCGCTTTGCCTCCGGCATCGGATATGACGGATACCCGGAGTTCCAGAAGGCTTTGGAGGAGTGCGTCCGCGGAAAGCTCAGCAATATGCAGAGGATGGACGCAAAATACGGAAGAAGTTCCCAGTCGGAAATTCTGACCTCCGTTCTTTCGGCGGATATAGAAAAACTGCAGGATACCATAGACAATTTGGACCCTGCGGCATTTGAATCGGCTGTTTCCACCATTCTCTCGGCGGAAACCATTTATATCATGGGGCTGAGAAGTAACGAGCCGCTGGCGGCATTTTTACATTTTTATCTGAATATGATTCGCGGAAATGTGGTACTGCTCAATACTACGAGCGTCAGTGAGACCTTTGAACAGATGATCCGTATCAGTGAGAAGGATTGTTTTATCGGAATCAGCTTTCCGAGGTATTCCATGCGTACCCTGAAAGCCATGGAGTTTGCCAATGACAGAAATGCCAAGGTGATTGCCATAACCGACAGTATTCATTCCCCGATGAATCTGTATTCTTCCTGCAATCTGCTTGCGAGAAGCGATATGGTTTCCATTGTGGATTCACTGGTGGCGCCGCTCAGCGTTATCAATGCGCTGGTGGTGGCGCTTTGCTTAAAGTGTCCTCAGGATGTGAAAAAGAATCTGGAGATGTTAGAGGAAACATGGAATAACTATCAGGTGTATCTGAATGATGAGATTAACTTTATAGATGAGGAACCTATGCTGAATTATTCCCTGAGAAGGGAGGACAAACAGTGAGACAGGTACTTGTGATTGGCGCGGGAGCAGCCGGAATGATGGCGGCAATCGCCGCAGCGGAGGCGGGTGCCAAGGTAACTTTGCTGGAAAAGAATGAAAAGCCGGGTAAGAAGCTGTTTATTACCGGCAAGGGAAGGTGCAACGTAACCAACGGAGCGGATATGGAGGTTTTATTTGAGAATGTTGTCACCAACCGGAAATTTCTTTACAGTGCATTTTATCAGTACGATAACCGGGCGGTTATGGAACTTTTGGAAAAGGCAGGCTGCCCTCTAAAAGTGGAGAGAGGGGACAGGGTCTTTCCGGTGTCCGACCATTCCTCGGATGTGATAGGGGCGCTGCAGAGAAGATTGAAAGATTTGGGCGTGAATGTCCGGCTCCACACAAAAGTGCAGGAACTTTTGACAAAAGGTACACCGGAGATAAGCGCATCGGGAGTGAAACTGTCCGACGGAAAAGAAATCAAAGCGGATGCGGTAATTGTGTGTACCGGCGGTTTGTCCTATCCCAGTACCGGCTCCACCGGGGACGGATATGAATTTGCGAAAGCGCAGGGACACAAAATCTGCGAGTGCCGACCGTCACTGGTTCCTCTGGAAACGAGGGAACAGTGGTGCGCGGATTTGATGGGATTATCTTTAAGAAATGTTTCCCTTCGCATGAACTGCGGCAAAAAGGAGCTGTATAACGGATTCGGTGAAATGCTGTTCACCCATTTCGGCGTCAGCGGGCCGCTTGTCCTGAGTGCAAGTTGTTTTTATCCGCAGAATCCAAAAGAGGACGTGCATCTTTTTATCGATTTAAAGCCGGCACTGAATATGGAGCAGTTGGATAAGCGGATTTTGCGGGATTTTGAGGAAAATCAGAACAGGCAGTTCAAAAATGCACTGGGCGGGCTTTTTCCGACCAGACTGATTCCGGTCATGATACAGCTTTCCGGAATTCACCCGGATAAAAAGGTGAATGAGGTTACGCGGGAGGAACGGAAGAGTTTTGTTACACTGATTAAGAATCTTCCCCTCACAGTGACGGGAACCCGTTCTTTTGCGGAGGCAATTATTACCCGCGGCGGGGTGTCCGTGAAGGAGGTCAATCCCTCCACCATGGAATCCAAAAAGGTGAAGAATCTGTTCTTTGCCGGTGAGGTATTGGATCTGGATGCGCTGACCGGAGGATTTAATCTTCAGATAGCATGGTCCACCGGGCATCTTGCGGGAGAGTGTGCCGCAAAAGAAATGGATGAAAACACAGAAATGTGAACATAAAAGGAGAAACAGTATGAGTTATAATGTAGCGATTGACGGACCGGCAGGCGCCGGAAAAAGTACCATTGCCAAGGCAGTGGCAAAAAAAATGAATCTGATTTATGTGGACACCGGCGCCATGTACCGTGCCATGGCTCTTTTTATGATAAGGGAAAACATTCCGGCAGAGGATGCCGCCGCTATCAGTGCAAAGTGCAGGGAGGCGGATATTACCATCGGATACGAGGACGGCGTTCAGGTGGTGTATCTGAACGGGGAAAATGTCAATCCTTATCTGCGGACGGAGGAAGTGGGAAACATGGCGTCCGCCACCAGCCCCAATCCCGACGTGAGAGTGAAACTGGTGGAACTGCAGCAGGCGCTTGCGGCAAAAAACGACTGTATCATGGACGGAAGAGACATCGGAACCTGCGTGCTTCCCAATGCACAGGTGAAGATTTATCTGACTGCAAGCAGCACCGTGAGGGCAAAAAGAAGATTTGACGAGCTGACGGCGAAGGGGGAAAGCTGTGACCTTGAGAAAATCAGGCAGGATATTGAGGAGAGGGATTATCGGGACATGCACCGGAAAAACTCTCCGTTAAAGCAGGCAGAGGACGCTGTTTTGGTGGACACCTCCGACATGGGTATCGACGAGGTGATTGCCGAAATCGTGCGTATTTGCGAAGAACATCGTTGAAAGAAAGAGAGAGCAGTATGGAAGTCAGACTGGCGCAGTGCGCAGGCTTTTGCTTCGGTGTAAAGCGTGCGGTGGATACTGTGTATGAACAGATTAAAACAGGGAAAACTATCTATACCTATGGCCCCATTGTCCATAATGAGGAAGTGGTGCGGGAACTGGAGGAAAAAGGTGTCTTTGTCATTCCCGACAAGGAAGCGCTTAAGAGAATGGAAGCGCCTGCCACGGTTATTATCCGCGCCCACGGTGTTGCCAGAGAGATTTATGACATTATGGAAAAAAACGGGCTGGAGTGTGTGGACGCTACCTGTCCTTTTGTAAAAAAGATTCACCGTGTGGTGGAAAAAAAGAGCGAGGAAGGGTGCCATGTCATCGTTATCGGTGACCCGGCGCACCCGGAGGTAGAAGGAATCGTAGGGTGGTGCAGCGGTCCGGTGACGGTGCTCGAAACCCCGGAAGATGCAGAAAAATTTACACCTGAAAAAGGAGAAAAACTTTGCATTGTTTCCCAAACGACATATAATTACAATAAATTTCAATATATAGTTGAAATTTTTCAAAAAAAAGGTTACAATGATAGTGTTGTGAACACTATCTGTAATGCAACAGAGGAGCGCCAACAGTCAGCAAAAGCACTGGCGAAAGAGGCTGACGTCATGATTGTAATAGGAGGCAGGCACAGCTCCAATACCAGAAAACTGTACGAAATTTGCAGCAGGGAGTGTGCGAACACCTATTTTATACAAACACTGGATGACTTGCATTTAGAGCTACCTAAATCTGTTCGACTAGTGGGAATTACTGCCGGGGCATCCACCCCGAATAAATTAATTGAGGAGGTTCAAAATTATGTCAGAATTAACTTTTGAACAAATGTTAGAAGGATCATTAAAGACAATACATGCAGGAGAGGTAGTTGAAGGTACAGTCATCGATGTGAAACCGGAAGAGATTGTTCTCAACATCGGATACAAATCTGATGGTATTCTTACCAAGAACGAATACACCAACGATTCCAGCGTGGACCTTACCACTGTAGCAAAGCCCGGGGACACCATGGAAGTGAAAATCCTGAAAGTAAATGACGGAGAAGGACAGGTTCTTCTCACATACAAGCGTCTGGCTGCTGACAGAGGCAACAAGAGAATCGAAGAGGCTTATAACAATAAGGAAGTTCTGAAAGCTACCGTATCTCAGGTACTGGACGGCGGTCTGAGCGTTATTGTTGATGAAGTGAGAATTTTCATCCCTGCAAGTCTGGTATCCGATACTTACGAGAAAGACCTGACCAAATATGCAGGACAGGAAATCGAATTTGTAATTACCGAATACAATCCGAAGAGAAGAAGATATATCGGCGACCGCAGACAGCTTATTGCAGCTAAGAAGGCTGAACTGCAGAAAGAGCTGTTTGCAAGAATCAAAGAAGGCGACATCGTGGAAGGTGTTGTTAAGAACGTTACCGATTTCGGTGCATTCATTGATTTGGGCGGCGCAGACGGTCTGCTTCATATTTCCGAGATGTCTTGGGGAAGAGTAGAGCATCCCAAGAAAGTATTTAAGGTTGGCGATAAGCTCAACGTTCTGGTTAAAGAAATTAACGGCAACAAGATTGCTTTGTCCTTAAAGTTTGATGATGCAAATCCTTGGAAGGATGCTGCAACAAAGTATGCAGTGGGCAATGTTGTAACCGGTAAGGTTGCAAGAATGACTGACTTTGGTGCATTCGTAGAGTTGGAGCCCGGCGTTGACGCACTGCTTCATGTATCTCAGATTGCAAAAGAGCATATCGAGAAACCTTCTGATGTACTTAGCGTTGGACAGGAAGTAACCGCAAAGGTTGTTGACTTCAACGAAGCAGACAAGAAGATTTCCCTGAGTGTGAAAGCACTTCTTGCTCCGGAACCCGCAGCAGAGAAAGAAGAGTCCGATGAGGACGTTGTATCTGTAGATATTGACGCTGTAATCGCTGCAGAGTCCGATAATGACGCTGAATAATTTAAAATAACTACTATACAAATGACAGGCAGGATGGGGTGCTCATGGTATATGATTATGAGTATTTTAAGAAACAGGTATTGACGCTTACAACCATCGATTTGAACAGCTATAAAGAAAAGCAGATGAAGCGTCGAATTGATACCTTGATTGCGAAGAACAAGATTGTCGGTTACGATAAGTATGTACAGGCAATTCAGACAGACAAAAAGCTGTTTGAGGAATTTGTCAATTACATTACAATTAATGTTTCCGAGTTTTACCGCAATCCGGATCAGTGGGAGATACTGGACAAGACGATAATTCCTGACTTGATTAAGAAATTTGGCAGGAATTTGAAAATCTGGAGTGCGGCGTGCTCCACGGGAGACGAGCCGTATTCTCTGGTAATGGCACTGTCCAGACATATTCCGCTCAATCAGATAAAGATTGTTGCAACGGACTTGGACAAGCAGGTAATTGCCAAGGCGAAAGTGGGACTTTATTCTGAAAAGAGTATTGCGTCCGTGCCTGCCGATTTCAAACAGAAATATTTTACACAGGTAGGTCCGTCCTACAAGATTGCAGATGAGATAAAGGCGAGAGTTGAGTTTAAGGAGCACAATCTGCTCAAAGATACTTACCCTACGGACTGCCATATGATTGTCTGCCGCAATGTGCTGATTTATTTTACGGAAGAAGCGAAAGACGAAGTATTCCGCAAATTTTATAAGTCCATTGCAAACGGAGGTTATCTCTTTATCGGAAGTACCGAGCAGATAATGAATTATAGGGAGATTGGATTTGACAGAAACGGTTCTTTCTTCTATATCAAACCGGGAAAGTAAAGAGATGGCAATCGGATAAGGGCAACAGAGTGTAATAGATGTTGCAATTTCATAAGAAAGATTAAAATGATTAGGGTCTGAGTTTGAAACTCAGACCCTTTTAAGTGACTTATAGGAAAAACGTGTTGATGATAAACACAAAACATGCCGGTAAAGTGCGTTAGTAAGTGGTCGCAATCATGGATAGGACATGGTTCGCGTAGCTGCTGAAACCGTCGCGGTTCTTTTTCATTTCATCCGTCAATTCAAAGAATAATTCACGGCTCTTGTAATCCCTCTTGAAAAACGGCTCAAATAAGATTTCCCACTGGGGCAGGTAATTGGAAAACTTCCGCGTGTAGCAGGTGGCTGCGGTTGCCTGCATGCGGTGGGCTTTATCCACAAAGCCGGCAACGGATTTATGGAGAGCCACATCCTCCGTGGGAAGATAATAGTAGTCTTTGTAATTGGAATAAAAGTATTTCAGTTCCTCCTCGTAAATGGGAACTTTTAAGGTGGCAACATCCCCATCGCCTTTAAAATAGCAGTTGGAGGCGGAGGCGGATACCGGTCTGGGGAGCGGTGTGGGCAGGGAGAGCGTGATAAGCAGCTCCTTTCTGCGTGCTCCGTTTATGTCCTTGTAGTAGTTTGCCTGAACCTTCTTTGCCTTGACCTCACCGTCAAACAGGTCATAGTAAGCTAAAATGGGTAGAATTTCCAACATTCCCTTAATGTCGTCTGCGTTGTGGAGAAAGAGAGCTTTCTCGGAAAATTCCGAGGGGGATTTCAGGTAATCGTGGTAAATGCCGATTAACTCGCCGCCGGAAAAGACGTCCTTTCGGTTGATTCCCAAAAAGAGCTCCAAAGTTTTCTGCTTGCAGTTGGGCAGGTGCAGAAAATATTTGTAAGGGGCGATTCGTTTATATAAATCGAGCCCGATAAAATCGTCGAAAGTGTAGGGCAGCGACAGCATGGCACATTTCTGGGTAAGGAAAGGCAGGTCAAAGTTGTTGCCGTTAAAATGTACCAGATATTTATAGGACTTGGCGAATTCAAAGAATGCGGTAATGAGTTCCGTTTCCTGTGAGTAATTCTCCGCCATCCACTGGATGGTGTGCCATTTTCCTGCCTGATAATATGCGCATCCGACCAGATAAAGATAGGAGGAACGGGCGGTAAAACCGGTGGTTTCAATATCCAGAAACAGGATGCGCTCCAATGGTGCCAGACGCTCCAAAGGGTATGAAATTCTGAAATTCTCTAGTGTTTCTTTGGAAATTTTCATATGATTCCTCCTGTAACAAGGATAATGTCTTAATTGTATTTATCATAGCATAATTTTCAAAAATACAGTAGTATTTTAATGAAAAAAATAGTATATTTAAATAAAGTGTGCAAACGACAAATTACGACATATGAGACGAAATGAGAAAAAACATCAGAAAGGACGAAGGATTATGGCGAGATTAACGTTTGTGGGTGGTATCCATCCCTATGATGGAAAAGATTTGTCCAAGGACAAGCCAATCAAAGATGTGCTCCCCAAGGGCGATTTGGTGTATCCATTATCGCAGCATATCGGAGCGCCCGCCCAGCCAATCGTGGCAAAGGGCGACCATGTTCTGGTAGGGCAGAAAATTGCGGAGAGTGCAGGTTTTGTATCGGCGCCGATTTATGCGTCCGTTTCCGGAACGGTCAAGGTGATAGAGCCGAGGCGTGTGGTGAGCGGCGACAATGTGATGAGCATTGTGATTGAGAATGACGGATTGTATGAGGAAACCGGATTTTATCCGGTGGCGCCGGTGGACAAGCTGACGAAGGAAGAGATTATTGATGCCGTGAAGGAAGCGGGTATTGTCGGCATGGGAGGCGCGGGATTCCCCACTCATGTAAAGCTGTCCCCGAAGGATCCGGACAAGATAGAATATGTAATCGCCAACTGTGCGGAATGCGAGCCGTACCTGACGTCCGACTACCGCAGAATGTTGGAGGAGCCGGAAAAACTGATTGGCGGTCTGAAAGTGATTTTGAAATTGTTTGATAATGCACAGGGCATTTTGGCGGTGGAGGATAACAAACCCGATTGTATTTCCCTGCTCAGACAGTTGACTAAGGATGAAAAGAGAATCAGTGTTAAAGCCTTGAAAACCAAGTATCCTCAGGGCGCTGAGAGACAGATAATCTACGCCACCACCGGCAGACAAATCAATTCTTCCATGCTGCCGGCAGATGCGGGATGTATTGTAAATAATGTGGATACCGTGGTTTCCGTGTACCGTGCGGTGGTGGAAGGAAGACCCCTTATGGAGAGAATCGTCACCGTCACCGGCGATGCGGTGGCAAATCCCCGCAATTTCCGTGTGCGAATCGGTACCTGCTATGAGGAACTGATTGCAGAGGCAGGAGGCTTTAAGGAGCAGCCGGAGAAAATCATCTGCGGCGGACCGATGATGGGAGTCGGTATGTTTGACACAAAGGTGCCTACCACAAAGACGTCCACGGCATTGCTTGCGTTTACAAAAGATGAGGTATCGGCAATGGAGCCGGGGCCCTGCATTAACTGCGGACGCTGCGTAGAGGTTTGTCCGGGACTAGTAATGCCGAGCCGTCTTGCGGATTATGCCGAACATTTTGACGAGGAAGCGTTCTTAAAAAATGACGGAATGGAATGCTGCGAGTGCGGCTGCTGTAGTTTTATCTGCCCGGCGAAGCGTCCTCTGACGCAGGAAATTAAGTCCATGCGTAAAATCCTGCTTGCCAAGAAGAAAAAGAAATAGGGGGGAAAGAACAGTGAGTGAATTATTTAAGGTATCTTCCAATCCGCATATCCGTTCCAAGGTGACTACCGGTGGAATTATGACTGCGGTCATTCTTGCCCTGTTGCCGGCGACCGGATTCGGAATTTATAATTTTGGTGTGAGAGCGCTGTTTGTGGTATTGGTTACGGTCGCAAGCACGGTTCTTACAGAGTTTCTGTTTGGATTATGTATGGGAAAACGTACCATTACAGATATGTCTGCAGTGGTTACGGGACTTTTGCTGGCACTGAACCTGCCGGTTAGTATTCCCCTCTGGATGGCGGCGTTAGGAGGCATTTTTGCCATTCTGGTAGTGAAAATGCTGTTCGGCGGACTGGGACAGAACTTTATGAACCCGGCGCTGGCTGCCAGATGTTTTCTGTTGATTTCTTTCCCGTCACAGATGACGGATTTTACCTGTGATGCTTATACCGGTGCGACACCGCTTGCTGCACTGAAGGCCGGGGAGAGCGTCAATGTCATGGATATGGTGATTGGACGCACAGCCGGTACGATTGGTGAAACTTCCATGATTGCCATTTTAATCGGAGCCTGTTTCCTGATTCTTCTGGGAGTGATTGATTTGCGGATTCCCGGAAGTTATATTGTGACCTTTGTTCTGTTTGCCGGAATTTTCGGCGGACACGGATTTGACCCCGCCTATCTGTCGGCGCAGTTGGCAGGCGGCGGATTAATGCTCGGTGCGTTCTTTATGGCAACGGACTATGTGACGCGCCCCATCACCATAAAGGGACAGTACCTGTACGGTATCTTTTTGGGACTGATGACCGGAATTTTCCGTATTTTCGGACCGGGAGCAGAGGGCGTTTCCTATGCGATTATTTTGGGCAATCTGCTTGTTCCTTTGATAGAAAAGGTGACAAAACCTACCGCCTTTGGCAAAGGAGGTAAAAAACATGAAAAATAATTCCGATGTAAAAGTAATGCTGAAAGAGGCAGGAATCTTATTTGCCATTACACTGATTTCCGGTCTGATTCTGGGCTTTGTATATGAACTGACCAAGGAACCTATCCGGCTGCAGGAGGAAAAAGCCATTCAGGAGGCGTGCGCGACGGTATTTAAAGATGCAACTTCCTTTGCGGAGACGGAATATACTCCGGACAGCACGGTAGAACAGCAGTTAAACGATACCGGTGTTGAGATTGGAACGGTTTACGAGGCGAAGGACGCCGGAGACGGTCTGGTGGGCTATGTGATTGAGAGTACCTCCAGAGAGGGCTATGGCGGAAATATTGTTCTGTATGTGGGAATCCGTCTGGACGGCACCGTGAACGACATTTCCATTTTGGAAATCTCAGAGACCGCAGGACTGGGAATGAAAGCGGGAGATGTGCTGGTTCCCCAGTTCCATGAGAAAAATGTAAGCTCCTTTACCTATACAAAAAGCGGTAAAACTTCCGACAGTGAAATTGACGCCATCAGTGGTGCAACCATTACCACCAAAGCGGTGACGAATGCGGTGAACGGAAGTCTGGCGGCATTTGAACAGTTAGCACAGGGAGGTGGAAGCAATGAATAAACCAATGGAAAGACTTTTTAACGGTATTGTAAAAGAAAATCCCACCTTTGTGCTTACTCTTGGTATGTGTCCTACCCTTGCCGTTACTACGTCAGCCATGAACGGTCTCGGAATGGGACTTACCACGGCAGCGGTGTTGGCAATGAGCAATCTGATGATTTCAGCCATGCGCAAGCTGATTCCGAACAGGGTGAGAATCCCGGCATTTATTGTTATTATCGCGTCTTTTGTGACGGTGGTGCAGCTGCTTTTGGAGGCATACCTTCCGTCCTTAAATAAGTCGCTTGGCGTCTACATTCCTTTGATTGTTGTAAACTGTATTATCTTGGGACGTGCGGAGAGTTACGCATATTCCAACCCGCCGATTCCGTCCCTGTTCGACGGCTTGGGAATGGGACTTGGATTTACGGTGGCGTTAACCTGTATCGGTGCCTGCCGTGAGATATTCGGCGCGGGAACCTTGTTTGGACTGCAGATAATGCCGGATTCCTATGTGCCCATCGGTATTCTTGTTCTGGCACCCGGTGCATTCTTTGTACTTGCAGCACTGACGGCGCTGCAGAACTGGGTGAAGAGTGCTCTTGCCGCCAAAGGAAAAGATACAAGCAAGATTCAGTCGGGATGCAGTGAGGATTGTATGAACTGTTCGGACAGCGGATGCTCCAAGAGATTTTATGATGCCAAGGAGAATCCGAAGGACGGAAATGTGAAAAAGGAAAATTCCGCAAATGCGAATCCAAAAGCCGGAAATGCGCAAAAAGAAAGTTCCGCAAAGGCGAATCCGGAAGATGAAAAATTAGAGTATGTGAATCTGGAAGAGGAGGATAAATAAATGGAAAATGTGACAAGTTTGCTGATTTTATTGATTAGCTCCTCTCTGGTGAGTAACGTGGTGCTCAGCCAGTTCCTCGGTCTGTGTCCGTTCCTTGGCGTGTCCAAGAAAATCAAGACGGCTGCCGGAATGGGAACAGCGGTTATTTTCGTCATTACGCTTGCCAGCGCCGTGGCGGGAGTGATTTATAAGTATGTGTTACAGAAATTTCATATTGAATATTTGCAGACCATCGTATTTATTCTGGTAATAGCTGCGTTGGTGCAGTTTGTGGAGATGTTTTTGAAAAAATCCATGCCGTCTCTGTATGAGGCGCTGGGTGTTTATCTGCCGCTGATTACTACCAACTGTGCAGTGCTCGGCGTGGCGCTTACCAATGTACAGAAAAACTACGGAATCCTTACCGGTGTTGTAAACGGCTTTGCCACAGCGCTTGGATTTACCATTTCCATTGTGATTCTTGCAGGACTTCGCGAAAAAATGGAATACAATGATGTGCCTAAGCCTTTCCGGGGAATGCCTATTGTGCTGCTGACAGCGGGACTTATGGCAATTGCGTTTTGCGGATTCTCCGGATTACTGTAGAAGGAGGGACGACAAATGAGTGTAACAGGAATTATTACAGCCGCTGTCGTGGTAGGTATTGTAGGTATATTCGTGGGACTTTTCCTCGGCGTGGCAGGTATCAGGTTTAAAGTGGAAGTAGATGAAAAGGAAGAGGCTGTTCTGGCGGAGCTTCCGGGCAACAACTGCGGCGGATGCGGTTATGCGGGCTGTTCCGGACTGGCTGCGGCAATCGCAAAGGGCGAGGCGCCTGTCAATGCCTGCCCTGTTGGCGGGGAAGCCGTCGGACAGAAAATTGCCGCTATCATGGGAGTGGAAGCAGTTGCGGCGGAAAAACAGGTTGCTTTTGTACATTGCAAGGGTGATTGCAACAAGGCAGTGAAAGATTACGATTACACCGGTGTGGAAGATTGCAGAATGTTGAGTTTTGTGCCAAACGGCGGTCCCAAGGCTTGTAACAGCGGATGCCTCGGATTCGGCACCTGTGCAAAGGTTTGTCCTTTTGAGGCAATTCAGGTGATTGACGGCATAGCCGTGGTAGATAAAGAGAAATGTAAAGCGTGCGGGAAATGTATTGCCGTATGCCCCAAGCATTTGATTTCCCTGATTCCCTACCGGGCGAAGGAAGTGGTGGCGTGCAGCTCTACGGATAAGGGGCCTGTCACCATGAAAGCATGTCAGGTGGGCTGTATCGGCTGCGGTATCTGTGTGAAAACCTGTCCCAAAGGAGCGGTGAGAGTGGAGAATTTCCATGCCATTATCGACCATGAAAAATGTGTGGGCTGTGGCGCCTGTGTGGCAAAATGTCCGAAGAAAGCAATTATTAAGTTGTAGGAAATGAGAGGAGGAGTGGTATGCACTTGCCGGATGATTATGAGGAACACTCCGGGCTGACCCCTACTGTGGTTACGGCGATTGTGGCGGTAACGCTGTTTGTGGCAGCTATTCTGGTAGTGGTTCTTCTGATGAATCATAAGGACAGCAGCCATAAAACTCCGCAGCCGGAAACGGTGGAGGCTGTTGTAGAGACGCAGGAGGTAAAAGAGAAATATCCGGATACGGATAAACTGTTATCGGGAAGTACTTTGAGCCCGGATGATTTGGATTTCTGGGATATGTACCCGGAAGAAAAAGAAACGGAAGCGGTTCCCGAAACAAAAGAAGATGCGCCGAAGGAAACGGCAGCCAATGACCCGGCAACCGACGGAAAGCATACATTGATACAGTATGCGGACGGAAGGGAAGAGTGGGTGCTAATCAGCCCATATCTCCCGAAGCATGAATATGATTTCACCAAACTTGTGTGTCAGTCCAACCTCATGAAATATTATGAGGAGGGAAAACAGGTTTCCTTTGTGGGAACGGATATTTCAAAGTATCAGGATTATGTGGACTTTGGGAAAGTAAAGAAAGCCGGCGTGGATTTTGTGATGATTCGCGTGGGAGCAAGAGGGTACGGAAGCGGTCAGCTTGTGCTGGATGAGTATTTTGCGGACAATATCAAGCGAGCAACGGATGCCGGACTGGAAATCGGAGTGTATTTCTTTTCACAGGCGATTACCAAGGAGGAAGCCGTGGAGGAAGCCAATATGGTGCTGGAAAATATCAAGGACTACAAAATCACTTATCCGGTGGCGTTTGATATGGAACCCATTACCAATGACACGGCGAGAATTGATAATCTGAGCAAGTCGGAAAAGACGGACATTGCAAAGACTTTTCTGGATACCGTGCAGGCGGCAGGCTATAAGCCCATGATTTACGGTAATAAGGAGTGGCTGATTAAGCAGGTGGATTTATCCAAATTAACCGCTTATGACGTGTGGCTCTCCCAACAGTCGGATGTGCCGGATTACCCGTATAAATTCTCCATGTGGCAGTACAGTACGGATGCCAGCATTGACGGAATCGCAGGATATGCGGATTTGAATATCAGCTTTATTGATTACTCGGAGAAATAACAGAATATTTTATGGTATAGGGACCTCAATCTGTGATGGCGTAAATTACAGATTGGGGTTTTTCCATGTAAGCCGATGCAATTACATGCATTAATATAATAATAGATTATTGACTAATGAGAGCTCAGATGGTAAAGTAAAATAGTGGTTTGAGGTGATTTCATCCCACTATTTTAAAGGAGACGAGTATGCGCAAAAAATATCTGGCATTCCTATTAATACTTACCATATTGCTCAGCGCCTGTGGAAGCCGGGAAATGACACAGGGGAGTGAAGCGGCGGCAGGTACGGACAATGAAAAAACGGTATGGATACTGCAGGAACAGGAACTGCCGGATGCGGAGGCGGCGTTGCAGGAAAGTATTGCAGAGGATGAAAAGGGCAGGAATGAACGGTGGAACAGACTGGGAGACACTATATACCGTATTACTCAAATTCAGGATTCTGGTATGGTCTGTAAGGGGAATTGCGTTCAGAAGCTGGAGGCACCTTATGAAAAGTGGGAAAACTTTCCCATATATTATGCGGAACTGTTAGAAGATGATATTTGTTATATGGTCGGGGCTTCTATAGGGGAAAACGGACATGTGTATATGCTGCAGGAAAGTCTTTTTCCCAACCGTCAATTTTATCTGACCGAATGGTCGGAGGAAAAAGGTTACACGTCCCGAATGATTTCAGCAGGGGCGCTGTCTAAAGAGGTCTGTCAGGAAATGCGTTCTTTTTTCGTCTGTGAGGATGGAACGGTATATATTCTCACATTAAGCGGAATAAAAATTTTGGACAGTGAATTTGAGGAAAAAGAAGAGCCGGTGTTACCGGGAGTTGTTTATCAGATGAGGTATCCGTCTGCAACACAAAAGGAAATTGGTTTTTGCGGAAATGGTGTATCCGGAGGGCTCCAAATCTGGAGACAGGGAGAAAAAGAACCGCTCTTTGCAACGGACGAACTGCAGATGAATGTATCGGACATTGCTGTCTGGAAAGAAAATGAGAAAGGGACTCTGACCGAGGGATTTTTGTGTACGATAGACGGAATTTGGCAGCTTGCTCCGAAGGAGGGAAAAGCAGAAAATATTCTGCGTTTTGAGGAACAGGGGATTTATCCGAAGGCATTATGCTATGCGGATATAGATGAGACCGGCGGGGTTATCATGCTGGCAAGAACGAAAGAAAATTATCTGCTACTGCACGCCTCGCAGGAGACTGTCTTGCAGAATAAGACGCAGTTGGAATTTGCGCTGACCTATGCGGATACGTTTCTGAAGCAAATGGTGGTAGAATTTAACAAAAGAAATAAAGAGTATGAGATTGTATTGCGGACTCCACAGCAGGGAGAAAATTATGGTGATTTCCGTACCCGGATACAGGCTGAGGTGAGCGGTGGAGGAGGCCCGGCTCTTTTAAGCAACTATGCAATGGATTTAAAAGCGGCAGCCAGCAAAGGGATTCTGCGGGATTTGACGGAGGATTTCGCAGAGGAAAGAGAGAAGATGCCGGAAAACCTGAGAAGTGCCGGTGAGGCGAATGGCAATTACTATGCGGTTCCTTTCCGCTTTTCCGTACAGACGCTGATAACTTCCTCGGAGCTGGTAGGCAACAGAGAGGGCTGGACGATGGAGGAAATGTTACAGTGCCTGAAGAAATCCGGTGTGCAAGCGGCATTTTGCGGATATGACAGCAGTATTGTTTTTGCAAATATTGCTTTGAGTGGAGGGCTTGGAGGAAAATTTATAGACAGGGAGAGCCGCACGAGCTATTTTTGCAGTGAACAAGCGGTATCCCTGTTGGAGACGGCTGCGGACTTTGGGGATGACAATGGACAGAATTTCGGTGGGCAGGATAGAATTGCCGAGGGAGAGGTTCTGTGTTCCTGTGCTTATATTTCGGGGCTTAACTATGTACGGGAAGCTCATGGACTTTTGCAGGGGAAGGAAGTATATATTGGGTATCCGGTGGAGGATGGCCAGAGTGGAAATATTGTTTCGGGTGATATGATTGCGGTGAACGCATCCTGCAAGGATGCGGAGGCTGCGGTGGAGTTTATCCGTTTTCTGTTATCGGAGGAAAAGCAGGAAAAAATCGGACGGGAAGCCTGCGGAAGTAATGTCTCGAATGGTTTTCCGGTTTTATCCCATTCGCTCAGAGAGATGCTGGACTATGCTGAAGAGGAACAGGAGAAAAACCCTGGCATGCATCAGCCGGTATTGGATTCCACAGCAAGCGTCGAACTTTATACTTTAGAGCCGGTGGAAGCTGAGGAACTGGAACAGTTATATACCATGCTTTTAAGTGCCCGACCGCAGGAGGCGAATATGGACGGTGTGACCGACATTGTTTTAGAGGAGGTTCCGGCATATTTTACCGGAGGAAAAACGGCTCAGGAAGTATGCGACATTGTGCAGAACCGGGTACAGCTCTATTTGGACGAGGGCTGAGGGGAATAATCCAGTATCTGTCTGGAAACGGACAGGGAGGAATAGATTTCCGCATATTCTCTCGGAGAAATATCCTCAATATAGTTTGGGGTGAAATTTTTGGATAATCCTTTTTTCTGTAAAATATCAATCGCTTTGTTATAGGCAATGGCAGCTTCTAATTTGGTGGAATAAGTGCCAACCACATAGTTGCCGTTGATATGAATGCGGACAGTATAGCGGTACTGTCCGTTTTTTTGTGTGGCACGGACTCCGTGGTAAATATTAAAGATTTCCAGATTTTCACGGCGGTAATCGGTAGCATCTCCGTTTCGGAACCGGTAATCCACGCCGGCAACCGCATAATTTTTGATTCCGTAGCGGGAGGCAATATTGACCTGCATTCCGTAATCGGCAACAAAATAGTGTCCGCCCCTGCGCATGATTTTGTGGGAGGAGTAATAAAAAAGGTCGTCCAAATCGAATTTTAAAATATGGGAGGGGGACATATAGTAATAGAAAAGGCGCTGCCCGATATAAATGGGATTCCCAAAGTAAATACCGTTGTCCCGGAAATTTACAAGGCAGACCCATTTCTCGAAAAGTAAAGGGGAGGAAGAACGGTAATGGAGTAGTGTAAGAGTGGAGTCCTCCAAAATACGACAGCCCTCCACATACGCAAGGTGTGCCCTCTCCGGGTCGGGGTAGCTTCCCAGACTGATATGTTTTCTGCGAAATGTCAAAGAGGCACGATAATAGACTTCTCCGCTCTTTTTGGTTGCGGGGAAGACGCCTTCATAGTGCATATCCGATTTTTGCCCTTTTGTATCGTTTTTTGCGCTCATAAACAAATTATAGTATCTCCGGTGCAAAAAAGAAAGAGAATATTTTCAGGGAAGCGCTCATACACTAATAATTGTGTAGATTCCAAAAAGGGGAAAGGATTATTAGGAGATATGTATAAGAAAGCCATGAGCGGACTGATGCTTATTAACCTCTTGATTTTATTCAGTTTTTTGTGTATCAGAGGGGTGGAGGAAAATAAAAAAGCGTCCATTCCGGCATATGAAACACGGTTGGACGAGCAGTATACGGCAGATGCCAAGAAAAATGCCATGGGGATTGCCACGCTTGCGGCATCCGGACAGCGCATTGTGGATTATCAGGTGGTGGAAAGGGAAAGAAATGCGGAGGCATTGCTCTGTGAGAAAGATATGGAGGCATTACTCAGAATTGTGGAGGCTGAGGCGGGAACGGAGGACATTGAGGGAAAACTGCTTGTGGCAAACGTGGTTTTAAACCGTGTGGCAGAGGAGGGATTTCCCGACAGTGTATCGGAGGTAGTTTTTCAGAAAGAAAACGGAGTAACGCAGTTTTCGCCGGTGGCAAACGGGGCATACTGGAAAGTGAAGGTCAGCGACGAAACGGTGGAAGCGGTGGGACGAGCTTTGGACGGGGAGGATATTTCCCAAGGGGCGCTGTTTTTTGCGGCACGAAAATACGCCGATTCAGACAAAATGAAGTGGTTTGACACCCATCTGGTATTTTTATTCTGCCACGGCGGGCATGAATTCTTTGCTTTGCCGAACTAAATTAATTGCACCGCATGAAAATGTATGCTATAATAGCGCAGAAGATAAGGAAGGAAACCTTCGTAAGATACAGTGGAAAGGTATGGATGGATATGGAAGTGTTATACAACAGTACGAGAAGCAATGGAACAAAGGTGAAAGCGTCTGAGGCAATTCTGAAAGGACTTTCCGATGATGGAGGTCTGTTCGTGCCCGACCATATTCCTGCATTGGACAAGAGTTTAAAAGAACTGGCAGGCATGACCTATCAGGAAGTGGCATATGAGGTAATGAAACTGTTCCTGACCGATTTTACGGAGGAAGAGCTGAAAACCTGTATTGACAGAGCTTATGATAAGAAATTTGATACGGATGTGATTGCGCCTTTGGTGGAAGCAGAGGGAGCTTATTATCTGGAATTGTTCCACGGTTCCACGATTGCGTTTAAGGATATGGCGCTGTCCATTCTGCCTCATCTGATGATTACTTCCGCAAGGAAGAACCATATTAAAAATGAAATTGTTATTCTGACCGCAACCTCCGGAGATACCGGAAAGGCTGCACTGGCAGGATTTGCAGATGTGGAAGGCACCCGGATTGTGGTATTCTATCCGAAGAACGGTGTCAGCCCCATTCAGGAAAAGCAGATGGTAACCCAAAAGGGTGACAACACTATGGTAGTGGCAATTCACGGTAATTTTGATGATGCACAGACCGGTGTGAAGAAGATGTTCAACGATAAGGAACTGGCAAAGGAAATGGACGGAAAGGGATTCCAGTTCTCCTCCGCAAACTCCATTAATATCGGAAGACTGGTTCCCCAGATTTGCTATTATGTATATGCTTATGTAAAATTGTTAAACGAGGGTAAGATTGCTGACGGCGAGGAAATCAACGTAGTAGTGCCCACCGGTAACTTTGGAAATATTCTGGCTGCATTTTATGCAAAAAATATGGGACTGCCCATTGCAAAGCTGATTTGTGCGTCCAACGACAATAAGGTGCTGTATGATTTCTTCCGTACCGGTACATATGACAGAAACAGAGAGTTTATTCTCACAACGTCACCTTCCATGGACATTCTGATTTCCAGCAACTTGGAGCGTCTGATTTACCGCATTGCCGGAAATGATGCGGACAAGAACCGTGATTTGATGAATGCACTGAGCGGGGAAGGAAAATATGAAATCACCGCCGAGATGCAGAAAGAGCTGGCTGATTTCTATGGAAATTATGCGACCGAAGCTGAGACGGCTGAGGAGATTAAGCGTCTTTACAACGCCTGCGGATATGTGATTGATACCCATACTGCTGTGGCGTCTGCAGTATATCAGAAGTATCTGGCAGAGACAAAGGATGCGAAGAAGACAGTGATTGCGTCTACCGCAAGTCCTTTCAAGTTTACCAGAAGCGTTATGAACGCCATTGATGAAAAGTATGACGCTATGGGTGATTTTGAACTGGTGGATGAACTTTCCAAACTCGCAAATGTGAAGGTTCCCGCAGCTATCGAGGAAATTCGTACCGCTCCCGTCCTTCATGACAAAGAGTGTGATGTTGACAAAATGCCGGAAGTAGTAAAGGAATTTCTGAATATTTAAACAGAATCGGATAAAAGAGAGCAAGGGGGAGTCTCGTTGGGGCTTCCCTCTTTTTTTAAGGAGGAGACAATGACAGCAGAGGAAATGTTAAAAAAAGTAGACCATACCCAGTTAAAGCCCTATGCCACATGGGAGGATATTGTGACACTGTGTGAGGAAGCGGTCAAATATCACACCGCCAGCGTCTGTGTGCCGCCGGCATATATCAGGAGAATCCATGAGACTTACGGGGATAAGGTGAATATCTGTACAGTAGTGGGATTCCCGTTAGGCTACAGCGTCACGGAAGCAAAGGTGGAGGAAGTCAGACAGGCGCTTGCAGACGGCTGCAATGAAATCGATATGGTAATCAATATCGCAGACGTCAAAAACGGGTTGTATGAAAAGGTAGAAAAAGAAATCCGGATTCTGAAAAAGGCATGCGGAGATCATATTTTAAAGGTAATTGTGGAAACCTGTTATCTGACGGAAGAAGAAAAAATTGCCATGTGCCATGCGGTTACCAATGCCGGGGCAGATTATATCAAGACTTCCACAGGATTCGGCACGGGAGGTGCAACGAAAGAGGATATTGAACTGTTCAAAAAGCATATTGGTCCCAATGTAAAAATCAAAGCAGCCGGGGGTGTTTCCACGGTAGAGGATTTGGAAATGTTTCTGGAACTTGGCTGCGACAGAGTGGGAACCTCCAGAGCGGTGGGACTTTTGCACAGTTATTTGGAAGAGCAGTAATAGGCACAGAAAGGTGTGAATGTGAGATGGAGAACAGCGTGATTCAGAACAGATTACAGGCACTCAGAGGAAAGATGCGGGAGGCGGGAATTGATTTTTATATGATTCCTACGGCGGATTTCCACAATTCCGAGTATGTCAACGATTATTTCAAGGTGAGAGAGTATTTTTCCAACTTTACCGGTTCCAACGGAACGCTCCTTGTATGGCAGGAGGGCGCCGGATTGTGGACGGACGGAAGATATTTTATTCAGGCGGAGCATGAACTGGAAGGGACGACGGTTACCCTGTTCCGTATGTTAGACGACGGCGTTCCTACCATAGAGGAATTTTTAAAAACCCATATGGCGGAGGGGCAGACTCTTGGATTTGACGGAAGAGTGATTTCCGCCAGAGAGGGCAAAAAATACGAAAAAAGTCTGGCAGACAAAAAGATACGTTTCGCTTACACACAGGATTTAGCAGAGGGACTTTGGACGGACAGACCACCGTTCCCGGCGGGAAGGGTGACGGTTCTGGACGAGAAGATTGCCGGCTGCAGCGTATCGGAGAAATTAAAGCAGACAAGGGAAAAGCTGTCCGAACTGGGTGTGGACAGTATGCTTCTTACCAAGCTGGACGATTTGATGTGGCTGTTTAACATCAGAGGGTGTGATGTGGAATGTAATCCGGTGGCAATGTCCTACGGATATATTACCCGGACAGAGGCCGTTTTGTTTGTGCAGGACAAGGCGTTGGTTGATACGGTCAGAGAGTATCTGACGGAGCAGAAAATCACGGTGAAAGAGTATGGAGACATTGTGGATTATCTGCAAAATCTGCCGGAGGGCGGGAAAATTTTAACAGACCCCAGATATTGCAGCTATGCACTTTATAAGACTTTGTGCGACAAACATACGGTAATTGAAAAGAATAATCCTACGGAACTTTTGAAGGCAGTGAAAAATCCGGTGGAGCTTGCCAATATGCAGAAAATTTATCTGCGTGACAGTGTGGCGGTGACAAAGTTTATTTACTGGCTGAAAAAGAATGTGGGCAAAATCGAAATGACAGAGGTCAGCGCCGCAGATTATCTGGAACAGCTAAGACGTGCCATTCCGGAGTTTTTGGACTTGTCTTTTCCCACGATTGCGGGATATAAGGCAAATGCTGCGATGATGCACTATGAGGCGACGAAGGACAACTGTGCGTCCCTTGCACCGGAAGGAATGTTGTTGGTGGATTCCGGCGGACAATATCTGGGCGGCACCACGGATGTGACAAGAACCATTGTTCTTGGTCCGGTTTCCGACGAAATCAAGAAACATTACACCATGGTAGCGGCGGCAATGTTACAGATGACGCAGGCACACTGGCTGTACGGCTGTACCGGAAGGAATCTGGATATTCTGGCAAGACAGCCTATTTGGGATATGAACCTTGACTATAAATGCGGTACAGGTCACGGAGTGGGCTATATATTGAATGTGCATGAGGGTCCCCAGAGCCTGCGCTGGCGTTTTGCGGAAGGAACGAGTGAGGCTGTCATCGAGGACGGCATGGACGTAACCAATGAACCGGGTATTTATATAGAAGGAAGTCATGGCATCCGCATTGAAAATGTGATGGTGGCAAAAAATGATGTAAAGAACGAGTATGGACAGTTCATGCACTTTGAGACGCTCACATGGGTACCCATTGACAGAGATGCGGTCGATGAGACTTATCTGAATGATACCCAGAAAAAGCTGTTCCATCAATACCAGCAGACGGTATTTGAAAAAATTTCTCCTTATTTAAACGAAGAGGAGCGGAAATGGCTGAAAGAAGAGACTTGTGCGGTAACAGAATAAAAGTCTAAAAACACTATAAAATTTAGTGGGGTTTATTGACATTTTTAAACGGTTTTGAGATAATACTACCGATGCAAGAGATAAGAGATATTTTATCTACTAATAAAGGAAAGAGGTTAAGGAAAAATGGCAGAAATTAATTTAAGCAAGTATGGCATTACCGGAACTACAGAAGTTGTTTACAACCCTTCTTTCGAGACTCTGTTTGAGGAAGAGACCAAACCCGGTCTGGAAGGATATGAGAAGGGCCAGGTAAGTGAACTCGGTGCAGTGAACGTAATGACCGGTATTTACACAGGACGTTCTCCCAAAGATAAATTCATCGTTGTGGATGAGAACTCCAAAGATACTGTATGGTGGACCTCTGATGAATATAAGAACGACAACCACCCTGCTACTCAGGAAGCATGGAAAGCAGTAAAGGACATCGCACTGAAAGAGCTGTCCAACAAGAGACTTTTCGTTGTTGATGCTTTCTGCGGCGCTAACAAGGATACCCGTATGGCAATCCGTTTCATCGTTGAAGTAGCTTGGCAGGCACACTTTGTAACCAATATGTTCATCCGTCCTACCGAGGAAGAACTCAAAGACTTCGAGCCTGATTTCGTTGTTTACAACGCTTCCAAGGCAAAAGTTGAGAACTACAAAGAGCTTGGTCTGAACTCTGAGACTGCTGTAATGTTCAATATTACCAGCCGTGAGCAGGTAATCGTAAATACATGGTACGGCGGAGAGATGAAGAAGGGTATGTTCTCCATGATGAACTACTACCTGCCTCTGAAGGGCATGGCTTCCATGCACTGCTCCGCAAACACCGATATGAACGGTGAGAATACCGCTATTTTCTTCGGCCTGTCCGGAACCGGTAAGACCACACTGTCTACCGACCCTAAGCGTCTTCTGATTGGTGATGACGAGCACGGCTGGGATGACAACGGCGTATTCAACTTTGAGGGCGGATGCTACGCAAAGGTTATTAACCTTGATAAAGATTCCGAGCCCGACATCTACAATGCAATCAAGAGAAACGCATTGCTTGAGAACGTTACTCTGGACGAGAACGGCAAGATTGATTTCGACGATAAGAGCGTAACCGAGAATACCCGTGTTTCTTATCCTATCAATCATATTAAGAACATTGTACGTCCGATTTCTTCCGCACCTGCTGCAAAGAACGTAATCTTCCTGTCCGCAGATGCTTTCGGCGTACTGCCTCCCGTATCTGTTCTGACACCTGAGCAGACCCAGTACTACTTCCTGTCCGGATTTACAGCTAAACTGGCTGGTACCGAGCGCGGAATTACTGAGCCTACCCCTACCTTCTCTGCTTGCTTCGGTCAGGCATTCCTGGAGCTGCATCCTACAAAGTATGCAGAAGAGCTGGTTAAGAAGATGGAGAAGAGCGGCGCTAAGGCATATCTGGTTAACACCGGATGGAATGGTACAGGCAAGCGTATCTCCATTAAGGATACCCGTGGAATTATCGACGCAATCTTAAACGGAGACATCAAGAACGCACCTACCAAGAAGATTCCTTACTTCAACTTCGAGGTTCCTACAGAGCTTCCCGGTGTTGATTCCAGAATCCTTGATCCTCGTGACACCTACGCAGATGCTTCTGAGTGGGAAGCTAAGGCAAAGGATCTGGCTGAGAGATTTATTAAGAACTTCGCTAAATACGAAGGCAATGATGCAGGTAAGGCACTTGTATCCGCAGGTCCTCAGCTGTAATTCATAGGTTGATTAGAATTTTAGGTAAGGGGAGCAGAGTTTTCTGTTCCCCTTATTTTTGAACAAAATTCATAAATTGGTAAATATTACAGTTGTATTCTTGGGGTAAATTGACTATAATATAATTAACCTGAGATGCACGATAACTCTTGTTAGTTTTGAACCTACATTTACTTTAAACGGGATTCCTATATTGCCAAGTGGCTGTCAAGCCCTCACTCTTTTAGAGGATTGGAAGGGAAGGCAAAAGGTTGGTTGCGGTTACCCACCTAGCCTAGCTAGGAGTCAAAAAACAAGAGGCGGCATTTTGGGCAATAAAAATGCAATACAATAAATGCGATACAAATGAAGAGAGCAGTCCGGGCGGACTGCTCTTTTAAGATGAAAAAATAGATGAGGGCTTAGGAGTGGGAAAAGAAGGCGGAAGATTGAGCAAGGCACAGCGCATGCAAATCAAAGCGTATGTCTGTGTGCTTGGTTTTATATTGGTAATTGTTTTGCTCTTGGGGTGCCTGATTAGGGCACTTTTATCACAGAAGGAGGAACCCGAACCGGAGGAACACATTCCGGTAATCGAGGTTTTGCGCAATGTCTGGGTCATGGAGGCGGATGACAACGGACTTAAGATTTTTGCGGATGGACAGGAGAGGCAGTATACATATGGGGAGGTGTCGGAATACGCAAATGCAAGAGAGCAGATTGCGGACATTACCCTGACGGACGGATTGGTGACGGATATAGCGGTTAAAGCGGAGAAAATCAATGGGCGTATTTTGAGCGCGGACGATTCCGCTGTGGAAGTGGAGGGCTATGGAAAGCTATCCTTGGCTGCAGATTACAAGGGGTATCGAATCTATAACAGTTTGTCTATGTGCACGGCAAAGGATTTGGTTATCGGATATGATTTTGCCGATTTGGTTATGGAAAACGGCAAAATCTGTGGTCTGCTCATGGTGCGGGAAGAATCTATGGAAGTAATCAGGGTTCTTTTGAAAACGGCAGATTTTGGTGCCCTGCTGCATGAGCAGGTTGTCGTATCATCGGACACGGATTTTACCATTCGGTACGGAGATTTGGAGCAGCCGTCAGAGGAGGTTCACGGAGCGGGGGAAGAGATAGTGATTACCCCGGACAGTCCTTATTTTAGCGGAAACAGGGTGGTATTTACACCGAATGTCCTGACCGGAAAAGTATTACTTAAAAATGTAACCCGCAGTCAGGGAACTCCGGCATACAGGGGGAAACTGGAGATTCTGCAGACGGAAGGAAAACTGGCGGTGGTGAACGAGCTGCCGCTGGAAGAATATCTCTACAGTGTTGTGCCCAGTGAGATGCCGGCGTCGTATCCGGGGGAGGCGTTGAAGGCGCAGGCAATCTGTGCCAGAACTTATGCCTACGGACATATGAGGAAGGCGGGCTATCCGCAGTACGGCGCCCATGTGGACGACAGCACCTCCTATCAGGTATACAATAATATTACGGAGCAGGAGAGCGCCACCACCGCCGTGAAGGAGACTTACGGGGAACTTTTGTATACGCAGGGGGGAGAACTGGCGGGAACCTACTATTATTCCACATCCTGCGGGGTGGGAAGCGACGCCCGTGTGTGGAAAACAAAGGAGGCGGAGCAGATAGATTATCTGAGTGCACGCTCCGTCAGCCACAGTGAAATGGCGGCAATGAGCAGTGCCATCGTGGGCAATCAGGAGAATGCAGATATTATGGTAACAGCTGCCGCAGCGCAGGCGGATACACTGGGCGAGGAATTAAAGGACGAGGAAAAATTTAAAGAATTTATTACGTCAAAAAATGCAGACGATTTTGAGGTGTCGGAAAACTGGTACCGGTGGAGTTATCAGGTGCCTGAAATTGACGTGAATGTCATGAATGAAACACTTAAAAAAAGGTATCACGCCAATGAAAAACTGGTGCTTACCTTGGACGGTGAGGAGTTTGTCGCAAAAGAACCGGTGAATTTTACGCAAATCAAAGATATGTATATTGCAAAGCGGGGAGCCGGCGGTGTGGCGGATGAACTGGTGATTGTGACGGAGAAAAATACTTACAAAGTTATATCGGAGCACAATATCCGTTATGTGCTGGATGACGGGAAAAGCAAGGTGGTTCGGCAGGACGGCAGCAAGGTGGATATGCCGACGATTCTGCCCAGCGGATTTTTTGTTTTGACTGTTGGCAAAGAGAAGGAAAATGTGGTAGGATATACTTTGTCAGGCGGCGGCTTCGGCCACGGCGTCGGAATGAGCCAGAATGCGGCAAAGCAGATGGCTGAGAGCGGTTATGAATCGGAGACTATCCTGTTGTCTTTTTATAACGGATGTGTCATACGCAAATTATATTAATACATACCAATCATGGAAAGGAAGAGGGCGGTGTTTCGGAAACTCTATATTATAATGTGTGATTTTTCCGCACAGATGAAAAAACAGAATATCAGTGCACATGCAGCAAGTACCGCATTTTTCCTGTTTTTGTCCCTTGTTCCCATGCTGATTGTGATTTGTACCGTGATTCCGTACACTCCTCTGACGGAGGAAAATTTAGTGACGGCGGTGACAGATTTGACACCGGATATGCTGGATCCGGTGGTGGAGAGTCTGATTGCCGAGGTGTACGATAAGTCAGCCGGGATTATGTCCATAGCGGTGCTCGCCACCATATGGTCGGCGGCGAAGGGCGTTCTTGCGCTGATGCGTGGACTGAATGCCATTTATGATGTGGACGAAAACCGTAATTATCTTCTGGTTCGTCTCATTGCTTCCTTTTATACGCTGATTATGCTTGTGGTTGTCATTTTATCTTTGTTTATTATGGTATTCGGTAATCAGTTGGTAAATTTGGCGCTACATAGAATCCCGCAGCTTGAATATGTGGTTTCTTTTGTCATGCACTTCCGCTTCCTGTTTATCTGGGGAGTGCTTACCTTGCTGTTCAGCGCCATATATGCCTATGTACCCAACAAGCGCCTGCATTTCGGCGAACAGGTGCCGGGAGCCACTTTTGCGGCGGTGGTCTGGAGTATTTTCTCATGGGGCTTTTCCCTGTATGTGGACACCTCCGGTTCGTACTCGATTTACGGCAGTCTGTCCATCATTGTTATCATTATGGTGTGGATGTATTTCTGCATGTACATTATTATGGTCGGCGCTTACCTGAACCGGTATTTCAGACCGGTGAACCGTGTTCTTTTTGGAAGAAAAAAGAGGTAAGCGGGTATTGACATTTGACCGGGAAGCCTCTACAATATAAGGCAGTAAACGATAAAAAGCAATGAAGGTACACAGTAGAGCATTGTTTTCTTGCAGAGAGAGGAGACCACCGGCTGAAAGTTTCCTTAAGTTCGGACAGTTGCTTGAATTTCCTACCGGAGCTGCTTGGAGGAACGTTTTTACCAGTAATCCAAGCCGGGTTGCGCCCGTTATGCGCCAGAGAGCCTTTTTAGGAATCAGGGTGGTACCGCGGAATATTCGTCCCTTGCAGTTATGCTGCAGGGGATTTTTTGCGTGTAAGATATTTGTGTCGGCGCGGCAATCACAAATATCACTCAGGAAGTAAGCTGCGCAGAAAGAGGAAAAGCATGAAAGCCAAATTAGACCAAATCAGGGAGCATGCCCTGGCACAGATTAAAAGCTGTGACACAACCGAAAAACTCAACGAAATCAGAGTAAGTATCCTTGGAAAAAAAGGTGAGCTTACCGGTGTTTTGAAGTCCATGAAGGACGTAGCACCTGAGGACAGACCCAAGGTAGGACAGTGGGTAAATGAGACCAGAGCGGAAATCGAAAAGGTATTGGAAGAATCCAAAACAAAAATGGAGCGTGCAGTCCGCGAGGCAAAGATGAAAGCGGAAGTTATCGATGTGACACTGCCCGCCAAAAAGACAGAAATCGGACACAGACACCCCAACACCATTGCTTTGGAGGAAGTGGAGCGTATCTTTATCGGTATGGGATATGAAGTGGTGGAAGGCCCGGAAGTGGAGAGAGATTATTACAATTTCGAGGCATTGAATATCCCGGCAGACCATCCGGCAAAGGACGAACAGGATACCTTTTATGTCAACGGAGACATCCTTTTAAGAACCCAGACCTCCGGTGTACAGGTTCATGAGATGGAAAAAGGAAAACTTCCCATCCGTATGATTGCTCCCGGACGTGTGTTCCGTGCCGACGAGGTGGATGCAACCCATTCCCCTTCCTTCCATCAGGTAGAGGGTCTTGTAATCGACAAGAATATCACTTTCGCGGATTTGAAAGGAACTCTTGCATTGTTTGCAAAGGAATTGTTCGGAGAGGATACCAAGGTAAAATTCAGACCTCATCATTTCCCGTTCACAGAGCCCAGCGCAGAGATGGATGTTACGTGCTTTAAGTGCGGCGGTAAGGGCTGCCGTTTCTGTAAGGGTGAGGGCTGGATTGAGATTCTCGGCTGCGGTATGGTTCATCCCCACGTACTAGAGATGAGCAAGATTGACCCCAATGAGTATACAGGATTTGCGTTCGGTGTGGGTCTGGAGAGAATTGCCCTGTTAAAATATGAGATTGATGATATGCGTCTGCTGTACGAAAACGATATTCGTTTCCTGAAACAATTTTAAGAATAACAGACTGTATAAGATGGAATCTGATAGAATCTGAAAAATAGAGAATAATAGAGAGAAAGGGAATAAGAATATGAATACAGCATTATCATGGATTAAAGCATATGTGCCGGATTTAGAGTGCACGGATCAGGAATATCGTGATGCAATGACCCTGAGCGGAACAAAGGTGGAGGGTTACGAGAGAAGAGACAAAAATCTGGAGAAAATCGTAGTGGGACAGATTATGTCCATTGAAAAACATCCGGATGCGGATAAACTGATTGTCTGTCAGGTTAATATCGGAACGGAGACTATCCAGATTGTAACCGGTGCCCATAATGTAAAAGAAGGCGACAAGGTTCCCGTTGTTTTGGACGGCGGAAAAGTGGCAGGCGGCCACGACGGCGCTCCTCTTCCGGAGGAAGGCATTGAAATTAAGGCAGGAAAACTGCGCGGAATTCCTTCCAACGGTATGATGTGTTCCGTGGAGGAGCTTGGTTCCAGCCGTGATATGTATCCGGAAGCGCCGGAAGAAGGAATCTACATTTTTGAGGAGGACGCACAGGTTGGTGCGGATGCGGTGGAGCTTCTCGGTCTGCATGACACCGTATTTGAGTATGAAATCACAAGCAACCGTGTGGACTGCTACAGCATTATCGGTATTGCGAGAGAAGCAGCGGCTACTTTCCGCAAGCCTTTTCTGCCTCCCGTGGTGACAAAGACCGGTAACAGCGAGGATGTAAATGACTATATCAGCGTAGAAGTTCAGGACACAGACTTGTGCAGCAGATATTGCGCAAGAGTGGTAAAAAATATTAAAATCGGTCCTTCCCCCAAGTGGATGCAGAGAAGACTGGCAGCCAGCGGAATCCGTCCGATTAACAATCTGGTAGACATTACCAACTATGTGATGGAAGAGTACGGTCAGCCCATGCACGCATATGATTTGGACACCGTGGCAGGACACAAGATTGTGGTGCGTCGTGCCAAGGATGGCGACGAGTTCCAGACACTGGACGGTCAGATGCGCAAGATGGATAAGGAAGTATTGATGATTTGCGATGCGGAGAAAGAGATTGGCATTGCCGGAATTATGGGCGGTGAAAATTCCAAGATTACGGATGACGTCAAAACCGTTCTCTTTGAGGCTGCTACCTTTAACGGTCCCAATATCCGTAAATCCGCAAAGCGTGTAGGTCTTCGTACCGATGCTTCAGGTAAGTTCGAGAAAGGTCTGGATCCCAGAAACGCAGAGGACGCTATCAACCGTGCATGCCAGCTCATTGAAGAGTTAGGATGCGGTGAGGTTGTCGGTGGTATGGTGGATGTGAAAACTCCTTTGGCACCGTTACGCCGGATTAAATTCCAGCCGGACAGAATCAATCAGTTACTTGGTACCTCCGTATCTGTGGAAGAAATGCTTCGCATTTTCAAGCAGGAGGAACTGGAGTATGACGCACAGGCGGAGGAACTGGTGATTCCTTCCTTCCGTCAGGATTTGGTAGGCAATGCGGACATTGCGGAGGAAGTGGCAAGATTTTACGGCTATGACAAGATTCCTACCACGCTTCCCAGCGGTGAGGCTACCGCAGGTAAGCTGTCCTACAAGATGAGAATTGAAGAGAAAGCAAGAGATATTGCAGAGTATTGCGGATTTTCACAGGGAATGACGTATTCTTTTGAAAGCCCCAAGGTATTCGACAAGCTGCTTCTTGATGCAGACGATACTCTCCGCAACACCGTCACCATCTCCAATCCTTTGGGAGAGGATTTCTCCGTTATGAGAACGACTTCCTTAAACGGAATGTTGACCAGCCTTGCAACTAACTATAACCGCAGAAACAAAAATGTAAAACTGTATGAGCTTGGCAATGTTTATCTGCCGAAGGCTCTGCCTGTTACGGAGCTTCCCGATGAAAGAATGCAGTTCACCCTGGGCTTTTACGGAGACGGTGATTTCTTTACCTTAAAGGGTGTTATTGAGGAATTCCTGGAAGCGGTGGGAATGAAGGCAAAGAAGGAGTATGACCCCAATGCCGGCAAGAATTTCCTGCATCCCGGACGTCAGGCTCTGGTAAAATACGAAGGTCAGACCATCGGTTACTTGGGAGAGGTACACCCTGAGGTATTGGATAATTACGGAATCGGAACCAAGGCATATGTTGCGGTTTTGGATATGCCGAGCGTGATTCCTTTCACCACTTACGACAGAAAATATACAGGAATTGCAAAATTCCCCGCTGTCAGCCGTGATATCAGTATGGTTGTTCCTAAGGACATTCTGGTGGGACAGATTGAGCATCTGATTGAACAGCGCGCAGGCAAGATTTTAGAGTCCTATCAGTTGTTTGATATTTACGAGGGAAGCCAGATTAAGAGCGGCTATAAGTCTGTGGCTTATTCCATTACCTTCCGGGCACAGGACAGAACATTGGAGGAGAATGATATTTCTGCTGCAATGAAGAAAATCCTGAACGGATTAGAGCAGATGGGTATTGAGTTAAGACAGTAAAAATACTTCGGAAATGATACTATTTCAAAACGGAGGCAAATATGGAAAACAAAAATGTGTGGGAAACCTATGATGCAAAACATCTGAAAAAGCTGGAGAAACTGAGTCAGGAATACAGAGAGTTTTTAGACAACGGCAAGACGGAGAGAGAGTGCATTGACACCATTGTAAATACCGTTGAGGCGGAAGGCTATGTGGAATTGGAAAGCCTGATAAAATCCGGTATGACACTGAAAAAGGGCGATAAGGTATACAGCGTATGGATGAATAAGTCCATTGTCATGTTCCAGATTGGGGAAAAACCCATGGCGGAGGGCATGAATATTTTAGGCGCCCATATCGACAGCCCACGTATGGATGTAAAACAAAATCCTTTGTACGAGGACGGCGGATTCGCCTATCTTGACACACACTACTACGGTGGTGTCAAGAAATACCAGTGGGTGACGATTCCTCTGGCAATCCACGGTGTGGTTGTAAAAAAAGACGGAACTACCGTGGAAATCAATGTGGGTGAAAACGAGGACGATCCGGTATTCTTCGTTTCGGATTTGCTGATTCACCTGGCACAGGAACAGCTTGAGAAAAAAGCGGCAAAAGTGATTGAGGGAGAGGCGCTGGACATTATTATCGGAAACAAGCCGATTCTTGTGGATGAGAAAAAGGAATCCGGGAAAAAAGAGGAAGAAAAGAGTGTCGGCAAGGACGCAGTAAAGCAGGGCGTACTTTCTATCCTGAAAGAAACCTACGATATGGACGAGGAGGATTTCATTTCCGCAGAACTGGAAGTGGTACCCGCAGGAAAGGCGAGGGAAGCAGGATTTGACAGAAGTATGATTCTTGCCTACGGACAGGATGACAGAGTATGTGCCTTTACTTCCCTGAAAGCGATGTTAGATACCAAGAAAACAGACCGTACCATGTGCTGTATTCTGGTGGATAAAGAGGAGATTGGTTCTGTGGGTGCAACCGGCATGCAGTCCCATTTCTTTGAGAATGCGGTGGCAGAGGTGATGAACCTTTGCGGAGAGTATAGCGAATTGAATGTGAGAAGATGTCTGGCTCACAGTTGTATGCTTTCCTCGGATGTGAGCAGTGCATATGACCCTACCTATGCTGCAAGTTTTGATAAAAAGAATGTGGCATATCTCGGAAGGGGAATGGTATTCAACAAGTTTACCGGTGCCCGCGGAAAATCCGGCTCCAATGACGCTAACGCTGAGTATATGGCTCACATTCGCGGAATCTTTGACAAGGAATCCGTTCATTTCCAGACGGCAGAGCTTGGAAAGGTTGATTTGGGCGGCGGCGGAACCATTGCCTATATTCTGGCGCTGTATGGCATGAATGTCATTGACAGCGGTGTGGCAGTGTTAAATATGCACGCACCGTGGGAGGCTACCAGCAAGGCAGATATTTATGAGACGTATCGTGGTTACAGAGCCTTTGTGGAAGGAGCGAGCCTGTGATGGCTGAAACATTAAAAAAATCCGATTTTTATTTTGATTTACCGCAGGAACTGATTGCGCAGGACCCTCTGGAGGACCGTTCCTCCTCCAGACTCCTGATGCTTGATAAGCATACAGGAGAGGTTTCCCACCATATTTTTAAGGAGATTGTGGATTACTTAAATCCGGGGGATTGCCTTGTGCTGAACAATACCAAGGTCATTCCCGCCCGCCTTTTGGGTGAGAGGGAAGGAACCGGTGCCCATGTGGAAGTCCTTCTTTTGAAACGGAGAGAGGGCGACGTGTGGGAGACGCTTGTCAAGCCCGGCAAAAAATGCAGACCGGGTACAAGACTGGTGTTCGGAAACGGTCTGCTTCATGCGGAGGTTCTGGAAACCGTGGAGGAAGGCAATCGGCTGATTCATTTTGAATATGAAGGCATTTTTGAGGAAGTGTTAGACAAGCTGGGCGAAATGCCGCTTCCGCCGTATATAACGCATAAATTAAAGGATAAGAACCGTTATCAGACCGTTTATGCAAAGTATGAAGGCTCCGCTGCCGCACCGACGGCAGGACTGCATTTCACGCAGGAGCTTTTGCGCCAAATCGAAGAAAAAGGTGTGGAAATTGCATATGTAACACTTCATGTGGGACTTGGTACGTTCCGTCCGGTGAAGGAGGACAATGTACTGGAGCACCATATGCACTCGGAATACTATCAGGTGACGAAAGAAGCGGCGGATAAAATAAACCACACCAAACAGAAGGGTGGAAGAATTATCTGCGTGGGAACCACAAGCTGCCGCACCATAGAGAGTGCGGCGGATGAAAACGGTTTGGTGCAGCCGGGATGCGATAACACGGAAATCTTTATTTATCCGGGGTATCGGTTCAAGGTTTTAGACGCTCTGATTACCAATTTCCATTTGCCGGAGTCAACGTTAGTCATGCTTGTGTCCGCTTTGGCGGGAAGAGAGCATGTGCTGGCGGCTTATGAGGAAGCAATTAAGGAAAAGTACCGCTTTTTCAGCTTTGGAGATGCCATGTTCATTGCGGATTTTCAGAAATAAGAGTGGTCGCAGGGAAATGCAAATACTTGTGAAACGTATGGCAGAACATATGTAAAATGCAGGGAAGTTATCCTTGTGGGAACACGGAGATAATGGTATAATAGGCGAAAGAGTGCGGTTTGGCATAATCGCAGAAATGGGGTGTTACCATGGAAGAGAGAAGAAAGAACAAGAGAACAGAATTGCAGTCCCACCTGATTGTGAAGCGGTTGGATGAGTCCGGACAGGATGATGCAGTGATTGATATTATTGATGTATCGAAGAGTGGCGTTGGTTTTTCCTGTAAGGAAGCACTTTCTATCGGTGCGGTGTATGAGTCTTACCTGACCATCTGGACCAAGGAAGTGATTCACGCATTCCTTCAGATTGTACGAATCGAAATGAAGGACAACACGTTTTTCTACGGAGCTTCCTTTGTGGGTATGCCGGAAGTGGACGCTTTCAGAATCGGAGTATACCAGACTGTGAACGATAAATGAGTGCCAAAAGAAACTTAAGCCAGTTCGGACATAGGAAAACTAAATGGCTGATTACGGTCATATCGGCGGTTTTGCTTGGACTTTTGTATCTTCTGATTTTTGCCTTTTCCGGTCAGGACGGAGAGCAGTCGGGCAGCTTAAGCCATATGATTTCCGAAAAATGTGTGGAATTTATGGACGCTATTTCCGGAAGCCACTGGACGGAAGTGTTTCAGGAGGAATTGGCGGCTTATTTTGAACACCCGATTCGGAAGATGGCGCATTTTTCGGAATATACCTGTATGGGAATTCTGGTGTACGGAGTGTGGCGCCCGTGGAAAAAACGTGACCGGAAGCTGTATCTGCTCGTCGTTTTGTGGGTGTTTCTTTCCGCGGCGGCAGACGAATTTCACCAGCTTTTCGTGCCCGGACGGTATGGCTGTTTTGCGGATGTGTGTCTGGACACCTGCGGCGGAATTTTCGGATTGCTGCTCTGCGTGCTGGTTGAGAAGATTTGCAGACATTTTAAGAATAAGAAAAAGAGAAAACCGTGAACCTGTTTTTGAAAGAGAATGAGGTTTGCGGTTTTTGTTTGCGTGTTATAGGTGCAGGAGGTAGCCTGCCTTTTGATAGAAACTTAGGAAAGTGAAAAATGTTTGGATGAAAAGCTATGAAACCGCATAGTAAGCAGCAAGCAGCCCGCGTGCTTTTTCCACAGACTCCTCATTATAAAATTCCATGCACACGGTACCGCTTTCAAATTCCCTGTTATGGGAGATTCCGATATTTTTAATACTGATGTCATTTTTGGCAAGCAAATCCACGATAGCAGAGAGGGCACCCGCCTTGTCTGCTATATCTATGCTGATAGTGAAATTCTTCTTGATAGGTCCGCTGGAGGCGTCGGTGAAGGAATCCCTGTAAATGCGCGCTGTATCAAACAGACTGTACAGTGCGGCGGCGTCCTGTGCATCCAAAGAAGCCTTAATGCGGGTAAGGGAATCAATGTATACACCCAGCAGTTCAGAAATATTCTCTGTGTTGGTGAGGCAAATCTGCTGCCACATAACGGGAGAGGAGGAGGCGATTCTCGTAATGTCCTTAAAACCTCCCGCGGCAATCATTTTCATGACACCGTCTTGGGAATCACTGTCACGTACCAGATTTACCAGAGAGGCTGCGATAACATGGGGGAGATGACTGACTGCGGCAGCCACATAATCCTGCTGTTCGGGGGACAGAATGAGAGGGATGGCGCCCAACTGCTGAACCAGTTCTTTGTATTGGGTGATCTTTTCCTCAGCGACATCTTCGGTAGGAGTGATAATGTAGTATACGTTTTCTAAAAGAAGAGCCTTGGAATTGAGAAAGCCGACACGTTCGCTGCCTGCCATGGGGTGTCCGCCGATAAACTGTGCGGACAGACCGGCTTCCTTAACGGCATGGTGAATGGAAGCCTTGACACTTCCCACATCCGTGAGAAGGCAGTCTGGGGAAATTACGGCCTTTACGGCTTTCAGATTTTCGTCGTTTTTCTGTACAGGAGCACAGAGAAACAGGTAGTCGCACCCGGCAAAGCTATCATCAATGGAAGTGGTGGTAACGTCTGCAACACCGGAGTTTTTCGCAGCGGCAAGGGTGTCCTGATTGACATCATATGCAATAATGCGGGCTGCGGGTATTTTCTCCCGAATCGCTCTTGCAATGGAACCTCCTATAAGTCCTAAACCGATAAAGCCGTAGGTATTTGCTGACATAACCGATTCTCCTTCCAATCCGTTTCTTTTCATTCACTATATCAATTTAACGTGCGAAAGTCAAGGGCGTTGCATATTTTTATAGAGTTTTTTATGGGAGTATGGTAAGATAGCAACAGAACGCAAAAATAGATTAAAAAGGAGACAAAAAATGCACTCACCTTTAGAAATTGCCAGAAATTATGTGGAAGTCGGTGTACACAAATCTCATTTATCGATTATTAAGATGGTTTTGCTTGGATTTTTTGCAGGAATGTTTATCGGATTTGCGGGAATCGCATCCACGACAGCGTCCAGCACCATTGCAGCAGCCTCGGTTGCTAAACTGGTGGGTGCCTGCGTATTTCCGGCAGGAATGGCTATGGTACTGGTTGCCGGAAGCGAACTGTTTACCGGAAATAATCTGATTATCATTGCAGTGATGGAAGGCAAGGTCAGTGTCTGGAAAATGTTGAAAAACTGGCTCTTTGTATATATCGGAAATTTCCTTGGAGCTGCCTTCGTCGCACTCCTTGTTGTGTACGGACATACCCCGGATTTGTTTGGCGGGGCACTGGCACAGTCCATTGTCAATGCCGGAAAAGCGAGAACGGATTTGTCGGTGACGGAGGCGTTTGTACGAGGCATTTTATGCAATATTCTTGTATGTATCGCAGTTTGGATGTCTTTTGCTGCAAAGAGGGTATCGGGCAAGCTGCTTACCAGTTTCTGGCCGGTAATGCTTTTTGTGTTGTGCGGATTTGAACACAGTATTGCGGATATGTATTTTGGTGTGTCTGCTTTGCTTACACAGGCGGAGTATGGACTGATTGCGGAAGGACTTACCTGGGGCAATTTCCTATGGAAAAGCCTGCTCCCCATCACGCTTGGAAATATCGTGGGAGGAGCAGGCATTGTAGGACTTGGTTATTGGTTTATTTATCTGCGTCACACTCCGTATGCGCATGATACGGTGGAAGCGGAGCAGGAAGAAATCGATATGGCGGAGGAGTATTAATTACGAAAGGAATATTCCTCAAGGAGTATTTATTTACTCCTTGTAGTTCTCCTTCACATAGTCGCGAATGGCTATATCATCCTCATCCATACGGCATCCGACAATGTATTCGCCGTCGTTATCCGTGCTTCGGATAATACATCCGTTCAGAGGATGATTTTGTAAAAACTCAAATCCGGAAACGGATATGCTTACGTTTTCTTCACGGCAGTCTGCAAAGGCTTTATCCCTTGCGGAAAAGGCAAAACCGTTGGCACTGATATTCACGGTGCGTCCGTTATATTTTGCGCCGCTTCCGGTAAAGGTAATCTCGCAAGGGTAGGAGATTGGCATTCTGGGGTATTTCCGTCGGTTCATAATCGTAGGATTGCTTTCGATTTTGATGGAAATACACCGGCTGTCATAGCCCTTGGCAGGTGTCCATTTGATATTATCCCAGTTATAAAGTACATTTTCTACTACAATACGCAACTGATAGCCGGATACTTTCGCTTTGGAGGTAAGATCCGGAAGCGGAGTATTCAGTCGGATAATCAGTTCGTTTTCTTTTCTTTCAAGAATTTCCCCCTTCCATTCCTGAGTGCCCTGAGGGGTACTGCCGGGAACAAACAAATCAGTTTTCATTCCGGGAAGAATATCCTGAACGCCCATAAATCCGCCGGCGCCCAATTCTATCATCAGCTTATTCACAACGGTCTCAATACGGCTGACATTGGTTGCGGTCTCGGCGTATTTGCTGAGCATGGTTTTGGTAGTTTCATCGGAGGTACTGATACAATCGGTCATATCCTGCATAGCGTCGCAAATCTGGCGCATGTTGGATACCAGCTGCTGGTTGGAGTTTTCCACGTTCTTTACGGCAGAATCAATGATTTTAATGTTGCTGCCCAAAAGCTGTGAATCCTCGCTGATACTGGAGACGCTGGTATTTATCTGCGATACCTTTTCCATGGTAAGCTGAATGAGTTCCAGTGTCTTTAAGATTGCCTGCGTCATTTTCTCGGAAGTTTCACCGAGGGAGTTTAATGCGGTCATAATCTGACTGGAGGAATTCTGTGTACCGGTACTTAAATTCCGTATTTGTTCCGCTACCACGGCGAATCCCTTGCCCGCCGCACCGGCTCTTGCCGCCTCGATGGACGCATTCAGTGCCAAAAGGTTTGTCTGGAAAGTGATTCCCTCAATGGTGCCGGTTTCTTCTTTTACCATGGCAAATTCTTTGTCAAATTCTTTTAATACATTTTCCACCTCGCCGGAAAGTTCGGCAATGCTGTTGGTATTTTCCACAACCTCGCCCAGTTCGGTGGAACTGGTCTGGGCATGGTTTATTGTTTTTTCGATTAAATCGGCAATCTGTTCAATCAGAGCTGCCACGTTCTGGGTCTGACCGGTGATATCGGTAGTCATATCCATGGAGGACAGCGCTTTATCGTAGAGCAGTTCATTGTTATGGGACAGAACTGCCATTTTATCTACCACGGAATGTGCGCCCTGTTTATTTTCGTCGGAAAGCTCACGTACAACGGTAACACCGTCCACAACGGCGTTGCTGGCGCCTTTTACCTGCTGTACCGTAGTGATGACGCGGTTTAAGTTTGCCTTGATAGAGTCTGTCAGGGCGCCGTCGGAGCGGTTTAAGTGATTAATGGAAACAACATAGCAGATATAGCAGAGAATGACGCAGGAAAACTGGAGCTGGTAAGTTTTCTGGTCTGCGGCGGAGTTCATTCCGAGGGACATCTTGTATACCCAGTTGATAATGACGCATATGGTACTTACAATGCCGCAGCCAATCATGAAGTTCCTGTTTTTATACAGGACAAGAAGGCTTGCCAAGGGCAGTATGTAAATAAATGCGATGGGAGATTCTGTCGTGCATATTACATAAGTATAGAAGATTCCGTAACCTATGGCGAGGACATATCGGTAGGCGGTACAAGCCTTTCCCTGAACCCACAGAAAAATCTGTCCGACAATAAACGGAATCCAGCAGAGCAGCAGAAAAATCATATAATACTGCATGGTATGTACGCCGGTCTGGACGTCAGCGCCATAAGATGCGGTCAGTAGCAGGTTGAAAACCAGCCAAACAATTTTTACTTTTTTGTTTGCCATTTCTTTGAATAAATTCTCGTTGTATTCCATGCTGTTTTACCTTTTGTCAAATTCCTTTCTTCGAGATTTAACCTTAAACGATAGAATATATCTATCGGCAAAATGTGGACACAGATATTTTATCACAGGTAGGACTATTTTGCCATATAATGGATGGAAATATAAAAAAATATTTCTATTTTGTCAATGTTGGATAAAATGTCAATATTTGCTTGTAAAAAGATAGAATATTTAGTAAAATATGTGCATAGGGTTAGAAATGACAATTAATTAATGAGCAAAATACCCAAAACAACTGAAAACGGAGGATGGCTTATGAATATTTACACAACCGACAAAATTCGTAACGTGGTATTATTGGGACATGGCGGAAGCGGCAAGACCAGTTTGGTGGAAGCCATGGCATATCTGTCCGGAATTACATCCAGAATGGGCAAAGTATCGGACGGCAATACCCTGAGTGATTACAGCAAGGAAGAGCAGAAACGGCAGTTTTCCATAAGTTCATCTGTTATCCCGATAGAGTGGGAAGGCTATAAAATTAATGTGATTGATACCCCCGGTTATTTCGATTTCGTAGGGGAAGTGGAGGAAGCCGTCAGTGCGGCGGGAGCAGCGATTATTGTTGTGAACGGCAAGTCCGGTATTGAGGTGGGCACGCAGAAGGCATGGGAGCTCTGCGAAAAGTATAAACTGCCCAGAATTGTATATGTAACCAATATGGATGTGGATAACGCATCCTTCCGTCAGGTCGTGGAGGACATGACGAATACATACGGAAAGAAGATGGCACCGTTTCATCTGCCCATCCGTGAAAACGAAAAGTTTGTGGGATATGTAAATGTCATCGCAGAGACCGGAAACCGCTGGGAGGGAAAAGAAGTAGTGCCCTGTGAAATACCGGAATATAACAAGGCAAACCTGCAGATATGCCGGGACACCTTAATGGAGGCAGTGGCGGAAACCAGCGAGGAATTTTTGGAGAGATACCTCGGCGGGGAGACTTTCTCGGAAGCCGAAATCCGTGCGGCACTCAGAACCAATGTGTGTGATTGCAGCATTTTCCCCATGACCATGGGATCCAATACGCTGTGTCAGGGCATTTACACACTGCTTGATGATATTATCAAATACCTGCCCAGTCCGGAGAACAGAGAGGTTGCCGGAATCAACCTGAAAACCAATGAAATTTACCATGCGGATTATGATTTCTCCAAGGCGAAATCCGCTTATATCTGGAAAACGATTGTTGACCCGTTTATCGGAAAGTATTCTTTAATTAAAGTAAATTCCGGCGTACTGAAAACGGACGATATGCTTTACAACGTGGACAGGGACATTGAGGAGAAAATCGGAAAGCTGTATGTGCTGCAGGGAAACAAACCGGTGGAGGTTTCGGAACTCCATGCAGGAGACATCGGCGCACTTGCCAAGCTGACGGCGGCAAGAACCGGAAACAGCCTTTCCACCAAGGCAACCACTATCAAATTCGGTAAATTTGAAATATCCACGCCGTATACCTATATGCGCTACAAGCCCAAGAACAAGGCGGATGTGGATAAGATTTCACAGGCACTGCAGAAGATGACGCATGAGGATTTGACCATCCGGGTAGTGAATGATGCGGAGAATCACCAGATGCTTATTTATGGAATGGGAGACCAGCATTTGGAGATTGTGGCAAGCAGGCTGCTCAACGAGTACAAGGTGGAAATCGAACTCACCAAGCCGAAGATTGCCTACAAGGAGACCATAAAAAAGCAGTCGGATGTGGAATATAAATATAAGAAGCAGTCCGGCGGACACGGTCAGTACGGTCATGTAAAAATGCGTTTTTCACCGTCCGGTGATTTGGGGAAGCCGTATGTGTTTGAGACGGAGGTTATCGGCGGTGCGGTTCCGAAAAACTTTTTCCCGGCTGTGGAAAAGGGAATTCAGGATTCTGTGGGCAGAGGACCGCTGGCAGCTTATCCGGTAGTGGGAATCAAAGCCGTGCTTTACGACGGTTCCTATCATCCGGTGGATTCCTCGGAGATGGCATTCAAGACGGCGGCTGCACAGGCGTTCAAAAAAGGTGTGATGGAAGCGGGACCGGTTCTTTTGGAGCCGATTATGTCCTTGAAGGTTACGGTGCCGGATTCCTATACCGGAGATATTATGGGAGATTTGAATAAGCGCAGGGGACGTATTTTAGGCATGAACCCCGTTCCGGGCGGAAAACAGGTAATTGAAGCGGACATTCCCATGAGCGGTCTGTTTGGGTATTGCACGGACTTGCGCTCCCTGACAGGCGGACGCGGAGATTATTCTTATGAGTTTTCCAGATATGAGCAGACACCCTCCGATGTACAGGAGAAGGAAGTGGCGGCGAGAGCAGCTAAAGTTGCGGAAAACAATCTGGACGAATAATTGTGCTAGTGCTTGACAGCCTGCCCAAAACAGGCTAAAATGTACGGTAGTTTCAAAAGACAAGACGTTGAAGAGGAATAGTAAGAATGCCATGTTTTCAGAGAACTGCCGTATGGTGCGAGGCAGCAACGCAACATTCCCAACTCACCTCGGAGTTCTTCACGGGAAGCGCATTGGCGTGGGTAGCGTGAAGCGGAGTATCCCGTTATCGATAGTAAAGTGCACGCGGTGGATTTAAGACTGTGTGAAATAGAGTGGTACCACGGAATAAAAGCCCTTTCGTCTCTAGCAAACGAAAGGGCTGTATTTTTTTAAAACAGGAGGAAACATCATGTCTGTACCTTACAACCACCATGAGGTGGAACAGAAATGGCAAAAGGTGTGGGATGACGAGAAGGCATTTAAGACTTCCGATGATTATTCCAAACCGAAATATTATGCGCTGGTAGAATTCCCTTATCCTTCCGGTCAGGGACTCCATGTGGGACATCCGAGACCTTACACGGCACTGGATATTGTGGCGCGTAAACGCAGAATGCAGGGATATAACGTATTGTACCCTATGGGTTGGGACGCATTTGGTCTGCCTACGGAGAACTATGCGATTAAAAATCATATTCATCCCAAGATTGTAACCAAAAACAATGTGGCAAGATTTAAGAACCAGTTACATTCCCTTGGTTATTCCTTCGACTGGGACAGAGAAATCAACACAACGGATACAGAGTATTATAAATGGACACAGTGGATTTTCTTAAAACTGTTCAAGGCAGGTCTTGCCTATAAGACAGAGATGCCCATTAACTGGTGTACTTCCTGCAAGGTAGGTCTTGCAAATGAGGAAGTTGTAAACGGCGTGTGCGAGCGCTGCGGTTCCGAGGTTATCCGTAAAGTAAAGAGCCAGTGGATGCTTAAGATTACCGATTACGCACAGAAGCTGCTGGACGGACTGGATACGGTGGATTATATCGAGCGTGTCAAGGTTTCCCAGAGAAACTGGATTGGCAAGTCCCAGGGGGCGGAGGTGGATTTTGCCATCACCGGTAAAGAGGATAAGCTGAGAGTTTACACGACCAGACCGGACACCCTGTTTGGCGCAACTTATATGGTAGTTTCCCCGGAGCATCCGATTATTGATAAATATAAGGATGAAATCAAAAACTGGGACGCTATCGTGGCATACAGAGAGATGGCTGCCAAAAAGTCCGACTTTGAGCGTACCGAGCTTGCAAAGGATAAGACCGGTGTTCCTCTTGAGGGAATTACGGCAACCAATCCCGTAAACGGAAAAGAGATTCCGGTATGGATTTCCGATTATGTTCTTATGACTTACGGTACCGGTGCCATCATGGCAGTTCCGGCACATGATGAAAGAGACTGGGATTTTGCAAAGAAATTCAATCTGCCGATTATTGAGGTGGTTGCAGGAAGCCCTGTCAGTGTGCAGGAAGCTGTTTATACGGATGTGGCAACCGGAACTTTGGTAAATTCCGAGTTCCTGAACGGTCTGTCCGTTGCGGAGGCGAAGGAGAAAATTATCGCTTATCTGGAAGAAAAAGGAATCGGTACACGCAAGACCAACTTCAAGCTGCGTGACTGGGTATTCTCCAGACAGCGTTACTGGGGAGAGCCTATTCCCATTGTACATTGTGATAAGTGCGGCTATGTGCCTTTGGATGAGAGCGAACTGCCGTTAGAGCTTCCCGACGTGGAGAGTTATATGCCTACGGATAACGGCGAGTCACCGCTTGCTGCCATGACGGATTGGGTAAATACAACCTGTCCCTGCTGCGGAGGCCCCGCCAAGAGAGAAACAGATACCATGCCCCAGTGGGCAGGTTCTTCCTGGTATTTCCTTCGTTACACAGACCCTCACAACGACAAGGCGCTTGCAAGCAAAGAGGCGCTGGAGTACTGGCTGCCGGTAGACTGGTATAACGGCGGTATGGAGCATACTACGCTGCATCTTTTGTACTCCCGTTTCTGGCACCGTTTCCTGTACGACCAGAAGGTAGTTCCCTGTCCGGAACCTTACCAGAAGAGAACCAGCCATGGAATGATTTTGGGCTCCAACGGAGAAAAAATGTCCAAATCCCGCGGTAATGTGGTAAATCCGGATGACATTGTGAGAGACTACGGCGCAGATACGCTCAGAACCTACGAAATGTTTATCGGTGCATTCGATTTGAGTGCCGCATGGAGCGAGGACGGAGTGAAGGGCTGCCGCAGATTCTTGGAGAGAGTATGGAAATTACAGGATATTCTGGTGGACGGAGATGAGTACAGTGCAGATATGGAAACAAAGATGCACCAGACCATCAAGAAGGTAAGCAGTGACTTTGAGAACCTGAAATACAACACGGCAATCGCAGCCATGATGTCCCTGATTAATGAGTTCTACAAGAAAAATGCAGTGACAAAGGGTGAGTACAAGACCTTCCTTACCCTGCTGAATCCGGTGGCACCTCATATCACAGAGGAACTGTGGCAGACAGCCGGTTTTGAAGGACGTCTGTATCAGACCGCATGGCCTGATTTCGACGAGGCAAAGACGGTGGAGAGCACGGTAGAAATCGGTGTTCAGGTAAACGGTAAGATGAGAGCTGCCATTATGATTTCCAAGGACGAGGCAAAAGAAAACGTCATTGCCATGGCAAAGGAAGCATTGGGCGACAAGTTAAACGGTACGGTTGTCAAAGAAATCTATGTACCCGGACGTATCGTGAATATTGTAGTAAAATAAGTGATTGATATAGCACTGATTTCAAAATGAAACAGCAAAAATGGGAAACAATTCTCCAAAAGCGGGAATTGTTTCCTATTTTAATGGGCAGTGCACATCTTTTTGTATCTGCAGGCTGAGTTCAGGGGGAAGGTTTTCCTTTTTTTAAAATGTTATCAATCTGCTTTATCTCCTCCGGGGTACTGTGCTTTTTGATGGCGGCGATGGCGGCGTTCATTTCCTGCGGAGTAAATGTCAGGTTTTCCGCTTTTGCCTTTTTCATCATAGGCATGAGAAACATCATCATTTCCTTTTGATTCTTTCCATGTCCCTCTGCGAACATGCGGCCTAAAAAGTCCAGTTTCTTTTGTGGGATTCCTTTTACCAGTTCGTCCTCCATCCACGCAGGACGTCTTGCATCTTCACTCATATAAACCTCCAATTCTGATACAGGATGTACCTAAAACAACTGTGATAAATCCATGCCGGAAAAATCAAACCCGGATAAATCGGGCATGCCCGGCATGCCGGACAGTCCGGACAGAATATCCCCCATATTTTCTCCGTTTCCGGCGCCTTCCGGAAAAATTTCCTTCATCATTTGCATCATCTGCATCATTTCCTGCATATTGGTAAAATTCTGAACCATATTTTTGGCGCGGTTTACCTTTTCCTGCTCGGAAGGGCTGCACAGCGGAAGCAGTTCGTCGCACAGTCTGGACGTGTTACAGGAGTCCTCATGGGGAAAATCGGCACAAAAAGCGGTCGGGTGCTTTTTGTAAAAGGACAGGGCATACTGTAACTCCAAAACCTTTATGTAGACGGCAAGCGCACTCTGTCTGGGAGGTTCCACATAGGTCAGCAGAACTTTTAACATACGGATGTGGTTGTTGGTAAACAGGGTGTCAAATGCAATGACTTTTTCCTGACTGTTTTGTGCCATAGCAGCTCCTTTGATGAATCAGACGTTTACGGATGTATGGGGAATAGGCTCCCGCAGGAGCCTATTTTAATGAAAAAGTATTAGCAGCAGCCGTTTCCGCAACCGTTGTTGTTTCCGTTACCGCAGAAGCAGGACAACAGGATAATCCAGATAATCCATTCGCAGCAGCTGTTGTTATTTCCGCAGCCGTTGTTGTCGCAGCCGCCGAGAATACCGTTGCCACAGCCGTTTCCGCAGCCGCAGAACAACAGCAGGAGAATCCAGATGCAGCTTCCTCCAAAGATTCCGTTATTTCCGCAGCCGCAGGAATTGTTAGAACAGCCACAGTTGGTAGCAGTTAAATCGCTCATGATAAAGCCTCCAAAGTTTTATTTATGCTTTATTGTATGCGGTGTGGCATGTCAATGTTTCTACTATATGTTGAAAAGTGCTTGCATTAATTCCGACATATAGTAAAATAGAGATAGTGTAGAAGAATTTAATGTGGGTACATAGGGACATAATATGGCACAGAAGATATACATTGTGGATGGAAGGCAGTTCCGCACGGAAGCGGATTACAACAGAGCCGTCCATGACAAAGAAATCATAGATGGCCTGCGTAAGAGTATGAGCGGCATGAACCGGAGCGGATTGCAAAAGCTGAAAGAAGAGGTGCATGGCGGCAAGTATCATTTTCTGACTCTGCTTGGGCAGGACTTTGAGGATGAATTAGAGGATGCCATTAAAAAGGCGGACGATGGCAAAAAAGGCGGGAACGGAAAGCAGACCGCAAAGATTAAGCGTATTTCCGGGAAGCCGGTGAGAACACAGGGAACAGCGCGTGCACAGGGTACTGCGCAGGCAAAGGCACAGGCGGAACAAAAGCCGGATCCGGCGAAGAAAGATGAAATGGACGCCATTGTCAGGCAGGAACTGCGCAGGCAGGAAAAAAAGAGAAAATTGCTGATAGCCCTCTGCGGGCTTGTAGCGGTGACGTGCCTTGGATATGTAGGTGTTTATTCTTATTTTAATTACAGAACCGGAACTACTTACGAAGCCTTAAGCGAGTTAAAGGATAAGCCTCCGGTACAGTCACAGCCCAAAGAGCCGGTAATTCATTATACGGATGGGGACACAATTCAGAAAGAAGTCCTCGATGAATATAAAAATTTATTAAATAAGAACAAAAAGCTAATCGGATGGCTCAAAATTGACGATACAAATATAGATTACCCTGTTATGCAGACAGATGATAACCAGTATTATCTGGAACACAATCTGAATCAGGAGTATGACAAGAACGGTTCCATTTTTATGGACAAGGATTGTGATGTGCTGAAACCAAGCACCAACTTTATTTTGTACGGCCATCACATGAGAAGCGGCCAGATGTTTGGAAAGCTGGATAAATACGAAAAGCAGTCTTACTGCGAAGATCATTCCATTATCCAGTTTGATACCATTTATGAAAAGGGAACCTATCAGGTGATGTATGTGTTCCGCTCAAAGGTGTATGATGAGGAGACCATTGTTTTCAAGTATTATCAGTTCATTGATGCACTCAGCGAACAGGAATTTGATTCTTACATGCAGGAAATGGCGGAAATGTCTTTGTATGACACCGGTGTTACGGCACAGTACGGAGACAGACTGCTGACTCTTTCTACCTGTGATTCACAGGAAAAGGACGGAAGATTTGTAGTGGTTGCCAAGAAAATCGCGTAATGATAAAAGGAGTAATGCAAAATGGCAAAATCTGTTGTAAAAAAGCACAGAAGAATGAAAAAGACAATCCGAAAGACATTGGGAACGCTGTTCTTAATATCTGCCATTGTTGTGGCGGCGATTCCCACCAATGGCCTGCAGGCAGCGCCGAGCGGACTGAAGGTAAGTGTGGATTCCAGCAACTGCAGTATCCCCACCGTGGCAAAGAGCGAGACAATTTATACCACCGGTGACGGACAGTATCAGTTCGCGTATGTGAGTCCCAATAACGCCAGCTCCAATAACAAGGTGGCGGTTATTTTAGGATATAACGGCGGTTATCTGGAAAACGGTGCGCTGACCATTCCCGACACGGTGGATGCGTATCTGAAATATTCGGATAACTTAGGTACCACCAGTGGTTATGTGGCAGTAGGTAAAAGAGGAAACTTCCTGTTTTATTCCGTGGAAGAGCCTGTCAGAGACAACCTTGGCAATATCATTTATGACGCGGTGCCCAGATTTGACAGTCTCGGCAATCCGGTACTAGATGATGAAACCGGTCTCCAGATTATTGATCAGGTAGAGCGTACCCGGACGGTATATTACCCCTGCTATTACGAGGACAGGGCAAAATGGGAAGGACTGGATGTTGACCAGTTTTATTATCCCACCGGTACGGTATCCGGCAGTGATACCGTGTATGCCAAGACAACAATTTCCGATGTCCAGCGAATTCAGGACGCTGAGGTGTGGTATATCGGTAACCAGTATCTGAAAGCCGGTGAAGGCGCAGATGCAGGTACATGGACCGTTGAGGGTGACATTACGGACAGTTCCAAGGGTATTTTCGCCGGACAGGGTAACATTAAAACCCTGACGGTAGGACAGAAGCTCAGCGGTATCGGAGATTACGCTTTCTACGGATGCAGCGGTATGGACAGCATTATTCTCGGAAACGGTCTGGATACCATCGGTAACTATGCGTTTGCAAACTGTATCAATATGACTGCGGTTGACCTTGATTTGTACTCCCGTGTAGCGGTTATCGGCGCCTATGCTTTTTATAACTGTCAGGCTTTGCAGTCGTTTACGGTGCCCATTTCCGTAACCGCAATCGGCGACTATGCGTTTGCGGGCTGTTATGCAATGGAAAATCTGGATTTGTGCGGAAGCGGTAAAAACGTAAGTCTGGTTCAGTTAGGTGACAATGTGTTTGCAAACTGTGCAAATTTACAGTCGCTGACATTCCCCAGAACCTTTACCAACCAGCACAACGGAGTGGATGAGCCGCTTGATGTTTCCATGTTCAAGGGTTGTACCTCTTTGAAATTTATTTCAACCTCAAACAATATTATTGATTTTACGGACAGTTCGGAATTTACCTTTAAGGATTTCAAAGCAAGCCTTCCCGAAGAGTTCTATTTGGAAGGCGAACCGAATTCACCGGTTCACCAGACGGCGACTAAGCATAACTTTGCATTCAGCCATTTGGGCAAGGATTTGTACGAGATTACGGTAGTGCCGGATGAGTCCAATCCGGATGTCAAGGCGGTGTACCGTGTAAATTCTTCCGACCAGCTTGTTTACAGCAATATCCATAAGGATATGACGGATGTGGAACTGCCGAAAACAATCGGACCTTACAAAATCAGAGAGATTGATTCCGGAACGTTCCGTGACAATTATAATCTGAAAAAGATTACCATTCCTTCCTCCATTAACACCATTGCGGAGGAGGCTTTCAAGGGATGTTATCAGTTGGAGAACGTTATCTTTACCAGTCCCTGCAACGTGACGTCTATCGGAAGGGATGCGTTTAAGACACAGGATGCGAGCACGGAGCCGAAGCCGACGCTTTCGTCCGAGCCTAAATTGTGCTTTACCGGCGATATTTCCTACAGCAGTGCACCGTTCCAGTATGCAATGAGCGAGAACAGCAATATCAATACCGGTACACAGAAGAGAACTTATATTACTTATTACAGCGGATGGCCTACTAACTTGGCGGTATGCTATAACCCGGATACGGACAAGAACGAGCTGATTGATTACCCTACATTTGCGGAAATCAGCAGCCAGACCAAATACACCACAGGCAATTATGCGTATGTGACGAAGGATTACGAGGAAGCGGCAAAGAAGGCGGTGGATGACTACCGCAACAACCGTGAGGCAATGACCGATGACGAGTGGGCAATCATTAATTCCGCTCTGAAGATTGTTCTGCCGGAAGGAATTGAATCCATTCAGGACGGTCTGTTTTTGACAAAAGAGCCTCAGGACAGTGTGGCAAAGACCATTACGGCGTACAGCCTGAATAACATTGACGCAGGCAGCTTTAAAGGAAATACCAACCTGACGGGAGTATATCTGATGGACGGCACGACCTCTGTCGGTGACTATGCGTTTGAGGGATGTACCAACCTGAGTGAAGTTTACATGCCGACCACCGTGACGAGCATGGGACTGCGACCGTTTACCGGATGTACCAGTCTTTCCGATGTGAATTTCCAGGGAAGTCCTTATTTCTCCTGTGACCGTTCCATTATCTGCCAGTTAGACGGCAATGGAAACAAACAGAAGATTGTGGAATTCTTGGACGGACGTGAAACCGGTGTCGTGGATGCTTCAGAGCTTGCCGGTGTCAGCGAGATAGCGGATGAAGCATTTATGGGAACCAAGGTAAGCTCCGTTGACTTAAGGAGTTCCTCCGTAACGGATATTCCGGAGAAGGCATTTGCGGAAACACCGCACCTGTTTGCGGTATATCTGCCTTCCACCTGCCGGTCTATCAGTGTAGATTCCTTTATGGACAGTGCCATTCAGTATATGGAAGTGCCGGGAAGTGTTTCCTATATTGATCAGGATGCCTTTTCTGGTACCACAAGTAAAACAGGATTGACTTTCTACTGTGAGGACGACAGTAACGCTTATATTTACGCAGTAAAGAACGGAATTAAGACCACCTCAAAGCCCATTGAGCTCTTTTATAAAGTGCAGTTCTGGGATTGGGACGGAACGCTTTTGGATACACAGGAAATAGCTGCAGGGCAGGATGCTGTACCGCCTGAGGTTCCCGGAAGAGAAGGATATATTCTTACCGGATGGGTGCCCGATTACCACGGTGTGCAGGCGGATTTGCAGGTAACTGCGCAGTATGAGGCAGAGGATCCGGATGCAAAGAAGTATACCGTGACTTTCTTAGACTGGGATGATACGGTACTGAAAACCACACTGGTATTGCCGGGCGGAGATGCGGAAGCGCCGGTTGACCCCAGCAGAGAGGGTTATACCTTTACCGGATGGAGACCTGCCATTACCAATATTCAGGCAAATACCACGGTATATGCACAGTACGAGAAGATTGATTCCACCCAGACACAGCTTACCGTTCGTTTCATCGATTATGACGATACGGTGCTGTATGTACAGAAGGTAAATTCCGGCGAGGACGCTATTTTACCTCAGAGCCCTACCAGAGAGGGTTATACCTTTACCGGATGGAGACCTGCCGTTACCGCGGTTACAAAGGACATTGATACCTATGCCCAGTATGAAAAGACCGGCAGCGGAACCGACAGCGGTAATAACGGAAACAATGGAAACAATGGCAATAACGGCAATAACAACGGAAATAATAATGGAAACGGAACAACAACGAAGCTGTACACGCTGACGGTTAAAAACGGAAGCGGTTCCGGAAGCTACGCAGCAGGTTCCCAGCCCATTATCATTGCAAACGACCCTGCATCCGGTCAGGAGTTCAGCGGATGGACGATTGACCCTGCAGACACCAAGATTGCCAGCAAGGCAATTACCGCTACGGTAATTACCATGCCGGAGAAGGATGTAACGGTAACAGCGAATTACAAGGCAAAGAGTGGAAGCGGAAAAGGTTCCACCACAACGGGAAGCGGCAATTCTTCCACCAACGGTTCCTCCAACCGTCCCAACAATTCTTCCGGAACGGTGAAAAACGGTGGAACGACCGTAGTTATTGACAAGAACGGGCTTTCCAATACCGGAGTGGTATCGGCTACCGTAAATGGTTCCAGCGATAACTTTGTGATTAAAATTACCGAGAACAGTCAGGCAACAGAGGCGATTGTCCGGGCATTGATGGCTGAGTACGGAGATAACTTTGACAATATCAAATATTTCCCGATGGACATCAGCCTGTATGACTCCACCGGCAAGACGAAAATTACGGATACAGCGGGGCTTTCCATCAGCATTACACTGCCTCTTCCGGATTCCCTGATTACTTACGCAGGTAACAACAAGGTGGCAGGTGTTGTAAACGATAAGCTGGATAAGCTGACTCCTAAGTTTACGACGATTAACGGAGTATCCTGTGTGACATTCACGGCGGAACATTTCTCACCGTATGTCATTTACGTGGATACCCAGAATCTGACCGCAGGAACAATTAAGGACAGCACACCGAAAACAGGTGATGCAATTCATCCCAAGTGGTTCCTTTCCATTGGACTGGCATGTGTCTCTATCGTATTGTTTATGAAGAGAGACCGCCGTACCGTGAGAAAGGCTCACGCATAAAAAGCACAGTGTACGCTGTGAAAACAGATGTACAGAAGATGGAGCGAGTATGAAGAAAAAGAGAAAGTTAGCCGGTGCTTTAATGGTCATCGCAGCACTCCTCATCATGCAGCTTCCTGTATCGGAGGCGGATGCGGCGACATCCGCTTCCGATTTTAAAATGGAAGGTTCCACACTGGTAAAATATCAGGGGACAGCGAAAAATGTATCGGTTCCCAATACGGTGGAAACCATTGGGGAGAGTGCTTTTGAGAACAATAATACGGTGGAAAAGGTTACATTGCCTGCCTCGGTGAAGCAGATAGAGCCGTATGCGTTCTGGGGATGTGATAAGTTAGAGAATGTGACGCTCGGAAGCGGCATTACGGAAGTGGGGGACTATGCCTTTGCGGAGTGCAAGGGATTAAGTACCATGACCATACCGTCCAATGTGCGGGCAATCGGAATCAATGCTTTTGCCGACTGCGTGAATCTGACGGACATTACGATTCCGCCGGAAGTGACGGACATTCATGAGACGGCATTTGACGGATGCGCAAAACTGACCATACACTGTGAAACCGGTTCGGTAGCGGATAAGTATGCACAGTCCTTTTACGAGCGGCAAAAGGAAAATGCGGAGTATGAGGACATTGCAGGTTATCAGGACAACGTAGTACCTGACAATACCAATACCGGAGACGCCAATACGGACGGAAGCGGGGTGAGCGAGCCTGCGGATACAAACGATAACGGAGCGGGCGGCGTGCAGATACCGGCACAGGAAAGCGGTTCTGTGCTGGGAACCACTCAGGTTGTGGGAAATCATGCGGTCGTATTCATGGATAATTCCAGTCAGGTGACTTATGAGGGAAATACAGACAATTCCGCTCCCAATACGGAGGCTGAAAATACTCTGGAGCCTGCGGTAAAGGAGCAGGACAACGGAGGTCTTCCAAAGTATACAATTGTGGACGGCAAAATCGTAGCAGATCAGGCATACTACCGGAACAAGAAATTATCGGATGTGGTGCTACCGCAGGGAATTACGGAAATCGGAGAATTTGCGTTCTCCAGAAGTTCCCTGACCGGAATTACCATACCGGGTGGTACGACAACGATTTGCTATGGAGCATTTTATCACTGTGATAATCTGGGTAACGTTACTTTGCCGGACAGTATTACTAATGTGGAACCGAAGGCATTTGCCCATACGGCATGGGTGGATGACTTTTTGCTGAACGGACAGGATGATTTTTTGATTAGTGGTGGTGTGTTGGTGGCATACAGAGGAAAATCCTCCAAGGTGACGATTCCGGACGGCGTCCGTGTCATTGCCGGAGAGGCATTCAAGGGCAACGGGCAGATGGAGAGCGTTGTTTGTCCGGATAGCCTTACCGTGATTGGCGAGGGGGCTTTTGAAGGTTGCCGCTATCTTTCCAAGGTGCAGTTGGGAAAAGGCGTGACGCAGATCAAGGACAGGGCATTTGCCGAATGTTCGTTAAAAGAACTGGATTTGCCGGCGTCTGTACAGGAGATGGGATTAAAGGCGGTTGACGATACGGTAACAGTGAACTACGCCCAAAATCAACAGCCGGTAAAGACCCATGAGACTTCAGCGGAGCGTCTGTCAAACGAGTCTTACCGCAAGGTGTCGGAAAATGCACAGACAGCGGGTGTGGAAGTGACCGGAATGGACGAAGCTTCCGCAAAGTTAGAGGGCGCGAAGAGAAGTTATACGTTACATATTACGGAAAATGCAGACAGCAGTGTGCTCAAACGGGCGTACCAGAGAAGCAGTAAAACCGCAATGCCGGGCAATGCTTCCTTTTATCAGTTGGAGCTTACGGATGACAGCGGGGTGCCGCTTACAAAGTTGGGAAAACAGAAGCTGACAGTCACCATGCCGCTTCCGGATTCTTTTGCCGATACAAAGATTCAGATGGTAGCGGTGGACAGAAACGGACAGTTGGAAAGTGTTGAATGTGCAAAGGTTTCTGTGGACGGACAGGATTGCGTGCGGTTTTCCACCACAAGCCCCACGTCCTTTGCAGTCTATTCGGACGGCGTAGCGGATACGGGCGCTCAGGTGGAACAGATGACGACAGACCTGCAGGCGCTGAGTGAGGGACCGGCAAGTGTTTCTTCCACCGGAGCCGGTTTCGGGAAGTATTTACAGATATTGAAATGGACATTGGGCATAACACTTTTGGGAATGGGAGTGTTACAGCTTACACAGAAGAAAAAAACAGCATAGCGTAACCAAAGAAATACTTCGGCATAAGATATCAATAAGCATATGCCGGAGTATTTTTATGCAGCGTGTACGACAACAGATTGAAGCAGAATGGATAGAAAAGAGTATAACCGGAAGGGGATGTACGGTGGCTGTATTGGATACCGGCATTGAGAGACATCCGGATATTATAGGAAGGCTTCATTATTTTAAGGATTTTGTGAATGGCAGACAGTTCATGTATGATGACAACGGACACGGAACCCATGTCTGCGGAATTATATGCGGAAACGGTGCAATGTCGGAGGGACGGTTCCGGGGAATGGCGCCGGAAGCGGACCTGATTGTGTGCAAGGTGTTGGACAAAAAAGGTGACGGCACCACGGAACACATGATTGAAGCATTGAAATGGGTGCTGGAAAACAGAATACCGTACCGGATTCGTGTGCTGAATATTTCGGTGGGAATCGGGGAGTTAAAGGAAAGAAGCAAGGAGGAGGCGCTGCGGAAACAGATTGAGAAACTGTGGGACAGCGGTATCACGGTGGTGTGTGCGGCAGGCAACAAGGGGCCGGCGGACGGCTCTATCGCATCCATCGGCGGGAGCAGTAAAGTAATTACGGTGGGCTGCCACGACGGAAAATACTGCACGGGGAAGCCGGGGCGGTGCGCTACCTATTCCGGCAGAGGAGAAAAATTATCCCCTGTCCGGAAACCGGATATTGTTGCACCCGGAACGGATATAAGGTCGTGCAATGCCTTTTACAAAAGAATACATCATCATGTGGAAAACGCCTATGTGAAAAAAAGCGGAACGTCCATGGCAACCCCCATTGTTTCCGGGGCGGCTGCGCTGTTTTTTTCCAAGTACCCGTCCGTGAGTAATGAGGAATTTAAACAGAAACTGACACTCACGGCGGATGATTTGGGAGAACCATGGAATCTACAGGGCTGGGGAATGGTGAATGTGAAGCGGTTAATAGGATAATTTCTATAAATTTTGGAAAAAGCGTTGACATGGCTCGTATGATTGTATACAATTATACGAGCTGAACAATGTACGTGTTTTTTACGAAAAACAGGTCATGAAAGGACAGTAGAGGAAGGAGCTGACAGTGATATGAGAGAGAATGAGGCGTTTCAGAACCGCCCTGTCACGATGAACCACAAGAATAATCTGTTAGAGATTGAGGAGCATATGTACATATTGGATGATGTGGAAAAACCCAATGTGTTCCGTAATATGTTCCCGTATTCGGAGATTCCGAAAATTCCTTTTAATGATAGAATCGTTCCCCACAATATGCCCAAGGAAATATGGATTACGGACACTACCTTCCGGGACGGTCAGCAGTCCAGAGCGCCTTATACCACAGAGCAGATTGTCACCATTTATGATTATCTGCACAAGTTAGGCGGCCCGAACGGAATGATTCGTGCCAGCGAGTTTTTCCTGTACAGCAAGAAGGACAGGGATGCGGTATATAAGTGTATGGAACGCGGTTATAAGTTCCCGGAAGTTACCAGTTGGATTCGCGCCAGCAAGGAAGACTTTAAACTGGTAAAAGAAATCGGCATGAAGGAAACCGGTATTCTGGTAAGCTGCTCGGATTACCACATTTTCCTGAAATTAAAGATGACCAGACGGCAGGCAATGGATCATTATCTGAGTGTAATCCGTGACTGTCTGGAAGAGGGAATCAGCCCCAGATGTCATTTGGAGGATATTACAAGAGCGGATATTTACGGTTTCGTGGTTCCTTTCTGTCTGGAACTTATGAAGCTGATGGATGAGTATAACATTCCGATTAAAATCCGTGCCTGCGACACCATGGGTTACGGCGTGAATTTCTCCGGTGCGGTAATTCCCAGAAGCGTTCAGGGTATTATTTATGCACTGCATACCCACGCGGGTGTTCCTCATGAACTGATTGAGTGGCATGGACATAATGATTTTTACAAGGCGGTAACCAATTCTACCACAGCATGGCTCTATGGTTGTTCCGGTGTCAACACGTCGCTGTTCGGTATCGGAGAGAGAACCGGTAATACGCCTTTGGAGGCTATGGTATTTGAGTATGCCCAGTTAAAGGGTGATTTGAACGGCATGGATACCAGAGTTATTACCGAACTGGCTGAGTATTACGAGAAGGAAATAGGTTATCACATTCCGCCCAGAACACCGTTTGTAGGTAAGAATTTCAATGTTACCAGAGCGGGAATCCATGCGGACGGATTGCTGAAAAATGAAGAGATTTACAATATTTTTGATACGGACAAATTCCTGAACCGTCCGGTACTTTGTGCGGTGTCCAATACCTCCGGTCTGGCAGGAATTGCGCACTGGATTAACACCTATTATAAATTGAAGGGTGAGGATCAGGTGGACAAGAACTCCGAGCTGGTTCATGAAATCAAAAAATGGGTGGATGACGAGTATGCCGGCGGACGTGTGACGGTTCTGACAGACGAGGAAATTGTGGCATGCTTAAACAGAGTTTGTTTGGAGAAAAATATTAAGATTGGAAGCCAAAGTGGCAGATAGGAGCTTAGGTTGAACAATTATGATGTAAAACAGGAGGTAACTGACAAGTATTCCTTACGAGGCAGAGTGTTCAATAAGCTGCGGGAAGATATTTTAAGCGGCAAGTATGAGGAACATGAGGAACTGAAAGAGGTTGTCATCGGTGAGGAAATGGGAGTCAGCAGAACCCCTGTAAGGGAAGCCTTCCGGCAGTTGGAACTGGAAGGACTGATACAGATTATTCCCAATAAAGGAGCTTATGTTACCGGTATCACGGAGAAGGATGTAAAGGATATTTATATGATTCGTTCTCTCTTGGAGGGACTGTGTGCCCGCTGGGCAACGGAGCATATCACGGAAGAACAGTTGGAGGAAATGGAGGAAAACGTATACCTCGGTCAGTTCCATGCGCAAAAAGGTCATTTAGAACAGCTTGCCGAACTGGACAACCGTTTTCACGATATTTTGTACGAGGCATGTGACAGCAAAATACTGGAACATCAGTTGAAGGATTTTCACCAGTATGTGCTGAGGGTGCGAAAAAAAACCCTCTCCAGCGCCAACAGGGGACCGAAATCCAACGAGGAACACGGTAAGATTTTAGAAGCCATTAAGGCGGGAGACGCTGATTTGGCGGAAAAACTGGCAAACCAGCACATGATTAATGCCTATGAGAACATGGTAAAGAACGGACTGCATGAGGCATACGAAAAAGATACCACGGAAAATGCCAAGGACGAGAAATAAAACCTCCGAAGATGAGGAATTAGACTTCCAAAGATAAAAATAAAATTTCCGGAGGCGGGAAGTAAAATTTCCAAAGACCGGAAATAAAACAATACTGGAAATGAGCGGAAAAGTAAGTTAAAATAGGAAATGAATTCAGATAAACAGAAAGGATGATTACAGGCAAATGGATAAGATTGTAATGAAAACTCCCCTTGTAGAGATGGACGGAGACGAGATGACCAGAATCCTCTGGCAGATGATTAAGGACGAACTGTTACTTCCGTATATTGATTTAAAGACGGAATATTATGATTTGGGTTTGGAGAACCGGAACGCAACGAATGATCAGGTGACGGTGGATTCCGCCAACGCCACTCTGAAATACGGTGTTGCCGTAAAGTGTGCTACGATTACTCCCAATGCGGCAAGAATGACGGAATATAATTTGAAGGAAATGTGGAAGAGCCCCAACGGAACCATTCGTGCCATTTTGGACGGTACCGTTTTCCGTGCCCCTATTTTAGTAAAGGGCATTGTGCCTTATGTTAAGAACTGGAGCAAACCCATTACCATTGCCCGTCATGCTTACGGCGATGTTTACAAAAATACCGAGATTAAAGTTCCGGGTCCCGGAAAAGCAGAACTGGTTTACACCGCTGCGGACGGCACAGAGGTGAGAGAACTGATTCATAATTTTGACGGTGCCGGAATTATTCAGGGAATCCATAATACCGAGAAGTCCATTTCCAGCTTTGCAAGAGCATGTTTCGGATATGCGATAGATACCAAGCAGGATTTGTGGTTCGCAACCAAGGACACCATTTCCAAGAAGTACGACCATACCTTTAAGGATATTTTTCAGGAGATTTACGATGCAGAGTACAAGGAGAAATTCGAGGAGCTCGGCATTGAATATTTCTATACTTTGATTGATGACGCCGTTGCAAGAGTAATCCGTTCCGAGGGCGGATTTATTTGGGCATGTAAAAATTATGACGGTGATGTGATGTCCGACATGGTGGCAACTGCTTACGGCGATTTGTCCATGATGACCTCCGTGCTGGTATCTCCCAGCGGAGTATATGAGTACGAGGCAGCACACGGTACGGTACAGCGTCATTACTACAAGCATTTGAAGGGTGAGGAAACCTCCACCAACTCCATTGCAACTATCTTTGCATGGTCCGGCGCACTGCGTAAGCGCGGCGAGATGGACGGAATCAAAGAGCTGCAGGATTTTGCGGACAAGCTGGAGAAAGCCTGCATCAAGACCGTTGAGGACGGTAAGATGACAAAGAGCCTGTCCCTGATTTCCACCTGTGAGAATCCGGTAATTCTCAACAGTCTGGATTTCATTAAGGCAATTCGTGAAACCTTGGACAGCTTGCTGTAAGGGAACGTGGAAGAGTGCATATGTATAAAAAAGCAGAAACAATCGGATGCATTGTTTCTGCTTTTTTGAAAATATTAAAGGGTATCTTTTCTATTTCTATTCCGCGAGAGCTTCCCATTGTGCGTACAGGCTGTCGAGCTGTTCCTTGAGCGCCGCCTGCTCTTTGGCAAGTTCCTGTAACTTGGCGACCTGCGTACCGATGGAGGAATCCGACATTTCGGCGTCAATCTCACTCATCCGGTTTTCCAATGCGGCAATTTTTTCTTCGCATTTCTTTAAGTCGTTTTCCCGTTTGCGGAGGCGTGCCTGTTCCTCTTTTTGTGCTTTCCAGTCCTGCTTCACCTCAGAGACTGCAGGCTTTTGCGTCTCTGTGCTTTCGGTGGAGACAGCGGGGGACAGCGCCGCCATTACGGTATCATGCTTTTCCAGATAGTAATCATAATTCCCAATATAATTTACAAAATGCTGTGCGGTCAAATCCAAAATGCGGTGTGCCGTGCGGTTGATAAAGTACCGGTCGTGGGAGACATAGAGGACAGTGCCCTCATAACCGTTGATGGCATCTTCCAATATCTCTTTTGACATAATATCCAAGTGGTTTGTCGGCTCATCCAGAATCAGAAAATTGGCATTGGAGAGCATCAGTTTTGCAAGGGATACACGTCCCCTTTCTCCGCCGCTCAAATCACTGATTCGCTTAAATACTTCCTCGCCGGTGAAAAGAAATGCCGCCAGTACATTGCGGATTTCCGTATTGGTGAGGTAAGGGTAGTCATCGGAAATTTCCTCGAACAACGTTTTCTCCGCATGGAGAACGTGGTGTTCCTGATCGTAATAACCGATTTCCACATTCGTGCCGAGACGGAACGTGCCGCCGTCAGCGGGAATCAGGTCATTCAGTATTTTCAAAAGTGTGGTTTTGCCGGTGCCGTTGTCTCCGATAATGGCAACATGTTCTCCGCGCTTGATTTCAAAACTTACATCAGAAAACAGGGTGTGGTTTCCAAAGGATTTGGATAATCCTTCCACGGTCAGTACGTCATTGCCGCTGAGTACCCGCGGAGTCAGGCTCAGTTTCATTTCACTCCGTGTCTCGGTAGGCTTTTCAAGAACCTCGATTTTATCCAGCATTTTCTCGCGGCTTTCCGCACGCTTGATGGATTTTTCACGGTTGAAGGAGCGGAGTTTTTCAATCACTTCCTCCTGATGTTTGATTTCACGCTGCTGGTTTAAGTAGGCATTCCATGCTGCGGCACGGAGCTGTTCTTTTTTGACGGCATAATCAGAGTAGTTGCCGGAAAAGGTAGTTGCCTTTGTCTGGTCAATTTCAATGATTTTGGTTGCTATGCGGTCTAAGAAAAAGCGGTCGTGGGACACAATTAAAACGGCGCCCTTGTAATTCAGCAGATAGGTTTCCAGCCAGTTGATGGAGTTCATATCCAGATGGTTTGTAGGCTCATCCAAAATAATCAAATCCGGTTTCTGAAGCAGGAGCTTTCCCAAGGCAACGCGGGTTTTCTGACCGCCGGAGAGTGTGGACACGGATTTGGAAAAATCTGCTTCCTCAAAGCCCAAACCTTTTAATACGCCAATCAGTTCACTTTTGTAAGAATAGCCGTCGCCGGTTTCAAACGCATGGGTGAGGGAGGTGTACTGTTTCATCAGGGCGTCTAATTCGTCCCCTTCCACAGACTTCATGGCTTCCTCACACCGGCGCATCCGGTGTTCCAAATCAATTAACTCCTGCTTGACGGACAGGAGTTCCTCGTAAATCGTATTGTTGGTATCAACTGCACTGTTCTGGGCAAGGTATCCGAGCGTTTTGTCCTTTGCTAAAGTCACCAACCCGGAATCAGCGGACATCTGACCGACAATAATGCGCAACAGTGTGGTTTTGCCCGCACCGTTAATGCCGACAATGGCAGCCTTTTCGTTATCTTCTATATGAAAACTGACATTTTGCAGAACCTGATTTTCCACAAATGCCTTTGATATGTTTTGACAGGAGAGTATCATAAGGGATTCCTTTCGCTAAAAATCGTTTCCGACGCTATTTTACAATGTTGAAATAATCCTGTCAATTCATTGACAAGTTTTTAACATGTAGCTATAATAATTACATTGGATTTGGTGTAAAAAGAGCGCTACAGATAGCAGATGGAGGTAATTATCTTGGAAGCAAAGGGGATTTCGCAGGCTGTAATAGGACGCTTGCCACGGTATTTCCGGTATCTGGGCGAACTGAAGGATGATGGAGTGGAGAGGATTTCCTCTCAGGAGCTCAGTGAGCTGATGAAAGTGACTGCATCACAGATACGTCAGGATTTTAATAATTTTGGCGGCTTCGGACAGCAGGGATATGGATATAATGTAGAGTTTTTATATAGAGAAATCGGCAAGATACTCGGTCTTGACATGACGCATAATTTTATCATTATCGGTGCCGGCAATCTGGGTATGGCATTGGGCAACTACCTGAATTTTGAGCGAAGGGGATTTTTGTTCAAAGGCATGTTTGACAAGAACCCGGATTTGATTGGAAAAGAAGTCCGCGGGGTGCAAGTGATGCCTATGGAGGAAATGGAGCGTTTTGTCAGGGAGAACGACATAGACATTGCGGTGCTGACCATTCCGAAGACCAGCGCGGTGGAAGTGGCTGACAGGCTGGTACAGAATGGTATCAAGGCAATCTGGAATTTTGCACATGTGGATTTGAATGTTCCGGCGGGGATTCAGGTGGAGAATGTACACCTTTCAGACAGTCTCATGAAACTTTCCTATAATATCAAACGGAATATGCTGGAAAGTGAGCACTGAACCGTAAAATAGCAGGTTACGGAAAGGGGATAAAGCAATGGGGGACTATGACAGCAACCGTAAAATAGAAGAATTTTTAGATGCCATTCAGGATAAAACCATTCCGGTGCTTACGCTTGACCACAAGTGGTATCGTCTGCTTAATGAGGATGACAGAGACCGGATGAAGAAACTGGAAGACCAGTTAAATGCGCTGCTCAAGAGGCAGGGCAAGTTAAATACGGAAACCAGAGACATCAGACTTTTGAAAAAGAAACTGATGCGGGAAATCATGCCCATGGTGGATGCGGCGGAACAGGGCAATGATAAAAAGGTAGAAAAACAAATCGAGGATCACAAACGACTTATCGAGGAGTGCAACGAGAAATTAGAAAGCTACAAGGAAGAACTGTTAGAGCTTCCCAAGGAGATTCAGAATCTCAACAGGCAGCTTATGTTAAGAACCATGGAGTGCTGTTACCGCACCATGCAGCGCAATACGGCAGAGATTCAGGAAATTTCCGAATGGGTGACACAGATTCGTGTGGAATTAAAAAAACGTCTTGTGAACAAGCAGGAGATGGAGCAGAGAAATCATGAGATATATTCTTATATGCATGATGTATTCGGCGCGGAAGTATTGAATTTGTTTGATATGAAATATAATCCGGAAGAACAGCACCCTGTTGCGCCTGCCAAAAAACAGGACCCAAATAAGGAGTAAGTCAGATCGCTGTTTACAGTGGTCTTTTTATTATGCCGGGAAAGGAAAAAACAATGAAATATCTGGTGACTTCCCATGAAATGAGGGAATACGATACCAATACAATAGAAAAAATCGGGATTCCGGGAATGGTGTTGATGGAACGGGCGGCACTGGCAGTTGCTTCCCTGATTACGCAGAAATTCGGGGAGTATGTCTGTGGGACAAAGAAGGTGCTTGTGCTTGCCGGTGTCGGGAACAATGGCGGGGACGGGCTTGCGGTTGCAAGACTGCTCTCAGAGAGCGGGTACAATGTATGCGTTCTCTGTGTGGGAGATACGAATAAGGCATCCGAACAGTGGAAGCAGCAGAGAAAAATTTTGGAACGTTACCCTGTTTCCGTAATCAGTCAGGAGGAAACAGGCAGCAAAATCTCCAAGGAAGAATATACTATATTAGTGGATGCCCTGTTTGGAGTCGGGCTGACACGGGAGATAACAGGAAGGTACGCCGGGGCGGTGGAAGATTTCAACCGAAGAAACGGATTTAAAGTGGCGGTGGATATTCCCAGCGGTGTGGATGCGGACAACGGAAAGATTTTAGGGTGTGCGGTTAAGGCGGATGCCACGGTTACGTTCGGCTTTTGCAAGCGGGGACTGGTGCTTTATCCCGGATGTGAAAACGCAGGTGAGGTTGTCACAGCAGAGATTGGAATTTCGGAGGGAAGTTTTTTCGGAAAAGAACCGGAAATGTTTTATCTGGATGAGGACGTGAGAACGCTGGTTCCCAAAAGAAATTCCGCCGGAAATAAAGGAACTTTCGGAAAAGTGCTATTAGTGGCGGGAAGCCGGAACATGGCGGGGGCAGCGATTCTGTCCGCTAAGGCGGCATACTGTGTCGGCGCCGGCATGGTTAAGGTGATAACGCCGGAAGAAAACCGCATTATTTTGCAGGAAATGCTGCCGGAGGCGCTCCTTGGAACAGCAGAGGATTTGCCGGAGAGCATGAAATGGGCGGACATGATTGCGGTGGGTCCGGGGCTTGGTAAAAGTGCGGAGGCGCTGGAGTGCCTTACCAAAATAATATGCGAAAGCACCTGCCCGTTACTGATTGATGCGGACGGATTGAATCTGCTCGCCGAGCATGCTGATTTACAGGAAAAATTGCGGAACTCCCACAGGACGGTGATACTGACGCCCCATGTCGGGGAACTTTCCAGACTGACGGGAGAAAGCATTGCAGAATTGAAACAGGATTTGGCGGCTGCCGGTCAAAGGCTGGCACAAAAATTACATGCTATTGTTGCCGCGAAGGATGCAAGAACTTTCGTCTGTGCGGAGGAAAAGCCCGTCTGTTTAAATTTCCGGGGAAACAGCGGAATGGCAACTGCCGGAAGCGGTGATGTTTTGGCAGGAATTATCAGCGGACTTTTGGCGCAGGGTGCAGAGCCTTTTATGGCGGCGTGCACCGGAGTGGCACTGCACGCGGCGTCGGGCGATGCGGTGGCGCAGGAAAAGGGTGAGTATGCGCTGATGGCAGGTGATATTGCAAACTGGGCAGGACATTTGCTGAAAGAGAGACATTGAGAGGAAGGTCTGACGGAATATGAGCGAGTTACAGGATAAAATAAATACATATCTGCGGGGCTATGCAGAGGTTGATTTGGATGCTGTTGTCTACAATATGAAAAATATGAAGCAGAACATTGCTCCAAAGACAAAAATGATAGGGGTTATCAAGACGGACGGATATGGTCACGGAAGTATTCCCATTGCCCGTGAACTGGAAAAGCTGGATTTCATGTTTGGTTTTGCGGTTGCAACGGCGGAGGAGGCACATAATCTCCGCAAGGCAGGTATTACGAAACCCATTCTTGTGCTGGGATATACCTTTCCCTATTCTTATGAGAGAATGGCGGAGGAGGAAATCCGACCGGCGGTATTCCGGTATGATACATTACAGGAGTTGTCCGGGGCTGCCCATAAAGTAGGGAAACCCATTAAGGTACATATCAAGGTGGACACGGGTATGTCCAGAATCGGCATTACACCGGATGAAGAAGGACTTAAGTTTGTGGAATGTGCCATGCAGCAAAAGGGCATTGAGATAGAGGGTATTTTCACGCATTTTGCGAAGGCGGATATGGCTGACAAAACAGATGCGGAAAAACAGCTTCAAAAGTTCCAAAACTTTATCCGGATGATTCAGGAAAAGCTGCACTTGGAAATTCCCGTAAAGCATTGCTCCAACAGTGCGGGAATTTTGGAGATGCCGGAAGCCAATATGGATGTTGTGAGAGCCGGAATCACTTTGTACGGATTGTATCCGTCCGAGGAGGTAAGCCGGGAAGCAGTCCCCCTTCGTCCCGCATTGTCATTTTACAGCCATGTGGTATACTGCAAAACCATTCACAAGGGGCAGAGCGTCAGCTACGGCGGAACGTTTACAGCCAAGGAAGATGTCCGGGTGGCAACTGTTCCGATTGGGTATGGAGACGGCTATCCCCGTTCCCTTTCCGGAAAAGGGTATGTTCTGATTCACGGAAAGAAGGCACCGATTTTAGGAAGGGTGTGTATGGATCAGTTTATGGTAGACGTTTCTGCCATTCCGGACGTCAAAGAGGGTGATAAGGTGACCTTGCTTGGGTATGACGGTGACGAACAAATCAGTGCGGAGCTTTTGGGGGAACTCTCCGGCAGGTTTAATTATGAGCTGGTATGTGACATTGGAAAGCGGATACCGCGTGTATATCTGAAAGACGGCGTTCCCTGCGCAGTGCGGGAACACAGAGAATAGAAGAAAATTGAATACCTCCCGATAAATCGGTAATACTATCCCTACAGACACTGCTCTGGAGGAAAAGAAAGATAGCTTGTGGAGGTAACATGAGAAGAGGAGATGTATATTATGCCGACTTACGTCCGGTAATCGGTTCCGAACAGGGAGGAATCAGACCCGTTCTGATTGTGCAGAATGATGTGGGGAACCGACACAGCCCGACGGTGATTTGTGCGGCAATTACCTCTAAGATGAATAAGGCAAAGCTGCCGACGCACATTGAACTGAATGCTTCCTTATATGATATGGATAAGGATTCGGTAGTACTGCTTGAGCAGCTTCGCACCATTGACAAGAAACGGTTGAAGGATAAGGTATGTCATCTTGACGGTGAGATTATGCGGAAGGTGGACAGAGCCCTGATGGTCAGTCTGGAACTGGATACATAAGGACTCCCTTACTTGACGGATAAAAGGAGAGATGATATAGTTACAACAATTATAAATGACATCAAAAGATAAAAAGTTTTGAAAGAGAGGATTTTTTAAATGGATGACGGTGGGCCCACTGCCAGTATTATTATATTTGCGACGTTGCTTTTGGTAGACGTATTTCTGTATGGATTCGGTGCGGCAGTCAATGCACTGAATATCAAGGAGATAGAGAGAAGGGCGGAAGAAGACAAGGACAGAAAATCCATCCGGCTGAAAAAGATTATCGGCGACCCGACGGAATATGTAAACACGGTACAGCTGATTGTTACGCTGATTAACGTGGCAATCGGAGCACTGTATTTAAGCAGCCGGACGCAGACTACGCCGAGGTTTCTGCTTACCATGCTTCTTCTGCTTTACATAATATTGACCTTCGGCGTGCTGCTGCCGAAAAGGATTGCGGTAAGAGTGCCGGAAAAATGGGCGTATGCCTGCATCACGCCGGTATTTATCATTACGACGATTTTAAAACCGTTCACCGGTATCGTCACACTTACCGTAAAAGGCGTTCTGTTCCTTTTTGGTGTCAGGGGCAGGGAAAACGAGAGTGATGTCACGGAAGAAGAAATCATCAACATGGTAAATGAAGGCCATGAACAGGGACTGATACAGGCGAGTGAGGCGGAAATGATTTCCAACATATTTGAGTTTGGAGACAAGGAAGCCCATGACATTATGACTTACCGGAAAAACGTAATCGGCATAGAGGCGAATACCGGTTTGCGGGAAGCAGTCGACTTTATGATTATGGAGCGAAACAGCCGCTATCCGGTATATGAGGAGACGATAGACCATATTATCGGTATTTTGCATTTGAAAGATGCCATGAGAATGCTCTCGGAGGGAAGCAGCCCGGACGCTCCGGTAAAATCGTTGGAGAGCGTGCTTCGGGAGCCCCATTTCGTGCCGGAGACCAAGAATATTGACGAATTATTCAAGGAAATGCAGTCGAAAAAAATCCAGATGGTTATCGTGGTGGATGAGTACGGACAGACGGAAGGCTTAGTTGCCATGGAGGACATTTTAGAGGAAATTGTCGGAAACATCATGGACGAGTATGACGAGGATAAGGAGTATATCGAGGACAAGGGCAATAACGAGTACATAATAGAGGGAACCACTCCGTTAGAAGAATTGGAGGAGCGGTTCGGTATTCATTTTGACAATGAGGAATTCGAGACGCTGAACGGTTTTCTGATTTCCAAATTAGACCGTATTCCGGAACCGGGGGAGCAGTTTGACGTGGATTATCAGGGGTATCACTTTAAAGTGTTGTCCGTGGAAAGAAAAATGATAAAGAGCGTTTTGGTAACCAAGAGAAATGACCTTGAACAAAATGTCAAATAATGATATGATGAGAAAAGGTTTATTAATGAAGGATTAAAAGTATTAGAGGAAACAAGAAGGAGTAAAGGTATGTCAGGACATTCAAAATTCGCAAACATCAAACACAAGAAAGAGAAGAATGATGCAGCGAAGGGTAAAATTTTTACAATTATCGGAAGAGAAATCGCAGTTGCGGTAAAAGAGGGCGGACCGGACCCTAACAATAACTTTAAGCTGGCAACGGTGATTGCCAAGGCAAAAGCAAACAATATGCCCAACGACACGATTGAGCGTGGTATCAAGAAGGCAGCCGGTGACGTTGGAAATGTAACGTATGAATATGTAACCTATGAAGGCTACGGCCCTAACGGTATCGCCATTATTGTTGACGCACTTACAGACAACAAGAACCGTACCGCGGCAAATGTGAGAAGCGCATTCACCAAGGGACAGGGAAATGTAGGTACTCCCGGCTGTGTATCTTTCATGTTTGATAAAAAAGGTCAGATTATTATCGACAAAGAAGAATGTGATATGGATGCGGATGATTTGATGATGGCTGCACTGGATGCGGGCGCAGAAGATTTTTCCGAGGAAGACGACAGCTATGAAGTGCTGACAGACCCCGACAGCTTTGAGGAAGTCCGCAAGGCTTTGGAGGAGGCAGGTGTGCCCATGATTAGTGCGGAAGTTACCATGATTCCCCAGAATTATGTGGATTTGACCGATGAGACGGCAGTAAAGAATTTACAGAGAACACTGGATATGCTGGATGATGATGACGATGTTCAGGCAGTATATCATAACTGGAATGAATAAAAAGAATGGAGTCTGGTATGGACAAATTAGCGATAGTAGTACCTTGTTATAACGAGGAAGAAGTGCTGAAAATTGCGTCCGAGGCGCTCAGAGGCGTACTGGATGATTTGGTTTCCAAAGGAAAAATTGCAAAAGACAGTTTTATTTTATTTGTAAATGACGGAAGCAAGGACCGCACATGGGAGCTGATTGAGGAAGAACATGCGGCTCATCCGGTTCAGGTATGCGGTGTAAAGCTGGCGGGAAATGTAGGCCATCAGTTTGCATTGACAGCAGGACTTATCACGGCAAAGGACATGAGTGATGTAACTGTTTCCATAGATGCCGATTTGCAGGATGATGTCAATGTCATTGAAGAGATGATTGACAAGTTCCATGCGGGCAATGACATTGTGTACGGTGTCAGAAAAGAGCGTAAGACCGATACCTTCTTTAAGAGAACGACCGCTCAGGGCTTTTACAAAGTGATGGAGATGATGGGCGTAAAGACGGTATACAATCATGCCGATTTCCGTCTGATGTCCAAGCGCGCCGTAGAGCAGTTTTCCCAGTATAAGGAGACCAATCTGTTCCTGCGCGGTATGATGCCTTTAATCGGCTATCAGACCGATAGTGTATACTATGACCGCAAAGAGCGTGTGGCAGGAGAGTCCAAATATCCTTTGAAAAAAATGCTGGCGCTGGCATTTAACGGAATATCCTCCTTTAGCGTAAAGCCTATCAGCATGATTTTCGGACTGGGCATGATTATTGTATTCGCGTCCTTTGTTGCGGCAATCTATGCTTTGATTTCTTATTTTACAGGACATGTTGTACCCGGCTGGACTTCCCTTATTTTGTCCATCTGGTTTTTGGGCGGCGTGCAGCTTCTTGCTGTTGGTCTGGTGGGCCAGTATATCGGCAAGATTTATATTGAGGTTAAGCACAGACCCCGCTACAATATCGAAAAAGTATTGAGCGGCGAGGGAAGCGTCGAAAAACAGTAGGGAAATTAGCATGAATCTGAAGAAAAATGTATTCAGTTATTTAATGTGGTTCGCATATTCCGTAACGGTATGTGTGGGACTTATGGGAGTATTCGGAACAATAAGCACTCAGGCAGGTTATCCCAGACTTTTAGGAGTCGGGATAAGCTGTCTGGGTCTTTTGCTTTGCGGTCTTTTGGTATGGCTGTTTCATCGACTGACCGGTATGGTTGGCGACAGAATCCATTCGGATGCAAAGACCGCTCTGATGATTGAGTGTATTATAGCAATTCTTTTCTTCGCGGTCGGTGTCGGACTGCGAATCAGCGATATGGACAGCGGAATCCGCTACGGAGCGGTTTATTATGAGGCGGCAAAAGTAGCAGAGGGACTGACGATTCCTTACAGTGTACATAGTGCGGACTACCTCTATTTGCAGCTTCTCCATTTGGTCTTTGTTGTCTTTGGCAATAAAGCGGCGGCAGGTATTGTGATGCAGATTGCGCTCCAGACGGCTGCGTTTCTGTTTCTCTATCTGGCAGTGCGAAAAATGGCGGGGGCGCTTTCGTCCCTGATTATGCTTGCTTTGGTCACGTTAAGTCCGATGGCTGTCAGAGAGTCTCTCACATTATCGCCGCAAATGCTGTTTTTGCTGATATTTGCTGTAGTTCTCTATCTAAGCACTTCTTGCATAAAAGGGAAAAAACATCCGGTGGGATGTCTTGTCACCGGACTGTTTATCGGAATGGCCTGTTATCTGGATATTGTGGGACTGGTACTTCTTATCTTTGCGGTGTGCGGTCTTTTGATGAAACGGGAAGAACAGGACAAAACCGCAGGCGGCAGGATAGGTGTGGCAGCGCTGTGCCTGCTGGGTGCTCTGGTAGGATTTTTCGGCACTCTTGTAACCGTTATTTTGTGCCGTCACCTGTCATTTGCAGACGGTATGAGTGCAAAATTACAGATATATTATCCGGGTGGATTTCAAATTCCGGTGCTTTTAGGATCTGATACGACCATTGTGAGTGTGCTGATTCTTGTATTTTTGCTTGCCATCGGCATTTTCAGCTTTTGGTGCAGCAGAAAAACGGAGCGCCAGAGTGTCTGGGTGATAGTGGTTCTTTCGCTGATTGCACTGCAGAGCAGCGGAATGACAACGGATGAACTGAATGGTAACTTTTTGCTCTTTATTATGTTCTCAATTCTTGCGGGCATCGGAGTGTCTGGTATTTTTGTTAAAAAGGATGTGTACCGGCTGCCGGAGACTGTCGAAACAATCGAAAATCACATGACGAAAAATGAGATGCCGGCTTACGAGGAGAAAGAGAACACACCTGTTGAGGATAAAATAGGATACAGGGAGAAAGAAGTGAAGGAGAATCCGTCCGTGGCGCGTGGTGCGACTGACACGGTAACTTTTGAGGACGAAAATTCACAGGAGCACAGTGTTTCAACCCGCAAACCCGTGAAGCTGATAGATAATCCGCTCCCTCTTCCGAAAAAACATGTTCCGAAGGTGCTTGATTATGCAGTGAAAGATTTGGAAGCAAAGCAGGACGATTTCGATGTGGCAATCGATGACAATGATGATTTTGATATTTGATTTTTCATAAAAAACAGAAAAAAGGAAATGCTAGTAAGGACTGTTTCGGACTTGGAATCCGGAGCAGTCCTTTTCTGTGGGAAAAACCAAAAAGAAAAGGCAGAGAAGAAGCAAAACAAAAAAAGAGTGGAAAAGTATCATATTATATGGAAAGGCGGAATGGGATGTTGGCAGAGAAAGATAGCTATAATAAGGAAAATGATAATAAGGAAAACGGGAAGAGCACGACCGAAAATCAGGATAAACGAATTGAGGAAATGGGACAGGTGACATTAACGGATAATGTTCAGAAGCAGAATATCCATTTATTGTCAATTATCGGGGAAGTCGAAGGGCATGACAATCTTTCCGGTAACTCCAAAACAACAAAATATGAACATGTGCTGCCTCAGCTGGCGGCGATTGAGGACAGTGCGGACATTCAGGGGGTACTTGTGATTTTGAATACTATGGGCGGGGATGTGGAAGCGGGACTTGCCATCGCTGAAATGCTGGCTTCCCTAAGTAAGCCGACGGTATCTTTGGTATTGGGCGGAAGCCATTCCATCGGCGTGCCGATTGCCGTGAGTACGGACTACTCTTACATTGTGCCAACAGGTACCATGGTGATTCATCCGGTGAGAATGAACGGCATGGTTATCGGCGTACCGCAGACCTTTGACTACTTTAAGCAGATACAGGACAGAATCACCGGATTTGTGTGCAGCCACTGCAAAATCAGCCGCGACAGGCTGGAAGAACTGATGATGGAGACTGAAGTTCTCACCAAGGACGTGGGTACGATACTGGTAGGGGAAGAAGCCGTCAAAAACGGAATTATTGATGAGGTGGGCGGAATCAAAGAAGCCATCTGCAGACTACACAAAATGATTGATGAAAATAGCTGAAATGATAACGGCTCTCAAAAAAATTGTATACATGGTGACAAGAGTTGATAAAAATGGTATACTCATATATGTGCATTTTTTAGCCGCTGACAGAGGGCGGAGATTTTGATTGACAGAGAGGTATGATGAGTATGGCAGCTTCATCGGGCAAAAGAACATCATCTTCCAATAGATATTCCAACAAAAAGAACACAAAAAAGAATACATCTGCACGGACGAGAAAGGCGGATGCTTATCAGGCAGAACAAGACAGCGCGCTTTTTCATGAGATTGGTCTGATTGTGCTGTTTGTGGCAATGGTAATTCTTTTTTGCTGTAACTTTGGACTGATTGGTCCTGTGGGTGATTTTATCAGCGGGGTCTTATTCGGATTGTTCGGTTTTACGGCATATATTGCGCCCATTCTTATTTTCCTTGCGGTGGCATTCTGGTTTGCTAATGCGGGAAACACCACTGCAGTTCGTAAATTGATTGCCGGAGTGGTTCTGTTTTTGATGGCAGGAGTGGTGTGCGACCTTATTGTGAAGGGCGCTGCCGGACTGGAAACCTACAATATAAAAACCATTTATGAAAACAGCAGGGAAAGCAAAACGGGCGGCGGCGTTTTTGCCGGAAGCCTCAGCTTTTTGCTGCATCACTATCTGGAGAGCATCGGAACCGTGCTTGTGGTTTTGCTGTGCTCAGCCATCAGCCTGATTCTTCTCACGGAAAAGTCACTGCTTGGCAGTGTCCGTTCCGGCGGAAGCCGGTTGAGGGAAAAGTCCCAGATATCGGCAGAACGGCGCAGGGAATATAATGAAGCGAGACGTCAGGAACAGGAAGAAATGCGTGCAAGGCGTGAGGAAGAAAGACGTCTGAGAGCAGAGGAAAAGGAGAATGAGAAAATTCTCCGGATGGAAAAGAAAGTCACGGGAGTGATGATGGATACGGCGCTCAAAAGTCCTTCGGAGGAGCACCACAGAGACGATATTCATGAGATTACCTATGACGGAGAGACGGAGGAGAGCAGCGCACTTCCGGACAGCCGGCCTGTCTCCGATTTTGATTTTGATAAAATACAAATCCGCAGTGCGCATCAGCTTACCTTAGAGGAAAATGAGCCGGAAGTGCCGGAGGAGGACATACCGGAACCGGAGGAACTTTTAACACCGCAGGCGGAGCAGATAAGAATCCACAAAGAAGGCATTCCGGAGAAAGAGCCGGAGGTCAGAAAACGTCCGGTGGCACAGGAAAAGAAAGCGGAAGAAATTCCGGCTGTTTCCGCTCCTGTAACGGCAGTACATAGTAAAATTCCGAAAAAATACCAGCTTCCGTCTTTATCCCTGTTAAAAAAAGGTATGGCGGCAACCGGTGATTCCACAAGGGAACTGAAAGAGACTGCCATGCGTCTGCAGCAGACATTGAACACCTTTGGTGTCAAGGTTACGATTACGGACATCAGTCAGGGACCCAGTGTAACAAGGTATGAATTGCAGCCGGAGCAGGGTGTAAAGGTTTCCAAGATTGTCAATCTGGCAGATGACATTAAACTGAATCTGGCGGCAACCGACATTCGAATCGAGGCACCCATTCCCGGCAAGGCTGCTATCGGAATTGAGGTTCCCAACAAAGAAAATATGACGGTTGCTCTCCGGGATTTGCTGGAGAGCAAGGAGTTTAAAGACTTCCCGTCCAACATTGCGTTTGCGGTAGGTAAGGATATTGCAGGAAAAGTGGTGGTGACGGACATTGCGAAGATGCCCCATGTACTGATTGCGGGTGCAACGGGTTCCGGAAAGTCCGTATGTATCAATACCTTAATTATGAGTATTCTCTACAAAGCGCATCCGGAGGATGTAAAGCTGATTATGGTAGACCCAAAAGTGGTGGAGCTGAGTGTTTACAACGGAATTCCGCATCTTTTAATTCCGGTGGTGACAGACCCCAAGAAGGCTTCGGCAGCACTGCACTGGGGCGTGTCGGAAATGGAGGATAGATACCGCAGATTTGCAGATTTCAATGTACGGGATTTGAAGGGATATAATAAAAAAGTAGAAAGCATGAAGGAAAGCGGGGACGAAAATGCGCCTGCCAAAATGCCGCAGATTGTCATTATCGTGGACGAGCTTGCGGATTTGATGATGGTGTGTCCCGGCGAGGTGGAGGAATCCATCTGCCGTTTGGCGCAGCTTGCCCGTGCCGCGGGAATTCATTTGGTTATTGCAACCCAGCGGCCCAGCGTGGATGTTATTACCGGTCTGATTAAGGCAAATATGCCGAGCCGAATCGCTTTTTCCGTGTCCAGCGGTGTGGACTCCCGAACCATTCTGGATATGAACGGTGCGGAGAAACTGCTCGGAAAGGGAGATATGCTGTTTTACCCGCAGGGGTATTCCAAACCGGCGCGTATACAGGGAGCCTTTGTCTCCGACAAGGAAGTTTCGGATGTGGTGGATTTTTTGAACAATCAGGCGCTTGGAAACACCTATGCGGAGGACGTGGAGGAGAAAATCAAAAATCTGGGTGCGTCTGTTTCTTCCGGAGGAACTTCCGGCGGAAGCGAGCGGGATGAATATTTTGAAGAGGCAGGAAGATTTATTATCGATAAGGATAAGGCGTCCATCGGAATGCTTCAAAGAGTGTTGAAAGTTGGATTTAACAGGGCTGCAAGAATTATGGACCAGCTTTGTGAATATGGTGTGGTTGGAGAGGAAGAAGGCACCAAACCGCGCAAGGTACTAATGAGCATGGAGCAGTTTGAACAGCTTCTGGAGGAGATTTGAGGAGGATGAAAATGAAAACGGATATTGAGATTGCACAGGAAGCGGTTATGCAGCCGATTACGGAGATTGCCGAGAAAATAGGAATTTCCATGGATGAACTGGAACTGTATGGAAAATACAAGGCAAAGATTTCCGATGAGTATATGGATAAAATCAAGTCTAATCCGGACGGCAAGCTGATTCTGGTAACGGCGATTAACCCTACCCCTGCGGGAGAGGGAAAGACAACGACCAGCGTGGGCTTGGGACAGGCTTTCGGTAAACTGGGAAAGAAGGCAGTCATCGCCCTCAGAGAGCCCTCTTTGGGCCCCTGTTTCGGTATCAAGGGCGGAGCAGCCGGAGGCGGATACGCACAGGTTGTTCCCATGGAAGATTTGAACCTTCATTTTACCGGAGATTTCCATGCCATTACTTCTGCCAATAACCTGTTGGCAGCTCTTTTGGACAATCATATTCAGCAGGGAAATGAACTGCAGATAGACACCAGACAGATTGTATGGAAAAGATGTGAGGACATGAATGACAGAGTGCTCCGCAACATTGTAGTCGGACTCGGAAACAAGATGGACGGCTTTGTGAGAGAGGATCATTTCGTCATTACCGTGGCAAGTGAAATCATGGCAATTCTCTGTCTGGCTGACAATATGGAAGATTTGAAGCAGAGATTGTCCCGCATTGTTGTGGCTTACAACTATGCAGGAGAACCGGTGACCGCAGGAGAGCTGAAAGCGGTGGGGGCAATGGCGGCACTGTTAAAAGACGCTTTGAAGCCGAACCTGATTCAGACCTTAGAGCATACTCCCGCACTGGTACATGGCGGTCCGTTTGCGAATATTGCACACGGATGTAACTCCGTAAGGGCAACCAAGACGGCACTGAAAATGGCGGATTACTGTATTACGGAAGCCGGATTCGGCGCAGACCTCGGTGCAGAGAAGTTCTTTGACATTAAATGCCGTATGGCAGAATTAAAACCGGATGCGGTAGTGCTGGTGGCAACCATCCGTGCACTGAAATACAACGGTGGCGTGGCAAAAGCGGATTTAAGTGCAGAAAATTTAGAGGCTCTGAAAAAGGGAATTGTCAACTTGGAGAAACATATTGAAAACTTACAGAAATACGGAGTGCCGGTGGTGGTAACGCTCAACTCCTTTGTGACGGATACCGAGGCGGAAATTACCTTTGTGCAGAATTTCTGTGAGGAGAGAAACTGTGATTTCGCTCTTTCCGAGGTTTGGGAAAAAGGCGGCGAAGGCGGAATTGCCCTTGCCGAAAAAGTGCTGCAGACGCTGGAGACAAAGGAAAGCCATTTCAAGGTGCTGTATGAGGATGAGTTAAGCCTGAAAGAAAAAGTGGAAACCGTTGCAAAAGAAATCTACGGCGCAAAGGGTGTAAATTTTGCACCTGCGGCTGCAAAACAGTTGAAAAAGCTGGAAGAATTAGGATTTGGCAAGCTGCCCGTCTGCATGGCAAAAACACAGTATTCCCTTTCGGATGACCCTGCATTACTGGGACGTCCGGAGAATTTTGAACTGAATGTCAGAGAGGTTTATGTGTCTGCCGGAGCGGGATTTGTCGTGGTTCTCACCGGAGCGGTCATGACAATGCCGGGACTGCCCAAACAGCCGGCAGCCTACAATATTGATGTGGATGCAAACGGTAAAATCACAGGATTATTCTGATAAATCAAGCGAAAAGTAAAGTGAGGTAGCTATGGCACAGATTATTGACGGAAAAGCAATATCGGCACAAATCAAGGATGAATTAAAAGAAAAGGTTGCCGCAATGAAGGGGCAGGGTGTTGAGGTAACGCTGGCAGTGATTCAGGTGGGAAATGACCCTGCATCCAGCGTGTATGTGGGAAACAAGAAAAAAGCGTGCGCCTACATAGGAATCCGTTCTCTGGCATATGAACTGCCGGAGGAGACCAAACAGCAGGAACTGCTGGACTTGATTGATGACCTGAATAAAAGAGAAGATGTAAACGGTATTCTTGTTCAGCTTCCCCTGCCCGCGCAGATTGATGAGGAAGCGGTATTAAACCGGATTGACCCGCTAAAGGATGTGGACGGTTTCCATCCGCAGAATGTGGGAGCACTCTGTATCGGAAAGCCGGGTTTTGTGTCCTGTACCCCGGCGGGAATTATTCAGCTTTTGAAGCGTTCCGGAATCGAAATCGCAGGTAAGGAATGTGTGGTAATCGGAAGAAGCAATATCGTGGGCAAACCGATGGCACTGTTACTTTTGAGAGAAAACGGAACCGTGACCGTGACGCACAGCCGGACAAAAGACTTGAAAGAGGTTACAAAAAGAGCAGATATTCTGGTGGTTGCTATCGGAAAGCCGAAAATGATTACCGCAGATTATGTAAAAGACGGCGCAGTCGTGATAGATGTCGGAATCCACAGAAATGAGCAGAATAAACTTTGCGGAGATGTGGATTTTGAGAGCGTGGAGCCTAAGTGCAGCGCCATTACACCTGTTCCGGGCGGTGTGGGACCGATGACCATTGCAATGCTCATGAACAACTGTGTGGAGTCCCTTTCCATACAAAAATAACTGCAGAAAAGGTGTAGCGATGCATGCATTGCAAAACGGTAGCTGATGTACCGAAGTCTGAGAGGAGCCACAAAATGAAATGTCCAAATTGTGGGGCAGAAATGCCGGCAGGCTCTTTGTATTGTGAACAGTGCGGAGAGGATATTCACATTGTTCCCGACTTTGAACCTGAGGTGGAATTTAATATTGAACAGACCATTCAAGGGATTGCGGAAGACATCCTTGAAGATGAAAGCCTGTCCGAAACTCCACAGGATATGGACATGGAAGAAGAGGAGGGCTTGGGATACAGGCGATGGGTTTTTCATGCAATACTGGTCGGTGTTCTCTGCCTGATTGTAATGATAGGCGGCGTATTGATTTTTCAGCATAATTCGCTCCAGTTTCAGTTGAAACGGGCGGAGGCGTGTGTGGCAGGCGGCCAGTACGACAGGGCGGTACGCTATTATGAAAGAGCGCTGCAACTGGAAGACACAGGCGATGATGTCAATATTAAATTTGCTCTGGCAGATGTCTATTTTCAAAAAAACAACAAAATTGAATATGAGTATGTCCTGCGGGAGATTGTCAAAGACCCGCATGCCACGTTGGAACAGATTTCCAGCGCTTACGGAAAGCTGATAGCGATATACAGAGCCAGAGAGGATTACGAGAGTATTAACGAACTGTTGCTGGCGAGCGATGATGAGGACGTTATGCGTACTTACCGCAATTATCTGGCTTCTGCCCCTGAATTCAGTGTGGCGGAGGGGTATTATGCGGAACTGCAGCCTTTGAAGCTGAGTGCCTACGGCGTCGGAAAAATATATTATACCTTGGACGGCACACAGCCGGATGAGAACAGTCCCTCTTACACGGTACCGATTATTTTGGATGACGGAGATTATACGGTCTGTGCTTATTTTGTCAATGAGTTTGGGGTTGCCAGCGAGCATGTCACCAAGACGTATCATGTGGAAATCGAGGAGCTTCCGATTCCGGAGGTAAGCACCGTGAGCGGGGAATATCAGTTCCCGGTTAACATTGAGATTATGGGTGATTCCGGGGAAGTGTACTATACCACGGACGGAAGTGAACCTACCCTGTCATCCACACTTTATGTGGGACCGATACCGATGCCGCTTGGAAAATCCCATTTTAAGTTTATCCGGCTTGAAGGGAACCGTACCAGCAGTGTGGTGGACCGGACTTTCAGCCTGACGATGAATACGGAGTACACACCACAGCAGGCGGAAGAGGATTTAGTTGCATATTTCGTGCAAAGTGGTAAGATATATGATGAGGTCGGTCACTTTGATGACAGCGGTGATACTTATAAATACCAGTATCAGTATGTCACGAATATTGATAAAATCGATGATTTCTATGTCTTTTCCGAGATTTTGTGCGGGGCGGACGATACGCTTACCAAGACGGGAAGCCATTTCGCCGTCAACGCATATACCGGAAAACTTTACAAGTTACAGATAGAAGGATATAACAACTATACTTTAGTTGCAATAGAAGAACAGCCTATGGGAACGGGCTGAGAGAGGTGGATTATGTATAAAATTTTAAAGAAACAGGAGCTTACCACAAACATTTATCTGATGGATGTGAAAGCGCAGAGAGTGGCAAAGGCATGTAAGCCGGGACAGTTTGTAATTGTGCGTATGGATGATGAGGCGGAGAGAATCCCCCTTACCATTTGCGATTATGACAGGGAAGCCGGAACCGTTACCATTGTATTCCAGACAGTAGGCGCCGGAACTAAAATGATGGCACAGATGAAGGAAGGGGACAGCTTCAAGGATTTTGTCGGTCCTTTGGGATGCCCGTCCGAGCTGGTAAACGAGGACATAGATGCTTTAAAAAAGAAGAAAATTTTATTTGTTGCCGGCGGTGTAGGCGCTGCTCCGGTATACCCTCAGGTAAAATGGCTGCATGAGCATGGTGTAGCTGCAGATGTCATTGTGGGAAGCAAGACAAAAGACCTGTTGATTTTGGAGAAAGAAATGGAAGCCGTTGCAGGAAATCTCTATGTAACCACGGATGACGGTTCTTACGGAAGAAGCGGTATGGTAACACAGACCATTAAGGATCTGGTGGCAGACGGCAATCAGTATGATGTCTGCGTGGCAATCGGCCCCATGATTATGATGAAATTTGTATGTCTGCTTACCAAGGAGTTAAATATTCCTACCATTGTCAGCCTGAATCCGATTATGGTAGACGGTACCGGTATGTGCGGTGCATGTCGTGTTACGGTTGGCGGCAAGGTGAAATTTGCCTGTGTAGACGGACCGGAATTTGACGGACACGCTGTGAACTTTGACGAGGCAATGAGACGTCAGTTAATCTATAAGACCGAGGAAGGAAGAGCACTTCTGAAATTAGAAGAGGGCGACACCCACCACGGCGGATGCGGTAATTGTTAAAGAGAACAGATAAGGGAGAGAAAAAATGGACGTATTAAAGAGAGTTCCTGTCAGAGAGCAGGATGCAAAAGAGCGTGCAGCCAATTTCAAAGAGGTCTGCCTCGGTTACAATAAAGAGGAAGCTATGGAAGAGGCTTCCAGATGTATCAACTGTAAAAATGCACAGTGTATCAAGGGATGCCCTGTTGCTATCAATATTCCGGGCTTTATCGAGAAGGTAAAAGACGGTGATGTGGAAGCTGCTTACCACGTTATCAGCGAGTCCAGCGCCCTGCCTGCTGTCTGCGGACGTGTATGTCCTCAGGAGAGCCAGTGTGAAGGAAAATGTATCCGCGGAATCAAGGGAGAGCCTATTTCCATCGGTAAGCTGGAGCGTTTTGTTGCCGACTGGGCAAGAGAGAACGGTGTAAAACCCAACGGCGCAGCGGAGAAGAAGGGTAAGAAGGTTGCCGTTATCGGTTCCGGTCCTTCCGGACTGACATGTGCGGGAGACCTTGCAAAGATGGGTTATGATGTTACAATTTTTGAGGCACTGCATGAGGCAGGCGGAGTGCTTGTATACGGTATTCCCGAATTTCGTCTTCCCAAGGAAGCGGTTGTGGCAAAAGAAATCGAAAATGTAAAGGCATTGGGCGTTACCATCGAGACAGACGTGGTAGTGGGCAAATCCGTTACCATTGACGAACTGATGGACGAGGAGGGATTCAGCGCCGTATTTATCGGTTCCGGTGCAGGACTTCCCAAATTTATGGGTATTCCCGGAGAAAACTCCAACGGCGTATTCTCCGCTAACGAGTACCTGACAAGAAGCAATCTGATGAAGGCGTTTAATCCGGAGTCCAATACCCCTATTATGCGCGGCAAAAAGGTTGCAGTGGTAGGTGGCGGAAATGTTGCCATGGATGCAGCGAGAACCGCACTTCGTTTGGGCGCAGAGGTACACATTGTATATCGTAGAAGTGAAGAAGAACTTCCCGCCAGAGTGGAAGAAGTTCATCATGCAAAGGAAGAGGGCATTATCTTTGATTTGCTCACCAATCCGGTAGAGATTCTTGCAGACGAAAAGGGCTGGGTAACCGGAATGAAATGTATCAAGATGGAACTTGGAGAGCCGGATGAATCCGGCAGAAGACGTCCCGTGGAAGTACCGGGTTCCGAGTTCGTTATGGATTTGGATACCGTGATTATGTCACTGGGAACCTCCCCCAATCCGTTGATTTCTTCCACCACGGAAGGTTTGGAGACCAATAAGTGGAAGTGCATTATTGCAGATGAAAATAACGGTAAGACCACCAAAGAGGGTGTATATGCCGGTGGTGATGCCGTGACAGGTGCGGCAACCGTAATTCTTGCCATGGGTGCAGGAAAAGCTGCAGCAAAAGGAATTGACGAGTATCTGAGTGGAAAATAAGTTTGTTTTTCAACAAAGGAGAAAACGATGGTAAAGCATATTGTATTGTGGAACTTTCTGGAAACCATGTCTGATACAGAGAAAAAGGAAGCGGCAGAGAAAATGAAATCTCTGCTGGTTCCTATTAAAGATTTGGTGCCCGGTGCTGTGGATATTCAGGTGATTGCCAACGAGCAGCCTTCCAGCAACCGGGATGTAGCGCTGATTTCCACTTTTGAAACGGTGGAGGCTCTTGCCACTTATCAGACGCATCCCGCTCATGTGGAAGCCGGAAAATATGTGAGAAGTGTAACCTGTAACAGAGCTTGTATGGATTACGAATTTGCCTGAAAGATTTGGGAAAGGAAGGTGAGGGGTTATGCCTTGGTGTCCTAAATGTAAAAACGAGTATCGGGAAGGTGTTACCGTGTGTGCGGACTGTGGCTGCGAACTGGTGGAGGAAGAGCAGTTTGCTCATTTGAGTTCCGTAACTTTCGGCGACCGCGAACAGTTGGAGGAACTGAAAAAATACCTTGAATTTAACAAAATACAGGGTGTTACCATACAGTTTGACGAGGAAGACAAGGTCTATGAACTCCTTGTCCGTGAGGAGGACAGACAGAAAGCTGTCTCCATGACCCGCGTTTTCTTAAAGGAAAGCCAGAACAGAGAAGCACGAGAGGAACAGCCGGAAACGGATGTAGGCGGTGAAACAGAACTTTCCGAAGCGGAGGAAACCGGAACAGAAAAGCCGGAAGAAAGCAGTTTTGACGGTTTGTATTTAAACAGCAGCACCCGTGCGGAGGAAAACCGTTCTTCGGCGTGGACGCTGCTTTTGGTAGGTGCCGTGGGAATGGTCTTTGTGATTCTTGGAATCGCGGGAGTTCTTCCGATACATGTCGGCAATACTTATATGTTCTACGGCGTCATGAGCGCAGTGTTTGTTCTCTTTTTGGTGATGGGCGTGGTGTCTATGAAAAATGCAAAGATTTTTGCAAGAAAAGCGGAATCGGAGAATACATTGAAAGACACCATGATTCAGTGGTATCGGGGAAATTTAACCGCCGATTCAGTGGACGCAGAGATAGAGGATGTGCAGAACACCACGGATGAACTTTTGTATTTTAAGCGGGTGCAAAAGTTAAAGGAGAAGTTTAATAACCAGTTTATGAATCTGGACCAGGCATTTCTGGAGCATTTTATTGATGATGAGGTGTATGAGCACGTTTTCCCCGGTGAAGAGGACAAGGAATGAAGATAACCATTGTCTGCGTCGGAAAAATAAAAGAAAAGTTTTACCGGGATGCGTTGGACGAATATGCCAAGCGGCTGAGTAAATACTGTAAATATGAAATCATAGAGGTGGCTGACGAAAAGACACCGGACAAGGCATCACCCGCAGAGGAAGAACAGATTAAGGAGCGGGAGGCACAGCGGATTTTATCCAAAATAAAGCCGGATGCCTTTGTCTGCACGTTGGAAATTGCCGGAAAGGAATTGTCCAGCGTGGAGTTTGCCGACTATATAGAGCGGCTTGCCGTGGGCGGCAAAAGCCAGATATGCTTTGTAATCGGCGGCTCTTTGGGACTGCATGCCTCGGTACTTAAGCGTTCGGACTATGCACTGAGTTTTTCAAAAATGACATTCCCGCATCAACTGATGCGGGTGATTTTGTCGGAACAGATTTACCGGGCATTCCGGATTATAAGCGGTGAACCATATCATAAATGATGGGGCGGGGAATACCTGCCCCTTTTTCTTGTCAGTAAATTCGGGATGCGGTATAATGTTTCGTATAGAGAGGATTTTGATATGACGAAAAAACAACTTGCTTTGGAAATCATTGAACGGTTGAAAAAGGAATATCCGGAGGCATCCTGCTCCTTAGACTATGATGAGGCGTGGAAACTGTTAGTCAGCGTGAGACTGGCGGCACAGTGCACGGACGCAAGAGTAAACATTGTAGTGGAAAAGCTGTATGAAAAGTTCCCGGACGTAAATGCCCTGGCAAATGCCAAGGTGGAGGAAATCGAAGCCATTGTAAAGCCCTGCGGACTTGGAAAGAGCAAGGCAAGGGACATCAGCGCCTGCATGAAAATATTGCGGGATGAGTATGGCGGAAAGGTGCCGGATGATTTTGATACTCTTTTAAAACTGCCCGGTGTAGGCAGAAAAAGCGCAAACCTGATTATGGGAGATGTATTTGGCAAACCGGCAATTGTGACGGATACCCACTGTATCCGGCTGACCAACCGGATGGGACTGGTGGACGGTATCAAGGAGCCTGCAAAGGTGGAAAAGGAATTGTGGAAGATTATTCCACCGGAGGAGGGAAATGATTTCTGCCACCGGCTGGTACTGCACGGAAGGGCGGTCTGCACGGCAAGAACCAGTCCCTATTGTGATAAATGCTGTTTACAGGATATTTGCAAGAAGGTCGGAGTGGGAGGATGATACGCTATGAGAATGTACGACATCATAATGAAAAAACGAAACGGCGGCGAACTGTCAAAGGAAGAGATTGATTTCTTTATCAAGGGTTACACTGCGGGAAAAATTCCGGATTATCAGGTATCCGCACTGATGATGGCAATTTATTTTCAGAAGATGACGGAGGCAGAGACGCTGAATCTGACCATGGCAATGGTGCACAGCGGAGAGACACTGGATTTGTCTGCCATCCGGGGAATCAAAGTGGACAAGCACAGCACCGGAGGCGTGGGCGACAAGACCTCGTTGGCACTGACCCCCATGGTTGCCGCCTGCGGAATCCCCGTGGCAAAAATGAGCGGCAGAGGACTTGGACACACGGGAGGAACGATTGACAAACTGGAGAGCTTTCCGGGATTTTCCACCGCTCTTACGACGGAACAGTTTGTGAAAAATGTAAACAAAATCGGAATCGCCATTATGGGGCAGACGGCGGATTTGGCGCCAGCGGACAAGAAACTGTACGCACTGCGGGATGTCACGGCAACGGTGGATAACATGTCCCTAATCGCAAGTTCCATTATGAGTAAAAAGCTGGCGGCAGGGGCAGATGCCATTGTGTTGGACGTAAAAACCGGAAGCGGCGCATTCATGAAAAAGGAAGAGGACGCACTGGCGCTGGCAAGGGAGATGGTATGTCTCGGAAACAATGCCGGAAGAAAGACCGTTGCCGTTGTCTCCGATATGGACCAGCCGTTAGGCTATGCGGTGGGAAATGCACTGGAAGTAAAAGAGGCGATTGATACCCTGAACGGTCACGGACCGGCGGATTTTGAAAAACTCTGCCTGACACTGGGAACACAGATGCTTTTGGCAGGAAAAGCGGCTTCGGATGAAAAGAGTGCGGAGAAAATGTTGCGCCGCACCATAGAGGATGGCAGTGCTTTGAAAAAACTGGCTCAGTTTGTAAAGGCGCAGGGCGGAAGCGAGGAGGCGGTTTATCATCCGGAAATGTTACCGAAAGCCTCCATGGTACAGCCTGTTTTGGCAGAGGAGGAAGGTTATCTGAATCACATTGACTGTGACGAGGTCGGTATCTGTTCTCTGATATTGGGCGGAGGAAGAGAGACCAAGGAAAGTGAGATTGACCTTTCCGTGGGACTGGTTCTTGAGAAAAAAGTGGGTGCATACGTGAAAAAGGGAGATGTGCTTGCCTACATTCATGCCAATGATGAAAATAAGGCAAAAGCCGCTCATGCACGGTTTTTAAAGGCATGCCATATCGGAGCACAGAAGCCCAAAGAGCTTCCTTTTATCCGGGATATTATTTCCTGAGCAGTCATATACTGTTAGCATGAAGAAGAAAGAAAAAACAAACAAAAAAGAATTGTTGATAGAGTCGCTGCATCTTCCCATGGACATCTGTGCCGGGGCACTGCGGGTGACCCTGACCGGTAACAGAGAGGCGTGGATTGAAAATTACCGGGGGATTCTCGAATATACGGAGCAGATGATTCTGCTTCAGGCAAAGACCTGTCAGGTCTGCTTTGAGGGCACCAAACTTTCCGTGGATTATTATACCAACGAGGATATGAAAATCAGCGGCTGTATCAGTGCCGTGCGATATTTGTAATTCCGGAAAATCAAATAATTTTTTGTTTCGGATATAGGTTCTTATTTCTGCTGGCGAGAGGGTAACATGATTGGTTTTTTGAAAGTTCTCAAAGGTTACGTTCGGATAAAAGTCTGGGGATTTTCACCGGAGCGCTTTATGAATCTGTGCGGGAACAGGGACATTCTGTTGTGGGATATTGTGAAGGAAGGCGATGTATATTCCATGTGTATCAGCCTCCGGAGCTTTTACAAGCTGCGTCCCATTGTAAAAAAGACAGGAACAAGGGTAGTCGTCTTACAAAGATACGGACTACCCTTTTTTATACCGGTTTTGATAAGGCGCAAGGTGTTTGTGCTGGGACTGGTGCTTGCGGTGTCCTTCTGGTTTGCATCGGCTTTTTTTATCTGGGATATTCAGGTATCCGGCAACTATCAGATTTCGGATGACAGCTTTACGGATTTTTTGAACCGGTCTCAGGTCAAAGTCGGGATGAAAAAGCAGGAGCTTAACATTGAAGAACTGGAAAAGGAAATCCGGCGTACCTTTCCTCAGGTGACGTGGACGTCCGCCAGACTTTCGGGAACAAAGCTGTTAATCGAAGTAAAAGAAAACGACGCGCCGATTCTTGCTGCTCTGCAGGAGCATGAGGAAGGGGCGGATTTGATTTCCGAATATGAAGGCACCGTTGTGTCAATCATAGTCAGAAAAGGTGTTCCGAAAGTAAAAATCGGTGACACGGTGGAGAAGGACACGGTGCTTGTGGAGGGAAGTGTTCCGGTTTTTAACGAGGATGCCACGGTGCGGGAATATCAGTATGTCGATGCGGATGCGGATATTATTTTGGAGCATACGAGAAAGTTCCGGGGAAAATTACCCTTTGATTATGTCAGGCGGGAGTATACCGGAAGAACGAAAAAAAGCCATTTTCTGCGAATCGGGGAGAAGGAAATCGGTATTCCGGGCAGCCGTCCCTTTCTGGTGTATGACAGTGTCATCAAAGAGAGCCGTCCGTTATTGTTTGAAAAACTTTCCATTCCGGTTTACCGGGTGGATTATACTTATCGGGAGTATCAGGATACGGAGCATGAGTACACTTTAAAAGAGGCTAAGGCATTGTTGCTTGAAAAATGCAATGGATTTCTTACAAGTTTAGATGAAAAAGGGGTACAAATAATTGAAAAAAATGTTAAAATAGATACCAGAAGCGGTGAATGGATTGTGGAAGGAGATTTTTTGGTCAGGGAATCCGTCGGAGTCAATGTCACCGTTTTGAGACAGGATACCGGAGAGAATAACGCAGATGAGTGAAATTTCACAAAAACTGGATATGCCTTTAGAGGATATGCAGAAGATTTTCGGCATGCAGGATGCCTATGTAAAAAAGCTGGAGCATGATTTTTCCGTGTCGGTGGTTGACCGCAACGGAATGGTGAGTGTCACCGGCGAGGAACAAAATGTTAAACGTGCCATTAACGTATTAAAACAGTTGACGATTCTTTCCCAGAGGGGAAATGAAATAGAGGAGCAGAGTGTGGATTACGCAATTACAATGGGAATGGAAGAACAGGAAGAGGCTGTGACGCAGATTGATACGGATTGTATCTGCCACACCATAAACGGAAAACCCATCAAACCGAAAACCCTCGGACAGAAGGCATATGTGGACGCCATTCGCAAAAACATGATTGTCTTTGGACTGGGACCGGCGGGAACCGGTAAGACGTATTTAGCGATGGCAATGGCGATTACCGCTTTTAAAAATGATGAGGTGAGCCGGATTATTCTGACCCGTCCTGCCATTGAAGCGGGAGAAAAGCTGGGCTTTCTGCCGGGTGATTTGCAGAGCAAGGTAGACCCGTATCTTCGTCCTTTGTATGATGCCCTGTATCAGATTATGGGGGCGGAGAGTTTTGCAAAGAATATGGAAAAGGGGCTGATTGAGGTGGCACCTTTGGCATATATGAGAGGACGTACCCTGGACAATGCGTATATTATTCTGGACGAGGCACAGAATACAACCCCTGCCCAGATGAAGATGTTTCTGACCCGTATCGGTTTCGGCTCCAAGGTGATTGTAACGGGTGATTCCTCCCAGAAGGATTTGCCGTCGGGAACGAAGTCGGGACTGGATGTGGCTACAAGAGTATTGTCCAAGATTGATGACATTGCTTTCTGTAATCTGACCAGTAAAGATGTGGTACGACACCCATTAGTACAGAAGATTGTAAAAGCATATGATGATTTTGAGTCAAAAGAGAAGGCGAGAAGCAGAGAGAGACATGGAAGAAAATAAATTACGGATTACATGGCGCGAATTGCTGCCGGAATTTTTAAGCCTGATACTGACAGGCGCCGGAATATGGGCAATCTGTTTTTTTCGTCAAAAGACAGAGGACGTCATGCTGAGCAATATGGTGCTTGGAATTGCAGGCGCCGCCATAGTGGGATATTGTCTGCGTCAGGCATATGTAGAAAACGAATTGGATTATGACAACGAAAAGCATTATTTCCGGTTTTGGGCCTGCTATCTTTTGGGACTGGCAGGTGCATTTGTGTGCGCATATTTACCGGTGAGAGGGTGGCCCTTTGTGCCGGTTTTTGTGCTGCTTTCCCTGTTTTCCAATTTGTATACCGGAATCATTGCGTCAGCGGTGTTACTGATGATTCCGACGCTGCTGACCGGAGCAGCCGCGCCGGCTTACTTTTTGTATTTCCTGAGCGGAATATTTGCGGTTACCCTTTTCAGGCATTTGGAGGATAATTTTAAAATCGGAGTCCGGCTGATATTGTCCCTGCTATGTCTTTTCCTTTGTGAGACGGCAGGCATTATCCTTTTGGAAAATCAGCGCCCGGACTTTGAGGCATTTGTGATTCCGGGTGTGAATATTATTATTTCCGGAATTTTACTGGTGGGGATTCTTAAATTTTTCTCTGCCACAACGATTTATAAAAACCATGAAAAGTATCTGGATTTGAATGATACGGAGAATCCGCTGTTAGCGGAGTACCGCAATGCTTCCCGCGAAAATTACATGCAGAGTATTCATACCGCATATTTTTGTGAGAGAATTGCCAACAAGCTGTCAATGAATGCAGAGGTACTTAAATGTGTCGGATATTATCACAAACTGTGTGAGGAAAAGCCGGATATTCTGGAAGAACAGCCTTTCCCCAAGGAGGCGGCAAAAATTTTGTCGGAATATCTGGGAAAAAAATCGGATGCCAAAAGCCGGGAAACGGCGGTACTGATTTGTTCCGCCACCTGCATGAACACCATCCAGCAGCTTATGGCGAAAAGCAATGGAAAAGGACTGGACTATGATTATATTATAGACAGTATGTTCAAACATTTTGCGGAGGACGGAACCTTTGCCAAATGTGAAGTTACCGTCAGAGAAATCGAAATTATGCGGGAAATCTTTAAAAAGGAGAAATTATACTATGACTTTTTACGTTGAAAATGAAACAGAAGTCTCTTTTCCCTTTTCACCGGAAGAGATTGTGAAACTGGTGGCGGAAAAGGTGCTGGATACGGAGAAATGTCCCTATGAGGTGCAGATTAATGTGCTCCTCACGGATAATGAAGGGATTCATGCGTATAACAAAGAATACAGGGGAATCGACAGGGAGACGGATGTCCTTTCTTTTCCCAATCTGAATTTTGAAACGGAAAGTGATTTCAGCATTTCCGAGGACGAGGAAGCGGATTATTTTGATCCGGATACCGGGGAGCTGATTCTTGGCGATATTATTATTTCCGTGGACAAGGTAAAGGAACAGGCGGAAAACTACGGACACAGCCAAAAGAGAGAGTTTGCATTTCTGGTGGCGCACAGCATGCTTCACTTGTGCGGATATGACCATATGGTGGAAGCAGAGGCAAAGGTGATGGAACAGAAACAGGAAGAGGTTTTAAACGAGTTGAACATTACGCGGGAGTAGACTTATGAATCAGGTGGAAGTAAAGAGACGGCAGATAGAGGCTTTTGCATATATTATTGGTCTGGCAGGCTGCATTATTTTCGGAAAAATATTGGGAAACGGCGGAATCACCTATCTTGTGGTTTCGTTAGAATGTATCTCCCTGCTGTGGACCGTTGTGTCCGGCGCACTGCCGGAAAGTCTCGGCAGAATCATAAAGGGTCGCAATGCCAGGGGGCAGTACCGCAATGCCGCCTGTATCCGCAGACGGGCAATGGTGGTGCAGATTATCGTGGGGGCAGTGTTTGGATTTTTGTGTCTTGCCCTTGCCGAGCCACTGGCAAAGAACTTTTTGAACATTCCGTACAGCAGTCTGATTACCACGGTGTTAGTACCTGCTTTGGTTCTTCGGGTAGCGTCGGATGTGTGCAAGGGATATTTTTTAGGACAGGGTTCGGAACTTCCGGCGGCGGTATCGGCAGTGCTTCGTCAGGTTTTATTTCTGGGCTTTGGACTGTTGTTTATCGGAGTTTTGGGTAATTACGGAGAAAAGGTCAGCAGGCTGCTCGGAGACGAGGCATACCACTCCATGTACCGCAGTGTGGGCATTGCGGTTTCCTTCGGTGTGACGGAATTGCTTGTTTTATTGTTTCTGGTAATTGTTTTTATCGGACACAGGAAGTCTGCCGGCAAACAGGAAAAGGAAGGCATGAAAAAGACGGAGAGTCTGGTGGATACGGTGAGGGTATTGTACGGAACCAGAGGGATTTCGGTGCTTTTACTTGTATTGCTTGAACTTCCGCTGTGGATGGGAATGGTATTATACCGTAAAAAAGAATCGGGGATAGATATTTTCTCGGAAAATTACGGCGCATATGCCGGAAAATATCTTGTTATCTGTGGAATTGCGGTGGTTATCGGCTATCTGTGCCTGATAGCGGCAAATGCCAGAACTGCCGGCTATTTGCGGAAGGAGGACCAGCGGTATGCCAAGAGCAGTTTCTTGGGCGGATTTCAGACAGGAGTTGCACTGACTGTATATATGGCGGTATTTACGGCTATGATGGCAGGCCAGCTTACCGGTGCATTTTACGGGGCGGAGCAAAAGACGGCAGAGTCCATGCTTAAGCAGGGTTCCGCACTGATTGTCATTGCTGTTTTGGGATTGTATTTTGGCAGACTGCTTTTGCTGACCGGAAGAAAATATCAGTTACTGGCGGCATTGGGAGGAATGGATGTATTGTTCCTGTTGCTTTCGGTGATTCTTTTGAATGTCGGTAAATGCGGGGCATATGCTTTGGTCTATGCTTTTTTGGCAGCCGGAGCGGTATTTTGTCTGGTGGCAGGGTTCTTCTGCTGCAGGATTCTGCGGGTGGGAATTGACTGGATGCGACTGGTGGTGATTCCTGTCGGAGCTGCCTGTGCGGTAGGACTGCTGTGCATGCTTTTGGGAAAAGGATTAACCCCTCACCTGGGAAACGGAGCAACCGCTGTTTTTGCTTTTGTGTTATCCTTTGCCATTTACTGGGTGATTCTTTTGTTCTTACGCTGTTTTAAGGCATCCGACTTAAAGACAGTGCCCGGCGGAAAGCTGATACTTAAGGTGGGACAAGCCTTACATATCTTTTCATAATGGTATATTTTACGGAAAAACGACTGATACTAACAGCAAAAACAAAAGGAATTGCGAGAGAGTATGAAAGTTGTGAAAGGTATCAGTCTGTTTGTTTTGTATCCGTTGGTAATGCTTGGAGTCGGCTTTTTCCTTGGGGTACAGACCATGCACTTTTTCTATCCCGGCGAGCAGAAAAAAGAAATACAGGAGCTTCCGGTCGGGCAGCCGTATCTAGTGGAGGAAAGTTTCGGGGCATCGAAGGAAAGTTCGGAACCGACACCGCCTGAAAAAGAGACGGAGGAGAAAGCGTTTCCGATAAAAGAGGCATCGGCGTCCGGCGAGACCCTTTCGGCGGATACCAAATATGTGTTGGAAGAAAAGGATATGCTTACGGACAGCAGCGTGGAGACCGTGAGCAAACTTCCGCACAAATATATTGGCATGAGCCGGGAACAATTTTTGGACGCCATGGCGGATTACGAGGCATTTCCCCCGCTGGCGGAAATGGAGCGGGGATTTGTGAGTCTGGAAGTGCTTTCTTTTTCCAGAGAGCGTGTTGTGGTACGCATGAATTATCAATATATCCAGCCAAGTAAAAGTTTTTATCTTGCGGTGAGGGACAACGAGGTGGTGGTCTACCTTGAGGATATGGAGACGGTGTATATCAACACCGGAATTTCCATGGAGACACTGCCGGAGGAACTACAGCGGGAAATTATGCAGATGCTGTGGGTGGAGAGCGAAGAGAGCTTGTATGATTTTCTGGAAACGTATTCCAGTTGAGAAAAGAAGGGATTATCTATGAACAGAAAGACGGTTGGTGTTGTGGGCGGCGGAGCTGCAGGAATGATGGCGGCAATCACGGCGGCAAGGCAGGGAGCGTCCGTTACCATTTTGGAGCGGGGAGAGCGCGTCGGCAAAAAGCTGTTAATGACGGGAAACGGCAAATGTAATCTGGGAAACTTATGTCTGGATGCGGATATGTATTACGGTGGCAGCCGGGAATGGATTCAGAGCGCCTTGAACTGTTTCGGAGTGGAAGATACCGTTCGTTTTTTCCGGGAGCTGGGTCTTTTGATAAAAAATAAAAACGGATATTTATATCCTGTCTGTGAACAGGCTTCGGTTGTCCTGGATATACTCCGCAATGAACTGAAAGTGCTTGGGGTGGAGATTGTCACGGAATGTAAAATCAATCATATAGATAAGGACGGGGCAGGAAAAATTATACTTTCCGACGGAAAACAACAATTTGTTTTCGATGCGGTGGTTCTGGCATGCGGTGGAAAGGCAGCTCCGAAAACCGGCTCGGATGGGAGCGGATATAAGCTGGCAAAACAGTTGGGACACTGTCTGGTTCCCGCCGTGCCTGCGCTGGTTCAGCTTCGGTGCCGTGAGGATTATCTGAAAGCGGTTGCCGGCGTCCGGGCAGAGGGGCGTGTCTCTGTGTGGAAAGACGGAGTATGTGTGGCGGAGGAAACCGGGGAAATTCAGTTTACGGATTACGGAATTTCAGGGATTCCCGTTTTTCAGGTAAGCAGAGTTGTGAATTATCTGCTGAGGGAGAATGAGGAAGTAGAGGTTACGCTGAATCTTTTGCCGGAATATACGGATGCGGATTTTTCCACGCTGTGTGTCAGCCGGAGTCTGTTACAGTCAGACCGGACGGCGGAGGAGTTCTTTACCGGAATGCTGAATAAGAAGCTGATGATGCTTTTCATGAAGATGGCGGGACTGAAACCGGCAACACCGGTGGAGGAGGCGGAACCGTTTCTGCTGGAGCAGGTTTACGGGAACTGCCGGAACTGGAAACTGCATGTAACGGGAAGCAATCCCTATGACAATGCGCAGGTATGTGCCGGTGGTGTGGATGTGGCGCAGGTGACAGAGCATATGGAATCCGTACTCTGCCCCGGTGTGTATCTGGCGGGAGAACTTCTGGATGTGGACGGAAAATGCGGCGGTTACAATCTGCAGTGGGCATGGAGCAGCGGGTATCTCGCCGGAAAAGCGGCAGGAAAGGACAGCCGGAAGTAAGATTACCAAGATTACATAGAAGGGTACGGTTGATACTATGATTCGGATTAATCAACTGAAAATAAATACGGAGCATACGCAGGAGCAGTTACGGGATAAAGTCGCCGAACTGCTCCGTATTCCGGTGAAAGAAATCAAAAGTCTGGAGATTATCAGACAATCCATAGATGCCAGAAAAAAGCCGGAAATTTTTTATATCTACACGGTGGATGCGGAGGTTGCCAATGAAAAGAAACTTCTGCAGACATTGCAGTGCAGAAAAGGCTTGAAAGAACAGATACAGCGGGCGGAGGCAGTAACTTATCATTTCCCCGTAGGGGAAAATATTCCCGTTGAGGGAACGGTAAAGCAAAAGCACCGGACGGTCATTGTCGGCATGGGACCGGCAGGATTGTTCTGCGCCTATTATCTGGCGAAAAACGGGTATCGTCCCCTGATTCTGGAACGCGGTAAGGATGTGGAGTCCAGACAGGCGGATGTGAAGGCTTTCTGGAATGGCGGACCGCTAAATCCCAATTCCAATGTCCAGTTTGGGGAAGGCGGGGCAGGCACGTTTTCCGACGGCAAGTTGAATACGCTGGTAAAGGATAAGGACGGCAGAAACAGGGAGGTGCTCAAAACCTTTGTTGCCTTTGGCGCCAAGGAGTCCATTTTGTATGAGGCAAAACCACATATCGGCACGGATGTTTTGAGCCGTGTGGTAAAAGGAATGAGGGAGGAAATCATCCGGTTAGGCGGAGAAGTGCGCTTTGAAAGTCAGGTGACGGATATTTGCATGACGGACAATCATGTGAGCGGAATCGTAATTAACGGCGAGGAGGAATATCCCTGTGAGCAGCTAGTACTTGCCATCGGACACAGCGCCAGAGACACCTTTTCCATGCTGTATGACCGGGGGATTCCCATGGAGGCGAAATCTTTTGCGGTGGGACTTCGGGTGGAGCACCCGCAGGAAATGATAAATGAGAGCCAGTACGGCAGGAAAAATCCCGGAAATCTGGGTGCAGCGCCCTATAAGGTGACGGCTAAGACGTCCACCGGAAGAGGAGTTTATTCGTTCTGTATGTGTCCGGGCGGTTATGTGGTGAATGCTTCCTCAGAGCCGCACAGACTGGCGGTAAACGGGATGAGCTACAGCGGGCGGAACGGTAAAAATGCAAACAGTGCCATTATCGTGTCCGTGACGCCGGAGGACTTTGGATCAGAGCATCCTCTTGCCGGGATTGCTTTTCAGAGAATGCTGGAGGAACGTGCCTATGAGCTTGGACAGGGGTGTATTCCGGCACAGCGTTACGGAATTTTTAAGGAATATGTCACCGGAAACATTGCGGAGGCGGATTTGAGAAAAGAGCGGGAAGCACAGAAGGAACAGGGGGAGGCAGAAGAGTTACAGCCCTGTTGCAAGGGTGCTTACCGGTGGGCGGATGTAAGCCGTATTTTGCCGGAGGAATGTAACCGGGCATTTGTGGAAGGAATGGAAGTGTTCGGGCGGCAGATAAAGGGATTTGACAGAGAGGATGCCATTCTTTTGGGAGTGGAGAGCCGGACGTCCTCACCGGTGCGAATCCGCCGGGATGACACGCTGCAATCCGAAATCAGAGGACTTTACCCCTGCGGCGAAGGGGCCGGATATGCAGGAGGCATCACCTCTGCGGCAATGGACGGGATACGGATTGCGGAGGCGATTGCGTCTAAATTTTCCTGAGTTTCAGCATTCTCCTTTTCCCGGATGCAGCGCGAATATTTTCGGCGAAGTTCCTTAAAAAACGTCGGCATTAAGATTTTCGGAGTGATAACGAACGAAAATTTGTATGTGCCGCTACGTTTTTTACGGAGCGAGAGCGTAACTGAGCGAAAATATTCGTAATTGCATCGGTATTATAGTAATTAGCGGAAACTCAGGGAAATTCTGGAATTGACGTTACAGAAAGAATACAGTACAATAAAAAACAGTTGCCGGATAAATATGCGTACCGGCGAAGGGGAAGAAAAAGCGCACGCAGCGCAGGGAACAGGTTTAAAAGGTGGAAAATTTAAGAGAAAAAATGAAAGATAAGAAACGGATTGTGGTGAAGATTGGTTCTTCTTCCCTGCAACACGCTGAGACCGGAGGACTGGATTACATTCGTCTGGAAAAGCTGGTAAGGGAACTGTGCGACATCCGTAATCAGGGAAAGGAAGTTGTACTGGTGACTTCCGGTGCCATTGCCGTCGGAAAAAGAGTGATGGGCTTAAGGACAATAACAGGAGAAACGCAGGCAGAAGCCATGGCGGTAAAACAGGCATGTTCAGCCATCGGACAGGCAAGCCTGATGATGACGTATCAGAAGCTGTTTTCGGAGTATAATCAGGTGGCAGCCCAGATTTTGATGACAAAGAACACCATTGTAGACGATTTGAACCGTTACAATGCTCACAATACTTTTTCGGAATTATTGAAAATGGGAGCAATTCCGGTCGTAAACGAAAACGATACGGTAGCAACCTACGAAATCGAAATCGGTGACAACGATACCTTGTCCGCCATTGTTGCGGCTCTGGTAGACGCAGATTTGCTGATTCTTCTCTCCGATATTGACGGACTGTATACGGACGATCCCAGACAGAACCCGAATGCAAAATTTATTGAGCAGGTGGACTGCCTGAATGATGAACTTATGGGAATGGGCAAGAAAAGCACCGGCAGCGATGTGGGAACCGGCGGTATGAATACCAAGTTGGTAGCCGCCAAAATCGCCACCAGTTCCAACGTGGATATGGTGATTGCCAACAGTGCGGACATTGGTGTGCTGCACCGGATTCTGGAAGGTAAAAACGAAGGCACTCTTTTTGTGGCACATAAAGATAAGGGATTTGACCTTCCTTTGTTTGTAGACGGACTGCATAAATAAGTACATATGCAGATTGATTTCAAAGAAAAGAGGTATTGTTGACCGCTATGAATATGGATGAAAGAATCAAACGAATCAACGAACTGTACCACAAATCCCAGAAAGAGGGACTGACGGAGGAAGAGAAACAGGAACAGGCGAGACTGCGCAAGGAATATGTGGAGAGCGTCAGGTCAAACCTGAAATCCCAGTTGGACAATATTGTAATTGAACGCCCCGATGGAAGCGTTGAGGATTTGGGTAAAAAATATGGCGGAAAGTAAAAAGTCAGAGATACGTTCCGATGTACTGGCGCGCAGAAAAGAGCTGGATGAACAAAGCCGGAAAAGAGCCGCCGTTCTTTTGACGGAGAGAATTTTGGGACATCAATGGTATTATCGTTCCGACATCCTTTTAGGTTTTGCCTCCTACGGCACGGAGATAGACACTACGGAAATTCTGACGGACGCTCTGCGGAGGGGAAAACAGGTTTATCTTCCGAAAGTGGAAGGTACAGATATGCTTTTTTACCGCATAACGGATAGGAATGATTTGCAGAAAGGCTACCGCGGCATTCCGGAGCCGAAGGGTGACACGGAAGTTTTTGAATATGCGGAGTATATCGGACACGCCGAAACGGCAGAAAAAATACTGATGTTGATGCCGGGAGTTGCCTTTGATAAAAAACGCCACCGTATCGGCTACGGCAAAGGTTTTTATGACCGCTATTTAGCCGGAAAGGAAGCCTTACAGCTTCGCACGATTGCAGTGGGATTTCAGTGCCAGATGGTAGAGGAAATTCCGGCGGAGGAACTGGACATTAAACCATATCAGGTTATCTGTGTCTGAGAGTTACATAATGATATAGACTTTATATAGAAATGATATAGAAGAAAGGGGATAGGAAAATGACGGATTTAAATGCTATGGGACAGCGTGCGGTCGCTGCCAAGTATTTGCTGCAGAAGGCGTCCACGGAAGAAAAAAACAATGCACTTATCCATGCGGCGGACGCACTGATACAGAACAGCAATGCAATTTTAGATGCAAATAAGCAGGACATTGAAAACGGTGAAAAAAACGGAATGCACCCTGCCATGATAGACAGACTGAGACTGACACCTGAGCGGATAGAGGCAATGGCTGAGGGACTTAAGCAGATTGCGGAACTACCTGACTGTATTGGTGAGATCATGGACAGTTTTGAGCGTCCCAACGGACTTCTCATTGAAAAGAGAAGAGTGCCGCTCGGTGTAATCGGTATTATTTATGAATCCAGACCGAATGTGACGGCAGATGCTTTCGGACTTTGCTTTAAGACCGGAAATGCCGTGATTTTAAAGGGCGGCAGTGACGCTTTGCAGTCGAACTTTGCTATTGTAAAAGTATTGCAGGGGGCACTTGAGCAAAGCGGTATGACGGTGGATGCGGTACAGTTGATTGCGGACACGGACCGTACGGTAACCTCTGCCTTTATGAAGCTGAATCAGTATGTGGACGTATTGATTCCCAGAGGCGGCGCCGGACTGATTCGTGCTGTGGTGGAGAACAGCTCCATACCCGTTATCGAGACCGGAACCGGTAACTGCCATGTGTATGTGGATAAGGACGCAGACGTGGATATGGCAGTAAAAATCATTTTCAATGCCAAGACGCAGAGAATCGGTGTCTGTAATGCCTGTGAGTCACTGGTGGTTCACAGGGATATTCGGGAGGCACTGCTTCCTAAACTGGCAGAAGCACTTCAGACCAAAAATGTGGAGATGCGCGGAGACGAAGGAATTAGGGAAGTGCTGACGGACTGCGTACCTGCCACGGAGGAAGATTTCGGAACGGAGTATTTAGACTATATTATTTCCGTGAAAACCGTGGACAGTGTAGAGGAAGCCATTGCACATATCAACAAATATAATACCAAACATTCGGAATGTATCGTGACCGAAAATGCGCAGGCTGCGGAGCAGTTTTTGAATGAGGTGGATGCGGCATGCGTTTATGTCAACGCCTCCACACGGTTTACCGACGGCTTTGAATTCGGGTTTGGTGCAGAAATCGGAATCAGTACCCAGAAACTCCATGCAAGGGGTCCTATGGGATTAAAGGAACTTACCTCCTACAAGTATACCGTTCACGGAAACGGACAGATAAGAGGCTGATAATACCGAAAAATAGCGTGTTTACGCGGAAAAGAGGCAGATTATGTTAAAAGAAGTGAACGGAAGCATTTGGCATACCATGGACACCAGAAGAGTGACACCTACGGATTTTATCTGTGTTATTGAGATTTCCAAGGGAAGTAAAAACAAATATGAACTGGATAAGGAAACCGGACTTTTGATTCTGGACCGGATTCTCCATACCTCAACCCATTATCCCGCAAACTACGGATTTATTCCCCGTACTTACGGTGATGACGGTGACCCGCTGGATGTGTTGCTTTTATGCTCCGAGCCGGTACAGCCTATGACTTTGGTGCGTGCTTACCCCATCGGTGTGATTTCCATGCTGGATAACGGCAAGAATGATGAGAAAATTATTGCAGTTCCCTTTAACGACCCGAACTATAACTGTTACCATGACATCAGCGAACTGCCGCCGCACCTGGTAGACGAGATGGAGCATTTCTTCACGGTGTACAAAGCGCTGGAAAACAAAACCACCGCAGTCAATGAGAAAGGCAACCGTGACGAGGCGATAGAAGTCATTAAAAAGTGTCTGGACAATTACATCAATACCTTTATCAAGAGCTGGTAGACAAAGGAAGATTTTATTATAAAAAGAAACGGCATATCTCTGTAAAAGGGGTTGTACCGTTTCTTTTTTATTTTCTCAATGAATTAGATTTTCAGAGCATATATATTGAAGTGAAAATCTGTGAACCGGAAAACCTTCTTTTGTTGACTCGGTAAATATGCAGTATTATAATTGAATGTAAATGATTATCAACATCAACAACGGGAAGGATTATTGGCAGATTATGACGCTGTATGAAGCACAAAAGAACCACAGTTATTGTATAGACGGATTGTATGTGGAGCCTTCAATCACCAGAAGGCTTCAGGCGTTGGGATTAAATGACGGGACTCCGGTAAGGGTGCTGAACCGCAAAAAGAAGGGAGCACTGATTATACAGGTGAGAGGAACCAGACTGGCACTGGGAAAACATATCTCATCCAATATTGAAATCCATCAGACGGAGGATGCCGATAATGAATAACGAAAAACAGATAAAAGAAGCACCCAAGCATATCAATGTGGCATGCGTCGGCAATCCAAACTGCGGAAAGACCACGCTGTTTAACGCCCTGACAGGGGCTAAGCTGAAGGTGGCTAACTGGCCGGGCGTAACTGTGGAAAAAGTGGAAGGTGAGACTTCCTATGACGGAACTGACATTACCCTTATAGATACTCCGGGTATTTATTCCCTGACCTGTTACACGATAGAGGAAAAGGTGACGAGAAAGTGCGTCATGGATGACGATATTGATGTGATTATCAATATTGTGGATGCCTCTTCTCTTGAGAGAAATCTCTATTTGACACTCCAGCTTCTCGAACTGGGAAAACCCATCGTACTGGCTCTGAATATGATGGATATTGTGAAAGAACGGGGAATGGAGATCGATTTGCACCGTTTGCCCGAAATGCTGGGAAACATACCGGTAGTGCCGGTTTCTGCCGCAAAGAGAACCGGATTGGACATTCTGTTACATGCGGTAATTCATCATTATGAAGAGGGAATGGACGAATACATACTGGATTATCCTGAGGTGATTGAGGATAAAATTGCCAAGCTGTCTGTGATGATGCAGGCTCATTACCCAACCCATTCTTCCGTGCGCTGGCATGCCATTAAATTACTGGAGGATGACGAGGAAGTCAAGGAAGAACACCCCATCAGTACAACCAACGTGGTGGACAGGAGTTATGAAAAAGAAATTATCCAGTGTAAGTACCGTTATATCGAGAAAATTGTACAGGAATGTCTTTTTCATAAAAATAAAAAAGCGGCGTCCACGGATAAAATTGACCGGGTACTGACGCATCCGGTGTGGGGAATTCCCATGTTTTTGTTTATCATGTGCCTTGTATTTTTCCTTACTTTTACGGTGGGAGATGCGTTAAAAGGTGTTTTTGAACAGGTGCTTGCATGGATTTCAGAGGAAACGGCGGCGTTACTTACCGGAATCGGCGTACACGGCTGGCTGGAGTCTCTGATTGTGGACGGAATCATAGCGGGAGTGGGAGGAATTCTCACGTTTATACCTAATATTTTTATCCTCTTTCTGGCGCTTGCCGTACTGGAGGACAGCGGTTATATGGCAAGGGTTGCCTATGTAATGGATTCCGTAATGGGTAAGGTGGGGCTTTCCGGCAAAGCATTTCTCCCCATGATTCTCGGATTCGGCTGTACGGTTCCGGCAATCATGGCTACAAGAGCACTGGAAACAGAACATGACAGACGCAAAACCATGATGATTACCCCCTTTATGTCCTGTTCGGCAAGACTTCCGATTTATGTGCTTTTCTCGGAAATGTTCTTTAAAAAGTATGCTGCTTTGGCGGCATTTTCCATGTACCTTGTGGGTATGGTTATCGCCATTGTTACCGCTCTTGTGGCAAACCGTCTGGAAAAAGGCAGAATTAATGATTCCCTTTTAATTGAGCTTCCGGAATATAAACGCCCCAATGCGAGAACCATTCGGATTTATGTATGGAATAAATTAAAAGATTACCTTTCCAAGGCGGGTACGACCATTTTTATTGCCTCCATTGTCATTTGGTTTATTCTGAATTTCGGAGTAACCGGTATGGTGGAAAATCCGGCAGACAGTTTTGGCGCGGTTATCGGACGATTACTTGTTCCGGTATTAAAACCTGCGGGACTTGGTATGTGGCAGATAGGAGTGGCACTATTGTCCGGTATTTCGGCGAAAGAAGTGGTGGTTTCGAGCTTTTCCGTGCTGTTCGGTGTGGCGAATGCCAATTCTGCAGCGGGAATGGCTGATATTGTGGCGAACGTGCAGGCAATCAATCCGGAATTCGGTGCATTGAATGCTTATTGTCTCATGCTGTTTTGCCTGTTATATGTTCCCTGTGTGGCTACCGTTGCAACCATAAAAAAGGAAAGCGGTTCCAGACTTTTTACCCTGAAAATGATAGCGTTTCAGTTGCTGCTGGCATGGAGCGTGGCAACACTGGTTTTTCAGGTGGGAAGTCTGCTTTTGGGCTAACTTTGCACTTGATTTTATAGCAGTGATGTGATTTAATGGAGATAGTTTCGTGTTAAAAAAATATCAAACATTAAGACAACGATTAAACAACCATTAGAATCATGAAAGGCTGATAATAATATGAGTAGCATGAGAGGCATTGATACACCGGTCAGACAGTGCAGACGAAGAGTTTTTAAGGAAGTTGCGAATTTAGCATACAATTCCAAGAATTTGAAAGATGATATGGAAGCGCTCCCTTATAAGATTGTGGATTATGAAGAGTCTGAATTCTGGGAGAGCGTATACCGAGACCGTGCAATCATTCGTGAACGCATCCGTCTTGCAATGGGCATGAGCCTCAGACCGGAGAACAGAGACCATCCCGGTCATTTGACACAGGGGTTGGAGGAGAGTAATATTGATGAGAAATATTATGAGCCCCCTCTGATGCAGGTTATTCCTTCCGCATGTAATGCCTGCCCGGAAAACCGATATGAGGTTACAAGCTCCTGTATGGGATGTGTGGCGCACCCTTGTCAAAGCGTCTGCCCCAAGGGCGCAATTTCCATGAAGCACGGTAAATCCGTGATTGATCAGGAAAAATGTATTAAATGCGGAAAATGTAAGAGCGTCTGCCCCTATGACGCTATTTGTCATAAAGAAAGACCTTGTAAGACTGCCTGCGGTGTAAATGCCATCAAGTCCGACAAGGTGGGCAGAGCGGTCATTGACAATGATATGTGTGTATCCTGCGGACAGTGTATGGTAAGCTGCCCGTTTGGAGCCATTGCGGACAAGTCCCAGATATTCCAGTTGATTCGTGCAATGCAGTCCGGCAGAACAATTATTGCACAGGTGGCACCTTCCTTTGTGGGACAGTTCGGTCCCAAGGTAACGCCGGATATGTTTAAAACCGCATTGAAAGAACTGGGTTTTGCAGATGTTTACGAGACGGCAATCGGCGCCGATATGGGATGTATGGCGGAAGCGGAGCAGTATGTAAAAGAAGTGGCAAGCGGAAAACAGGCATTTGCACTGACCTCCTGCTGTCCGTCATGGTCTGTGATGGCAAAGAATCTTTTCCCGGAGACCATTGATAAAATCAGCAACGAGCTGACCCCCATGGTGGCAACCGCCCGTGTTATCAAGAAAGAGCACCCCGAAGCATCGGTGGTATTTATCGGACCCTGCGCGTCCAAAAAACTTGAGGCGAGCAGAAGAAGCGTGCGTTCCGATGTGGATTTCGTTATTACCTTTGAAGAACTTACCGGAATGTTCGAGGCGAAGGAAATTCTTTTGGACGAAATCAAGGCAATGGACGAAATGAAGGACGCTACCGCGGCAGGACGTGGCTACGGTGTGGCAGGCGGTGTGGCACATGCCATTCAGGACTGCATTGAGAAATACTATCCGGGTACGGATGTGCATATAGAGCATGCAGAGAGCCTTACCGAGTGTAAGAAAATATTGCTTCTTGCGAAAGCCGGAAAGATGAACGGCTGTCTGATAGAGGGTATGGCATGTCCCGGCGGCTGTGTTGCGGGAGCCGGAACCAACATTGCGGTTGCACAGGCTGCAAAAGAACTGGATAAATTCAAACACACTGCCGAGAAGGAAGTTCCCGACGAGGGAGTCGGCCAGAATTTCGATTAATTGTATTTAAACCGCATATATACGGATAAAAATATTTTTTGGAAATGAGGGATAATATGACAAAGATTAGAACACGGTACGCACCGAGCCCTACCGGAAAAATGCACGTAGGAAACCTGCGTTCCGCACTGTATGAGTTTTTGATTGCAAAGCACGCCGGCGGAGATTTTATGCTCCGTATTGAGGATACGGATCAGGAGCGTTACGTGGAAGGCGCTACGGAGATTATTTACCGTACATTGGAAAAGACCGGACTGGTTCATGATGAGGGACCGGACAAGGACGGCGGATACGGTCCGTATGTGCAAAGCGAGAGAATGAAAACCGGTATCTACATGAAATATGCCAAGGAACTGATTGAAAAAGGCGAGGCGTATTATTGTTTCTGCGATAAGGAAAGACTTGCTTCCCTGAAAACAGAGGTTGTGGACGGCAAAGAGATTATGATTTATGACAAGCACTGTCTGTCTCTTTCCAAGGAGGAAGTGGAGGCAAACTTAGCTGCAGGAAAGCCCTTTGTCATTCGTCAGAACATTCCCAACGAGGGAACTACCACGTTCCACGACGAGTTGTACGGAGACATTACCGTGAATAACTCTGAGTTAGACGATATGATTCTGATTAAATCCGACGGTTATCCCACCTACAATTTCGCAAACGTGGTGGACGACCATACCATGAATATCACGCATGTGGTGAGAGGAAACGAGTATCTTTCTTCCTCACCGAAATATGTGCGACTGTATGATGCTTTCGGCTGGCAGGTACCCGTTTACATTCATCTGCCGCTGATAACGGATGAGAACCATAAAAAGCTGTCCAAGAGAAGCGGACATGCCTCCTTTGAGGATTTGATTGAACAGGGCTTTGTTTCCGAAGCTATTGTAAACTATGTGGCTCTACTTGGCTGGAGTCCGGAGGACAACCGGGAAATTTTCTCTTTAGATGAACTGATTAAGGAATTTGATTACCACAGAATCAGCAAGTCCCCCGCTGTGTTTGACATTGTAAAACTGCGCTGGATGAATGGCGAATACTTAAAGGCAATGGATTTTGATACTTTTTACGAAACGGCAGAGCCTTATCTGAAAGCGGTTATTAAAAAGGATTTGGATCTGAAAAAGATTGCGGCAATGGTAAAGACCCGTATTGAGGTATTCCCGGACATTGCAGACCATGTGGATTTCTTTGAAGAACTGCCGGAATATGATGTGGCAATGTACACTCACAAGAAGATGAAGACCAACACAGAGACGTCTTTGGAGGTTCTCACGGAGGTACTGCCGATTCTGGAAAAGCAGGAGGATTACAGTAATGATGGGCTGTATCAGACTCTTGTAAAATATGTGGAGGTGAAGGGCTGTAAGAACGGTTATGTGATGTGGCCCATCCGTACCGCTGTTTCCGGCAAGCAGATGACACCTGCCGGTGCGACGGAGATTATGGAAGTTCTCGGCAAGGAAGAATCTTTGCAGAGAATCCGCAAAGGAATCGAAAAATTACAGAATGCTTAATTTAGACAGTTTGAACGAAGCACAGCGCAAGGCTGTGACACACGGAGAGGGCCCGCTTTTGGTATTGGCGGGTCCCGGCTCCGGCAAAACCTACACCATCACCCAGCGGATTTTTTATCTGATAGAGAAAAAGAAAATACCGCCGGAGAAAATTCTCGTTGTAACCTTTACCAAAGATGCGGCTTTATCCATGCAGAGCCGTTTCCGACAGCTTTCCGATACGATATATCCCGTTCCGTTCGGAACATTTCATTCCATTTTCTATACCATTTTAAAAGAATCCCATTATACAAAACTTCCGAGGCTGATTTCTTATAATCAAAAAAAGAATATCTTATTGCCCCTTATGAGACAACGGATTTCCAAGGACGAACTGCCGGACAGACAGGAAAATTTGCCGGAGGAGGCCGGATGCTTAATAGCGGCTGTCAGCTATTATAAAAATACCGGGGACAAAGAGGCGGCAGTGCAAAAGACAGAGGAGCAGTGGCGTTCCTGCTTTGATGACATTTTTTATGAATATGAGAGGGCAAGAACCGCGTGCGGGATGCTTGATTTTGATGATATGGTCTATGAGTGCGGCAGATTATTGGAAAAAGACCCAAAGATTCGGCTGTATTGGCAGAACCGGTTTTCCCATATTTTAATGGATGAATTTCAGGATATTTCCCCCATGCAATACAAGGTGGTGCGGCATCTTTCCGGTTCCGGCGGCAATGTGTTTGCAGTGGGAGATGATGACCAGTCCGTCTATGGATTCAGGGGCGCAAATCCGGGCTGCCTCATGCAGTTTGTCGAGGATTATCATGCAGAGAAAATATGCCTGAATATCAATTACCGGAGCCGCAGGGAAATCGTAAATTTATCCATGCGGGTGATTGGGGAAAATACAAAGCGTTTTTCAAAAGATTTAAGAGCAACACCGGAGAGGGAGACACTGCCGTGGAACCAGGAGACGGTAAAATTGTGTGCTTTCGAGGAGGCGGAGGAACAATATAAGTATTTGAGAAAAGAACTGCACAGGCATTGTGAAAATACAAAGCAGGAATTTTGCGACGAAAGAAAAGCTGAAAAACAGACGGTCGGCGTTCTGTTTCGCACGAATCTCACTATGCAGCGATTTGCCGCTTCCCTGAGAAGAGAAGGAATTTCTTTTTGCATGAAGGAAAAGGCAGCAAATATTTACGAGCACTTTATTGTCCGGGACATTCTTGCCTATATCCGGCTTTCGAATAATCAGGGGAGCAGAGCGGATTTTCTGCAGGTCATGAACAAACCTTCCAGATATATCAGCAGGGAGGCTGTGGGAGAGGGCACTGGGAGTTATCAGAATATTCTTCGATATTACCGCAGTCAGACAGGTGGAAAATACGCAGAAAAGGTAATTGCAGATACGGTGCGATGGGAGAAACAGATGCAGTATTTAAGCCGCTTAAATGCGCCCTATGCGGCGGTACAGTATATCCGTAAAGCGATAGGTTATGACGCATATGTGAGTAAAAAGGCGGGGAAAGATTCCGACAGGCTTAAGGAATGGCAGGAGGTGCTTGATTTTGTGGCGGAGGACGCCGCTTTTTATAATAATACGGAGGACTGGATTAAGGCGCAAAAGGAAGGGAACAGGGAAACTCCCAAACAGGAATCCGGGGATAACATTTTCCTGATGACGGTTCATGCGTCTAAGGGACTGGAGTATGACATCGTATATATACCGGACTGTAATGAAAAGGTATTTCCCCACGGCAGTCTGCCGGATGCGGAAACCTGTGAGGAGGAGAGAAGGCTGTTTTTCGTGGCAATGACCAGGGCGAAAAAAAGTCTGGAGCTTCTCTACCTTACCGGCACAGAAAAACGCCCCAGACTTCCTTCCAGATTTTTAAATCCGCTTTTGCAGAATCAGTCTTTAATATCAATGTCGTCAATGATTTCGTCGAATTCACAGGTGTCTAAGTATTCGTCAAAAGCATCTGCAACTCTTTCATATTCATCATCGTCATCAATGTAATCCAGTTCCGGCTCCTCGTTCGGGTCATCCGGATTCTCGTGGTAACGGTAGAACCATACCTCGCCGTCCTCGTTTTCACCCTCATCATTTATGGGCAGTAATGCGATATAGTCCTTGCTATCCACGGTCAGAATGGTAACAATCGCGCAATTAACGGTGGTTCCATCCTCCAATTCCAACTCTACGGTCATTTCTTCATCATTTACATCATTGTTCTTTGCCATGGCAGTCTCCTTTATCCTTGTAGCCGGTTTTTGGTTCCTTCCGGTTTTATATAAGTATAACCGCTTGTGATTTTTCATGCAATACATTATAATAAAATTCGTATGGATAAATTATTGTAGGGAAAACTGCTGTCCATGCAGTGGAGGTAGAAATGACAGAACAGAAAATGCAGATAAAACCATATCCTCTCGGTGCGCACTGCGAAGAGGGCGGAATCCGGTTTTCCTTTGTATCAGAAAAAGAAAATTGCGGTGTCCTGATTTATCAGAAAGAATCCGGTAAGAAAATCGGGAAAATTCCGTTTGAGGCTTCTTTGAGTGTCGGAAACATACATTGTGCCTATACGGACAAATATCAGGTGGATGAAATATCCTACCAGTTTTATGAGGAGGATAAAATTGTCCCGGACCGAAGGGCGGCTGCATTTTCCCAAACGGTAAAATATGGGAGAGAGCGCAGCGAAAAGGAGTTAAAAGCGGTTTTTGAAACAGGAGAGTTTGACTGGCAGAATGACCGTTTTCCCCGGATACCGTATAAAGATTGTATCGCTTATCTTTTGCATGTCAGAGGATTTACAAAACATTCGTCCGCCAAAGTGGAGCACGGCGGCACTTTTCTTGGAATGGTGGAGAAGCTCCCCTATCTGAAAGAAATCGGAATTACCACGGTGGAATTGCAGCCGGCGTACGAGTTTGCGGAAATGCCGACTAGGGAGGAGCGAAGCAGCCTTCTTCCCTACCCGGTGGAGGATAAGGACATGGAGCGGCTTGCCCCGGCAAAGCTCAATTACTGGGGATACAAGAGGGGATATTATTACACCCCGAAGGCTGCGTATGCGGTGGATAATCCCTGTGTGGAATTTAAACAAATGGTTCGGGAATTTCACAAAAACGGTATGGAGATTGTCATGCAGTTTTACTTTCCGAAGGAGGTTACGGCAATGGAAATCCCGGAGATTCTCCGCTATTGGATGATGGAATACCATGTGGACGGTTTCCGGCTGATGGGGGAGTGTATTCCAATAGAACTGCTTACGGAGGACCCTGCACTGGCGGGCAGTAAATTATGGTTTGACCATTCTGCTGGGGAAGGACAGGCGCTGTCTGCGGCTGCGGAGTACCGGGACGATTACCTCTATACCATGAGAAGATTTTTAAAGGGCGACGAGGGCATGATTAGCCCGGTGCTGTACCAGATGCGCCATATTCCCGCAAGCGGCGGACGGATTCACTATCTGTCCAATTATAACGGGTTTACATTGATGGACATGGTTTCCTTTGACCGGAAGCACAATGAGGAGAACGGCGAGGACAACCGGGACGGAAACGACTATAACTGCAGTTGGAACTGCGGGGAGGAAGGCATTACCAGAAAACGTAAGATTTTGCAGCTTCGCAAACAGCAGATTCAGAATGCAATGTGCATGCTTTTGTTTAGCCAGTCCACGCCTTTGATTTTTATGGGGGATGAATTCGGCAATTCCCAGAAGGGCAACAATAATCCCTATTGTCAGGACAATGCCGTCACATGGCTTGTTTGGAGTAATCAGGATAAGAACCGGGATTTGCTTTCATTTTGGAAAAATCTGGTGGAAATCAGAAAGAATCATCCGATTCTGCACCCGGAGCGGGAGCTTAAAATCATGGATTCTATCGCCTGCGGGTATCCTGATTTGTCCTATCACGGCAGAAATGCGTGGAAGCCGGAGACGGAAAATTACAGCCGGTATATCGGCATGATGTACTGCGGAAAATATGCGAAAAAGGCGGATGGGAAAGAGGACGATTTCTTTTACCTTGCAATGAATATGCACTGGGAATCCCATGAATCCGGACTTCCCAAACTTCCGAAGGGAATGAAATGGAAGGCGGTTTTGTCTACCGCAAAGCAGAAAGAAAGTGGCTGGGTGGCGCCCCGGAGCATTGTGCTTTTTCAAAGCGTTGCGCAGAACGCAGAGTAATGACGGAAAGTATGGAATGAGTTAGAAGATGAATAAGGCATGGAGACATTTTAAGACAATCACTTACCACAAGTATCTGGTGGCAAAGGGATGTTTTAAAGTAGGATTATATAAACAGGGTATTTTACATGATATGTCCAAATACAGTCCGACAGAGTTTTGGGTCGGCGTCAAGTATTTTCAGGGGGACAGAAGCCCGAATAACGCGGAGCGCGAAGCAATCGGGTATTCCAGCGCGTGGCTTCACCACAAGGGCAGAAATAAGCACCATTACGAGTACTGGGTGGATTACAGCATAAACGGAGAGCAGGGTACTCTTGTGCCGGTTCCCATGCCGCCAAGGTATATTGCGGAAATGATTATTGACCGGATTGCCGCAAGTAAGGTTTACAAGGGAAAGCAGTACACGGACAGCTCGGCGTTAGAATATTATCTCTTGGGAAAAGGGAAAATCCCGATTCACCCCAAGACAGCGGAAACGTTGGAACGGATGTTGCGTATACTTGCGGAAAAGGGCGAAAAAGAGGCTTGTTCCTGTATTCGCAGGGAACTGGTGCATAAAAAATAGCCGGACAGGCAACAGAATCGCCGGAGGGAATACAATACAGTAAAACCGTAAAGGTAGATTCTATATGAATTGTTGGATTATATTGCTCTTATTATTCTGTTGCGGCGGACAGAACGGAAACTGCGGGGATAATGCAGGAAGCTGCGGGGGCAGGAACAATAACTGCGGCACGTCCCGCGAAAGAGAAGGCAGGCAGGAGAGAAATTCGTCCGGGGCTTGCCGTGACCAGAGAGATGCAAGAGATGACAGAAGGGATAACAGACGTTCTGAGGATAGCCGCAGGGCAGATTCGGACGGCTGCGGATGCGATTCTCAGGGGATGAGAATGGCACCCTGGCAGGATTTCCCCAACAATTACGGACGGGGTGAAACCTGTGGCTGTGAGGAAAACAAGTAAAAACAGACAGTAAAAAAGCCCGGAGAGGACTGTTTTTATAACAGACCTTTTCGGGCTTGTATTATTTCTGATATTGGTAAAAACCGGATTTAGTTGGAGGACATAACCTCTTTCCAAAGGCTGTTGTACAGCTCGTCGCCTTCCTCACCTAAATAACTGAAGGTTTCCAAATTGTTATATTTGGACAAGTCGGGGAAAGCAATTTCGGAGTTCTTAATATCCTCATCCTCAATCAGCTTTTGTGCTTCGGTGTTGGGAGTGGAGTAGGTGATAAACTCAAAGTTTTTCAGAGCAATATCGCCTCTGCACATAAAGTCGATGAATTTCTCGGCATTTTCCTTGTTAGGAGCGTTCTTGGGGATAACCCAGCCGTCAATCCACACATTGGTTCCTTCGTCGGGAATCACATACTCCAAATCGGGATTCTCACGCTTGGTATAAATGGCTTCGCCAGAATAAATAACACCGAGAGCCGCCTCGCCGCCAATCATTTTATCACGAACCTGATCAATGACATAAGCCTGAACTAACGGTTTCTGGGCAATCAGGGCATTTTTTGCCGTCTGCAGTTCTTCCTCGTTCAGGGTGTTCATGGAATAGCCGTTCAGCTTTAAAGCAACCATAAAAGCGTCTCTGACGGAATCCTGCATGAGAATATTGTCTGCATATTTTTCGTCCCAGAGAATGGACCAGCTTGTCACCGGTTCGTCCACCATGGTCTTATTGTAGAGGATTCCAACGGTTCCCCAGCAGTAGGGGACACTGTATTTGTTGCCGGGGTCAAAGGCTTCGGACTGCTCGTAATACTGGGCGCCGATATTTGCCTTGGCGTTGGGCATTTTGTCAAAATCCAGTTCCTGTAATAAATCATTATCAATCATTTTCTTTATCATGTAATCGGAAGGGCAGATAACATCGTAAGCGGAGGAACCGGACTCTACCTTGGGATACATGGTTTCGTTGGTCTCAAATTCATCATAGACCACTTTGATGCCGGTTTCTTCCTCAAACATGGTAATGGTATCGGGGTCAATATATTCACCCCAGTTGTAAACATAAACTTCTCCGTTTTCACCGCCGGAGGATGCACATCCTGTCAGCAATGTCAGACAGGAAATGCCGCAGAGCAGTAGTGCAAGTGCTTTTTTCATAACTTTTGTAACTCCTTATCTATCTCTTATTTTCCCTTTTTGCGGGAAGATTTAGGTGTGTAATTCACCAATAACAGCAATATCAGTACGGACACAAAAATGATGGCGGACAGCGCATACATTTCCGGTTTGATTCCCTTCTTAACCTCGGTATAAATCTTCGTGGAAAGTGTATCAATTCCGGGACCTTTTGTAAAGTGGGTGATAATAAAATCATCCAGTGACATGGTAAACGCCATCAAAAATCCGGAGAGAACACCGGGCAGAATATCTGGAAACACCACCTTGAAAAATGCCTGTAGGTGGGAGGCACCCAAATCAAGAGCCGCCTCGTAGGTACTGGGATTTAACTGCTTCATTCTCGGCATGACACTGAGTATCACGTAGGGAATATTAAAGGTAATATGCGCTAACAGTATTGTCAGAAATCCGAACTTCATTCCAAGGCTGATAAAGAGAAGCATCAGGGATATACCGGTGACAATCTCTGCGTTCAGCATGGGAATATTGGTAATGCCCATCAATATGGAACGGTTTCTCTTTTTCATGCTCTGCATGGAAATGCAGGCGATAGTTCCGATGATTGTAGCAATCAGCGCAGACAAAAGAGCAATCAGCAGTGTGTTCCACAGTGCCTGTAAAATGACTTCATTTTCAAAAAGACTCCGATACCATTTTAAGGTAAAGCCGCCCCATTTTGCCCTTGTCTTACTTGCGTTAAAGGACAGAACAATCAGCGTGACAATGGGAGCGTATAAGAAGATAAAAATCAGTGCAATGTAAATCTTGCGTGAGATATTTTTTATCATAATGAATTCGCCTCCCCGTCTTTATCCGTCACGGCACTGATAACCATATTAAAGATAATAAAGAGCATCAGTACAATGGAAAGACCGCTTCCCAAATGCCAGTTGCCGGTCTGGGTAAATTCCTGCTCAATGACGTTTCCGATTAACAGAATCTTGCTGCCACCCAAAATTTTGGAGATAACAAAGGTGGTGAGAGCGGGAACGAATACCATGGTAATACCGCTCAAAACGCCGGGAATACTCAGCGGAAATATAATTTTCAAAAAGGTCTGCACACTGTTTGCACCCAAATCCCTGGCGGCATTAATGACATTCTTGTCAATTTTCACCAGTACATTGTAAAGGGGCAGTACCATGAACGGAAGGAAGTTGTAAACCATACCGAGCACGATAGCAGAGGGTGTATTGATTATATTCATTGCGGGCAGCCCCAAAAAAGAAAGGACGCTGTTGATGACGCCGGTTTTCTCAAGCAAAGTCTGCCATGCAAGAGTTCTGAGGAGAAAATTCATCCACATGGGCAGAATGAAAATCAATACCAGAAAGGAATTCTGTCTGACTTTCATGTTACATAAAATCATGGCAAGGGGGTATGCCAGCAGGAAACAAATCACGGTACTGATTAAGGAGAGCTTTAAAGCCTCCCAGAGTGCCTTGGAATGTTCCGGTGTGGCAATCGCCATAATATTTTCAAAAGTAAATGCTCCGCTTTTATCGGTCAGTCCGTAGTAAAACACCATGCACAGCGGCACGATGATAAACAGGGCGGACCAGAATAAAAAGGGAAGGGAGAGTAGTTTTTTATTCATTGACACCCACAGCCTCCTCGTCCTCGGACTCCGGCTTGTTCATAATCTGGATATTGAAGGGGTCTACCTTAATGCCGACCTTACTTCCCACTTCCTGCAACTTTGTAGAGTGTACCAGCCATTCATAGCCGTTTGCCATTACTTCCATTTCATAATGAACACCCTTAAAGATAAGGTGGGTCACCGTTCCCTGAATGACACCGTCTTCAGGGGCAACCAGTTCCACGTCCTCCGGACGGATAACCACGTCCACGGGCTTGTTCTCGCCGAATCCGGTATCGACGCAGGTGAAGCGTGCGCCGAGAATTTCCACCAGTTTATCCTGAACCATGGTGGCGCCGATAATATTGCTGTCACCGATAAAGTCTGCAACGAAAGCATTTTCCGGCTCATTGTATATCTTTTCGGGAGTACCAATCTGCTGGATATAACCCTGATTCATGACAACGATGGTATCGGACATGGTAAGTGCCTCCTCCTGATCGTGGGTGACATAAATAAAGGTAATTCCCAGTTCGTTTTTCAGACGAATCAGTTCGTACTGCATATCCTGGCGCAGTTTTAAATCCAGTGCGCCCAAAGGCTCGTCCAAAAGCAGGAGCTTCGGCTCGTTTACAATCGCTCTTGCGATGGCGATACGCTGCTGCTGGCCGCCGCTTAAGGAATCCGGCATACGGTTTTCGTACCCGTCAAGGTTTACGAGTTTCAGGGCATACTTAATTTTATCATTAATATAAGACTTGCTTTTATTCTTGATTTTTAATCCAAAGGCGATGTTTTCGGCAATCGTCATATGAGTAAAAAGAGCATACTTTTGGAAAACGGTGTTCAAATTCCGCTTATTCGGGGGGAGAGAGGTAATATCCTGTCCCTCAAAAATGACCTGTCCCATGTCAGGTTTTTCAAAACCGCCCAAAATTCGCAGGGTAGTTGTCTTGCCGCATCCACTGGGACCTAACAGCGTCAGAAACTCATTTTCCCGGATATAAAGATTCAAATCATCCAGAATCATCTGCCCGTCGTAAGATTTTGAAATATTGACCAGATTAACTAAAGGTGTTTTCATGCCAATCAATCCTTCCTTATCATATGAGTGCCGTAAGCGGACTTACTGATGATAATCATATACATTATCAGTTGGAAAGTCAACGAATTATTGTTGACAAATGGAAAACAAAAGTGTATTATTCTAAAAAAACAAATTGCACATTTGTATTTTTGTATACAATGTGTGAAAAGGAGGAAACTATTATGAAGAAATTTAACAAGTTCGTAAGTCTTGCTGTAGCATCCGCTATGGTAATGGCAATGACCGCTTGCGGAAATTCCGACAACGGTTCTGCAAATTCTACCGGTGTGGCAAACAATACCACAACAGAAGAAGGCGGCGCAGGTACCTTTAAAATCGGTGGTATCGGACCTACAACCGGTGGCGCAGCAGTTTACGGTCTGGCTGTTCAGAATGCAGCACAGCTTGCGATTGATGAAATTAATGCAGCCGGTGGTGTAAACGGTTATAAATTTGAATTGAATTTCCAGGATGATGAGGCAGATGCAGAGAAGTCCGTTAATGCTTACAACGCATTGAAAGACTGGAATGTACAGATGATTATCGGTTCCGTTACCAGTGGCGCCTGCATCGCAGTAACCGACAAGACCATGGCTGACAACATGTTCCAGCTTACTCCTTCCGGTTCTGCTGTAGAGTGCGCACAGTATGATAACTGCTTCCGTATTTGTTTCTCCGACCCGAATCAGGGTGCTGCATCCGCGCAGTACATCGGAGAGAAGGGACTTGCTCAGAAAGTAGCTGTTATCTATGACAGTTCTGATGTATATTCTTCCGGTATTTACGAGAGTTTTGCCAAGGAAGCTGCTAACCAGTCCTTTGAAATCGTAGCTGCTGAGGCATTTACCGCTGACAATAAGACTGATTTCTCCGTACAGTTGCAGAAGGCAAAGAATGCCGGTGCAGATCTGGTATTTCTTCCTATCTATTATCAGGAATCCGCACTTATCCTGACTCAGGCAGCCGCTATGGATTATGCACCTGCATGGTTCAGCTGTGACGGTATGGACGGTATCTTAAGCGGTGTGGATAACTTTGATACCTCTCTTGCAGAGGGCGTTATGCTGTTGACACCTTTCGCAGCAGATGCTCAGGATGAAAAGACACAGGCATTCGTTACTTCCTATAAAGAGAAGTTCGGCGATATTCCCAACCAGTTCGCAGCAGATTCTTATGACGCAATTTATGTAATCAAGGCTGCAATTGAGGAGAGCAACGTTACCCCCGATATGAGCGTATCCGATATTTGCGAAGGTCTGAAAGCTGCTATGGTTAAGATTTCCGTAGACGGTCTGACCGGTGAAGGCATGACCTGGACAGCAGACGGCGAGCCTAACAAAGCTCCTAAGGCTGTTAAGATTGTTGACGGCGCATACGCTGCAATGGAATAATTTATCAAAAAAGGAAAGACCGAAGAGGGTTGCCGCACAGGTTAACCCTCTTTCTTTTTTTGCTTGCCATAGGGGTTGAACTTTGATATACTAAAAAATAGTTTTTAAATGTGTGCCTGCACACGAATTGGAGGTATTTTATGAGTTTTGTCACGTATTTGATTAACGGTATCAGCCTTGGAAGTGTATACGCATTGATTGCTCTTGGCTATACCATGGTGTACGGTATTGCGAAGATGCTGAACTTTGCACACGGCGATGTTATTATGGTAGGTGCGTTTATCACCTATACCATATGCAGTACGGCGGGGCTTTCCCCTGTACTCGGTGTAGTCGTTTCCATTATAGTGTGTACCCTGCTTGGCGTGTTAATTGAAAAGGTTGCGTACAGACCGCTTCGTAAGGCGTCCTCGCCGCTTGCGGTATTGATTACGGCAATCGGTGTAAGCTATCTGTTACAGAATGTCGCTCTGCTGATTTTTGGTGCAAATGCCAAGGCATTTACTTCCGTTGTTCCGGTAGCTCCTGTGAAATTGGCGAATGGACAGATTAACATTACCGGTGAGACAATAGTGACAATCTTATCCTGTCTTGTGATTATGGCGGGACTGATGCTCTTTATTAATAAAACAAAAGCCGGACAGGCAATGCTGGCAGTTTCCGAGGACAAGGGCGCTGCACAGCTTATGGGAATCAACGTGGACGGAACCATTGCACTGACCTTTGCCATCGGCTCCGCATTAGCGGCAGTGGCAGGTGTTCTGCTTTGCTCCGCATATCCTTCCCTTACCCCGTACACCGGCTCCATGCCCGGTATCAAGGCATTTGTCGCTGCCGTATTCGGCGGTATCGGTTCCATCCCCGGTGCTTTTATCGGCGGTATTTTACTTGGAATTATTGAAATATTCGGAAAAGCATATATTTCTTCCCAGATGGCGGACGCCATTGTGTTTGCTGTACTAATCGTGGTTCTTCTGGTGAAACCTTCCGGTCTGCTCGGAAAGAATATTCAGGAGAAGGTATAAGCCTCCGTATAGAAAGGTACAGGTAGAAGATATGAAGAAATTAAATGTAAACAAGAAAAAAATAAGCAAAGCCTTCAGAGATAATCTGATTACTTACGGCATAGTCATTGCCGCCTATATCATTATGCAGATTCTGGTGTCCACCGGCAATATCAGCAGTCTGTTACAGGGACTTTTGGTTCCCCTTTGTACTTATGCAATTCTTGCGGTGTCCTTAAACCTGACGGTAGGTATTCTGGGAGAACTCAGCCTTGGACATGCCGGATTCATGTGCGTGGGAGCCTTTACCGGAGCATTCTTTTCTAAAGTAATGCAGCCGACAGGTATGCCCGGCGGCCTTCGCTTTCTATGTGCCATTCTGATTGGTGCGCTGTTTGCCGGAATTTTCGGACTGATTATCGGTATCCCGGTACTGCGCTTAAAGGGCGACTATCTGGCGATTGTAACACTGGCTTTTGGTGAGATTATCAAGAACCTTGTCAATATTCTGTATGTCGGACAGGATGAGAACGGTTTTCATGTTTCCTTTAAAAGCACCATGGATTTGAATATGTCGGAGACCGGTACGGTCATTATCAAGGGTGCACAGGGTATTACCGGAACACCCAACGATTCCACCTTTACCATCGGTGTGATTCTGTTATGGATTACTCTGTTTATTGTGTTGAACCTGATTCATTCCAGAGACGGACGTGCGATTATGGCAATCCGTGACAATACCATTGCCGCAGAGTCTGTCGGTATTCATATTACGAAATATAAGCTCATGGCTTTTTCCATATCGGCGGCGCTTGCGGGCGTGGCGGGTGTGCTTTATGCGCATAACCTGTCTACCCTGACAGCACTTCCAAAAAATTTCGGTTACAACATGTCCATCATGATACTGGTATTCGTTGTGCTCGGTGGTATCGGAAATATTCGCGGCTCCATTATTGCCTCGGTTGTTCTGACTCTGTTACCGGAGCTCCTTCGCGGCTTGAACGATTACCGTATGCTGATTTATTCCATCGTACTGATTGTGATGATGCTGTTTAACTGGGCACCGAAATGTATCGAATGGCGGGAAAAGGTAGCTGCCAAATTCAAAAAGAAAAAAACTGTTGCAAAGGAGGCTGAATAATTATGGCATTGTTGGAAGTAAGTAATTTAAGCATTTCCTTTGGCGGACTCCGCGCAGTAGATAATTTTAATATTTCCATTGAAAAAGGACAGTTGTACGGTCTGATTGGACCAAACGGTGCAGGAAAGACTACTGTTTTCAACCTGCTTACCGGTGTGTATAAGCCCACGGAAGGAATTATTACACTGGACGGCAAGGACATTACCGGCAAAAAGACCATTGAAATTAATCAGGACGGAATCGCGAGAACATTCCAGAATATCCGTCTGTTCAAGGAGCTTTCCGTGATTGACAACGTAAAGGTCGGACTTCACAATCATATGAAGTACGGAGTTTGCACGGGAATTTTCCGCCTGCCCAAGTATTATAAGGTAGAGCGTGAGATGACAGAAGCGGCAATGGAACTTTTGAAGGTATTTGATTTGGACGGGGAAGCCGATACACTGGCTGACAACCTGCCTTACGGAAAACAGCGTAAGTTAGAGATTGCAAGAGCGCTTGCCACCAAGCCGAAGCTCCTTCTCTTGGACGAGCCTGCTGCGGGCATGAACCCCAACGAGACATTAGAGCTGATGGAGACCATTCGTTTTGTCCGCAAGCATTTTGATATGACAATTCTGCTTATTGAACATGATATGAAGTTAGTAAGCGGTATCTGTGAGGAACTTACGGTACTGAATTTCGGAAAAGTGCTTTGTCAAGGCAAGACCAGTGATGTTTTGAATAATCCGGAAGTTATAAAGGCTTATCTGGGTGAATAGGAGGATGGACCAATGGCAATGTTGGAAGTAAACAATATCAAAGTATATTATGGTATGATTCAGGCCATCAAGGGTGTGTCCTTTCATGTGGATGAGGGAGAGGTTGTTGCACTGATTGGCGCAAACGGCGCAGGAAAAACAACCATTCTTCACACAGTTTCCGGACTGCTTTCTCCCAAGGAGGGAACCGTTACCTTTGAGGGAAAGGACATTGTGAAGATTCCGGGACATAAGATTGTATCCATGGGAATGGCACATGTGCCGGAGGGACGCCGTGTGTTCGCACAGCTTTCCGTTTTGCAGAATCTGAAAATGGGTGCCTATACCAGAAAAGATAAGGAAGAGATTGAACAGACCTTAAAGACGGTGTTTGAGCGATTCCCCAGACTGGAGGAACGTCAGAACCAGATGGCGGGAACGCTTAGCGGCGGTGAGCAGCAGATGCTTGCCATGGGCAGAGCGCTGATGTCCCACCCCAAAATTATTCTGATGGACGAGCCGTCCATGGGATTGTCCCCCATTTTTGTAAATGAGATTTTTGATATTATCAAAGAGGTCAGCAAGAGTGGAACGACCGTTCTTTTAGTAGAGCAGAATGCCAAAAAGGCATTGTCCATTGCCAACCGTGCATACGTACTGGAAACCGGTAAGATTGTACTGGAAGGCAAGGCAAGTGACTTATTAAATAATGATTCCATTAAGAAGGCATATCTTGGAGAATAAGGATTGGAGGGTGCAGCATGAAAAATGTTGTGATTACCATTGCAAGACAATACGGAAGCGGTGGGCGTACCATTGGTGAGATGCTGGCAAAGAAACTGAACATCCACTATTATGACAAGGATTTGATGAAACTGGCGAGTGACGACAGCGGTATCAATGAGGCGCTGTTTGTAAACGCAGATGAGAAAATCAAAAGCAGCCGCCTGTTTCACATTGCCAAAAGTGCTTACAACGGGGAACTGATTCCGCCGGAGAGTGATGATTTCACTTCCACGGATAATCTTTTCAACTATCAGGCAAAAATCATCCGTGAACTTGCGCAGGAGGAACCCTGTGTGATTATCGGACGGTGTGCGGACTATGTGTTGAAGGACTGCCCCAATGTGCTCAGCGTGTTTATTCATGCTCCGAAGGAATTTTGTTTAGAGCAGGCAGCGTTAAAGCACAGCATGTCTGAGAAAGAACTGGAGCGCTTTGTGGCAAAGACGGACAGACACCGTGCCGAATATTATAAATATCATACCGGCAGGGAATGGACGGATGCAAGAAATTATGACTTATGTCTGGACAGTTCCAAGTTGGGATATGAGCGATGCGTGGAAGAAATTATCGCATATATGAATGTTAGATTTGCATAAAGAGGTGGACAGCTATGGAAAAAGAGAAATATGTGGCATATGTTTCTACATATACCCAGGGAGACAAACACGGAATTAAAATTTATGATGTAGATATGGAGAAGGGACGTTTCACTGAGAAGGACGAAGTGGAGATTACCAATTCTTCTTATGTGACAATTTCTCATAACAAGAAATATTTGTATTCCATCACGGATTTTGGCGTGGAGGCATACAAGATTTTGAAGGACGGAAGTCTGGAGCTTCTGAATTTTGCACCGATTAACGGTATGAGAGGATGTTATGTATCCACGGATTATACGGACAGCTTTTTGTTTGTTGCCGGATACCATGACGGAAAACTGACTATCCTGAAACTGAATGAGGACGGCAGTATCGGAGCTATTACGGACGAGGTATACCACAAAGGTCTCGGAACCATTGCGGAGCGCAATTTCAGACCCCATATCAACTGTGCCCGCATGACACATGACAATAAGTATCTTATGGTGGCAGATCAGGGAATGGATCATGTAAATGTCTATCGTTTTGATGCGGAAAAGGGAAAGGTAAAGCTGGCTGACATTATCCGCAGTGAGATGGAATCCGGTCCCCGCCATATCAAGATTTCCAAGGATGGCAGATTTGTTTATATCATTCATGAGTGGAAATGCTATATTGACGTTTACTCCTATGAGGAAAAGAACGGTATGCCGGAATTTGAGAAAATCCAGATGGTAGAGACTGCCAAAATGGACAGAGGAAACAACAATGCGTCCAGCGCACTGAGTTTCTCCGAAGATTACAAGTATCTGCTCACCACCAATGCCGGAGACAATTCCGTGGTAATTTACAAAGTAAATCCGGAGGATGGCACCCTTACAAAGGATTTCTGCCTGCCCATCAGCGGAGAATATCCTAAGGATGCAAATCTGTTCCCTAATAATAAGTTCCTTGTGTCCCTGAACCATGAAAGCAATGATATGACATTCTTCCATGTGGATTTGGAGGCTGGAACCATGGTGATGAACGGACCGGAAGTGAAGGTTGACGTACCGAACTGTATTGTGTTCTATAAATTGCATTAAGCAGGGAAATGTGGAAAAAATAATAAAAGCCTGTATCTGATTTGCCTTGAGTGGCATGGTCGGATACAGGTTTTTTAAGTAAACGGTATTTTATATTTTCACAGATATATACAGCATTAGATATGTAATGTGCATTTACATCTATAGTGTGGTGCTATATCTACATTGTGATGTACATTTTCATATCTATATCTATTTGTCGCGGTTGTAAAAATCCTTCATATAATCCAGTCTTGCACTCATCTGCACCATCATGGCGTCCAAAAGGGTAAGCGCTGTCATACATTCCATGACAACCACGGCTCTGGGAACAATCACCGGGTCGTGTCTGCCCTTAATTGCAATGTCGATTTCCTCCCCCTGTTTGTTTACGGTCTGCTGGGTGCGGAAAATGGAAGGGGTGGGCTTTACGTGTGCCCGCAGGACAATGGTATCACCGTCGCTGATACCGCCCAAAATACCGCCGGCATGATTTGTCGCTTTCGCGGTTTTGCCGTTCTCTGTGCGGAAAGCGTCATTGTTTTCACTGCCGCAGCGTCCCGATACCTGAATACCGTCCCCGATTTCCACCGCTTTCACGGCACCGATGGACATAATGGCTTTTGAAAGATTGGCGTCCAATTTTTCAAATACGGGATCTCCGATACCGGCGGGGGCACCCTTCACAACACATTCCATAACGCCGCCCACGGAGTCAAAGTTCTTTTTTGCCTCCTCCAAATAAGCGAGAGCCTTTTTGTCTGCCTCGAAATCCGGCATGGCGGTGGCAGTGGAGAGAATTGCTTCCTCACAAAAACTGTCGGGATTTATGGAAACGGGTCCGATGGAGCGGGTGTACGCCTGAACCGTGATTCCCATTTCTTTTAATATTTTACAGGCAACGGCACCAGCGGCAACACGGCCTATGGTTTCTCTGCCGGAGGAGCGACCGCCGCCCCTGTAATCCCGGAAACCGTATTTTGCATCAAAGGTGTAATCTGCATGACCGGGACGGTAGCAGGACGCAATTTCGCTGTAATCTTTGGAAATCTGGGAAGTATTGCGAACCATTAGGGAGATAGGGGTTCCGGTGGTTCTGCCTTCAAAAACGCCGGAGAGAATTTCCACCTCGTCCGCCTCTTTTCTCGGGGTAGTGATGGAGCTGGTACCGGGCTTTCTTCTGTCGAGATATTTCTGAATATCTGCCTCGGATAACTCAAGACCGGCGGGGCAGCCGTCAATCACAACACCCAGTGCCTTTCCGTGGGATTCCCCCCATGTGGTTATTTTAAAAATTGTTCCAAATGATGAACCTGCCATATTCGTACATCCTTTCCGCATCCGTATATCCGATACAAACGTTACTATCCGTAAATTATAGCGAATTGTGCGTAAATTGGCAACTTTTTTAATAAAAACAGATGCACTTTAAATGAGAATATGTTATCATTGATTCAAATAGGTTAAAATAGGGTTTGGAACGAATGAGAAAATCAATAGAGGAACGTGTCAGAATCAAACTATTGAATATCGGCAAAAAAAATCAGGTGTGCAGAGTGCTTATTTTACCGGTACTGATGGTATGGGTATTTCTTTTCCGTGCGGTTGATTATTGCAGAGGGAATGGCAAACGGTTTGCGGTTCTTGCCATGACATTCCTTCTTTTTGTTGTGTACAGCAGTTTCTCGTTCCCCCTGTTTGTCACTTCCTCCGGCGACACAAGCTGGATAGAGGGAGACGGCAGTGTAGACAAAAAGGTTTCCCTCGCGGAAGAGGAGGAACTGGACATTACAACGGTGGAACTTTTGGACGACGAGGATGTCATGGACGGCTACGAATATGACGAAACTTCCCATGGGCTTGATATTATCGGCAAGTATGATGCGGATGATATTTTGAAGTCAACGGAGAACCGGAAAGGCCGGGATAATGCGGACAATCCGGAAGATTCCAATGAAGAAGGCGCCTTAGGGCATACACCGGAGACGAAAAGTATTTCGGAGTTTTCAAGTGATGACTGGAGACTGGTGCTGATTAACAAACAGCATTCCATTCCGGATGACTATACCTTTGAGCTTGGCAATATTACAAGCACCATGCGCTGTGATGAGAGAATCATTGATGATTTAAGAGATATGCTGCAGGCGGCGAAAGAGGATTCCGTCAATCTGGTTATCTGTTCCCCTTACCGTGACACGGAAAGGCAGGAAATGCTTTTTAACCGCAAAATCACCCGCTATATGAACCGGGGAATGTCCTTTGTGGAGGCATACCAACTGGCAGGGCAGGCGGTTACGGTGCCGGGAGCCAGTGAACACCAGATAGGTCTTGCGCTTGACATTGTTTCGGATGAATATGTGATTTTGGATGCCGGTTTCGGGGATACCAAGGCAGGCAAATGGCTTGCGGAAAACAGTTACCGGTTTGGCTTTATTCTCCGCTATCCGCTGGACAAGGAATATATTACGGGAATCGAATACGAGCCGTGGCATTTTCGGTATGTCGGTGAGGATGCGGCAACCGTTATTATGAAGAATGGCATTACATTAGAAGAATTTTGGGAGGAACTGGAATAAATGTATCGTCTGTTAAAACAGGAGGGAAGAGCTAAGCGTGGAGAATTTCATACCGTGCACGGCGTTATCCAGACCCCTGTATTTATGAATGTAGGAACAGTGGCAGCTATTAAAGGTGCAGTTTCCACCGCAGATTTGGAACAAATCGGAACACAGGTAGAGCTTTCCAACACCTATCATCTGCATGTGCGTCCCGGAGACCGTGTTATCCGGCAACTGGGCGGACTTCACAAATTTATGTCATGGGACAAACCAATCCTGACGGATTCCGGCGGATTTCAGGTTTTTTCTCTGGCAGGACTCCGCAAAATCAAAGAGGAGGGTGTTTATTTTAACTCCCACATTGACGGACATAAGATTTTCATGGGGCCGGAAGAAAGTATGCAGATACAGTCAAACCTCGGTTCCACCATTGCCATGGCTTTTGACGAGTGTGCACCGAGCAAGGCGGACAGGGCTTATGTACAGGCGTCCGTGGAGCGAACCACCCGCTGGCTGGAGCGCTGCAAAAGAGAAATGACAAGACTGAACGGACTGGAAGACACCATAAACCCGCATCAGATGCTGTTCGGTATCAATCAGGGCGCGGTTTATCCGGACATTCGCATTGAGCACGCCAAGAGAATTGCGGAATTTGACTTGGACGGCTATGCGGTGGGCGGTCTTGCCGTGGGAGAGACCCATGAGGAGATGTACCATATTTTGGATGAAGTCGTTCCGTATCTGCCTTTGGAGAAACCGACGTACCTGATGGGAGTGGGTACTCCCGCCAATATTCTGGAAGGCGTAGAGCGCGGCGTGGATTTCTTTGACTGCGTGTACCCCACCAGAAACGGCAGACACGGACATTTATACACCAATCACGGCAAAATCAATCTGTTCAATGCAAAGTATGAGCTGGACGACAGACCTATTGAGGAAGGCTGCGGCTGTCCCGCATGTAAACGGTATTCCAGAGCCTATATCAGACACCTTCTGAAAGCAAAGGAAATGCTTGGCATGCGCCTCTGTGTTTTGCATAATCTGTATTTTTATAACACTATGATGACGGAAATCAGAGATGCGTTAGACGAGGGAAGGTTTGCGGAGTATAAGCGTAAAAAACTGGAAAACATGGCAACTCCGCTGGATTAAGAGTCGAAAGAAAAGCACGAAAATATGAAATTTTCGGAAAAGGACTTGCCCCACAGGCAATTATTGTGTATCATAAATATTCGTAAAGTCTTTTTACAGGCATATATGCCGGAATGGAGGAACAATGGGAATTTTATTAGAGGCCGGTAGCGCCGCTGGAAACGCGGGAAGCTCCATGGGACTGCTTACCATGATTTTGGTTTATGCAGCATTATTTGGCGCATTGTGGTTTTTCTTTATGAGACCGCAGAAAAATGAGCAGAAGAAAGTTGCGGCTATGCTGGCTGCATTGGAGACAGGTGATTGTGTGCTGACAACATCCGGGTTTTACGGAATTGTAATTGATATTCAGGATGACACCGTAATCGTTGAATTCGGTAACAACAAAAACTGCCGCATCCCGATGGAAAAATCCGCAATCAGACGTGTGGAAAAAGCGAACGAGAACTAAGCGAAAGCAAGATAAGGCAGTGCCAATCGGCACTGCCTTACTATTAAAATAAAGTAAGTTAAAATAAGAAAAAGGAGCGTATCATAATATGGAATTACATATTACCTGCATTCCCGGTGACGGAATCGGACCGGAAATCGTGACGGAAGCAAAAAAGGTTCTGGATAAAGTAGCTGCTGTATACGGTCACAAAATGATTTATACGGATATTTTAATGGGAGGCGCATCCATCGATGCCTGCGGAGAGCCTTTGACAGAGGAAGCGATTGCCACCGCAAAAGCGGCAGACGCTGTGCTCATGGGTTCCATCGGCGGCAACACCACTACCTCCCCGTGGTATAAACTGCCCCCCAATCTGCGCCCGGAAGCAGGACTTTTAAAGCTGCGCAAATCCCTGAATCTGTTTGCAAATCTGCGTCCTGCGGTATTGTATGATGAGTTGTCCGGTGCCTGCCCTTTAAAAGAGGAAATCAGCAAGGCCGGTTTCGATATGATGATTATGAGAGAGCTGACCGGAGGACTTTATTTCGGTGAGCGCAAGACCATAGAGGAAAACGGCGTCAGAAAGGCGATTGATACGCTGACCTATGATGAAAATGAGATTCGCCGCATTGCCATCAAGGGCTTTGACATTGCCATGAAGCGCAAAAAGAAAGTGACCAGCGTGGATAAGGCAAACGTGCTGGATTCTTCCAGACTTTGGAGAAAAGTGGTGGAGGAAGTGGCAAAGGATTATCCTGAGGTTACGTTGGAACATATGCTGGTGGACAACTGCGCTATGCAGCTTGTAAAAGACCCTGCCCAGTTTGATGTAATTCTGACCGAGAATATGTTTGGCGACATTCTTTCCGACGAGGCAAGTATGGTGACCGGTTCCATCGGTATGCTTGCGAGCGCCAGCTTAAACGATACCAAGTTTGGTCTGTACGAGCCGAGCCACGGTTCCGCCCCCGATATTGCGGGACAGGACATTGCCAATCCCATTGCGACCATTCTCAGTGCGGCAATGATGCTTCGTTTCAGCTTTGATTTGGACAAAGAGGCGGCTTCTATTGAAAATGCGGTAAAGCAGGTTTTGAAGGACGGTTTCCGCACAATAGATATTATGTCGGAAGGCTGTACCAAGGTAGGCTGCAGCAAAATGGGTGATTTACTGGCAGAGAGAATTCAGTAAGATTAGGATAAAGAATATAGGAGTGAGGTAAGCGAATATGAGAAGTGATTCCGTAAAAACAGGCACCGCGCAGGCGCCGCACAGAAGTCTTTTTAATGCACTCGGCTTTACCGAGGAAGAACGTAAGCGTCCGATGATTGGTATTGTAAGTTCTTACAATGAAATTGTACCGGGACATATGAATCTGGATAAAATTGTGGAAGCTGTCAAGATGGGCGTTGCGATGGCAGGCGGTATGCCGGTTGTGTTCCCGGCAATTGCAGTCTGTGATGGAATTGCCATGGGACATATCGGTATGAAATATTCTCTGGTTACCAGAGATTTGATTGCGGACAGCACAGAGTGCATGGCTTTGGCTCATGGCTTTGACGGTCTGGTATGTATTCCCAACTGTGACAAAAACGTACCCGGTCTTTTGATGGCTGCCGCAAGGCTGAATATCCCCACCGTATTTGTATCCGGCGGTCCCATGCTTGCCGGTCATGTACACGGACAGAAGAGAAGCCTTTCCTCCATGTTTGAGGCAGTGGGCAGCGTGGCTGCGGGAACCATGACAATGGAAGAGCTGTCCGAGTTTGAGGAAAAGGTTTGCCCTACCTGCGGTTCCTGCTCCGGTATGTATACCGCAAACTCTATGAACTGTCTGACCGAAGCCATCGGTATGGGATTAAAAGGAAACGGAACCATTCCTGCCGTATACTCCGAGAGAATCCGCCTGGCAAAGCATGCCGGCATGAAGATTATGGAGATGGTGGAAAAGGACATCAAACCCAGAGACATTATGACGGAAGATGCGTTTATGAATGCCATGACCGTGGATATGGCACTCGGCTGCTCCACCAACACCATGCTTCACCTTCCCGCTATTGCAAGGGAGGCAGGGGTTGACCTGAATCTGGACATTGCCAATGAATTGTCCGCAAAGACGCCGAACCTGTGTCATTTAGCACCGGCAGGCCCCACTTACATGGAAGATTTGAACGAAGCCGGCGGTGTTTATGCCGTTATGAATGAACTGGCAAAGAAAAATCTGTTGAACTTAGACTGCATGACCGTTTCCGGACAGACTATCGGTGAAAATATTAAGAACTGTGTCAACAAGAATCCCGAAGTTATCCGCCCCATTGACAATCCTTATTCCGTTACCGGCGGTATTGCGGTATTAAAGGGAAATCTTGCACCGGACAGCGGCGTTGTAAAACGTTCCGCAGTGGCACCGGAAATGTTAGTGCATGAAGGCCCTGCGAGAGTATTTGACTGCGAGGAGGACGCTATTGCAGCAATCAAGGGCGGTAAAATTGTTGCGGGTGACGTGGTGGTTATCCGTTATGAAGGACCGAAAGGCGGCCCCGGCATGAGAGAAATGCTCAATCCGACCTCAGCCATCGCAGGAATGGGACTTGGCTCCAGTGTGGCGCTGATTACCGACGGACGTTTCTCCGGCGCATCCAGAGGCGCTTCCATCGGCCATGTATCTCCGGAAGCTGCAGTGGGTGGCCCCATTGCCCTTGTGGAGGAGGGAGACATCATCCGCATCAACATTCCCGAAAACAAACTGGATATGCTGGTGTCCGATGAAGTTCTGGCTGAGAGAAAAGCAAAATGGCAGCCGAGAGAGCCCAAAGTTACCACCGGTTATCTTTCCAGATACCGCGAACTGGTAACAAGCGGAAACAGGGGAGCCGTATTGGAGGTACCCTCCAAAAACCAGTAAGGATTGTGACAGGAATCGGAGGATTGAATCATGAAATTAACAGGTTCTGAAATTGTAATAGAATGTCTGAAAGAGCAGGGAGTGGATACCGTATTCGGTTATCCCGGAGGCACTATTCTGAATGTCTATGACGCTCTTTACAAACACAGCAACGAAATCCGTCATGTGCTGACTTCCCACGAGCAGGGTGCGGCGCATGCGGCGGACGGATATGCAAGAGCCACGGGTAAAGTCGGCGTCTGTATGGCAACCAGCGGCCCCGGAGCAACCAATTTAGTGACCGGTATCGCAACCGCATATATGGATTCCGTTCCCATGGTGGCGATTACCGCCAATGTAAATCTTCCCATGCTGGGAAAAGACAGTTTTCAGGAGGTTGACATTGCGGGTGTGACAATGCCCATAACAAAGCACGGTTTCATTGTAAAGAATGTGGAAATTCTTGCAGACACCATCCGCAAGGCATTCCATATCGCAAGGAGCGGCAGACCCGGTCCGGTACTGGTGGACATTACCAAGGACGTGACGGCTTCGGAGTGCGAATACACACCGGTTGAGCCGAAAACGGAGGAGCCGGTTGTAAATTATACGCAGGAAGAAATGAATCAGGTCATCGCATACATAGAGCAGGCGAAAAAGCCCTATATTTATCTGGGTGGCGGTGCCGTAATTTCCGGTGCATCGGAAGAGGTCGCTAAGTTTGCGGAACTGATTGACGCGCCGGTTTGCGACACGCTGATGGCAAAGGGCGCTTTTGACGGAAGAAGCAAAAGATACACCGGCATGATCGGTATGCACGGTACGAAAACCTCCAACCTCGGTGTCAGCCAGTGCGACCTTTTGATTGCGCTGGGCGCAAGATTTTCCGACCGTGTTATCGGAAATGCCAAGAAGTTTGCGGAAAACGCAAAGATTATACATATTGATATTGATGCGGCAGAGGTAAACAAAAATATCCGTGTGGACGCTTCTCTGGTGGGCGATTTAAAAACCGTTCTTGCAACACTGAACGAGAGACTGATTAAGAGAGAGCATACCGAGTGGATGCAGACCATTCAGGAATTAAAGGAGAAATATCCTTTGAAATATGATAAATCCCAGTTATCCTGTCCTTATGTGATGGAGGAGCTGTGCCGCGTGACAAAGGGTGACGCCATCATTACCACGGATGTGGGACAGCACCAGATGTGGGCGGCTCAGTATTATACCTATACAAAACCCCGTACATTCCTGTCCTCCGGCGGACTCGGCACCATGGGTTACGGCCTGGGTGCCTGCATCGGAGCGCAGGTCGGACAGCCCGACAAAATTTGTGTCAACATTGCGGGTGACGGCTGTTTCCGTATGAATATGAATGAGCTGGCTACCGCAAGCAGATACAACATTCCGGTGATTCAGATTGTCATTAACAATCATGTTCTCGGCATGGTTCGCCAGTGGCAGACTCTTTTCTACGGAAAGCGTTATTCCCAGACGGTTTTGAATGACAAGGTAGATTTCTGCAAGGTTGCGGAAGGGCTTGGCTGTACGGCAATCCGGGTAACGACCAAAGAGGAAGTTGCCCCCGCTATCGAAAAGGCAATTTCCTTAAAAGCGCCGGTATTGATTGAGTGTATGATTCCGGAGGATGACAAGGTATTCCCCATGGTTCCTGCGGGAGCACCCATTGCGGATGTGTTTGACGAGGACGACTTGAAAGAGCGTTCATAAGGGATAAAGTGTCGGATATGAAGAGAGGAATAAAGAGAGTATTTTTCATACTTTTACTGATTCTCATTGCGCTGTTTTTGAGTTACTTTCTCATAGCCTATTATTATCGGGACGGTTTTTATGTAAACACTTGGATTAACGGTGTGTACTGTACCGGTAAGACGGTGGAGGAGGTTAACACGGAATTGAAAAGCGGAATAAAAGCTCCGGTTATTACCGTCACCGACATTCGGGGAGACAGCTTTTCCCTGCATCTGGAGGAATTGGGATACGATGGTGATTATCTGTCTGCGCTGACGCGGTTTAAGGAGAATCAGAATCCCCTCCTCTGGGTGGACAATCTTACATTTCACAGGGAACACTCCTTAAGTCCGTCCTTTACCTACAATGAGACGGCGCTGGAACAGGCTTTTCTATCGGCGCCGCCCATAGAGCGGGAGACCGGGCGCACGGAAGATTACCTTCTTGCACGAAACGGGACGGACGGATATTTTTTGTATGACGGAAAGAGCAACCGCCTTGACGCAGAGAAGGCCGTTCGGGTAGTGAAGGATGCGATACGGGAGGGTGAGACCTCCGTGGATTTGACGGCATTTCAGTGTTACTATGACGTCCCTCTCACCGAGGAACAGGAGCGGACAAGGGATCTTTGGGAAAAAGTAGAACAGTTTCAGAATTGCAGCATTCAGTACGATATGGGTGATGCAATGATTCCGTTAACCCCGGCTGTGATGGCTGATTTCCTTTTGGAAGAAAACGGAATTCCCGTGACGGATGAAGAAGGAAATTTTGTCCTGAGCGAAGAGGGGATTGCGGGCTTTGTCGCCTCCCTTGCGGAAGAATATGACACCTACAAAAAAGAGCGGAGTTTTCAGAGTACGAGAGGTGACGTGGTAACGGTACAGGGAAGCACTTACGGAACGCTGTTAAATCAGAAAGCGGAAGTTGCTTATCTGAAAGAAACGCTGCTTACAGATGAGGCGCATGGAAGTCAGGTGCTTTTCCATATCCCTTCCTATGAAAAAGAAGGCGTGGTCCGGGGCAAAAACGACATCGGCGATACCTATATCGAGATTGATTTGACGGAACAGAAAATGTACTATTACGAAGCCGGCGAATTGAAATTGGAAACCGAGGTCGTGACGGGAACCACCAGCAAGAATCAGGGAACACCTGATGGCGTGGTTTTTGTCTACGGAAAACAAAAGAACAGGGTTTTACGAGGTCCCGGTTATAGGGCTCCGGTAAAATACTGGATACCGGTTGTGGGGAATATCGGAATTCATGATTCTAACTGGCGAAAGGAATTCGGCGGAACGATTTATCAGAATAACGGTTCCCACGGATGTATCAACACACCGAAGGATAAGGTGGCGGAATTATATGATATGGTGGAAATCGGAACACCGGTAGTCATATTTTCCTGACATCAAAACACAAAATATGCCAATTTGTCCGCGACAAGCGTACAAATTGAAAATAATTTATCAATGCAGTTGACTAAAGCACAGGGAAAGATTATTCTATACCTATGGTTTTCGGCAAATAGCCCTAAAAACAATTTTGAGGAGGATTTTAGAAAAATGGCAAGAGTTTACAATTTTTCTGCAGGCCCTGCGGTTCTGCCGGAAGAAGTTTTAAAAGAAGCAGCCGATGAAATGTTGGATTATCGCGGAACAGGAATGTCCGTTATGGAGATGAGCCATCGTTCCAAGGCATATGATACGATTATCAAGGAAGCAGAAGCAGATTTAAGAGACCTGATGAATATCCCCGACAATTACAAGGTTTTATTCCTGCAGGGCGGTGCCAGCCAGCAGTTTGCCATGATTCCCATGAACCTTATGAAAAATAAGGTTGCTGACTATATCGTAACCGGTCAGTGGGCAAAGAAGGCATATCAGGAAGCATGTATTTACGGAAAGGCAAACAAAATTGCTTCCTCCGAAGATAAAACATTTTCTTATATTCCGGATTGTTCCGATCTTCCCATCAGCGAAGATGCTGATTATGTATATATCTGTGAAAACAATACCATTTACGGTACAAAGTTTAAGACCCTGCCTAACACCAAGGGCAAGCCGTTGGTTGCAGACGTGTCCAGTTGTTTCCTTTCTGAGCCGGTGGATGTTACCAAGTACGGTGTAATCTACGGCGGTGTTCAGAAGAATATCGGACCTGCAGGCGTGGTAATCGTCATTATCCGTGAGGATCTGATTACCGAAGATGTACTTCCCGGAACTCCCACCATGCTGCGTTACAAAATTCATGCAGATGCAGAGTCCCTGTACAATACCCCTCCCGCATACGGTATTTATATCTGCGGCAAGGTATTCAAATGGCTGAAAAAGATGGGCGGTCTGGAAGCAATGAAAGAGCGCAACGAAAAGAAAGCCAAGATTCTGTACGATTATCTGGATGAGAGCAAGCTGTTCAAGGGTACTGTCCGCAAGGAAGACCGCTCTTTGATGAACGTTCCTTTCGTTACCGGTGATGCGGATTTGGATGCAAAGTTTGTCGCTGAGGCAAAGGCTGCCGGATTTGAAAATCTGAAAGGACACAGAACCGTTGGCGGTATGCGTGCAAGTATTTACAACGCAATGCCCATCGAAGGTGTTGAGAAATTAGTTGAATTTATGAAGAAGTTTGAGGCTGAGAACTTAAAATAAGGAGAGTATATCATGTTTAATCTGAATTGTCTGAACCCGATTTCCAAAGTGGGACTGAACAATCTGACAGCAGACTATAAGCTGACAGACGATGTGAATGACGCGGAAGGAATTCTGGTGAGAAGTGCTTCCATGCACGAAATGGAGCTTCCCGATAAACTTTTGGCGGTAGCAAGAGCCGGAGCCGGTGTAAACAATATCCCTTTGGATAAATGTGCAGAAAAAGGTATTGTTGTATTCAATACTCCCGGTGCCAATGCAAACGGCGTAAAGGAGCTGGTACTGGCAGGTATGCTTTTGGCAGCAAGAGACGTTGTAGGCGGTATCGAGTGGGTGAAATCCGCAAAGGATGACGCCAATATTGCCAAAACCGCAGAGAAAGAGAAGAAGAATTTTGCAGGTACCGAAATTGCCGGTAAAAAACTCGGCGTTATCGGTCTTGGCGCTATCGGTGTCAAGGTTGCAAATGCCGCTACTTCCCTCGGAATGGAAGTTTACGGATATGACCCTTATCTGTCCGTCAATGCTGCCTGGAGCCTGAGCAGACAGGTAAAGCATGTTTTGAATGTGGATGATATTTATGCAGAGTGTGATTATATCACCATTCATGTTCCCCTGTTGGACAGCACCAAAGGAATGATTGACAAAGAAGCAATCGCAAAGATGAAGGATGGCGTGATTATCCTGAACTTTGCAAGAGATTTGCTTGCAAACGAGGCTGATGTGTTGGAAGGCTTAAAGAGCGGAAAGGTTGCACGTTATGTGTCCGATTTCCCCAATCCCACCACAGCAGGCGCAGAGGGATGTATCGTAATTCCCCACCTTGGAGCAAGTACCGAGGAGTCCGAGGATAACTGTGCAGTGATGGCTGTTCAGGAAATGATGGATTATCTGGAGAACGGCAATATTAAAAACAGCGTAAACTATCCTGCCTGCGATATGGGAATCTGTGCACAGAAAGGCCGTGTAGCTATTTTCCATAAGAATATTGCCAATATGATTACCAAGTTTGCCGCTATTTTCGGTGAAAAGGGAATCAATATCAGTGATATGACCAACAAGTCCCGCGGAGAAGTGGCATACACCATGTTGGACATTGAGGATGTGGCAACTGCTGATATTATTGATGAATTGCAGAAGATTGACGGTGTATTCCGTGTAAGAATCGTAAAATAAAGACGGGAAACCCAAAAATCGGAAAAATGAATAGAAATATGAAATCGAATATGTAATGAAAAAGATGCGTCTGGATTTTAACATCCGGCGCATCTTTTGTATCATTAGCTTTTATATTATCCGCTTGCTTTCATTAATATCTCCAAATGATTAGGGACATGCGGATAAGTTAGCGGGAGAGCAGTGGATAACCGTCTCCGTCATTCAAATCCTGCAAGCCTTCCTGCAGTTTCTGCTCCGTGAGGCATGCCGCTTCGCTCTGTAAATCCATATACTCAATAAACAGGTCGGTCAGTTCCATGTTCCGTTCTGCCGCAATCTCTTCCATGACAGGGCGCAGCTTTTCAAGCTGTGCGGACACCTGTACCTTTTGGGGGTCAATGTCGCCCAGTTCTTTTTCGGCGTAGGCGTTAATTCTATTTATAAAATTTCTCTGTTCTTCGGTCATATATCCTCCATTCTGCAGGTTTTACGTTTTCTGCATGATTCTTTCCGACTTTCCAATATCGAACTGAATTACATTTTATCACCTGATGCTTGTTATGTATAGTTTTATTTGATAAAATAAAACTAAAGAATTTTGTGAAAATGGATTATTACATAGAAGAAAGGACTTAACAATGGCAGACATCAGACCTTTTAAAGCATTTCGTCCCAAGCAGGGACTGGAGAGCAAAATAGCGGCGTTGCCCTATGACGTGTACAACCGCGCGGAGGCAACGGAGGTAGTGAAAAAGAATCCCTATTCTTTTCTGGCAATCGACAGAGCGGAGACACAGTTTGGTAAGGATGTGGACACCTATGCACCGCAGGTTTATGAGAAAGCCCGCGATATGCTGCGGGAACAGATTGCGGAGGGCCGTTTTGTTCAGGATGCAAAACCGTGCTATTATCTCTATGAGCTTTGCATGGACGGCAGGAGCCAGACCGGTATTGTTGCCTGTGCGTCCATTGACGATTACTGCAATAACGTAATCCGCAAGCATGAGAATACCAGAGCCGATAAGGAACAGGACAGAATCTGCCATGTGGATACCTGCAACATGCAGACCGGACCGATTTTTCTGGCATATCGGGCGGATGATGTCTTGAGACAATGCGTTTCCAAAGTAAAACAGGAAAAGCCGGTGTTTGATTTTGTGAGCGATGACGGAATCAGCCACAGAGTCTGGGTGATTGACAAGGATGCGGAAATCACCTGTATCCGAAATGCTTTTAAGGAAAAACAGTCCGTCTATATTGCGGACGGACACCACAGGTGCGCTTCGGCGGTGAAGGTTGGACTGAAACGGCGTGAGGAGGCAGAAAACTATACCGGCGAGGAAGAATTTAATTATTTTCTGTCTGTCTTATTCCCGGATGAAGAGCTGCACATTATGGACTACAACCGTGTGGTGAAGGACTTAAACCATATGGATAAAGAGGCATTTCTGCTTGCCGTTTCCAAGCATTTTGAGGTGGAAAAGAAGGGACAGGAACCCTATAGACCGAAAAAGAAGGGAACCTTCGGTATGTATCTGGAAAAGGAGTGGTATGCTCTTACCGCCAAACCGGATATTTTAAGCAAGGATGCGGTGAAAGGATTGGACGTATCGGTATTGCAGGACAATCTGCTCGGACCGGTTCTTGGAATTGAGGATCCCAAGACCGATAAGAGAATTGATTTTGTCGGAGGAATCCGTGGACTCAAAGAATTGGAGCGCCGCGCTGACACGGATATGAAGGTGGCATTTTCCATGTATCCCACATCCATCGGGGAACTCTTTGCCGTGGCAGATGCGGGAAGACTGATGCCTCCCAAATCCACATGGTTTGAACCGAAATTACGAAGCGGATTGTTTTTGCATGATTTGAGCGAGTAAAAAGCGGTGGAATGGAATAGAGGAAGAACGGAAGGCAGGATGATATTATGACAAACAAATTGTATAAACTGATGAACTGGCCGAAAATAGAAGAAATTATCTATTCGGAATGCGATAATCCCCATGCACTGTTAGGCCCCCACAAATCCGGAACCCACACTCTAGTTCAGGCGTATTTTCCGGAGGCAAAAAAGGTTAGTATATGCTGGACGGATGAGGTGACGAAAGAGGCAAAGGAAGCGAAGATGGAACTGGCGGACGAGGACGGTTATTTTGCAGCGTTGTTTTCGGAAAAGAAACTTCCGGCTTACCGGTATCATGTTACCTGTGCGGACGGCACGGAGAAAACCGTCGGTGATGCCTACCGTTTTGAGCCGCAAATCAGCCATCAGGATACGGAACAGTTTAAGAACGGGATTCACTATACGGTTTATGAAAAACTGGGCGCCCACCCCATGACTTTGGATGGAGAAAAGGGTACTTATTTTGCCGTATGGGCACCGAATGCTCTACGCGTCAGCGTGGTCGGAGATTTTAACGGCTGGGACGGCAGAGTGCACCAGATGCGCAGACTCTGGGATTCCGGTATTTTTGAGATTTTTGTGCCCGGCGCCCTTGCGGGAATGAATTATAAATTTGAGTTGAAAGTAAAAGGCGGACTGACCTATCTGAAAGCAGACCCTTACGGCAATGCGGCACAGCTCCGCCCGGACACCGCCTCCGTGATTGCGGATTTATCCGGTTTTGCGTGGGAGGATGCGGATTTTATTAAAAATCGTGAGACTTTTCAGACGGGAGATGCTCCTGTCAGTGTATATGAAATGTACCTCGGTTCCTTTGCGGAGGCGGAGGAGGGCAAAGAATATGCCAATTACCGCACCATTGCGGATAAACTGATTCCGTACTTAAAAGAAATGGGTTACACGCATGTGGAACTGATGCCGGTCATGGAACATCCCTTGGACGCTTCATGGGGGTATCAGGTTATCGGATATTATGCACCTACCGCGCGTTACGGAACACCGGAAGATTTCATGTACTTTGTGAATGAACTGCACAAGGCGGGAATCGGTGTGATTTTGGACTGGGTTCCGGCACATTTTCCGAGGGACACTCAGGGCTTGTCGAATTTTGACGGCACCTGCCTGTATGAGCACAAGGATCCCAGACAGGGGTATCACCCTCACTGGGGAACGCTGATTTATAATTACGGCAGACCGGAGGTTTCCAATTATCTGATTGCCAATGCGCTGTTCTGGGTGGAGAAATTCCATGCGGACGGTATTCGTATGGATGCGGTGGCAAGCATGCTTTATCTGGATTACGGACGCAGTGACGGAGAATGGATTCCCAATATGTATGGCGGAAACGAGAATCTGGAAGCCATTGAGATGATAAAGCACTTAAATTCCATTATGAAAAAGCGTAATCCCAGTGTACTCTCCATCGCGGAGGAAAGCACGGCATTTCCTCTTATCACCGGCAGCCTGAACGAAGGCGGACTGGGCTTTGATTTGAAATGGAATATGGGCTTTATGAACGATTATCTGGAATATATCAAATATGACCCTTATTTCCGCAGCTACCACCATGGAGAACTCACCTTCAGCATGATTTATGCGTACAGCGAGAAGTTCCAGCTTGTATTTTCCCATGATGAGGTTGTTCACGGAAAGGCTACTTTGATTGGGAAAATGCCGGGAGAGCGCAGCGATAAGTTTGCCAATCTGCGCCTGACCTATGCTTATATGATGACACATCCCGGAAAGAAGCTGTTGTTCATGGGTCAGGATTTGGGTGAATTTGACGAGTGGAACGAAAATCGTCTGGTAGAGTGGTATTTGCGTGAAGTGCCGGAACATGAGGGCATTGCAAAGCTGATGAAGGACTTGAACCGGTTATACCGCGGCAATAAGGCACTCTATGAATTGGACGGAGAGCCCGACGGCTTTGAGTGGATTAACCAGATTTCCGCCAATGACTGCTATCTTACTTATCTGCGGAAAGGAAAAGCACCGGAGGATATTCTGGTGGTAGTGGCAAACTTTTCCGGTGTGGCAAAGGATATTACCACAGGTGTTCCCTACGAGGGAAAATATAAGGAAATCCTGAATACGGATGATGCAAAATACGGCGGAAACGGCACGGTGAATACCCGTGTGAAACGTGCACAGGATACGGAGTGGGATGCAAGGGCACAGTCCATCACCGTAAGCATGGCGCCTTTGTCCGTAAGTATTCTGGAGTTTATCCCTTATACGGAAAAGGAACTGGAAAAAGTGATAGAGGCGCGTATCCGCAAGAATACACCGATTAGAAAATCTCCCGAAAAGAAAACGGCTAAGAAGGAGACAAAGAAATGATACTCTGTACTTCAAACATAGCAGACAGTCTTGGGGAAGCGATAGCGGAGGCGGAGCCTTTTATGGAACCGGGTGTTCTCAAAAAAATGTGGGACACCCTGCCGGAAAAGGCTCTGAGTCTCGGCATCCGCATTGTACTTGCCGTTTTGTTTTTTCTGATAGGCGTTCAGTTGATTAAACTGATTCGCAAGCTGATTCGCAAGGCAATGAAGCGTGCCGGTGCGGAAGTCGGAGCTATGCAGTTTGTGGATTCCTTTGTGAAAACCTCACTCTATGTGGTACTTGTGTTACTGTTGGCGTCCTCCTTTGGGGTGGATGCGGCGAGCATTGTTGCCATTTTGGGTTCTGCAGGTGTGGCAATCGGTCTTGCTGTGCAGGGCAGTTTGTCCAATTTGGCGGGCGGCGTGCTGATTCTCATGCTGAAGCCTTTTAAAGTGGGAGATTACATTATCGAAAATTCCACCAAGATGGAAGGAACGGTAAAGGAAATCCAGATTTTTTATACGAAATTAGTCACTTTTGACAACAAAGTGATTGTCCTTCCAAACGGCAGTCTTGCCAACAACAGTCTCACCAATGTGACGGCAGGGCAGTGCAGAAGACTGGATATTTCGGTAGGAATTTCCTATCAGTCGGACATTAAGAAGGCGAAGCAGGTGCTGGAGGAAATGATTACCGCCGATGCTAAAGTGCTGCACGATAAGGAAATGCGGGTGGTTGTGGATGAACTGGGCGAGTCCTGTGTTCAACTGATTGTCCGCTGCTGGCTGTCAAATGAGGATTACTGGGACGGCAAATGGCGCCTGACCGAGAATTGCAAATATGCACTGGACGAAGCCGGAATAGAGATTCCGTTCCCACAGGTGGATGTGCATATGAGGTAGATTTCACTATATATTCCGTGTGTTTTACAAGGAATCCAAGAAAATTCAAAAAAAATTATACGAAAAAAATATTTAATGGTTGCAAAATAATTCGAGAACCGATATAATACAATCTAGTTGCTGTGTTTTGCAACCGAATATTGCTTCCGTGGCTCAGTTGGTAGAGCAATTGATTCGTAATCAATAGGTCAGGGGTTCGAGTCCCCTCGGGAGCTTTTTGAAAAATGCTGGTTTCGCGGCATTTTTTTATTTTGCGATATGTAGGGAGCCGCACAGGCTCCTTTTCGTTACAGCTTCATGCTTTTTCGGATTTTGTATTCCACAAGCTGGGTTCCTTTGTAAAATCCCATGGCGATGATACATAGGAGTATAATAGAAGTAATTACGAGATTCAACTGGAACACCTGCGAACCGTAAATAATCAGGTAGCCGAGTCCCCGTCTTGCGGCGAGAAACTCTCCGATAATAACACCCACCAGTGCCAGACCGATATTGACTTTGGTGGTGGAGAGCAGTACCGGAACGGAGCTTGGCAGCACCACCTTGTGGAAGGCGTCCCGCTTGCTGCCGCCCAAAGTGTAAATCAGTGTGATTTTGCCCGCATCGCACTGCTGGAATCCGCTGTAAAAGCTGATAATGGAACCAAACAGTGCGACGGAAATTCCGGCAATGATAATGGTTGTTGTACCCGTGCCCAGCCATACAATAAATAACGGCGCAAGAGCGGACTTGGGCAGACTGTTCAGCACTACCAGATAAGGCTCCAGTATTTCCGACAGCTTTCCCGAATACCACAAAAGCGTGGACACCGTCAGACTGATAAGAAATACCAGAACAAAGCTGAGCACCGTTTCCAACAGGGTGATTCCGATATGGTAAAAAATCGAGCCGTCAATACACATACCCGCAAAGAGGCGGATAACCCTTACCGGGCTGGAAAAGAAGAAGCTGTCAATCAGTCCGGTGTCGGCACTCACTTCCCAGAGAACCAGAAAGGCGGCTAAAAGCAAAAAACGCCATGAGGTTATCTGACGGTGGTGTTTTTGGTGCCGTTTGACAAACTGTTCCTGTGTCGTCAATTCTTTTTTATTGTTCGTCTTCACTTGTCAGTTCCTCCCACAGTTGATTAAAATAATCCGGAAATTCCGGTGCATTTCTTGCCGCCAGCGGAGAAGAATCCGGCAGTGTCAGGTGAATCGGCAGTTCTTTTTTGACGTATGCCGGTCTGCCGGAAAGGATGATGACGCGGTCAGCAAGACTGATTGCCTCCGATAAATCGTGGGTAATGATAATCATGGTTTTACCGGCTGCCCGGATCAGACCGCAAATGTCGGCAGAGACCATAAGCCTTGTCTGATAGTCCAAGGCGCTGAACGGTTCATCCATCAAAAGTATCTGCGGATTCAATGCCAGTGTTCTGATAAGCGCCGCTCTCTGTTTCATTCCGCCGGACAACTCACTCGGACGTTTGTCTTTGAATTTATATAAATCATAATCCCGCAACAGCCGCTCCACATGGGCAAGCCGCTCAGGCGTTATCATATGATGGATTTCCAACCCAAGAATGGCATTCTGGTAAACGGTGCGCCACTCAAACAAATGGTCTCTCTGCAGCATATAGCCGATGCGAGGGTATCTTAAGGAACCGTCGGGATTATTTACCACAATAGTGCCTGCCTCCGGCTGGATCAGGCCTGCAATAATGGACAAAAGCGTGGATTTGCCGCATCCGCTGGGGCCTACAATCGCCAGAAATTCACCGTCTTTTACCCCGAAGGAAATGCTTTTAAGGGCTCTGGTTTCACCTTGCAAGCTGTGATAGGAGTAACCGATACCGTTCAATTCCAATATATTTTGCATGGAAAAATGCCCCTTCTTTTTCATAAATGTTTTATTACATCATATGAAAACGGTGTGAAAAAGGTGTTGTGAAATAAGTGGGCGTTATTGCAATAATTTCTTATTTATGGTAATATCAAATCTAGGCTTAATCGCCCGAAACACTATTTTCGACAGGAGAGCGCTTATGGCACAGTTATGGGGAGGACGTTTTACAAAGGCAACCGAGGAAAAGGTTTATGCTTTTAATGCGTCCATTCATTTTGATAAAAGATTACTGACACAGGATATTACCGGAAGCATTGCCCATGTGGTAATGCTGGCAAAGCAGGGAATTCTCACAAACGAAGAAAAGGACTCCATTATCCGGGGGCTGACTGGCATCCGTGAGGATGTGGAAAACGGAAAGCTGGAAATCACGGATGAATACGAGGATGTCCACAGCTTTGTGGAGGCGAATCTGATTGACCGGATTGGCGACGCCGGCAAGAAACTCCACACCGGAAGAAGCCGCAACGATCAGGTGGCGCTGGATATGCGTTTGTACACCAGACAGAAAGTATTGGAGACAGATGCGCTTTTGCAGGAACTTTTAAAAGTGCTTCTTGATACCATGGAAAATAATTTAGAGACGTTCATGCCCGGCTTTACCCATTTGCAGAAGGCACAGCCCATTACACTGGCACACCACTACGGAGCATATTTTGAAATGTTTAAGAGGGACAGGCTTCGTCTGCGGGATATTTTCTATCGCATGAATTACTGCCCGTTGGGTGCCGGCGCTCTTGCGGGAACCACTTATCCGCTTGACCGCAATTACACAGCGTCGTTGATGGGATTTGAGGGTCCTACCTTGAACAGCATGGATTCCGTGTCCGACAGAGATTATCTGATTGAGTTTTTAGCGGCGCTTTCCACGATTATGATGCACTTAAGCCGTTTCAGCGAGGAGATTATTATCTGGAACTCCAACGAATATCAGTTTGTGGAGATTGATGACGCATATTCCACCGGAAGCAGCATCATGCCCCAGAAAAAGAATCCGGATATTGCAGAGCTGGTGAGAGGCAAAACCGGACGCGTGTACGGAGCGCTGATGTCCTTACTCACTACCATGAAAGGCATTCCTCTTGCGTACAACAAGGATATGCAGGAAGATAAGGAAGTTGCCTTTGATGCCATGGACACTGTGATGGACTGCGTGGATTTGTTCACCGGAATGCTCCGCACTATGAAGTTTAAGAAGGATCGCATGGCGGCAAGTGCCATGAACGGATTTACCAACGCAACGGACGCTGCCGACTATCTGGTAAATAAGGGAGTTCCTTTCCGTGATGCCCACGGCATTATCGGCAGACTGGTGCTGTACTGTATTGATAAAAATACCTCCATTGATGCACTGAGTCTGGAAGAGTTACAGTCCATCAGCGATAAATTCGGCCCGGATATTTATGATGCGGTTTCCTTAAAGACCTGCGTGGAGAAGCGTCTGACTATCGGTGCACCCGGTCCGGAGGCAATGAAACAGGTCATTGCAAAGCACAAGGAATATCTTGCACAGGAATCCATTCATTTCGACACGGACAGCGAGGCACTGCGCCGGAAGATGGAAGAGTAACAAATAAGAAACGACAAGACAACGTTTTGTACAAACAGGATACATTCACGGGAGCCGTCAAATCGGTTTCCGGTTGGTATAAAATAATAAGGAGCAGAGAAATCTGCTATGAGGAGGAAACATGAGCGAGAAATTAAAAGTTGGTATTTTAGGCGGAACCGGTATGGTTGGACAGAGATTTATCTCTCTGTTGGAGAATCATCCCTGGTTTGAAGTGACTACGATTGCAGCAAGTCCCCGTTCCGCAGGCAAGACTTACGAGGATGCAGTGGGTGACAGATGGAAAATGGATACCCCCATGCCGGAAGCTGTGAAAAAAATTGTGGTAATGAACGTCAATGAAGTAGAAAAAGTAGCTGCTGAAGTAGATTTCGTATTCAGCGCTGTAGATATGACCAAAGAGGAAATCAAGAAAATCGAGGAGGAGTACGCTAAGACAGAAACTCCCGTTGTTTCCAACAACAGTGCCCACAGATGGACACCCGATGTTCCCATGGTTGTTCCTGAAATCAATCCGGAGCATATGCAGGTTATCGATTTCCAGAAAAAGCGTCTGGGAACTACCAGAGGTTTCATTGCCGTAAAACCGAACTGCTCCATTCAGAGTTATGCACCCGTGCTGACCGCATGGAAAGAGTTTGAGCCTTACGAGGTGGTTGCAACCACTTATCAGGCAATTTCCGGTGCCGGCAAGACTTTCAAAGACTGGCCGGAAATGGTTGGAAATATTATTCCTTATATCGGCGGCGAGGAGGAGAAGAGCGAGAAAGAGCCTCTCCGTATCTGGGGTAAAATTGAGGACGGCGTGATTGTTCCCGCTACCAGTCCGGTTATCACTTGCCAGTGTATCCGTGTGCCGGTTCTCAACGGACATACCGCAGCCGTATTTGTGAAATTTAAGAAAAAACCTACCAAAGAGCAGTTGATTGAGAAACTGGTTTCTTTCAGCGGAGAGCCTCAGAGATTGAATCTTCCCAGCGCTCCCAAGCAGTTCATCCAGTATCTTGAGGAGGACAACAGACCTCAGGTTGCCATGGATGTGAACTTTGAAAACGGCATGGGTATCAGCGTCGGCAGACTTCGCGAGGATACGGTTTATGATTACAAATTTGTCGGACTTTCCCACAACACCGTGCGCGGTGCCGCAGGCGGAGCTGTTCTGTGTGCCGAACTGTTGAAGGCTCAGGGCTATATCACAAAGAAGTAAATTGCAGGTGTTCCACTCTTTGCGGGGTGGAACACCGTCTCATCTGTTTTTAATACAGTTGGTTGATGGGGATAGACGGGTACATAATATGAATGAATTACGTTATCAGCTTGATTTATTGAAAGCGATGAATCAAAAGCTGTCTGCACGCGAAAGAATGTATCAAATCATATGCGATACGGTTTCCAGTGCATTTTTGTATTACTCTTTTGAGAAGAATGAAATAGTTACCCTCGGAAAATGGCATGATTTTTTTGACTTTGACATCCGGGACATCCGGGAAACAGAGAAAATTTTTGATATGGTGGATGAACAGCATGTCATGTCTTTAAGAGACGCTTTTTATCCGGAAAAAAGAGGAGAAATATCTGCTGCAACAGACTGTATGCTGAAAGATTCACGCATATGGCTGCGTTTCAATGTCCATATTGTCTATGATGTGAACGGGCAGCCTGCTGATAAAATCATAAATATCGACAATATAACCACGTATAAATCCCAAAACGAAGAACTGAAATATATGGCATACTATGACGATTTGACGGGATTGTATAACCGCAACTATTTTGTCCATCTGCTGGGAAATTTTCTGCGCAAGGCAGAGGATGAAAACAGCATTGTCAGTGTGCTGATTTTAGATATTGATGACTTCAGAAAAGTAAATGACGGACTGGGTATCATTATCGGTGACGAACTGGTACAGCTTTTTGGCGCATTTTTAAAGGAATTATGCGACGAAAATATTATTGTATGCCACTTAAACAGCGACGTGTATTGTATGGCAATTTACAATCCGGTGGGCAGCCGCAGCGTGGAAACCATTCACCACGCCATTCAGCAGAGAACCAGAGAAGCGTTCCGCCTAAGCGGCGGTCAGGAACTGAAAATCACGGTCAGTGTCGGTGTGGCGGAGTACCCGGAAGCGGCGCAATCGGCACTGGAACTGATTAACTGTGCCGAAATCGTCATGTTTAAGGGAAAGAAAGCGCTTGGCAAAAACAGAATCCAGTATTTCAACGCCCCTATCCTTCAGGATTTCATGGATACGGTGGAAATGGAAAACAAACTCAAGGAAGCTGTTTTCAATAAATCCTTTGAACTGAATTATCAACCCCAGTATTATGCCGGAAATCAGAGACTGCGCGGATTGGAGGTTCTGATTCGCTGGCAGGATACGCCGGGACATTATATTCCTCCGTCCTTTTTTATTCCGCTGGCGGAAAAGACAGGTTCCATTCTGGCTATCGGACGCTGGGTTGTGGAACAAAGTATCAGTCAGTATGCCAAATGGCAGGCGGAATATGGGGCAGATTTTATTTTATCCATCAATATTTCCGCTGTACAATTCTCCAAGGATAATTGTGTGGAGGGACTGATGGAGATTCTCAATCGTTATCAGGTGGATCCCGGTGTGGTGGAACTGGAAATCACCGAGAGCATTTTGATTGATAATTTCAAACCGATTCTTGAAAAGCTGAAAATTTTGAAGGAATACGGAATCAAAATTTCGTTAGATGATTTTGGAACCGGATTTTCATCACTTTCTTATTTGAAAGAGCTGCCGATTGACACACTGAAAATTGATAAGTCCTTTATCGATACCGTACTTTCGGATTCCGCCACCAGAATTATCACGGAGTCCATTATCAATATGGTAAAGGCATTGGGATTCGAGTCCATCGCGGAGGGCGTGGAGCAGGAGCAGCAGTATGAATATCTGCACGCCATCGGCTGTGACGTGATTCAGGGATTTTTCTTTGGAAAGCCCCAAAGTTCGGAGCAGATAGAGGAACTGCTCCGGTCAATGATATGAGGAAACTAAAGGAAGTAGATTTGTGGGCAAAAGTTTATTTATTGCAGAAAAACCGAGTGTTGCAAGAGAATTTGTAAACGCATTGAAATACCGTATGAAATCAATGGACGGGTACATGGAATCAGAGGAAGCGATTGTTACATGGTGTGTGGGACACCTGATTACCATGAGTTACCCGGAGGCATATGACGAAAGCCTGAGAAGATGGAGCTTTGATACCGTTCCTTTTATCCCGGATACTTTCCGATATGAAGTCATTGAAAGTTCCAAGAAACAATACAGCATTGTAAGCAGTCTGCTGAACCGTGCGGACGTGACTACCATTTACGTCTGCACCGACTCCGGGCGGGAGGGAGAGTACATTTACCGTCTGGTGGAACAGATGTCGGGAGTTCACGGAAAAGAGCGGAAGCGAGTGTGGATTGACTCCCAGACAGAGGAGGAGATCTTGCGCGGTATCCGCGAGGCGAAGGATTTGTCGGAGTATGATAACCTGAGCAGCGCCGCATACCTTCGGGCGAAGGAAGACTACCTCATGGGTATCAACTTTTCAAGGGTTCTGACACTCAAATACGGCAGAACCGTGAAGGATTATCTGAAAAGAGACAAGGCTGTCATTTCGGTCGGTCGCGTTATGACATGTGTTCTGGGAATGATTGTCAACAGAGAACGGGAAATCCGCTCCTTTGTAAAGACTCCCTTTTACCGTGTTATCGGCAATTTCACCTTACAGCAAAAGCCTTTTACCGGTGAGTGGAAAGCGGTGGAGGGTTCTCAATTTTTTGCATCACCTCTATTGTATAAGGAGAACGGTTTCAAAGAAAGAAAAGACGCTGAATCTTTGATTGAGCTGTTAAAAACCGTTCCGCCGGAAGAAATTCTGCTGGAAAGTATCGAACACAAAAAGGAAAATAAAAATCCGCCGCTTTTGTACAATCTGGCGGAGGCGCAGAACGACTGCTCCAAGCTGTTTAAAATCAGCCCGGACGAGACGCTTCGGATTATTCAGGAACTATACGAGAAAAAGCTGGTGACATACCCCCGAACCGATGCGAGAGTGCTTTCCACAGCGGTGGCAAAGGAGATACACAAAAATATCGGCGGTCTTAAGGCACTGCACAGTACCGGTGCGTTTGCGGCGGAAATTCTGGAAAAGGGAACCTATAAAAATCTGGCAAAAACCCGTTATGTGAACGACAAACAGATAACGGATCACTACGCTATTATTCCTACCGGACAGGGTCTGAATAACTTAGGTTCGTTAGCCCCTACCTCGGCGAAGGTTTACGAACTGATTGTGCGTAGGTTTTTAAGTATTTTTTATCCCCCTGCGGTTTATCAGAAATTTGCTCTCTGCGTGAAAGTGGGAAAAGAGAAGTTCTACGCCAATTTCAAAGTGCTGGCAGAGGAAGGCTATTTAAAAGTTTCCACACCACCCTCTAAACAAACAAACACCGATAACACCGAATCCGGCAAGGACAACGGTGAGGGTGATGCACCGGAAGAAAAGTGCGATGCGGAGTTTATGAAGCAACTGCTTTCCCTGAAAAAAGGAGCACCGGTGGGCATTGACACTTATGAAATCAAGGAAGGGGAAACTTCCCCGCCGAAACGCTATACTTCCGGAAGCATTATTCTCACTATGGAAAATGCCGGACAGTTTATTGAGGACGAGGAACTGCGTGCCCAGATAAAGGGAAGCGGAATCGGCACCAGTGCTACCAGGGCGGAAATCCTGAAAAAACTGGTGAATATCGAATACCTTGCCCTGAATAAGAAAACGCAGGTACTGACTCCGACGCTGATGGGCGAAATGGTTTATGATGTGGTAAACGGTTCCATCCGTCCCTTATTAGACCCGGCGCTGACGGCAAGCTGGGAAAAGGGACTGACGCTGGTGGCGGACGGCAATATTACGTCGGACGAATACATGAAAAAGCTGTCGGATTTTGTGACAAGACGTACCAACATTGTAAAGCAGCTCAACAACCAGCGGGCGCTGTACGGGCAGTTTCAGGCGGCGGAACTGAATTATAAAAAGAAATAAATCAAAAAGGAAGGTGCATGCCATGACACAGATTACCATATCCGATTTATATGATTTAAAGGAAACTATCGCCTCCGAACTTATGGAGAGTGCAACTTACCCGTGGGAGGTACTCCCAAACATACATGACTTTATTTTGAAATTAGGGGAAACACTCCCGGAGGAGTTATACGAAAAGCGCGGAGAAAACATCTGGGTTGCCAAGAGTGCAACCGTGGCGCCGACAGCGTGCTTAAACGGCCCCCTGATTGTGGATGAGGATGCGGAAATCCGCCACTGTGCCTTTGTCAGAGGAAATGCCATTGTGGGAAAAGGTGCCGTGGTGGGAAATTCCACGGAGTTAAAGAACGTGATTCTTTTCAACAAAGTACAGGTTCCCCATTACAATTATGTGGGTGACAGTATTCTCGGCTACAAAGCACATATGGGCGCCGGCTCCATTACCTCCAATGTGAAGAGTGATAAGACCCTTGTGGTTGTAAAAGACGGAGATACTTTATACGAGACCGGTTTGAAAAAAATGGGCGCAATGCTCGGTGACTGCGTGGAAGTCGGCTGCAACAGCGTATTAAATCCCGGCACCGTAATCGGACGCAATTCCAACGTTTATCCGACCTCCTGTGTGAGGGGCGTGATTCCCGAAGGACATATCTTTAAGAATGCGAACCGTATTGTCTGCAAAAAATGTCAGTAAAAAAAGAATTACTTTAGCGTTGACGAATGAAATAAAATACGCTACAATAATCCCAACGGTGTTACGCTTTAAAACGTCAAAGCATTAAAACACTAAGGGAGGAAACTACAATGAAGAAAAAATTATTATCTGTATTACTTGTCGTTGCAATGGCAGCTTCTGTTCTGACCGGCTGTGGAAGCGGAAGTGCAGAAAAGACCTACAACATCGGTATCTGCCAGTTGTTGGAGCATCCCGCTCTTGACGCTGCTACCGAAGGTTTTCAGGCAGCTTTAAAAGATAAGCTGGGTGACAATGTAAAATTTGATGTTCAGAATGCTCAGGGTGAGCAGACCACCAGTGCGACCATCTGCAATGGTTTTGTATCCAACGGTGTGGATTTGATTCTGGCAAACGCAACCTCTCCTCTGCAGAGTGCAGCGGCTGCTACAACCACCATTCCCATTCTGGGAACTTCCGTAACCGATTATGCAACCGCACTGGAAATCAGTGACTGGACCGGTTCCACCGGAAGAAACATTTCCGGTACTTCCGATTTGGCACCCATTGATGAGCAGGAAAAAATGCTGTTAGAGCTGTTCCCGGATGTAAAACAGGTTGGTATTCTGTATTGCTCCGCCGAGGCAAACTCCCTGTATCAGGTACAGCTTTTCAGTGCAGCGCTGGAAGCTGACGGCATTGCATATAAGCAGTATGCTATCGCAGACACCAACGAAGTACAGTCCGTTGTAACCTCTGCCATCGCAGACTGTGATGTACTTTATATCCCTACCGACAACACACTGGCTTCCTGCACGGAAACAGTATACAATATCGTAAATCCCGCTAAAATTCCTGTAATTGCCGGAGAAGAGGGTATCTGCAAGGGCTGTGGCGTAGCAACCTTATCCATCAGCTACTATGACCTTGGTTATGCTACCGGCGAGATGGCATACGAAATTCTGGTTGAGGGCAAGGACATTGCTACCATGGATGTTCGTTACGCTCCCAACATCACCAAAGAGTACAATGCAAAGACTTGCGAAGAGTTTGGCATTACCGTACCGGATGATTATGTGGCTATCGAAGAGTAGATTACGGAAATCATAATAAAATAGGGCATTACAGATAGGGATGGCGTAATTTTTACGTTATCCCTATCTGATGTTAAATATGTATTAATGTATTTAGGAGGAAAGAAAATGGAGTATTTTATGTCCCTAAACCCAATCTCTCTGTTTCGGGCGCTGCCCGGCTCTGTCGCACAGGGAATGATTTGGGGAATCATGGCACTTGGAGTGTATATCACCTTCCGACTGCTTGATTTTGCTGATTTGACGGTGGATGGTTCCATCGCAACGGGAGCTGCCGTCTCTGTCATGCTGATTCGTGCAGGAGTGTCCCCCCTTGTTTCCCTTCCCTTTGCTTTTCTGGCAGGCATGCTGGCAGGATTGGTGACGGGACTTTTGAACACCTGTCTGGGAATCCCCGGAATTCTGGCAAGTATATTGACGCAAATTTCCCTATATTCCATCAATCTGAATATTATGGGAAAATCCAATCAGCCTGTCAGTGTAGACAACTATCCTTTGGTAGTATCCTTGAGATATGTAACGGGAAGTACTGTGAGCAAGGTAGTTTTCTTTGTGGGAATGATTCTCTTTTTACTGCTTGTGGTAGCTGCAATGTACTGGTATTTCGGTACGGAGCAGGGACATGCCATCCGTGCTACGGGCTGTAACGGCAATATGGCAAGAGCACAGGGAATCAACACCAACTTTATCAAAGTGCTGGCGTTAATGATTTCCAACGGTCTGGTTGGTCTGTGCGGCGGAATGTATGCACAGTTCCAGGGCGCTGCAGACGTTAATATGGGCCGTGGTGCCATCGTTATCGGTCTGGCTGCGGTTATTATCGGAGAAGTATTGTTTGGAAAATTTGCAAGCAAGAGAAAACTGGCATTTGCCTTTACCCTGATTTCTGTTATTTTGGGTGCCATTATCTACTATATGGTATACCAGTTCGTATTGTGGTTAAAGATGCCTTCCGAAGATATGAAACTTTTCTCGGCAATCGTCGTTGCAATCTTCCTGGCAATCCCGTATTTGAAGGAGAAGAGAAGTCTTAAGAAAGGGGTGGCAAAATAATGTCCTACGCATTGGAAATTCAAGATGTACATAAAGTATTTAACCGCGGAACCATCAACGAGAAAATCGCATTAAACGGTGTGAATCTGAATCTGAATCCCGGTGATTTCGTGACAATTATCGGCGGTAACGGCGCCGGAAAGTCAACCACCCTGAATGCGATTGCAGGCGTATGGCCTGTGGATTCCGGTCACATTATCATTGACGGAAAAGATATTACCGGACTTCCGGAGCATAAAAGAGCTGCTTACCTTGGACGTGTATTTCAGGATCCCATGACCGGAACGGCAGCCACCATGGATATTGAGGAGAATATGGCGATTGCTTACCGCAGAGGAGAAAAGAGAACTCTCCGCTGGGGTGTCTCCAAGGCCGAGAGAGCATTGTTTAAAGAAAAACTGACAACGTTAGGACTTGGTCTGGAGGACCGCATGACAAGTAAGGTGGGTCTTTTGTCCGGCGGACAGAGACAGGCAATCACGTTGTTAATGGCAGCGTTAAAACAGCCGAAACTTTTGCTTTTGGATGAGCATACCGCAGCCCTTGACCCCAAAACAGCGGCAAAGGTTTTGGAAATCAGCGATAAAATCATTGCGGAAAATCACCTGACCGCCATGATGGTAACGCACAACATGCGTGATGCCATTGCACACGGAAACCGCCTGATTATGATGCATGAGGGACATGTCATTTATGATGTTTCAGGAGAAGAGAAACAGAACCTTCATGTAAAAGATTTGCTTGCTAAGTTCGAGGAAGTGAGCGGCTCCGAATTTGCCAATGACCGAATGATGTTGGCATAATTTACGGTATTGTGTCAAATTATAAAAAATTTAGTTCTCCCCCTAGATTTTTTGGACTAAATGTGAGAGAATGTACACGATGATTATGATACATTTTTATCAATAGTATCTTAAGCTACATAATTGAAAGGAGATTTCACATGATTTACTCAAAAGAAGTTGAAGAAATGTGTCCAGTAGCACAGGGCGTGCATCATGGTTGTGCCCCTATTCCTGAAGAAGCTAAATGGGTACAGGCAAAAGAAGTAAAGGATATTTCCGGTCTGACACACGGTGTGGGCTGGTGTGCTCCCCAGCAGGGCGCCTGCAAACTGACTCTGAACGTTAAAGAGGGTATCATTCAGGAGGCACTGGTTGAGACAGTCGGATGTTCCGGTATGACTCATTCCGCAGCTATGGCGGCTGAGATTCTGCCCGGTCTGACCGTTATGGAGGCTTTAAATACAGACCTTGTTTGTGATGCAATTAACACAGCTATGAGAGAGCTGTTTTTGCAGATTGTTTACGGACGTACCCAGAGTGCATTCTCTGAGGATGGACTTCCCATCGGTGCCGGTCTGGAAGACTTGGGCAAAGGTCTGAGAAGTCAGGTTGGTACTATGTATGGTACTCTGAAAAAAGGTCCCCGTTATCTGGAAATGGCCGAGGGTTATGTAACCGGTATCGCTCTGGACAAAGATGACCAGATTATCGGATACCAGTTTGTAAACCTTGGTAAGATGACTGACTTCATCAAGAAGGGTGACGATGCAAATACTGCATATGAGAAATCCAAGGGTCAGTATGGCCGTGTGGACGATGCTGTTAAGATCATCGACCCTAGAAAAGAGTAAGGATAAAGGAGGACAGAAAAATGGCATTATTTGAATCATATGAAAGACGTATTGATAAAATCAACGCTGTACTGAACAGCTATGGCATCTCCTCTATCGAAGAAGCAGAGAAGATTACCAAAGATGCCGGTCTGGATGTATATGACCAGGTAAAGAAGATTCAGCCTATTTGTTTTGAGAACGCTTGCTGGGCATACACCGTAGGTGCGGCAATCGCTATCAAGAAAGGCTGCAAGAAGGCTTCCGAGGCTGCTGCAGCAATCGGTGAGGGACTTCAGGCTTTCTGTATTCCCGGTTCTGTTGCTGATACCCGTAAGGTAGGTCTTGGACATGGAAACCTTGGCAAAATGCTTTTGGAAGAGGATACCGATTGCTTCTGTTTCTTGGCAGGTCATGAGTCCTTCGCTGCTGCTGAGGGCGCTATCGGTATTGCAGAGAAAGCAAACAAGGTTCGTCAGAAACCCCTGCGTGTTATTCTGAACGGTCTTGGAAAAGACGCTGCAAAGATTATTTCCCGTATCAACGGATTTACTTTTGTTGAGACCAGCTACGATCCTTATACCAACACTGTAACTGAGGTAGAGAGAATCGCTTACTCTGAGGGACTTCGTTCCAAAGTAAACTGCTACGGCGCAAACAGCGTTCCCGAAGGTGTTGCTATCATGTGGAAAGAGAACGTAGATGTTTCCATTACCGGTAACTCTACCAACCCTACCAGATTCCAGCATCCCGTTGCAGGTACTTACAAGAAGGAGAGACTGGAAGCAGGCAAGAAGTACTTCTCCGTTGCTTCCGGTGGTGGTACCGGACGTACCCTGCATCCCGATAACATGGCTGCAGGTCCTGCATCCTATGGTTTCACCGATACTTTAGGACGTATGCACTCCGATGCACAGTTCGCAGGTTCTTCTTCCGTACCCGCTCACGTAGAAATGATGGGCTTGATCGGTATGGGAAATAACCCTATGGTTGGCGCAACCGTAGCAGTAGCTGTTTCTATTGAGGAAGCTGCTAAGGCTGGAAAGTTCTAAATAGACTTTTTAATTTTTAAATGGTAAAAATGCTGAAAGCATCGCAATCTTCACGGTTGCGGTGCTTTTTTCATGCTCAAAAAGAAAAATGAAGGATTGCTGTCCACTCAAGGCATTTACCGGATGAATCTCATGAATTTTTTTATTTTATATATTGACATGGTAGCAAAAAGCTACTATAATACTTTTAGACAAATGGTAGCAATCTACTACCATATAAAGAAAATGAGGAACAAGATTGAAAAATATAATTTTTCAGTCATGAGATTTGTGTCTGCGCGCACTTAACACAAACTCGCTATGCACAAAGAACGTGCGCAGAAATGTGGTAAAATATGAAAAAACGAAACGAAGACGGCTTTACAGAAGCAGAATTTTTAGCAAATTATCATCCGGGAGATTATGAAAGACCTTCTGTTACAGTAGATATGATGATTCTTAGAATGAAAGAAGATTTCAGTGGATTACAAATCTTGTTAATTCAAAGAAAAAATCATCCTTTTATTGAAAATTGGGCATTACCCGGTGGCTTTATCAATATGGATGAATCAGCATATGAGGCGGCTTGCAGAGAACTACAGGAAGAAACCGGACTGACAAATATATATTTGGAACAGGTTTATACAATGAGCCAGCCCGACAGAGACCCAAGAATGAGAGTGATTGATATTGCTTATGCGGCTTTGTTGCCTTATGGAAACAAACATGCGGTTGTTGCAGGTGATGATGCCAAGAATGCCTTATGGTTTGATATAAGCCTTACTGAAAATAGCTTGAGTTTCTATAATGAGGAACAGGATATCTGTATTCAATATAACTTAGAAATGAAAACATTTCAAAACGGTCGTATTACCATTACAAACAAAATCCCCCGCAAAAGGGAAATAGAGGCTGATAATGAAAATCACCTAGCTTTTGACCATGCCGATATTATCCTGGAAGGGTTAAGGAGATTTCAGAATAAGGTAATGTATACGGATATCGCCTTTAATTTAGTGCCCGCTAAATTTACATTGCCTGATTTACAGAGAGTATATGAGGTATTACTCGGAAAATCACTATATAAGGCAAATTTTAGAAAGTTAGTCCATGAAAAAATTATTGCATTGAATGTAACCGGGAAACCGATTATCAGCCAGAAACCGGCAATGTTGTATCAGTATAAGGAGTATTTATCATAGGCAGTGCAAAATCCGTTCCCTTTGGATGTACGAAATGTAAATTATGAATAGAATTAAAGATATTTCCAGTAGCAAAATTAGGAAAGCTCTTATGGAAAAGGATAAGGACACTTTTGGAAAATGGTTGTCATATCTGAATAATGAACAGATAGATGAGTTAAGAAAAATGATGAAAAATCAGGAGAAAAAAAGGATGAAAAAAACTTTAATCGTAGTTGACATGCAGAATGATTTTATTGATGGCAGTCTAGGAACCAAAGAGGCACAGGTCATTGTACCAAGTGTAAAAAGAAAAATTGAAGAGTACAAAGAAGCCGGAGAACAGGTGATTTTCACAAGAGATACCCATTCCGAAAATTATTTGGAGACTTATGAGGGCAAACATTTACCGGTGCCTCATTGTATCATGGGGACAGATGGATGGCAAATTTCAGATGAAATCGGTTGTGATTTTAGCCATGATAAAGATGACATTATTAACAAACCAACTTTTGGATGGCTGAATTGGAAAGATTACAAATTTGAAGCGGTAGAAATCTGTGGTCTCTGTACCGATATTTGTGTCATTTCCAATGCTTTAATTATAAGAGCCATGTATCCTGATATTGATATTACAGTAGATGCAAGATGTTGTGCCGGAGTAACTCCCGAAAAGCATAAAGCAGCCTTGGAAGTGATGAAAAGCTGCCAAATTACAGTAATCGGAGAGTAAAAAGACCAGGTTTTGCGATTCATATAATGAGCGCAAGAGAGCCATAGAGAGAGTGCAGAACAACAATTACAGTAGTATATTAAGCGAGTTATAATAATATTATGCGGAAAAAGGAGAATAAATCATGAGATTACATAGAATTATTAACAGTTTATTGGAAACGGATTTATATAAATTTTCAATGGGGCAAGCTATTTATCATCAGTTCAGTGATTATAAGACTACTTGGACATTCAAATGCAGAAACAAGGATGTTCATTTTACACCGGAAATGGTAGAGGAAATTAAGGAGCAAATCAAGGCTTATTGCGAACTGAGATTCACTGAGGAAGAACTTGCTTATATTGATAATATCAAATGGATGAAAGGTTCATATGTAGATTTCCTGAGATTATGGCAGCCAAGATATGAGGATTTTAAGATTACAAGTGATGCGGATTGCGGTCTTTCTATTGAAACATTCGGAACATGGCTTAATACATCAATGTATGAGATTCCTACACTTGCGATTGTAAACGAAGTATATTTCAGAATGGCATATAGTTATGATAAATTATTTGATAGTTTCAAAAAGAGATTGGATGAAAAATATGAAAATCTCAGGAGTGGCCATTGGTACGCAGGTACATTTTCTGAGTTTGGATTAAGACGAAGATTATCTGCAGAAGCACAGGAATTAGCTGTTGAGAAGTTTTCACATTTGAATGACACAATGCATTCTGCTTCAAATTTTATTGGGACTTCTAATGTATATCTTGCAAAGAAATATAATCTTACACCTGTTGGAACTATGGCTCATGAGTGGATTATGTGCGTAGGACAGGGAAACCATAAACACAATCCGGCGTATTCTAACTGGTATGCACTTGATGCATGGGTAAAAGAATATGGAGTATTAAACGGCATTGCTCTTACGGATACCATCACAACCGATTGCTTTTTGAAAGATTTTCAGCTTACTTATGCAACCCTGTTTAATGGAGTAAGACATGACAGCGGAGACCCTTATGAATGGGGAGAGAAGCTGATTCGCCATTACGAATCATTAGGAATTAACCCTAAAACGAAAACATTATTATTTAGCGACAGTCTTGACTTTGAAAGAGCTGACAAGTTATTCAGACATTTCCATGACAGAATAAATGTAGCATTTGGTATCGGAACTTATTTAAGCAATGATACAGACGTACCTGCTTTAAATATTGTCATGAAGACGACAAAATGCAATGGCATGGATGTGGCAAAATTGTCCGATGTAAGCGGAAAAGGTATGTGCAAAAATCCGGAATATGTAGATTATTTAAGCAGATGTATTAATTGGAGAATGAGCCATGAATAAGGCAGTCATTATTTGCAAAAAATTGTATGATAATCAAAATATTTGCAATAATACTGGAAAAAAATACGGGACTATTGTATAATATTTATCAGTGACTATAAAACCACTAAGTACTCTAAATACAGAGGGAGGAAAAAAGAATGTATTATTGTAAAAATTGCGGCGAACCTTATATGACCGACGAAGCTGTAATGTGTGTAAAATGCGGTACAGCGAAGGGATTAGGAACAAATTACTGCCATAATTGCGGTCACCCCATGACTCAGGGAGCAACGGTCTGCATGAACTGTGGTGTTGCAGCGGTATCTGCAAATGCAGCAGAGGCTAAGTCCAAACTGGCTGCTGGTCTTTTTGGTATTTTCCTTGGAGCATTCGGTGTACATAACTTCTACCTTGGTTTCACCTCCAAGGCTGTTGTTCAGCTTGTACTTACCGTTGTAGGAATTATCCTTTCCTGCATTGGTATCGGCGCATTGCTGGTACTCGGCATTGAAATCTGGGGTCTCGTAGAAGGAATCATGATTTTATCCGGCAAGATTGACAAAGATGCAAAAGGTATTCCTCTGAAAGACTGAGAAAACCTAAGGGAATATAAATAAAAATTAGAAAGAGGTAAAAAATGGACGGTCAGAATTTCAACAACAATCAGTTCAACAATAATTTTAATCCGGAGCAGCCTGCACAGCAGCAACCGGTACAGCAGCAGCCTGTACAGCAGCCCACCCAGCAGAATTTCTATCAGGATAACACTGCTGCAAACACCAACCCTTACGTTTACGCGCAGCAGCAGGTTCCTCCTGTATACAGTCCGGTACAGCCTGAACCTCAGCAGAGCAATGCTCTTTCCATCGTAAGTTTGGTAATGGGTATTATTTCTATTATATTTGGCTGTTGCTATGGTGTCGGTATTATTTTTGCAATCGCAGGTCTTATCTGTGCAATCGTAGCAAAGAAGAAGGGACAGAAGGGCGGACTCAGCACCGCAGGTCTTATCTGCTCCATCATTGGTGCGGTAATCGCCGTAATCGTAATTGTTTATGTAGTAATCATCGGTGTTGCTTTGGTCAATGACCCTGATTTCATGAACAGCTTTTCAAATTCTTACTATTACTAAGAAGTATGAAAGAGAGTAAGGCATTAGAAGACAGTTTATATACCGCAGGGCTGTTGTTTGCAGGGATAGGGTTTGTACTTATGATTTTATATCTTAAGTTTTTGGTTCCTGTGCTGCCGGAAGGGTACTGTGTTTTCCAAAGATTATTTGGAATCTATTGTCCCGGTTGCGGCGGTACGAGAGCAGTGATAGCACTTTTGAAAGGGCAATTACTTCACTCCCTATGGTACCATCCCTTTGTTTTGTATTCAGTAGTCATGTTTGGCGGCTTTATGCTCACCAATACGTTTAAGAGGTTTCCCGTTCTGCATTTTAAAGGTTGGAAATTTCACAACTGGTATTTGTGGGCGGCGTTGTCCATTGTAATCGGTAACTGGATTCTCAAAAATATGCTTCTGCTCGGTTTTCACATACCACTGTAAGAAACGAAAAGAGAAAAAGTGCATAACAGCATAGTAAAACGTCCGGTACATTTCAAACATGTGCCGGACGTTTTTGCTGAGTATATATTTTTGACAGTTTACTTTTTGGTTTTATTCCGCACTGGTGGAGAGGTTTACATTTTCCGGTTCCTCGCCGTGCAGGAAAGTTATAATAATCTGAACTCTTTTGTAAGCTCTGCTGTAATTTTCCTTGGCATACTGTGCCGCAGACTCGCTGTAGGTATCTCCGCCGTAAGCCTCATGGTAGTTTTTGACCGCCTCCGTCATGTAAGAACTGGCCTCATCGGCAATGCTTTCCAGATAATCAAATTCCTCCGGAAAATCAACTTCAGCGAAATGCTGAAAATCCATATCCAGTTCGTCCAAATATCCTAAAAGCTCTTTTGCCGCACCCTCGGACTGAGCGTTGATATTGTTGATAGAAGTGTCTATTTCCGAAATTTGAGTACAAAAATTGTCTATCTCATTTTTAAATGCGACCATTTTCGGATCCTGCCCACAGCCGGTAAGCAGAACGGAAACTAACAGTCCCATTGCAATGAGTTTGCCTGTTTTTTTCAATTATTGAATCCTCCCAATCATTTCATACACTAAAAAATTTATCACATTATGCCCTTTTTCGCAACTATTTCTTATTTTCACAGCGGTTTCTCATTTCTCCCCTTTACGATTAAAACGCATGTGTGGTATCATAAAAAGAACGGCGCATGCCGACTTCACATTTACTTTTTATTAAGAAAACGAGGAATATCATGACCATAGACGAATTCAGGCAATTTACGGATAACCATATGATATATCTGGATGGTGCGACCGGTTCCAATCTGGTGAAAGCGGGAATGCCCTCCGGTGTCTGTCCTGAAAAATGGATACTGGAACATAGGGATGTTATGCTGCAGTTACAGAAGGAATACGTCAAGGCGGGAACGAACATTCTGTACAGCCCAACCTTCACTGCCAACCGGGTGAAACTGAAGGAATATCATTTAGAGGAACAGATGGATTCCATGATAACCGGACTGGTGGCTATCTCGAAGGAAGCTGCCGCAAGCAGCACGGGACAGAAGGTATATATTGCCGGTGATTTAACCATGACCGGAGAGCAGTTGCAGCCCATCGGCACTATGCCGTTGGAAGAACTGATTTCTATATATAAAGAACAGATTATTGCAATGGAAAAAGCAGGCGTGGATTTGTTAGTGGTGGAAACCATGATGAGTCTGGCGGAGGCGAGAGCCGCCCTGATAGCAGCAAAAGAAGTCACAAGCCTTCCGGTAATGGTTTCCATGACCTTTGAGCCGGATGGAAGAACCCTGTTTGGAACAGATGCGCAGACCGCCGCCGTGGTATTGGAAAGTCTCGGAGCCTGCGCCGTGGGAGCAAACTGTTCCACAGGCCCGGCACACATGGAGGGAATCATAAGTGCCATGGCTTCCGTGACTAACATTCCCATTATCGCAAAGCCCAATGCCGGACTTCCTTTTTTGGATGAAAACGGTATTACCTGTTATAATATGGACGCAGTGGAATTTGCGGAAGAGATGGAAATTCTGGTCAAAGCAGGCGCCACGATACTTGGCGGCTGTTGCGGAACCACACCGGAATATATCAGCAATCTGCACCAAAAATTCGGTACAGCCGTTCAACATACAGTTCCCAGAAAACCACAGGGTGTGCGCTATTTAGCTTCGGAGCGCATGACGGTATCCTTTGGCTTGGACGGAAAATTCCTGATTGTGGGAGAGCGTATTAATCCTACCGGCAAGAAACTGTTGCAGGCACAGCTTCGGGAAGGCAACATGGAAAAGGTTCAGCAGTTTGCCGAGGAACAGGAAAAGTGTGGTGCCTCCATTCTGGACGTCAATATGGGAATGAGCGGAATCAATGAAAAAGAGATGATGCTGCGAGCCCTTGACGAAGTGACCGGAGTGACAAACCTGCCCCTTTCTTTGGATTCCAGTTATGTGGATGTGCTGGAGGCGGCGCTTAGACATTACCCCGGAAGGGCACTTGTAAATTCTGTTTCTTTGGAGACGGAAAAATTTGAAAAGCTGCTTCCCATCGTGGCAAAATACGGTGCCATGTTTATTCTGCTTCCGCTTTCGGACGCGGGACTGCCAAAGGACATCGACGAGAAGAAGCAGATTATTACGAAAATATATGACCGTGCGGTTTCGCTGGGCATGCACAAAGAAGACATTGTGGTGGACGGACTGGTAGCGACAGTCGGTGCCAACAAACGTGCGGCACTGGAAACCTTAGAGACCATACGGTATTGCAAGGAAAACGGATTCACTACCATTTGCGGACTGTCCAACATTTCCTTCGGTATGCCGGAGCGCGGATTTATCAACACCGCCTTCCTCACCCTTGCAATCAGGGAAGGACTTACCATGGCGATTGCCAATCCCTCACAGGAACTCTTGGTGAGCTGTGCGCTTGCCGCCGATTTACTTTTGGCAAAAGAGGATTCGGACATCCGCTATATTGAATATGTCAACGAAGTAAAGGAAAAGCAGGAGCAGAAGGAGGCGGCATTATCCTCCGCTGCCGTGAAAGCTGATTCGACACCCGTAAAGAGTGCCAACACCCTTCGCGGCAATCTGCGGGAGGCAGTCTTAAAGGGAAACCGGAACGGAATTGCCAAACTGACAAAGGAAGCGTTAGACGGCGGAGAACAGCCATCCGCTTTGCTGAACGAGGTGCTTTTACCTGCCATCAATACCGTTGGCGAATATTTTGACAAGGGAAAATATTTCCTGCCGCAGCTTATCTCCAGTGCGGAGGCAATGAAAAACTCCATAGAAGTATTGGAGCCGCTCCTCCTTACCGGGAACAGTACGGAAGATATGCCGGTGGTGGTGATTGCCACGGTGGAGGGAGATATTCATGACATCGGTAAAAATCTGGTGGCTCTGATGCTAAAAAACTACGGCTTCCGGGTCATTGATTTGGGAAAGGACGTTCCCAAGGAAAAGATTATCGAGGCGGCAAAAGAGAACAACGCACAGATTATTGCCCTGTCTGCCCTGATGACTACCACGATGCAGCGCATGAAAGAAGTGATTTCCTATGCAAAGGAACAGGGTGTGGGTGCAAAGGTGATGATTGGCGGCGCCGTTATCACCCAGGAGTATGCGGATGAAATCGGTGCGGACGGTTATTCCAAAGATGCCGCCGACGCTGTAAAACTTGCAAAGCGGCTAAATTCATAAAAACCGAAAAGGAAGACCGTTCAAATTGCCATAGAAACCTGAAAAGGGAAGCAATTTCAATACCATAAAAGACTAAAAAGAAAGCAGTATTAATACCATAAAAGACGAGGAGGAAGGAACCATGATTGGAGCAGACGCAATGATAAAATGCTTGGAAGCCGAGGGCGTGAAAGAAGTGTTCGGCTATCCCGGCGTTGCCATCTGTCCTTTTTATAACAGTATTTTAAATTCTGACATTCGTACCATACTGATTCGCACGGAGCAAAATGCAGCTCATGCAGCCAGCGGGGTAGCACGTATGACCGGAAAACCCGGCGTCTGTGCCGTCACCTCCGGACCGGGTGCCACCAATGTGATTACCGGAATCGCAACGGCATTTGCCGACAGCATTCCCCTGGTGTGCATCACCGGACAGGTAAACAGCGAACTTTTGGGCAGCGATGTATTTCAGGAGGCAGATATTACCGGTGCGGTGGAATCTTTTGTAAAATACAGTTATCTGGTTCGCAACGTAAATGATATTCCCAGAATTTTTAAAGAGGCATTCCACATTGCCAATACCGGCAGAAAAGGTCCCGTACTCATAGATGTACCTATTGATATTCAGAATGCGGCTATCAATAAATTCCAGTATCCGGAAGCTGTCAATCTTCGTACCTACAAGCCGACGGTAAAGGGAAATGCCGTACAGATTCGCAAGGTGACAAAGGAACTGGCGCGCGCCAAACGTCCCATTATCTGTGTGGGCGGCGGTGTTTTGTTAAGTGAGGCAGAGCAGGAGCTTCGCAAGTTCTCTGAAAAATATCAGATTCCTGTTGTCTCCACTATGATGGGTATCGGTGTCATGCCCACAAAGCATCCTCTGTATTTCGGCATGGTGGGAAATAACGGAAAAGCATATGCAAACCGTGCCATGAACGAATCCGACTTGCTGCTGATGGTGGGAGCGCGTGTGGCAGACCGTGCCGTAAGCCAGCCGGATTTGATTACCCGTGACAAGATTTTAGTACATATTGATGTGGACCCGGCGGAAATCGGCAAGAACGCCGGCGCAACCATACCTTTGGTCGGCGATGCCAAACATATTTTTGCGGATTTGGAAAAGGAAGAATTTGAATGTCACTGTGAAGAGTGGCTGGAAACCCTGTGCGGCTACCGCGAGACCATGCAGCCGAAGCGCAATCCCAATCCCGCATATGTGGACCCGGCAGCTTTTATCACGAAATTATCCGAGAAAATGCAGGATAATGCCGTGTATGTTGCCGACGTGGGACAGAACCAGATATGGTCCTGCGGTTATCACATTGTAAAGGACGGAAAATTTTTAACCTCCGGCGGTATGGGAACCATGGGATATTCCATTCCTGCCGCCATGGGCGCAAAGGTTGCTGCTCCCGGCAGACAAGTCATTGCCGTGTGCGGTGACGGTTCCTTCCAGATGTCCATGATGGAGCTTGCCACATTGAGACAGCACAATATTCCCATTAAAATTATCGTCCTCAAAAACAACTATCTGGGCATGGTAAGGGAATATCAGCATTATACTTACAAAGACCATTATTCCGTGGTGGACCTGTCCGGCAGTCCGGATTTGGAAAAACTGTCCACCGCCTATGACATTCCGTTCCTTCGTCTGGAAACGATGGAGAAGTGCGACGAAACCATTGATGCTTTCTTAAAGGATGACAGCGCCATGATTCTGGAATGTCTGATTGATCCGATGGATTTGGTAAAATAAGGGAGGTACACACAGGATGAAAAAAAGAATTTATTCCGTACTGGTAGAAAACCGCTCCGGTGTACTCTGTAAGGTTGCCGGACTGTTTTCCAGAAGATGTTACAATATTGACAGCCTTGCCGTGGGAGAGACGGACGATTCTTCCGTATCCTGCATGACGATTGTCAGCAGCGGCGACGAGCGCACCATTGAACAGATTGAAAAACAGTTGAACAAAAAGCTGGATGTCATTAAGGTAAAAACCTTTGCCGAGCAGCAGTGTATCACCAGAGAACTCATGCTCATCAAAATCAAGTACAATAAAAACAACCGCCGTGACATTATGGAGCTATGCGAGATTATGAAGGTGCAGATTGTCGATATGTCAAAGCACTTTATGATGCTGCAAATCTGTGACACACCGGATAAAATCAAGCTGCTTATCAATATGTTACAGTCCGTAAGTATTGTGGAGGTTGCAAGAACAGGAACCCTTGCCCTGTCCAAATGTATGGAAAACGATGACTAAACTTGATTTATTTTAAGCAATTTTCCATACGATTTTACTGTTTTAAAGGACAAAAGTGGTTTTTGTTGACATTCTTGTCTGAACTTGATATATTAAATTTTGATGTAAGAAGTTACAGGAATTTGAGAGGCATTTATATCATGCAGAGAAAAGTTTTTCAGTTATTGGTTGACAACACATCCGGTGTGCTGAGCAGAATTGCGGGTTTATTTTCCAGAAGAGGATATAATATCGAAAGCATTACTGCAGGCGTCACCGCAGACCCCAGATTTACCCGTATCACCATTATTACTTCCGGTGATGACGAGGTGCTTGAGCAAATCGAAAAGCAGGTCGGAAAGCTGGTTGATGTCCGCAATATCAAAGAACTGAAGCCGGACGAAAGTGTGTACCGGGAACTGGTTCTTATCAAGGTGAAGGTGGACGCCACACAGCGTCAGGGTGTGATTTCTTTAGCAGATATTTTCCGTGCCAATGTCATTGACGTGGCGCCGGAGAGCATGACCGTGGAAATCACCGGAGACCAGAGCAAGGTAGATGCCTTTATCGCATTGTTTGACGGTTACGAGATTTTAGAGCTTGCCAGAACCGGTATCACCGGACTGGGAAGAGGAACCGACAAAGTAGTCTACATAGAGTAGCAAAATCGTTAGCTCTAGGGAAACCTATCAGTTATAAACAAATCATTTACTATTAAATGGAGGAAAAGAAAATGGCAAAAATTTTTTATCAGGAAGACTGTAATCTTTCTTTGTTAGAGGGTAAGACCATTGCTATTATCGGCTACGGCAGCCAGGGTCATGCTCATGCACTGAATCTGAAGGATTCAGGATGTCACGTGATTATCGGCCTTTATGAAGGCTCCAAGTCATGGGCAAAGGCTGAGGCACAGGGCTTTGAAGTATATACTGCAGCAGAGGCTGCAAAGAAGGCAGACATCATTATGATTCTGATTAATGATGAGAAGCAGGCTGATTTGTACAAGAATGACATTGAGCCCAATCTGGAAGCAGGCAACATGTTAATGTTTGCTCACGGTTTCAACATTCATTTCGGTTGTATCGTACCTCCCAAGGATGTAGATGTTACCATGATTGCACCTAAGGGACCCGGACATACCGTTCGCAGCGAGTACCAGGCCGGCAAGGGTGTTCCCTGTCTGATTGCTGTAGAGCAGGACGCTACCGGAAAGGCTCAGGATTTGGCTTTAGCATATGCACTTGGTATCGGCGGAGCAAGAGCCGGCGTTTTGGAGACCACCTTCCGTACCGAGACTGAGACCGACCTGTTCGGTGAGCAGGCTGTACTTTGCGGCGGTGTTTGCGCATTGATGCAGGCAGGTTTTGAGACTCTGGTTGAGGCTGGTTACGATCCCAGAAATGCTTACTTTGAGTGTATCCATGAGATGAAACTGATTGTAGATCTGATTTACCAGAGTGGTTTCGCAGGCATGAGATATTCTATCTCCAACACTGCTGAATACGGCGATTACATTACCGGACCCAAGCTGATTACCGAAGAGACCAAGAAGACCATGAAGAAGATTCTGTCCGATATTCAGGACGGTACTTTCGCAAAGGAATTCCTGCTTGATATGTCTCCTGCAGGTAAGCAGGTTCATTTCAAGGCTATGAGAAAGCTGGCTTCCGAGCATCCTTCAGAGAAGGTTGGCGAGGAAATCCGTAAGCTCTATAGCTGGAACAATGAGGATGACAAGCTGATTAACAACTAATCCGGTTTTCTTAATCCGATAAAATTGAATTGTCCCCCGCTGTGGTGATTGCCATGGCGGGGTTTTTCATTCTTTAGAAAATCTTAGGATTTTTATGAAGAATCTGTTTATTTTTAAATACTACACTAAAACATGAATGAAAAGCAGGCAGGAAGCAATGTGTGCAACAAAATTGAAAGCAGAAAGAACATAGAATGAAAAAAACAGAAAAGTTGCAGGCACTTACATAAAAAGATATAATAAGTATAATTTTGATAAATTTACAGATACGAGAGGGTCGGGTCGTTATGGATAACAATCAATATCATATTTTAATCGTGGAAGACGACAAAGAAATTCGTCAGGGCGTTGAAATTTATTTAAAGAATCAGGGATATGTCGTATTTCAGGCGGCAAACGGAGCGGAAGGACTTAAGATTGTGGAGCAAGAGGAAATTCATCTTGCCATTGTGGACATTATGATGCCGGTTATGGACGGTGTTACCATGCTTATGAAGCTGCGCAGCATGAACTTTGAGTTCCCGGTGATTATGCTTTCCGCAAAGTCCGAGGAAGTGGACAAAATCATGGGCTTAAATATGGGTGCGGACGACTATGTCACCAAGCCTTTTACGCCCCTTGAACTGTTAGCGAGAGTCAACTCCCATTTACGGCGCTATGCAAAATATCTGACCGCCGTAAACGGGGAGGAGAACAGGGACCATATCTTTTCCGTCGGCGGGCTGGAATTAAACGAGGACACCATTGAGGTCAGTGTGGACGGCGAACCGGTAAAACTCACGCCCATGGAGTTTAAAATCGTCCAGCTGTTAATCAAGAATCCCGGAAGAGTTTTTTCCGCGGATGAAATTTATGAAAGAATCTGGAATGAGAGAGCAGTGAACACCGACACCATCATGGTGCATGTCCGGAATATCCGGGAGAAAATCGAGATTGACCCGAAAAATCCCAAATACCTGAAAGTGGTGTGGGGCGTCGGTTACAAAATCGATAAGCAGTAACGGTAACGGGCTTAAGCGGGAGCGTAGTTTGAGGAAATTTAAGGTAGTTTAAGGAAGGAATTCAGGTTATGGAAAATCCTTATGCAATGACAGGCAAAGCGGAAAACAATCAGAACACGGAAAACACTCCGAAAGGTCCAAAAAAGCCTGTAAAATGGCTGATTCTGGGACTCATCATCTGTCTTTTGACAGCCACGCTCTATGCCTCTTTTTATCCGGTATTTGAAAAAAGAGCGGCAGAGGAAAACACCCATAATCTGTTGGAAGATTCCAATGTTCTTTCCTATCTGTATCAGAACAGCTATCTTCTCTACCGGGATTTGTATAACAAAGAAAATCACACTGCCCTAAACTACAGCGAATTATACATGACAGCCGCAGAGGGAAAAGACTGGCTTTTTGATATAGGTATCAGAAATCAGGTCATGAATGCCGATTTTTCGGAGGAATATTGTACCGTAGAGGAATGGGAGGCAAATTATCAATATATCGAAGGCGCTTTTCAGTCCATTGATTATCTGAATGAGCATTTCAGTGTGCTGGAAAGCACATTCGGTCAAATGAATTCCCGGTACGACTATGTTATTCGGGACAACGTAACCGGGGAGTATCTGTCAAATTTGCCGTCCCCGGAGGTAATCCTTTCGGAACAGTTCTTTTATATTGAATTTTTATTTGACTCTTACGGAAATGTGACTCTCGGCGGGACAAAACTGCAAAATTCCGACAGCTCCGCACTGCGGAAAGCGGCAACGGAGGTGACCCGCCAGTTAAACCTGCCAAACATGATTGCCAAAAACTGTGATGAGAATGCTTCCGGCACCAATCCTTACTATACCATAAATATGCCAAAAGACTGCACCATCACCTTCTGTATCAGCATTGCAGACAACGAACAGCTTTCGCAGGAAGGCTCACAAGTCTTTTACTTTATATATGATGACTCCGGAAACGAGCTTGCCGTGATGAACAATTATTCTCCGGATCAGTATGCCTTTTACAATTCCGGCTGTATGGAAGTTTTCTTCTTTTTTGCGCTGCTTATGTTCGGAATCGGGTTGTTTGTACCGGCATTAAAGGAAGAAAAGGCATGGAACCGGCTAAAAATCTGCCGGATTCCTTTTGAAATACAAATCATTCTTTTGTTTGTAAGCAGCGCCGTTTGTGCGGAACAATTTGTTGTCATGCTGTTTGGAAAACCATATATAATCCGCGTGCTTTTGGTGACGGCAATGCTTCTGCCCGCATGGTATGTGGGGGTGTGTCTGCGTTCCCTGCGCGAGCTGGGGGTAAGGGAGTATTTCCGCAAGAGAAGTATCTGTTATAAGATTTTTCCTCTGTGCAAGCGGATTTGCGGCTTTGGAAAACAGAAGATTCAAAACCTTTACTCTGCGGTGGCACACTTTGACGTGACGAGGGACGCCCACAAACTGATTTTAAAAATTGTACTCATAAATGCCCTTGTTTTGTTTGTCATCGGAAGTCTCTGGTTCGGAGGATTCGGAATTTCCGTGATTTATTCCGTTCTTTTGTATTTTGTACTCCGAAAATATGTCAGTGACCTCCAGAAGAAATACGGTATTTTGTTAAAATCCATCAATAAAATTGCGGAGGGCGAGCTGAATGTGGAAATTACGGAGGATCTAGGGGTATTTGAACCCTTCAAGCCCCAGATTATCCGGATTCAGAAGGGATTCCAGAAAGCCATTGATGAGGAGATGAAAAGCCAGCGCATGAAGGCGGAACTTTTGACAAACGTTTCCCACGATTTAAAGACTCCGCTGACAGCCATTATCACCTATGTGGATTTGTTGAAGGACGAAAATCTGACAGACGAGCAGCGGAAGGAATATTTAGATACGCTGGAACGAAAATCCCTGCGCCTCAAAGTTTTGATTGAGGAACTGTTTGAGGTCAGCAAGGCAAATTCCGGGAATATCACGCTGAACCTGATGGAAATAGATATTATCAGCCTGATAAAGCAAGTGGCATTTGAGATGTCCGACAAGCTGGAAAGTGCGAAACTGGATGTACGCCTAAATCTTCCCAGTCAAAAGATTCTGCTTACTTTGGACGGACAGAAAACCTACCGGATATATGAGAACCTGTTTGGAAATATTGCCAAATATGCACTTCCCGGAACGAGGGTTTATGTAGACGCTGTGGCTTCCGAGGACGAAGTGACCATTATTTTAAAGAATATTACTGCTGAAGAAATTCAGGTCAATGCGTCCGAGCTGGCGGAGCGTTTCGTGCGCGGAGATTCCTCCCGGAATACGGAGGGAAGCGGACTGGGACTCGCCATTGTCAAGAGTTTCACCGAACTGCAGGGCGGCAATCTGACGATTGAGGTGGACGGAGACCTGTTTAAAGTATCCACCTGTTGGAAAATCATAAAAAACATCTAGGATTTGATTAAAAATGTCTATTTCAAACCTGCCGCAACTATGGTATGATGCTATAAGATACAAAAAAGCGAAAGGTATGGTTAGTTAAGTATGGGAATGACAATGACACAAAAGATTCTTGCCGCAGCCGCAGGTCTTGAGAAGGTTGAAGCAGGTCAGCTCATTGAAGCGAATCTTGATCTGGTACTCGGAAACGATATTACCAGTCCCGTTGCAATTAAGGAAATGGACAAGATGAAGGTGCAGGGCGTATTCGATAAGGATAAAATCGCACTGGTTCCCGACCATTTTGTTCCCAATAAAGACATCAAATCCGCAGAGCACTGCAAATGCGTAAGAGAGTTTGCAAAACGCAATGAAATTACAAATTACTTTGAAGTAGGCGAGATGGGAATTGAGCACGCTTTACTGCCGGAGAAAGGTCTGACCGTGGCAGGAGACGTGATTATCGGTGCGGATTCCCACACCTGTACATACGGAGCACTGGGCGCTTTCTCAACCGGTGTCGGCAGTACGGATATGGCTGCCGGAATGGCAACCGGAAAAGCATGGTTCAAGGTGCCCTCCGCCATCAAATTCAATATCGTCGGAAAGCCCGATAAGTGGGTCAGCGGAAAAGACGTGATTCTGCATATTATCGGCATGATTGGCGTGGACGGCGCTCTCTACAAATCCATGGAATTTGTCGGTGAAGGTATTCAGAATCTTTCCATGGATGACCGTTTTACCATTGCAAACATGGCGATTGAAGCCGGCGGAAAGAACGGTATTTTCCCGGTGGACGATTTGGCAAAAGAATATATGAAGGAGCATTCCACACGTTCTTATAAGGTATATGAGGCAGATGCGGACGCCGTATACGACGAAGAGTATACCATTGATTTAAGTACCTTAAGACCTACCGTGGCATTTCCCCACCTTCCGGAAAACACACATACCATCGACGAAATCAAGAAGATGGATGACATTGTGATTGATCAGGTGGTAATCGGCTCCTGTACCAACGGCAGACTGGATGATTTGCGCATTGCCGCAAAGGTTCTTGCCGGAAAACACATTAAAAAGGGTATGCGCTGTATCGTGATTCCTGCCACACAGGCAATCTATATGCAGGCGATGGAGGAAGGACTGTTAAAAACCTTTATCGAAGCCGGCGCTGTGGTTAGCACCCCTACCTGCGGTCCCTGCCTTGGCGGTTACATGGGTATCCTTGCCGAAGGTGAGAGATGTGTTTCCACCACAAACCGCAACTTTGTAGGACGTATGGGACATGTAAATTCCGAGGTATATCTGGCAAGCCCGGCAGTAGCCGCAGCAAGCGCCATTACCGGAATGATTTCCAGCCCTTACGGGCTTGACTAATCGAGGAGGTACAGATACGATATGAACGCAAAAGGAACTGTTTTTAAATATGGAGACAATGTAGATACGGATGTCATTATCCCTGCAAGATACCTCAATTCTTCCGACCCGGCAGAGCTTGCCACACACTGTATGGAAGATATTGACCGTGAATTTGTGAAAAAGGTGAAGAAGGGCGATATTATCGTAGCCACCAAGAACTTTGGATGCGGCTCCTCCAGAGAACATGCCCCTATCGCCATCAAGGCGGCAGGCGTAAGCTGCGTTATTGCCGAAACCTTTGCCCGTATTTTTTACCGCAATGCCATCAATATCGGACTTCCCATTATCGAATGTCCCGAAGCTGCAAAGGGCATTGATGACGGGGATGAGGTGGAAGTGGATTTCGATTCCGGCATCATCACAAACGTTACAAAGGGAACTACTTTCAAAGGGCAGGCATTCCCGGAGTTCATGCAGAAAATCATCGCTGCTGAGGGTCTTATCAACTACATTAACAGCAGCCGCTAGACACAGTAAAAGAACGATTGCTCCCTCCCAAACAGATAAAAAGACAGGAGGGAGCTTCTTTTATGTCTTGAAACACAGGCAGGGGAGGGGAAAACAGATGAAGCCCAACGGGAAAATTATGATTATAGACGACGACTTGGATTTATCCATGCTAATTCGGGACTTGGCGGAGGATGAAGGCTACGAAGTCATATCCGCAGATAATATGGAGGAGGCTTATTGCAAAATGGCGGAAACCATGCCCCAGTTGATTCTGCTCGACATTAATCTTCCGGACGGAATCGGTTTTGAATTGTGCCGGGAAATCCGCAGAAGGTCGCAGGTTCCCATTATTTTTACCAGTGCCAGAACCAGTGAGGACGATAAGGTCACGGGATTAGACATCGGTGCGGACGATTATCTGTCAAAGCCATATTCCTTAAAAGAACTGATGTCCCGAATCCGCTCCCTGATGAGAAGGACTTACGGAAACACCAAAGAGGAGACCGTTGTCCTTAACATTTTCCCCGGTGAAAAGCTGGAAATAGATAAAAACGCGAGACAGATTCTAAAAAACGGCGTCCCGGTGGAGCTTGCTCCGAAGGAATACGATTTATTTCTGTATCTTTTAAAACATCAGGGCACCGTTCTTACCAAGGAACAGCTTATCAACGAAATCTGGGGACCTTACAGCGGCAGGTCATTGAAAATATTATCGGAAATGCCCGGAAATATGCGCCGGAAAGTCCTATCGACATTCATACGGAAATCACCGGCAAAGCAAGACGGGTGAAAAAGGTGGAGCCGCGCATACTGATAGCGGAGTAAAATTCAAAATCTCTGACTAAGTTGGTGTTGAAACATATGTTCGCATGTGGTAAGATAAAAAGGAAATGAAATCCGGTGGAATCTAAATACGTGGAGAAAATATATGATAGCATATGTGGACGGAATTATAGAGGATATAACAGAAGACAATGCGGTGCTTGATGTGGGCGGAATCGGCTATAATGTGCGAATTTCCGCCGACACCGCCGCCAGACTGCCGGGCGTTGGAGAACACGCACGGCTGTATACATACACCTGTGTGAGAGAGGATGCCTTTATCCTGTACGGTTTTCTCTCCCGGAATGATTTGGATATTTTCAAGAAATGTATTACCGTAAACGGAATCGGTCCTAAGGGAGCGCAGGCGATTCTGTCCGTCATGGATGCGGATTCCCTCCGCTACGCCATTTTATCCGGTGATACCAAGGCAATTTCCAAGGCGCCCGGTATCGGCGCCAAGACCGCACAGCGCCTGATTTTGGATTTAAAGGATAAGGTCAAGATAGACGATTCCATGATTGCCCGTGAAATTGCCCAGAATGCAGATGTTTCCTTCCCCGATGTGGAGCCGCAGATTGAGGAAGCGGTGGAAGCGCTGGTGGCACTGGGGTATGGCAGAACGGAAAGTATCAATGCCTTGAAATCCATAGACAATGCGGCGGATTTGGATTCCGGTGCACTGTTAAAGGCGGCGCTTAAGAAATTGTTTTAAGGATTATTTGATAGGATAAGGAAACGGACGAATGCCCAGAAGAATGATTGAGACCAATTTAACAGAGGAAGATATTAATATAGAAGGTTCCCTGCGTCCCCAGACTTTGAATGACTATATCGGTCAGTCTAAGATAAAGGAAAATCTTAAGGTATATATTCAGGCGGCAAAGCAGCGCGGGGATGCGTTGGATCACGCTTTATTTTACGGGCCTCCCGGACTTGGAAAGACCACGCTTGCGGGAATTATTGCCAATGAGATGGGCGTCCATATTAAAGTAACCAGCGGCCCCGCTATTGAGAAACCCGGCGAAATGGCGGCGATTCTGAATAATCTGGAGGAGGGTGATTTACTTTTTGTGGACGAAATTCACCGTCTGAATCGTCAGGTAGAAGAAGTGCTTTACCCTGCCATGGAGGATTACTGTATCGATATTATGATTGGAAAGGGTTCCTCTGCCCGCTCCGTGCGTCTGGAGCTGCCCAAATTCACGCTTGTTGGTGCCACCACACGCGCCGGTCTTTTGACGGCGCCCCTCAGAGACCGCTTTGGCATGATTTATCATCTGGAATTTTACACCATAGAGGAATTGCAGCAAATTATTATCCATTCCGCAAGGGTGTTGAATGTTGACATTGAACCGGAAGGCGCAAAAGAGATGGCAAGGCGAAGCAGAGGCACGCCGCGCCTTGCCAACCGGATTTTAAAGCGCGTCCGTGATTTTGCTCAGGTAAAATATGACGGAATTATCACCGAGGAGGTGGCGAGAACAGCCCTCGACCTTATGGATGTGGACAAACTCGGTTTAGACCATATTGACCGCAATATGCTTCTTACCATGATTCATAAGTTTTCCGGCGGTCCGGTGGGACTGGACACTCTTGCTGCGGCAATCGGCGAGGATGCCGGCACCATAGAGGACGTCTATGAACCCTACCTGATTAAAAACGGCTTTATCAACCGGACACCGAGAGGAAGAGTGGTGACACCGCTTGCCTATGAACATTTAGGACTTGAGAATTTGATTTAACATGGTTACCTTAAAATAATATATTTTTAATAAAATATTAAATTATGTAACTTTATCTGTAATTCCAAGTGTTATATGTGGTATAATGTACGCGAGCAAAAAAACAAGCGGCTGCGAAGCAGACATTTGTTTTTTTGCCGCGATAACGAACGAACCGCCTGCGCCAGCAGGCAATAAAGCGCGAATGCGCTGGGTTCGTGAGTTCATTAACAAGAGACTACCCTAGTCATCTTGCCGCCACTTCATGGCGGATTATACAAAACGAATTATTTATTACAAAAGAGAGAGAGGACAAATTATGGATTTATCATTTCTTATCCCTGTATTACCCATTATCTTAATTGTGCTTTTCATCCTTATTATTTTTATCACAGGCTATGTAAAAGCGTCACCGGATACGGCAGTCATTATCTCCGGACTTCGCAAGAATCCCAAGGTATTGATTGGTAAAGCCGGCGTAAAAATCCCTTTCCTTGAGAGAAAGGATGAACTGAACCTCCAGTTAATTCCCATTGACGTAAAGACGTCCAACGCAGTGCCTACTGCTGATTACATTAACATTAACGTGGACGCGACCGTCAACGTCAAAATCAGTGACAATGAGGAACGTTTGAAACTGGCTGCCCAGAACTTCTTAAATAAAAACTCCGAGTACATCGGACGTGTGGCAAGAGAAGTTTTGGAAGGTAATGTCCGTGAAATCGTTGGTAAGATGGCACTGGAAGAGATGGTTTCCGACCGCCAGAAATTTGCAATGCTGGTAAAAGAAAATGCGGAGCCGGATTTGGCTGCCATGGGTCTTGATATTATCAGCTTTAACGTACAGAACTTCGTTGACGGCAACGGCGTTATCGAAAACCTCGGTGTTGACAATATAGTTAAGATTCAGAAAAATGCGGCTATTTCCCGTGCAGACAGTGAAAAGGAAATCGCAAAGGCACAGGCGAATGCAAAACGTGAGGCGAATGAAGCCGAGGTTAATGCAGAATCTGAAATCGCTAAGAAACAGAATGAACTGGCTATCCAGAAGGCTGAACTGAAGAAGGCTTCCGATATTAAACAGGCTGAGGCGGATGCTGCTTATAAAATTCAGGAAGAGGAACAGCGTAAGACTGTTGAAATTACCACCGCTGATGCAAACATTGCAAAGCAGGAAAAAGAGATTCTGTTAAAGCAGAGAGAAGCCGAGGTTATGGAACAGGCTCTCGACGCACAGGTTAAGAAAAAGGCTGAGGCTGATAAATTTGCAAAACAGCAGCTTGCAGATGCACAATTATATGAGCGTCAGAGAGAAGCCGAAGCTAAGAAATTTGAGACGGAAAAAGAAGCGGAAGCAATGAAGGCTCAGGCAGAAGCAAAGAAGTTTGCGATGGAGCAGGAGGCAGAAGGTATTCGTACCAAGGGTGTTGCTGAGGCAGAGGCTATTCGTGCAAAATCCGTTGCGGAAGCAGAAGGTATTGAGAAGAAAGCGGAAGCTATGGCTAAGATGGGTGAGGCAGCCGTTTTGGAAATGTACTTTAAGGCATTGCCTGAAGTTGTTAAGAACGCCGCAACCCCTCTTAACAATGTAGATAAGATTACCATGTACGGTGACGGAAATTCCTCTAAGTTGATGAAAGATATTATGGGAACCGTTGTACAGGTAACAGACGGTCTGAAAGAGTCCACAGGCGTTGATTTGCAGTCCGTATTGTCCGGATTCCTTGCAGGCAAAGCTGCAACCGTAACCGGTAACAAAGCCTCCAATCAGACGTCTTCCGTAACTACTGCAAGCTATACGAAGACGACTGATACCAAAACAGAAGAGTAGAGTAAGTTGTTTAGATTAACATAAATGCCTGATAAGTAGTATTTTGATTTCTATACTTATCAGGCATTTTTAACTTGTTATTTGCTTTTCCTCTTAAACAGGTACAATACAGATGTAACAGCTCCTGTAAGGGAAATTCCGGCTGCTATAGCGGAAGCGGTGGACAATGTTCTGACCTTAGTCATTTTTTGAACATTCGTAGGAATTTTTCCGGCGTTGACCGTGCTCCCGTCTGTAAATGTGACAATCATACATTCGTCTGCGTCAATGGCTGCCGTAGAGATACCGACGCCATCTTTCCCATCCATGCCATTTTTACCGTCTTTTCCATCCATACCGTTTACACCGTCTTTGCCGTCCGTACCGTCCGTACCGTTTTTGCCGTCTTTGCCTGCGGCGGCTACGCCGGTATCGGTATCACCGATATACCAGTTTCCGTTTTCTCCGATATAAGGGGTCATACCGTTTTTACCGCTTTTACCGTCCGTACCGTTTGTTCCGTCAACACCGTCCCTGCCGTTTTTACCATCCGTACCGTCTCTGCCGTCCGTACCGTTTGTTCCGTTGACGCCGTCCCTGCCATCGGCACCATTGACACCGTTTGCGCCATCCGTTCCTAAAGCCTTCACGTTGAGAGATGTCCATGTATTTCCGTTATCATAGGACACCTGCCAGCACATGTCAGCGCCTATCGAAATCTGTGGAGTAATGCCGTCCATGCCACCAGCCCCCGTAGCAGCAACGCCAAGCGGCTGCCATGTTCTGCCCGTCATTGTAGGAAACCTCCCATTCTCCGGTAGTGGAATTTATCTGTAACTGCGGGGTAACGACTGCCTCTATGTGTTTCACATTCAGATACGTTATATCATAGAAATGGTCTGGTGCATATGGGGTAATGCTTGCCAAAGAATACTCACCATTCAAACTGTCCTTCCAAATTCCCAATGGCATTGGTATCTTTGGAATGGAAGATACAGCCCAGCAATCCTGTAAAAAAACATGAGAATAGCCGGCTTCCAATGTAATGCAGCCACCATTAAATATAATATTAGGAGATTCCAAGCCATAACCATTACCAATACCGAAAAAATCTCCACCTTTGATATTTACTACGGAATTATTATTTACCGTAAAATTGTCTGTAGTAACAGCGGATGATTTTCCGTCAACACGCTGAACAATTCCACCATAAGCATTCAGTATTCCGCTGTTAACAGTGACAGATGAGACTGCATATATACCGTATGTATAACCTTGTATAGAATTGGATTCTGCTCCGTTCACAGTTGTTAAACCACCGTTTATAATAACGATATCTGCATATATGGCATAATCATAACCTTTAACTCGCTCACATCCGCCACCGTTCGCAGTTATTGTTCCATTATTAATGGTGAGCCGGTTTGCTTTTATTCCATATGTTTTCTCCTCATTGTATCCAGACAGGGGAGTTGCAGTTGCCGTCAATGTTCCGTCACCCTCTATAGTCAAATCTCCATCCACAAATATTCCGTCGCTGACAGAACTACTGCCGGACAGTTCCAATATTAAGTCACCATCAGCATGAATGGAACCGATACCGTCTGCGTCATTCAAAATTAATTTTCCGCCGCTGAAATAGAAATTATAGTCCGTGGCACTTCCCTTCGTAAAATCTTTTTTTACATATTCATCCTTGTTCAGCGTGGTGCCGCCTACGGTTACGTTGGCTGCCTCCGCCGACACAGCCGGCACGGAAAAGAGCATTAGCAGCATACATGTACTAAAAAATACTTTTAAAATCCATTTTTTCATCTTTTGAAACTCCTTATCTATGGCATATTACTTTTTCCGTTTTAAGAGCTGCAGAGCAGAAGCAATGATTCCGGCAAGTGAAATCCCGGTTATTACCATGGAAACAGTGGACACGGTCTTTAACTTGGCAAGTTCTTTCTCTTTTGTGGGAAGCGGTCCGGCATTGACAGTGCTTCCGTCCGTGAGAGTGACAATCAGACAGCCTTCGGTATCCATATCTACGCTGGAAATATAGATTCCGTTTTGACCATCCGCACCGTTTTTACCGTCTTTGCCATCGGCGCCATTCACACCGTCTTTGCCGTCGACGCCGTTTTTACCGTCCTTGCCGTCTTTTCCCGTGGCAGCTACGCCGGTGTCGGTATCACCAATATACCAATTCCCGTTAGAACCGATGTAGGGTGTCAGACCGTTTGCGCCGTTTTTGCCGTCAGCGCCATTCGTACCCTTTTTACCGTCCCTGCCGTTCACTCCATCAGTACCGTTTCTGCCGTCAACACCGTTTGTACCGTCCGTACCGTTTCTGCCATCCACGCCATCGGTGCCGTTTGTACCATCTGCTCCCTGTACCTTTGCATTAAGGGATGTCCATGTATTTCCGTTATCATAAGACACCTGCCAGCAATTATCTGCGCCTATTGAAATCTGTGGGGTAGTGGCGTCCGTGCCGTTTGCGCCCGTAGCAGTAACGCCGAGTGACTGCCATGTCCCCCCCTCATCGTAGGAAACCTCCCATTCTCCGGTAGTGGAATTTACCTGTAACTGCGGAATGACAACAATATCCATGGGTTTCACCTTTAGATATTTTATCAGAGCGGCATGTCCCGGCTCATAGGGTAGGGAGGTAGTACTTGCCAAAAAATACTCGCCATCCAGACTATCCTTCCACATTCCCAATTCCATTCGTATATCCGGAATGGATGAGGTGGCAAATGCGTCCACCTTACCAAGATGAAAGTAACCAGATTCCAAAGTGGTAGTACCACCATTAAGCACAATATTAGGAGATTCCAATCCATAACTGTACCTCCCGGCAGCAAAAAAATCTCCACCCTTGATGTTTACGACAGAGTTATTATTTACCGTAAAACTGCCTGTACTAACGGCAGATGATTTTATGATAGCAGCAGAACTGTTTCCACCATAAGCATTCAGTTTTCCACTGTTGACAGTAACAGATGTAACTGCATAAATACCGTATGTATATCCGTCCACGGAATCGGAAGATGCTCCGTTCACCGTTGTCAGACCACCGTTTATAATAACGGTATCTGCATATATGGCATAATCATAACACTTGGGCATACCGCATCCGCCACCGTTTGCAGTTATCGTTCCATTATTAATGGTGAGCAGGTTTGCTTTTATACCATATGTTTTAACATTGACAGCGAACATGGAAGTAGCAGTTGCCGCCAATGTTCCGTCACCATCTATGGTCAAATCACCATCCACAAATATTCCGTCACTGACCGAACTCCTGCCGGACAATTCCAATTTTAGGTCCCCGTCGGCATGAATAGAACCGATACCGTCCGCGTCATTCAGAATCAACTTTCCACCGCTGAAATAGAAATTGTAGTCCGTGGCACTTCCCGGTGTAAAATCTTTTTTCAGATATTCGCCCTTGTTTAGTGTAGTGCCGCCAACAGTTACGTTGGTTGCCTCCGCCGCCATAGCCGGCACGGAATAGAGCATTAGCAGTATACATGTGCTGAATAATACTTTTAAAATCCCTTTTTTTATCATTAGAAACTCCATACCTTATAAATTTGCTTTTGTAGATAGCCTTTATAATATTAAGTACATGAACCGGAAAAATATCGCACCTGTTTTGAATTTTTTTGTCAAAATTTTTTGATGAAAAATAAACGATATTAGGATATAATTGTAAAGAATTGGATATGCGCAAAAACGCCGGAATAAGCGGAATGCAACCGAAAGTTTACATGACGCAATCGCAAAATTGCATTTGGAACGCCTAGGGTGCTGGTCATGCAGGCGGAAAACAGCTATGATAAACAAAGAACAAAACATTTTGAATGGAGGAAATACATATGACGTTGGGTGACAAAATATCTAAATTAAGAAGAGACAATAATTGTACGCAGGAACAGTTTGCAGAAATGTTCGGCGTATCCAGACAGACCGTCAGCAAGTGGGAGAGTAATACCTCTTATCCGGAAACGGAAAAGCTGCTGCGGATGAGCGAACTGTTTCATTGTTCTTTGGACTATCTTTTTCATGATGAAATAGAAACCGACACCAATAATACCACCAGCAAGGGGTTAGCTGACAGGATACACTATAACTATTATGTGTCCCATGGGGAACGGAAAAGCAAGAAAACGATATTTGGCATGCCATTATGGCATATCGGCAAAAATGCAAGAGGATTTTTCGCAGTCGGATTTAATGCCCACGGCGTTTTTGCAGTTGGATTAAAAGCACAAGGAATCGTCGCATTAGGTTTATTATCCATTGGGGTGTTATCCTTTGGCATGTTGTCTATCGGACTGCTTGCGGCAGGTATCATTGCCCTTGGCATTGGCGCGGCAGGCAGTTTTTCCATCGGCGTACTTTCCGCCGGAGCTATCAGTTTGGGAATTATCTCTGCAGGAGCCATTGCATGTGGTGATTTCTCCGTCGGCGCCTTGGCTATCGGAAAATACCTTGCCATAGGTGACAGCGCTCAGGCAATGATTGCGATAGGTAATTCCGAGGCAAACGGAACTTTGTTCCAGCAGCTTGGAAGTTTAACGGCGGATGATGCACAAATGGTAAAGGAATTGCTGGATGCAAACGTTCCTAAGTATCTAGCTTGGGCAAAAGACATTGTGAAGGCACTTTTGTAGCAACTATTCGTTAAACTTGTCTTTTGCGCATAGTTGCTTATCTCTTCTAATGTGCTACAAAACATATGTAAAATCTAGGGTTAAATAAAAAATTAAAGGTAAAATCTAATATTTACCACTACAATCTAGGAGTAAATGCAACTACTTTCAAAATGGATTGCACTTACTCCCAGATTATTTCAAATAATATAATTTTTTATATAAGGTTATATGTTGCTGTAATTCAAATAATATGCTGCAAAATGTGCTTTAAAATATTTATTTTATTCTGTTAATTTGCCGATTCATCCAAATACAATTGGGCTCTGTTATTTACATTATCAAGCACCTGTTGCGCGGATTTGTTCCCGGACTTAAATTCTTTTATTTCATCCACAATAATATCATATAATTGAGCCGCTTTATGTCCGGACGGTCTGGCTGCCGCCACCATTTCTTTCAGTTTTTGAATGCTTTCGTCCGAAAGCGGTTCCGAAGTATATTCCAGACCATTCATCATATTAAAGTCTGAGGAATGTGTGTCTGCTTGCAGCAAGTCATAAATTTTATCCATGGCATTTTTTCTTACCGGAAATCCGAGTACCGCTTCTCTGCCCTGTACCATTTTTTCTGCCATATGGAATTGTATTTCTTCGGATAACATATACTGAATGAATTCGATTGCGCCCTCTGCATTCGGACTGTTTTGATTTACCACAACACTCGAATCATTGAGTATATGACCGCTCTTTTCAGCGGACTCAACAGGAAAACCGATATATGCCTCCTGATTTCGGTACATGGCTGTTGCCGCACGCATGCTTTCAAGATTCGTCAGATATAAAAGTGCTACTGCCGCTCTTCCCTCCGCAGTTTTCAAATATGCCTCGCCGGAGCGGTCACCCTTGTCCGCATATTTTTCCACAAATTCCAATAACCGGATTCCTTCTCCGGAATTTAAATGGCTTACACCGTTTGACCAATCCATCAATGTTCCGTCGGATTCCGTCTGAAGTCCAAGATAAAAAAACAGCGCCGCAGCATCCGTTTCTGCCAGAAAGCAGTCCGCATCGCTCTGCTCCATGGCATTCATTGCCTCCTCTAACGACCAGCTTTCCCTGCCGTTTGCCATCTTTTTATCCGTTACAAGCGTAGTAAGGCTGTACGCATACGGTACGGCATAACGTTTCTCATTGACAAGCCCCGCCATCCACACAGACGGGAGCATATCCTGTTCATAATCGGCAAAATATTCTGTCAAATCCATGAGTATGCCTCTGCGGACGCCGTTTTCCACGTCGATTACGGCACCCTCCGTCATTATATCCGGGCCTTTCCCGGATGCGATTTCTGCTTGAATACGCGTACGAAAATCTTCAAAACTTTCCCCATTATCCGGTGTCCGGAATACAATGTTATAATCATCACTTTGCTTATTGAACTTCGCTACCAGCTTTTCTTCATAAGCACCAGCGATTGTGGCTGCCCAGACAATTTCCTTTTTGGGTTTGTCCGGTACAGAGGTATCCGCTGTTTTATCATCTGATGCAGTCATTTTCCAAATCTGTCTGGAACTGTCCGCACAATCCACCAAAAGGATATGGGAATTCTCGTCTTTATAATACCCGCCGAGAATTCCATTAGCAATGTTCATGTATTTCAGCTCTTTGTCAGGGTTATACATTTTGTCATATAGTGTTTCATCATTTACAAAGTTATATACCATATGTATCATGCCGTCCTCAAAAGAAAAATAGGAAACACTAAAACTTTGATATATATACCCTTGTTTTTCTCCGGTAAAACATATTCTACCTCCATTTTGATCTGGATCATCCGAAGAAAGCATTTCCTGTTTTTTATCGTTGGATATAAATCGAATACCGTTGAAATACCATCCGGAATTTACAGCATTGTATTGGTACTCATTTGCGCAAACCAGATAACATTCACCATCATATTGGTTTTGTGTAATATCAGTAATATAATACCCATCCTCCGGTTGGAGTCTTTCTTTTATGGTAAAAGAGTTTTCACTGTCAAGACAAATTTCCCTGTCTTTCTGCCACAAAAAAACATCACCGGAATTGCTCTTAAACCAATTATCGTAACGGTTTTCGCTATCAATTTGCAAAAGTGAACGGTCAATCATTTTTGCAGACAAAGTATTATCTGTGCTCCACGTTCCGAGATAGGCTCCTTCTTTTCCCTGCAGCAAAAAAGAAACTTCATCTTCCGAAAGACTGTACTGATGATAATCCCATGGAATGCAATTTTCTCCCTGCACCCAGTCCCCAACAGAAATATAGGTATTTTCCCATGTTGTGTACGGTGCCTCCAGCCTTTGTATGCCATATCCTTTAAAATACTCTTCCCACGGTACAGAATCATCCACATCAACAAGTGTGGTAATCCGGTATACAGTCTCTTTTACCAAGTACCAGCTTTCAGAATAAATCTTCGTATTCTGTGGGATCACTCCGATAAGTGGTTCATCCTCATTAGGCAGTGTCAGTTCCTCGATATTCCACTCCTTGTCCATCAGTTCCTCTGCAAAAGAAACTGTCGCCTCAGCAGCTGCACTTTCCTGTGACGTGCTTACCAGACTATCTTCCTCTTTTATTTCGGTTTCCGGCTTAGAACATGCCGTCAGAATACACGAAGCTGCCATTACAAAAATCAGTGTCAGTAAATGTTTTTTCCCCATAAAAATGCTCCTATTCCCTAATGTATCAAACTATGAATATTACTGTTACATTTGACACGATAATAGAATACGAGCAGCAAAACGTCAATGATTCTGACTAATCTGTAAAAATATTGTAAGCTAATATCAATTTATTAAAAATAAATTTACTGTTTTTCACATCTTTCTTTCAATGTTTTAAGATATGCCTTTTGTTCCGAAGTAATCCGGTAGCTTTCCACTGCCTTCTGAATGGCTTTATTATGGGTCCACGGTTCAAGACGTTTCCCTTGGATATAAGGCAGGGTTGCGTCATACTGTTTTGCCAGTGCCGTGGCAAAAAACCATGCCACCATCATTTTTACATAATATTCCTCCGACACAACAGACGCTGCCATTTCCAGATACTCCGACAAAAATGCGTCGTCCAGATAATAGCGCATCAGCATTTCCATTCCAAACCGGACGGTGTAAGTGTGCTTTGACGTCATCCACTTTGTAATCTCTTCCATCAGTTCCGGCAAATACTTTTTCACTACTTTGGGCGAAATCAGGTCACAGGTTGCCCAGTTGTCAACATACGGAAGAAAGGCATTGAGAGCGCCGATTACCGCATCATAATCATTCATGCACTCGATAAAACAGCCGTGAAGATTATTTTCCTCATAATACCTATGAGGAAGCGCCTGCATAAAGATAAGTGCGTCCGCCTTTCGCTCTTTATACAACTGCTTTGCATATTTGCGTAACACCGGTGTGCGGATACCTATAATGGTGTCCGGATTCACCGTGGGAATCAGTTTTCTGTGAAATTCTTTGTAACCCGCATCCTTCAGGGCAAATAATTCCTGACGAATCTTCTCTTCCGTTTCTTTAGCGCAATTTACCATTTTCGTTCTCCGACTATTTCCGTTCTTTATTTCATGTTTTCTCTCCGGTATACATCCGGTTCTTTCGCAATTAATGGAAAGAATCGGATGTAAATTGTTCCGCAAGCGGTTTGTTCGTTTTCTTTCTCGTAATCTCCACCAGCCCAAGCGGCGTCATATCCACCACAACCGTCCTGACGCGATCCTTCTGCACCAGATTTTGCAGATATGCCGTAAGCGCTTCGTTGCTTTCGGAGGAATTCATATTGATAAAATCCACCACAATAATACCGGAAAGATTGCGAAGCCGAAGCTGCAGGGCAATTTCCTGTGCCGCTTCACGGTTAATCCGCTCATAGGTTTCAAAAGACGCCTTTTTCGCGTCATATTTGCCCGTATTGACGTCGATAACCGTCAATGCCTCGGTAGGCTGTATCACAAGAAAAGCCCCCGATTTGAGCCACACACGCGCTCCTAATGCCGTCTCTACTTTCTGTTCCAGTGAATAAAGGGCGCAAAGGCTAAAAGTATCGTCCTGATAGAGCCGAATCTGCTTGTCCGGCAGTTTCTGGGCAAGCGATTCAACCAGTTTTTCATAAAGAATACGGTCATCCGTCACAATTTCCGCATATTCCTCTGAGTATGCCAGTTGCTCCAAAACAGCCATGTACTCCTCCGGTGCATTCTGCACACAGGAAAAGCACACCCTGTTTGCGGCAGACTGAACCAAATCCCGCAGCTGTACTAACAGAGAGTTCACGCTTTCAAGCAGCGTTTCCTTAGAGCAGTCACCTGCCTTTGTGCGGACAACCATTCCGGCAGGAAAAGGCAGAACAGCCTGTTTCAGATTTCCTTTTTCCGACAATCCTACTTCGGACAGCCAGCCTTTGATTTGTTCCTTTTTTTCTCTGTTTAGCTTTCCGGAATAACCGATATGGGTGTCCCCAAGGCTGACAGCCGCATAATCATCGGAGAGGGAAATATTGGCAGTGACGGAAGCATTTTTCCCTTTTTGCGCCTCACGCACAATCTGCACCAGAATTTCATCCCCTTCCACAATTCTGCCGTCATACTTCCGGTTGAAAAGTAAGGGGGACAAAGAATCTTTTCCGGCCAAAAAGCACTGTTCGCCGTCCGCAATTTCCACAAAGCACGCATCGATGTTCTTCACGATATGTTTTACTTTTCCGATATACACAGCGCCGATACGGTTTCCCTTATCGGACAAGACCTGCGCCGCCAAAAGCCGGTTATCCTGCAGATATAATGCAACATTTTTCTGCCGGCAGCGGGTAAAAATAATTTTTCCCTCCGCGGTGTTACGAAGTTTCACATCCTCTGCACTCTTGTGATTTGTGCCAGTCATAATATTGCGGCTCAATCTGTTTCCTCCTCTGCAGCCAGTTCCTCCGGTGTATCTACTCCGACCTCACTTAGGGGAACCAGTTTTCTTTCCTCTTCCGTACCGATGTCGGTAAACACATCCTGCCTTGTGATAAGCAGCGCATTTTCCTGCAGGGTTTCGCCATGTTCCGCCAAAAGTGCCTCGATGACCTGCCCCGGTTTGATATTGCCTGCACTGGAAGCGTCCACTATCATATAAAAAGCCTCGCCGTCCCAGCTTAACGCATAAATACCGGGCTTCAAATCCACTTCACGGCTTCCCTTCTTTGTCTCCTTGGTGATGAGGATTTGCTCTTTTGCCAGAAACTCCGGCAAAATTTCCGCTATTCTGCACTTTGGTTTTCTTCCTTCCCGGAATTTTACAAGATAGGACGCGGCAGCCACGCTCGCCATGGCATTTCCGGCACTTTTCGGCAAGATTTTGACAGAGATAATCTCTATTCCCGGCACACTCGCATCGTTCAGGCTCTTTTCGACCTCCTCACAGGAAGTAAAGGAATTGACTTCAATATCCATATATTCGCCTTCGCTCTCTAATCCGACTCCCAACGGAGCCGCAAAGGTCATAATCTGATGAGGGCTGAAGCCCGCCGTATACGCCACATCTATCTGCGCCCGGCGGATACATTTCTGGAAAAAACGCATCACATCCAAATGTCCGATATATCGGATGGGTCCATATTTTTTAAATTTCACACGAAGTTTCATTGCCTGCTATCCTTTCTTACGCTCTTGGCTGAAAACAGATACCTACACCAAACTGTGCCGCGCCGCAGCCCTGACATTTCATCTTGCAGTTCTCGGAAATTTCCTCCCGCTTTGCCTTCTGCCATTCCCGCTTCAAAAATTCCTTGGTGACGCCGCAGCTTATAAAATCCCAAGGGAAAAGTTCATCCAGACTTCTCTCCCGGATCGTATAGAAATCAGGATCCAAACCACATTCCTCCATGGTTTCCATCCAGATGTCATTGTGAAAATATTCACTCCACGCGTCATAGAAGCAGCCCTTTTCATATACCTTTAACAATACCTGTGACAACCTTCTGTCACCCCTTGCAAGAATACCTTCCAGCACGCTGACGTCCGCCTCATGCCAGTTGTACTTAATACTCTTTTGGTTGAGCTGCTCGGAAATTGCTTTCTTCGTCAGATACGCCTTTTCGATAAACTGCTCCTTTGTGCACTGGGGCGCCCACTGGAAAGGTGTAAAAGGCTTCGGTACAAAGAAAGAGGTACTTGCCACAATCTGCACTCTGCCATTCACGCGTTTTTCCTTGGGAACCACCTCAAAGAAAGTAGCTGCGATTTTGTTGGACAAATCCGCAATGCCACGAATATCGTCCTCCGTCTCAAAGGGCTGTCCCAACATGAAATATAATTTTACTCTTGTCCAGCCGCCCTCAAAGGCAAGTGCGGAACCATGAAGGATGACTTCTTCGGTCAATCCCTTGTTAATCACATTTCTAAGCCTCTGGCTTCCCGCCTCCGGTGCAAAAGTCAGGCTGGATTTCTTTATATCCTGCACTTTGCTCATTACATCCAGTGAAAAAGCGTCAATACGCAAAGACGGCAGGGAAATATTGATATGCTTTCGTTCACATTCCTCTATCAGGAAGTCAATGAGTTCCGGAAGTTTACTGTAATCGCTGGAACTTAAGGAACTTAAGGAAATCTCCTCGTGACCGGTATTTTTTAATAACTCCATGGCGTACTCTTTCAGCTTATCCACGTCACGCTCTCTTACCGGACGGTATAACTGTCCCGCCTGACAGAAACGGCAGCCGCGGATACAGCCACGCTGAATCTCCAAAACCACCCTGTCCTGCGTCACTTTAATGAATGGTACCACCGGTTTTAAAGGATAATAGGCGTTCACCATATCCTTTTCGATTTCTTTCATAATGGTGGCAGGAACGCCCTCCTCGGTAGGGGTAAATGCGGCAAGAGTGCCATCCTCATGATAGGCAGCTTCGTAGAATCCGGGAACGTACATACCCGGAATCTCCCTTGCCACCCGAAGTAGGAACGCTTCCCTTCCCACTCCGGCATTTTTACATTCTTTATACAGTTTTAGGAGATTTCCGTACTGGGTTTCCCCCTCCCCGATATAAAATATATCAAAGAAATCCGCAATCGGCTCCGGATTGTAGGTGCAGGGACCGCCGCCGATGACAATGGGACAGTCGTCCCCCCTGTCTGTTGCAACTAACGGAATACCGGCAAGGTCAAGTACCTGCAAAATATTGGTGTAACACATTTCGTACTGAATGGTGATTCCCAAAAAATCAAACTCTTTTACAGGATCCTGCGATTCCAGCGCAAACAGCGGAATGTGTTCTTTTCTCATAATGGCATCCAAATCCAGCCACGGCGAATAAACTCTTTCGCACCAGACATCTTCCATCTCATTTAACATTCCGTAGAGAATCTGGATTCCCAGATGGGACATTCCGATTTCATAAACGTCCGGAAAGCACATGGCAAAACGGACATTCACCTTAGATTTATCTTTAACCACCGCATTCACTTCATTTCCGATATAACGCGCCGGTTTTTCTATCTTCATCAAAATATCATCAGACAACGCTAACTTTCCAAACATTAAACTTTTTCCCTTTCTCAATCAACTAATAAAATTGACCTTTTGATTATATCATCTCCATCTGCTATTTTCCATCATAAAATATAGGGCATAGCAATACTTTCCTTGTTCTAAATTTCCATTTTCAACATAATCTATACTATTCTTTTTATGGTGAGGATGTCTCATGGACGATAGCAGCAGAGAAGCAAAATTAAGACTGGTTCGTCAGGTGCGAAACCAATATCATCAAAATCAATACGATTTGTCCAACCGGGAACAGATTTTGTACGGCAGACAGCCGGAATCCGCATTTTCGGACACAAATATGCCTGAGAGCGTGCGTCCGTACACCACTCTCAGGCTTCGTACAGCCATTGCAGTCATTCTGCTTCTGGCGGTTATTTTATTTGACCGTTTCGGCATCCGTCCCGGCGGTATGCAGATGAAAGAACTGTTTGCACTCCTGTCGGAAGACTATCAGGAAAACGTGGACGCCTTTGTAAATGCACTGTCCGAGGAAAGTATTATCGATTTGCCAGCTCCGTAGTGATTTCCTCCCATGTAACGTCTTTTTCCACCATCAGCACCATCATATGATACAAAAAATCGCTGATTTCGTATTTCACCTCGTTGGCATTGGGGTTCTTGGCGGCAATCACAATTTCCGTTGCCTCCTCGCCTAATTTCTTCAAAATCTTATCAATGCCTTTGTCGAACAGATAATTGGTGTAAGACCCCTCTTTGGGATGTACTTTTCTGTCCTTAATCACATCCAGCACTTCCTCAAATACCTGCAAAGGATTGCTGCTCTCCTCGTATTCCTTGCGGGTAATTTCATTGAAAAAGCAGCTACGGTTGCCGGTGTGGCAAGCCGCACCTATCTGGGATACTTTTGCCAAAATGGTGTCCATATCGCAGTCCGCAGTGAGACTCTTCACGTACTGATAGTGACCGCTGGTTTCTCCCTTAATCCATAACTCCTGACGGCTGCGGCTGAAATACGTCATCTTTCCGGTTTTCAGCGTGTGATTGTAAGCCTCCTCGTTCATGTAAGCCATCATCAGCACTTCCGAAGTCCGGTAATCCTGCACAATAACAGGCACCATGCCGTCGCTGTTTAACTTAAAATCAAACCATTTATATGCCGCCTTAAACGATTCAATGGGAATATCGTTTTCCCTGCATAACTCTTTCAAGGACAAAATTTCCTTAATATTGTCATTGATGGTATTTCCGGTCACACCGCAGACATTCTCATAAGCGAAAATCTCCATCAGTTTATTCAGCGCAATCTGATTCACCTGTACAAAAAAGGGAAGGCTTGTGACTGCCATTGTTTCCCGGATGGTATGCGGATTCATTAACACCATGCCTGACACATATTTTTCCAAAAGCTCTTTATTCTGTTCCAACACGGCAGGGTCGTTATAGGAAATCAAAATCTTATCCCTGCCGAATTTGAGAGATACTTCCTCCGTAACGGCAATGTTGCTCTCCTTCTCATAGTCAAGCACAGCCTTCTTGCAGCCGGTATAAAGGATTTTCTTAATGTCCTCCATACGTTTTACATTTCCGGCGCCGATGACATCCATCTCTGCCTCCGCGCAGATTTCCTTCATCATATCCAGCGCTTCTTCATGAGCCGCATCACTGCCGTCTGCCTCGGACATATCAAACACAATCAGCTCGTCCGCATTATTTTCATTATACTGTTTTACCAGCCGGAGCGGGTCTGTGTCCACAATCGTGGTATCATTCAGATTTCTGACTGCATGACCCCTGTACAGATAAATACAGGGAACAAATTTCTTGATAATCGTAGGTTTTTCCATCGTTATGTATCTCCGTTCCTGTTCCTTCCACGTTACGGTTACAGACTGCCCTTGGTACTCAGCACACCCGTAATACGCTCATCCATGCCAACTGCCATATCAAGTGCCTTGGAAAATGCCTTGAACACGGCTTCAATCATGTGATGGCTGTTCTCTCCCGACAGCATTTTAATGTGCAGATTCATGGCTGCACTGTAAGATACCGCGTAAAAAAATTCTTTGACAAGCTGCGTGTCAAGCTGTCCAACCTGTTGTGTGGGGAACTCGCATTCAAAATTTAAATAAGGTCGTCCACAGAGGTCAACGGCACAAAGAGCGAGCGCATCATCCATGGGAAGAATGAAATATCCGTATCTGCGGATTCCTTTCTTGTCGCCCACAGCCTTTGCAATCGCCTGTCCCAAAACAATCCCGGCATCCTCCACCGTGTGGTGCCCGTCCACATTCAAGTCGCCCTTTATCTTGCAGGTTAAGTCAAAAAAGCCATGTTTTGCAAAGCCTTCCAGCATATGGTCGAAAAAGCCGATTCCGGTGTCAATCTCGGAACTTCCCTGACCGTCCAAATTCAGAGTCATTGCAATATCGGTTTCCTTTGTGGTACGTTTGATTGTCGCTGTTCTTGCCATCTGTCTACTCCTTCTCAAATCTTACTTTAATGCTATTGGCGTGAGCCGTCAAGCCCTCACTTTTTGCAAAGAGTTCAATATTGTTGTGAACCTTTTCCAGCGCCTCTCTGGAGTAAGAGATAATGCTGGTCTTTTTGATGAAATCGTCCACGTTGACCGGTGAAAAGAATTTTGCCGTTCCGTTGGTAGGCAGAATGTGGTTGGGGCCTGCAAAATAATCGCCCAAAGGCTCTGACGCATACTCTCCGAGGAAAATAGCGCCTGCATTCCGGATTCTGGTCATAATGTCAAACGGATTCTTTGTCAGAATTTCCAAGTGCTCGGAGGCAATGGCGTTTGCCGCGTCAATGGCATCGGACATGGTATCTGCCAAAAGAATATATCCGTAATTATCCAAAGATTTTTTGATAATCTCCGCACGTTCCAGCACTTTTACAAATCCATCCACCTCTTCGGAAACTTTCTTGGCCAGTTCCTTTGAGGTTGTAATCAAAATAGCACTTGCCAGTTCGTCGTGCTCTGCCTGTGACAGCAAATCAGCAGCCACATAACGGGGATTTGCCGTTTCGTCCGCAAGAACCAGAATCTCGCTGGGACCTGCAATGGAATCAATGCTCACATATCCGTAAACGGCTTTCTTTGCCAGTGCCACGAAAATATTGCCGGGGCCGGTTATCTTGTCCACCTTGGGAATGCTCTCCGTTCCGAAAGCCATGGCCGCAATTGCCTGGGCGCCGCCGACTTTATAAATCGTATCCACACCTGCAATATCCGCCGCAACCAGCGTGCCGGGATTAACTTTTCCGTCCGCTCCGGGAGGTGTTGTCATAATGATTTCCCCTACCCCTGCAACCTTTGCGGGAACCACATTCATAAGAACGCTGGAGGGATATGCCGCTTTTCCGCCGGGTACATAAACACCCGCTTTGGCAATGGGAGTAATTTTCATTCCCAGAATCGTGCCGTCCTCCTTGGAATCAAACCAGCTGTTGCGAAGCTGCTTTGTGTGGAAAGAACGGATATTTTCCGCAGACTGTTTAATCACCTCAATTAGTTCGGCATCCAGCTTGCTGTAAGCCTCCTCGATTTCCTCCCTTGTCACCTTGATATTTTGCGGTGTCAGGGCAAATTTATCAAAGTTTAAGGTATACTCGAAAACAGCCTTGTCCCCTTCCCCTTTTACCCTTCTGATAATCTCGTTTACTGTGGATTCATACTGTCCGTAATTGTTCGGACTTCTCTTTAACAGGTCATCCAAAATACTCTTTTTGCTTTCGGCTGTCAATGATACTATTCTCATCTTCAATCATTCCTTTCCGTTTTTTATACTAATTGTTTCCGGTTATTTGTTATCGATACAGTTTCGGATTCGGCTTACGAGTTCCTTGATTCGCTCTGTTTCCATCTGCATGCTCACGGGATTTACAATCATGCGCGCAGACAACGGACAAACTTCCTCCAGAACCTCCAGTCCGTTCTCCTTCAAAGTGGAACCGGTCTCCACAATGTCCACAATGACATCGGAAAGTCCTACCAACGGCCCTAATTCCACGGAACCGTTCAGCTTGATAATGTCCACCGTCTGGTGCTTCTTATTGTAAAAATAGTCCTTTGCAATGCCGGGATATTTGCTGGCAACACGGATTCTCTCATGATGCTGCAACAGTTCCCTTGCGGAAGCCGGTCCGCAGACACACATACGGCACTTTCCGAATCCGAAATCCAGCACCTCGTACACGTTCCGGTTTTCCTCTAAAATAGTGTCCTTACCTACCACACCAATATCCGCAGCGCCGTACTCCACATAGGTGGGAACATCCGGCCCCTTTGCTAAGAAAAACCGCATTTTCAATTCCTCGTTTACAAATATCAGCTTGCGGGAGCTTTTGTCCTTCATCTCCTCACAGGTAATACCGATTTTTTCAAAAAGTTCCAAAGTCTTATTTGCCAGGCGACCCTTGCCCAGCGCAAAAGTCAAATATCTTTCTTCGCTCATCCTCTATTCCCTCATTCCCTGTCATTCATTCTCTGTATTTACAACCGACTCGTCCGGCACCAGTTCTGCGCAGATACCGTCTTTTCTCAACTTCTGAACTTCCTTTAATTTCTGTTCATAGTCAGCGCTGTCACCAGAATGATAGGTCACGGTATGTTTTTTCTCCGGAATCTTTACGGAAACCTTCTGTCTGGAAAGGGCCTCTAAAATATCGTCTATTACAATGACAAAGCCGATAGCTGGCGCTTTCTTGCCGAATTTCTGTAAAAGATTGTTGTATCTTCCACCCTTGACAACTGCGTCACCAACTCCGTAGGTATATGCCTTAAATATGACACCTGTGTAATAATTGTATTTGCTGAGCATACCAAGGTCAAAGGATACATATTCTGCCACACCGTACAGTTTCAGCACTTCATACAATTTTTCAAGTCTTTCAATCGCAGCTAAAGAGCGTTCATTTTTTACATGAGCCTTCGCTTCGGATAAGGAATTCATGTTACCGAACATATCCGCTACCTGTAACAGAATACTGCGAAACGGTTCTGCAACATTTCTCTCATTCAATAACTCCTGCGTAGCGAAATAATTTTTGCCGGAGATACAGGTATGTAATTCGGATTCCGTCTCCGCATCCAGCCCTGCCTCCTCGCAGATTCCCTTGAAAAATTCGACCTCGCCGATGCTGATTTGGAAATGCTTCAACCCGGTACTTTTTAATGCTTCAATCACCAGACTGATGATTTCTGCATCTGCCTCCACCGGGGATTCCCCGATAAGCTCCGCACCCATCTGGGTCACTTCTTTTAATTTACCCTGCAAATTAGAAGTGTTGGTAAAGGTATTTCCCATGTAACTGAAACGGATGGGCACCTGCTCCTCCATGAAATATTTTGCGGCACAGCGTGCTATGGACGGTGTAAAATCCGGACGTAACACCAATGTATTTCCCTCTTTATCAAAGAACTTGTACAACTCCTTGCTGGGCGTCGTACCGATTTCCTTGGAAAACACATCAAAAAACTCAAAGGTCGGCGTCTGAATGTCCTCATAACCGTAGCTGTTAATCACATGATGAATCTGATTCTCCACCGCTAATTTCGCAGCATATTCCCTTCCGTAAATATCCCTTACACCCTCCGGGGTATGCAGTAATCTCTCACTCATGTTTCTGATACCTCTCCCTATTCTCGCTTTTCTTAAAACGCTTAAACTAAAATACTAAAAATAAGACTCTTAGAACTCACTTCATTCCGTTTGCTTTACTGTAGTAACGTGCTACCATACTACCAAAATAAATCATATGTAGTATATCGAAAGAATCCACATCTGTCAAGTTATTCTTGTTTCTATTTTCATCTCTTTGCGTAAGATTCCAATACATATATGAGGGTTTTGGTGGTGAAGCAACCTGCAGAAACTGTCCTCCGAACCGTCATAAGACATAACCACCCTTTCCGATGCTAAAAAATATGGCGGTTATTGCAGGGCAAATATTCCCGCGAAGTTCCTTAAAAAAAACGTTCGGCATAATGTGCCGCTACGTTTTTTACGGAGCAAGAGCGTAACTGAGCGGGAATATTTGCCCGCACTCCAGCGAACCTCCACACTCCGGCGAACCTCCGCACTCCACCGAACCTCTGCACCTAAACGGGTTCCCGCACATCAACGCTCTGTCACCCCTCTTCCCTCTCCTCCAAATCCAGCTTTACCCCCTCCAGATACGGCACCAATATCCCGTTCTTCTTCGGCAAAACATACGCCGGATTCAATTCCTCGTATCTGAAACTCTTCCTTCCTCCCTCTTTTGCCCTGTCCCAAAAAAACCGCAGCATTTCATAAGGAAGATAATACAAAACATCCTTATGGGTGTAGTAAATCAGGAAAAATGCCACCCCTCCCTGTCCTTCAAACCTACGCATGAACTCTACCTGATGTTCATGAATGTTCTGAAGGGAAAAGGTGTCCACCGCACATTCTTTGGCGTCAAAACACACCGGAATCCCCTGCACGGCGCCGATATAATCCACGGTACTCTTCTGTTCAAAATAGGCAAGCGTAATCTGCCTGTGTTCCTTGTCCATTTTAATCGGTGTAATCGGAGTGGGAATTTTCTGAATCAGTGCCAGCCCGTTCTCCGCATATTTTTCATTTGTTCTGTTAATCATGTCCTCCAAGGTTGAGCCTCTCAGACCTCTGGAATTCCAAGTTGCCATCTTGATTTTCTATGCCTTTCCCATTTAAAATAACTGCTCTGTGATACGTTTAAACAGCTTCGGACAGGGGGCTGTCACGTTCTGCCCGCTGAGGGGATTTAAAACACCGGTCTCTTTGGGAAACTCCAGCCGGTACGCATGGAGCAGTTGATTCTGCAGACCGTTTTCCTTTCGGAAAAATTGATTGACTTTCGGGTTTCCGTATTTCGCGTCCCCGATAATGGGATGTCCGACAGATGCCAAGTGGGAACGAATCTGATGCGTCTTTCCGGTAATCAGTTCCACCTCAAGCAACGTATATTCCCCGTTTGTCGTCAGGGGGTGATACGCGGTGTGAATGGGCGCATAATCCCCGTTGTCACCCTCCGGGATTTCCTCAACCACCGTCACCCGGTTGGTGCGCTCATCCTTCTGCAAATATCCGTTTAACACCGCATCTTCTTTCATTTCTCCCACACATACGGTCCGGTAGAATTTGCGTATGGTTCTGTCCTTAATCACCCGGCTGAGTGCCTGTGAACCGGGCAGAGACTTTCCGCAAAGTACAATGCCGCTGGTATTCCTGTCCAGACGGTTGCACACCGACGGGTGAAAGGCTCTAAGTTCCTCCGTGGAAATACTTCCCTCATGAAGCAGATACCCCACCAGCCATTCATTCAGCGACATATCCTTTGCTCTGGCTTTCTGGGTGAGGATTCCCACCGGTTTATTCGCAATCAACACATTTTCGTCCTCGTAAAGCACCGTGATTTTCCCTGCATACTTCTTGTAGGCGTCAATATACTGCTGTACCTGTCCGTCCCCCGAAGCGTCCTTTGGGAAAGTAGCTTTTCCCACCTCCTCCGCCACGGAAATACCGGAAAATTTGGAAAACGTCTCATCTGAAAAAAAGAAGGTAACTTTGTCGCCTTCCTTTAACAGTTCCCTGCCGTCCGCCTTCTTTTCATTCAGGGTAATATTTTTTTTTCGCAGCATTTTATAAAGAAATCCGCTGCCCGCCTCCGGAAGATACTTATGTAAAAATTTGTCAAACCGTTGTCCTGCCTGATTGCTTCTTATGATTACACTCTGCATCGTATTTTCCCTTTATAGAGCCACACTTTTCAGGGTATTTATAATTCCTGCCGTATTGTGCTCCTCCGCGCTCAATTCCTTCATCTGCTCCAATCGCGCGGTATATTTGTCCACATCTTTAAAAATCTTGACCGTGGTGTCCCGGAAGTCATCCGCCTTGAGAACGTCTCCGATATGCCGGTAAAATTTCTGCTCATCAAAGGCTTTGTTTTCCGTAAAGCCACAAATCGTATTGCCCTTCACCGTGATATGCGCCACATTATAATTCTTGTCATAGGAGGTAAACACCATGTCATACAGACTGCTCAATCCCTCCATATGTGCCTCAATCAAATCTGCATTCTGATCAGAACAGCCCTTAAAGCGCAAAAACATAATCATGCCGACGGTACTCTTGCAGGCGGGCAGACAGCCAAGCACCGCCACAAGCGTCAAAAGATTCAGTCTTGTCTTGGTGGTGATATAGCCTGCCGCAAACAAGGACAGCGATATGGCAAAATACAGCACCGTCCTTATAATTTCATATTTTCTCTGGGTTTTCAGATAATTTCTTGTCCCCTTGTATTTTCCGGTAGAAAACATTCGTAACAGTTGCATGGTCTTACTCCTTACCGTTTTTTACATGTGACAGCGCTTTAACAGTGCCATGATTTTCAAAATCACATCATGCGGTACCAGTTTTGCCACCGCAGCATACCACTGGATAGGGAAACTGCATACGGACAGATGACGTTTGTGATAGGAATCCTTAAGCGCTTTTTGCACCACCTGCTCTGCGTCCACAAGGGTCAGCTTCTTGATGGCAAGCGTGGTTCCGGTTCTCTCCGCAATATCAAAGAAAGGCGTATCCACCGGTCCGGGACATACACTGGTCACATAAATGCCGTAAGGGGCAAGCTCCTCTCCCAACGCTCTGGAAAAACTTAACACATAGGATTTTGTTGCCGCATAAACCGCGAAATCAGGCTGCGGTGAAAAAGCCGCGCAGGATGCCATCTGGATAATCCGGCTTCCCTTTCTCATATAGGGAATCAGGCGGTGGGTAATGTTGGTTAATGCCTCACAATTCAGACGAATCATTCCCAGCTCATCCTCTGCATTTTGTGCCGCAAAGGGACCCATAATACCGTATCCGGCACAGTTTGCCAGAATGCGTACCACGGCGTTCTTTTCCTTTAAGGTGTCTTCCAGACGCTCAAGCTGTGCATCCTTTGTAATATCCATGGCAAGAATACGGGTCTTGTGCTGAAGCACTTTTGCCACTTCCTCCAATTTTTCTCTGGTTCTGGAAATCAGCCAGAATTCATCTACATTGGTAAAATAATTGTCCATCTGCATTGCAAATTCCATTCCGATTCCGGAGGACGCTCCGGTAATTACGATTACATTCATCACACACGCTTCCTTTCTTTTTCCCTTATTTCATTCCCCTATTATTTAAAAGATACCATAAAAATCATTAATATAGTAGTCTGCCAGACGTTTCTTTTTCAATCTGTCACCGACCGAGTAATCATCCTCCACCGCACAGACCTCCATCCCGGCATTTTTTCCAGCCTGAATCCCCGGAATAATATCTTCAAACACAAGACACTTTGAAGGTTCCACTTGCAGTTTTTCCGCTACCGCAAGATAAATATCCGGCGAAGGTTTCCCTTTCTTTACCTCGCAGCCTGTCATAATGCAGGAAAAATAATCCCGCAGATTGTGTGCGGCAGCGATATTCTCCACCAGTTCTCTGGAATTACTGGTGGCAATGCCCAGTTTGATTCCCCGTTCCCTGCACTCCTTCAAAAACTCCAGAACTCCCGGTTTCAGCGGCACCTCATTCATGTACTTATCCCATGCCATGTGGTTCCAGTCCTCTTTCATCTGTTCAATGGAATCCGGTATGCCAAAACGCTCCTTAAAATAAACCGCCGTCTCGCTGAAACTCATTCCCTCGATTTCCGATTGCAGTTTCTCCGGCAGTTCAATTCCAAACCTTCCAAGATATTCAATGTCAATATCTTTCCATATCCACATGGAATCTACCAGTGAGCCGTCCAAGTCGAATATCACAGCCTCTTTTCCCTGCATCATGCCGGTGTTCGGATTTTGCAGCTTCAGAACCTCTTCTGCGGTCAATTCACGGTATGTTCCGGATGCCAGACCATCATCCAGTGTCAGGGAACCGAACTGCACCCTCTTTAGCGCCGTTACCTCATTGTCCACTGCCATCAACATTCTCTTTACCTGATGAAATTTCCCCTCACAGATGGTGAGAAGAATGGTATTGTCATCCAAAATCTGCACCTTAGCCGGTTTTGTCACAATGTCCTCTCCGATATCCACTCCCTGCTCTAATACCTGAATCTGCTCCTCTGAAAGCGGGGACTTAACCGTCACACGATACACCTTATCCACATGCTTGGACGGGGCGAGCAGACGATGGGAAAGATCCCCGTCATCCGTAAGTATCAATAAGCCTTCCGTATCTTTATCAAGCCTCCCCACCGGCGAAATTCCCCGGCGGAGCTCCTTGGGCAGCAAATCCAGTACCGTGGCGGATAAATTGTCTTTGTTCGCCGTCACCACGCCCTGCGGTTTATTCAACAGATAATAGTGGAATTTCTGATAGGAAAGCAGTTCCCCCTTATAAGTGACTTTATCCTGATTTTCGTCTATTTTCTGCTCGCCGTTTGTGACCGTTTTACCGTTCACTGTCACAAGCCCCTGTTTTAAAAGAGCCTTTACCCGGCTTCTCGTTCCGATATTCATTTCACACAAAAATTTATCCAGTCTCATCAATCTTTTTTCTCTTTAACTTATTTTATAATTTGATTCTATATCTTTATTATGCTGTTTTTCTTTCGCCGTTTAACAAATATTGTCTGCTCTCAACATATACATGAAAAGGGGTGACGCATATGAAACTTGTTTATACCATTGCATTTCTTCTTATCACAGCCTGTATTCTTACCCACTCACAGCTTGGGATTGGTTACTCTCTCCTCGGACTGAACCTGTGGTTTGAAAAGATGATTCCCGCCCTTTTCCCTTTTATGATTCTTTCCGGCATTATGATTCGTATGCGCCTTACGGAAAATTTTTCCAGACTGCTCTATCCGGTTATCCGGCCGGTATACAAGGTGTCCCGAAACGCCTGCTATGCCATGATTATGGGATTCTTCTGCGGTTTTCCCATGGGAGCCAAAACTATTGCGGATTTGTCAAAACGGAACATGCTTTCCGCACAGGAGGCGGAATTTCTGTTAGCATTCTGCAACAATATCGGTCCGGTTTATTTTTGCGGTTTTGTGCTTCCCCTGTTAGGCAGAGAATTGCTGCTTCCCTATGTGTTCGGCATGTACGGTATTCCCCTGATTTATGGCTTTCTCCTCAGAAAAACTCTGTACCGTCATCTGAATCTGAGTGCGACCAATATACAGAACGTTGCCATTACTGAGGCATCACCCTCTCTGCAGGACACAGTTTTCTCCCTAAAAACAAATTCGCACAAACATGCCCCGGTTCTTCCAAATCATAAAGACAAGACATCCGGCTCCGAGCTTTCTGTAAAAGTTTCCGCCCCCCAGAGTCTTCTCTACGAGATAGACGATGCGGTAAACTCCTCCATCCAGAGTATTTTAAGTCTGGGCGGATATATGATTCTCTTTAACCTTTTAAATCTGCCGTTTCACATTATATGTGGGAAAACGCCGGTATTTCTTGCACCGCTTTTGGAAATCACAGGCGGCTTAAAACTGTCCGCCGCAGCCTCCGCTTCATCCGGTCGCATCCTCTACATGCTGCTGTTGCTTCCCTTTGGCGGACTGTCCTGCATTGCCCAGACCAACAGTTGTATCAAGGGCACCGGTCTGTCCTTAACTGCCTATACCATTCACAAAATAGCGCTGACAATCTTTACCGGTATCTACTATCTTCTCTGGTTCCTTCTGTCGCCGTCCTCATTTCTGCGGTGACCCTGTTTTTTCCGGCTTCGGCTTCCGTAACGGAGCGCCCGTGCCATTAATAAAATGATAAAAAGCACTACCACCAGAATCAGACATACGATAAGGAAAGTAAGGAATCCGATTTGTCCCATGCCTTCCGTGATTTTGTCACTGCCCGTGGGGAGAAAAGTGGTAGTTCCGGGGGTGGTTTTTTCCTCCGTTTCCTCTTCATTTACCGCTTCCTCATGGGTTGTTTCCTCTTCCCCGTACCGGAACATTTCCAAAGTGGTAATGTGTTCGCTCTCCGCAAACAAATCAAACATGTTATAGGCACGGATTTGAATATCCGGGCGCACTCCCGAAGGGATTTCCAAAGTAAAGAGGAAGGTATCCGTATACGTGCCGTTCAGGGTATCACTGCCCGGCCACATCTGTAAGGGGCTGAACGTAGTCCCGCCGTCATAGCTGTAGGAATAATAGATAAGCGGGCTGTCATAGTCCGCGGCAGTCACCTGCAGCTGCACCTGTCCCGTTTCATAGTCGGCATTTACCACCTCTGCCAGACAGACGTCCGGCTCGGTCTCGTCCGCCAGTGTACTGAGCACCAGTGAATCCTTCTGCGCATCCGGCAGCATGGCATACTCACTGTAATCCACACCCAGAGCCTCACTCTTTAACCCGAAATACTTTGCGACCGACAAAGCGTCCGCCCTGCCGAAAGCCTTCTGTTCCTCCTCGGTATCACAAAAAGGATAATCCCTTATCTCGTCCACATGACAATGCTCTATGATAACGGCGGGAAGGGAGCGCTTTGCGGATTCCCTGATAATTCCGTAATAATCCGTTCCCTTATCGTTTATTTTGGTTTTTACGCCGCGAAGGAACAGCCCCATATCCCTCATGGTTTCCATCTGCACATAGCCAAACTGATAACCGTATGCGTTAAAAGGTGTCTGTGACGAAATCCACGTCTCCGAACCGAACAGGTCATGCTTTACCGAGGCGTTGTAATGAATGCTGAACAAAAAATCCGCATTCACATCTGCCGCAAACTGCGCCCTCTCCGCAAGGGACATGTCCACATCTTCCGTATGCGTCATATATAAGGTTACGCCGTCATACAGTGATAACTCATCATACATTGCCTGCGCCGTAATCAGGTTCATGGATTTTTCCAGAAAGCCGTTTTCAATGGTGCCTTCGTTCTCCCCGCCGTGTCCCGGATCGATGACAATAACAATATTATCCTCCGTGGGCTGCACTCTTGCTGCCGCCTGAGCGCGTGCCGGTGAAAAGGAAGTTGCCAAAAAGGTGGCAGCCAATAAAAGAATTGCTGTTTTTTTGAAATGGATATTCAAATTACTTCTCTTTCCTCCCTATAGCGAACAAAAACCAGCTTTCGCAAGAAAACCGGTTTTTATAATCCTGTCCATTAAATTACATCAATATCCTCAGATTCGCCTGTTGTATCTAATGCCTCCGTGTCCATATCCTCTTCTGCGGGATGCAGTTCGCTTCGGTTGGACTGGATAACGTCCCTGTACTGGTTCAGGGAGCCAATCAGGCTCTCATAATTTGTTGTTGCAGACTGTGTGGAAGATACGATAATATTTTCCAAATGCGCCAGCATATCGTCCATATACTGCATTGCCGCTGTCCGCACGTTGTTTGCCTCGATGGTGGCATTGTCCAAAATCTCCTGCGCCTGCTTGCTTGCCATGGTGACGACCTCGTTCGCCTGCGCATATGCCTGCTGCATGATTTCATGCTCGTTTATCAGCTCATTGGTGTGAACCGTCGCCTCATTTATCAGCGCCTCAGCCTTAGCCCGCGCATCATTTAAGATGGCTTCTTTATTGCTGATAATCTTCTGATACCGCTTGATTTCATCCGGTGTTTTCATGCGAAGTTCCCGAATCAGCTCGTCAATCTCATCCTTATTGACAATGATTTCCGTATTGGACATGAATTTCGGTTTGCAACTGTCTATATATTCTTCTATTTCATCAATCAACTGCTCAATTCTGCTACTCATGAATAACCCTCGCTTCCTCGACTGAAAAACGTCCTCGTCTTACATTTTCTGCTGATATTTTTCATATATCATATTGGCGACAAAATCCGGTACACACTCTCTGATATCCCCACCGAAGCTGGCAATTTCCTTCACGCTGGAAGAACTTAAATATGCGTACTCCAGATTGGTGGTTAAGAAAATGGTGTCCAGTTTCCCGTGGGAAAGTTTACTGTTGGTCTGGGCAATCTGCAATTCGTATTCAAAGTCGGTAATTGCGCGCAAACCTCTTACCGCAACATGAAGATTCTTTTCTGCGGCGTAGTCAATCAGCAATCCCTGAAAACTATCCACTTCCACGTTGGGAATATCTTTTGTTGCCTCTCTAAGTATCTTAACACGTTCCTCAACAGAAAACAACGGTGTCTTTTGCGTATTATTCAGAACGCTGACAATCAGTACATCAAAAATCTCCGATGCCCGTCTGATAATATCCAAGTGTCCGAATGTGACCGGGTCAAAACTGCCCGGATAGACTGCTCTCTTCATAATTCACTCCATCTGCGCCAAATACGCTCTTTTCTTAGGTGTTTTCGCTCTGCGGCTTTTTGCGGATAAACATATGCTTGTTCGTCTTGTATCTCTTTTCCTTTTCCAAAACATATCCCATGGAATCAAGATAGGAAAAGTCCGTGTCCATGGAAGCCTCTATAATAATCAGTGTGTCTTCGGACACATAGTGCATATCCGGCAGCATTCTCAAAACCTGCTTTTCCAAATCGCAGTTATAGGGCGGATCCATGTAAATAATATCCACATGACTTTCAAATATATTGTGCACGGAAAAGACGGCATCCTGTTTTAATACTATAGCACAGTTCGTAAGTCTCGTAAACTTAAGATTTGCGTCGATACATTCAAGCGCCGTTCTGTCGTTTTCCACAAAATAGGCTTTTTTCGCTCCTCTGCTCAGCGCCTCAATTCCGATGGAACCGCTTCCGCTGAACATATCCACGAACACGCAGCCCGGAACTTCGTTCTGTAACATATTAAAAAGAGTTTCCTTAATCCTGTCCGTTGTGGGCCGGGTATCCATTCCCGCCGGCGTCTTTAACGGAAGTCTTCTTGCCTTTCCTGCAATTACTCTCATCTTTTTCCTCATTTCTGCGCACGTTCTTTGCGCATTATACTCTTATTTTGGTTCCCTTACCGTCCCGTTTTCCGGGCTTCAAATGATTCAGCACAAGATTCTTGCCCTTGTATTCAATGGTAGTCTCCACCACATTCTGCGTGTAATAAACGTCCGTCACTTTGTCCTTTTCACCTAACTTCATGCCGCGCACACCGACAGCGCCCTTTTTCTTCTCCGGAATTTCTTCGATGGAGAATCTCAAGAAGAAACCGTCCTTTGTCTGCAAAACAATGTTTTTCTGCTCATGAATGGCGGTAACGCTGATAACCCGGTCGTCATCATTTAATTTCGTGGCAGCCACGGTACGCTTGGACACATCGAATTCTCCGCCGTCCACCACTTTCATCATGGACTGTTCCGTCACAAAAATCACCTGACACAGATTTAACTCCGTCTGGCTGGTTACATAGACAAGAGATTCCTTTTCCGAGCTGTAGTTACTGATATTATCAATGGGAACACCCTTGTCACGGAACTTACCGAAGGGCAAGTCCAGTACCTTGATGGTATGAAGCTGTCCGCTGTCGGTAAACAGACATATTTTTCCGGTATTCTTGCAGGTAAATACATATTTGTTTTCCGTATCAGCCGCCTCTTTGTTACGCTCGTAGGTAGCGGTGTCGATGGTCTTGGCGTAGCCGAATCTGTCCATCAGGAAAACAACATCCATTTCCTCTAACTCTTTCTCCTTGTAGACAGCCTCCTGACCGTTCTCGATAACGGTTCTGCGCTTTCTTCCGTATTCTTTCTTAAAACCGTCCAGCTCATTCATGATAACCTGCGCCATGGAATCTCTTCTGTCCAGAATATCCTCATAGCGGAAAATATTTGCCATGGTCTCTTCGTGTTCATGAATTAATGCCTCTAATTCCAGACCGATTAACTTGTATAAACGCATTTCCAGAATGGCATTCGCCTGTTTCTCCGTAAAGCAGAGCTGCTGTGCCATAATCTTGGATTCTCTGGACTTGAATTTGATTCCTTCCGTCTTTCCTTCCACCAAACATGCCTTTGCCATGTTCCGGTCCTTGGAGCCGCGCAGAATTTCAATGACAAGGTCAATGACATTGCATGCCTTTATCAGACCTTCCTGAATCTCCTTCCGCTCCTGTTCCTTTGCCAAAAGATTCGTATACTTCCTGGTGGCAATCTCAAACTGGAAGTCCACATTTGCCTTGATAATCTGCTTTAAGCTCAGGGTTTCCGGTCTACCGTCTGCAATGGCGAGCATATTTACACCGAATGTATCTTCCAGACGGGTCTTTTTATATAACATATTGACAAAGTTCTCTGCGTCGGCGTCCTTCCTAAGTTCAATGACAATACGGATTCCCTCCTTGGAGGACTGGTTGGAAATATCTACAATGTCCTGTGTTTTCTTGGTTTCCGCCAGTGCAGCCACGTCGGACAAAAACTTTGATATATTCACACCAATCATGGTATAGGGAATCTCTGTGATAACCACATTGGTCTTGCCGCCCTTGGACTTTTCAAATTCCACCTTGCCGCGGAGTTTGATTTTACCCATACCTGTCTCATAAATATTCAGAAGTTCATCTTTATTAATGACAACACCGCCGGTGGGGAAATCCGGACCCTTCAGATAGCGCATGAGTTCTTTCACCGTGATGTCTTCGTTCTGCATATATGCCTTGGTGGCGTCAATCACTTCCCCTAAATTATGAGGAGGAATGCTGGTTGCCATTCCGACAGCAATACCCTCGGAACCGTTCACCAAAAGGTTGGGGATTTTCACCGGAAGAACCGAAGGCTCCTTTTCCGTCTCGTCAAAGTTCGGAACAAAATCCACCACGTCCTTATCCAGGTCGGCAAGGAAAGCCTCCTGCGTGATTTTCTGCAGTCTCGCCTCCGTGTAACGCATGGCAGCTGCGCCGTCTCCCTCGATATTTCCGAAGTTGCCGTGACCGTCAATCAGTGCCTGTCCCTTTTTGAAATCCTGACTCATTACGACAAGTGCGTCATAAATGGAACTGTCTCCGTGGGGGTGATATTTACCCATGGTATCTCCCACGATACGGGCACTCTTTCGGTAAGGTCTGTCATAGCGGATTCCCAGCTCGTGCATATCGTACAGGGTTCTCCTCTGTACCGGCTTCAAACCGTCTCTCACATCCGGCAGCGCTCTGGCTATAATGACACTCATGGCGTAATCGATATAGGATTTCTGCATCTCCTCGGAGTATTCCGTCCGGATAACTCTCGTATTGTCTTCTGCTGTTATACTCATTCTAACCTCCCGTTAAATATCCAGTTCCGCATCGGTTGCATGGTCGTAGATAAACGCCTTACGGGGCGGTACCTCCGTACCCATCAGCATTTCCGTCACCTCGGAAGCCATACGGGCATCCTCGATTTCCACCCGTTTCATCATACGGGTTTCCGGGTCAAGTGTCGTTTCCCACAACTGTTCCGCGTCCATCTCACCAAGACCTTTGTAACGCTGCAGGGTAAAGGAGCCTTTGTGGTTCTTTCTGTATTTTTCCAATGCCTTGTCATCATAGAGATATTCTTCTTTTCCCTTTGCGGGCATGGCTTTATATAAAGGAGGCATGGCGATATACACATGTCCTTCAAAAATCAGTTCCGGCATAAAACGGTAGAACAACGTCAATAACAGGGTGGAAATATGGGCGCCGTCCACGTCCGCATCCGCCATAATGATAATCTTATCGTAGCGCAGCTTGGTAATGTCAAAATCATTGCCGTACCCTTCGGAAAAGCCGCAGCCAAAAGCATTAATCATGGTTTTGATCTCTGCGTTGGCAAGTACCTTATCAATGCTCGCCTTCTCCACGTTCAGAATCTTACCGCGAATGGGGAGAATCGCCTGATACATTCTGTTGCGGGCTGTCTTGGCACTGCCGCCTGCAGAATCTCCCTCCACGATAAAAATTTCGCATTTGGAGGCGTCCTTGGACTCGCAGTTTGCCAATTTTCCGTTGGAATCAAAGGAAAACTTCTGCTTGGTCAGCATATTGGTCTTGGCTTTTTCCTCTGTTTTACGGATTTTAGCCGCTTTTTCCGCACAGCCGATAATGTTTTTCAGAGTTTCCAAATTGCGGTCAAAGAAACGGACAATCTCATCTCCCGTCACCTTGCTCACAACTTTTGCCGCATCCTGATTATCCAGCTTTGTCTTGGTCTGTCCCTCGAAACGGGGATCCGGGTGCTTGATAGACACCACCGCCGTCATTCCGTTACGCACGTCCGCACCGGTGAAATTGGCGTCCTTTTCTTTCAGGATATTCAACTCTCTGGCATAGGTGTTAATCACATTTGTGAACATGGTTTTAAATCCCGTCAGGTGCGTACCACCCTCGGAATTGTAGATATTGTTACAGAAACCGAGCACGTTTTCATGAAATTCATTCACATACTGAAAAGCAACCTCCACGGAGATACCGTCGCTCTCCCCGGAAAAATAAATGACATCATGCACGGTCTCTTTTGATTTGTTCATATCCTTGATAAATCCCACAATGCCTTCCGGCTCATGGAACGTAACCGCCTCCGGTGTCTCCTTGCGCTTGTCCTCATAAAGAATCGTAAGGCGGGGGTTTAAGTAAGCCGTCTCATGAAGTCTGCTCTTAACCTCATCCTCCTTAAAACGGGTCTTATCAAAAATAGTATCATCCGGCAAAAAGTTAATGCTGGTTCCCGTCTCCTTCGTCTTTCCCACTACAGGCAGAAGTCCGTTCTCCAGTTCAATGACAGGATTACCCCTTTCATATTTATCCTCATAGATAAAGCCGCCGTTTTTGACTCTTACGGTCAACCTTGTGGAAAGTGCATTTACCACAGAGGAACCCACGCCGTGCAGACCGCCGCTGGTTTTGTATGCGGAATTGTCGAATTTACCACCGGCATGAAGGGTGGTAAACACCAGTCTCTCCGCACTGATTCCTTTTTCGTGCATTCCCACCGGAATACCACGCCCGTTGTCCGATACGGTAGCGGAGCCGTCCGCCTCCAACGTTACTTTAATGGTATCGCAATAACCCGCTAAATGCTCGTCCACGGAGTTGTCGACAATTTCATAAATCAAGTGATTCAAGCCCTTGGTCGAAACACTTCCTATGTACATACCCGGACGCTTTCTGACCGCCTCCAATCCTTCCAGCACCGTAATGCTGGAAGCATCATAATTCCCTGTTTTTGCCATGTATTACTTACTCCTTCTTTTGAAAAGCTGCCATTGCGCAACGACGCCGGCAACGGCAGCTTTTGCTTTTCCTATATTCTATCTGCTTTACAGCTCAATCTTTTTGCAGCAGGCAAATGCCAATGAACCCGGTCCGATATGGCATGCCACACTCAAAGAAAGCGGGTCCACGTGAATGTCATATCCCGGAAACAGCTCCGCTATCTCATCCCGGTACGCCAATGCTGCCTCCCTGTTATAGGTATAGGCAACCTGCAGCCAGATTCCTTTTTCCTCCGTAAATCCGCCCAAACGGGTGGAAATATCATTCTTAATGGCGTTAATCATCATACTCTTGCCCTGACTTGCGGTTCTGGCCTTGGCAAAAGCGTCCAGCTTTTCTCCCTGAATTGTCAAAACCGGCTTTAATTTTAACATGGTTCCGATAGCGGCAGCCGCAGGGGTGATTCGTCCGCCCTTCTTCAAATAATGCAAAGTGTCCAGCATAATATAAATACTGCTGTTGAATTTGTCCGCTTCCAGAAAATCCTTGATTTCTTTGGCGTTCATTCCCTTTTTTGCAAGCGCTATGGCATCTATTACAGACTGTCTCTGGGTAACGGAAATTCGCTGGTTGTTTACCACCTGAACTTTATCATCATATTCTTTCGCCAACATCATGGCGCTCTGACAGGAACCCGACAATCCGCTGCTCATGGGAATATGCACAATCTCGTCATACTCTTTTAAAACCTCGTCCCACAAATTCATCACTGCCTCCGGGGAAGGCTGGCTGGTGGAAATGTCCGCACCATCGGAAAGCAGTCCGTAAAACTGCTCCTGTGTCAGATTAATATCTTCATAATAAGTAGTTCCGTTAATCATAAACGGCATGGGAAGGACAAAAATCCCCGCTTCCTTCGCCTGCTCCTGAGTAATACCGCTGTTACTGTCCGTTACTATCGCAATTTTCGACATATTTTTCCAATCCTTATTTTATTATTAATACTCTTTCATTGACATAAAGCTATTTTACCGTCAAATACTTCTAAAGTCAACAGTGCTGTCGCTTGTGTTCATGAAGTGTTTACGCAATTTTTCATGCTCCGGCAGCTTAAGTTCCCCATCCTGCCGCAAAAGTGTTTCCACCGCATCCGAGGCGTCCTTAAGTACCGCCGCATCCGCATAGACATCCCCTATCCGGAAGGAAAACTCACCGCTCTGTCTCACTCCCAACAATTCTCCGGGACCTCTTAGGCGCAAATCCTCCGAGGCAATGAAAAAACCGTCGTTGGACTTGTTCAGAATCTGCAACCGCTCCATAGTCTCTTTCTTTTCACTGGTGCTCACGAAAATACAATAACTCTGGTGTTCGCCTCGTCCCACTCTTCCCCTGAGCTGGTGCAGTCCCGCCAGACCAAAACGCTCCGCATTCTCCACCATCATCACCGTTGCATTCGGAACATTGATTCCCACCTCAATAACCGTGGTCGAAACCAGCACGTCGATATTGTGGGCGGCAAACTCCTCCATAATACGGTTTTTGTCTGCCGGACGCATTTTCCCGTGCAGGTACGCCACCTGAATGTCTTTCGGCAATGCCGCTTTCAGCTTTTCGGAATAATCCACCACATTTTCCAAATCGTCCATCTCACCCTCTTCCACCTGAGGACAGATTACATACGCCTGTCTGCCTTGTGCCACCTCTTTTGCGATAAATTCATACGCCTTCGGGCGGTAGGCAGTATTCACCACACAGTTTTTGATGGGCAGACGGTTTGCCGGCAGTTCATCAATCACCGAAATATGCAAATCTCCGTATAAAATAATGGCGAGAGTTCTCGGAATCGGCGTGGCACTCATAACAAGAACATGGGGCTCCTTACCCTTTTCCGCCAGCGCCTCCCTCTGTCTGACACCGAAGCGGTGCTGCTCGTCCGTCACCACCAGCGCAAGAGAACGGTAGACAACCTTTTCCTGAAAAACGGCATGGGTGCCGATGATAAGATTCGCCTCGCCGGAAGCAATTTTCTCATATGCCTCTTTCTTTTCCTTCGCCGTCATGGAACCCACCAAAAGGACGGGGCGAAAAGCCAGATGATACTCCCTGATATACTGATTCACACTCTCAAAATGCTGCATGGCAAGCACCTCCGTAGGTGCCATCAGCGCGCCCTGATAGCCGTTTGCCACGCACATTAAAAGCGCCAGAAAGGCGATAATCGTTTTACCGGAGCCAACGTCTCCCTGAATCAGCCGGTTCATGCAATAAGGACTTCCCATGTCCTCCTTGATTTCCTGCCATACCTTTTTCTGTGCCTTTGTCAGCGCAAAAGGCATCTGCTCCAAAAAGCGCACCGTATCCGCCGTCTCAAACATAGCGTAGCGGTTGGGCAGTCCCGCTGCCAAATCCTTATTTTTGCGAAGTAAAAGTAAAAAGGAAAAGAACTCCTCAAAAACCATGCGCCGTCTCGCCTGTTCCACTTCGCTTACGTCCGCCGGAAAATGAATGGAATTGACCGCCTCCTCATAGGAAATCAGCCGGTAGTGTTCTAACATATCCTGCGGCAGAAACTCCTCTTCGAAGGCATAAAAAGACAACGCCTGTTTTACCGCTTTCTGCACCGCCTGATTGGTAAGCCCTTTCGTCAGTCCGTATTTAGGCTGTAATTTCTGCGTCTGTTTGCGGTACTCCTCATAGCCGTACATCTTGGGCTGCTCCATTATCTTGGAACTGCCCCTGCTCTGTACCATTCCCCGAAACAAATACATTCCGCCCGGCTTCAATACTTTTTTCAAAAAAGGCATATTAAAAAAGGTAAGCTGCATCACTCCGGTGGTGTCTTTTACCGTCACGTTCAAAATATTCAGATTCCGGATTTGCTTCTGGTTGGGAATCCCCGCAATCGTCACATAGACGGCACACACCTCGCCGCAAGCCGCTTTTCCTATCGGCACCGGCTCCTTAAATGTCTCATAATCTCTGGGGTAATGCGCAATCAGGTCTCCGACCGTCCGGACATCAATTTTTTCAAACAGTTTGCGGGTTTTCTCCCCCACACCCTTTACTTCCATAATGGGAGTTGTCTTATCCATTTTGCCCTCCGTCCGGGTAAAAAAGAGGAGACACAGGCGGTCTCCTCTAATGTTTCACACGTTTACAAATACAAACTTTTTGAACTTATTCTACAGAAATCACATAGTAGTAAATGGGCTGACCGCCATACTGCAGTTCCACATCACAGGAAGGATATGCAGCTTCCAGTTCAGCGCAGAGAGCCTCTGCAGCTTCCTCCGTAACATCAGAACCGTAGTATACACTGATAAGTTCGGAATCCTCATCCACCATCTCTGCCATCATGTCTTTGGTGACGGTTGTCATATCCGTACCCACTGCAAGGATACCCTTGTCACCGATTCCCATGAAATCATCTTTTTTGATTTCCTTGTCATCAATAACGGTATCACGCACCGCATAGGTCACCTGACCGGTCTTGACATTGCCGATTTCCCGAATCATGCTGTCCTCGTTCTCGTCCACGGAAGCATCGGGCACATAGTTAATAACAGCGGTAATTCCCTGCGGAATGGTCTTGGTAGGAATAACCAGCAGATTCTTATCCGTCATCAGCTCCGCAGCCTGATTTGCTGCAAGAATGATATTTTTATTGTTGGGAAGAATGAAAATATTCTCCGCATTAACCTTATCCACTGCATCCAGAATGTCTGCCGTACTGGGGTTCATGGTCTGACCGCCCTCGATGATATAGTCCACACCAAGGCTCTTGAAAATCTCGTTCACACCGTCACCTACGGACACCGCAATGAAACCGACTGCCTTGGGAGGCTCGTCCGGCTTGCTCTCTTCCTTTGCCATGGCTGCTTCTTTCTCTGACATCTTGAAGAGTTTTTCCTGATGCTCTAAACGCATATTGTCAATCTTCATGTTGGATAATGCACCATACTTGAGCGCCTTCTGGATTGCCAGACCGGGATCATTCGTATGTACATGAACTTTGACAACATCGTCATCTGCCACACATACAATTGAATCGCCGATGGACTCCAAAAATGCCTTGAAATCCATTTCCGCCTTGATATTAAAGGTCTTATTTAACAGAATAATAAACTCCGTGCAATAACCGTATTTGATTTCCATTTCAGCCTGTGCCTTAAGGGAAGAACTCTTGGAATCGTCTGCATCCGCTTTTTTCTCTGCTTCGGGTGCAACCGTCAAATCAATTTCTTTTCCCTGAAAAGCGTCAAATGCACCGCACAGAACTTCTACAAGACCCTGTCCGCCGGAATCCACAACGCCTGCCTGTTTTAATACCGGAAGCATTTCCGGGGTCTGGCTCAACACATATTTGGCATGCTCAATCACGGTATCCAAAAACTGTGTCATATCTTCACAGCCGTCCTCTGCCAGTTCCTTTGCCTTGTCGGCAGCGCCCTTGGCAACGGTAAGAATGGTTCCCTCTTTCGGCTTCATAACAGCTTTGTAGGCTGTCTCCACTGCTTTTTCAAACGCTTCTGCCAGAATGGGAATATCCAAAACTTCCTCTGTCTTGATTCTCTTGGTAAATCCACGGAACAACTGGGAAAGAATAACTCCGGAGTTTCCTCTCGCTCCACGCAGGGAACCGCTGGAAATTGCCTTGCAGATGGCATCCATGCCTGCGCCCTCATCCAATGCAGATACCTCTCTTGCTGCTGACATGATAGTCATCGTCATGTTGGTACCGGTATCTCCGTCTGGAACGGGGAAAACGTTCAGCTCATTAATCCATTCTTTCTTATTTTCCAAATTTTTTGCACCGGCTAAGAACATCTTGGAAAGCATCTTAGCGTCGATTTGCTGCATTGCCACGGGTAAATCCTCCTTAATCAATCACTCTTACACCTTCAACAAAGATGTTGATTTTTTCAATCTCAATTCCGGTAAACTCTTCTACCTTGTATTTTACACTGCTAATCAGATTGTCAGAAACCGCCAATATGCTCACGCCATAGGCAACAATAACATGAAAATCAAGAATCAGCTTATTATTATTAAGAGAAACACTGATTCCTCTCGTAATGCTGTCCATCTTGAGCAGACGTACCAGTCCGTCTTTCACGTTCACTCCTGCCATTCCGACGATACCAAAGCATTCTACTGCAACGCTTCCCGCGTACTGGGCAATCACTTCATTATCAATGACAATATTCCCCATATGGGTATTCATAGAAGAACCTTTCATACTTACTCACCAATCCTTTCTTCTCTGCATACAGACATATATATTGTATTCTAACAGCTTTGCTCAAAAAAAGAAACTAAAAAATGAAAAAATTGAAAAAAAGAAATTTTAATGCTTGCTTTTATTGACTATATCTGTTAATATAACAATGTTGTGAACGAATTTATTTGTATTACAATGTAAATTATGAAGCGTAAGATGCGCAGTGTCGAGGAGGTGTCAAGATGGCTAAATGTGATATTTGTGGTAAGGGCGTTCATTTCGGTAACAACGTAAGCCATTCTCATAGAAGAAGCAACGCAATTTGGAATTCTAATGTAAAGAGCGTTAAATGCAAGGTAAACGGCGGTTCCAAGAGAATGCATGTATGCACCAGCTGCTTAAAGTCCGGCAATGTTGAGCGCGCTTAAGTTTTTTCCTTTTAAATTAAAACAACAGTAAAGAATGAGGTAGGAATGATTTTTCACTCCTACCTTTTTTCCTGTCTTATCAGAACTTATCCTTGCGCTTCAGGAATTCCTTATTGATAGACTGCATCAGTTCCGCATCCCCGAACAGGTTGTCCGGGTGGAATATTTTCACCAAATCCCGGTAGCGTTTTCTGAGTGCCAGTGAATTTCCCACATTTCGGAAAAGAAATTGTACCGTCTCTTCCACGCTTCCGCCGCCCTGTGAACTGCTTATCCTGTGCGCATTTTCCCGCATCATTTTCCGTTCCCGCTCAAATGCCTTGCGGTCCTGTTCCAGCTGCAGGAAACCCGCTTTTAAAATGTCCATTTTCTTATCAAAGAAAAGACTCTCCTCCCGCAGCCGCTTCTGCTCCTGCATGGTCTTGCGGCTCAGCTCGTCCAATTCCTTACGAAGCACGGTTGTCTCATGGAGAAATTTATCGCGGGAAGCATTCAGCTCTTTCTTTTCATTCTGAATTCTTACATTCTCACGAAAGAGCCACAATTTCGCTTCCTTCAATTCCTCCGGGTCTTCTGCTTTGATGATTTCATCCCAATCAATCATACCCAAATCGTCCATTCTTGCCACGGTGTCCTCCGAAACGGAGTTAGTCACCACAAAAACAATTATACCCCACAAACAATAACAGAGCGATGATGATAAGGCCAACCAACCGGTTATGAGTGATAATCATAAGCAGCATACCGATTGCGATAAAAAAAGCAATGAGTCCGATAATCTTCTTCATGTCTTTTCATCCATATACTATCTCACTCTATATATTATATGTTAACTGTTTCCCCTTATTCCGCCTCTTCCGGAAAAGCAATGTCAACGGCTTCCTCGTCGGACATATCCGCTTCCTTTTCCTTTGGCTGGGTGAACTTGTCCACAAGGTCGGGAACCATATCCAAAATCTTGGTTACGGTATCCTGATTCTTGATATTTACCAGCTTGGTGGAGCCGTTCTTGATAACCAGCACTGCACTGGGAGTCATCTTTCCGCCCAGACCACCGGCACCGGAGGCACTGCCCTTCTGCGAATTATTTCCCGCACCTGCGCCTACACCAAAGGTCACATCTACCAAAGGAAGAATAATGGTGTCTCCCACCTGAGTTGCCTCACCGACTACCGTCTTGGTGGAAAGCACGGTATCCATACCACGAAGCAGGGATTCTACAACACCCTGAAACTGATTGTCTTTTTCTGCCATATTAACCTCATTTCCGTGTCCGTATCCAACACTTTTATTTCTGTCTGCCTGCTCTGTGCGCTTTTAATCTGCCAAGCAGAATACGCAGACGTTTGTCCAACAACAGTGCCAATATATTGATTAACAGCGTGCATACCGTAATATGTCCCGCCGCATATAAGCTGCCCTCCAGTATCGGCTCCTCAAAATCCGGAACAATGCAAATATCTTTTCCCAGTTTCGGAGATAGCATTCCATAGAATGCGTAGAGATAACCGGTGGTGTCCGGCGAACCGGTTCCGTAAGTAATATCTGCTTTCAGCTTTCTCGGACGTATGTGTTTCAGCACTTTTCCAATCCGTCCGCACCCGTGGGAAAGCAGGGCCTTTGTGTCCTCATCCTGTAAGAGTTCCTTATAAAAACCAAGTTCTTCCAAAATATGTTTTATTTTATCATATATCCCGCGAATTGTGTACTTTATTTTTTTAATCTTGCGCCGGAGACCGTTTTCTTTTTCGGACGCTTCCTCCGAAGATTCCTCCGAGATTTTCTCCGAAGACTCCTCTTTTGGAGCTTCTTTTTGCTCGGATTCTGCTTTTTGTATTTCTTCTTTCCGCGCTTCTTCTTTTTCTAATTTCTCTTTTTCTGATTCCCCGGTGTTGTATGGAACCGTACTTTTCACGGGTGCGTCCGCTGCCGCCCCCTCTGATTGCTTTTCTTTTTTCTTTGAACCGCGGTGCTTCTTTTTCTTCGGTTTCTTTTCCGCACCGGAATCAAAGACAGGGAAACACAAAACCTTGACAATCAATCTGCCCGGCTCCGGATAGCAATATACCGCCCGTAACAGTCCAAACAGCCACCTTGCCCTGATTTTTGCCGTCATCTCCGTGCTGTCTTTCTTTCCGTTTATCCGGTAAACCACCGGACAGAAAAGTACTATCAACAACAGCACTGCCAGAACGCACAGTGCAACCAAAAGGACTATCCCTATTATGCTCAAAATCTTTAAGATTACAGCTAACATAGTAAATACTCCTTCAATGCACAATCACCTCTCTCGGTAAGGCATTCCTGTACCATCTGTTCCACCACGGCAACCGCCTCGTCGTAATTCCCGGCAATTCCTACCACTTCCACAGGATATTTTTCATAATATCTCTGTTCCAACTGCCGCGCAGACAGTATTTCCAACTGGTCATGCGGATTTTGGGATATGGCAATCAGCCATACTCCGGACAGAATCGGATGCTTCTCCAGCTTTGTTTTTATTTTATCCAGTTTTTTCCCGCTAATGCTTTCCCCCAGATACAAATCCGGACGATACTGTATTTTCTGCCCCATTCTTGTCTCTCCGTACCTTTTAGCTGACAGCAATTCTCATTATGTCTCTTGTTAAGAACTCACGAACCCGCGCTTTTGCGCTTTTTGCCTGCTGACGCAGGCGGTTCGTTCGTTATCGCGGCGAAAAAACAAATGTCTGCTTCGCAGCCGCTTGTTTTTTCGCTCGCGTATATTATACCCTAAATGCCAACTCCATACAAGAAACAGTTTTTATACATTCAAATACTCCGATTCTACATAAATTGACAGAAATCCGCATAAAATTTGTTGACGAATAAAGTGTAATTATTCTATACTTTAATTAAGTACAGAAAGAGAGGCGTTAAACGTGAAAGTAATCACAAAAATGGAATTACAACCGGGCATGGTTCTTGGCGAGGATATTTTCCAACATGGAAGTCTGGTTTATCCGGCAGGCACCAAGGTGGACAACCAGATAATTGAAAAGCTGAACCGTTATTCCATTCTTTGCGTCACCGTAAAAGAAGATATTGATTTTGCGACCACTCACTATGAGAAGATTCGCTTTAATGAAAATTTCAAAACCTTTGAGCAGGTACATGCCAGTGTTTTGCTGCGCTATAAGGAAGCTATGTTCGATTTTCTGCGCACGGGAAATAAAGTATCGGATGATTTCCTCATGCAGCTTTACAACGAACTGTATTCTCTTTTGCCCAACAACACATCTCTCTTGGATTATCTCTATAACCTTATGCCAAACGAGGACGAGCTGACCTTTACCCAATGCCTGAACTCTGCACTGCTCGGCGGAACTTTTGCCGACTGGATCAGCATGAATGCGGAAGCCAAGAAAAACCTGATTCTCAGCGGCTTTTATTACGACATAGGCAAGCTCCGCCTGTCCACCGCACTCCTCTGGAAGCCCGGCAGGCTTACCGCTCAGGAAATCGAAGAAATCAGAAAACATACGGTTCTCGGCTACGAACTGGTACAGCGTCTGAATTTGAATGACCATATTAAAAATGCCGTGCTCATGCACCACGAGCGCATGGACGGCAGCGGTTATCCCTACGGATTCAGTGGAAGTCAGATTGACCTTTATGCCCGCTATATTGCCATTATTGATTCCTACACTGCCATGGCGTCTCCCAGAGCCTACCGCAGTGCTTTCACACCGCTTCAGATTTTGGGAATCTTTGAACCAAATCTGGAAAAATACGACATTGAGCTTCTCATGCCCCTTATGAAGCGGATTGCCGACGCACAGATTGGCACCACCGTACAACTCAATGACGATTCCATGTGGGAAGTGTTAATTATCCACCCCAACCGTTTTTCCCGTCCTATCTTAAGAAATAAGGACAATCTGATTCTGGATTTGATTGACCATCCCGAATTGGAAATCATGAAGAATTTGTAATTTCCAAACAATCCATTCAAAATCTTGCCGTCGCATACACCGGCACACACAAAGGCAGTCGGAAACTAGAAATATTTCCGACTGCCCCATAAATTGTTTTTCTTTAATTCCAGATATTCATTGTAAGCTCTCTCCAAGATTTGTTTCTCATTGGAAAATTTCAGCAGATGATATGCCTCATGGTATTTATAAAACCCAGAGTCTACAAAGAATTCCTCTCGTTGTGGTTTGCTGTAATAACTGTCAGCCATCATAAGGTACCAGTGTACTTCTTTTTCAACCGTGTCCTCCGGAACCGTAAAAGAATACTCACTCTTTCCGATGTACTTTATGATAGTTGCTTTCGCTCCCGATTCCTCCAGAACTTCCCTCAATGCAGTATCTTTAAATTCCTCTCCCTGCTCTACCGTTCCCTTGGGAAGAACCCAGCCCTCGTATTTATTCCTGTAATTCTTATACAGAAGTAAAATTTTTCCACGAAAAATTACCACACCACCACAGCTTGTTGCTTCTATCATTGCAATTCCTCCTGATTGGTGTGTCATGAATGACTTAAAAACAGTATAGTCCAATTTACCGGTGAACGCAAGATTTTCACCGGTTATTTTTCATTAAAATACGCATCAAAAATCCTTCTGGCGATGGGCACTGCATAGCTTCCGCCGCTTCCCGCCCCTTCAACCACAATGGTTACGCACACTTCCGGGTCTTCCGCAGGCGCAAAACCGGTAAACCACGCATGGCTTTCGCCTTTTACATTATTATACTCAGCAGAGCCCGTTTTACCCGCCGCAGTATAGGATAATCCCTTTAATTTTCCTGCATTTCCCTCTTCCACCACTTCCGTCATCAGCTTTGTAAGTTCCGCAGCCTCCGTTTCGCTGATTAATCTGCCGTAGCTGTCCGGTTTATAGTTTTTCACAATTCTTCCGGCATCATTTTCCACATGGTCAATAACATAGGGTTTCATCAAAACGCCGTCATTGGCAATGGCACAGGTTATCATATTTAAATGAATCGGCGTCATCAGCGTTTTGCCCTGTCCGAAAGACGTCTGCATCATCTCGTCGGCGGACATATCCTCCGACATATTGACCGAACTTTTGGAATAGCTCAGGGTCAGCGGTAAATCCTGCCCGAAAAGCAGGTCTTTGAGCGTCTTATTGAATGCCGTTCTGTCAAGTTGCAAACCGATATTGGCAAAGGAAGAATTGCAGGACACGGCAAAGGAACGGTCAAAGTCCACCAGTCCGTGGCTTGTTCCGTGATAACAGTTAATTCTGCTGTCATCCACCTTCAAATATCCGTTACACTGGAAGCTGTAGTCCTGAAAAGTGTCCGGATTTTCCCGGATATACTCCAGTGCGGTTATGATTTTGAACGTGGAGCCGGGCGGATACAATCCCTGGGTGGAGCGGTTTAAAAGTACCGCATCGGAATCGTTCTCCACAAGATTATCCCAAATATCGGCTATTTCGTTGGGGTCAAAATCCGGGTGCGATACCATGGCAAGAATTTTGCCCGTCTTAACCTCTGTCACAACGACAGCTCCCTTGTACACATTGAGCTGTTCATCCGCCACCTGCTGAATCTGAACATCCAGCGTGGTATATACGTTGTCTCCGGGATTTTTGTTTCCCGCCATATCATTTGCAACTTTATTGCTAATGGAAGTATTGGTATTAATCAGATAATAATTGGCAAGTGCCTCCACACCCATTCTGCCCTTGGTGGAATATCCAACAATATGCGCAAACAAATTTTCAAAGGGATACTCCCTTTTCTCGTTCTGCTCGTCGTCCAAAACCGTCTCCGCCAGCACCTCACCTTCTCTGGAATAAATATTTCCCCGGTAATTGCGGGAAAGCAGAATCTGCTGGCGGGAATTATAGCTGTTGTTGACCATTTCCTGTTCATCCGTTGCCACAAAATGCACCAGATAAATCATCATTCCGAGAAACACTGCCACAAAGAAATACATGGACACCATAATTTCCCTGCGTTTTCCCTTGGGCTTTTTATTCTTTTTCAGGCTGTTGTTGTCCAACTCTTCTCTCTCCTTCTTTCTGCATGCGGATATAAATCCCCTGAATGATGAAAAACATCATCATGCTTGTCATCACACTGCTTCCCCCGTAACTGATAAAGGGAAGCGTCACTCCGGTCAGCGGTATAAACTTGATTCCTCCGCCCACGGTAAGGAAAATCTGAAAAATATACATAATGCCGATTCCATATACAATCAACTGGTAAAAACGGTCCCCGATTTTCATGGCGGTTTCCATAATGGAGACAAAACAGCTGATACAAATCAGAATCAGGCACACTCCCGAAATCACTCCGAACTCCTCACAGATGGAGGAGAAAATAAAGTCCGCATCCACATAGGGAATCGCCTTGGGATTTCCCTTTAAAAGTCCCATGCCGAACCAGCTTCCGCTTCCCACCGCAAACAGTGACTGCGTAATCTGATACCCCTGATTGTCAATATAACTCCACGGGTCCTTCCATGCGAGAACCCTTACCCTTACATGGTCAAACACAAAATATGCCACACACGCCGCCGCACTTCCGCCGATTGCGCCCGCCAGCAGATACAGATATTCTCCCGTGGCAATGAAAACCACAAACACAAATCCCACAAAGAAAATCAGGGCGCTTCCCAAATCCTTGGAAATCACCAGCACCAGAACGTGAAGTCCCGCAATCGCCGTCGTTATCAGAACCCTTTTTAAAGACACATCCTCCCACAGCGCCGCAGCGAGGAAAAACAGGAAAATAATCTTTACAAACTCCGACGGCTGGAAGGTGACTCCCTTGAACGAAAAGGAAATTTTGGAGCCGTGCGTCACCTCACCCATAATTAACACCACACTCAGCATAAAAATGCCAAGCGCCGCATAGAGCCATGTCAGTTTTTTCCAGAAACGGATTCGTTCCAGCAGATACGGTATTGTCAGCGATACAATTAACGACACAAGAATAATGACGTACTGCTTGATTGCCTTGTTAAAAGACAATCTGGAAATCATGCAGAGTCCGATTCCAAGCAGCATGCACATATTATTTAAAAGCAGCCTGTTCACCCGCTCATAAATCATGGACACCATCGTAACCGTGGTAAACAAAAACACCTGCACGAACGCATATAAAAATAAATACTGAATGTTCTGGCTCTGAATGGACAACTCCAAAAAACAGAATGCCTGAACCAGAAACATCACAATATTTTGAATGACATATAATCCTTTTCGCCGTTTTTCCCGATACCGAAACACAAAGAAACAGGTGAATGCGTAAACAGCCATCAAAATCGTGATAAAATATTTAGACAATTCCACAAAATATTCCTGCATACCCCAAATTTGCCTTTCCACTTTACTCCACCCCGCGTTTTTCATGCCCGGTGGTATATTCCTTATAAGGCGGCTTGGAATCCGAAGGATTCCCCATCCGGCAGTAAATTTCCGTAAAATACTTAAGCACTGCTATCGTTTCCTGCTCTGACTCCACCGTGAAATCCAGTCGCAAATCCGCCCGGTGTTTCCATTTATCCACTTCGCCGTGCAAAGAAAGCGGCACACTGTTATAAATCATATTCAGACACTGTCTGCAGTTTAATTCTACCGGAAATACCTTGCGATAGCGGTCTGTCAGACGAACCACCTCGTTCGGCCGTTTTTTCAGGCATCCCGTAGTAGTATTTGCCACACAGTTTGCCGTAATCATCATCGGCGCACGGCCGTAAATAATTTTTTCGCAGGGAATCTGTGCAGGAAGTAACTCTCTCTGCTGCGCGCCGCTCAGTTCTAACGGCAGACAAAAAACATCCGGACGCCCGGTTTCCGAGTTTTCCCACTCTCTTAAGGTTGCCCGGTTCCATACATAGAAACCGGCATCCGTAAATATTTTCCCCGTATATCCTGTTTCCCGTAAAATTCCCATTCCCTCGGCGCTGCGAACCTGAACGCCGTAAAAAACGCTGTTTTCCTCAGCAAGCATGGGCAGAATGGTTTCTGTAAGAAACCTCATGTCCTTCTGTCTGATAATATACGGCAGTGCCAAAATTCTCTTCCAGTTTTCCGGCAGCTTCCGGCACTTTTGTAAGACCTCTTTTCCATCCGTTTCAAATAGCTTACAGTCTAAATAAACTCTTCCGATACTATCCGAAGCCCGCGATTTCTTTTGGCAAAAATCCAAAACAGCCCCAAACTGTTCCTCACGGTGTACGGATAAAGTCATGCAAAAATCCCGTATTTCTGTGTTTTCCGGCTGTTTTTCCTCCTTATCGGTAAATGCCTGTTGCTCCTCTGTTTTTCGGTACGGTGTAAGACCGAATGCCTCTATTCTTTGGTTTTCCAGCTCCTCCACCGCTTTTCGCCGAAGTTCGTTAATGGCGCCGATAGGGATAAAAGCATTTTCGCCAACCGTCACCTCTATAGTTTCCGCAAAAAAGATACTGTCACCCAGCTTGTTTAGCTGTTTTTCTATCTTATCCTTTGTCACCGGCTGCCTGTCTGCCGGCACAACTGTTTCGCCGTACACGGTAACGCTCAAGTCCTGCTGTAAAATCGTAAGGGAACATTTTTCGCCAACCGTAAAATCCGCATAAACGGAAATCGGCAGTTTAGGTTTTTTCTGCAAATAGTTTTCGCGGATTTCGTTTAACAATGCCTCGTCGCTTCCGCTGTAAGCCGGATTGTCAAGCGCCACCATATCTCTGCCGTGCTGTTTATAATAATATCCGTCCTGTCTTTCGCTGCGGATATAGAGATGGGAAAGTTTGCGAAGGTCGTCCGCATCCATCTTTTTGTTTCCGGCATAATAACGGTCAATGTACTTTCGGTATATGGCGGTTACGCCCGCCGTATACTCCGGCTTTTTCATTCTGCCTTCAATTTTAAAGGAATCAATTCCCGCCTCTATGAGTTCTGGAATCCGTTCCACGGTACACATATCCTTTAAACTCAAAGGATAACACACATTTGACGTGCCCAAGGGCGTTGTCACCTGATACGGCAGTCTGCACGGTTGGGCGCACCTTCCTCTGTTACCGCTCCTGCCGCCCAAAATACTGCTGAACAGGCATTGCCCGGAATAGCAGTAACACATGGCGCCATGCACAAAAGTCTCGATTTCCAGTCCGGTTTCCTTCTTGATTTGGCGGATTTCCTCCAAACTAAGTTCTCTCGCCGGCACAATACGGCACGCTCCCATTTTTTGCAGGAGTCTTGCTCCATAAACTCCCGTCAGCGTCATCTGCGTGCTGACATGAAGCTCCAGACCGGGGAAATAATCCCTGATATAAGCAAACACCCCCACATCCTGTACAATCACACCGTCAAGTCCCGCTTTATAAAAAGGCATCAGATACCCGTAAATATCCGCAAATTCAGATTCCCTGACCAGCGTATTCACCGTCAGATACACCTTTCTGCCCCAGAGATGCGCATAACGGATGCAGTGGTTCAATTCTTCTGTTGTAAAATTATCAGCATACGCTCTCGCACCAAAACGGCTTCCGCCCAGATAGACAGCGTCCGCTCCTGCATGGATGGCGCCGTAAAATCCCTCTGCATTACCGGCAGGCGCCAACAGTTCCACTCGCTTCCTTTGCATTTTTTCCACATTTCTGCGCACGTTCTTTGCACATAGCGAGTTTGTGTCAAGTGCGCGCAGACACAAATCTCGTGATTGAAAAATTTTATTTTTCAATCTTATACCCTCTGTATATCTTACTCTCTGTACAAGAAAAGCTGTCCGAAACCGGACAGCCACACTTATTTATCTTTCAACTCTGTCTCCAGACGAACAATTTTCTTGGCATTTTCATTTAACTCCCGCTGAAATTCCTTGGACTGCTTTTCGGCATTTTCCAATTTAATCTGCGCAGAAATCAATTCATGCTTCAAATCGTACAATTCCTTTTCCTTGGACTGCAATTCCTCCTCCAGAATCGAGATTTGCTTCTTTGCCTTGAAATAATCATCAGCAATGTTAAGCTGCAGCAAAACACTCTGTGTCTCTAACGGCTGTCTGCGGAAACTGTCGACTTTACTGTATTCATTTACCTTATTATTGATATAAGAAGCTACTTTCTGTAAGTATTCTTCACTTTCATAGCCGCTCAGGGTGAATACCTTGCCGCCAATGATTACCTCTGTATCCGTCTTCGGAGCCATAACCACACCTCTTTTGTTGGAGAAATCAGGTTAAACACAATATATGGCAATTTAAATTTTGCTAATACAAGATGTATTATATCTCAGAAAAGGTACAGTGGCAAGCCTTTTATGCGAAATTAGTACGAACTTATTATGATTTTTAAATAATTTCGTCAGAATCCAGAATAATCGTAAAAGGACCATCGTTCAACAGTGACACTTTCATATCCGCGCCAAAGGAACCTTCCTCCACAACATCTATCTCTTTTTTGCACAATCCAATGATATATTGGTAGAGTTCCTCTGCCATCTGCGCTTCACCGGCATTGATAAAAGACGGACGATTTCCTTTTTTGCAATCGGCATACAGTGTAAACTGTGAGATAAGAAGCAGCTGGCCGTTTACCGTTTTCAAATCCAGATTGGTTTTCCCGTTCTCATCCTTAAAAATGCGCATACCAAGCATTTTCTTTGTCATTTTATCCGCAATCTCTTTGGTATCTCCTTTTCCGACGCCGATAAGGACAAGGAAACCGTTGCCGATTTCGCCTAAAGTCTCCCCGTCCACTTTTACATTTGCACTTGTCACTCTCTGTATTACAAAACGCATTTTCTTTCTCCCTTGGTTTCAGCATTTTCTACTGTATTTTTGTTTTCTCTGTCTGTATTTTTTCTTCTGCAGGTTTTTCTTCCGAAGTTCTTCCTTCTGCAGCTTTTCCTTGTACATCTGCCTCCTCTGTCTCTTCCTGCAGAAAATCAATGGGTCTGATTCCTTCCCCCACAAGGAATTCGCTTCCGAAAGCCATTCTGTCCTTCTGATTCTTTTTCAATTTATAATCCGGAACATATTTATGAAGTCCTTCCTCCGTAATGGCGTCCACATAAATATAGTCATCGGAATCTAACGGAATCTGTTTCTTTTTCAGGGAGGCATTGACAAATGCCTTTATTGCCGCATAGATAACCGCAAAAATCGGAACGCCCACAAACATTCCCATAACACCGAACAATCCGCCAAACAGCGTAATGGAGAAAATAACCCAGAATCCGGTAAGTCCGGTGGAGCTTCCCAATATCTTCGGTCCAAGGAAATTGCCGTCGAACTGTTGCAATACCAGAATAAAGATTACAAAGTAAACACAGTTGAGTGGGTGCATCGGGTCGACAATCAGAATCAGAATCGCACTGGGGATTGCACCAAGATAAGGTCCAAAGAACGGGATAACGTTGGTTACACCCACAATCACGCTGACCAATGCCGCATACGGTGTCTGCATAATACTGGTACCGATAAAGCAGAGCAGACCGATAATAATGGAATCTAAAATTTTGCCGCTGATAAACCCGATAAAGGTTCTGTGTGTAAACCGGAAATTGTTAATGACAATATTGGCATACTCCCTGTCAAAGATGGAATAGGTCAGTTTCTTTGCCTGTCCCGTAAATTTCTCCTTGCTGGCAAGAACATACACAGAAATAATCAGTCCAATCAGACTGTTCCACAAGAATTTCAGAACGCCGATAACACTTAGGGAAACCGTCTTTAACAACATACTGGATTTGGAAAGTACCGTGTCATTGAGCCATGTCTCCAGTTCTCCGGAATACTTATCAACCATTTTGATAACATTGGATTCAATATCCGGATAATCCGAAAGAAACTTATTTAGCCATTTAATAAAGTTGTTCGTATAATTGTCGAAATTGGAAATAATGCTTGCCACACTGGGCACGATGGAGGAAACCATCATTGCCACCAACGTATAAATAACCGTAAACACCAGAACAATCGTAATCAGAATACCAAATGCCCGGATAACGGACTGTCTCTTTTTGCTGTCAGGAATTTTCAACTTATTGCACAGCGGAATCAACGCCTTATTTTCAAAAAAGTTCAGAACCGGCGTCATCAGATATGCCATGGCAAGCCCGAACAGAATGGGCATTAAAATTCCCACTACCTTGTCAAATGCCTGTTTGATATTGGTGCCGTGGAACAGCAGATAATAAAACACAATACTTGCCGCCACAACCAAAAATAATGTCAGTCCCCACTTAATGTACTTGTTATTCAGCTTAATTTTCATTCCGATTCCCTCTTCTGCACTGCATTTGTCTACACTTTTATCTATCCGATTTGTAATTCATTCTATGAAATACAACCTGCATATTATTAATATACACTGAATTTACTCTCACCACAAGTTAAGAAATGTAAAAACCTTATAGAAACCTCATACAGCTTACTATTGTTTTTAACGCTCAAAAATACTAAAATAGAAATATCCCAAAACAGAAGGTGCTTCCTTATTCACGCAGAAGCTGCTTTCTGCTTCAATTCCGTAATATACACACAACAGATGTGCAGTACAAATCGGAGGAACCATGAAACTTCAACAGGTATTAAGCAACGTCAGACAGGCTGTCGATGATTATCATATGATTGAAACCGGCGATAAAATTGCCGTCGGAATATCCGGAGGCAAGGACAGTCTCACGCTTTTGTATGCGCTGAGCAATCTGCGCAGATTTTACCCTCAGAATTTTGAATTATACGCCATCACCGCAGATGTAGGATTCCAGAATATCAATTTTGATGCAGTTCAAAAACTGTGTGCGGAATTGGACGTTCCTTACACCATTGTAAAAACGGAAATTGCACAGATTGTCTTTGACATACGCAAGGAGAACAATCCCTGCTCTCTCTGTGCCAAAATGCGAAAGGGTGCCATCAATGACGCACTTATCAAAATGGGGTGCAACAAAATTGCCTATGCCCACCACAAGGATGATGTCATCGAGACAATGATGATGTCCCTGCTTTATGAGGGCAGGCTTCACACCTTTTCTCCGGTCACACACCTTGACCGCACCGGTATCACCGTCATACGTCCCCTTTTGTATATGGGAGAATCGGATGTAAAAGGCTTTGTACATAAATATAATCTTCCGGTCGTGAAAAGCACCTGTCCGATGGACGGTCATACCAGAAGAGAATATGTAAAAAATCTGATACGGCAGATGAATCTGGAGAATCCCGGTGTAAAAGAAAGAATGTTTACCGCTGTGAAAAACAGCAGTCTGGAAGGATGGAGATAACACAATGGCGGTTGTGAAACAGGAAAATTACCATGACGAGCAAAACAAACAGAATATTATAAAACTCCGGGCTGTCCTTGCCACTCTTCCGCCCTTTTGCAAGACCTTCTTCCGTGGAATCGAGGAATATACCTCTACCCGGACACGCCTTGCATACGCCTACGACATACGGCTGTTTTTTGAATTCTTACACGAGACAAACAGCGTATGTGCCAAAATGGAAATAACCGATTATCCGCTATCGCTGTTAGACCGCCTTTCCCGAATGGATATCGAGGAATACTTGGAATATATTTCCCTTTACCAAAAGGACGGCAAGGACATTACCAATGACGAGCGTGGAAAATCCCGGAAATTAGCATCTCTCAGAAGTTTTTACAACTATTTTTTTGAGAACGAGATGATTGAAAAAAATCCCGCCGCTTTGGTTCCCCTCCCCAAGCTCCACGAAAAAGAAATTATCCGTCTGGAGCCAAACGAGGTGGCAATTTTATTGGATCAGGTGGAAAACGGCGATAATCTCACAAAAAAGGAACTGGAATACCATAAAAAGACTAAAGTAAGGGATGTTGCGCTTTTGACCCTGTTATTGGGTACCGGAATCCGAGTATCGGAATGTGTGGGACTTAACATTTCTGATATTGACTTTGACGTGAACGGAATCAAAATCCGCAGAAAAGGCGGTTATGAGGCAGTTATCTATTTTGGCGAGGAGGTGGAAACTGCTCTCTTGGATTATCTGGAACAGCGTGAACATATCATTCCTGCCGAGGGACACGAAAATGCACTCTTCCTCTCCCTGCAAAACCGCAGAATTGCTGTTCGCTCCGTTGAAAATCTGGTAAAAAAATATGCTTCGAGAGTTACGACATTAAAGAAAATTACCCCACACAAGCTGCGGAGCACCTATGGCACCACGCTCTATCAGGAAACCGGTGATATTTATCTTGTGGCAGACGTCTTAGGACATAAGGACGTCAATACCACCCGAAAACACTACGCTGCACAGGAGGACGAACGCCGCAGACGGGCAGCCAACGCCGTACATTTAAGGGAGAACTCTCATTCCACCCGAAAAGCACCGCCCCTGTAACAGAAATAACCGGTAACAGCAATAGCCGTTTACTTTACAAATTCATGGGAATAATAGGGGACAATCAGATTCTGTCCCGCACGAATAGAGGCATCTTCCGCAATGTGGTTGATGCTTCTTACCTCCGTAATGTAGCTGTCCTTGTCTTTATACTGCTCATAATCAATATATTCGTCCGCAATATCCCACAAGGTATCTCCTGCCGCTACCGTAATATCGGTATAATATTTAAAAGCAATGTCATCACTGCCGGACTTTGCACTGGATACAATGGAATGATAGGAACCGGCACAGATAACAATCAGGCATACCGTCAGAAAAAGTGTCAGCACTTTGCGTCTGCGCTCCCTGCGGATTCTGCACTGTCTCTTATAGGCACGATACTCTCTGTCCGTCATCTCATTTACTCTGTAATTCCTGTCTGTTCTCATAATCCTCATATCCTTTCCAACAGCTTAGAAAATGTGTTCGGAACATCCGTTCTGATTGCATTATATCGAACATATTTTCTTTTGTCAATAGAAAATCGAACATATTTTTGGAATATATGTTTGCTTTTTGGAAAATGGTATGCTATACTTTTTATAATAAATGAAAAAAAGGGAGGACGTGCACATGGGCTTTGGTAAGATTACCCCCAAGCAACAGGAAATACTGAACTATATTAAAGATGAGATTTTAAAGAAGGGGTATCCGCCCACGGTTCGCGAAATCTGCGAGACCGTGAATCTGAAATCTACCTCTTCCGTTCATTCCCATTTGGAGACATTGGAGAAGAACGGCTATATCAGACGTGACCCCACGAAGCCTCGTGCCATCGAAATCTGCGATGACAGCTTTCAGATGGTCCGCACGGAGATGGTGAGCCTGCCGATTATCGGGAATGTGGCAGCCGGACTTCCCATTCTCGCCGAGGAGAACATACAGGATTATTTTCCGGTTCCCGCGGATGTTGTTCCTAAGGGAGAATCCTTTATTCTGAACGTACGCGGCGACTCCATGATTAACGCCGGTATCTTTGACGGAGACAGAGTGTTTGTCCACTCCTGCAATACCGCACATAACGGTGAAATGGTCGTTGCCTTGATTGATGATTCCGCAACCGTCAAGACATTTTATAAGGAGGAGGGGCATATCCGTCTGCAGCCCGAGAACGACACCATGGATCCCATTATTGTTGACGATTGCCAGATTTTGGGAACGGTATTCGGTATCTTCCGTTTTTACCGGTAGTGTTTTAATTGATTTTCAGATTCTACATATGCGGATTTACAGCATACCGATTCTGTAAATGCAGAATTCAATCCGGCAGGAGCCGCTGTCCTGCCGCCATTTCATAAAGATTCTATTTATTTATGAAAAAATCTATTTAATTTATAGAAAGATATCTGTTTCATCTGTGGGCTGTTTTCTTCTCTACACCCACAGTATAATATCAACAGAAACGGGCATGCTATCTTCTGTATCATAATATTGCGCGACACAGATGCGCAGAAATGAGGATAGCATGGGTAACAAATATTTAGATGGTACGGCACTGACCATTGCAATCATCGGTGCCATCAACTGGGGGCTGATTGGTTTATTCCGTTTTGACCTTGTAGCCTTCCTCTTTGGCGATATGTCTTGGTTATCACGAATCGTCTACATGATTGTCGGTATCTGCGGCATATATCTGCTGACTTTCTATATGCGTCTCGGTGACAGCAAAGACGCAGCTTAAGCAGCGTAACGCAAAAGGGACTCTCCGCAAAGCATTACTGCCCCGTCGGAAAGTCCCTTTTATGTTATACATTACAGAGTGTCAATGTCCACCTGTTTTCCGTCTCTCCAGATTCTCTCCAAATCATAGAGAAGTCTGTTCTCTTTATCAAAAATGTGTACGATAATATCGCCGAAATCCAGCAAAATCCAGTTTGCGGTATCATATCCCTCAATCTGTTTTTCGGGATGTCCTGCGCGTCCGAGCTGTTCACTCACGTTATCGCAGAGCGCCTGTATCTGGCTTCTGTTGTTACCGCCCGCAATGATAAAGTAATCCGCAATGACAGAGACTCCGCTAATATCAATCACTTTAATGTCCTCTGCCTTTTTATCCTCCAACGCCTTAATTGCCAGTCTTGCCAGTTCTTTTGCATTTGTCTCCATTTTAGTCCACCTTTCCCGTATTTTCATCATTTTCCGAACGATAATACTGATATGTCTTTTCCGTCATAGGGTCTATCTCTCCGCCGCTTTCTTTCAGATAGGTTAAAGTATCCTCCAGAATTTTGATGAGCGCCTCGTCTAAATTGATAAATGCCAGTTTGCGAATCATCTGCAGATTGGGCGCCTGTTTTCTGCCCGGTTCGATATAATCCGCAATAAAGATAATTTTTTCCAAAAGACTCATCCCCGGTCTTCCGGTGGTATGGTTTAAAATGGCATGAATGACATCCGGGTCAGTCACTCCATATTCATCCATGGCAAGAAAACTTCCAACCTTTGCATGCAGCAGAAACGGATTTCTTTTTTCCACATCATTCACGCTGATGTTGTGGCGCTCACAGATTGCGAGGCGCTTTTCGTCCGAAAGGCACTTCGCGCAGTCGTGTAACAGACCGGCAAGCTGCGCATTCTGCACAGAGGCATCATAGCGCATGGCAAGCGCCGCCGCTGTAAATTCCACCCCAAGGGTATGTTCGTAGCGCTTCGGGTCCAAGGTCTTTTCCATCGCCCTTCTTATTTTGGAAAGTTCGTTGATTCTCTTCATCTATAAAATCTCTTTTCTTCAATATAGGCAAGCACATTTTCAGGCAAAAGATAGCGGACGCTCTTTCCCATTCTGATACGCTCTCTGATATCCGTGGAGGATATTTCCAAATTCGGAAACGGAACCAGACAAATATCCGCTCCATAGCGTTCTTTTAACTCCGCGCTTTTCGCCTCCATTGCATCTACCGATGCACCGTTTCGCACTGCCGCCGCAATCGTACAGCTGTCAAAAATCCGTTCCGGATATTTCCATTTTTCAATGGAAAACAGACAGTCTGCACCAAAAATAAAGTAAAATCCGGTATCCGGATTCTCCCGGTTAAGCTGTTCTAAAGTTTCGTAACTATAAGTATAACCGTTTCTTTTGATTTCAATATCCAGACATTTCATTTTCGGGTTATCCTGCACCGCCAGCGCAGCCATTTCAAGCCTTTCCTGCCCGGACAGTATATCCACGGAGTCCTTTTTCATATAGGAACATCCCGTCGGAATGAACCACACCTCATCCAGAGAAAGCTCCTCCATGGCTCTTTGCGCCAGAATCAGATGACCGATATGAATCGGGTTGAAGGTTCCACCCATGATACCCACTTTTTTCATCACTGTGCTCTCCTGAAAACATACGGTTTTCTAAAAATACTTATTTGGGAAGCTGAATCTTAGGGTTGTCTCTGTCAGGCTTATACAGGACAATCTTTTTACCTATCACCTGAACTACCTGTGAGTGTGTTCTCTCTCCAAGCACCTCTGCGATGGCTCTCGGATCATCCATGCAGTTTTTAAGCACTGCAATTTTAATCAGTTCATTCCGGTTAAAACACTCCGACACAGCCTCTGTGATTTCCGGTGTAAGACTTGACTTTCCCACCTGAAACACGGGGTCTAACGTGCTTGCAAGACTTTTCAGATATGCTCTCTGCTTACTGGTCATAATCATTCCTCCGTATTATTTGTAGTAGTCAAAAGAAAGACCATACATTCTGACGGTATCTCCCTCCTTGATTCCGAGGGCTTCCAATTCGTCCAAAATGCCGTTTTCCTTCAAAAATCTCTGGAAGAAGGAGAAACCTTTCTCGCTCTCAAGATTGGTATATCCCAGCATCTTTTCGATTCTGGGGCCTTCCACCACATATTCATCCTCTTCCGCATCATACTCAACGGTATACGGCTCGTCCGAATAGGTTCCCTTCTGATCCGGGAAGTATTCCTGCTCAAATACGGTGGTTTCCTCACCGATTTCCTGAAGCATATCATTTACATGATACAGAAGTTCCTTTACCCCTTCTCCGGTCACTGCGGAAATCGGGTATACTTTAATTCCTTTTGGCTCAAATTCAGCCTTTATCGCTTCAACAGCGTTATTTTCGTTGTCATAAATTGCATCTATCTTATTCGCCGCAATCACCTGTGGGCGTTTTGCAATATCTGCATTGTACGCCTCCAATTCCTTATTGATGGCATAAATATCCTGAATGGGGTCGCGTCCTTCCGTACCTGCCGCATCCACAATATGAATCAATACCTTGGTTCGTTCAATATGACGTAAAAACTCATGACCGAGACCGATACCCTCGGAAGCTCCCTCGATGAGTCCCGGAATATCCGCAATGACAAAACCGCCGGTTCCCTCCAAATCCACTACTCCAAGATTCGGATTTAAGGTTGTGAAATGATAGTTTGCAATTTTCGGTCTGGCATTGGTAACACGGGATAAGAAAGTGGATTTTCCAACATTGGGGAATCCGACAAGACCCACATCCGCAATCACCTTCAATTCCAAAATCAGCTCCAGTTCCTGAGCTGCCTGACCGGGCTGGGCATATTTCGGCGCCTGCATGGTGCTGGTGGCATAGTGCTGGTTTCCGTTGCCGCCTCTGCCGCCTTTTAACAGAACCACTCTCTTATTATCACCGGACATATCCGTGATGACCTGTCCGCTCTCAGCCTCCTTAATTACGGTACCGCCGGGAACTTTGATAATAATATCCTTGCCGTCCTTGCCGCGGCAGTTTTTCTTGCCGCCTTCTTCTCCGTCCTCTGCCTTGTATTTTCGGATATGTCTGAAGTCAATGAGCGTGTTCAGTCCCTCATCCACCACAAAAATGACATCACCGCCTCGTCCGCCGTCACCTCCGTCGGGACCGCCATTGGGTACATATTTTTCGCGACGGAAAGAGACATGTCCATCTCCTCCCTTACCGCTTCTGACGTATATTTTGGCTCTATCAGCAAACATAACTCTGCTCTCCTTTCTGAAAGGTGCCGTTTCCATCGGACTTTAAAAAAGGCTTCAAACATCTGTCTGTTTGAAGCCTCTCTAAATAACAATTTACTGCTCTACAGGATATACGGAAGCCTGTTTCTTATCTCTTCCTTTTCTCTCAAAACGAAGAACACCGTCAACCAGTGCATATAAGGTATCGTCACCGCCGATTCCTACATTGTTGCCGGGATGAATCTTGGTTCCACGCTGTCTGTACAGAATGTTTCCTGCTTTAACGAATTGTCCGTCGGCTCTCTTCGCACCTAATCTCTTGGACTCGGAATCTCTACCGTTCTTGGTAGAACCAACTCCCTTTTTATGAGCGAAAAACTGAAGGTTCATATTAAACATGGTTTACACCTCCTCGAATTTTACTTGTAAATACTTTTTACCGTATTCCCTGCTTAGATTTTCCAGAGAAAATACCATGGAATCCAACAGGAATACTGACTTTTCCTGCAAAACACCCTGAAAATCACATTTGATAAAGCCGCTGCTTTCCTCCTGTGCCACAACCAGCTTCTCGCCTGCCAGTTCCTCCAAAGAGTTAATGGTGCCGATTACCAGCGCCGAAATGGCTGCACATAAAATATCCGGTTGATTTTTCCTGGCATATTCTGCATGTCCCATACAGATAAAACCTCTGTAGGAACCGTTATTGTCCTTACGAATAACAATAGTAGTCATATCAATTACGCATTAATCTTGTCAATCTTAACCTGAGTGTATGCTTGTCTATGACCGTTCTTTTTGTGGTAGCCGGTTTTTCTCTTGTATTTGTATACAATAACCTTCTTACCTCTTCCCTGCTCCATAACGGTTGCGGAAACAGTTGCACCTGCAACGTCTGCACCAACCTTGAGGGTAGCGTCACTTACTGCGATTACCTGGTCAAAAGTAACGGTGTTGCCTGCTTCAACGTCAAGTTTCTCAACTTTGATGACATCTCCTTCAGCAACCTTGTACTGTTTTCCACCTGTTGCAATAATAGCGTACATAATAAAGGCACCTCCTATTCATGAACTACGCAATGTCAAAACATAACTTCGTCCATTTACTCGCTAACTTTGGTGATGTAATCCTGTCGGACTGCACACTTCTACCTAGTTATGCGGCATACCGTAGTATAATAGCATGAGGTGCCCTTACATGTCAAGCATTTCTATTCAATTATTTCAAAATAAAAGACAAATTATTGCCTAATCCGTATATCTTTTATCAGGGATTGTTCTTCTTTTCAAAATCCTCTATGTACTGGACAATCAGCTTAACCGTTCCTTCCACTCCCAAGACACTGCTGTTGATGCACAAATCATAGCTGTCGGCACGACCCCATTTCTTGGAAGAATAATAGTTGTAATAACTCTGTCTCTGCTTATCCTTCTTGAGAATCATATCCTTTGCCTTGGCTTCCGTCAGGCTGTACTTCTCCATAATCCGCTTTACCTTCGTCTCCTCATCACCGTAGATAAAGAGGTGAACGCAATTCTTGCGGTCTGCAAGAGCATAATCCGCACAACGACCTACGATAACGCAGGGACCCTCGCTTGCAATCTTCTTAATGGTGTCAAACTGTGCCAGAAATACTTTGTGGCTGATCGGCATATCCACAAAGGAGGACGCATTATATCCAAAAGAATAAGTATCCATTACCAGATTATACAGGAAGGAATTGGTAGGTCTTTCATCATGATTCTGAAGCATTTCTTCACAAAAACCACTTTCCTTCGCAGCTCTGGTTAAAAGCTCCTTGTCATAGCATTTGATTCCAAAATACGCTGCAACCTGTTCCCCGATTTCACGTCCTGCCGAGCCAAACTGTCTTCCGATTGTAATTACTGTATTCATACAAATCCCCTGCCTTCCTGAATAAATAATGGCAATTATCTCTGAATTGCTTACCTGTAGTATACACTATTTTCAGCAGTTTTGCAAGAAACTTTCTTGAATTTATAAAGAATATATACAATTTGTCTGAAAATACAGACATTATAAAATTTGCAGCAAATGAGAAAAATACTCCGGCAGCGGAGCGTCTACCTCCATGTACTCTCCGGTGGACGGATGCACGAATCCAAGCGTTTTTGCATGTAAAGTCTGCCCCTCTAACTTAAAGGGACATTTCCTGTCCGAATAGACCTCATCTCCCAAAAGCGGGTGTCCTATGGACGCCATATGCACGCGAATCTGGTGTGTCCGCCCGGTCTCCAGCACACATTCAATATATGTGTACTTGTCAAACCTCTCCAGTACCCGGTAATGGGTGACGGCACGTTTTCCGTTTTTCTCGTTAACCGCCATCTTTTTCCGGTCTGTCGGGTGTCTGCCTATGGGCTTGTCAATGACGCCCTCGTCCTCCTTTAAGACGCCGTAACAGATAGCGCGATACCGGCGGTTGATACTGTGCTCTTTTAACTGCTGTGCAATACAGTTGTGCGCCCTGTCATTTTTACAGACAATTAAAGACCCCGTGGTGTCTCTGTCAATGCGGTGCACGATTCCCGGACGTATGACGCCGTTGATACCGGAAAGTTCACTTCCGCAGTGATACATAAGCGCATTTACCAATGTCCCGCTGTAGTGTCCTGCAGCCGGGTGCACCACCATTCCCTTGGGTTTGTTGACGATAATCACGTCCGGGTCCTCATAGAGAATATCCAAAGGAATATTCTCCGGCTCAATGTCCGGCTCCACCGATGGCGGCAGTTCAAAGGAAACCTCGTCCCCGTCCTTCACCCGGTAGCTGCCCTTCACCGGCGCTCCGTTCACTAAAACACGCTCCTCTTTTATCATTTTCTGAATATAGGAGCGTGACAAAGAATCGATAAGCGCACTGACGCACTTATCGATTCTCTCATCTTCCATCTCTTCACTTATCTGAAATAAAAACTTATCCGTAGAATTGTCCATAGAAATAAAATCCCCATTTATTTCATCTCGCGGTAGCGCTTCTGTTTAAAATTCAAAAACTCCAAATCCTTCTCCGAGAAAACAAAGAGAAACAGGATAAACAAAATAACGGTTCCGCATACAATATAAATATCCGCCACATTAAAAATCGGATAATCAATGAGCACAAAAGAAATAAAGTCCACCACATAATCGAATCGGAATCTGTCCACCATGTTCCCGATTCCACCCGCAATAATCACGGAGAGCAGAATGTGAACCACACAGAATTTCTTTCTTCTGGGCAGCTTGAACAAAAAGAAAAAGATAACTGCCATAAAGACAAAGCCCACAAAGAGAATAAAAAACTTCTGGTTTTGCAGCATACCAAAGGCAGAGCCTCTGTTTTCAAGATATTGCAGCTCCAGCACTCCGTCAATCAGCACATGCGCCGGCTGGGATTTGAGTTTGACGATTGCCAGATATTTGGTAAATTGGTCAAATCCGAGCAAAAGCGCCGCCACAACCGCATCCAGTATCAGCATTTTAAAGCGTTTTACCTCGACTACATTATTTCCTCTGTTAATAACATTTGCAGCGGTTTCCATTTCCGTGCTGCTCTGATTCTCTGTGTTACTCATGTGCATCCTCTTCACTAAAGTTAATTTCTTCGATTGCCGCCAAAATCTCTTCATCCGTCACGGTAGTGTCAATGACTGCCTTGCCGATTTTTTTAAGCAATATAAATTTGATTTTGCCGGATTCCATCTTTTTATCCGATTTTGTAAGTTTCAGAATTTCCTGTGCGTCAATGCCGTCCACGCTGATAGGCAGGTAAAACGGTACGAACATATCGCGGATTTCGTAATATTCCTCCATGGAAAGCAATTCCTTTTTCCATGAAATATAAGCCGCCGCAACCGTGCCGAGAGCCACACACTCCCCGTGATACAGGGTAAAATTCTTTGCCTTCTCTATGGCATGGCCGATAGTATGTCCTAAATTCAACAGCGCCCGGTCTCCCTGCTCCGTGGGATCCTTTTCCACCACCAGTTTCTTGACATTGCAGCTTCTCTGCACCATCTCAAGCAGTGTGTCAGGGTCTCTCTCACAGATTTCATACATATTTTCAATCAGCCATTCGTAATAAATGCTGTCCTTGATAATGCCGTGCTTCATGATTTCCGCAAATCCGGAGAAAAACTGCCTGTCCTCCAGCGTCGCGAGTACCGAAATATTCATGTAAACCAGACGGGGCATTTTAAAAGCGCCCACCATGTTCTTATAGCCGTCAAAATCCACACCGGTTTTGCCGCCGATGGAGCTGTCCGCCTGCGCCAAGAGCGTGGTCGGTATCTGAATGAAATCAATGCCCCGCAGATAGGTTGCCGCCGTAAATCCGGTCAAATCACCGACAACGCCGCCGCCTAACGCCACAAGCATATCCTTCCTGTCGATTTTCTCTTCAATTAAAAACTTGTAAACCTCTTTTACGGTATCTAAGTTCTTGCTTTCCTCTCCTGCGGGAAAAGCATATTTTACGGCTTTTGCACAGGAGTTCTGCAAAAGGTTAAGAACCTGTTCACCGTACAGTTCATCCACATTGGAATCCGTCACAATACATATTTTTCTTTCAGCTACGTCAAATGCTTTCAGTTCTTCGGGAAGTTCCTCAAAGCCCTTGCTGAACACAATGTCGTAACATGGCTTTTTATTCATCAAAATCGGTAATCGTTCTGCCATCTTTTCTCCCTTTTTGCTTTCTTTTTCTCGTAAAATGTCCGAAAAAAGGCTCCCCGCTTTCTTCCAAACGGGAAGCCCTTTTATTTATAATCCATTATTAATGGTGTCAAAAGAACCTCCGAAAATATCCTGAAAATCTCCGGATATGTCTACGCTGGCAGGCGTAATAATGAAAATGTAATGGGAAATCTTCTGCAGATTTCCGGAAATTGCGAAACAGGAACCGGAAGTAAAGTCAATGATTCTCTGCGCAATATCCACATCCAGTCCTTCCAGATTTAAAACTACCGTCCGGTTCGCCAAAAGAGTCTCTGTAATCTCCCTTGCGTCCTCCACGGAAGTCGGCTTAATCACGCATACCTCCATGCCGGTACCGGGCATTTTTCTCGTCACATTCTGGCGGATAGGCGTTACCTTGGGCTGTGCAGCCTTTCTGGCATTTCTTCCGTCGTCATAATTATCGGTATCCTTCGACTTGGATGCACTTGCCTTTCTGGGTGCAGGCTCTTCCACTTCTTCATCATCATCTAAATATTCGTCATCATAAAAATCTTCATCTTCATCGTTAAGTTTCATATAATTCAAAAACTTATCCATTACACCCATTTCAACTGCTCTCCTTTTATTTGCTGTAATCGCGTTCACCAAAGATTCCTGTGCCGACTCTCACATAAGTGGCGCCTTCCTCTACTGCAACCGTGTAATCTCCCGTCATTCCCATGGACAATATATTCATAAAAACATTATCAATGTTTTTCTTCGCTATGTCAACAGACAATTCTTTCAATTTTCGAAAAATACCGCGGTTTTCCTCAGCATTTTCCACATAAGGTGCGATTGTCATAAGTCCCTTGATATGGATTCCGGACAATTTGGCAATCTCCTGCACCAGTTCACAGGTATCCTCCACGGACACGCCAAACTTGCTCTCCTCCTGCGCCACATTGACTTCAATCAGAATGTCAACCTCCACCTGATGTTTCAAAGCCTCCCTGCTGATTTCCTCCGCAAGCCGCAGGGAATCAACACTGTGAATCAAAAAGACCTTGTCCACAATATATTTTACCTTGTTGCGCTGCAAATGACCGATTAAATGCCACCGCACATCATCCGGCATTTCGGGAATCTTGTCCAGCATTTCCTGAACCTTGTTTTCACCGAAATCTCTGGAGCCCGCCTCGTAAGCCTCCCGCAGCATGGACACCGGTTTGGTCTTGCTTACGGTAATCAGTGTCACATCCTTTGCATCTCTTCCCGCCTTTTTGCAGGCATCGGAAATCTTTTTTTCCACCTGTTCTATATTGTCGCAAATCATGATACACGCTTCCTTTCTCACCTGTCATTCAAAAACTGGTCATCACTGACCGCTTCCGCATCCAGAACAATATAATCATATACATTCAACCCGTACCGGGTATTTGCCTTGACAATGGAATACTCTTCGTTCTGATACAGAATATTAATCTGCTTAAAGTCCGCATATCCTTTATTCATATTGTAAACACCAATCAGGGTGGCGCGCTTGCTTACCGTGTACGTCTCCTGACTGTCCGTTTTATAGAGAATATCTCCCGTAGCAAGCACATCCGTTCCCAGATAATACTCCTTGGATTCCTCGCTGTAACTGTACACATCAAGTGGGATAAACTCACTGGAAATCGTGCCGTCCTCCAAATAACACTGACGGATGACTCCGGTGCTGCTTTCGTTGTCGTTTCCCGTCCTCACATAATCCTCCGGTATGAGGAAAAAATCCTTCTGCACAATAGAGGAGTTTGGAATCTTAAGTCCCTTTTCATCATTGATAATCAGCTCTATGTCCAGAAAACGGTCTGACACGAAAGAAATCATGGAGTTGGTAAAGCTCAGTTCCAGATAGGTTTTGCCGTCCGCATTATGTAAGAGCTTTGTTGCGCCCCATGATTCGTACTGGTTTTTCAAAAAGCGGACTTTCACATACCCTTCCTGTTCCATCTGCACGCCCATATCGTTGTCAATGGGAACAACCACCGACCAGTTTTCGTCCGTGGACAGCTTGTACACCGCATCCGAAACCGCCATCAGCGCATTTCCCACCATCTGGTTCTTCTCGTATGTCTTCTCGTCAAACACGCTCTCCGTGACAGCATCCGCAGTCAGGTTTTCGTAACCGTCCGTCCAGTAGGCTACCACCCCGGTAAAAGGCGCATTACAGAAATTGACGATATTTGCCACGCCCTCGGTTCCGTTCATGCTGCTGATACCCTGCAGCATATTGGCATTGGCAAGTTTTAACACCGTATTTTTTAACGAATACTTGAAATCATAAATATTATCATAATTTTTTTCATCAAATCCGTGCATGAAATTGGATATTTCACTGCGAAACTCTGCCAGTTCCCTTTTGTCCAGTGAATTTTCCCCAAGATTCAGGTTCTCCAGATATTCGTTCAGCCGCCCGGTTTCATCCACCGTATAGACCAAATCTCCTTTTGCGACTCTTTCCCCTTCTCTGGCATAGTAATTGACATAACCGGCGGTATCAGCATTTACCACGCTCTCCTTGCGGATTATGACCCCGCGGTAAATGTTATCCGTGGCAAGGGAGCCTTCCTTCACCTCATAACGCACGATATGAGTGGTCTGAAAATACATAATCACACAGATAATCACGTAGATAAACACAGCCCCAAAAATCAGCATACCTATATTCAGATTCAACGGTTTTCTGTATCGTTTTATTTTTTTACTGCCGTTTGCCAAAGCTGCCAAACCTCCAAATTACTCATGAAAAGCCTCGGTTAATCCGAGGCTTTTCTTATGTGTGTTACTATTGCATTTCCCACAGGAAAGTCCTACAGGGAAATAATTACTTTCTCTTTCATTGCTTCCGGAAGCTCTTCTTCATCCACGGATACGCTCAAGATAAAATCAACCTTTTTGGCTTCGCTTACCTTCTCCAATTTCTCAACGGTAGCCGTAATGTCCTTTCCTTCCAGACAGGCATTCTTTAAAAAGCTGTCAAAATACATCTGCTGCAAATCATGATCCTGAGATATGATTCCGCATACAAAACCTACAAACTCATCACTGGTCTCAATCTGCCACTGGGAGACGTCAATCAGACGCACCTTATTGTTCAGTTCATACATATGCTTGGTACTTTTGTCCAGATAAACAATATTACCCGAAATGTTCTTAACCTCATTATTCACTTTATCCAATAACTGTTTGGTCTTGCCTTTTCCTTTTTTGCCTACAATTAACTGAACCATTGGGTAACCCTCCTATCGTAAATTGATGGAAAAAATTTTCTATCTGTTTCTATTATAGTTGATATGATGTCAAAAAACAACCTCTACTTATTGATTTCTTCTAACAAATCTGTCATTTCCGGATACAAAATATCCCTTGACACCGAACTTAAGATAACCGAGATATAAGGGGAACCCTTCACATCCCTAGACAATAAAATCAGACAGTTTCTTGCGGCATTGGTTGTTCCCGTCTTGCCGCCGATTACCGTAATGTTTTCCGGCTGTTTGGTCTTGCCGTTTAGGTACCAGTTAGTGCTGGACACCGAAATTTCTTTGGCATTTCCGATCTTGTCGTAATAAGTCGTCTTATAATTTGCCATATGTATGATTTCCGTAAAGGTATCATACTTAATTGCCTCATTAAAAATCAGATATAAGTCATATGCCGTCGTGTAATGACCGTCCGCCGTAAGCCCGTGGGGATTGGCAAAACTGGTATTGGTAGCGCCGAGGCGAACCGCCTCCTCGTTCATCATTTCCACGAAATGTTCCACACTGCCGCCGATATTTTCGGCAATCATAAGCGCCACATCATTTGCCGAGTACATTAACAGGATATGTAATGCCTGATCAAGCGTCATGCTGTCCCCGCTCTTGATTCCGCACAACTGCGCTCCGGACTCCGTAATTCTCACATTGTCCGTAGCGGTCAATACCTGATCCAGCGAACCGTTTTCCAAAGCAACCAGCGCTGTCATAACTTTGGTGAGGCTTGCCGGATGCAGTCTTTCGTGGGCGTTCTTGGAATAGACGGCTTCCTTGCTGTTTAAATCCACCAAAACCGCCGCCGTTGCCTGAGACATGTCCACATTCTCATCATCCAGTATATCCCCTGTTATGACGCACAAATCCGCAGCAAAAGGCTGCGCCGTTTTGGATTCCCTGCCGGAAATCACGTTAAAGCTGCTGACGGCGGAATCCGCTTCATATGCCATATCATATTTCAGATTCCCGCAGGCCGTAAAGCTGCACATCACAGCCAGCGCCAGACATAAGCCTGTAAAACGTTTACTTATACATCTCACGCCACTCTAAATCTCCTCTGTCCAGTGACTTAATTAACAGTTCCGCTGTCGCTAAATTGGTTGCCAAAGGAATATTGTGCATATCGCAGAGACGAACCACGTTATTGACGTCCGGCTCATGGGACTTGGACGTCAGGGGGTCTCTCAAGAAAATCACGAGGTCAATCTGGTTATGCTCTATCTGCGCGCCAATCTGCTGCTCACCGCCCAAATGTCCCGCAAGATATTTGTGAATATTCAGATTGGTAACTTCCTCAATCAGTCTACCCGTTGTACCTGTGGCAAACAATTCATTTTTGCTCAGAATTCCTCTGTAAGCAATACAAAAATTCTGCATCAGTTTTTTCTTGGCATCATGTGCAATCAGTGCAATGTTCATCGAAGTCAGCCCCCTCTGCTGTTAATAATTATTTTTCCTTGCCTGCAGCCTTACATTCATTACAAATCCCATCCCGATATAAAGACTCATCAGAGACGTCAGACCGTAGCTCACAAAAGGCATGGGCAATCCCGTATTCGGAAGGATAAAGACTGCAACTCCAATGTTGAAAAAACCTTGAAAGGCAATCAGTCCTCCCATTCCCGCCGCTATAACGGTTCCCGCAATATCCTTCGCCTTTCGGGCGACGGATATACATTCCAGCGCAATTCCAATCAAAAGCACAATCACAACCACGCAGCCTCTAAATCCGAATTCTTCCCCAATCACCGCAAAGATAAAGTCTGTCTGTGCCTCTGAAATAAAATTACCGTTTTTCACGGAGGTAATTTCGTTGTTTTTATAGCCCTTTCCGTCTAACTGTCCGGACGCAATGGCTGTAACGGAGTTTAGCTGCTGATATGCCTCCGTGGTCGCATACTCCTCCGGATTGATAAAGGATAAAATACGGTTTTTCTGGTATTTGTCCAAAATCGAATTTTCCGGCTGGAGCGCCAGTGAAATCAATATTGCCACCGCAGGAATCGCCACCACAAGGACACCAATCACTATCTTGTAGCTGATTCCTCCCGCAAACATGATGATACAGAAAATGACCAGTACCACCACGCTGGTGGACAAATCGGGCTGTTCATAAATCAAAGCCCAAGGAATACCGATCAAAACGACACACGCCGCAATCACCTTAAAGGTATTCAACTTCTCCTTATATTTCATAATAAACTGTGCAAAGAATAAAATCAATAAAATTTTAGCAGTTTCGGAGGGCTGAAATTTCAGTCCCCCGATTTGGAACCATCTCTGTGCTCCACCGCCTTCTTTTCCCGCAACGATAACCAGTATCAGCAGTATCAGATTGCCCGCATACATCAGCCAGTACAACTTTAAAAGCAGGGAATAATCGATGAACGTAAGCACCAGCATAATACATGCCCCTGCCACGACACCCATCAGCTGTCTTGACATCAGGGACTCTTCCGCACTTCCGATGGCAAAAACGCCGACTAAAGACAACGCCAGTACCATCAATATCAACTTGAAATCAAAATCTCTAAGTCTGTAATTTTTTAACATAATATTCCTTCCGGTAAATTTCCCATACCTGCCGATTGCACAGCCATACGCTACAGCTGCTTGTTTAAATCGAGAATGGGAATATTCGCATACAGTATCGGTGTTTTACTGCCGCGGCCGCTTTTGTTTGCCTTGGCGCTAATCTGAATATCCATATGCTCTGCATCAATTTTCATATACTTGGAAATCACTTTCGTGATGTCCGCCTTAATCAGCTCCATTGTCTCAGGAGAACAATTCACACGGTCTGAAATCAGTAGAATTTTCAACCGGTCCTTTGCGACCTGACAGGAGCTCTTTTTGCGAAAAAAATGTCTCATAAAAAAGCCTCCTTATACCCGGTGAAAAATTCCTGTTACCCTTGTCCAGAACGAAATACTCCTTTCAAAATTGAGGAACGGAACCTCTTTTCCCGTAATCCGGCTTACCACGTTTCCGTATGCCTGTCCGGCGGGCGTGTCACTGCCCACAAGCGGTTCTCCCTGATTGGTGGAAACCACCACGTTCTCGTCATCCGGGATAATTCCGATTAAAGGAATTGCCAGAATGTCAACCACATCCGCAGCGGACATCATATCCCCGCGCTTTACCATATCCGGTCTGAGCCTGTTGATAATCAAATCCATCTGCTTAAAACCGTTTGCCTCCAACAGACCGATAATCCGGTCTGCGTCCCGGATGGCGGAAACCTCCGGGGTCGTAACCACCAGTGCCCTGTTTGCTCCGGCGATTGCATTCTGAAATCCCTGCTCGATTCCGGCGGGACAATCCAGAATAATGTAATCAAACTCTTCCTTCAAACGCTCAATCACCTTCACCATCTGTCCCGGTGAAACCGCCGATTTATCCTTTGTCTGTGCCGATGGCATGAGATAAAGTCCGGGGTGGCGCTTATCCCGGATAAGTGCCTGTTTGATACGGCAGTTACCCTCCACCACGTCCACCAGATTGTAGACAATCCGGTTTTCCAGTCCCATGACAACATCCAGATTTCTCAGACCGATATCCGTGTCTATCAGGCAGACTTTCTTGCCGAGCTTTGCAAGACCCGTACCAACGTTTGCTGATGTGGTGGTCTTTCCCACACCGCCTTTTCCTGAAGTGACGACAATAACTTCTTTTTCCATACCATATCCTCCAGTTTCTGTTTTGTCGTCCTCCGGATTTCCTTTCTTTTATGCAAGGGAATCCAGCATATCTTTGGTAAGCGGTTCATAGACTACACTTTTGTTTTTCACATATGCAATTTTCGGTTGTATCTTGGGGCGAATCCCCCATCTTGTCTGTCTGGTAGATGCTTTATATTTGAAATCGCCGATTTTAAGTCTTTCCGGCTCCATTTCAAGCGCCACTACATACGCATTTTCCTGCCCTCTGCCGCCCGCATAGGCTTCCCCGTACAGACCGCCGAGCACGATAATGTTTCCTCCCGAAATCACTGCGCTTCCCGGATAGACGTCTCCGAGAATCACAATGCTGTTTTCGGTTTCCAGTACTTCCCTGTTTTTCAGCGTTCCTTTGTAAAACTGTCCTTCGTCTCCTCCGGTCAGCTTTTTTTCCACATGCTGGAGCGCCTTGATAAAATTCTTATCCTTCTCCTCATCATGTCCGACAATGCAGATGATTTTCACATCACAGCTTCCGCGGATGGCATCCAAAATCCGGATTTCCTCCGTCTCAGTCAGGGCGCGTCCCTCAATGGACAGCGCCATGCTGGACTTTCCGAAAAAATTCTTCGCCTCCGAAAACTTAAAGCGGATGTCCTCTATAATTTCTTCAAATCCGGCATCCTCCCGTAAAAGCAGGGTGATTCCGTTTGGAAAACTCTTTATAATAACAGCGTCACATTTCATTTGAGATACCTCCGTCCGGTGCGTCAGCAGTACCGGTAATCAGGTCTTCTTCCTCTACCAGTCCGTAATGGTACTTGATAATATCTCTGGCAAGCTGTGCCGCATAGTCGGAAGAATAACCGAAAGGAATTCTGGTAACGATTGCCAGCTCCGGATTTTCATAGGGTGCATAACACATAAAAAGCGCATGGTTCGGTCTGGACTTCGTCTGCTCCGCCGTACCGGTTTTACCTGCCACATTTACGGCAAGCCCGTTGAAATAGCTCTTCTTTTCCACCACCTGACGCATACCGGTATGGAAAGAATTCCAATACTCGCTGGGCAAATCAATGGTGTTTCGTACATCCGGCTCAAACTCCTGCAAAACATTGCCGTCCGAATCTGTCACCTTGTCAAGCAGTGTCAGATTGTAGCAGGTGCCGCTGTTTGCAATCGTAGTCACATATCTTGCCAGCCCCACGGTGGTGAAGCTGTTCGTACCCTGACCGATGGCAGAACGCACGGCATCCTTATCGGATACCTTAGGAGTGTCCTCCGCGATTTCCACGCCGGATTTTTCCGTCAGTCCGTACCAGTCGGAATACTTTTCCAATATGCTAAGACCGGTTTCGTCGTTATATGTTCCGTTTTTCATGGACAGCCTGTATCCTACATCATAAAAGAAATAGTTACAGGAGTCCCGGATTGCCGTCGTCACATTCTCAAATCCGTGTCCGGAGTGTCTCCAGCACCTCGGAGAAGGGGTGATTGCCGTATAAGTACCGGTACAGTTTATCCGGTCGTTCAGTCCGATGGTATTTTCCATCAGTCCCGCCGTTGCAGACACGATTTTAAAGGTGGAACCGGGTGCCGCACTGTACTGGGTGGCAAAGTTAATCTGGGGCGAGGACTTGTCCGCATTCAGCTTCGCAAAATACTCCGCATCCACGGAATTCGCCATCTTGTTATTGTCATACCCCGGATAAGAAACCATGGCAATGACGTCCCCCGTATTGACGTCCGTAATCACCACAGAGGCATTGCAGGGGTCAAGGGCAAGCTGCGCCGGTGTAATGTCCAAATTGTCAATCCGGTTTTTCATAAACTGATAAGCCGTCAGCTTTCCGCTCCGGATTCCTTCCTCGTCCTCCGCAGACACCGTGACAGCATCCTGTTCACACAAAAGCAGACATGCCTGTCTTCCGCTCATCACATTGTTTAACAGCATATACTTGTAAAAGCGCTTCTGAAACTCCGCATTTTTGTCTACCATTTCAATAATATAGGAAATCAGTTTGTCGTAAACTTCCGCGGAATCGGAATACTTATCCTCTAAATTTAATTTGCTGACATCAATCCAGTTCTGCGCAATGCAATACTGCAGATACTCCTGCAGACTGATAACCTCATCCGTCGCCCATGCAATCTGGGTAGGGTCATTGGCATCCACCGCCTCCGTCATAATTACGCCGTTTTTATTTAACAGAGACACGATATTGCTCTGATATACCTGATATTCCTTGGACAGCTTGTTGTACGGCGTTTTTCCTTCCTGCAATTCACTCTCCAGTCTGTCATACACGGACTGCTTGTAGGAAAGGTACGCAGCATACACCTCCTTTTCCGTCTCGCCGGCATCCGGCTGGGAAAAGTGCTTCACGTCCACAATGTTATTGTTAATCACGGCAAAATAAACGTCATAAATCGGTATCTTAATATCCGAGCTGGAAGAATTGCTTGTGGGCACGTACTCCTTGGCATTGATTATCTTGCTGGAAATCAGTCCCGCCAGCTTCTGTTCCACAATATTGTACGCCGCAATGGTTAAATCCTTATCAATGGTCAGGTAGACGTCGTTTCCGGACTTTGCCTCCTTGCGCTCCAAAATCGTCATCACCTTACCCATGTTATCCACAATCACCTTCTCCGAGCCTTTGGTTCCCTGCAGCGTGGTTTCCATATACGCCTCGATACCGCTCTTGCCGACCACGTCGTTGATGTTGTAGGTGTCTGCCGCACCTCCCGCAGCCTCCACCTCCTCGTTGAGCTGGGTAAGCTGCTCCGAGGAAATCTTTCCGGTATAGCCGAGCACATGGGAAAAATACTGGCTGTCCACATAGCGCCGCACCGTATCCTCCACAATGGATACGCCCGGCAGTTCCTCGGAATTTTCCATGATAACCGCCACCGTCTTTTCACTGACGTTGGTTGCCACCGTGGTTCCTATGTATTTGCGGTAAGAGGTCTGGCTCATGGCAAAACGGATTGTCACCATTTCCAGCCACTCCTGCTTCGTATATCCCTTTCCTGCGATAAAATCACTCTTGGTATCGCCCTCCACCGCATAATCACCGATGGCAAAACGGAATCCCTTTCCCTTGGAACGGCTCAAATATTCCATGATTTCCTGTGCCGTCGAGGTTTTCTGCGCCGGGGTCAAATCATTGGTGCTCCTGCAGTCGTAGACATCCGCAAGGAAACGCAAGAGCGCCGTTCCGTCCACGGAAAAAGCAAACTCCCCGTCCTCGTCCACGACGATTTTAAAATCTGTGATGACCTGATCGCCGTTCTTTTCAATCATCTGAATCAGGCGGTAAATCAGATCGTTCAGATTACTGTCCTTCTTACGGTTGGACTCAAACATATCCTCCAGCTTTACCGAGTACGCAAGTTCGTTGTACGCGAGAAGATTGCCGTTTCTATCGTAAATAATTCCTCGGCTGCTGGCAATATCCCTTGTTTTTTCCGTCTCCAGAATAAAGTCGTCCAAATATTCCTGTCCGTGCACAATCTGCAAATCAAAGCACCGGTAAATCAGTATCCCGCCCAAAGCGAGGAATACCAGCGCAATCACCGTCAGACGACTTGTTATAATATTGATAATTCGATCTCTGAGTTCTCTAAACAAATTTCTGTGCTCTCCTTCTTTCCCTTGCCTCCAACTTTTCGTTGACCTTCAGGATAACCGGGTAGAGGAACATTGTCACCACAATGGTATACAACGCCTCCGGAAGTATAATTTTTGCAAAATAATACGGAAAATTAAATTTCCCCCTCAACAGAAACAGTAAAATATAACAGAGAATTCCATAGGAAAAATCACTGACCACGATTAACGCAAGCGGAAGTTTAATATCCTCCGGATAAAAAATCCGGCTGAACTTTCCGTTGAGGAAACCGATGTACATCAGAACCAGTGCATAAAATCCCAAAAATTCCCCAAAGAAAATATCACTGAGCAGACCGCAGAAAAATCCGATGACCAGTCCCTCCTTTTCCCCTCTCATAAAACCGAAAGAGGATGTCAGAATAATCATCAGATTCGGAATGATTCCTGCAAAGGACAAACTTGTAAAGACACTGCACTGCAGGACAAAACAGACAAATATGCAAATTGTCACCACAAATTTTCTCATCAATTTTCTTCCTCTTCCACAACCTGCTGTTTCAAATCCGTAATTACCAGTACCTCTCCCAAATGTTCAAAATCCACCGCCGGCGTTATGTATCCCGATTTCGTAAGATTGTTGGAATCCCGGTTGATGGTATGGACATATCCGATGAGAATATTGGGCAGATACTTGTCGCTGATATTGGAGGTGACAATCTTATCGCCCTCCGTCACCTGATTTTGGCTGTCCACAAGCTGACTGAACGTGATGACACCCTGCGCCATCAACTGCAAATCGCCGGACACAATCAGATTGTCCTCCGTGGCAAGGGTCATGGCACTCACGTTGCTGTTGTCCGAGATAATGGACGTCACCCTCGACCAGTTCGGTCCAACGGACGTGATTCTTCCCACCAGACCGCCTCCGGCAATCACATTCATATTCTCGGCAAAGCCGTCATCCGAACCTTTATCAATAATAAAGGAAGAATACCAGTTGCCGGAGTCACGGCTGATAATGCGGGCTCCCACCTTGGTGTATTCCCCGTACTGTTCATCCAAAGCCACCAGTTCCCTCAGCTTGTTCAGCTCGTACTTATCCTGTTGCAGCAGCGTGTTTTCTTCCGTCAGCGCCGCTACTTCCTCTTTCAGCTTTTCGTTTTCATTCAAAAGGGTGCGAATCTGCTCAAGCTCCTCCGAGCGGTTTGAAAGCCACTCCCCTGCCTTGCCGATTCCCTGCTGAAAAGGCACAATCACATAACCCACCACCGTGTTCAGCGGCCGGTTAAATACATTTGTACCAAATGTCACTAACATAAGTACGGTACAAAGAAATGTTAAAATAAAGAGGAGATATTTACTCGGTAAAGTAAACCTCTCCCCTTTTCTTTTTATAATCGGGCTCATTTACTCATCCCTTCAATCGCATAGGCTACTGATTTATAGTTGTCATCCTTGATGATTTTTGCAAGTCCCATGGCAACGCTTGTCACCGGATTCTCGGCTACATTCACCTTAAGTCCTGTTCCCTGTGCCAGTTTTTCAGCCAGATGACTTACCTGAGACGCCCCTCCGGTCAGATAAATTCCGTGACGGTAAATATCCGCTGCCAGTTCAGGGGGAGTTCTCTCCAAAATCACCTTTACATTGTCGATAATGGTGTTAAAGTGTTCCTCTAACGTCTCATCCACCAGCTTGGTGGGAATCTCTCTCTCCACGGGGAGACCGGTTACAATATCCCTGCCATAAACTAACGCTCCGCTCTTCTCCTGCTCCAAATCCTTCAATGCGATTTTGACCGTCTCCGCAGTCTTGCCGCCGATAATTAAGCTGAATTCCCGTCTCACCGCCGCACGGATTGCCTCGTCAAATTTAGAGCCGCCGACCTTTATCAGTCTGCTCAAGACGATTCCGCCCAAAGAAAGGATAGAGATTTCCGTTGTCTCATAGCCTACATTGACAACCAGAACACCCTGGGAATTTTTCACATCAATATCCAGTCCCAGTCCGTCCGCAACGGCTTTTTCCACCACCATGATTTTCTTCGCCTTCACATTGGCGTCCTTAATCAAATCATAAAAGGCTCTCTTTTCCACTTCCGTCACATCCGTGGGCACTGCGATAAAGAAATCCGAAGGTTTGGAATTTCCCTTCTGAATATCACCGATAAAATATCTTACCAGTGTTTCCATGTTTTTAATGTCGGCAATCACACCGTTGGAAAGCGGGTAGGAAATATGAATATTTGCAGGCGCTTTCTCATACATTTCAAATGCAGAGTCACCGTAAGCAAACAGTGTGTTTTTATTTTCAATGGCGATCATATTCTTTTCTACGAGAATATTGTCATCATTCCTACTGTAAATCTTAATGTTGTTCGTGCCTAAATCAATACCAAATGCGTTGTTAGCCAAAACTACAGCCCCTTTCTATCCGTAAATCTCTTTTTGTTCCTGAAAACTTGTGTACTTATTATCTCCAATAATAATGTGATCCAATAAGGGAATATCCATTATTTCACCGAGTTTGCTGACATTTTTTGTCAGCTCCACGTCCGCTCTGCTGGGCGTCGGGTCACCGCTTGGGTGGTTGTGCACCAGAATAATATTTACTGCCCTATTCTGAAGTGCCTCCATAAAAATCTCTCTGGGAGAAATCAGAGACATCCTCACACTGCCCTCGGACAGACGTTTTTCACAGAGCAATTTGCCTTTGCTGTCCAGACAGACCAACACCACACATTCCGTGCTGCGGTGCCGCAGCTTTTCCATAAAATATTCCGCAACGGTTCTCGGATTCTGAAAGCACAATCCTTTTTCTGCCGTGGCACGGCTCATGCGCATGGATAATTCAGCCAGACATTTCAGTTTGACCGCCTTAACCATACCGATTCCCTTAATCTGTGTAAGCTGTTCCAGACTTACATCGTAAAGTCCCAACAGCCCCTGTCTCGGATAGGCGGCAAGCTCCAAAACCTGTCCCGCCAAATCCATTGCACTGCTGTCTTTTGTCCCCGTCCTTAAAATAATTGCCAAAAGTTCCCGCTCCGTTAAATTTTCCGGACCGAATCTGACAAATCTCTCATAGGGTAGTTCCTGTGTCTGTGTTTTTATCATGCGTCTCCTTTTTTACCCTTCTCCGACGCATCGCTCGATTTCTACGCCCGTCAGCGTATAAACCGATATACTACCAGTGAAATGATTACCCCAATCACACTGGCAATGTTAATCTGGATTTTCAATCCAAAGGTCAGGATAATAAATCCCAAATCCAGTTCTACCGGATTGCTGAGTCCGAAGGATTGCCCGTAGTTCAAAAAAGTTCCGTCAAAATAGGTTCCGATAAATCTGCCGATTACAAATCCAACCAGTATCAGAACAATCAATACCCAGTTTACTCTCTTCAAGGCATTTCCCCCGTCTTCTTCTGTTTTGCGACTTTTATAAGCCTCATACGTCTTTATATACTACCACAAAAAATGTCATGTGTACACAAAATTCATAGATTTTATTTTGCGCATTTTCTACACATTCTACATTCTTTCTGCAAGGTTTTCCTTTGTCACCAGTCCTTTGTCCACCAGTCTCTGCAAAGATTTCAAAATGCCGTACTTGGCATGCTGCCAGGTAAGGCCTCCCTGAAAATACACCGCATAGGGCGGTTTAATCGGTCCGTCCGCAGACAATTCAATGGAGGAACCGGACACAAAAGCACCTGCCGCCATAATAACCTGCGCGTCATAGCCGGGCATATCCCACGGCTCCGGTGTCACATGGCTGTCCACAGGCGCTGCAGCCTGTATGCCCTCACAGAATGCAATGACACCCTCCGGTGTTCCGAACGTCACCGCCTGTATAATATCGTGTCTGCTCTCGCTGCCGTTCGGCACCACGGCAAATCCCAGTCTCTCATAGACATTTGCCGCAAAAATAGCGCCCTTTAATGCCCCTGCTGTAACTGTGGGTGCAAGGAAAAATCCCTGATAAAAATTGGTAAGGATTCCGAGGGACGCTCCGACCTCTTTTCCTAAACCCGGAGAGGTAAGGCGGTAAGCCGCATTCTCCACACATTCCTTTTTCCCGGCAATATAACCGCCGATGGGGGCAAGTCCGCCGCCGGGATTTTTAATCAGAGAACCGACTACCATATCCGCGCCCACGTCCGACGGCTCCCTCGTCTCCACAAACTCTCCGTAGCAGTTATCCACCATGCAGATAACATCCGGCTTGATTTCTTTTATAAAATGAATCAGCTCGCCGATACGCTCCACCGACAGCGTGGGACGCGTCTGATACCCTTTGGAACGCTGTATGGTGACAAGTTTTGTCTTTTCATTGATATTCTTACGGATATTCTCATAATCAAATCCGCCGTCCGGCAGCAAATCCACCTGTCTGTAGCTTACGCCGTACTCCGCCAAAGAGCCTTTGGACGGACGGATGCCGATAACCTCCTCCAGCGTATCGTAAGGTTTTCCCACCGGAGAAAGCAGTTCATCCCCCGGTCTTAAATTGCTCATCAACGCCAGAGCCAGCGCATGGGTGCCACAGGTAATCTGCGGGCGCACCAGCGCATCCTCGGTATGGAATACCTTTGCATACACTGCCTCCAGCGTGTCACGTCCGAGGTCATTATAGCCGTAGCCCGTTGTTCCAAGCAGGCACGCCTCGCTGACCTGATTTTCCTGCATGGCATTTAACACCTTAAGCTGATTGTACTCCGCCGTTGCGTCAATCTGCTCAAAGCGCTCCTTTAGCTGTGCTGCAATGTTTTCTCCGTACTCATATACCTCCGGGCTGATTCCCATGGAGATATAAAGATTTTTATTCGCATTTCTGTCACTCATTGGTATTGCAAACTCCTTTTTTCCTGATTTCCTGTAACATAAAATTCAAAACGGCAGACTCATCGTAATCAAATTTGTCCTTGTCCACCCAGATGACGTCCGGCTCCCGCCGAAACCATGTGAGCTGTCTCTTGGCAAAATGCCTTGTGTCCCGCTTCAAAAAATAGACAGCCTCCTCCAATGTCATTTCGCCGTCCAAATAAGCAAGAATTTCCTTATATCCAAGTCCCTGCATGGACACCATATTGCGGCTGCAGCCCATGTTTTTAAGACTTCTCACTTCCTCCACAAGTCCCTCTTTAAGCATTTCGTCTATCCGCTTTTCAATCCTCTCATAAAGGCGTGCCCTGTCATCATTCAAAACAAAATAACAGGAATTGTATGCCTCCTGCTTCTGTCTTTCCTGTTCATTATGCCCGGAAATCTTTTCTCCCGTCAACTGAAAATATTCCAGTGCCCTAATCGTCCGCTTGATATTGTTTTGGTGAATGGCAGCGGCGGATTCTGCGTCAACCTGCCTGAGCATTTCGTGCAGATACTCCGCTCCCTTTTCCTTTGCAAGATCTTCCAACGACCGGCGTATGGACGTATTTTCCTCGTTTTCCGTAAAATCAATATCTCTCAGAATTGCCTGAATGTAAAAGCCGGTTCCTCCGGTCAGAATGGGGATATGTCCCCTTTGGTAGATTCCCGTAAGACATTCCTTGCATTTTTTCTGAAAAACAACCACATTAAACTCGTCCCACGGCTCTAAAATATCAATCAGATGGTGGGGAACGCCTTCCATTTCCTCCCTGCGGATTTTGGCGGAACCGATGTCCATATGCTTATACACCTGCATGGAATCGGCGGAAATAATCTCCCCGTCGATTGCCTTTGCCAACTGAACGGAAAGTTTTGTTTTTCCCACCGCAGTCGGTCCGGTAAGTACCACCATGGACGGTCTTTTTTTCTCGTCAAAACACTGTTCGGATTCCACTTTCACCTCACCGCCTCTCCTACACAATTCGTTTAAATTTCTTTTCCATTTCTGTTTTTGTCATGGAAATAATCGTGGGTCTTCCATGGGGACAGTTGTACGGATTATCCAGTGTCAAAAGCTCGTCTATCAGTTCTTCCGCCTCCGCCATGCTCAGTCTGTTATTTCCTTTTACCGCCGCTTTGCAGGACATGGAGGCAATTTTTTCCTCCACCGAACGGATATTGCTGCGGATGCCCTCCGCCAGTTCGTCCAGAACCTCCAAAAACATTTCCTTCTCGCCGCAGCCATATAAATCCACCGGCACACTGCGCAACGCATACTCCGCACCGCCGAAGGACTCCACTTCAAATCCAAGTGACTGAAATGTCTCCCTGTTTTCCTTAAGCACAATCTCTTCCTGCCCGGAAAGACTCACGATAATGGGTGGCAGCAGGGCTTGGGACATAACCTGCTTTTCCTGATACTGCTTCATCAGTCTCTCATATTTCACTTTTTCGTGCGCCGCATGCTGGTCGATGATAAACAGCTTGTCCTCAAACTGAATGAGCCAGTAGGTGTCGAACACCTGCCCGATAATACGATACCTGGAACGATTCTCCACGGATAAGAGTTTTTCCTCAAACAAATTCATCTGTTTGGAACTTCCCTGTCCGGGTTCTGTGTTCTGTGACGGTTCCGTTGCGGATTCTGTTCCGTTAACCTCTTTTGTTTCAGTAGTCTGTACTGATTCCGAAGTCTGTACCGATTCAGAAATCTGCTCTGTCTCCGGCAAGGGTGCCTCCACGAAGAAATCGTCCTCCGTGGTTTCTTTCTTTTCCGGGGTCTCTGCCTTTTCTGAGAGGGCTGCTTTTTCCAAAGTTTCTGCTTTCACCGGACTTTCACTCTTTTGGATTCCCACATCCGTCGTTGCCGCAGACAGCTTTTCCCCAAGCACCCGGTTCCATACCGGTGATTTGGCAAATTCCTGTCTTTTGTCCACTCCCGCCGTATCTGCCCGGTAGGTCTGCTCCTCCATCACACGGTAATCTTTTTCCCGCTTTATTTCAAAGGGCTCCGGAGCGGCTGCAGAACCCTTTTTGTCCGTTTGTCCGCCCTCTGCGTTTCTTCTCTTTTCCGGCACATCACTTTCATTTGCCGCATCCGGTATCATTTCCCGGTGTCTCAAAGTATCCCGCACCGCCTCGGAAACCAATCTGCAAAATGTCATGGCATCACTGAAACGCACGTCCATTTTGGAGGGATGTACATTCACATCCACCCGCTCCGGGTCCACGACAATGTGGAGAATACAGAACGGGAATTTATGCTGCATCAGATATTCCTTGTAGCCCTCCTCAATGGATTTTGCCACGACATTGCTGCGGATAAACCGCCCGTTGATATAATAAATTTCAAAATTACGGTTAGAGCGCACCATCACCGGTTTTCCCAAAAATCCGTCAATTCTGACGCCGTCCTTTTCAAACTGCACCGGAACAAGCGCATTTGCCACTTCCCTGCCATAAATACGGTAGATTACCTCCCGCAAATCACCACTGCCGGAAGTGTGAAATCTCGTCTGGTTTCCCAGCACAAATTTAAAAGAAATATCCGGTCTGGACAGGGCAAGGTGTTCCATCAGATCCGCGATATATCCGCCCTCCGTGGCAGGCTGTTTTAAAAACTTTCGCCGCACCGGAGTGTTAAAAAACAGATTTCTCATAAGAAAGGTGGTTCCCTCCGGGGCACCGATTTCCTCAAAAGCACACTCCGTCGCACCCTCCAGCAAAATCCGGGTGCCGGTCAGACTGTCCTTAGTCTTTGTAATCAGTTCTACCTTCGATACCGCAGCGATACTGGATAACGCTTCACCGCGGAAACCCAAACTGGAAATATGGTTCAAATCCTCCGCATTTTGAATCTTGCTGGTTGCATGTCTCAAAAAAGCCGTCCGAACCTGTTCCCGTTCCATACCGCTTCCGTTGTCGGTGACGCGGACAAATTCAATTCCGCCGTCCTTTGCCTCCACCGTAATAGCGGTTGCTCCGGCATCCATGGCATTTTCCACCAGTTCCTTCACCACACTGGCAGGCCGTTCCACCACCTCACCGGCGGCTATCTTATCAATGGTTTCCGAATCCAAAACATGTATTGGCATTTCTCATGGTCTCCTCATGTCTGCTGTACAAAAATACTTACCCGTTCCAACGGTTCTTTAATTTATTTTGTAACCGGTACAAGGTATTTAACGCATCAAGGGGCGTCATAGTGCTCACCTCCACGTCCATCAGCTCTTTCAGGACGTCCTCATCCGTGACCGTGTCAAAAAGGGTCATCTGCGCCAAATCCACCTCATCGTATTTGGGCTGCTTCTTTGCTTTGGTGTCTCCCTTCGTGTCAATGGCGATACTCTGCACTTTTTCGGTAATATCGTTGTCGGAAAGCTGCTCCACAATCTCTTTTGCCCGGTCAATGACCATATCCGGCACACCCGCCAGCTTTGCCACCTGAATACCGTAGCTCTTGTCCGCACCACCCTTTACGATTTTGCGCAAAAATACAATATCGTCCCCGCATTCCTTCACGGCAATGCAGTAATTGTTGACATTGTTCATTTTGCCCTCTAACTCTGTCAGCTCATGATAGTGCGTGGCAAACAGAGTTTTTGCCCCTAACAGCTTGCGGTTACTGATATGCTCGATAACCGCCCACGCAATGCTGAGTCCGTCAAAGGTGGACGTACCTCTTCCGATTTCATCCAAAATAAGCAGGCTGTTAGAGGTCGCATTCCGCAAAATATTTGCCACCTCATTCATTTCCACCATAAAAGTGGACTGTCCGCTCGCCAGATCGTCGGAGGCTCCCACTCTGGTGAAAATACGGTCCACAATGCCGATATTGGCGCTCTTTGCCGGAACAAAACAGCCTATCTGCGCCAACAGGACAATCAACGCCGACTGACGCATGTAGGTGGATTTTCCCGCCATATTCGGTCCGGTAATGATGCTGATGCAATGGCTGCCGTTATCCAGATAGGTGTCGTTTGCGATAAACATATCGTTGGTAATCATCTGCTCCACCACGGGATGTCTGCCGTCCTTAATGTCAATGATTCCCTTCTCGTTCAGCTTCGGCCGCACATAATGATTTCTCTCGGAAACCAAAGAAAGGGACGCATACACGTCAAGCCTTGCCACCGCCTTTGCCGTCCGCTGAATCCGTTCCAGCTCCATGGCAATGGAATCCCTGATTTTGCAAAACAAATCATACTCTAAATTCTGCAGTTTATCCTCCGCATTGAGTATGGTGTCCTCCAACTCTTTTAATCTCGGTGTCGTGTACCGTTCCGCATTGGCTAAGGTCTGCTTGCGGATATAATCCTCCGGCACCATATCCTTATAGGAGTTCGTCACCTCAAAATAATAGCCGAACACCTTGTTGTATTTGATTTTCAGATTCTTGATTCCGGTTCTTTCCCGGTCCTGTTCCTCCAACTGCGCCAGCCACTGTTTTCCGTCATGCTTTGCGCTTCTGAGCCTGTCGATGGTCTCGTCAAAGCCGTCCTTGATAATGCCGCCCTCCCTGATGGAAAGAGGCGGTTCCTCCTCAATGGCTCCGGCAATCAGTCCGCAGATGTCCTCAAGGCTCTCCATATCGTTATGAATCCCTACAAGCTCCTCCTTGGAGAATCCCTCCAAAACCGTCCTGATATGGGGCAGCATTTCCAAAGAATTGCGAAAAGCAATCAAATCCCTTGGATTGGCGGTTTTATAAGTCACTTTGCTTAACAGACGTTCCAAATCGTAGATAGGATTTAAATATTCCCGGATTTCGTCTCTGGAAACACTGTCCCTATTCAGCTCCTCAATGGCGTCCAGCCGCCTTTCCATCTCCGCTTTTTCTATCAAAGGCTGCTCAATATAGCTTCGTAACATTCTGCCGCCCATGGCAGTCTTAGTCTTGTCAAGCACCCAAAGCAAAGAGCCTCTCTTCTGCTTTTCCCGCAAAGTTTCCGTCAGCTCCAGATTTCGTCTGGTGGAGCTGTCAAGCAGCATGTATTTGCTGGTGAGATATGGATAAATATGTGTAAAATGCTCCAGCTCCGTCTTTTGCGTCTGATAGAGGTACTGCAGCAGCGCTCCCGCCGCAATCATTCCCACCGGGAAATCCTCTACGCCAAGTCCAATCAGGGTATTCACCTTAAAATGACGCATCAGTACTTTTCTGCAGCCGTCATCATCAAACAAATGCGCATCCAGCACATTCAAAGAAATATGCAGCCGTCCCCGCAAATCATCCACGTCCACGCCGCTCACCAGAAAAGCGTCGTTGCAGATAATCTCGGAAGGCTCATACTTCATCAGTTCATCCATCATTTTCTTGGTGTCGTCCACTTCCGTGACATAATAATCTCCCGTCGTCACGTCGGCGGCAGAAATACCGATTTTGTTGGTAGTATAGGCAATGCAGAGCAGATAATTGTTCTTGGTTGCGTCCAGTGACTGCATATTGATATTCGTACCCGGCGTCACCACCCGGACAACTTCTCTTTTGACAAGTCCCTTTGCCAGCTTCGGGTCCTCCACCTGTTCGCAGATTGCTACCTTATAGCCCTTGCTCACCAGTTTGCTCAGATACCCCTCCACTGCATGGTAAGGGACGCCGCACATGGGCGCTCTCTCCTCCAGACCACAGCTTTTGCCGGTCAGCGTAATCTCCAATTCTTTTGACGCCGTCAAAGCGTCATCAAAAAACATTTCGTAAAAATCACCCAGTCTGTAGAATAAAATACAATCCTTATACTGTTCCTTTGTCTCCATGTATTTCTGCATCATGGGAGTTAATTCCTGCTGCACTGTCGTATACCCCTGTTCTGTAATTTATCTGTAATCCAAAATTTTCCGCTGTCTGCGTAAAAAAGAGCGGACACACAGAGATTGTGCATCCGCAAGTATCATACCACAAAATATTGTTGTTGTAAATTGTATGCACTGCGCATTTCGGCATGCGCATCTGCTGAATTTTTCTCATTTTCCGCAGAATCTGCCGTTTGCGGCAGCAGTCTTTTGGCTGCGTCCTACATAAGCCCCTCTGCTCTCAGCAGAGCATCGTCGATATGGGCGCAGAAATTCTCGCTTCCCACCTTGTCATAGAAACCGCTCTTGTGCATAACATTCATGGGCTGTTCGTCCACATGGGAGAAAATCAGGGTGATATTTTTCTTCCTGCACTTATCGTACAACTGCTCCAAATTGTGCATTGCCGTTGCGTCAATGGCGCTTACGCTTCTCATTCTAAGAACCATGCAGCTCTTTTTCTCATCCAGTGTAATGCCAAGTATCTTATCTGCCGCACCGAAAAATAACGGTCCGCTGATTTCATATACCACAGTGTTGGAAGGCACTGCCTTTAATGCCAGACTGTCCGGGGCGTCCTCATCATCCACATACTTCCAGCCTTCCACCTCCGTAACGTCGCTCATTCTCTTCATAAACAGAATGGCTGCCAGCAAAATTCCCACCTCGATAGCTACCACAAGGTCAAATACCACTGTCAGTACAAAGGTGGTAACCAAAACAATAATGTCGCTCTTCGGCGCTGTTTTGCAAAGTCCCACAAAAGTTCTCCAGCCGGACATATTATATGCCACCATGAACAGAATCGCCGCAATGGCAGGCATGGGAATCAGCGCCGCATAAGGCATTAACACCACCAGTATCAGCAGAAGCACCACGGAATGTACCATGCCGGCAATGGGGGTTCTTCCTCCGTTCTTTACATTGGCTGCCGTTCTTGCAATAGCTCCCGTGGCAGGAATACCGCCGAACAGGGCGGATGCAATGTTGCCTGCTCCCTGGGCAATCAGCTCCATATTGGAACGGTGTCTGCTGTTTACCATACTGTCTGCCACCACGCAGGAAAGCAAAGATTCAATCGCTGCAAGAATGGCAATGGTAAACGCATCCGGCAGCACATTTCCCACCGTCTTTAAGGAAAACTGCGGAATGGAAATACCCGGCAGTTTGTTGGAAATTTCATATAAATCCCCGATGGTGTTCACCTGCATTTTCAGTCCGCTCACCATGGCGATGCTGACCAAAACCGCAATCAGGGAAGGGGGAATTCTCTTGCAGATTCCCGGAAGATACGGCCAGCCGATTAAAATTACCATACACACAACGCCCACAATCACCGCCTGTACATTGGTGGTCGTGATAAAGGCAAACACTGCCTTCAATTTATCCATCGTCTCTATCAAAGGCTCCTCGGTCACCACAGTCAGTCCCAGAAAATCCTTAATCTGTCCGATAAAAATCGTCACAGCGATTCCGGCGGTAAATCCGGTAGTAATGGTATAGGGAATGAATTTAATCAGATTTCCCAGTCTCAAAAATCCCATCAGAATCAGGATGACTCCGGCTAACAGCGTAGCTACAATCAATCCGTCCATTCCGTTTTTTGCCACAATGCCAGCTACAATCGTTGCAAACGCCGCCGTAGGTCCCGCAATCTGTACTCTGCTTCCTCCCAAAAAGGAAATGACAAATCCTGCCGTAATCGCGGTGTAGATACCTCTCTCCGGTGTGACACCGGATGCCAGCGCCAGCGCGATGGACAGCGGAAGGGCAATAATCGCCACGATAATACCGGCAACCACATCCTTCACAAACTGCTCCTTGGAATAATGTTTCATGACTGATAATAACTTTGGTTTCAACTTATCCATTTTCGTAAAATCCCTTCGCAAGAAAATTTGCACAAAAAAACATTCGCGTATTTATTAAATTTTTATAAACACACGAATGTTATCATATTCCTTTTATTCTGATTTTGCAACAATTTTTTACACTAAATGACCGATGTAATAAAATCCGTGGCACTCATCCAGTGAAACGTTCACCAGTTTTCCCACAAGTGACGCATCTCCCGGCACATGCACGATAGTATTGTTGGAAAGCCGTCCCGTAACCATGGAAGCGTCACTTTCGTTTACTTCCTCGATTAAAGCCTCCATCACCTGTCCCTGATATTTGGCTACCTGCTCTCTTGCCGTTTCCTGCACCACTTTAAGCACCTTGTCAAATCCTGCTTTCACCTCTGATTCCGGCACCTGATTTTCCATGGCTGCCGCCGGTGTTCCGGTACGCTTGGAGTAGATAAAGGTAAAGGCATTGTCGTATTTTACCGTGCGAATCACATCAATGGTCTCTTCCACATCCGCCATGGTCTCTCCCGGAAATCCCACGATAATGTCCGTTGTAATCGCCATATCCGGAATTTCCCTGCGGATACGCTGCGCCAGTTCCACATACTGCTCTTTGGTATAGTGCCTGTTCATCTGCTTCAAAATGCGGCTGGAGCCGGACTGTAAAGGCAGATGCAGATGTCTGCAGATTTTCTTGGAGTGCTTCATCACCTCTATTAATTCGTCGGACAAATCCTTGGGATGGGAAGTCATAAAGCGGATTCTTTTCAGTCCTTCAATTTTTTCCACTTCCTGCAAAAGCTGTGCAAAGGTAATGGGGTTCTCCAGATTTTTGCCGTAGGAATTGACGTTCTGACCCAGCAGCATAATTTCCACCACGCCGTCCGCCACCAGACGTTCAATCTCCCTGATAATATCCTTCGGCTCCCTGCTTCTCTCCCTGCCTCTCACATAGGGCACGATACAATAACTGCAGAAATTGTTGCAGCCGAACATAATATTGATACCGGATTTAAAGGAATATTTTCTCTCCACCGGCAAATCTTCCACAATCTTGTCCGTATCCTTCCAGATGTCGATAATCATATCGTCCGCGGAATACACCGTATAAAGCAGCTCCGCAAACTTATAAATATTGTGGGTTCCGAAAATCAGATCCACGAAGCGGTAGCTGTTGCGAAGTTTTTCGATGACCGAATTTTCCTGCATCATACATCCGCAAAGCGCTATCTTCATATTCGGATTTTTGCGCTTGTAGCCGTTCAGTACACCAAGTCTGCCATACACCTTCTGGTTGGCATTGTCACGCACCGTACAGGTATTGTAAATTACAAAATCCGCATTCTCGTCCTCAATAATCTCATATCCTACCGTCTCCAGAATGCCCACCAGCTTTTCGGAATCTCTGGCATTCATCTGGCAGCCGAAAGTGGTGACGCAGCAGGTCGGTACATGGCCGTACTGTTCGGTCAGTTTCCGCACCTGCTCCCTGCATTTTGCCATAAAATAATACTGGCGCTCCGGTTCCTGTGCCGGAGCCTCCTTGTATGTTGTAAACTGCTCTAAATTCATTTCGTTTGTCATGTCTTTAATCCTCAATCCGGTTTTTGTATTTTTCTGCAATGCGTATCAAAATTTCGGTCGTTTTCTCCATGGACTGCACACAGGCATACTCGTATCTGCCGTGGTAGTTTTCCCCGCCGGTGCACAGATTCGGACAAGGTAGTTCCATAAAGGATAGCCGTGCGCCGTCCGTTCCTCCGCGGATGGGAGAAACAGCCGGGGTGATTCCAAGCTCCCGCATGGCGTCCGCCGCATTTTTCACAAGGTGCATATGCGGTTCTAGCACTTCCCTCATATTATAGTAGGAATCTTCCATATCCACCGTGACGGTGTTCTCCCCGTATTTCTGATTAAGGAAATCCGCACACTGCAAAAACAGTTTCTTTTTCTGTTCAAACAACTCCCGGTTGTGGTCGCGGATAATATAGTCCGCTTTCACACACTCAACATCTCCTTTAATACTGTCCAAATGGAAAAAGCCCTCATACCCTTCCGTGTACATAGGATTCTGCTCCACCGGAAGCATGCCCTGAAACTCCTGCGCAATCAAAATGGCGTTCTTCATCTTTCCCTTTGCGGAACCCGGATGTACGCTGCGGCCCTGAACCAAAAGTTTCGCTCCCGCCGCATTGAAATTCTCATATTCCAATTCTCCCAAAGCACCGCCGTCCACGGTGTACGCATAGTCCGCTCCGAAAAGCGCCACATCAAAATAATCCGCGCCACACCCGATTTCCTCGTCCGGAGTAAATCCGATTCGGATTTTGCCATGGGCACATTCCGGGTGCGTGAGAAAATACTCCGCCATAGCCATAATCTCGGCAATTCCCGCCTTGTCATCCGCACCCAAAAGCGTAGTTCCGTCCGTGACAATCAAATCCTGTCCTTTATAACGGGATAACTCCGGGAAATCTGCCACCCGCATCACAATCTGTTCGGCTTCATTTAACAGGATATCCTTCCCGTCATAGTTTTCCACAATCCTCGGCTTTACCCCGGTGTCCGTCACTGCGGGGGAGGTATCCATATGGGAAATGAACCCTATCACCGGAGCCTTTTCACAGCCGGCGGATGCCGGAATGGTTGCATATACATAACAGTGCTCCCTGTCATAGGTAATTTCCTCCGCCCCCATTGCCGCCAACTCGTCTGTCAGCATTTGGGCTAAATCATGCTGCTTCATGGTGCTGGGAGTCGTTGTCGATTCCTCGTCAGACTGGGTATCCACCTTCACATATCGTAAAAATTTATCTATGGTCTTCGATATTGCCATACCCGAAACCTCTTTTCTCAATTCATATCTTTCCATCTCTATAACGTAAAAAGGTTATCGTCTCCACGACAACCTTTTCTACCCAAACTTCAGTTTCCATGATACCAAATCGAAAAAGAAAAGTCTAGTAAATTTTTTTATTTCCGTTATACTTCTAATTACAACGGTTTTGACCGTTTTACATTTTCTTTCAAGCGCTGCGCAGCACCGAAAGCAGGAAAGGTATGGTATCAGATGAACAACAAAGAATCCGAATGGCAAATCGAACAAAAGCATTTTGCGGATTGTAAAGCTATCATTCAGAAAAATATCCTCCGCTATCAGTCCGGTTATGAGGAATTGCACGAACAGTCCGTCCTTCTCCACCGCGAGGTCAACAGTGGGAATGAGGAACTCTACGACCGTCTGATGACTGTCAACAGTCTTGCCGAACAGGCTGCCGCATCGTTACGCAAAAATCAGTCTGCTTTGGAAAAGCCTTATTTCGGCAGAATTGATTATAAAGAAGGAAAGTCCCCGCAAACCGAACAGGTCTATATCGGCAAGCACGGTATTTTCAAAAACCGGACGGAGGTGGTGATTGCCGACTGGCGCGCCCCCATTTCCACCGTTTATTACGAAAACGAAATCGGTCCCGGCGAGTACCGCCTGCCCGACGAAACAACAATTCCCGTGAATTTGCTGTTAAAACGCACCTACGACGCCGCGGACGGAGAACTCCGCGGTTATTATGACAGCGATGTGGCATCCAACGATGAATTGCTGGTGAAATATCTCTCCCGCAACAAGGACGTTGTGCTGGGGGAAATCATTGCCACCATACAGAAGGAACAAAATGCCATTATCAGGGAATCCCCTTTTTCCAACCTGATTGTACAGGGAGTTGCCGGCAGCGGAAAAACCACCGTGGCAATGCACCGGATTTCCTATCTTCTGTATAACTACAAGGAACGCTTTGAATCCAATGAATTTTGCATTATCGGAAGCAATGACCTTCTCTTAAATTATATTACAAGCGGTCTGCCGGAGTTAGACGTCCCAAATATCAAGCACATGCGCATGGACGAACTGCTTATCCGCCTCTGTGAAAAAGACTGGAAAAAGAGTTTACAGGTGATATCTCCCGACGCTTCCGCAAAATACCGCTGTTCATTTCCTTTTATGAAGCATTTGGAATGGTTTCTCATGAAAAAGCGGGAAGAAATTGTGGACTGCTCCGTGCTGTCGGACAAACGAATCGGCACGATCCTGTCCGCCGCCAACAACATGACACTATTACGGGAACACCCGGAATTCAGTATCGCCAGAATGCTTAACACCTTGGACGAGCGGGTGAAAACAAGAATCCGCTTTCTGATGAGCGGGTGCGACCGGGATGAAATCCCAAAAATGCTCAAACACTATGCCGGACATTACAAAAACCGGATGCCCAAAGTATCCGTCACCGCACTGTATCAGGAATTTTTAGAAGGGTGGACAAATCAGACAGCCTCTACCCTGCCCGACGAACAGGCAGATGCACTCCACCGCCATCTTGCCTCCTGCTCCTGCGGACAGTATGACCTCTATGACATTGCGGCACTTTCACTCATTCACTATCGTGTCACCCAGAAACAGCCGAACGAAGAATTCGGACTGCTGTTTTTAGATGAGGCACAAGACTTCGGACTGAGCGTGTTTTACACACTGCGGACGCTTCTCCCCGCCGCATACTTTACCATTATGGGGGACGTTTCCCAGAATATTAACTACGACACCGGAATCAATGACTGGTATGAACTAAACCGTTTCCTTCTCACCGGACCTAAGGATAAATTCCTTCTCCTGCAGAAAAGCTACCGTAATACCATTGAAATTTCCGAATTTGCCGGAAAAATTCTGGACGCCGCTTCCTTTGGGCGCTACAGGATTACCCCGGTTATCCGGCACGGACAGCCCGTTGCAGAAGAAAATTTCTGGAGTGAGGACGAAATGGCTGACCGCTTAGAAACCCTCCTGCCTGCCATCGCAGAAAAAGGTTATTCCACCACCGCCATTATCTGTATGAGCGAAAAGGAGGCTACCGCCTGCCGCAGTCTCTTGGAAAACCGAGTGACTCTTGCGGACGGCGAAGCCTCCAATTATTCTGCGGGAGTTATGATTCTCCCCATACGTCTGGTAAAAGGTCTGGAGTTTGACACGGTAGTTCTCTGGAATCCACGGATTCAGCAGAATATCAAACGTCCCGACACTGCCAAACTTTTGTATGTTGCCTCTACCAGAGCATTACATGAGCTATACATTTTCAACTGCTGAGATACGAATCCATCTGATTTCAATCGGCGGCTTCACCTCATTGCTCTGGAAGGTATAAGTTCCCTTCTTTAAAGAAAGACGCATCAGCTTCTGGGTCATCCACAAACCGCGTGTCTCACCGGTCTGGATGACCGCAAGCACTTCTCCGTTCATGCAAAGATTTGCAGTCGCCTGTGCCAGATAGGACGCTGCGGAGGACAGGCAGATAACCAAATCATACTCTCCGTCCTTTTCCACCTGAATCCGGCACGTCTCTCCCATCTTCGGTGTGAAACGGTCTGTCTGCGCAAGATAAACGGTTTCCACTGCATTTTCCGGTATCGCATTCTCTGCTAACGGCTGTATGTTGCGCACATCATTGAGCGGTTTCAATGGACGTTTCATTACAGGAGCATTCAACAGGAATCTGCAAATATTCATGGCACAGCGCTGAACCTCTCCGACCGTCAGCTTTCCGTTTGCCAGCGCCTCTTCCGTATCATCACCCATGGCATTGATTTCCGCACCGTTGTTATTTACCACCATATACAAATCATTCTGGGCACGAACCATGGCAGAGGTAAGCTGTCTGCTTTCCTCTCCGCCTTCCACTACATCATTCATGCTTGCCCACCAGTCGGTCATCACCATGCCGCGGTATCCCCACTCACCGCGCAAAATCGTGGTGTTTAAGTCATAGTTGGACGCCGCCCAGTGTCCGTTGATGGGATTGTAGGAGGTCATGACAGAGGTTGCGCCGCCTTCGCGCACCGCCATCTCAAATGCCTTTAAGTAAATCTCACGCATTGCCCTCTCGGAAACTACCGCATCCACCTTAAAGCGGGACTTCTCCTGACTGTTTGCGGCAAAATGCTTGATGGTTGCTGCAGAACCGCTCTTGGCAATACCACCGGCAGCAGCCGCAGCCATTTTTCCGGTCAGGTACGGATCCTCACTGTAATACTCGAAATTTCTGCCGTTCAAAGGATAACGGTGAATGTTAATGCCGGGGCCGAGCAGTGTGTCCACTTCATTTGACAATAACTCCTGACCTTCCATAGTATATAACTCTTCCATCATCGGAACATTAAAGGAACATGCAAGCAGTGTTCCGATAGGAAGCTGGGTTGCTTTCAGTCCGCTCTCCATACGGATTCCGGAAGGACCGTCCGCTGCACATGCAATGGGGATTCCGTACTTGTGCAGTGCGTCTCCGAGTCCACCGAAAGCAGACGCCGTACCGGGAGTTACCCAAGGGCTGCTCATGCCCTCTCCCCTCACCAGCATGGCAAGTTCGCGGTTATTAAGCTGTGCAATAAATGCCTCCAGACTTTCCTTTCCAGCAGCCACATCTTGCAAACGGATTCCCTTATCGCCGGTCTGCTCGATTGCCTTGGGCAGATGTGCCTCAATTCTCGTACGCATATCCACAGTGGATAAAGGAACTGCCTCCTCCTGTCTTTCGTAAGTTCCGTTTTCCAGTTTCATTCCCGGTTTCAGACGTTCAAACCCTTGCACCGGTGCAAGCGCTTCCTGTAATTCCTCGGTAACAACCGTTTTCCCGATTCTGAGTGCTCCCTCGCCGTTTACATCCGCCACTACCGTATTGCGGACACTGTTTCCCACATGGAAACGGTACTCTCCCGCTTCCAGTACATAGCAGGATTTATGTCCCGTCTTTCCGCTGTCATCATAGGACGCAAGCCGTTTCACCGGAATATAGAACACAATGCTTTCACTCTCCTGCGGCAGCAGTTCTCTGGTCTTTGCAAAGGCGCACAGCTCTCTTGCCGGCTTGCCGAGTTCTCCCTGCGGTGCCTCCACATAAACCTGCACAACCTCTTTTCCGGAGTGTTTTCCCGTGTTGGTGATATTTGCGCCAATCTCCACGATTGCCTCTGCGCCGTTTCCGTTCACCTTAGCATCCGTAATTTCGATGGCAAACTGTGCGTAGGAAAGACCAAAGCCGAAAGGAAACTGCACCTTTTCCGGGCAGAAGGTTTCAAAATAGCGGTAGCCGACGTAAATATCCTCCGCATAAATATTCTGTGTCTCACTTCCGAAATTCTCATGAGCCGGATAATCCGACAACTTATAGGCAATGGTATCCGACAGTTTTCCGCTGGGGGATTTCTGACCGGACAACACATCCGCTACCGCATTGCCGCCTTCCATGCCTCCCTGCCAGGTGTAAAGAACCGCCTTGATATGATTCTGATATACCGAATCCTCAAGCCAGCTCATGTCAATAATGTTGGACACGTTAAGTAACACCGCCACCTGTTCAAAGTAAGCGGTCAGTATTTTTAAATTATCCTTTTCCTGTGCCGTCAGAAGGAAACTGCCCTCTGCATTTTCGTAATCCTTATCCTCTCCGGCAGTTCGTCCAATGATAAAAACGGCTTTCTCGGATTTTTCTCTTGCCGTTTTCACAATTTCGTCCGTGAGAGGCATTTCCTTCTGGTGCCACGGCTCTGCTGCCCAGCCGCCGCCACCGTTATCAAAGGGATTTTCTTTCAGCCAGTTTTCATAAACAGCAACCAGTTCCTCGTTCAGACGGATTCCGATATTTTTTCTTAATCCTTCCAAAAGAGAAATGCTGTAGGGAACATTTACCGCTCCGCCGGAACCGGTTCCGCTGCGATAGGTTTCTATCAGACATCTTCCAAACACCGATACCGTTTCATCTTTTTTTAAAGGGAGCATATCTCCGTCATTTTTGAGCAGAACCGCGCCCTCTGCCCCCGCATTTCTGCAGGCTGTTCCAAATCCCTCCAAGGGTATTCCGAATGTGCTTTTTCCCATATTGATTTCCTCCTGAATAAATATTCCGGTAACTATCTTTTTCTGTTAGATTTATTGTAGCCTTTTATCTCTGTTCATGCTATAATTTTTCTATCAAAAAATACTAAAATTTTGTCATTACCTGTATTTGAACGGTCGAAAGGAGAAAACGAAAACATGGACAGCTATTCCCAAAACTTTTCTGCAGACTGTCAGGAAGAAAAAAATGAATATATCGACGGCACCGCCTGCCAGTACCTGTGCCATGTGCAGACGGCAACCTGTTCCGGCGAGGTATATCCCGCCCATTATCATTACTATATTGAAATGCTCTACACCCTTTCCGGCACGTTCCAACTCTATTTGAACGGAAATTATCAGATTTTCAGCAAGGGAGATTTTGTGCTGATAGGCTCCAAGGAAGTGCATCAGATTACCGCTTTGGACAAAGACGGCGGCAGCTATATTGTAGTTCGTTTTCTCCCCGACCTTATATACAACGGCATGTCCCAGAGCCACTTTGAATTTAAGTACCTGCTTCCGTTCATTACGGAAAAAACCGGCTATGACAAGGTAATCAAATCCGAATATCTTGCTAATTCCCGCGTTCCTTTCTGGATGCGGAATATTATGGAAGAACAGGAAAACCGAAAATACGGCTACGAGCTTGCCGTTAAAAATAATATAGGAAGTATTTTTTTGTGGATACTGCGCTACTGGAACGCCAACGAGAACGCCACGCCGCTTATCAGTCAGGCAGATGAAAAGCTGCAGTCACAGCTTGCTCCCGCCCTGACCTATATTATGCAGAATTACGAGAAATCCATTACCGCCACACAGATGGCAGACCTGTGCCACATGAGTTACAGCTACTTTTCCCGCAATTTTAACCGCCTGATGAAAATGCAGTTCAGTGACTACCTCAACTATATCCGCATCGGAGAAGCCGAAAAGCTGTTACTGACCTCCTCCCTGTCCGTTACGGAAATTGCCGTGGACGTCGGGTACAGCACCACCAGTTACTTTATCAAATGGTTCCGGAAATACAAGCATGTTTCGCCCAAGCAGTACCAGAAACAGTTGACGGAAATGCGGCCGGACGTTACGGCAGTGCGCGCCTGATTATACAAGTTCTCCTCATGGCTCAGTCCAATTATATCGTACTGCATCTCATGGCAGCTTTCAATGCCACGCTACAATCATGGCAACGAACTCTGACTCATTTTCGATACACACGAATGTCCCGCACCGCCTCTTTGGACAGCGCCAGCACACAAATCAGATTGGGCACTGCCATGAGACCGTTGCAAATATCCGAGAAATCCCAGATGACCTCCAAAGAACACACTCCCCCCACAAAGGCAATGAGCGCATAGAAAATGCGGTAATACACACAATATGCCGATTTTTTTACCAGAAATTCAAATGCTTTTTCGCCCTGATATGCCCATCCTACAATCGTTGCAAAGGCAAAGAGTGTAATGCAGACACTGATAAACGCCGCCCCCATTCTCCCAAAGGTGGTTTCAAACGACGCAATGGTAAGGGACGTTCCCGTAAGCAGTTCCCCATTTGCATCCGAACTGCCCACCACACCGGAACAGGCAAGCGCAAGGCCTGTAATCAGGCATATCACTATGGTGTCGAGAAAAACCCCCGTCATACTGACATACCCCTGTTTCACATAATCTTTTGTGTCTGCCGCAGCCGCACTGATACCCGCAGCGCCCAGCCCCGCCTCGTTAGAAAACACTCCTCTGGAAACGCCCCAGCGAAGCGCCTCTCGCCCCGACACCGTCATATAACCGAAAAGTCCTCCTGCCACAGCGTTTGGACGAAATGCCATAAGAACAATCGTTCCGATACCCGCAGGGAGATTGTTCAGGTGCGTGACAATCACTGTCACCGCTCCCAGCAGATACAAGATTCCCATAAAAGGAACCATCACCTGCGTCACCTTCCCAATGGTTCCTATCCCGCCAAGCACCACCAAAATAGTGACAATCGTCACCACCAGTCCCGTCTGTGCCCTTGGAATCCGAAAACTCACCTGTAATGCCTCCGCAATGGAATTAGACTGTGTCATATTCCCCATGCCAAAGGAAGCCATCACCGCAAAGGCAGCGAACATGCCGCTAAGTATTTTCCCCAGCCGCTTATTGGCGAAACCATTCTGTATGGTATACATGGGGCCTCCCACCGGTTCCCCGCGGTCATTTTGCGTGCGGTACTTTACCGACAGGGTGCTCTCCACCAGTTTTGTCGCCATGCCTGCCAAACTGGACACCATCATCCAGAAAAGCGCTCCCGGTCCCCCAAGCACCATAGCGGTTGCCACCCCCACGATATTTCCCGTACCGATGGTGGCTGCCAGCTCTGTTGTAAGGGACGAAAACGAAGAGATACCACTGCCCTCCCCCTTTTCCTTTCCTCTCTGCCCCATCCCAAAGGCACAGCCCAGCGCAAACCTGAGATTTTTTAAAGGCAAAAACCGGAGCCGTACCATCAGATAACAGCCCGTACCAAGGAGCAAAACCAGCAGCCACGGTCCCCACACCAGATTATCCGCTCTCTCCAGTAAACTTTCCAATCTTTCCAAGGCTCAATTCTCCACGCGATTGTCTCTTACAGTATATCTTTTCATGGGATGGGATATGCTAAAAAGGGTACGTTAAATTTCCTTACTTATTATTTTATTAAATCATATAGTCTTATTTGCTATTCATAATAAGCATGGTTCCCTCGGCAAAATATACCAACAATTCAACTCATGCATTTGTATTTTATTTTGCCGATACTAGTTTCCTGCTCTGCTGTTTGTATTTCATCCTCTGCCAACTGATAAAACCATAAATATCATTTACCAGAAATGCTATAAAGCAAATTACAACAGAAATATATTTCATGTCAGACATACTTGCCAACACCCACAACACAATCAATGCAATATCATTTGCCGCATATGCCAATGCAAAATAAGGACTTCTTCTAAAGGTAAGATATACTGCCAGAAAACTGGCAGCAAAAAAAACATATAACAAAAGCGGCGGGACTGCTCCCGCCATTTCCTAGATAGAAAACTTTTTCACTTCTTCCTGTGTAAGCTCGAACAGCCTCTTTCCACATCTCTTTGCATATCTTGATAATTCAAGCAAATTCACATGACAAGATGGTGCATTCACATATGGATTGGGCTGTTCATAATAACTCTGAGGTGGAATTGAAGTTTCCACTTTTGTATGAAATTTATGCTCTTTTAGCAGCATTTTAAGGTCTATAGAATTAATTTTCAAAAAAGGAACCACTTTTCACTGCAAAATAGGGAGATTTTCAGAGGAAAATTTTGTATATACCTCCGTAATCTATTTTCTTTGTCGGATGCAAAATAATTGTACAGACAGCAAGTGGAACTATTTGACAGTGTTCATGTAAACCCAATAATCTGAAATTGCAACATTGGAAATCGTCATAGGGTATGGTCTGTGTCAAAGACATTGTGTCACGCTGAAAAAGGGGCATTCCGCCAACCGGAATGCCCCCTATTTTATCATTCTGAATTTTCCCTGCCAAATTTCAGCATGCAAATTCAAATCACCTTATAATTCAAAACAGCCTATTTCTCCATTTGTCCTTTTCTTCCATTCGTCCTATCCCTCCATTCTCCCTATTCTTCCTCAGTTACCACATTCCTTTTTACTGTCCCCGCAGTCCTCGCATCGGTCAAAGCCGGGATTGAACGCATAGAAATTCTTGCTGTTGAGTTTATCCTGCGTAATGCGCAGTGCCTCGCCGAATCTCTGGAAATGCACAATCTCCCTCGCACGGAGGAAGCGAATCGGGTCGCACACATCCGGGTCTTTAATCAGACGCAGAATGTTGTCGTAGGTGCTTCGTGCTTTCTGCTCTGCCGCCATATCCTCATGTAAGTCCGTAATAATATCGCCTTTTACCTGAAACTCACAGGCATTGAACGGGATTCCTCCCGCCGCCTGCGGCCACACTCCCACGGTATGATCCACATAATATTTGTCAAATCCGCTCTTTTCGATTTCTTCCATGGAAAGATTTCTGGTCAACTGGTGCACGATGGTTGCCACCATTTCCAAATGCGCCAGTTCTTCCGTTCCAATATCCGTCAGCACCCCCGCCACTTCCCTGTACGGCATGGAATAGCGCTGGGACAGATACCTCATGCTTGCACCCATCTCACCGTCCGGTCCGCCATACTGGGAAATGATGACCTGCGCCAGCTTGGCATTGGGTTCTTTGATATTTACCGGATACTGCAATCTTTTCTCATAATTCCACATTTATCTGCATCCCCCTTCCCAAGGCAATGGAGCGGCTCCCCATCTCCATTCTCTGTTGCTCTCTGCCATATCCTTGGTCAAAGGATAGAATTTCATTGAAAATTCTCTTGCCATCTGATTTTTGATTCGGTTGTAGTGATTATAATGCTCCAATGCTCTTCTGTCATAGGGATGGGTGTCAAGATAAAGCATCAAATCCACCAGTACAAAGTCCACAATGCTGATTTCCTTAAGCATCTGCTGTTCTCCGCTCATCGCACACATCTCCTTCCCGTGAAAGGTTTATTCAATTCCGGGAAAATCGTTCCTACGTTGAATGCTTTTTCCAAATCATCGTACATCTTGTCAAAATGCTGCCATGGGACATAAGACATTGCCACCGGAAAAGAATCCATCTGATTCTCTTTGAAATAGTCCTGCATCTGTTGTTCCTTTCATAAAGCCCTTTTAGATTTCATAATATAGTATGATGCAGGATGGGCGGATGTGTCTTTTCTTTCTTCGTTATTCCTCTGTATTTTTATGAAGCGCACCGGGCAGCCTTCTGCGGATAAGCCTGTTTTTTAATTTGTTCCAGTCAAAAGGATACAGCGGATAAATATAACTGGTATTCGCCACCGTCCGGTTGCACACCACCATAAGGACGGCAAACACGATTCCGCCGATATATCCCCACAAACCAAATATACTTGTCAGAATAAGGGTGATAATTCTCATAAATTTTAACGCATATCCAAGCTCATAATTTGCCTGAGTGTAGTTGGCGATTGCCACGAATGCCATATACAGCATGACCTCACTGGAAAACCAGCCGCTGTTTACAGAAAACTCTCCCAGCACCAGTGCAGCCATAACACTGAGGGGAGTGCTGAGCATATTCGGGGTATTGACCGCCGCCAGTTTCAGTCCGTCAATCGCCAGTTCCAGCATTAAAAATTGCCATATCAGCGGAATATTCGGTTCTTCTTTCAGTAAAATAAATGCAAAGGTATCCGGTACCCAGTCTATGTGATTTGCAAAAAGTAAATATGTGGGTGTTAATAAGAAGGTCAATATAGAAATCAGAAATCTCGTCAACCGAAGATAAGTTCCCGTAATCGGCGGGAAATTGTAATCGTCCGCCTCTTCCACCACATCAAAAATGGTGGTCGGCATAATCATGGCAGAAGGTGAATTATCCACCAGAATCACGATATTTCCCTCCAAGATCTGCGCAGCCGCCGTGTCCGGTCTCTCCGTGTATTTATACTTTGGAAAAGGATTGTACCACTTTTTCTGATAAATACACTCCGCAAGACTTTCCTGATTCATGGTGAGGGAATCCACATGAATGTCTTTGATTTTGCGTCTGATTTCCCGTAAAAATCCCTGATTAACCCTGCCGTCCATATAACAGATGACAATATCCGTATGGGAACTCTCCCCGGCATTCATCATCTCCATACGCAGGTCAGTGCTTCGGATTCTCCGGCGAATCAGCGCCGTATTGAATATGAGCGTTTCCACAAACCCATCCTTAGAGCCTCGAAGAACCTTGTCTTTCTCCGGTTCCTCCACATTTCTTGCGGGATAGGTACGGGAATCAATTAACAACGCCTGTTCATAGCCGTCCACTAACAGTACAAAAACCCCCGACAAAAGCGAGTTGATAACCGTGTCCCATTCGCGGTTAATATCCACTTCCACATAAGGAATGTTCTGCTTGGACATCGCATGGGCATCCTTTGGCATTTTATCCTCTGCGATTCCCAAAAAGAACTGTAACAGCTTCTGAATCAGTTCATCCTTACAGAAACCGTCCACTAAATACATACACGCTTCTCTTCCGCCAATCTGAATGGTGCGGTAGATTACGTCAAAATTCTTTTCCACTGCCAGTCTTTTATTCAGATATTCAATATCCTGTTTTAATACGCCTGTCATGTTTTTCTGCATAGATTCCGTCCTCTTTCTCCGGTAAATTTCCCTGTGATAATCAGAATTAGTGTAACCGCGAGAACGGTTTCTATGCAGAATACCTGTTTTATGTAATTATTTACACAATGAAATCTTATTCGCTCTGTGCAGGCTGTTCAGGTGTTGTGTTTTTCTGTACAAGACCGTATGCCCAGTCAGCAAATTTGCCTGCAAGCGGAATTCCGGCATCTTTTCCTTTTACATTGTTAAGAATACCGATAATGCAGAAAATAGCAACTAAAAGCCAGATAACGGAATCCAGAATACTGGTTACTCTTGACCATGCATCACCGATAACCGGAACATAATATATGAAACTGAAAAGACTAAGAACCTTATCAATTATCGACTGTGCAAAACAAAGTGTAATTGCCTGAATGACCTGACGGCTTCCCCACTCGCTCTTCTCTGCCAGCAAAACAACACCGGCTACCAAAAACAGCAGTGTGGAATAACCCATTGCAGCCAGCACAAATGCCAGAACCGTGTAAAAACAAATTCTAATACCAAACTTTCCTTTTTCCAAGATAGTACCCTCCTGTGTCTGTTTTAATTAATAAATTTTTTATAAACAACATAATAAAGTGTATCTCAAATGTCGGTTTCTGTCAACCGCTGTTCCCTTTTCCGGTTCTATTTCGTGGTACTGCCAAAACCGCCGTTTCGGATACCCTCAGCCTCGTCATCCACGGTAATTCCGTACTCCAAAAAGATACCCTGTACCATTCCGGTTCCGGCTTCCACTTCCACCGTTTTGCCTTCGTTGCTGTCATTGGTCAGCTTCACAAAAATATGTCCCTCGTTATCCGAGTAAAAATAGTCGCTGTCAATGATTCCCACCGTATTATTCATCTGTAGGCGGAACTTAAATCCCAGACCGCTTCTCGGATAAATTTTAAGTACCCAGTTTTCTTCCATTTTGGCACGGATTCCCGTCGGAATCTTGATGGTCTGTCCGGGTGCCAGCACAAAAGAAAACGGTGCATAAAAATCATATCCGGCACTGCCCTTGGTTGCCCGTTTCGGCAGCTTTATCTTTTCATAAATCTCCAGTTTCTGTTCTTCGGAAAACTGCGTAAAATCCTCCATTCCCGCCAAAAACTGTTCCCTGCTCACTTTAAAAAACTGTGCAATTCTCTGCATAATACTCTTTCCTTCCTTATTTTCTCTTACCGTCATCCGGGGCGTCCGTCAGGCGTAATCGCCGCAGTGTAAAATGGGCACCGACACATCTTTCTGCCAAAGGGTTGCTTTCACATCGATGACCCTCTGGTTCTTACTTCCCTTCCACAACAGCTTACTGTCCTTCTCCTCCGCATGGAACTCGCCATCCACCAGTACATCCACATATTTTATGAGCGGATACTGATAAATATCTTCCCAACAGTCTCCGGTATAGAGCCAGATAGTTTTCGTGGGATATTTGCTCTTAATCTCCGCCATCAGATTTTTCACATCCACCCGGTTTCTGGAATGTAACGGGTCGCCTCCGGAAAGCGTAATACCGGAAATATAATCCTTGTCCAACTGTTCAAAGATTTCCTGTTTTGCCGCCTCGTCAAAGAAAAGTCCTCCGTCCGGGTCCCATGTGACCGGATTCTGGCACTCCTTACAGCAATGGTCACAGCCTGCCAGCCAGAGTACCACCCGTAGTCCGTCGCCGTTTAGCATATCGTCCTTCGTTATATTATGGTATCTCACAACAATCCTCCAAAATTTTTATTACCTCTTACATGGAATGTCTTTCCGCAATTTCCGCCATCTTGGCATCGTTGAGTCTGGTGTCCCCATGCACGCGGGAATAGGATAAATAGCCGTTCATGCGGTCAATCTTGGTAAGATTGCGGCTTCCGCATTTCGGGCATACGTCCATTTCCAATTCCTGATGTCCGCAGTCGTCACAGTACGCCAAAGACAAATTGACTCCCTCATAAAATCCAAGTTCCATCGCCCTGCGGATAAGAGTCTTAATTGCCTCTAAATTGTAATCAATCGGATATTTCACATACTGGATTTTGCCGCCGTTGCTCAAATCCCAGAACCGGTTCTCCAGATTCTGTTTCTCAATGGGAGTAATATCCTCCGTCACATGGCAGTGGAAACTGTTGCTTACATACGCTCTGTCAGACACACCCTCCACAATTCCGTATTTTTTCCTAAACTGCTTCACCTGAAGTCCGCAGAGGTTCTCCGCAGGGGTTCCGTATATGGCATACAAATTGCCGTCCTCTTCCTTATATTCGTTGACCTTCTGGTTGATATGCTCCATCACTTCCACGGCAAAGGCTCCGTCCTCCACCAGAGATTTTCCGTTATAGAGCATCTGCAGTTCATTTAAAGCCGTAATGCCGAAGCTGGCGGTAGCCGATTTTAACAACGGTTTGATTTTATCCGTCAGTTTCAAATGTCCGCCGAGGAAACCGCCCTCACAGTACGCAAGGGGATTGGTGGAAGCACGCATTTCTCCCAAATAGGCATAGGTGCGTATATGAAGCTGTCGGATTAAATTCAAATAATAATCCAGCACCTCATAAAAATCCCGGCTCTCTTTTCTCGCCTTTGCCAGAATCATGGGCAGATGCAGGGAAACAACACCGATATTAAAACGTCCCACAAATACCGGCACATCCTTATCATCCGCGGGGTGCAGTCCGCCCCTCTCATACCACGGCGATAAAAACGCACGGCAGCCCATAGGGGAAACAATCTTTCCGTACTGCTTGTACATGCTTGCCACATAGCCTTTTCCGGTCAGGCTCAGCCAGTCCGGGTACATGGTCTTGGACGAGCAGCGCACGCCCTCCTCGAATACATCCTCCAAAGGACAGCCCGGACCGTGCAGATTTTCGTCATATAAAAATACAATCTTTGGGAAAAGAACGGGTTTCTTACATTCCTTTTTCCCCTGACCGCCCCGACGTACCTCCAGCATGGTTATGGTAGCCAGTTTTGCAAATCTTCCCGTACCCGTACCTGCCGTCACGGTGATAAACGGATAATCCCCGCGGCTGCTTGCCACGGTATTAAATTTATATTCCCAACCCTGAAATCCCTGCTCAAATTCTTTCTTCACATCCGCATAGGCAACTTCCTGTGCTTTGGATTCTTCGATTCCAAGATTTAAATATTTCTCCACATTTCTGCGATAAGATTTCTCCGCATAAGGCTCCAGAATCAAATCCACGCTGGGCACCGTAAACCCACCGTACTGCTGGCTGGCGGCACTAAGTACAATATCGCCGATAACATCGAACGCCACATCCAGCGTCTTTGGCTCGTTGTACCAGATATTTCCCATCTCAAACCCGCCGGAGAGCACACTCTGTACATCAAAAAGACAGCAGTTCATGGTGTCACGCCTTGCAGACATATCATGGACATAGAGATACCCGTCCCGGCACGCCTGAATTTCCTCCGTCGTCATAAAAAACTTCTGATACAGTTCTTTGTTTAACTGGTTAAAAATAAGACTTCTCTTGGTGGACACCAGCGCTGAATCCGTATTGGCATTTTCCTTATCGCCAATGTACATGATGGACTGGCTCTTTTTATATACGTCGTCCAGCATCCGGACGAAATCCTGCTTATAATTCCGGTAATCCCTGTAACTTTTTGCAACGATGGGATTTACTTTCTCCAGTGCACTCTCCACAATGTTGTGCATGATGGGAATGGGAATTTCATTCTCTTCCATCTCGTCCACCTTGCCAATCACATCCCGGCAGATACTGCGTTTTTCCTCATCCGTAAATTTTGTCAGCGCACGATATGCGCTTTTCCCCACTGCGTCAATCACCTTCTGTACATTGAACGCTTCACGGCTTCCGTCCTTTTTTACCACAAATACTTCTTTCCTTGGTTTGAACGTCTCGCCGTAATTTACTTTGTCCGTACTGTCCTGTTCAAAATTACTTCCCATGTCTCTAAGCCATCCTTCCCACCCGTTTTATCCTTTTAAAATGTCCTCAAGCCATTTTCTGTACTGTTCTTTTACCGGTTCCGGCGCCGTGATTTTGGCTTCCTTTCCGATACCCGCAAGCCATCCGAAAAACTGTCCGCTGACAGCCACCTTTGCACGCACGCGGAACGTATTTTCGTCCACGGAACGCAAATCCGCTTCCCTGCCAAACCGGTCCATGACAACTCCAATCAGGCGGTTGGGAAACTCCAGTGTCACTGTCTCCTCCTCGCCGCCAAACATTCCGAATGTCCGGTTCGTATATGCCGCAATGTCCACATGCTCAAACTGCTCCCGACCGGCTCTTTCCTGTTCCAAGACCTGCGTCTGCCCCATTTTGTCCACACGGTAATGCTTCATCTTCTGGTCCGCCTCATCAAAAGCCACCAGATAATAATTTTCCTCCCGCCAGACCAGCGCCCACGGACTGACCGTTTTTTGTCCGTTCTCCCGCGGCACCATCTCCTTTTTCAGGTTCCAGTCCAGATAAAGAAAGGCAATCTGTCTGTTTTCCTGAATGGCACGGTGGATATTGTCTATATTGTAATAAATACTCTCGTTTTCCGTTTTCACCCTGCCAGCCACATACACCTGACGCTGCAGCTTTCCGGCATCATATTTACCCGCCTTGTTTTCCAGCTTTTTAATCAGCTCTCTGGATTTTCTGGTCGTGATAAAACGTGAGGACTGTACCGCATCTACCAACAGTTTCAGTTCCGGGAGCTCAAATTCTCTGGACGCCAAATAATAGCCTCCGCCCAGACGGCTGTGAACCTGAATAATATCGTACCCGAAATCCTCCAGTTTTGCCATATCGTCATAAATACTCTTGCGTTCCGAATGGATTCCGTACTCCTCCAGTTTTCGGATAATCTCCTGCGTACCAAGAGGATGATTTTCGTCCGAATATTCCTCCAGCATTTTTATAATGTATAAGAGTTTTAATTTCTGCCCCTCTGATTTTGCCATAGCATCCTCACTCTAAAATCGAAAATATCTCATGTAAATCCGAAATTTCATAATCCGGCCGATATTCCGTGGGATTTGGGGTTCCCTCCGGACGATACCAGCAAGTGGGCAGTCCCGCCAAAACGCCGCCCTTGATATCACTGCTTAAGGAATCCCCCACAATCAGAATACGGCTCTTATCCTTTTCCTCCACCTGTTCCAGACAGCGTTCAAAAAATTCTCTGTGCGGTTTCGGTGTGCCGATTTTCTCAGAAATAAAAATGCCGTCCATCAAATCCGCCAGACCGGAGAGTTTTAGCTTATTTCTCTGGGTGGCACTGACACCGTTGGTGATAACGTACTGTTTCACCTGCGTGTGTAATTTTTGGCATACGGAAAGGGAATCGTCCTTGTAGCAATAGACGCTTCCCAATTCTCTCTGATAGATTGCCCGAAAGTCTTCCACCTCCACGCCGGTAATGTGAAACTCCTGAAACAGTTGGATAAAACGTCCGGGCAACAGTTTCTTTTTCGTAATTTCTCCCAGCTCAAGCCGTTTCCAGAAAGACTCGTTGATGGCAGAATACCGCTCCAGCATTTCCTCCGTCATCTCATATCCGAAGGCTTCCAGACTTGTCTTTAACGCATGTCTCTGGGAATAGGGAAAATCCAGCAGGGTATTGTCCACATCCCAGAATATACTCGTAAATTTGCCCATATTATTTCGTATCTTCTGCTATTATCTCTTCCACTTCTCTCTCGGTTTCGGCTTCCTCCTTATTTTTCCTCTTGCGCAAGGAGATACCGAGTGCAACAGCACAGCCGGCAAGAACCACAATCACAACAACCAGCATCAGATAGGATAAAAATGAATTCACAAAACTAACCATAGTAACCACCTTTCTTAAGACCAGCTTCCGGTCTCTACAAACTTTTCAGCCTGTCGGGACGCCTTTTCTATGACGCTCTTATCATATCCCATAATCTCCAATAGTTTGATGGCATTACGGGTGGACGCCTTTCCCTTCATTAACTTGTAAGGGAAGAACACATCCCCGTCCCGTATATCTTCCTCAAAATGGTAATTCTCATACTCATTCTGCAAAAGTTCCGTCAATTCTATGTCATGGGTTGCCGCAAAGCACATGATGTGTAACCCGGACAGACTTTTCAATATCTGTGTGGAAGCGGCAATACGCTCCACCGTATTCGTTCCGCGGAGCACCTCGTCCACAAAACAAAGAATTCTGTTTTGTCCGTCAGACGCCGCATCCAGTATTCTCTTAAGCGCCTTGATTTCCACGATATAATAGCTTTCCCCGCTGCTTATGTCGTCCCGGAGCGCCATGGACGAATAAATGTCATAAAAAGGAGCCTTATATTCGGACGCCGGACAGGTATGCACTGTCTGTGCCAGAACGGCACTGATGGCAACCGTCTTTAAAAATGTGGACTTGCCGGACGCGTTGGAACCGGTGAGCAGCACTCCTCTTTCGGTGCAAATCGTATTTTTTACCGGATTCGTAATCAGGGGGTGATATGCCTCTTTGATGGTCAGGGATTCTCCCCCGAACTCCGGTATACAATACCCCTGCATGGTCTCACGGAATGCGCCGATGGCAATCGCCGTCTCCACATAACCGACTTTGCTTATCAAACCGTCCACATCCTCGATATGAAGCCTTAACTGCAACAGCATTTTGTTAAACTGGATTAAATCCACATGAAAAATCATGCGCATATAGTCCATAATCATGTCAAGGGGATTGCCGGTTCCCACGCTTCTGTTGGACGTGAATACCCAGCCGGAGCCCCTGCGCATGGTCTTTAGCGCCGCAATATACTGCTTCATTTCCTTCCACTCCCCGTCACAGACAGGAACCGGAATTTTCAAAATACACTCACATTCCGTTATCAGCCGTTCCACATACGCAAAGCTGGTAATGTAAGGGTTAATCTCGCCCTTTTCCTTAAAATAAGTCATAATATTGTAAATCATCAACACTACCAGCCCCATCAGAGCCATGGGAAGATTCACAAACATTGCTGCAATCAGCGGAATAAAGAGCAGATTACAAAAAATATGCTTCCGGCTGGAACGCTCTCCCAACAAATCCAGATTGTCCAGATAATCGTACAGGGAATGTTTTCCGGTATGTCCCAGTTCATTCATGCGAAACTGTATCTGCACCCTCTCATCCGCATGGTCCTTCAAAAACTGTACCACCTCTTCCAAGTGGTCAAGCTCCTGCTTCGTCCTTCTCGTACTGCGCAGGGTGTAATACAGATACTCCTCCCCGGACGCGGAAAAAGTGGCGTTCATCCGCTTGAACAGTTCATCCATCCCCAAATCGTTCCATGTAATGTCATCCACCTGCCCATCCTCCGGATGCTTGTCATAATAGCTCCGGATATGGGCAAACCGCTCCGGGGAATATTCTTTTCCTATGGGATTTCCGTAATCCTCATAGAGCGATTGTATGAACTCAGCCTTTCTCTTTTTTGCCAGAAAATATTCCCGGACAAATACAAAAACAATAAATACTGCCACAGCAGCAAAAAATACTACAAATTCCATAGTTGTCCCTTTTTTTGTTCTATTGTACCTTATACCACCAAAAAGAACTTAAGCAGGAAGATAACAGAAAGAATGTAGGTCAGAACAGACACTTCCTTTGCCTTTCCGGTAAATACTTTGATAATGGTATAAGAAATCAGACCGATACCGATGGCATGTCCGATGGAACCGGAAACCGGCATGGCAATCAGCATAAGTGCAACAGGCACGGACTGGCAGATGTCTGCGAAATCCACGTTTTTCAGTCCCGTCACCATCAATACCCCCACATAAATCAAAGCGGATGAGGTTGCTGCCGCAGGAATAATTGCCGCAATCGGTGCAATAAAGATACATGCCAGGAACAAAATACCCGTGGTCAACGCTGTAAGTCCGGTACGTCCGCCTGCTTCCACACCGGAGGCAGACTCCACAAAGGTTGTAACGGTAGAGGTACCTGTCACGGAACCTGCCACAGTGCCGACAGCATCGGAAAGCAATGCTTCCTTCATATTGGGCATTTTGCCCTCTTTGTCCAACATTCCCGCACGACTTGCGGTACCAACCAAAGTTCCGATAGTATCGAACATATCAATAATACAGAATGTGACAATCAAAGTAATGGCGGTAAACCATCCAATCTGTGCAAATCCCGCAAAGTTGAACTTAAACAGCGTCGTTGCTGCCATATCCTGAAAAGGCGGCAGGAAGGACGCATTTGCAAGGGATGCAAAGGGATTGATTCCAAGGAAAATAGCTTCTCCTGCCCAGTAAATGATACTTGCCACTAACATTCCCAAAATAACGGCACCCTTAACACCCTTCTGTGCCAGAACGATAATCACAAACAGACCGACAAACATTGTCACTACGGAAAGCACCATCTGCGCATAACCGCTTCCCATATTGGCCTGTGCCAGACTGGGAGTTAATGCGCCGAAAAAGTCTCTCATTACAAAGAACGGTCCGCCTGTCTCGGAATAAACTCCCGCATTGGAGCCGAGACCGATGTTAAGCAGCATCAGACCGATGGCAGGTGCGATACCGAGACGTACACCAAGCGGTATGGCATCCACGATTTTTTCACGGATATTCAATACGGAAAGAACCAGAAATACAAGACCTTCAATCAGTATAATGCACAGTGCGGACTGGAAAGACTGCACATAGGTCATTCCTGTGAGTGCCACGATATTGGTGACAACAACCGCAAAAAAGCTGTTCAGACCCATTCCGGGTGCCATGGCAAAGGGTTTGTTTGCCAGAAATGCCATAACCAGTGTACCGATTGCGGACGCAATACAGGTTGCAAGAAAAATGCCGTTCCAAAGCTCCGGCATGGAATCTCTGCCAAATCCGGTCAAAAGATTGGGATTCAGGGCGATGATATATGCCATCGTCATAAATGTGGTGATTCCGGCGACAATCTCTGTTTTGACCGTCGTATGGTTCTCTTTCAGTTTAAAGATTTTTTCAAACATGTTTTTCCCTCCTGTGGTTCGTTTTTTGCCTTTGTAATGTATTTTCTCGGATTACTCCGACAACATTCTCTGTACAATCGCATTGCACTTGCGGTAAATGCTCTCCGGGTTCTCCCCGATATTAAACTCTCCGTTGCGGTACAATATTTTGCCTCCCACCATCGTCATCAGCACATTGGACTTGCTGCCGCTGTACACCAGATTGGCGGGAATATTGTGAACGGGCTGCATATTGGGCTGGTGCATATCAATCATAACAATATCTGCCAGCTTGCCCTTGGTGAGCGTGTCCGCACGGTTTAAGCGCATTGCCTTTGCTCCGTTCACGGTTGCCATGCGAAGCACCTCCATGGCTTCCAAGCTGGACGCATCCTGTTCCTTTAACTTAGTGAGCCCCGACACTAAGAACATTTCCCGAAACATGTCCAGACAGTTGTTGCTTGCCGGTCCGTCCGTGCCGATTGCCACAGGGATTCCTCTCTTCTGATACCTTGCTATGGGTGCAATGCCGCTGGCAAGTTTGATATTGGAGGCGGGGTTGGTGATGACATTCATGCGGCGCATTTTCAAAATATCCATATCCTGCTCCGTCATATGTACGCAGTGAAAACCTCCTCCGCCAAATTCAAAGATTCCCATGGAATCCAAGTACATGGCAGGCGTCATGCCCGTTCTCTTTCTGCAGTCTTCCACTTCCCTCACTGTCTCCGCCAAATGGGTATAAACCGGTGCCCTGTGCCGGTGTGCAAGTTCGGAAACCTTGTACAATAATTCCTTGGAACAGGTATATTCCGCATGGAATCCAAGCTGATAGCTAATCAGCGAATTACGCTTATTCCATTTCAGGTACTCTTCCTCCACCTGCTCCGGTGAGGAAGTAAAATCATTCAGTCCGCTCACCAGCACACAGCGCATGCCGGAATCGAGACAAGCCTCCGCCACATCATCCGGTCTTAAGTACATATCGCAGATTGCCGTGATTCCGGAGGTCAGATACTCCAGAATTGCCAGCCTCGTCAACTGATAAATATCGTCCCCGGAAAGTTTCTTCTCCATGGGGAAAATTTTGCCGTTTAACCACTCCTGCAAGGGCAAATCATCCGCATAGGAGCGTAAAAACGTCATTGCGGAATGGGTGTGTGCGTCCTTAAATCCGGGCATGAGAAGATTACCGTCACAGTCAATCTCAATGTTCCACTGGATACGCGGGAAATTATCTTTATCCCACTCTTTCTCCAATTCATCACATTCCGCCACATAGGCTATTTTGTCATTTTTTATCCATACTTCCCCGGAAAATACGGGGCGCTGCTTTTCCATTGTCAATATTCTTGCATTGTATAACCGGATATTCATACGATTGAACTCCCTCCAAATCCAAACGGCAACAGTTCGGACAATTTGTACTCTTTATAATCTTCGGTACTCTTAACCACAATAATGCGAAAATTCTCTCCCGCAAATTCCTCCATTACCTGTCTGCAAATACCACAGGGATAGGCGTAATCCACCGGTTCTTTTCCATTGATTCCGCCCGCAATGGCAATGGCCTGGAAAGCTCTCTCCCCTTCGCTCACCGCCTTAAAAATCGCAGTCCGTTCCGCACAGTTTGTGGCACCGTAGGACGCATTTTCAATATTGCCCCCGCAATATAATTTCCCGCTGTCCGTCAGAAGCGCCGCTCCCACACAGTAACCGGAATACGGTGCATATGCCATATTCCGTGCCGCCAGTGCAGCCTCTGCAAGTTCCTTTGTTGTCATCTCTGTTTTACACATTTCCAAATTCCTTTATGGATTCCGTCAACAGTTTCTTAAATTTCGGTGCCGCCATGTCTGCCGCTTCCTGCACTTCCTCATGATTTAACGGCTTAGCCGACATTCCGGCAGCAAGATTGCTGATACAGGAAATTCCGCAAATCTTCATTCCCATATGGTTTGCCGCAATGGCTTCCACCACGGTACTCATTCCCACTGCGTCACATCCGAGGGTACGCATCATCCGGATTTCCGCCGGGGACTCAAAAGAGGGTCCCGTAAGCTGGGCGTACACGCCTTCCTGTAAAAAAATCTCATTTTTCTTCGCCGTATCGCGGATAATCTGCTGCAAATCCGTCCGGTAGACATTACTCATGTCAGGGAAACGGGTTCCGAGCTCCTCAATATTTTCCCCAATCAACGGATTGGGCGCAAACACGGAAATCTGGTCTTTTATTAACATCAAATCTCCCGCATGGAAAGAGGTATTGACTCCTCCCGCCGCATTTGTCAGAAACAGAATTTCCGCTCCCAACAGTTTCATCAGCCGGATGGGAAGCACCACGTCGGAAATATCATATCCCTCGTAGTAATGTACTCTGCCTTTCATACAGACCACGGGAACTTCTCCCACATAACCGAAAATGAAACGGCCGTCATGCCCCGGCACGGTGGAAACCGGAAATCCCTCAATCTCACCGTACGGAATTTCCGCCGCCACGGTTATCTGCTTTGCATAATCTCCCAGACCGGAACCGAGAACCACTGCTACCTTCGGCACAAAATCCGTTTTCTTTCTGACACATTCATAACAGTTTTGTAACTTTTCATACACTGCATTCACAAGCCATGCCCTCCCTATCTCATTCACTCTCACTTAACTTAATGACAACTTTGCCGTCTCTCACCTGTACGCTGCCCTCTGCCGGAAAACAGGGCATATCTATGCTCTGTTCCGTCACGGCCGAAAATTCCTCCTTGGAAACCTGCGGATAGTCGGCTCCCAGAATATGAAGGAATCCAAGTACCCTGCGGGTACTCCAGTAATACTGCGGCTCCACCTCCGTATCGTGGTCAAAGATGGATTTTCCCATGATTTCGCCACGGATGCAGGCATTGTTTCCGGAAAACTCTCTTTTTCCGATAACCGCCACCGGCAGGGAAGTTTCCCCCGCTTCTGCGGTTACTTTCTCTATCTCCTGTATCAGCTCCCGTCCAAGGTACGCATCCTGCTCAAACCGCATTTCTTCCGTGTAATATAAGGACAATGTTGTCTGTAGTTCACCGAAAATGCCGACAGCACAGATAACCGCCATAAAGACCGTTACCGTTTTACTCACGGTAACTCCTGCAGGTTCGGTCTGTTTTGCACGTTTCTGCTCCGCAAGCAGCACTCCGTCCAGATATGCCAGAAATCCGGTGGCAAAAGGAAGAACCAGCTGCGCTCTGGCGGCAGGGGTTCCCCCACAGACAATCGTCATCAAAAAAGGTGTCAGGAACAAAGCGGCAAGATAAAACAGCAAAACGGCTGTCACTCCCTTTTTCCCCTTTGCGTCTCGTCTGCACAAAATCACAATGAGTACCGTTGTCAGGATACACAGCACTCCGAATACGAAATGATAATATATGGAATCATAGCCGGTAAGTGCCTTAACCATATGCCCCACAATGGCTCTGAAATTATCCGTTATTTTAAATTTGCCCCACAGCACCTGCCCTGACAAATAATCGGAGGAGCCGAAAAACAGCTTTGTCACCAACTGGTTCAGGCAAAATGCCGCCAAAAACGTCACAAGAAAAGGAATTATTTTTTGCAAAAGCCGACCTGCGGTTGTCTTTTCCCCGTCCGAAATCTCCCTGATTGCCTGCAACAATAAAATTGTAACCGTTCCGAAAATAAACAATACCACAAAGGACTGATAAACCGAAAACGTAAGCAGTAAAACAAGCACCGCACACGCTAACTTCCACCAGCGTTTTTTGCCGTCATAGCCGTTCACCAGAAAAAGCGCCAGCGTCGTAAGCAGCATGCCGATGCAGATTTCCGCGCTCTGCAGCGTGAAATAAAACTGCTCCGTAATCACCGGATGGGCAATCACCAAAAGGCTTCCCATTATCCAGGAAAGCCACGTCTGCTCTCTCTTTTTGCCGCATTGCTTATCCCACAAAACAAAAAAGGCTGATACCGCCAGTCCGAATAAGACCAATGTAAACAACCCCGCCACATAAGGACGATACTTCAAGGATGCCGTCAACCACTTGAGTGCCACAAGTCCCTGCCTGCCGGTGTTCAGCCAGCCTCCGTAGAAATCCCCCTGAATATGAATCAAATCCTCCGTATCAATTCCAATGATTTCCGAATGCAGTTTCTCTCCGTGAACCAGAAACACAAACGCCCATAATAACAAAATACGGCTGCGATATTTTTCCAGAAATTTACTCACAATTTCCATTCCTTTTTACTCATTTTTGTATAAATGGTTGCCAAGTGAACCATAAGTAACATTATACCCAAAAGGGGTGGAAAAAGCAATTCATTTGTTTTATATTCCGGATTATGATATGATGAAGCAAATAACCTGCGGCAGTCTCCTCTGCCGGTTTTGGAAAGGCTTGAACATTACATGAAAAACAATACTTTATCCGCTAAAAAATATAACCTGATTTCCATACTGTATTACGCATTTTATATTATCATTGCCCTGTCACTGTTAATCAGACAGCCTTTAAACAATCCGCCGGATGAGTATAACCGGTTCCTGATTCCGTCCTATATTGCGGAGCACGGAACACTGCCCAACGGATACGAGGAATCCATACGGATTGGCGGATACGGTTTCTCCTATGCGTTCCAGCCCATTCTCCCCTACATGATTCAGGGATATGCCATGCGGCTTGTGCGCTTTTTTACCACCTCCTCCGACGCGTTATTGTACACTGCAAGGGGTGTGGATTTCCTCTCTGGACTGATTACGGCGCATATGGTTCTTCTTTTATCAAGAAAATGGTTTTCCGATAAAAGATTCCAGTACCTTTTTGCCTTTTTGGCGACATTTCTGCCCCAGAGCATTTTTGTCCATACTTATGTCAATACGGACTCCTGCTGTATGATGTCCATTGTCATCATGCTGTACGGACTTACCCGCGGACTGCAGGAAAACTTTTCTGTATCCTCCTGTGTCTGTTTATCCGTCGGTATCATACTCTGCGCCCTGTCCTATTACAATGCTTACGGTTATATTTTAAGCTGCATCTTATTGTTTGGCGCGCATTTTCTGTCCTATCAGTCCTCCAAGCTGCATATGGACTGGAAACCGTTTTTTAAAAAAGGAATTTTTATCAGTGTCATTGTACTATCGGGCATCGCATGGTGGTTTATCCGCAGTGCCATTCTGTATGACGGCGACTTTTTAGGGCTGAAAGCAAGACAGTTATGTGCCTCCCTTTACGCCCTCCCCGAATTTCATCCGGAAACCCGAATTACTTACCAAAATCAGGGGTACAGCCTCCTTGGCATGCTGAAAGAATCCGATTTTGTAAACCTGTCCACCTTAAGTTTTATCGGAATCTACGGGCCCATGACCATCACCACCTCCATCTGGGTATACCGTTTTTATAAGGCTCTGTTTCTGCTTGGAATTTTAGCCTGTGTCATAAGCGGTCCTGTTCTTTGCATGCTTAAAAAAGTTTCACCGGATACCCTTTATGAAAAGCGCCCCGCCTTTCGGGTGTTTTATCATATCAATCTGATTTTTTGCATTGCGATTCCCTGTTTCTTAAGTGCATGGTATTCCTATACCACAGACTATCAGCCTCAGGGAAGGTATATACTGCCCATGCTGATTCCCTTTTGCTACTACTGCATCCGCGGAATCCAAAAAGGCTTTTTCCTGTTATCCGCACTGCTTAAAAAGCCCATCCGGCAGACGGCTTTAAACCGTTGTCAGACAGGCATTTGCATTGCATTATGTATTTTGATTTTATGCTGTGTAACGGTCACGGTATACGGATATGCTTTTCCTTATTACGAGGCGCACCCCACCGCAATCTAAGGTCAGATAATAATGCAGACCATGCCGCCGTTGGAATCATTTACCACTTTTTGCATGGTATCCTGCAATTTCATTTGGCTTTCCTCGCCAAGAGACACAATTTTGGAGCTTATTCCGTCATTTACAAGCTGTTCCACCGTTTTTCCAAAGATATTTGTCTCCCAGATTCCCTGCGCCATGTCCGCCTGATTGATATATCGTATCAAATCGTCCGCCTGTTCCTTCGTTCCCACAATGGGGGCGATTTCCGTTTCGATATTGGCACGAATCATGTGAATGGAAGGACTGTTGGCGTGAATTTTCACCCCGAATTTGTTGCCGTGTTTAATCAGTTCCGGTTTATCCAGCGTAATCTCCTCTTTCTCCGGCGTTACCACTCCATACCCTTTCATCCTCACCATATGTACGGCATCCAGTACCTTTGCGTACTCCTTCTTCATGGACGCAAATTCCTGTAATTTGTGAATGAGCTGATACTCATCCGCAATTTCCTCTCCCACCATCTCCGTAAGCATCTCATAATAGTAGGACTCATCCACGTCCAGCATCACCCGCACAATACCGTCGCTCAGCCGGATGGCGTCTGCCTTGCAGCGTTTCACATATTCACTGTCTAAGTTTACCGGCTGGCTGCGGACGTCTCTCACCTTATCGTATACAGGCACCAGTTCCCGCACCTTTGCAATGATGTCCTGTTTCATGCGGTTGTCTGCCGGAAGCATTTCCACCCACTTCGGCATATAGAACTCTATGGCGGAGAGCGGAAATTCGTAGAGAATATTTTCCAGAATCTTATTGATATCCTCCCGCTTCAACTGCTCACAGTTCACCGGCATGGCGGATACTCCATATTTCTGACGAAGGAAATCCGTTACCGCCGCCGCGTCCTCCGAATAGGGCTTCTGGCTGTTTACCAGTACCAGAAACGGCTTGCGCAGTCTCTGCAGGGCAAGAATGGTCTTTTCCTCCGCCTCTAAATAATTTTCTCTCGGAATATCCCCGATACTGCCGTCCGTCGTAACCACCAGTCCGATGGTGGAATGGTCGTTCATCACCTTATCCGTTCCGATTTCCGCCGCATTGGTAAAAGGAATTTCATAATCGAACCACGGTGTCCGCACCATGCGTTCGGTATCCTCCTCCATATGTCCTGCCGCACCGTCCACCATATATCCCACACAGTCGATTAACCGCACCTTTGTGGCAACACCGTCCTCAAGCGTCACCAATGCCGCCTCGCTGGGAATAAACTTCGGTTCCGTGGTTGTAATGGTTCTGCCGCCCGCACTTTGGGGAAGTTCATCCTTCGCCCTCATTCTGGCATTTTCGTCCTCCATATTGGGAAGTACCATTTCGTCCATGAAACGCTTGATAAAGGTGGACTTTCCGGTTCTGACCGGACCCAAAACACCTATGTAGATTTCTCCGTTTGTTCGTTTCTGTATATCGCTGTATAAATCAAATTCTCTCTTATTATCCATGAAAAACCCATATCCCCTTCCACACTTAGTACATTGTATGAAAGGAATATGGGTTTTATGATTTTCTTTATTCGATTTGCATTGTTCGATTTACTTCATCACAATACGCTTAAAATTCTTCTTACCGCGCTTTACCACAATACCGTCGCCGTCAAAATTCTCCGGTACGTAGGTGGTCTTAATGTCGCTTACCTTTTCACCGTCCACGGTAACACCGCCCTGTTCCACCGCACGTCTTGCCTCGGAACGGGATGTGGTAAGTCCGGATTTTGCCAGCACACCGAGAATATCAATCTTTCCGTCTAAGAAATCCTCCTCTGTGAGTTCACAGGTGGGCATTTCTGCAGCATTTCCGCCTGTAAACAACGCTCTGGAACTCTCCTGTGCTTTGCCTGCCTCCTCATCACCGTGAACCAGTTTTGTTAATTCGTAAGCAAGAATCTCTTTTGCCTGATTTAACTGGCTGCCTTCCCATTTGTCCATCTCGTCAATCTGCTCCAAAGGAAGGAAGGTCAGCATACGCAGACATTTCAGCACGTCTGCATCCGCAATATTTCTCCAATACTGATAAAACTCGAAAGGTGAGGTCTTGTTGGGGTCAAGCCATACTGCGCCCTTCTGGGTCTTGCCCATCTTCTTGCCCTCGGAATTTAAAAGCAGAGTGATGGTCATGGCGTAAGCGTCCTTGCCCAGCTTACGGCGAATCAGCTCGGTTCCTCCCAACATATTGCTCCACTGGTCGTCTCCGCCGAACTGCATGTTACAGCCGTATCTCTTATAGAGCTCCAAGAAATCATAGCTCTGCATAATCATATAGTTAAATTCAAGGAAGCTGAGTCCTCTCTCTAAACGCTGTTTATAGCACTCCGCGGTCAGCATTCGGTTGACACTGAAATGTGCGCCTACATCGCGGAGAAATTCAATGTAATTCAAATCTCTCAGCCATTCCGCATTGTTTACCATCATTGCCTTGTCTTCGCCAAACTCGATAAAGCGGCTCATCTGCTTTTTAAAGCACTCGCAGTTATGGTCAATCATTTCGGTAGTCATCATGCTGCGCATGTCGGTTCTGCCGGAGGGGTCTCCAATCATTCCGGTTCCGCCGCCAATCAGGGCGATAGGCTTATTGCCTGCCATCTGCAGTCTCTTCATCAGGCACAGTGCCATGAAATGACCTACATGAAGGCTGTCTGCCGTAGGGTCAAATCCGATATAAAAAGTAGCCTTTCCGTTATTTACCAGTTCTCTGATTTCTTCCTCATCCGTGAGCTGTGCAAGCAGTCCGCGGGCTTTCAATTCCTCAAATATCTGCATTTTTATCCTCATTTCTGTGCGCTTTCCCGCGCCATTATTCATCATAGCATTTTCGGCGTTCTCTGTCCATCCCTACTTCTTTGTCATCAGCGTAACCATGGCACGGTTTAATCCGTCCACCGTCAGTTTATACATAGGGAACAGCTCCTTGACCGCCGTCTCCGCCTCTCTCCACGGCGCCCTTCCGGGAGCCATCTTAGGATTGAGCCAGACTACCTTTTTGTATTTCTTTTTCAACAGTTTTAACCACTCATACCCCGAAAGTCCGCCATTGGGACCTCTGTAGTTGCCGCTGTCCGAATACAGTTCTTCCGGCGCCATCGCAGCATCTCCCACGATAATTACCTTGTAATCACTGTCCACATTCCGGAACATCCACTCCGTATCCACCCAGTCTCCGTTCTCACATTCCGGAGTTTTGTACAATTTACTGTAGATACAGTTGTGAAAATAATAGGTTTTTACGTCCTTATAATGATTGGATTTATGCACCGCCTGAAACAGATCGTTCAAAAGGGAGCTGAACGGTATCATGGTTCCGCCGGAATCCATCAAAAGCAAGAGCTTTACGGCATTTTTCCGTGGTTTTTTCATGACAATCTGCAGACAACCGCCGTTATTGCAGGTCTTGTCCACCGTTCCGTCAATATCCAGTTCCGTCTCCGGAATGTCCAGTCTGCTGGAAAACTGCCGCAGCTTGCGGAACGCAAGCTGGAACTGTCTGTTGTCCAACACCTTGTCATCCCTGAAATCGCGGTACTTTCTCGCGCCCACTACGGAAAATGCGGACTGATAACCGGTCTTTCCACCCACGCGGACACCGCCCACGTTGCCGCCCATATTACCGAAGGACGTTTTTCCCATCGTTCCGATCCAGAAACTTCCGCCGTTGTGCTCGCTGTCCTGATCTTTCAGACGCTGGCGGAATTTTTCCTCCACGTCCTCCTTATCAATCTGGACGCCTTCGCCCTCCATCTTATTCAAATGGTCTCTTGCCTCCTCATGGGCAAGCTCCATCATATCAGACTTATCCAGCCAGCGGAGCATTTCCGCCCCGACTTCCGTTTCCTTCTGGGACGCCTTAAAGCACTCTTCAAATGCCATATCATATTTATCAAAATCGGTTTCGCTCTTGACCAAAATCATCCGCGCCACATAGTAAAACTGTGTCAGGGAACTTCCGCACAAACCTTTGTCAAGAGCCTCCTGCAAGGTCAGCCATTCTCCCAGCGTCACATGCAGTCCCTTCGCTCTCAGCGTATGAAAAAAATCTATAAACATACTGCCTCACATCCTGTCAACACATGGTTACCCTGTTAATAGTTTTCGTGTCTCACCAGTTCCAAATCTTCGTCCTTTTTCACCACCACACCGATGAAAGGAAGGGCACTCTTGATTCTGTCTGCGGAAATACCGCCAATCTGCAGTGCATTGACCCAGTCAATCAATTCAGAGGTGCTCGGTTTCTTGCGAATATCACGAATCGTTCTTATCGCATAGAACACGTCCATGGCATTCCGGAGCAGATGCTCCTCCACATCCGGAAAATGCACCTTTACAATCTCCTCCATCAGTTCCGGTGAAGGGAAATCAATGTAATGGAAAATGCAGCGGCGCAGGAACGCATCCGGCAGCTCCTTTTCCGCATTGGAGGTAATGATTACAATGGGTCTGTGCTTTGCCTTTACCGTTCTCTTGGTCTCGTTGATATAAAATTCCATCTGGTCAAGCTCCCACAAAAGGTCGTTGGGGAACTCCAAATCCGCCTTGTCAATCTCATCTATCAAAAGAACAACCTGCTCGTCACTGTCAAACGCTTCTCCCAGCTTGCCCAGTTTGATATATCTCGCAATATCATCCACACCTTCCTCACCAAACTGTCCGTCATACAGACGCTGAATGGTATCGTAAACATACAAGCCTTCCTGTGCCTTTGTGGTGGACTTGATATTCCAGATAAGCAGTTTCTTTCCCAGTGCTTTTGCAACTGCCTCAGCCAACATTGTCTTGCCGGTACCCGGCTCGCCTTTGATAAGCAACGGCTTCTGCAGCGCAATGGCGATATTAACGCTTGCCATCAATTCCTCACTTGCCACATATTCTTTTGTTCCCTGAAATTCTGTTGCACCCATAAAATAACCATACCTTTCTGAATGTTTAATCTTCTTCCCAGCCTGCATTTGTCAGTTCAATCTTTTTGTCCCTAAGCATCAAATCCTTTACGGCGTCTCCCGGATTTTTATCCTCAAACAGCACCATATTTACCTGCTCTATGATAGGAAGCTGTACCTGATATTTTGCAGCCAGTTCCATTGCTGCCTTGGCGGAATAAACCCCTTCCACCACCATTTTCACTTCATTCATTGCCTCCTCATAGCTGTACCCCTGACCGATGAGAATACCGGCACGGCGGTTTCTGGAGTGCATGCTTGCGCAGGTTACGATTAAATCGCCGATTCCCGTCAATCCGTAAAAGGTCTCCGCATGTCCGCCCATGGCGGTTCCAAGTCTTGCAATCTCCGTAATTCCTCTGGTAATCAGCGCAGCTTTTGTGTTGTCCCCGTATCCGAGTCCGTCCGCAATACCGGCGGCAAGTGCCACCACGTTTTTTAACGCGCCGCCCAGTTCCATACCCAGAACATCCGGGCTGGTATACACCCTGAAAACTTCACTCATAAAAAGATTCTGGAGATATTCTGCGGTCTTTCTGCTCTTTGCACCGACCACTATGGTGGTGGGAATTCCTCTTCCCACTTCCTCCGCATGGGACGGTCCGGACAAAACTGCCACATCCGCCTGCGGAATTTCTTCCTCAATGATTTCGGAAAGAGTCATCTGGGTGTGTTCCTCGATTCCCTTTGCCACATTGACAATCTTCTGTCCCGGCTCCACCAGCGCACTCAGTCTTGCCGCCGTGCTTCTGGTGTAGGAGCTTGCCACCGCCATAACCAGTACGTCCTGTCCGGCAACTGCCTCCTTGTCGTCCGTTGTAAATTTCATATCCTCCGCCAGTTTCACTCCCGGCAGCATTTTATGTTCGTGACTCTCCCGAAGCATTTCGATTTCCGGAGCAAGTGCGGACCAGACGGTAATCTCATGTCCGTTCTTATGTAAAAGCACCGCAAGGGCAATTCCCCAGCTTCCGCCTCCCAGAATACTGACTTTTGCCATATCCCAATTCCTTCTTTCTTTTTATTTGCCACTGACTCTGTCTGTTTAATGATTTCCGGTGATTTATTTATCACTGTTTTTCTTGGTCAGGTACGTCTTTCTCTCCTCGCCGTGCACCAGACGGACAATGTTCTGTCTATGTTTCCAGTATGCCAGCACGGTAAGTAAAAAGGTAATCACATACATTTCATACAATTCTGCCTGCGTGACTCCGCCGAACACTCCAAGCTGTCCGCAAACCACCATCTGAATCATAAAGCCGGCGTACACAAGAAGGGAACCCAACGATACATAGTGTGTCGTGAAAAACGCTCCAAAAAACAGAATCACTCCCATTACGATAAAATACGGGTGAAAGGACAAAATCAGTCCGGCTGTCGCCGCAATTCCCTTTCCGCCTTTAAATCCCATATAAAAAGGATAATTATGTCCGAGAATGGCACCGGCTCCCGCATAGAGACAGAGCAGATAAATCTCGTCCGGGTGGCTTGCGCCAAAGGTCAGTCTGGCAATCCATACCGCCGCCATACATTTGAGACAGTCTCCTGCGAGCACAATCAACCCCGCCTTTGTGCCAAGCACACGCAGTGCATTGGTAGTTCCTGAGTTTCCGCTGCCATGCTGTCTGATGTCAATGCCATGAGCCTTTCCATAAAAATACGCGGTCTGAAACAGGCCGAACACATACCCAATCAGTAAACAGATTACTCGTTCCATTATTGTTCCTTTTCCTTTCGTTCCCTGATAATAAACCGAAGCGGCGTTCCCTTGAATCCAAAGGTGTCACGAATCTGGTTTTCAATATATCTTGTGTATGAAAAGTGCATGAGTTCCTTGTCATTCACAAAAATAACAAAGGTGGGCGGCTTCACTGCCACCTGCGTAATATAATAGAGACGCAGACGTTTTCCCTTGTCGGAAGGCGGCTGCTGCATTGCTACCGCTTCCGTCATAATCTCATTCAGCACGCCGGTTGCCACTCGCATGGCATGGTTTTCGCTGACCATATCAATGGTTTCAAACAGCTTGGGCAGACGCTGTCCGGTCTTTGCGGACACGAACAAAAGCTCCGCATAGGGCATATAGGACAGGGTATTGCGCACCTTCTCCGTCACCTGATAAATGGTTTTATCGTTTTTCTCCACTGCGTCCCATTTGTTGACAACAATAATCACCGCCTTGCCTCTCTCATGAGCAATTCCGGCAATCTTGGCATCCTGCTCGGTAACGCCTTCCACCGCATCTATCACCAGCACCACAATATCCGCGCGCTCCACGGCACTGACCGTCCGGACAATCATGAACCGTTCCAAATCCTCCTTAATTTTATTCTTTCTTCTGAGTCCTGCGGTGTCAATAAACACATACTCCTTGCCATTGTAGGTAATTTCCGTGTCCACCGCATCTCTGGTCGTTCCGGCAATATCGGAAACAATCAGTCTGTTCTCACCCAAGAGCTTGTTAATCAGGGAGGATTTTCCCACATTCGGTTTTCCGACAATCGCCACTCTCGGGCGATCGTCATCCTCTTCCTCTGCTCCCGCCTGCTCAAAATGAGAGGAAACCGCCTCTAACATATCGCCGATTCCCAGTCTGTTTACGGCAGAAATGGGGTGCGGGTCTCCGATACCGAGATTATAAAATTCATAGACGTCCGCCATATATTTCTGGAAACTGTCCACCTTGTTCACCACAAGCACCACCGGCTTATGGGAACGGCGCAGCATATCGGCAACCTTGGCGTCCGCATCCACCAGTCCCTGCTTTACATCCACAAGGAAAATAATCACATCCGCGGTCTCCATGGCAATCTCCGCCTGTGCGCGCATCTGGGACAAAATAATGTCCTTGCTGTCCGGCTCAATACCGCCGGTATCAATTAAGGTAAATGTGGTATCAAGCCACGTAATATCGGCATAAATTCTGTCTCTGGTAATTCCGGGCGTATCCTTGACAATGGAAATTTCCTCCCCTGCCAGAGCATTAAACAGAGTGGATTTTCCCACATTCGGTCTGCCTACTACTGCAACAATGGGCTTTGACTTTCTCTTTCCCATAGTTTTCCTCCTAATTCTCTATCTTCAAAACCGTATTCACGAAGTCGCATCCGCTTGATTTTACAATATTAATCGGTACTTGTAAAGTCTTTTCAAGGTCTTGCACTTTTATATCATCCAAAAAGATTCGCTCCTCGACCCTCACCATATTTTCCGGTATTAAAAGCCTTTCTCCCAGTTCTTTCCCCCGAAGCTGTTCCTCCATGTCCTGCCCGGTGATAAGTCCCGATACCGTAATATTTTCTCCGAAAAAGTGATTAACAATAGGGTACACATGTATTTTGACGTTGGGATATGCCTCCATAATCCGGTTTGCCATATCCTGAATACAGGGGTATATCAGTACGCCCGTCGCCATGGACAGTTCCTCATGGATTTTTTCATTGGGGAAACCTTCTCTCTTTTTGTGTCTATCCATGGTCTCCTTAAATTCTTCCAGCATCAGCCGAATCATGCCGACTCCGTTTTCTAATTGGAGATACCCGTCATATCTGCCTTCCTCCGGCACCTCTTCCTCCGCTACCACATACCATTCGTCGCTGGCATGAATAAAATGAATCCCGTACTTTTCCATACATTCTTTCTGGTACCGGTGAATGATTTCCAGTACCTCTCTTGCATCCTCTTTTCCGAAAGGCTCTAGCGGATACAAACCCTCCCGGAATTTGGACAATCCCACCGGAACCACGGAAACACTCTCCAGATTGGGAATATACTTCATCAGCTCCCTTATACTGAACTCCAGTTCCTTTCCGTCATTCACGCCCTTGCAGAGCACAATCTGACCGTTCATGGAAATTCCGGCTTCGTTCAGTCTGTCCACCTTTTTCAGCGCCTCTCCCGCAAAACGATTGTTCAACATTTTACAGCGCAGCTCCGGATTCATAGTCTGAAACGAAATGTTGATGGGGGAAAGGTGATACCTGCAAATGCGGTCAATATCATGTTCCGACATATTGGTCAGCGTCACATAATTTCCCTGCAAAAAGGAAAGTCTGGAATCGTCATCCTTGAAATACAGACTTTCCCTCATTCCCTTCGGCATCTGGTCGATAAAGCAGAAAATGCACTTGTTATGGCAGCTTCTGTAAGAGTCCATCAACCCGTTTTCAAAAATAATTCCAAGGTCCTCGCCGAACTCCTTGTCGATTTCCAAAACCCACTGCTCACCGCCCGGCTTTTCCACCAAAACTTCTATATAAGTATCCTGCACCAGAAACTGATAATCAAAAATATCCTCTATCTCGGTATTGTCCACCGCAAGAATTTTGTCCCCGGCTTCAATTCCCATTTCCTCGGCAATGCTTCCTTCCTCCACTGCCTTGACAATATGCTCTTTTTTCATTCTGTAATTCTCCATCCTGCACACATCTGCTACCTATGATTGTACTAGAAATTCCTTGACGTGTCACTAGCATAATGATATAAAATAAATGATGTCAACATATATATTTTTACATTTGGAGGAAACTCATGCCTAATTTACACGAATTGGAAAATGCCATGCCCGTGGCACCTCTGAAAATTGTAGCCCTGCCCTCCGCAGAGCGCATGGGGCGCAGGATTAATGATTACATGGTAGAATTCCGCAAAAGCATTCCCAACGACAAAGTGAAAAGCGACCCCGCATTTCACGGCTATATCGAAAGCAATTATCTGGTAAACGTGGATATTCCCCGTTTCGGAAGCGGTGAAGCCAAGGCTTCCATTGAAGAAAGTATCCGCGGCAAGGACCTTTTCATTCTCACGGATGTCTGCAACCATAGTATAACATACAATATCAACGGTTATACCAATCATATGTCCCCCGACGACCACTATCAGGATTTGAAGCGTGTAATTGCAGCCTGCAACGGCAAAGCAAAGCGAATCAATGTCATTATGCCTTTCCTGTATGAAGGCAGACAGCACAAAAGAAACAGCCGTGAATCCTTAGACTGTGCGTTCGCTTTGGAGGAACTGCGGGATATGGGTATCAGCAACTTTATTACCTTTGACGCCCACGACCCCAGAGTGCAGAACGCAACTCCCTTAAACGGTTTTGACAACTTTACACCGCCCTATCAGTTTATCAAGGCACTGTTGAATTCCGAGGACGATTTGACCGTGGACAAAGACCACTTAATCGTTATCAGTCCGGATGAGGGTGCTTTGGACCGTGCGATTTACTTTGCAAGCGTACTCGGCGTGGACACCGGTATGTTCTACAAGAGACGCGACTACTCCACGATTGTGAACGGCAAAAACCCCATTGTTGCACATGAATTTTTGGGCGACAATATTGACGGAAAGGATGTCATTATCATTGACGATATGATTTCCTCCGGCGGAAGTATGATAGATACCGCAATGCAGCTCAAGAAAATGAATGCCCGCCGCGTATTTATCTGCTGCACTTTCGGTCTGTTTACCGACGGTCTCGGTGCCTTTGACAAGGCTTATGAGGAAGGTTATTTTGACAAGGTTGTCACAACCAATTTAACCTATCTGCCCCCCGAAATATACACAAGACCTTATTTCATTGAGGCAGACATGAGTAAATTCATAGCATCCTTAATCGACTTTATGAACCATGACTCTTCTCTTTCAAACGTTATGGCTACCACGGACAAAATTCACGGTATTCTGGATGCTTACAACAGTCGTGCAAATATGGACGCAGACGGTGAATAATTAATCTGCTTTCTGATATTCGGGAAAACGGATTTCGACTTTAAACAAATCACCATCCAAATCAATCTTAAAGGAGCCTCCTTGAACTTCTGTCAGACTTTTGGCAATGGACAATCCAAGTCCGCTGCCCTCAGTGGTTCTGGAGGCTTCTCCACGGATAAATCTCTCCGTCAGATCCTCGCCCCGCAGATTCATCTGACGCTCCGAAATATTTTTCATGGACATATTTACACTGCCCTCTGCCACTTCCAAATCGAGATAAACCCTTGTCCCCTCCATGGCATACTTACAGATATTGTTGAAAAGGTTTTCCACAATACGCCACATTCTTCGGCTGTCCGCATAAATATGCGCCGGCGTGTCACTGCCCTCAAAGACAACCTGTAAATTTTTCGCTTCCAGTTTCTCGGAAAATTCCCCCAGAGACTGGTTTAACAGTTCCGCCAGATTCAGTTTTTCTCTCTTTAACTCAATGTTTCCGGAGGAAATTTTGGAAACCTCCACCAAATCGTCCGTCAACTGCTTTAATCGCTGGGATTTTCCGTCCAAAATATCAATATATGTTTTTGCCGGCTCCTCCTCTATTTTCAGGCGCTTTAATAAATCCACATAACTGATAATGGACGTCAGCGGAGTCTTTAAATCGTGGGACACATTGGTAATCAGATCCGTTTTCATCTGCTCGTCCTTCATGCTGGTCCGCACAGCCTTGCGGATTCCCTCGCCGATATTGTTCACCGCATCCGCCATCTCGCGGTTGGTTCCGTGCACCGTCTCCGTGTCTAATTTATACTCCACCTCGCCGTCACGAATCCGTTTAATTCCCTCCACAATATCCAGCCGTTCCGCATTGTTTTTAAAAATCAGTACGCCCACAATTCCATCAAAAATAACCACCACGCCAAGCGCCGGCAGCACAACATAGGACTGCTCACGGAACATATAAATCACAAAAATGCCAATCAGATTCACAAGTAAAAACAGATTATACGGAATCAGGGTGCTGACCGCCGTGTTTCCGTGGGAAAGGACAAAGGCTGCCCCATTCCGCAACTTGGTTAAGAACCAGCAGACAAAGCTGCCCTTCCACAAATTACTGCATCTCACACGCCGGATAAAGCTGTACCAGAACAATCCGAAAAACATACTCGTCAACAATCCGAACAGCGCATACGCCCCATACCGGTATAACAGGGAGGTCCCAAGGATTCCCATAACCTCCGCATTTTCCAGATACACCTGCTCCGATATATTGGTAAGAATTCCCACTCCCCTGTATGCCAGATACCCGAAAAACAGCACCAGCGCCACCGTCACCTCTGTCCATATGTGGTCGATGGGATTCAGATACCGGACACGCTCGCCCTCCTCGTTGTAAGCAAGTCCCGCCGTGATGGTCAGATAAATGCCAATCACGCACCAAGCAGCCGCCAAAACGGCCATTGCCGCAAGAATCAGTTCCTTGTGCGGAACCACCTTCTGAAAGACTTCGTCTGCATGAGAAAACGCATCCCCTTCCACTGGGTACCCGGTATCCACGGCAACCCAGATATGGGTGGTCTCCGGATAAGCATATTCATACTGCCGCATATAACTGTAAATGTCATCCTCCGACAGCTTCGTGTTTCCAAACAGCTCCAGCGAATCCGGATAATAAATCAGATACCGTCTGTACTCTCCGAAGTAATCCGTTATTTCGCTCTCCTTTTCCTCCGCAAGTTCGGATACATTGGTATAAGTGCGCATACCGTCCTCGGTCATCATCCGCACCGCATATTTTAAATTGCTCTTTTCCTCATTGTACAGTTCCTCACCCCGCTGATACAGCTCATAATTCTGTGCGAGGCTGTTAATCGTGTCCACCAGATTATTCTGGAGTTTGATGTAATTCACCCAGTTGTCGGCAAGGGAAAACAACTGTCTTTGCCCGTTCACCGTCTCATACCGGCAATTCAGCGCCGCAAAATACACACTCAGCGTTCCGTCATCCTCTCTGGACATGCTGATTCCCTGCGGAATCTGTGTGATAATATAGGAAAATGCCATATCCTCCAGCTGTTCTTCCGTGTAGTCCGGCAAAACAGCCATTACAGCCTCCAGCTCTTTTGCATCTTCCTCAGTGGGTAAAAGCGTGGTGTCCGCATATCCCTGAAAATACAGTTTCCCCGACTCGTCCAGTGCATAATTGGCGGGATTGTCCACCGGTGCAAAATAATTTACGAAATCCGACATACTCATAGAGCGGTTGGTATACTCAATTCCGTATTTTCCCCACTTAATCAAATCGTCCAGTTCATATACCGCCGTAATGGGGCAGTCGTTTTCCCCGTTCTTTCGATTGGCATATGCAGTGACATCTATCTGCTTGGACGGATTAAACTCTCCTTCCGTCTCCACCTGTCCTTTGATTACCACAAGACGGATAATATCCGAAACCGATGTCTCAAAAATATTCGTAAACAGCTCGGAGTTTTCAAACACCTTGTCGTTGCCGAAAGAGTTTGCCACCGTATAAGTGTCACTGCCGTCCATGGACTCCACTCTCACATACGAATTAAAGAGCAGTACCGCAATAATCACCATAATACATGCTGCAACCGTATGCTGCACCATTCCGAGTGCCAGACGCATCATTGTTGGTTTCTTCATAATTACCTCTTTTCCCGGTTATCTCAGTCCTGTCTGTCAATCTTGTAGCCAACTCCCCATACCACTTTCAGATAGCGTGGTTCCTTGGGATTAATTTCTATCTTTTCCCGGATATGACGGATATGGACCGCCACGGTATTATCGGCGCCCACTGCGTCCTCATTCCAGATTTTTTCATAGATTTCATTAATGGAAAAAACTCTGCCCTGATTTTTCACCAGAAGAAGCAGAATATTGTACTCAATGGGCGTCAGCTTTACCGGTTCATCATCCACCGTGACCTGTTTGTTATCGTCATTGATAACCAGTCCGCCCACCTGATAAAGTGATTTTCCTTCCTGATTAAGACTGCCCAAAGACGTGTATCTGCGCAGATTGGATTTCACCCTTGCCACCAGTTCCAACGGGTTAAAGGGCTTGGTAATATAGTCGTCCGCTCCGATATTCAGCCCCAGAATCTTGTCCGTGTCCTCCGATTTTGCCGACAGCATAATGATAGGAATACTGCTGTACTCCCTGATTTTTAACGTGGCACGGATTCCGTCCAGCTTCGGCATCATAATATCCATAATCAGCAGGTGAATGTCCTCCTTCTGCAGAATATCGATTGCCTGCTGTCCGTCGTATGCCTTATATATCCGGTAGCCGTCCTGACTGAGATAAATCTCGATTGCCTCCACAATCTCCCTGTCGTCGTCACATACTAAAATATTCGCCATAATTTCCTCGTTTCCGTGCCAAACACACTCTTTTACAAATCATTTTTTTCCACATTTCTGCGCACGTTCTTTGCGCGTAGCGAGTTTGTGTCAAGTGCGCGCAGACACAAATCTCGTGATTGAAAAATTTTATTTTTCAATCTTTAACATTAAAAATGCGCCGAGATTTCCTCTCTTTCCCTGACTCGCCCGGTGGGAAAACAAATATCCCGGATTGTGGCAGGTACAAATATCCGTGACCGCAATCTGTTTCAGGGGAATTCCTGCACTACGTAAAATCACCAGATTGGCAAGCCATAAATCCAGTTGGAACTTTCCCTCCCTGCAGCCCGGTTCCAGAATCTTTCTAACCTTTCCGCTTCCGTCATCATAGCAGCCGCTCTCCCGAATTTCCTCCAGAATTTCTCCGGACTCGTTCTCTAATTTCCGAAAGACCTCCGCCACCTCTTCGCTCACCTCGTAGCAGTCCTGACAGATAGAAGGTCCGATTGCCGCAAGCAGCTTTTCCGGATGGCTTCCGAACTGTTCCTGCATCGCTTTCACCATGCAGTCCCCCATTTTTGCCGCCGTTCCCTTCCAGCCGGAATGCGCCAGCCCGATGGCGGCATGCTCCGTATCCACAAAGTAGAGCGGCACACAGTCCGCATAGAACGTACACAAAACAATTCCTTTTTCGTCGGTGATAAGACCGTCAATGTCGGTGTAGTCCCTCGGCTTTACAACTCCTTTTCCCAAATCCTCATTTGTCACCCGGCGGATATTGGTGGTATGGGTCTGCTTCGACGCCACCATATGCGTAACATCGCTCCCCAAAACCTTTGCCACACGCTCATAATTGTGCAGCACCTTTCCATCATCATCCCCTCTGTCAAAACTCAGATTCAGGGATTCATACATTCCCTTACTGACTCCTCCGGTCCGGGTAGAAAAAAGATGATTGACCATATTGGTCTGCTCTAACAGGGGAAACGTCAGATATTCCATACAAACCTCTTCTTCCCCGTCCCGAAAACATATCCTGTTTTGCCGGATTACCTCTCCCTGCTTTCTGTAAGCCCTATTTATCTGTATCATGTTATACCCTGGTTCCAACCTTTCCTAATAACTGTAAATATGGGGAAAAGCGTTCCGTATCCACCGGATTTCTTCTCCCTGAATCGCTATGACATCATAGCGCACACCGACCGTTTCCGGAATCCGGTTCCGATACCGGTAATAATCCGCCACCCGGCATATCTTTTGCTGTTTTCTCAAATTCACCGCCTCTGTGGCGTTCCCCTGTTTTCCGGTACTGCGGAATTTCACCTCCACAAACACCAGATAGTTGTCATGGTAACCGATAATGTCAATCTCTCCCTGCCGGATTCTGAAATTGCGCTCTGCAATCCTCATTCCCTGCTTTTCCAAAAATTTGACAGCAGATTCTTCCTTATCCGCTCCCAGTTTTCTTGTGTTCAAACCCTTTTCTACTCCCTATTGAAAGAAATCCTTGTGCTTTTTATCCATTGCGTCCACAAATACCAGTATCTCCGCCACAACCTCATAAAGCTCCGGCGGAATCATATCCCCAATTTCCAGTCGGGAAAGTGTGTCCGCCAGCTTATCATCCCGGTGAACGGGCACATCGCTCTCCTTTGCCTTTTCGATAATTTTCTCGGCAAGAATCCCCCTGCCGCTCGCCACCACCCTCGGTGCGTCGTCCGCAGGATTGTACTCTAAGGCTATCGCCTGTTTTACTTTATTTTCTTTTTGGTTCTGACTTTTTTGCTGTTCATCCATATTTTTATCCATTCATTTCCGCACCGGTTTTGTTCTAGGTCCGGACATCAAAGGAATACTCCGAAAGAGGAACCGACTGCTCCTTTTCCAGCAGGCGGCCGATTCCGCTCTGTTCCTTATCCTGTTCATCCCGCAATTTCATTTCCACACTGCATTGATACCCGCGCTTGTTCAGGCGCTCTGTCAGAATATCCATATGCTCTGACAAGAAATCCAGAATGGAATCGTCCTGTACCATAAAACGGGTATTGACCTTCTCATTTGCCATTGCCACATATACGTCCACAGGCCCTAAGTGCTCCATATCCAGATGAAGCAGGGCGCTAATCTGACCGTCCTTCATGGCAAGATTTTTCTTGTTGGTATAGACATACAAGTCCCCGTGCGCCTTCCCCTGCTGCAAACGAAGAGGAAGCTGTATATAAGTATATGTCTGATTGACCTGCTGTAAGAAATCAATATTCTGTGACAGGGAAGTCACCGCCTTGTAGGCACTTCCTGCGGTCTGACCTTCGTTTTCCAACGCCTGTGCCAGACTCTTCATCTGTCTGTCCACCCTGCGGTATAAATCTTCCACCCGCTCCTTGTCCGCTACCTCCTCCGGACTTATGGACCACTGTTTTCCCAACTGTTCCAATAAAGGCTTAAGCAGATGCTGCAGTGTCCGCTGTCCCTGAGCCTTTCCCTGAACCCCAAGCATAATATCCCGAAAAGCCTCTGGTGAAAGTATCTTTCCCTCCGCGCCCACGGTGTTGCCTGTGCCGGAATTTTTTTCACCTATGGCATTCTCCTGCCGGGCACTGTCTTCTGTTCCATTTATGGTTGCAGAAGATGCGGCAACCGTTTCCTTATTCTGTGCGTCCGCCACGCCCTGTGCTGCCTCTCCCATGCCTGCCTTTCCGTCCGCATCGGCAAAAAATTTATCAGCGTTTCCGATTCCGGTACCCGCTGCATTTTCACCTATTTCTCCGGGTAGGATGTTCCCGCTTTGTACCGCTCCCGGTGTTTCACCGTTTTGTCCTGTGCCATTTACCGGCAGACCGTCTCCTGCCGCCTTTGTACTGTCTGCGGACAGTTCTCCCTCTGCAAGCGCTTCATCCACCGGCATATCTCCCGGATAGCCAACGCCTTCTGCAGTTGCCTCTGCTCCCTGTGACATTTCTTCCGTCAGTGCAACCAGTTCTTTGTAAAGATTGGCTGCCCCCTCCATATCACCGTTTTGTACCAACTGCAGAATTTCCTCCGATATGGTGTCCATCACCTGACTCAGTCCCGCCTCAAGCTGATAGGTCAAATTCCGGTAGGACGCCATCTGTGCTACATTCGCGCTGTTGACAGGCATCTGCAGCTTATGAAGGCTCACAATATCCGCCGTGTCCGCCTCCGGAAACTGGTTTATCTCCCGGAAAAGCTGTTGCAGAGAATTTCGCCCGATGGACAAACCTGCCTCCATCATCTGATGGGTCATGGTAACGGTGGTATTGTTCACCGGAAGCGACGCCATATCCAAAGCCTTCATGATATTGGCGTCCGTGGCCATATTGGTAAAAAGCGGGCTAAGGGTCAGCGTCTGTCCGTTGTTTTTCACCTCAAAGGTAATACTTTTACCTACTTCCAGATTCATACTGCGGTCGAGACGTGCTTGCAGCACCATGTCGTCCGCCACCCGAACCTGCAGCTCGTTTCCGTTGCGGGACACCACTTCACCCTGTATGGTCTGCCCCGGAACAAGCGACTGAATCTGTCGGTTGACCGCACTGTTTCCTGCTGTTCCCGGTTGTATCCTGCCGGTATCCGTTATGGTTTTTTCACCCGTAAAAAGTTCTGACAGCCTCATAAACTGCTCCTATACAAAATGTTTGATAAAACTTCTCCTGTGGATAGGCGTCGGACCGTACTTTTTCAATGCTTCGATATGTGCTGCGCTTCCATATCCCTTATTGCCCGCAAATCCGTATTCCGGAAAGACGGTGTCATATTCCACCATCAGTCTGTCTCTGGTTACTTTTGCGATAATGCTGGCGGCACCGATGGAAATACTCTTGGCATCTCCTTTGATAATGGGCACCTGTGGAATCGCAACACCCGGAATCGTCACCGCATCATTTAACAGAATATCCGGTGCCGGCGAAAGTTTTCCGATTGCCTCGCGCATGGCTTCGTACGTTGCCTGAAGAATATTAATCTCGTCGATTCTCTCCGGCGTTGCATAGCCAACCGCACAGGCAACTGCCTTTTCCATAATAATGTCATAGAGTTCCTCTCTCTTTTTTTCGGAGAGCTGCTTGGAATCATTTATATACAAAATGTCACAATCTTTGGGCAGTATGACGGCACCTGCCACCACAGGGCCGGCAAGCGGTCCTCTTCCCACCTCGTCAATTCCGCACACATAGGCATAATCGGCATATTGTCTCTCAAAAGAGGAAAGACGGTAAATGCGGTCCCGCTCTTTTGCAAGCGCCTGCAATTTTTTCTCTGCCGCTGCTACTATTTTCTGAATACTGCTTCTTTCGTCCTGACGGTATTCCTGTATCAATTCAGGCAGCTCATCTTCACAAGCTGCCTGAAACAGTTCTTTTATCTCTTTTATACTTTTCATACTCCGCACCACTTCCGGCTTTGCCGGTTTCTCTGAATGATTTCTCTGTCGTTTATGCCTCAGTAACCTTTTAACGGCATTGTGTGTTTTTGTGACTGCTGTCCTTACTGGTGTTTCAGGATTCCGAATTTGTTAAGCGGCCACACTCTGAGCCATGCCTTTCCCACAATATCTTTCCGGTGGATATTCCCGACGATTTCCGTTCTGCTGTCCGTACTATTATTCCGGTTATCTCCCATCACAAAATATTCGTCGTCTCCTAACTGAATCGGTGTTGCCGCCCTTCCTATATTTTCAGGGCGTATGACTTCCCTGCCGTAAGACTCCTGCAAAACCTGCCCGTTAATATAAATGGTTCCCTTCTCGTCAATCTGCACGGTCTCTCCGGGCAGACCGATAATTCTCTTGATATAAAAAGTGTTTTCCTCATACTGAAACGGAAATACGATAATGTCAAACCGCTGCGGGTCACGAAAACGATAGCTGATTTTGTCCACAATCAGATTATCTCCGTCGGATAATGTGGTGGTCATGGACTCACCCTCCACCTCGGTTCTCTGCCCTACAAATGTGATAACCAAGTAGGTGAGACATAATACAATGAGCAGATATACTCCCGTGCTCAGCAATTCTTTTAAAAACTTATTCATACTTTCCTCGATTCCGACACTTACGTTTCTTATATTGTTTCAGTCTTTTTGTATTTCAGTTTGTAGGGATGTTCGGTTCTTTAGGTATCAGGGTCTCTCCAGCGTAATTCTGCCCAGCTTTCCGCTACGGAAGTCATCCACCAAAAGTGCCGCCGCCTTCTCTGTGTCCAGCGTTTCTCCCTTGGTATAACACTTTCTGCTCTCCGCAATTTTCTCTAAAGTGTCCGACGGTCTTTCTGCCGGAGTGATTCCGTACCGCTTCGTAAGCGCATCGGGATAAAGCTCCGTGAGCGCCTGTATCAAATCACATGCCAGTTCATCCATCACAATAATTTCATCATTCATGGAGCCGATAAACGCAAGTCTCATACCTACCTGCTGGTCCTCAAATTTGGGCCAAAGAATTCCCGGCGTGTCCAACAGCTCCAATCCTTTTCCAAGGCGTATCCACTGCTTTCCCTTGGTCACTCCCGGTTTATTTCCGGTCTTGGCACAAGCCTTTCCGGCAAAGGAATTGATAAAAGTGGATTTTCCCACATTGGGGATTCCCACTACCATGGCTCTCACCGGTCTGTTCACAATGCCGCGTTTTCTGTCCCTCTCTATCTTTTCCTTGCATGCCTGCTGAACGGTTCCCTGAATTGCCTTGATTCCGGCACCTGTCTTGGAATTGATTTCAAGCACATATGCTCCCTTACTTTCAAAATACGAAAGCCACTGCTTGTTGCAGGCAGGGTCTGCCAAATCCGACTTATTCAACAACACGATTCTCGACTTGTTTTTTCCAAGTTCATCAATATCAGGATTGCGGCTGCTTAACGGAATTCGCGCATCCACCAGCTCGATAATCAGGTCTATAAGTTTTATGTTCTCCTGCATCATACGCTTTGCTTTTGTCATATGACCGGGATACCACTGATAATTCATGTAACTTCCTCGCTTTTTATTTGATAAATCCCATTCCGTCCGCCTCACTCTTCATGTGAAACCATGCCCTTCCGATAATATCGGCTTCTTTTACCGGTCCTAAGTTGGCGGAACGGCTGTCCTCACTGTTGTTGGGATTATCTCCCATACAGAAATATTCCCCACTCTGGAGAACTATTTCATTGGCAGCAATTCCAGCATCCAGAATTTTCTCAGCGCTCCATGTGCTCTCTGTGCCATTAATATACAAAATTCCATCCTGTATCAGGATACGGTCTCCCGGCACACCGACTACTCTTTTCACATAATAGTGGGCGTTTTCATTGCCGTTTGGCAAAAACACAATGACATCCCCTCTTTTTGGAGAGGACAGCACATAAATAAAGCGGTTTATATAAATCTTCTGTCCGTTGTACAGCGTATTTTCCATGGAGCCGCCGACTACATTTGTTGTCATTCCGAAAAAGTAATTGGCAACACAGGCTATAAAAACTGCGGCAAGTATTCCGAATATCCAACTGGATACTTCTCTGATTGCAGCAGAACTTATTTTCTTTCTTCTCTTGTAAAAACTGAGACCTCTGCTTCTCGCCATACAGAAATACCTTTCCATTCATTATTTGTTGACTTGGCTTTTCGCCCTTGCAAAATGACTCACGAACCAGCGCTACGCGCTTTTTTGCCTGCTTACGCAGGCGGTTCGTTCGTTATCGCGGCAAAAAACAAATGCCTGCTTCGCAGACGCTTGTTTTTTCGCCCGCGTACATTATACCATGAGCGAAGAAAAGGAAGCGTCCCGCAGGGACATTTACTTTTCGAGCCATGGGTTGTGTATAATCCGCCACAAGGTGGCGGCAAGACGGCTCCTGCCGGCTTGGATTCTGCGATAGCAGAATCATTATACCATAATAACAGAGAATAGAAAAGGACAACTACCAAAGTAATTGTCCTTTCTTAACATTCTTATGTTTCAAATTATCCGGTTTGGAATTATTTTACTAACTCTTTAACCTTTGCCTTCTTACCTACACGGTCTCTCAGGTAGTTCAGTTTAGCACGTCTTACCTTACCACGTCTTACAACGGTAATGCTTGTTACATTGGGGGAGTGAAGAGGCCAGGTCTTCTCAACACCAACACCGTTAGAAATCTTTCTTACAGTAAAGGTTGCTCTATTGCTTCCGCCCTGAATCTTCATTACAACGCCTTCAAAATCCTGATCTCTTTCGCGGTTGCCCTCTTTAATCTTGCTTTTTACTATAACAGTATCACCAACATTAAATTCAACAACATCTGCTTTCAACTGTTCTGCTTCAATTTCCTTAATAATATCACTCATAGTGAGCCTCCTTCATAAAATGGATGTTCTTAATACTTCTCTCAGTAACAGAGGACCATCTCGTTTTCGCAACATTCAGATTTTACCATACAAAAGGACATAATGCAAGCAAAATCTTATCCAAACTTCCACAAATCTTTTTTCCGCCTTCCCTCTCTCTACAACACTTCCACCCATGACAAAAACTTATCCAGACACCGGTTCTCTTCCCGTGTCTCAAGGAACATCCCTGCCGTATACCACGAATGTGTATTATTCTTATCCTCGACCGGATACAATTCACAGGTATTTCCGGTTTCCAGCGCCTTTTCATAGAAATCCACAGCACAGGAATATTGAATCAGTCCGTCGTGTTCGCTCTGAATCAAAAGCATGGGAATGTCACTCTTATCCATAAGAGAATAAGGCTCCCCTTCGCTCCTGTCATATCCTTTTTCGAAGAACTGGTTCAACAGTATTTTTACGGACAAACAATCTTTGTCCGTGAAACGGTACGGCCCGCCGACACCGATAAATCCAATAACACCTGAAATGTCCACTTTCATCTTTTCCTGTATCTTTTTGCTGTAGCAGAGAATGGACGATAAATGCGCTCCGGCGGACGGCCCCGAAACCACAATTTTTGAAACAGGAATTTTCCTTGCCTTCAAGAAACGAATCGCCGCATTGAAGCCTGTGCACACGTCCTCAATCTGACTCGGATATTTGTTCTTCGGTGACAACCGGTAACCGAGGGAGACAAATCGGTATCCTGCTTTTGCAAGGCACTGCCCGACAAAATCAAAATCCTTCGGGGTTCCTGCATTCCATCCCCCTCCGTGTACCCATACAACCACCTTATCACTCAGGCATTGTTCCGGCTCGTAATACAAAAAGTACTGGTTCTTGTCCTGCCCGAAAGACACCTCTTTGGGCTTAACTGCCTTTTTTACCGCAAACATTCGCCTGTACAATCCAAAATAACTAAAACTCTCTCTGATCGAATCCTTCATCTTTTCTCCCCAACCTGAAAACGGTATCTCCGGACAGATACAATCCCAATTTTTCCTGCATCCGGAGGTTCTCCCCTTCCTTTACCGGTATCTGCATATAAGGGGTAAATCCCGCCTCTAATTGTCTGTTTATCAGATAACTTTCCAGCGATTCCCCAATCTCTTTCCTGTCGTATTCCTTTTCCACAAACAGCATCCCCATGCTGCCGTCGCTGTGGATTCCCATAAAGCCTATCGGATGTTCCCCCGAAAAAGCGCCGTACATTGCCTTTTTTTGTACCCGCTCTGCAAGATACTCTACGCTCTCCCCGCCGCAATGAGCTGCCACATAATCAAGCTGTTCTGCCGTAAGGAGCCGTATCTCTTTATAAGACAGAGGCAGCGTCTCCCGCTTTGTATAACACGCCTGCAAACATTCCCGCACAGTTTTCCACCCAAATTGTTCGCAGACATCGTTCCCTTCCCCTGAGGAACTCACAATAAACTCTGTATCGTCAGGAATCTTGCAAAACAGTTCCTTTGCCGCCGCTTCGTTTTCTGCCGAAAGCAGGCAGGTGCGGCTCTCCTGCTGATAAATCAGCACATTTCCGTTTTTCCAATACAATATCTCGCCCATACCTCTGAAAAGACTTTCCATCATATGGATATTGTTTCGCTTTTGCTTTGCAAGCTGCTTTATCAGCTTTTCTTTTTCCAGATATTTTTCATATAAATCCGGTCTGGCTTTTTGCGTTCTTTCCTTTGACTGCTCCAGCCGCCATTTGGTAATGGTCCGGTGATTTCCCGACAAAAGAACTGCGGGAACTTTCTTTCCTCTCCATTCCTCCGGGCGGGAATACTGGGGATACTCCAGCAAATCGTTGTGAAAAGTCTCGGTTTCCGCCGAAATATCGTTATTTAATACCCCCGGAACCAGTCTGGATATGGCATCAATCATCACCATTGCCGGCAGTTCCCCGCCGGTCAGCACATAATCCCCGATAGAAATATAGTCCGTAACGATTTCCTCCAAAACACGCTCGTCAATTCCCTCGTAATGCCCACACAAAAAAACCAGTTCCTCTTCCTTTGCCAGATTGGCTGCAATTTTCTGGGTAAAAGGCTTCCCCTGCGGAGTCACATAGACCGTGCGGATTTTTTTCCCTTTGGCGAGTGCCTGATAGGCATCAAAAACAGGCTGTGCCTGCATCAACATTCCGGCACCGCCTCCGTACGGGTAATCATCTACCTTGCCGTGTTTGTCCAAGGTATAATCCCGGATATTCACGGCATCTATCGCTAAAATTTTCTTTTCCATGGCACGTCCGATGATACTGGTGCAAAGTCCCTGCATCACCATCTCCGGAAACAGTGTCAGAATATGAAACTTCATCGTCTTCTCCCCTAATCCAGCAATCCGTCCAGCACATGAACCTTCATAAATCCGTTTTCCACGTCCACCTGTAAAATGCACTGTTTAATGGCAGGCAAAAGCAGTTCTCTGCCATCGGTCATGTCAATAATATAGACGTCATTCGCCCCGGTTTCCATCACGTCTTTCACCGTACCGAGTATCTTTCCCTCTTCGTCAAGCACGCTAAGACCGATTAAATCGGCGATAAAATACTCATCCCTGTTTAATCTGACTGCATTTTTCCGGGTAACATACAGACTTTTCTGTCGGAATCTTTCCACTTCATTTATATCATCAAGCCCTTTAAATTTCAGAATGGCAAATTGTTTAAAAAATTTGACACTCTCAATTTCCAGAGTCTTTTTTTCTTTTCCGGTATCTAAAATAACCTCTTTCAGACGTTTAAACCTTCTTACATCATCCGTTGTCGGGAAAACCTTTACTTCTCCGCGGATTCCATGGGTGGACGTAATAATTCCAACCTGCAATATCTCTTCCATAGTTCCTCCACTCAAATCTTCTGCAAAAAACAAGGAGAAACACGCAGAGCATGTTTCTCCGTTCAAACAAGGTAACTTTAAACGATTTCTACGTCTACCCTTTTGTTGTCTTTGGATGATGCTGCCTTCACTACGGAGCGGATTGCCTTTGCAATTCGTCCCTGTTTTCCGATAACCTTACCCATATCGGATGCAGCCACATGAAGTTCAATGACGGTATTTCTTCCTTCCGTCTTCTCAGTAACAACTACCTCATCCGGATTATCAACAAGTGCTTTTGCAACTACCTCAACTAATTCCTTCATAATCCACCTCCAAAGATTAGATTATTATTTTTCGATACCGGCCGCCTTGAACAGTTTGCCAACGACTTCTGTAGGCTGAGCACCGTTAGCCAGCCATTTCTTAGCCAGTTCTTCGTTAATCTTGAAAGTGCTGGGGTCTGTGCTGGGATCGTAGGTTCCAATCTCCTCGATAAATCTGCCATCTCTGGGAGAACGGGAATCAGCTACGATGATTCTATAAAAAGGAGCCTTCTTCTGTCCCATTCTTCTTAATCTGATTTTTACTGCCATTTCTTTTTCCTCCATTGAATAAATATAAGTTAATAATCTATGATAAGAACTTCTGAAAAAGTTCATATCTTCTAAACACATTTCCTAAAACGGAAATCTTCCGCCTCCCATACCGGGGAAGCCTCCAAACATGCCTTTGCCGCGTTTGCCGCCGCCGAACTGCTTCATCATTTTCTGACTCTGCTCAAACTGCTTGATAAAACGGTTGACTACCGCAATATCCACCCCGGCGCCTTTTGCAATACGGTGCTTTCTTCTGGGGTTCAACAGCTTCGGATTTCTTCTCTCCTCCACCGTCATGGAAAGGACAATCGCTTCCATATGTTTGAGCTGTTTCTCATCTATCATGGACTCAATATCGCCCATCTTTGCTCCCATTCCGGGAAGCATGCTGAGAATACTGGATAAACCGCCCATGTTGCGCATCTGCTTCATGCTTTCGAGATAGTCCTCAAAATCGAACTTACCTTTCTTCATGCGCCCCGCCATTTCGCGGCCCTTGTCCTCGTCAATATCTATGCTCTGCTGTGCCTTGTCAATCAGGGAAAGCACATCTCCCATTCCCAGAATACGGCTCGCCATACGGTCGGGATAAAACTGCTCCATATCGGACAATTTTTCTCCCATTCCCACATAGAGAATCGGTTTGCCGGTAACTGCTTTAATGGAAAGCGCAGCACCGCCTCTGGTATCGCCATCCATCTTGGAAAGGATAACGCCATCAATACCGACCTTCTCGTCAAACTCTTTCGCCACGTTCACGGCATCCTGTCCGGTCATGGCGTCCACAACAAGCAGTGTCTGATGTACGGTCACATTTTCCTTGATTTCCTGCAATTCCTTCATCATGTCCTCATCTACATGAAGACGTCCGGCGGTATCTAAGATTACCACATTGTGACCGTTCTTTTCGGCATAGGAAATCGCCTCTTTTGCAATCTCCACAGGCTTGTGATCCGTCCCCATGCTGAACACGTCCACTTCCTGCTTCTTACCGTTTATCTGTAACTGTTCAATCGCCGCAGGCCTGTATATATCGCAGGCTACCAACAGCGACTTTTTGCCTTTCTGTTTCAGCTTTCCGGCAATCTTCGCCGTTGCCGTTGTTTTACCGGCACCCTGAAGACCTGCCATCATGATAACCGTAATTGCTTTTCCGGGCTGCATCGCAATCTCTGTCGTCTCACTGCCCATCAGCGCAATCATTTCTTCGTTAACAATCTTGATGACCATCTGTCCCGGATTCAGTCCGTTCATCACGTCCTGACCCACGGCACGTTCTTCCACCGCCTTGATAAACTGCTTTACAACCTTGAAATTAACGTCCGCCTCCAGAAGCGCCATTTTCACTTCTTTCAGTGCGGTCTTAACATCATCCTCCGTCAAACGGCCCTTACTTCTTAAATTTCTGAATACATTTTGTAATTTATCCGTCAGACTTTCAAATGCCATCGAATATTCCTCATAATTCTTTCAATAATTCCTGAGCTAACTTTCTGATGTGAACCATTCGGTTTTGATATTCGCCTGTCTCCAAGGCATCCTCCCCACATTCGGTCAAAGAAACTATCTCGGAAATCTTGCCCTTCGCCTCTTCAAACCGTTCCACCAGATGAAGTTTTTCTTCATATCCCTGCAATATCTTGTCGCAGCGCTTTATCAAATCGTGAACTCCCTGCCTGCTGATTCCCTGTTCCTGTGCAATCTCGCCGAGGGACATATCATTGAAAACCGCAGCCTCGTACACATTCTGCTGATGTGGGGTCAGGAGTTCTCCGTAGAAATCATATAAAAGAGCCTGTTCAAAAAACTTCTCCATCACAGCATCACCTTTGGTATCATACTATGGTTTTGATAGGGTGTCAAGTATTTTTTCTTTACACTTCTTTATTTTTTCCCGCAAGACCCTTATATGCTCTGGAAAAGGTAGAATAATTCTGAAATCCGCAGGCATAGCACGCCTGCGTGGCGGACATTCCCGCCTGAATCATGCCTTTCGCCTTCAATACCCGCTTTTCCGTAATGTACTGGTGAATGGTATATCCCGTTTCTTCCTTAAACTGCCGCATCATATGGTATCTGCTGATGAAAAAATGTTCCGCTATGGTTTCCACGGACAATTCCCCCGACAAGTGGTCATTGATATAGCGGAGAATGTCAATCATTTTCTGATTATATGTAACGTTACTGCTGAAACAACCGGGGTATTCCGCACACGCCCTGCACAGCAAAATCATAAATTCCATAAAAAGCACATTGGCATACAGCTTTCCTGCGTAAGCGTTTTCCTTCGCATTCCGCTCCATTGCCCGCACCACCTCCATCAGCCGTGTGTTAGTAACTGCTGGGAAGCGAAGCACATTCACCTGTTTTTGGGACGCAAGCCGGAAAGGATATGCCAGTTCGTAATCCTCCCCCTTATGCCTGTCCAGATACTCCTTGGAAATATAAAAAATGACTCTCTCATAGTCATCCCCGGCCTCCACCACCGGTTTGTGAATGTCATTGCGGTTCACAAGCACAATGTCGTAGGGTTTCAGCCGATAGGAACGTCCCTCTATGTTGTAGGTCACCGTGCCGCTGATACAAATCAATATTTTATAAAAATCATGATAGTGATACTCATACTGTTTTCCCACGTCATCTTTCAGATGAAACATACGGAAATCATCATACAGGTATCCCTTTTTTTCATAAATTATATCTTTCATGGAATTTCCCCTGTCCCGTCATCATAATCTGTCGCTGAAATAACTCTTGTAGCCCCGTCCGTAAATTTCCGTTGCGCTGCTGACAATCAGAAACGCCAGTGGGTCCTCCTCCTTCACGATTTCCTCCGCCTTGGGGGAAAGCTGTTTTCTCAGGACGCACATAATGACCTTTTTTTCTTTGCCGCTGTAAGCTCCCGCACCCTGCACCAGCGTCACGCCAATGTCCAGTTCGTCCAAAAGCCGCCTTGTAATCTGCTCCGAGTGGTCGCTGATAATATAAATGAGCTTTGCCCCGTCCCTTCCGTAGAGCACCACGTCCAGCAAAAATGAAGTCACGAACACGGAAACTCCCGCATACATCGCCTTGTCCATATCCCGGAACAAAACAGCGGACGCCGTCACAATGGCAATATCCAAAAGAAGGTGAAGTGTTCCCGTTTTCATGTAAGGAAACTTTATCCGCAGCACCTTGACAATAATATCCATTCCACCGGTGGTCGCTCCCGCCTTAAAAACCCATCCCATGGAGAGCGCCAACAGCGCCGCTCCCGCCAGTGCCGCCAGAAACGGATCCTCCGTAACCGCTCCGTAACTTACAAACAGATTGGTTGCAAAGGAAGTCACCACCGTACAATAAATAGTGGAAAAAATAAAACGGAATCCGAATTTCCATGCTCCCAACAGCAGAATCGGAATGTTCATCAAAAGAATCCATGTACCGGTTTCCAGCCCGGTAATCCGGTTCAAAATAATGGAAATACCCGTCACACCGCCCGGCGCTAATGAATTGGGGTCGAGAAACAGACTGACGCCCGCCGCATAGATAAAAGACGCCACCGTGATTACCACATAATCCCAAAGCCTTCTCACCGGAGTTTTTTTCAATAAATACTGCAATTCTCTTTCTTTTTCCGTTTTTGCCATAGTAAAGCCTCCCTCCGTATCCTTTTATTTTTTCCCAAAGTACCCAGAATCACTCTTGAAACAATAAAATCCGCATAAAAAACATGCGGATTTTATCAGTGTCATCACACTTCTTTTCAACTATATGTTCGTTCTTACCAGTCTCGGTTTGTAGCCCTCTTTCTCCAGCGCCTCGATAATCCGGTGTTTGTGGTCTGTTCCAAACGCCTCCAAAGTAATGCGCAGTTCCACTGCCGCATTCCGGTTGATGGAAACGAACTGGTTATGCTCCAGTTTAATGACATTGCCGCTCACGCCCGCAATAATGCCGGATACTCTGCACAGCTCACCCGGTTTATCCGGCAAAAGAACGGAAACCGTAAAGATTCTGTCCCGGAAAATTAATCCCTGCTGTACCACGGAGGACATGGTAATCACATCCATGTTTCCGCCGCTTAAGATGGACACAATCTTTTTATCTTTTACATTCAGATGTTTCAGTGCCGCAACCGTAAGCAGACCGGAATTTTCAACTACCATCTTATGGTTTTCCACCATATCGAGGAAAGCAACTACCAGTTCTTCGTCTGCGACGGTAATAATGTCGTCCAGATTTTTCTGTATGTAAGGGAACAGCTTGGTTCCGGGAGTCTTAACCGCCGTACCGTCTGCAATGGTGTTTACTGTGGGAAGGGTTGTCACTTTGCCCTCTTTGATGGATTCCTGCATACAATTCGCGCCTGCAGGCTCCACACCAATGACCTTAATCTTTGGATTCAACAGTTTTGCAAGGGTGGAAACACCGGTTGCCAGTCCGCCGCCGCCGATGGGCACTAAGATGTAATCAACTAAAGGAAGCTCCTTTACAATCTCCATGGCAATGGTTCCCTGACCGGTAGCCACCGTCAAATCATCAAAGGGATGGATAAAAGTATAGCCATGCTCATCTGCAAGCTCGTACGCTTTTGCACATGCCTCGTCATAGACATCACCGTGCAGAACCACCTCCGCACCGTAACTCTTCGTGCGGTTTACTTTCATAAGAGGTGTGGTGGTAGGCATAACAATAGTTGCCTTTGCACCGTAGCATTTTGCCGCATACGCAACGCCCTGCGCATGGTTTCCCGCAGATGCCGTAATCAGACCTTTTGCTCTCTCCTCGTCCGTCAGGGTGCTCATCTTGTAGTAAGCGCCTCTTACCTTATAGGCACCGGTAAACTGCATATTTTCCGGTTTCAGGTAAACACGGTTTCCCGTCTGGCTGCTGAAATAGTCGCTGTACACCAGCTTGGTCTCTGTTGTTACCTTTTTGACAATTTCACTGGCTTCTTCAAACTTTTCAAGAGTCAGCATTTTTTCTTTTTCACTCATGGCAATCTTCCTCTCTCACTTCAAACAGTGCATTGACAAATTCATCTGAATCAAATTTTTGTAAATCCTCTATGGTTTCCCCAACACCGATATATTTTACCGGCACATTGAGTTCTGACTGGATTGCTACTGCGATTCCGCCCTTCGCGGTTCCGTCCATCTTGGTCAGGATAATTCCGGTCAGGTTTGCGACCTCGCCGAACTCCCTCGCCTGAACCAGCGCATTCTGTCCCGTGGTTCCGTCCAGTACAATCAGGTTTTCCCGGTGGGCATTCGGATACTCTCTGTCAATAATCCGGTTCATCTTGCGAAGCTCTTCCATCAGGTTTTTCTTATTATGAAGTCTTCCCGCAGTATCAATCAAAAGGACATCCACACCGCGCGCCTTTGCGGCACTCACCGCATCAAACACCACGCTCGCCGGGTCTGCTCCCTCCGTGCCGCCAATCATGGGAACGTTGGCTCTCTTCGCCCACTCGGCAAGCTGGTCGCCCGCCGCCGCACGGAAAGTGTCCGCCGCCGCAATCAACACCTTTCTGCCGTTGTCCTTGAGCTTGCCTGCCAGCTTACCGACCGAGGTGGTTTTGCCCACGCCGTTTACGCCGATAACCATAACGACAGACTGCTCTTTCTCAAAGTCATAGGCTGTCACATCCACCTTCATCTGCTCCTTGATACTTTCAATCAGAAGCTGTTTGCACTCCATCGGTTCTTTGATATGACGTTCTTTGACCTCTTTTTTGAGACGCTCCACAATGGCTGTGGTGGCGTTGACACCAATATCTCCCATAATCAGGATTTCTTCCAGTTCCTCATAAAAGTCGTCATCAATGGCGGAAAATCCGCTGAACACCGAATCAATTCCCCGCACAATGTTTTCTCTGGTCTTACTTAAGCCTTCCTTTAACCGTGCAAAAAAACCTTTCTTTTCCTCGCTCATAGCACTCCTTTAATCCGTCAAATCTTTGTCTATCAGGTTGACACTTACCAGTGTGGACACACCCTTTTCCTGCATGGTAATACCATACAATCTGTCCACCTGCTCCATCGTTCCGCGTCTGTGGGTAATGACAATAAACTGCGTGTTCTTGGTCAGCTTATGCAGATATTTTGCGAAACGGCCTACATTGGAATCATCCAGCGCCGCCTCAATCTCGTCCAGCAGACAGAAGGGCGAAGGTTTCAGGTTCTGAATGGCAAACAACAAAGAGATTGCGGACAACGCTTTCTCACCACCGGACAACTGCATCATGTTCTGCAATTTCTTTCCGGGCGGCTGTGCGATAATCCGGATTCCTGCTTCCAGAATATCCTCGTCCTCCATCAGTTCCAGTGTACCCTTACCGCCACCGAACAATTCCTTGAATACCTTATCAAACTCCCTGCTGATTTCCTCGAATTTCTCCGCAAACTGTTTCCTCATGGCGGTATCCAGTTCCACGATAATTCCTTCCAGTGTTTTCTCTGCTTCCACCAGATCGTCATGCTGATTCTTCATGAAAGTAAAGCGCTCCATGAGGTTTTTGTAATCCTCAATGGCATTGACATTGACATCGCCTAACTTTTTAATCTGCTCTTTTAAGGAGACAATCTCCTTTTTCATTGCAGGCAAATCGGTCAGTTCCTCACTGCGAAGTGCCGCCGCATCGCTTAAGGTAATCTCATATTCGTCCCACATATAGTTAATGTGGCTTTCAATGGATTCCTCCAATTTCTCCTTCTGCGCATTCAGACGATACACTTCCTTATCCAGTGCCGTCATGCGGTCAGCAAGTTCCTCCCTGCTCTGGAAGAAATTCTTCTGCTTTTCATGTAAGGCTTCCCTCTTAGCCACATCCTCTTTGAGTCTGTTCTCGGACTCATTCTGTGCGTCATGGGAAGCAGTAATGGTTTGCTCTATCTCTGTGATATTCTGTTTCTTCAGCTCAACTTCCTTCGCATTTACGCTGAGAGCTTCCAAAATCTCATCCAGCTCTGCCTGACAGCGTGCAATCTCTCCGTTGATACGGTCCACGTTTGTCTGTTGGAACGTCTGGGTCTGGAGCATTTTTTCCACCCGCAAATCCCACTCTGATACCTTTCCGGCAGCCTCGGTCTCTGCAAGGCGCTTTTCCTCCAGTTCCTTTTGGAATTCCACAATCTGCGCCTGGGTGTTCTTTTCCAGTTCCTCGCTGTTTGATAACTCCTGCTGAATGGATTCCTTGCCGTTTTTGATTTCAAAAATCTGGCTTTCGATTTCCTTTTCTTCCAGCTTCAGGCTTGCAACGCCCTCCACTTCCTCTTCCATACGCTCTCTTGCCTGACTGATATTCAGCCTTGCCGTGTTCTGCTCAATGGACTTGCGCTGAATGTCTGCTTTCAGCGCCTCCAAATCCATACGCATCTGATTGCGCCGGCTCTTGGTGTCCTCTATCTCTTTGTTGATGGAATCCACCTTGGAAAGCAGTTGTTTTGTCTTTTTCTCCAGCTCCTCAATCTCTCTTCTTCTGCCGAGGAGGTTACTGTTATTCTTAAAGGCACCGCCGCTGATGGCACCGCCGGGCACCAAAAGTTCTCCCTCCAGCGTAACCATACGGATGCCGTAGTCAAATTTCCTTGCAATTTTTACCGCATTGTCCACATTGTCAACTACCACAATACGTCCCAACATGGCTTTCGCCACATTGCGGTACTCTTTTGCGATATGTACCAGTTCGTCCGCCATTCCGATGACGCCTTTTTCCTTAAGCGCCTCCGGATTCTTAAATTCCTGCGGATTGGTAATACTGGTGAGAGGCAGGAAAGTGGCACGTCCCAGACGGTTCTGTTTCAGATACTGAATCATCTTCTTCGCCGTCTCTTCGTCGTTGGTGACGATATTCTGGATATTGCCGCCCAGTGCCGTCTCTATCGCCGTCTCATACTCTTTGTCAACCTTGATAATGTCCGCTACAACACCTATGATACCTTTCTCAGTGTCCTTTTTCTCCATAACCTTTTTGACACTGCCGCCGTATCCCTCGTAGCGTTCCGTCAGGTTGCTCAAAGCCTCCAGTTTGGATCTCTCCTGATGATACAAGTTCTGGGTTTCCCTGAGTTTTGCGTCCTTTCCGGTCAGCTTCTCACGAATTTCTCCCAGTTCCAGTTCCGAGGCTGCCTGCTTCTCATTCATGAGCCGCAGTTCTTCCGTCACCCGGTCAAAGGTCTCTTCCAGACTCTTAATATTCTCTTCTCTTGCGGCTTCGTCGGACTTTGCACGAAGAATCCGGGAATTTAATTCAGCCTTTCGGATATTTATCTGCTCCATCATGGTATCGTAACGTCCCATTTTGGAACGGATGGTTGCCCTCTGGTTCAGTTCCCCGATGATTGTATTCTTACCGGCCTCAATGGCTCCGTTCAACTCCGTAATCTTGTTCTGGATTTCCTCCAGATTCGCTCTTACCTCATCCGCTGTAGCCATAATCTCGCGGACTTTTGCATCAATGCCGTCCTTTTCCTCCAAAATTCCGTCTTTTTCCCGGTTTTTGGCTGCAATTTCTTCTTCCAAGGCACTTCGTCTGTTGTTTAAATGGGTCTCACTGCCCTTTGCAGAGTTTATCTGCTCTTTCAGGACATTAATCTCACCCTCTAATTTCCCGCGGAGAAGTCCCGTATCCGTCAGCGTAGTTCTAGCCTGCTCGATAGCCTCATCCAGGCTTTCGATTTCCTGCTGGATTTTCTCGTACTCTTCCTTGATTCCCTCGTACTTTTCAGAGGTCGTCTTTAAATCGCCGCTGGCAATGCCGTACTTTTCTTCCACGGAGGCAAGCTGTTCCCGGATTCTGCTGTTCTCCAGCAAAAATACATTGACATCAAAGGTTTTCAGTTCTTCCTTTTTCTTTAAATAGATTTTTGCTACTTCCGACTGTTTCTCCAAAGGCCCGATTTGCTTCTCCAGCTCGGAGAGAATGTCGTTGACACGCACCAGATTCTGCTTCTCATTCTCCAGTTTACTCTGTGCCGCAGCCTTACGTCGTTTGAATTTGACAATACCCGCCGCCTCGTCAAACAGTTCACGGCGTTCCTCCGGCTTTCCGCTCAGAATCTTATCTATCTGGCCCTGACCGATAATGGAGTAACCTTCCTTACCGATACCGGTGTCGTAAAACAGTTCATTGACGTCCTTCAACCGGCAAAGTGTACCGTTAATCAGATATTCACTTTCCCCGGAGCGGTAAATCCTTCTTGCCACTGTCACTTCATCATAATCAATCGCAAGCTGGTGGTCTGCATTGTCCAGTGTGATTGCTACATATGCGTAACTGAGCGGCTTTCTGGTTTCTGTTCCCGAGAAAATGACATCCTGCATGCTGGAACCGCGAAGCTGTTTTACCTTCTGCTCACCGAGAACCCAGCGGACTGCATCCGCTACGTTACTTTTACCGCTTCCGTTTGGTCCTACAATACCTGTAATGCCATTGTGAAACTGAAATACAATTTTATTGGCAAATGATTTAAACCCATGTATCTCAATACTTTTTAAATACATATCCCTTATCCCTCAAAAGGAGCAACGCCTGATATGCTGCCTGCTGCTCCGCTGCCTTCTTTGTTCTTCCCGCACCCTTTCCGATGCTCTCGCCGTCCATGATGACTTCCACCACAAATGTCTTGTCGTGTTCCGGACCGCTCTCCTCTAAAAGCTCATAATGGAAATCCTTTTTCAGCTTGCCTTGTATCAGCTCCTGCAAATTGCTCTTGCTGTCATAAAAAAGCACTTTATCCTCCAAGTCCGACAAAATGAAGCGGTAAATGTGCTTCTTGGCAAGCTCCATTCCCCCGTCCAGAAAAATAGCGCCGATAACCGCCTCCATCACATCTGAGGTAATGCTGTCCCGCTTTCTGCCGCCGGTGCTTTCCTCTCCTCTTCCAAGGCGTATAAACTGCCCCAGTTCCAAATCTCTTGCACAGAACGCCAGTGACGGCTCGCACACCATGGAGGCTCTTAACTTTGTCAGTTCTCCCTCCGACAATTCCGGGTGCTCCCTGAACAAAAATTCACTGGACACCAGTTCCAGTACCGCATCTCCCAAAAACTCCAGACGCTCGTAATCTCCTGCCTTATTAATTTTCTGTTCGTTGGAAAAAGAGCTGTGGGTCAGTGCCTGCTGCAACAATTTCCTGTTTTTAAAATGGTATCCGATTCTTTCTTCCAGAATATCCATCGTATAGCCTTCTAGCATTTTTTCCTCCAAAAAAGTATTCCTGAACGAAATGATTCAGGAATACTTAACAATACTCAGGATTTAGTTCAAAGCACCTTTAATCAGTTCAACAGCTTCCTCAACAGTAGCAATCTTTTCAGCCTTTTCCGCAGGAATTTCAATATCAAATTCTTCTTCAATTCCCATAATAATCTGGAATACATCTAAGGAGTCAGCTCCAAGGTCGTCTACAAAAGTAGTGTCCATTGTGATTTCGTCAGGGTCAACATTCAGAACCTCAGCGATTACTTTTTTTAACTTTTCAAATTCCATATTCAATTCCTTCTTTCTTTTTTATATAGTCTGGTCTTCCGGACGAATGACCTCTTTTATCTTTTCATTAATCTTCTGTTCCTTAAAGGTAACACACTGTAAAATGGTGTTCTTAATTTCCAACGCCTTGCTGCTTCCGTGGGTTTTTACAACCAGTCCGTTCAAACCGAGCATAGGCGCTCCGCCGTACTCATCCGTATTAAAGGATTTTAAGGTTTTCTTCAAAGCAGGCTTTACAAGCAGCGCTCCGATTTTACTGCGAAGGGAAGTCATCATACCGCTCTTGACCTTCTTAAGCATAACAGAGCCGACACCCTCGTACATCTTAAGGATTACATTTCCCACAAATGCCTCGCACACGATAACATCCGCCGCACCGGCAGGAATGTCTCTCGCCTCGATACTTCCGGTAAAGTTAATGTCCGGGCAGTTTTTCAAAAGAGGATATGTCTCCTTTACTAAAGCATTGCCCTTTTCCTCCTCGGCGCCGATATTGACAATGGCAACTCTCGGATTCTTAACTCCCATGATACTTTCCATATATATGCTGCCCATCTTGGCAAACTGCACCAAATGGGAAGGTCTTGCGTCCACATTGGCTCCGCAGTCAATCAAAAGGCTGACTCCGTTCTCATTGGGAATGAGCGGTGCAAGGGGAGGTCTCTCCACACCCTTGATACGTCCCACAATAACCTGTCCGCCCACCAGCACTGCTCCGGTGCTTCCTGCGGAAACAAACGCATCACAGGTTCCGTCCTTCACGAGATACATTGCCTTGACAATGGAGGAATCCTTTTTTCTGCGGATTGCCATAACAGGCGGCTCCGACATTTCAATAACTTCCTCGGCATGTACGATTTCCACTTGGGAAGGGTCATATTCATATTTTTTCAGTTCTTCCTGTATGGCAGGTTCTTTTCCTACCAGAAACAGTTTTACTCTTTTATCTGCATTAGCTGCCTCGATTGCGCCTTTGACAATCTCTCCCGGAGCATTGTCTCCGCCCATGGCGTCTAACGCTACGTTTACCATTTCAGCCATTTCGCTGTTTCCTTCCGCTTATTTCTTTTTCACATCTTACTTTACTATACTAAACCCCCTAGTAAAAATCAAGACATTTTTTGATACGAAAAATCATATTAAAAAGGGAGATTCCAATCGGAATCTCCCTCTGCTTGACTTATAACTTAATCAACGCTTACAACCTGCTTCTTGTTATAAGAACCGCAAGCCTTACAAACTCTGTGAGGCATCATAAGTGCGCCGCATTTGCTGCACTTTACCAATGTAGGAGCGCTCATCTTCCAGTTTGCTCTTCTCTTATCTCTTCTACCTTTGGAAGATTTATTCTTAGGACAAATAGACATCGTTACACCTCCTTATTCGCGTTGAAGATATCTTTTAATACTGCCATTCGCGGGTCCGGCACGAAAGTATCACAGCCGCAATCCCTCTCATTGAGATTCTGTCCGCATTTTGGACATACGCCCTTGCAGTCTTCTTTACACAGAATCTTCATAGGCCAGTTTTCCAAAATTTCATGATGCACAAAGGTCTCCACATTCAGTTGATAGCCTTCCATATAGTCCGGTCTGTCATCCGCTTCATCATCCGTAGTAACGCCCGGAGAGGTAACTACCCTGTCAAATGTAAGTTCCAGTGTTGTCGGAACATCCGTAAGACACCTGTCGCACTCTGTTGCAAACGTAATCTTTACACTGCCCTCCACCTTTGCCTTGTCCACACCGATGTTGGTAAAGGTGAACGCCACCGGAGTTTTCTCCGTGATAAGGAAACTTCCGAGCTTGCTGGTAAAGTCGTTCATCTCAAGAGGAACCGTAGTGTTCTCCACTTTGCCGGTAGATGTTAAAACATCCGATAAATTTACTAACATAGCGACTCCTATGCAATCTGTTGTGTAGAAAAATCTACAACGGTTATTTTCACACACTGGTATATTATACATTTGCCCAAGGGGTTTGTCAACATCTGTTTCAAATTTTTTTATGCCTCTGCCACAGCTTCTTTCATGCTTTTTACATACTCATACAAAAAGGGCGCTGCCTCTGTTCCGTGCTCGGCAATCAGCTTCACGATGGCGCTTCCCACAATGGCTCCGTCGGAAATTGCCGCCATCTCCTTCGCCTGCTTGGGAGTGCTGATACCAAAGCCGATGGCACAGGGTGTGTCCGTTGCGGAACGGATACTCTCTATAATAGAAGAAAGGTCTGTGGTAATCTCATTTCTGACTCCCGTTACTCCCATGGAGCTTACAACGTAGATAAAGCCTTCCGCTTCGGACGCAATCTTTTTAATGCGCTCTTCGGAAGTCGGTGCAATCATGGAAATCACTGCCACATGATGCGCTTTTGCCGGTTCCTCCACCTCCGCTTTCTCCTCATAGGGAATATCCGGGATAATGATGGCTCCCACACCTAATTTTTCACACTGTGCAAAAAATTTGTCATACCCGTAATGGAACACCGGATTGGCATACGTCATAAACGCTAACGGAATCCGGGAAACCTCCCGGATTCGTTTCACAACGTCAAAAACGCCGTCCGTAGTCATTCCCGCTTTCAGGGCAGCAATATTGGCATTCTGTATCACCACGCCCTCCGCCGTCGGGTCGGAAAATGGAATGCCGATTTCGATTAAATCCGCTCCCGCACGCTCCATCTCCAGCACAAATTTTACGGTACTGTCCGCATCGGGATAGCCCGCCGTCAAAAATCCGATAAATGCTTTCTTATTCGGTGTATCAAATGCTTTTTGAATCAAATTAGTCATGGATGTCTACCCCCCTGTATCTGGCGATTGCCGCCACATCTTTATCACCGCGTCCGGACACGCAGACAATGATACTCTGGTCCGGTCTGTATTTTCCCGCAATCTTTCTCACCTGTGCAATGGCGTGTGCGCTCTCGATGGCAGGAATGATTCCCTCTGTTCTCGACAGATATTCAAAAGCGTCCACCGCCTCATCATCCGTTACCGGCACATACTGCGCTCTGCCGATGTCATGCAGGTAAGCGTGCTCCGGCCCGATTCCCGGATAATCCAGTCCTGCAGAAATGGAATATACCGGAGCAATCTGTCCGTATTCATTCTGACAGAAATAGGACTTCATGCCGTGAAAAATGCCAAGGCTTCCCTTTGCAATGGTCGCCGCATGGAGACTGGTGTCCACACCTTTTCCCGCTGCCTCGCAGCCAATCAGTTCTACCTCTTTATCCTCAATAAAATTATAAAACGCTCCCATGGCATTGCTGCCGCCGCCGACACATGCCACCACTGCTGCCGGAAGTTTTCCTTCCGCTTCCAGTATCTGTGCTCTTGCCTCCCGGCTGATAACGCTCTGGAAATCACGCACAATCATGGGAAACGGGTGGGGACCCATAACGGAACCTAAGCAGTAATGGGTATCCTCTATCCGGTTGCTCCACTCTCTCATGGCATCATTCACGGCATCCTTTAAAGTCATGGTTCCCGTGGTAACGGCATGTACCTTTGCCCCTAAAAGTTCCATGCGGTACACATTCAATGCCTGACGTTCCGTGTCCTCCTTTCCCATGAATATCTCACATTCCATGCCAAGCAAAGCCGCTGCCGTCGCTGTCGCAACACCGTGCTGTCCCGCTCCGGTCTCTGCAATCAGACGGGTTTTTCCCATCTTCTTTGCCAAAAGCGCCTGACCTAACACATTGTTAATTTTGTGAGAGCCGGTGTGATTCAAATCCTCTCTTTTCAGATAAATCTTGGCGCCTCCCAAATCCTTCGTCATTTTCTCCGCATAATACAACAAGGAAGGTCTGCCCGCATATTCATTCAGAAGTTTTGAAAGCTCCGCCTGAAAATCCGCATCCTGTTTGTAGTGCTCGTAACACTCCTCCAAACGAATCAGTTCATTCATAAGTGTCTCTGAAATGTACTGTCCGCCGTGTATACCGTAACGTCCTTTTCCCATTTTTTCTGTTATCCTTTCTGATTTATTTCTATTTATGTATACTTTTTGTGTTAACATCCTGTATTAACACGTTCCCGCCACATGGCGTCCGGAACGTTATGCTCTTCCTCTGAGATAGGAAAGCATTGCTTTTTTGTCCGCACTTCTCATAAGGGTTTCCCCTATCAGTACGGCGTCCGTGCCGTTTTGCTCCAGTCTTGCAATGTCCTCCCTGCTTTTCATGCCGCTCTCCGATATGAATAAAATATCCTCCGGCACCAGCTTTCTCAAACGAACGGAATTGTCAATATCCACCGTGAAATCTTTCAGATTCCGGTTATTGACTCCGATGATTCCGGCACCGGATTTTACCGCCATTTCAATTTCCCGCTCATCATGTGCTTCCACTAACGCAGACAGTCCCAGCTCCTTTGCAATCCCTGCATATTCCTGAAGCTGTGTTTCCGACAAAATCGCGCATATGAGCAGCACGGCATCCGCGCCGATGGTTTTTGCCTCATAAATCATGTACTCATCCACCGTAAAATCTTTGCGAAGCAGCGGGATTTGCACTTTACTGCGAATCTCGCTTAAGTACGCATTACTGCCCTGAAAATAAAACGGTTCCGTCAAAACAGATATGGCGTCTGCCCCCGCCTTTTCATATTCCAAAGCAATATCGGTATACGGAAATTTCTCCGCAATGACTCCCTTTGACGGGGACGCCTTTTTCACCTCACAGATAAAACGGATGCCTTCTTTTGCCAAAACCTTCTCAAATGGAAACCCGGTATTGGAATTCTTTTCCTGTGCAATCGCCCTTATCTCCTTTAGGGGAAGCATCTCTTTCGCCGCAGAAGTTCTTTCCTTTGTCTTTGCTGCAATTTCATCAAGAATCATCATACACTCTCTCCTAGTTGTTGGTCAACTGTACAAAACGCTCTAACTGCGCGTTTGCCCTGCCGCTGTCAATGGTTTCTTCTGCCAGCTTCACGCCAGCTGCCACAGTATCTGCCTTGCCTGCAAGATACAATGCCATGCCTGCATTCATTACCACAGCATTTCGCTTTGCGCCCTTTTCTCCGCTCAAAATCTCTCTTGTAATCCGTGCATTCTCCTCAGGCGTTCCTCCCACCATATCTGCCTTTTCACATTTTTCAAACCCGAAATCCTCCGGGGAAACAGTGTACTCGGTAAATTCTCCATTGTTTATCTCGCATACCTTTGTCGGACAGCTTGCGGAAATCTCATCCATTTTATCCAGTGCATAGACAACAGCTCCTCGCTTGATACCGAGATTGGACAACACCTGTGCCATCGGCTTCATCAGACTTTCATCATACACTCCAAGCACCTGGTAGGCAGGACATGCCGGATTGGTAAGCGGTCCTAAAATATTGAAAACCGTGCGGATACCCAGTTCCTTACGGATAGGGCCGACATATTTCATTGCCGTGTGATATTTCTGTGCAAACAGGAAGCAGATTCCGGTTTCCCGTAAAACCTCCGCGCTTTTCTCCGGCTCGATATTGATATTTACGCCCAGCGCCTCCAGACAGTCCGCCGCACCGGATTTTGAACTTGCCGCCCGGTTTCCGTGCTTTGCCACCGGCACTCCTGCTGCCGAAATCACGATTGCCGCCGTGGTAGAAATGTTGAAGGTTCCTGCACCGTCTCCGCCGGTTCCCACAATCTCCAGCACCTCGCCGGTGTGCTCCAGCTTCCGGCTGTGCGCCCGCATTTCCTCGGCAGAACCGGTAATCTCCTCAATGGTTTCCCCTTTCATGCTGAGTGCCGTCAGATAGGCGCTTTTCTGGACATCCGTTGCCTCTCCGGTCATGATTTCGTTCATAACCTCCTTTGCCGTCTCATATCCGATGTCCTCTCTGTTTACCAGTTTCCGAATTGCTTCTCCAATCATTTTTTCATTCCTCCTGTTCTGACTTTCCATGCTGTTTTTTATTGTGTTACCGGACATAATGCCGTTTCCTTCGTTATTTTGATTTTCCCCGGCTCCACAGAAATTCTCAATAATTTTCTTACCCTCCGGCGTGAGTACGGATTCCGGATGGAACTGCACTCCGTAAACCGGATAGGTTTTGTGTTCCACCGCCATGATTTCTCCGTCCTCTGTCTGTGCCGTGATTTTTAAGGTTTCCGGCATGGTTTCTCTTGCTGCCGCCAGCGAATGATACCTTGCCACGGTGATTTCCGGCTCCATTCCCCGAAACAGTACGCTACCATTATCTAACTTTGCCACGGACTGTTTTCCATGCATCAGCTCTTTTGCATAAGTGACTGTTGCGCCAAACACTTCACAGATAGCCTGATGTCCCAGACAGATACCGAGAATAGGGATTTTCCCGGCGAAATAACGGATTACGTCCTCACAGATACCGGCATCGGAAGGCTTTCCCGGTCCCGGTGACAGGATAATATGGCTCGGTGCCAATTCATCTATCTCCTCCACCGTCATCTCATCATTCCGAATGACCTTTATATCCGGATTTACGCTTCCCACCAGTTGATACACGTTATAGGAAAAACTGTCGTAATTATCAATCAAAAGAATCATTCGTCCAATCCCTCCTGTGCTGTTTCGATGGCATTTCGTACTGCTGCTGCCTTTTGAATACATTCCCGGTACTCATTTTCCGGTACACTGTCTGCCACAATTCCGGCTCCGGAACGGATAAATACCTTTCCGTTTTTGGAGAAGGCAAGCCGTATGGCAATGCAGGTATCCAGATTTCCGGTAAACGATACATAGCCGATGGCTCCGCCGTAGATGCCGCGCTTGTTGTTCTCCAGTTCATTGATGATTTCACAGGCACGCAGCTTCGGTGCTCCCGACAGCGTTCCCGCAGGTAAAATGGCGTCCACTGCATCCAAAGCGTCCCTGTCCTCCCGAAGCTGTCCCGACACCGTGGAACCGATGTGCATTACGTGGGAATACCGTTCCACGGACATATACTTTTCCACTTTGACGGTTCCGATTTTGCTGATTTTTCCAATATCGTTTCTTCCCAGATCCACCAGCATATTGTGTTCCGCTCTTTCCTTTTCGTCGGACAAAAGTTCTTTTTCTAACGCTGCGTCCTCTTCCTCCGTCTTTCCCCTCGGTCTGGTTCCCGCAAGAGGGAAGGTGTATAGCCTGCCGTCCTCCAACTTCACCAGTGTTTCGGGGCTGGCGCCTGCGATTTCTCCGTCCGAGCCGGAAAAATAAAACATATACGGGGAGGGGTTCGTTGTTCTAAGTACCCGGTAGGCATCCAACAGGCTTCCTTCCATCTCCGCCTCTAAACGGTTGGACAGCACCACCTGAAAAATATCTCCCTCCTTGATGTAATGCTTTCCTTTGTTTACCATCTCGCAATATTCCCGCTCGTTGAACAGCGGTCTAAAATCCGATTTTAAGTGAAGTGGTGCGCCGGGTGCCTTTACTCCTTTTTGAATCAGCTGTTTCATATTCTGCAGCTCCACCACAGCCTTATTGTACTGGGTCTCCAAATCGTCCGTCCTGACATTGACAATCAAGATGATTTTCTGTCTGTAGTGGTCGAAGGCGATGACTTTGTGGAACAGCATCAGATTCACATCCTGAAATCCTTCCTCGTCCTCGGCATCTAAATTCAGCGTCGGCTCGCTGTACTTGATATAGTCATAAGAAAAATATCCGACCAGTCCTCCGGTAAAAGAGGGGAGATTGTCAAGCTGCGGGCTTTTGTTTTCCGCTATCACACTGCGGATATACTCCCTGACATCCTCCCCTGTGCTTCTCTTCATCATGGGAGACTTTACCGTGGTCACGCCGTTGTAACAGGTAATTTCCAGTACCGGGTCATAACCGAGAAAAGAATATCTGCCCCATCTCTTATTGGCGTCCGCACTCTCCAACAGATAGACATGGCCGCTGACGTTTTTCAGAATCCTTAAAACCTCAATCGGTGTGGAGCTGTCGGAAAGCATCTCCGTGCTGACGGGAATGACCCCGTAGTCTGCTTTTGCTGCAATTTGTTTACATTCCTTCAAATCCGGTGTTACTTTCATTTCATCCCTCTTTTCTGCGCCTCTACGCTTAGCGGTGCTATGCCTGTCAGGACACAAAAAAACGTCCCTGACAGAATCCACTTCTGTCAAGGACGGGTTACTCTTACAATTCTCCCGCGGTGCCACCTTGATTCACGAAAAAACTTCGTGCGCTTATCAGGATACCAACATATCCCCGGCAACTGACGTATGCCCTACGTCACAGAATACTAGAAAACAGATACCCACGCACTGTTTCGTTCCCTGTGCCCTCCGTGGTCCATTTAACAGCCCGCTCTTCCGACCTTTCTCAGCCTCCGGTCTCTCTGTAGGTGCCATACTGTTTTTATCTCCACATCATCGGTTTGTGTTCCGCTATTTATTTTTCTACATAATACCTCTTGACATTTTATCTGTCAAGGATTTTTTTACTCAAATATTTTCCATCTTTTTTCCAAATTGACATTTCTTATTCCACCGGGCAAAGACGCTTTTTGCAAACCTATTCAAATTTTTAATTCATTTTATTTTCGTAGTCCTGCAATTCATGAAAAATATTATCCACGTAAACAGTATCGTTTTCAATACGATAAAGCATAAAATATCGATGAGATAAGAAATTGATTCTTCGGTATCCTAATTCTCTTAGTTGTGGATTATCACAAAGTTTCAGGCTTCCGGCAACATTTGATAAACTCGTTTTTGTTGCTTCAAAATCATTTAATAAATTTCTTGCAGCCTGCTCACTTTTCTTTTCAAACAAGAGATATGTGATGAATCTATCAAGATCCTCCTCCGCATCCCTCATCAAAACAATCTTATAATCCATACTTTGACCTCATATCAGAAATCACCTGTTCTGCATCCCTGAACGTTCCCTGTTCTCTGGACTTTTTCAATTTTGCAAGCATCTCCTTCTCAGTCATCGGTGTATATGGATTTGTTTCTACCTGTCTTTTTATTTCAAAAGGAAATCCATTTGTCGCAACAGCCTGTGTTAAAAACATTCTGATTGCCGTTGTTGTATCTGTGCCCAAATCCTTAAACAGCGCGTCTGATTTACTCTTTAACTCATCTTCTACTCTGACCTGAATTGTACTAGCCATGTTCAGCACCTCACTTCCATTCATTTTCTATATTATAATGCCAAAACATTTCTGTTTCAATACATTTGTATTATTTTTGCTATACAAGTTTTAGTTGGCTTTCTATAAATATAGTGTATATACAAAAATCCACTTCATCGGGAAATTTTCAAAAACAGTTCATTGATTCCCTCATAAAATCCAACCGTAACCACCGTATTATTCTCATTTACGCCGGGAAATCTGTACTTTTCAAAATCCGGCGTAGTTTCCAGCAGGGGATTTGCATCCGCATAGAATTCCATCCCCTCCAGTCCGATATATTCCGCCCAACTGCTCACCAGTTCCTCTGTATCTATGTCCTCCCACTGCTGTCTTGTGCGGACATAAAACTCATAGATTTTGCCGGTGTCCGCATCAATATAGGCATCCAACAAGCGGTTTGTTTTGTTGGCATTCTGCGTTCCGGTGGACAGGCTTACCTTCCACACGGACACATTATTTCTCGGCTCCAAAACATCTATGGCAGAGTAAAGCGTTGCGCTGTAGGCGTGGGTATTTACCGTTTTTACGGTCTGGGGAATAATTCCGAGTTCCTTTAACGTCTCCAGCTCCCGGTTACAGATTTGAAAAATTTCATCATCCTTGATTTCCTTCTCCGACGGACCTCTGTGATTCACCACAAAAGCGTAACTTCCGGTCAAATCCTCATAGTCAACGCCCTCCGTGCCCGTCACCTTCGTCATGGCGCTTAACTCACTCTCCGGCAAAACCTGATTGTCCAGACATTTGGAAAGGATATACAGTTTTTCATTGCTGCTCAAAGTGTAGCGATACCCCTCGCCAAAAGTCTCCACCGTTTCCGACTTCACATGATTCAACAAGGCTTTGTCCTTATACGCTGCCAGTTTTTCCGGTCCCCAGATTGCAAGAATCAAAAAGAAAACTACTCCCACCGGAATCAAAATGATTTTCCTATTCCGTTTCATGTGCCGTCACCTCCTCGCAGGGCAGGACAAAATAAAAGCGGCTTCCCTCGCCCAGCTTACTTTCAATCTGCAATTTGCTGTGATGCAGGGACAGTATTTCCTCGCAGAGAGCCAGTCCCAATCCGGCACCGTTCCGGCTGCGGGAACGGGATTTGTCCACCATGTAAAACGCCTCCGTAATTTTACTGCACTCTTCCTCCGGGATTCCCACACCGTAATCTTTCACGGCAAAAACATATCCCTCCGGACTCTTGCACCCCGTAATTTCCACCCGTTCTCCCGGTTCCGACGCCTTGCAGGCATTGTCTGTCAGATTCACCATAACGGATTTTAACAGATTTCCCTCCGCCAAAACCACACCTTCCTCAAAGGCAATCGTAATCTCCTGCTCTGTTTTTCCGACATACATCTCTTCCAGATAGTGAAAAATATCTGCCACATTTGTCCTCTGTAATTCCACATCGCCTCTTCCCAGCACAATGAGGTCAATCAGCCTAAACGCCATGGTTTCCAGTCTCTTTCCCTCGGTATAAATGTAATTGGCTGACAGAAAATGTTTCTCCTCATCCAGCTTGCGGGAACGCAGCAAATCCGCATACCCGATAATCGCCGTAAGGGGCGTTTTTAATTCATGGGAAAAAGCAGCGATAAAGTCTTCTCTCACCCGCACCTCATTTTCCAGTTTGCGGATGGTATCCTCTATCACATTCGCCATCCGGTTAAAATCGTCCGTGAGCTGTCCCATCTCATCCTGACTGATTTTTTCTGCCCGGTACGCATAATCTCCCTTTGTCATTTCCTGCGTTGCTTTCGTCAAAAGCCGAATCGGTCTTGTCAGCCAGCAGGAAATAAAAAACATCAGCACGGAACTGGACAGCAACACCACAAACGTAAGCTGTCTGTATACATGAAATCCCTGTTCTCTCTCCGTGAATACCTCTGTCACATCCTTCATGGTTTCCAGAAAAAGCTGTCTGTCCAACGCATGCAGTGCCACACCGGTCTGCACATAATAGTGCTCTCCCACACTGATCACCTGATAAATGCGGCTCTGCTCCTCTATCTGTTGCGTGAAATTCTGTTCCGCCGTAAATCCCTCACTGGCATAGAGCGTTCCCTTCTTTTCATCCGAAATTCTGAGCAGTCTCAAAGTGCCCTGCCCGCTTTTTTCCAGATTAGAACCAATTTGCTCCACCGTCGTGTCCTGCAGCACATCATACTTGGAGGGTACATTCAATGCCGCCGTTTCAAACGCAAACTGCAAAATGCTGCTTTCATCCATAGCCTGTCCGATTTCTCTCTCCAAAGAGCGTTCAAACACATAATTCACATAAAAATATCCGCCAACGCCAAAAACTACGGCAATGACTACCACAGTCACCAGCATGATTTTATAGGAAAATTTCATTTATGCAATCTCCAATCGATAACCCACTTTATACACTGCCACCAGATTCTTTTCCCAGCCCATTTTCTTTCTCAGACGCTGTACATGCAGCTCCAGTGTCCGGCTGTCCGTGATGTATTCGTCCTCCCACACCTTCTCGTACAGCGTTTCCTTGAACAGCGCCACATTTTTATTCTGTATAAACAAGACTAACAGCCCGTACTCCTTGTTGGTGAGCACCACCGGTTTTCCCGCCTTTGTCACCTTGTGGGCTTCCAAATCCACCTCCACGTCCCCGGCTCTTAAAGTGCTCTGAGTTTTATTGTACCGCCGCAGTACAACCTCCACCCGCGCCACCAGTTCCACCACATCAAAGGGCTTCACCAGATAGTCCTCCGCACCCAGTTTTAGGCCTTTGACACGATTTTTCACCTCATGCTTTGCCGTAATGAAAATCACCGGAATTTTCAGCGGTCTTATGTACTCCATAATGTCGTAGCCGTCCACCCCCGGCAGCATAATATCCAATAAAATCAGGTCAAAATTGCCCTGCTCAATCCGGTCAATCGCTTCCAGTCCGTCCTGCACCGATTCACAGCAGTATCCCGCCGCCGACAGATTGATATCTATCAAATCACATATCGGCTTTTCATCATCCACAATCAGTATCTTAATCATTTACTCCTCTACCTTCCATCCCCAGTATTCCCGTATTTTTGTCACAAGTGCCTCCATGGTATCTGTCTCCTGCGGGTCGTTTTGTTTCCGAAACTCCTTATCCTCCACAAATCCGCCGGTTCGCTGATAGTAAATGGAACAGCCGTTTTCCACAATCCGTTCCCCGTCCTCTCCCTCGTAACTATATCTCGCAAGCACCACCAAATCCTTCATGCCGTCTCCGTCCACGTCCTTGCCGGAGATACCCTTCAGCGCATAGAGATTGTCATAGTCATCCATGGGCTGAAAACACCACACAATTTCGCCCTGACTGTCCACCAGATAAATCATGAAAAGGTTGTACTGTGAAATCCGGAAGGTTCCCGGTACAACCGTCAGTCTGCCCAATTTTTCAAAATTTCTGGTGTAGCACTGGTCGTCCGCCACATGAAAGCCGTTTTTAAGCAGTTCGTCCAGTGTGGTTGCCGTATATAAAAATTCCGCGCTCTTTCCGTCCCGCACAAAGGCGATAATACAGGTTGCGCTACGGTTCATGCCAAAACGGTTGATTTTGTCGGAGATTCTCCAGTCTCTGTAAAAAGGACCTCTGCTCTGAAACAGCACATCCCCCACCTTGTAGGTCTCCTGCGTATAATCCCCTCTGTCATTCAGGCACTTGTAAATCAATATAATATCCGTCAGTCCGTCCTCATTGACGTCCTGAAATGCCACGGAAAGCAGTCCCTCGTTTGGCTGGTACAGTAAACCTCTGTAAAGATAGTTTGCCGAGAGCTGATTGGTCTTATATAAAATGTTTCCTTCGCTGTCTGCAATAAAAACCGCCATGCGGTGGTAAGTAGTCTCCCTTGCGGAAAGGAATGTCACCTCTTCCTCCCCAAAGGATTCCAAAATCACCGGAAACATCTGGCTTTCGTCTATCTCATAACCGTTTTCTTCTATCTTCTCCACTGTGTCGATAGCGGCAAATCTCTTTTCATATTCCTGATATTCGGCAAGTATGTCCGTGTTATCTGTACTTGCTGCAACCATTGCCTCTTCTGCACCCGTTGTCCTCTCCGTACCCTCTGTATTTGTCACATTCTCTGCATTTACTGTACTTTCTGTCTGCCCTGCGGATTCCGGTGTGGCATTCACCGGAAATACAGGCAGCACACACAGGATGAGGGCAAGCCAAAGACTGCACAATTTTCTACTGTTTTTCCACCGCTTTTCCCCGTTTTTCAAGCAAATACCTCCGCTCCTCTACAAAGTAATTCCAGTATACCATTAAAGCTACCTCAGTGGCACATATCTTTTGCATCAAAATTGCATCATTTTTGCATCATTCTGACATCCGGCATAAAACAAAAATTGCAGAAATCGCACACAAGAAATTCTGCTTAGAAAGATTGACTTGGAACTTGGAAGATTCCTCTTAGAGAATTCTCTTTAGAAAGTTCAACTTGAAAAATTTACTGAAGAATTTTAGGGTGAGACAGTCGACCTAAAAAACAATTCAGAACGTAATTGAAGAAAAAACCGGCATCGTAGCATGACGAAGCCGGTCTTTTTGTCTCAATTCATCTTTGTGCTTATTCTTTTTCGGAACCGAATTCTAAGGAAGCTCTTTCTACTTACTTCTCTTTTTTAATCCATTCTTTTAATCTGTCTTCTGCTTATTTTACCAGTTTTACGGTTTCTCTTGCAATGGCAAGTTCCTCGTTGGTAGGAATCACCATAACCGTGGTTTTGCTGTCCGGTGTGGTGATGGCAATATCCTCGCCGCGCTTGTGGTTTGCCGTCTCATCCAGCGCAATGCCCAGATAACCCAGATATTCGCATACCAAAGTTCTCACAATCGCAGCATTCTCTCCCACGCCTGCGGTAAAGCAGATAACATCCACACCATTCAATGCCGCTACATAGGAACCAATGTATTTTGCCACATGATAGCAGAAAGTTTTCAACGCACGGGTTGCATTCTCTGCACCGTTATGATAACCGTCCTCTATATCACGGAAATCGGAGGAAAGGTTCTCGGACAGTCCGAGTACACCGGATTTTTTATTGAGAATATTCATAATCTCATCAATGGTTTTTCCCTCTTTGTGTGCCAGAAACTCTATAATGGCGGGGTCAATGTCACCGGAACGGGTACCCATAATCAGTCCCTCCAAAGGAGTCAGTCCCATGGAAGTGTCCACGCATTTGCCGTTCTTTACGGCAGATACGCTGGCTCCATTTCCTAAATGACATACGATTATTTTCAAATCCTCGTAATTTTTGCCAAGCACCTCTGCCGCCTTTTTGGAAACGTAGGAATGGCTGGTTCCGTGAAAACCATATCTTCTGATGCGGTATTTCTGATAATATTCATAGGGCAGTCCGTACAGATAAGCCTCTTCAGGCATCGTCTGGTGAAATGCCGTATCAAACACGGCAACCATGGGGGTATTGGGCATTAATTTCCGGCAGGCATTGATGCCAATCAGGTTCGCAGGGTTGTGAAGGGGTGCCAAATCATTGCACTCCTCAATGGCTGCTAACACATCATCCGTGATAATGGTAGCCTCAGCAAATTTCTCTCCTCCGTGAACAATACGGTGTCCCACCGCTCCGATTTCATCCAAATGCTTTACCACACCTGTCCTTGGGTTTGTCAGTGCCTCCAGTACCAGACGGATTGCTTCCGTGTGATCCGGCATGGGCGTTACGGTTTTCTCCTTCTCGCCGCCGGCAGGGGAATATGTAATCATACTTCCGTCAATACCGATTCTCTCGCAGATTCCCTTGGCAATACACTTTTCCGTATCGGAATCAATCAACTGAAACTTCAAAGAAGAACTGCCACAATTAATCACTAAAATATTCATTTTCTCTATCCTCTCCTCATGGTTATGAAATTCCTATATCAAAACCCGGTGTCATTTCTTTCTTACACCAATTGTGCCTGTACGGCTGTCAGTGCAACTACACCAACAATATCCTGCCAGGAACATCCGCGCGACAAGTCATTGACCGGCTTTGCAATTCCCTGAAGCATGGGGCCGTATGCCTCCGCGCCGCCTAATCTCTGTACCAGTTTATATCCGATATTTCCGGCGTCCAGATTGGGGAATATCAATACATTGGCATGACCTGCCACCTCGCTGCCGGGTGCCTTGGATTTTGCAACATTGGGAACCAATGCCGCATCGGGCTGCAGTTCTCCGTCAATGGTCAGGTGAGGATATAATTCATGGGCAATTTTCGTTGCCTCCACCACCTTATCTACCAGCGCATGCTTTGCACTTCCCTTGGTGGAGTGGCTTAACATGGCGATAACCGGTTTGGGTCCTACCAGAGATTTGAAACTTCTGGACGAGGTATCTGCGATTGCCGCCAGTTCCTCCGCCGTGGGGTCCTGATTCAGACCACAGTCTGCAAAAATAAAAGTTCCGTTCTCTCCCATATCTTTAAACTGTGTGTCCATTACAAAAAATGCGGATACCAGTTTCACTCCCGGCGCCGTCTTTAAAATCTGCAGAGCGGGCCGTAAAGTCTCCGCAGTGGAATGGCATGCTCCCGCAACCATGCCGTCCGCATCGTTTGCTTTTACCATGACAATACCGAAGGTCAGATAATCCTTCAAAAGAATTTCCCTTGCCTTCTCCGGTGTCATTCCTTTGGACTTTCTCGTTTCATACAGTAAATTCACATAATCATCCAGCTTGGGGCAGGTCTCCGGATTAATTACCGTGATTCCGCTCAAGTCTACTTCCAGCCACCCGGCACCATCCATGATTTTCTCCTCGTTTCCAATCATGATGATGTTTGCAATGCCTTCCTCCATAACCTTTGACGCTGCAATCAGTGTTCTTTTGTCGTTTGACTCCGGCAAAATGATAGTCTTTTTATCAAGTCTTGCCCTGTCCTTAATCATATCAATGTACGACATTGTTTCTCCTTTCCGGTGCTTTCTTCCAAGCCTGTTCTATTTTCGTCTGAGTTCGTTTCAGTTTGTTCTTAACAAAACAATTCTTTTATATTATACTAAATAGAGAAATCTGAAACAAGACAAACCCAATGCAAAATTGAATTTTTTGGAGAACAATCTAACCAAAGTCCGACATCATCCCACAGAAAGGTAAATAAGAATGCAGGTAAACGGAATCATTGCGGAATACAATCCTTTCCATAACGGTCACAGTTACCAGTTAAACATGGCAAAACAGCAGACCGATGCAGATTACACCATTATCGCCATGAGCGGAAATTTCGTACAGCGCGGGACTCCCGCCTTACTGGACAAATATATCCGTGCACAGATGGCACTTGAAAACGGTGCAGATTTGGTTTTAGAACTTCCTGCCTGCTATTCCTGTTCCAGTGCGGAATATTTTGCCACCGGTGCGGTTGCCCTGTTGGACAGATTGGGCGTGGTAAACCATCTTTGCTTTGGCAGTGAATGTGGTGAAACCGGAATTTTAATCCGTATTGCCACACTTTTAAACGAAGAACCGCCTATTTACGTGAACACCCTGAAGCGTTGTCTTAAGGAGGGCTGTTCCTATCCCGCTGCCAGAACCATGGCACTCATTCAGTGTGACCCCTCTCTCGGTGACTTTCACGATGTCCTTTCCTCCCCCAACAACATATTGGGAATTGAATATATCCGGGCGCTCCTTCGCAGGAAAAGCACCATCCTGCCCGTCACAACCCGCCGTGCCGGTTCGGATTACCATGATATTCGTCTGGGGCTGAACCAAAGCTCCGCAAGGGCAATCCGTCAGGCAATTTATGAGGAAAAAGAGATGGACTGTCTGCGGGAACAAATGCCGGAAAGTGCTTTTGACCTCATGAGTGAGGTTATGAGCCATGCCCGCCCCTTACTTCCCAACGACATCTCCTCCGTAATGCATTACAAATTGCTGTATGAGTATAACAACGGGAAGGGATACACCAGATTTTTGGATGTTTCACAGGAATTGTCGGACAGGATTTGCAAAAATCTGCTTAACTTTCAAAACTTTGAAAGTTTCTGCAGCCTGTTAAAGACAAAGGATATGACCTATACCCGCATCAGCCGGTGTCTGCTGCATATTCTTTTAGATATTGAGACGGAAAATTTACACTCCTACTCAGATTTAGACTATGTCCCCTATGCCAGAGTTTTAGGATTTAAAAAGGAAAGCGCCGCTTTGCTTACCGCCATAAAGGCGAACTCTTCCATTCCGCTTATCACCAAATTAGCGGATGCGGAGCAGATTCTGGACGCTTCCGCCTACGCAATGCTTCGCAAAGAACTGCGCATCAATGAAATCTACCAAAGCATCGTCGCGCTCCAGACAAAAGCGCCCATGATAAACGAATTCAGCCGCCCCATCGTAATTGTATAAAAGAAAAAGAAGCCCGGTCAGTATGTTTTCATACTCTCCGGGCTTGTTCTTTATGATGTGTGTACTTCTTTTATTTTTCAGGCTATAAAAAGTTGCCTTTTCCAGAATGAGCCATATTGCCCCTGTTCATCACTTTCTTTAATTCTTAAAACTGTGTATCGGTGCGGGAATTCTTCCGCCACGGTTGACAAAGGCATCACAGGAAAAATTATTGACCGGCATAATGGGTGCATATCCTAACAGTCCGCCAAACTCTACCGTCTCGCCCACTCCCTTGCCCACAACCGGAATAATTCTCACGGCGGTAGTCTTCTGGTTCACCATTCCGATTGCCATTTCATCCGCGATAATACCGGAAAGTGTGGTCGCCTTTGTGTCACCGGGAACCGCTATCATATCCAGTCCCACGGAACAGACACAGGTCATTGCTTCCAATTTTTCCAAGGTTAAAGCACCGGCTGTCACTGCGTCAATCATTCCCTGATCTTCGCTGACCGGAATAAATGCACCGCTCAAGCCTCCCACATAGGAGGACGCCATTACACCGCCCTTTTTCACCTGATCATTCAAAAGTGCAAGTGCTGCGGTAGTACCGGGTGCACCCGCATACTCCAGACCGATTTCACACAAAATATCCGCTACACTGTCGCCGATTGCCGGTGTGGGTGCCAAGGACAAATCCACGATACCGAAAGGAACGCCAAGCATCTTGGATGCCTCCTGTGCCACAAGCTGACCGACTCTCGTCACCTTGAAAGCGGTCTTTTTAATCGTCTCACACAATACCTCAAAGTTTGCGCCTCTCACCTTTTCCAGTGCAGTTTTTACTACTCCGGGGCCGCTGACACCGACATTGATAATTTTATCAGCCTCTGTTACCCCGTGGAACGCACCCGCCATAAACGGATTGTCGTCCGGTGCATTACAGAACACAACCAGCTTTGCACATCCGAGGGAATCGTTCTCCTTCGTGTACTCCGCTGTCTCCTTAATCATTTCACCCATCAGTTTGACCGCGTCCATGTTGATTCCGGTTTTGGTGGAACCCAAGTTTACGGAACTGCAGACACGCTCTGTGGTGGAAAGTGCCAACGGAATGGAGCGGATTAAAAGTTCGTCCGCCGGTGTCATTCCTTTGCTCACAAGTGCGGAATATCCGCCGATAAAGTTTACTCCAACCTCATGCGCCACTTTATCCAGTGTCTTTGCAATGCTTGCAAAATCTTCAACCGTCTTGCAGGCTGCTCCGCCCACCAGTGCAATGGGAGTTACGGAAATTCTTTTGTTGACAATGGGAATGCCAAACTCTCTGGAAATCTCCTCTCCCGTCTTTACCAAATCCTTGGCTGCTTCATATATTTTATGGTAAATCTTATCATTCAATTTCTGCAAATCAGAGTCAATACAGTCAAGCAGGCTGATACCCAGTGTGATAGTACGCACATCTAAGTTTTCTTCCTCTATCATTTTGTTGGTCTCTGTCACTTCATATAAATTAATCATCTGAACTGTCCATGCCTTTCCCATTTGGTCATTCTGCTTCCTAGGTTAAATTCTGTGCATCTTGTCAAAAATTTCTTCCTTCTGACATTTAATCACAACGCCAATCTGCTCTCCGAGAGCAGCAAGTTCATCTGCAATATCCCCGAATTTCTTGGTTGCCTGATTGGTGTCCACAATCATCATCATGTTGAAATATCCCTGTACAATAGTCTGGGAAATATCCAGAATGTTCACTTCATTCTCTGCAAGATATGTACACACTTTTGCGATAATACCTACTGTGTCCTTACCTACTACCGTAATAATTGTCTTTTTCATGTCTAACCTCATTCCCGCGATGCCCGCGTTTCTATCATTCCTTTTATTTAACTACAATTTTCCATGCTTTGCAAGCAATTTCCATATTTCCTTTCGCGGTTTCTACGCAATATTTACGACTTGGGAAACCTCATCCCTTGCCGCCACCTGAATCCGGAAATCATTTGCGTTATAAGGATTGTCTCCCATGGTTATCTCCATACGCACTGCCTCGTAAGCAAGCTCCGGCAGATTGTTTTCTTTGCTGAGATGCCCTAAAATAATATTCTGCATTCCGTCATGTAAAATCCTGCTCAACAGTCTGCCGGAATTTTCGTTGGAAAGATGTCCTCTGTCCCCCAGAATTCTCTGTTTCAGATAATAAGGGTACGGGCCGACCTGCAGCATATTCACATCATGGTTTGCTTCCAGCAAAACAGCGTCCATCCCTTTCAGGCATTCCACCGTATAATCATTGTAGACACCCAAATCCGTGCAGATTCCCACTTTTTTATTGCCGTAAGAAATGCGGTAAGCCACCGGCTGCGCCGCATCATGAGAAATCCGCATGGGGTTCACCGTCAAATCCTTGATGGTGAGCTTCACATCCTCTTTTACCTCATGAAAAAGCGAACTGTCAATTTTGCCTACCCCGCCGCCGGTCAGAATTGCCTCTATCGTCCCCGGCGTGGCATAAATCGGAACACCGTATTTTCGGGCAATCACACCGAGACCGTTGATATGGTCTGCGTGTTCATGGGTGATAAGAATACCGTCCAAATCTCTTGCGGACAGTCCTAAACTGTTCAGACCAAGTTCCGTTCTTTTTCCGCTGATTCCTACATCTACAAGCAGATGTGTTGCCTCAGAGCCTACATAAATGCAGTTTCCGCTGCTTCCGCTTGCAATACTACATAATCTCATCTTGTCATTCTCTCTTCCTTACTCTTTCCAATAAACGGATATGATGTCTCCGTCTTTCAATGTCTCCATATATCCGGCGGCACGTCCGTTTAACTGGGTCACAATTCCGCGACCTCTTGAATCCTGTAAATTGAACTTTATGTAATCGAAAATATCCACATAAACATATTCCGGTTTGCCGGACATGGTGATTCGCTGTCCGTTCGCCACCACAGTGATGGTGATGGGAATCTTGGGTGGCTCCGACTCTGGGGTTTCCGGTTCCGGCTCGGTGGACTGCTCCTGTTGCTCTGCCGCTTTCATTTCCGCCCCACTGGTCTTCTCCTGTGCATTCTCAGGTTGTACCTCCGTCTGCTCCGAAACTTCCTCTTTCTGTTCCGGCTCGACGAGCTGTTCCGGTTGTTCTGCTTCTTTCACTCCCGGTTCGACAGGTTGTTCCTGTGCGGTCTCAGGTTGTGCCTCCGCCTGCTCCGGTTCCTGCCGCAATGGTTCTTCGTGCTCAACCTGCACTTCCGGCTCAGTGAACTGTTTCGGTTGCTCCGCTTCTTTCACTTCCGGTTCGACAGACTTCTCTTGTGCAGTCTCAGGTTGTTCCTCAGTCTGCTCCGGTTCCCGCTGCAATGGTTCTTCCTTCTCAGCTACCGCGTCCTGCTCCTGCGTTACTTCCTCCGGCTCTGACTCCTCACTCCAGCTTACCGTAAAGTTCTCGTAAACTCTCGTATCCGGATTTGCCACAATATCATTGACGCGGATATTGCCTCCGAGCGGCATATCCAGAAATTCTGCCACCTCTGTCACCGTGTAATAATTGCGCACAAGAATATCGTCATTCTCGCGAATCTGATAAAATTCATTTTCCAGCTTGCCGTTTACCGAAGCGGTTTTAGGCAAATCTATTTTTCTTCCGTTGACATATACATGCAGTCTGTCTGACATTTCCGTCAGTTTTCCAAGTTCCTGTTTTGCAGGCTCTCCCATGGTGGAAGAAATGACTTCGATTCTGTCTCCGTTATGTACCTTGGTGTAGATGTCCGCCGTCTCTCCGTTTACCATAATGACGGAGGCTTCTCCCTGCAGTCCTCTCACCATCCGAGCTTTTCCGTTCACGGTAAATGTCAGCGCCTGTCCTCTCTTGGGGAACAAATCATCATTGGGGAACTGTGCCTGCATTGCCGCATCCGCCACGGACAGCGTGCCGTTGTCGTAAAGTTTCATGCGCTCCCCGTTTAATTCCACGAAAATGAAATTGTTGCTCTGCTCATAATAGCTGAGACAGATACCGATAGGCGTTACCATCATGGAATCTTTTCTGGCATTCTCCAGTTCAAATACGATATTCTGCATTACTTCCTGACCACGGATTGCGACACGCTCTTTTACAATGTCAAGTTCTGCCGCAAGCTGCTCCGTATATCCGGGAATCATGCCACCGCCGCCGACCACAAACACCGCGCTGACAGCCTTGTCACCATTTAATTCCTTGATACAGTCTGCCACCAGATGCGTCATTTTTTCCACGGCTTCGTGCAAAACGTCTGCAATCTCTTTTGCCGTGATGGTCTGAGGCAGTCCCATAATATCCTGATACTCAATCGTTTCCTGCGAACCGCTCTTTCTCTTAATCTGCTCTGCGGTTTCAAAATCCACAAGGCAGTGCTGCACAATAATATCCGTCAGGCTGTCCCCCGCCACAGGAATCATGCCATAAGCGGTAATCGTGCCGTCCTTCGTAATGGAAATATCGCTGGTGCCGGCTCCCACGTCCACCAGTGCCATGTTCAGCATTCGGAATTTCTCCGGAATTGCCACCTGAATTGCCGCAATAGGCTCCAGTGTCAGATTTGCCACCCGAAGTCCTGCCAACTCCACCGCCTTGTACAGTCCGTCCACCACGTCATCCGGCAGAAAGGTTGCAATCAAATCCAGTCCGATGGTGTTCGCCTTGTGGCCCTCCAGATTTCCCATCGGATACCCGTTCATATAGTAACGCATGGGAGTATAGCCTACGCAGTAGAATTTCATATCGGTATCATTGTGTCCCTGAAATTCCTCATATGCCTTTTCCACACCTTTTGTGGAAAGCGCATTAATATCTTCCTCAGTCACTTCCTTGTCCGAATCAAACTTATGCTCCACAGAGGTCGTGATTGTCCGCAGCACACGTCCTGCGGCAGCAATACACACATCCGTGAGTGTTCTGTTCAAATCCTCTTCCAGTTGTGATTTCACAAAAGCAATGGTCTCTCCAACCTTGCCAATGTCATGAATCTGTCCGTCCAGCATGGCTCTCGTCTCATGTTCTTTGGAACGCTGTGCCATCACATGGAATTTCCCTCCGTTTAAGTAACCCACGGTTCCCACAATACTTCTCGTACCAATATCCAGACCAAATACCAGTTGTCCCTGACCCTCTTTTACTCCTGCCATGTGTAAGCCTCCAGTTTCTTATCTATTTGCCGATAGCTTTCCGCCAATGCCCCACTGTTATCAATCACAAAATTGCTTGCCTGCCTGAACTGTTCTTCCGAAAGCTGGCTTGCCATAATTCTCTGAATCTTTTCGTCGGTGTATCCTCTGGCGCTTTTCAGCCGTTTGGCGCGCACCTCTTCATCCGCATAAATGTACCACATCTCATCCACAAGACTGCCGTACCCGGTTTCTATCAACAGAGCCGCCTCCACGAAAAAAAGCTCTACCGCGCCGCTCTGCCTTGCCAGTTCCAAGTGTTCCAACAGATATTCCTTTACCGCCGGATGCACAATTTCATTGACCTGTTTTAAAAGGCTCTTGTCCGCAAATATTTTATCAGCCATCACCTTTTTGTCAATCTGCCCGCTCTCGTCAAGTACCTCTTGTCCAAGCAGTTTCACCAGTTTGTAAAAACATTCCGTGCCGGGCAGCTTCACCAGATGCGCCACTTCATCCGAAAGGTAAATTTCACATTTATAATGCTTTCTGATATAGCTTAAAATCTCCGACTTTCCGGCACCTACGCCTCCGGTAATTCCGATAAAAAGCATTTTGTTATTTGGCTTCATACCAGTTATCTCCCGTATGCAAATCTACCTCCAGCGTCACCGCCAGATTTGCTGCAGATTTCATATTTTCCGTAAGAATTTTGCGCACCTGCGCTTCCTCTTCCTTCTTTGTCTCAATCAGCAGTTCGTCGTGCACCTGCAAAATCAGTTTAGACTCAAGTCCTTCCTCCCTGAGCGCACGCCATACCTTTATCATGGCAATCTTGATAATGTCCGCCGCGGTTCCCTGTATGGGGGAATTCATGGCAACTCTCTCTCCGAAAGAGCGCTGCATGAAATTGGAGGAAGAAAGTTCCGGTACCGGCCGTCTCCTGTGGAACATGGTTGTCACATATCCTTTTTCCTTTGCCTCAGCTACCAGACGGTCCAAGAACTCCTTTACCCCCGGATAAGTTGCAAAATACTGTTCGATATATTCCGCCGCTTCCTTTTTGCTGATACTCAAATCCTGACTCAGTCCAAAGGAGCTGATACCATAGACAATTCCGAAATTGACAGCCTTGGCATTTCTTCTCTGCAAATCCGTCACTTCCTCAAAGGGCGTGTGAAATACCTTTGACGCCGTTATGCGGTGAATATCCTGATCCATATGATATGCTTCTATCAACTGCTCATCCCCGGACATATCCGCCAGAACCCTTAACTCTATCTGGGAATAATCCGCGTCCATGAATTCATAGCCTTCCTTAGGTACAAACACCTTGCGAATCCGTCTGCCCAGTTCCATTCTCATGGGAATATTTTGCAAATTCGGCTCCGTAGAGCTGATTCGTCCCGTGGCGGTAATGGTCTGGTTAAAATTGGTATGAATCCGGTTGTCCTGCCCGATATAGGTGGCAAGTCCGTCCGCATAGGTGGACTTTAACTTGGTAAGTCCTCTGTATTCCAGAATATCTCTCACAATGGGATATTCCTCCGCCAGCTTTTCCAGTACATCCGCCGCAGTGGAATATCCGGTCTTTGTTTTCTTTCCACCGGGAATGTTCATGGTTTCAAAAAGAACTTCCCCAAGTTGCTTGGGAGAATTGATATTAAACTCCACTCCCGCCTGCGCGTGAATCGAGTTTTCCAGTTCCGTGATACGGCTCACAAGCGCATCCCCGTAACTCTTTAACTCCTCTCTTCTGACCAAAACACCTTCCCGCTCCATATCATGAAGCACCAGAGAAAGAGGCATCTCGATTTCCCGCATCAGAGCGTCCATTTTCGTTTCCCGTAACTTCTGCTCCAGCACCGCTGCTGCCTTTCGGGACACATAAGCCCCATAGCAGTAAAAGTTCATACATTTTTCGGCGTGTTCTTTCAGGCAGACATTTCTTGCTTCCTTTCCAAAGGTTTCCTTTTCCCCCGGAATTATCATCTGTAAATGCTCCGACGCTATGGATTCCAAATCATAATCGCTCTTTAACGGATTTAACAGATAGGCCCCAATCAATACATCAAAATACCGTTCGGTCGTATCCCACGCCAAATATTCATATTGTTGTTTAATATCAAAGGTCGCAATCCGGGTCTGCTTTGACAACTGTATCAACAGCTCCCGCACCGCCTGTGTCTCGTCCTTTGACTCCTGCGGTTCTGCAAAAAGAGAAAGCTGTCCGTCCTCATCCTCTTTGGCATTTTTCAGAACCGGCACATAAAAGCATGCCGCTTCCCCCTGTTTTTTTGTTTCATAAGATAATGCCACGCCGAGGAGAGTATGATTTTCCTGCATTAAAAGGAGTCCCACACAGTCACTTTTTCCAGCCTCCGTCACTGCCTTTTGAAACTCTTCCAGAGACGAAAGGGTGTGAAACTGCTCCGCTATTTTATTGTCCTGAGCGGTCTCCCCCTCTTTAAATCTGCCAAGCAGATTTTTAAATTCCAGCTTTTTAAAGATTGCATATGCCTCTTTTGTATAGTAATCTTCTGCCTTTGCGGCCTCGTAATCCAATTCCACATCGCAATCGGTCTTAATCGTTGCCAGAACTTTGCTTAAATCTGCCAGTTCTTTATTTTCTATCAGGGATTCCCGGATACTCTTTTTGGAGATTTCCTCCACATGGGCATAGATGTTATCCAGAGAACCATATTCCACCATCAGGGAGGTGGCTGTTTTCTCGCCTACCTTCGGAACCCCCGGAATGTTATCGGCGGTGTCCCCCATCAATGCCTTTAATTCAATAAACTGTGTCGGCGTTACCTGATATGCTTTCTGCACATCCGCCGCATAATAGTCCTCTATCTCCGTTCTGCCCATGCGGGTCTTGGGAATTCTGATTTTGATATGCTCCGTGGCAATCTGTAATAAATCCCGGTCTCCCGATACCAGAGAAACCTCCATTCCGGCAGCTTCCGCTTTCTTTGCCAACGTTCCCAAAATGTCATCCGCTTCCAGTCCCGCCTGTTCCATAATCACCACATTCATGGCTTTCAGGACTTCCTTCATGACCGGAACCTGCTCTCTGAGTTCCTCCGGCATTGCCTTCCTTGTTCCCTTATAGGCATCATATAATTTATGACGAAACGTAGGTGCATGAACATCAAACGCCACTGTCAGATAATCCGGCTTTTCCTCCTCCAAAATTTTAAAGAGAATATTCAGAAAACCGTATATGGCATTGGTGTGCAGTCCCTCCGCATTGCTCAAATCGGGGACTCCGTAAAAAGCCCTGTTCAGTATACTGTGTCCATCTATCAATACCAGTTTCTTACTCATGCACTCATTCTACTTTCTATAAAATAATCCACAGAATTGCCCCTGCAATGGCAAAAAGCGCCGCCACTTCCAGCACCTCTCCAATATGCAGAAAACGTCTGTGCCGTTTTACTTTGCGTTCCGATTCTTCCAACTGCTGATTCAGCTCTTTCTGTAAGTCGAAAGCGTCGCCCTCTTCCAGACGCTGTATACCCTCCGTCACCAGAAACCGGATAACCAGTTCCTCCTTACAGTCCGCACATTCCCTTCTGTGCTTGTTGAACTGTTCCAACGTCAGAAAATCCAGTTTTCGATTGATAAAATCCGGAATCAATTTTTCAAATTCTTTACATTCCATGGCTTCACCCATCTTTGGCTGTTTTGTGTTGCTACTTTCAATATATCCACGCATACATTATTACTATACAACATATTGGGGAAAAAGGCTAGTATTACTTACTTTCCGCATTGCAAAAAGCGCCCGGTTTCGGCTGTTGTTCCGAAACCGGGCGTTCCTGTTAAGACATTGTCCGATACATTTATTTATAGATTAATTTCCGCCAAGCTGTTACTTGATTTCAGCCAGTTTGAAGATGAACTTCACACTGCCGTTCATATCTTCCGAAATGCCGGAGAAGGAGTTGTAATTACCGCCCACTTCCACCGTTGCTTTCAGACGGTCAATGGACTCCTGTATGCCGCTGTCATCCAGCTCTGCCAGTTTACTGATTCCTTCCTCATCAAAGGTACTCATGCCATCCCGCAAATCCATGGCGCCGTCCTTAAGCTGGGAGATTCCGTCTATCAGCGCACCGCTTCCGCTGTTTAAGGTGTCCACTCCTGCCTTCAAATCCTTTGTACCCTGTGCTAACTGTTTGCTGCCGTTTACCAAAGAATCCATTCCGCCAACCAGTTCTCCCACACCGTTAGAAAGCTGGGAGGCACCGTTTACAAGCTGTCCTGCGCCATCGGAGAGTTTTGCCGCTCCGGTGCTTGCAGATGAAACTCCTGCGGTATAAGCCAGCAATCCCTGATAGAAGGTATTGTAGTCATCCAGTGATTTTTTCAGTGCCACAACCTTTGCAGCGCCTTCATTTGCCGCGTTCATCTGACTTGCCAGATTCTCGTTGATAAGCTGCTGTTTCTGTGCTTCCACATTCTGCTCGATTAACTGCTTTCCTTCCTCCGTTGCCAGATAAGCGTCCGCATTGCTGTCCACTGCAGCCACCATTGCCTGCACACCCGCATCACCGCCGGACACGGTTGCACCGCTCTTTGCGGCATTATAAATATCTCTTGTGATAGGATAACCCTGTGCCTGCATGTTTGCAATAACGGAATCTACCACACCGCCGGTTCCGTTCTGTCCGTTTCTCACTGCTGCCGTTACGGCTGCACGGATTTGAGGCTCATTGGCATTTACCTGTGCCGTCACCTGAGCACGGACATTCGCCTCACCAAGACTGTCCAAAAGACCGTTCAGATAGTCATCATAATTGTCACGGTTCATATCAGCACTGACACCCAGTGCGTTTAACTGTTTGTTTGCCTCTGCCAAAAGGGAATCAAATACCTGCGCTGCCGCACCGTTTAACTGTCCGTTCCTGGAGGCAAGGGCATTTAAGCCTGCTGCCAGTTCCTGTGCTCCGGACTGCAAAGAGGTGCTTCCGTTCTTTAAGGAAGAGGCACCGTCTGCAAGCTGTCCCGCTCCCGTGCGCAGCTTTCCGGCTCCGTCTGCCAGACTGTTTGCACCGTTTACCAAATCTCCGGCACCGTTTGCCAGCTTGCCGACACCGTCCTTTAATTCTCCGGATTTATTGTAAAGCTCCTCCACACCGTCATACAAATCGGAGGAACCGTCCATCAGCTGCTTGGAGGCATCCTGCAGTTCATCCAGTGCATCCGTCAGGTCGCTCAAATCATCCATATCATCCAGATTCAGATTTTCAAAAATGGAGTTGGTAGCCACACAGTAAACACTGCCCATGGAGAAATCCGTTACATCCGCCTCTATTTCCAAAGAATCGGATAATTCTTCCAAATCAAGGCTCTCTGCAAGTCCCGGAAAAGCAATTCCCGTTACAATGCTCTTATTGCCGTCATTCAGGACTTTACCGGAGGATACACGCACATTGGAAAACTGGTCGTTGTCCAAAATCATTCCCGTCAAAAGAGCAAACGGCACATAAATTTTTTCGCTTTCTCCGGCAATTTCCTTATTCTCATACAGATTGTCCCGATACTCATAGCGGATAACCACATGACCGCTCTTGCCGGACAAATCCTCTGCCTTCATCTCCTTGCCGTCCAAGGTGTAGGTGACGGATACCGTAACCGGCAGTTCCTTATCCAGACTTCCCTGATAATAAACGTCCTTTCCGCCGGTGCTCCAAATCAGCTTGTCGTTTTCCCACTGGTATTCCTCGCCGTCTTTCACAGCCTTGAAATCTGCCAGTTCGGAAGTATCGCTCAGCACATCCTGCTTCTGGTTGTTTTTAATCCAGTCACTGACGATAACCTTCTGGGTACTGCCGTCCGCATTCAAAAGAACATACACGGTTTCATCCTTGCTGTTGCTCTCATCGTCTGTGGGTGTCCAGATAGTGTTTACCGCATCATCAATCTTTTCCTTGATTTCCTGATTTTTCTTTTCGGTCACATTATTTTTCGCATATACCGTAGCCTGTGTCACTCCTGCTGCCATGACACCTGCAAGACAAAATGCACCGACTTTACAAACTTTTCTTTTTATATCAAGCATCTCTTTTTTCCTCTCTTTCTTTTTATTTATGTTATTTATGCTGTGCGCACATCCGCAGATTTTTTCGGGCTCTTTTGTTTAAAGCCAATGCTCGTTGCGCAGATTACTTTGTCAAACAGTAAAAACATTGCCGGCAGGAACACGATAACGCATACCATACTGATTAATGCGCCTCTTGCCATCAAATCGCACAGTGCGCTGATAATGTCCACATCCGAATAAAGGGCAACGCCGAAGGTTGAGGAGAAAAGACCCATGGCACTTACTATAATGGAAGGAATAGATACCTTTAAGGCATTTCCCACCGCCTCTTTTCTGCCGGCGCCCTCGTACCGCTCTTTCTTGTAACGGGTCGTCATCAGAATTGCGTAGTCAACCGTTGCGCCTAACTGAATGGTACTGATACAGATAGGAGCGATAAACGGCAGGGACGTTCCCGTATAATGTGCCAGTCCTAAATTGATAAAGATGGACAACTCTATCACGGCCACCAGAATGAACGGCAATGTAATGCTCTTTTCTACTAATGCAATGATAACGAAAATTGCCACAATGGATACCGCGTTTACAACCTTAAAGTCCTCATCCGTCGTCTCTATCAAGTCCTTTGTACAGGGTGCCTCACCGATAAGCATTCCCTGGGGGTCGTGCTCCTTCAATATGGTGTTTAACTCGTCAATCTGTGCATTGACCTCGTCCGTAGCGGTCTTATATTCCGAGTTAACCAAAAGCAGCTCCCAGTCGTCACTCTTAAGTACCTGCTCAATGGAATCCGGTATCATCTCCTCCGGAACCAGAGGACCAACCACCGACTCCATGCCGAGAACATATTTGATTCCCTCCACATCTTCCATTTCAGAAATCATGGAGCGGACTTCTTTTTCCGGAACATCCGTGCTCACAAGAACCATATGTGTTGCACCCACGCCGAACTTCTCCTGCAGCTTCGTGTTGGCGATGACATAATCCATATCCTGCGGCAGGCTGTCTCCGAGGTCGTAATATACTTCATTGTTGGTCTGTCTGTAACCGTAGTACGCAGGAATCAGCGCTACCACAAACAGCACCAGAAATACAACATACAATTTACTGATTCCGTTGGAAAGTTTACCCATATCCGGTATCAGTGACTTATGACTGGTTTTCTCCAACAACTTATCCAGAACAAGTATCAGGGAAGGAAGTGTGGTGACACAGCCGATTACACCGAGAATAACTCCCTTTGCCATAACAATTCCCAAGTCCATTCCCAAAGTATAACTCATGAAGCAGAGGGCGATGAAACCTGCCACGGTGGTGATGGAACTTCCCACCACAGAAGTAATGGTCTGGGATATGGCAACGCTCATTGCCTCCTCCTTATTGTCATAGACCTCTTTCTGCTCCTCGTAGCTGTGCCACAGGAAAATGGAATAATCCATGGTGACTGCCAGCTGCAGCACCGCGGACAATGCCTTGGTCAGATACGAAATCTCTCCCATAAAGTAATTGGTTCCCATATTTAACAGGATTGCCATTCCGATACTTATCAGGAAAATAAAAGGTGTTATCCAGTTATCCATAAATATCATCATTGCCGCACACGCTAACGCTACCGCAATGGCTACATAAATCGGCTCCTCTTTCTCACACAGATTTTTCAAATCCGTAACCATGGCTGACATGCCGGAAACGAAACATTTCTCTCCCGCAATACTCCGAATCTTGTCAATCGCTTCCATGGTGTCATCCGATGAAGTGGAACTGTCAAAGAAAATTGCCAGCATGGTGGCATCTCCGGAGTTAAACGCATCATAATATTTCTCCGGCAGAATTTCCATGGGAACGGACACATCTGCAAAGCTGTCATACCACAGCACCGTGTCCACATGATCCACCTGCTCAATCTCCTCACGCAGTGCAGCTACATCCTTGGGCTCCATTCCCTCCATAATCACAAAGGAGAACGCACCCTTTCCAAATTCATCCATCAGAATATCCTGACCAGTTACCGTATCAAATTCATCCGGCAGATAAGTCAGCATATCATAATTGATTCTGGTCGCTGCCATTCCCAGTACGGAGGGAATCAACAACACAATCGCCAGAATTAAAATAGGTATTCGACATTTCACAACTGCCTTACCAAACTTCATATTTCTTCAACTCCTTTCAGGAACGTATTGTATTCAAAAAATCCGCTCCTGAAAACATACAGAAAAAAGGCAGTGTATCATTTTCATACACTGCCTTAAAATTATCCAAATTTTGTGCACAGGAGGTCAAATGCCTAATTTTCCTGTTTCATGCGCTCCAATGCGCTCTCGATATTCCCGCGAAGCATCACTCCGGTGCGGCGAATCAGCTCCACCGGGTCGTACTTCATACCGGCATTCAGCCAGTCCACAATCATTCCCACCAAAGCGGCACGATAGAAATTGACAATCAGCTCCTTATCCTCTTCCCTGACCGCAATGTGCTCCGAAACCGTATTCACATACTGCCGCATGACTCCCGCTGCAATATTGTTCAGATACCGTTCCACCTCTTCCCGTCTCACGGAATTGTAAATATGGTAAACAAGCCGCTTATTCTCCAGTGCAAACTGCGCGGCGGATATAAATCCGTCCTCCCAGCTCTCCATATCGATATGTCCCGCCAATACCCTCTGGCTCTCCGCATTCAGAATGTGCACCAAAAGGGCATGAATGTCCTCGTAATGATAGTAAAACGTATTGCGGTTGATTCCGCAGTCCTCCGCAATATCTTTAATGGTAATCTTATCCAGCGGGCGCTCATTCAACAACCGGATAAACGATTCCTGGATTGCTCTCTCTGTAAATAATGCCACGGCGTTTCCCCTTTTCTGACTCTTTTTATCTCTCCATAACCTGTTTCCATGCCTCACACAGCCGCTCTAAGCTGCAACCGGCATTTGCCGGGCTTGTAGACGGAAGTTTCACACACTCTCTTCCTGTCATCTGCCTTGCATACTTCCGATACAGCTCATATGCCTTTCCGCCGTTGGCATAAATCCCGCGAATGGGCGCTGCATTCAAAATAACGGAAATATCATTCACCGTCACATCCTGAATGGAACTGTCGCTGGAGCCTATAATACGGCAGCTCTGAATCACATCCCAGACTGCAATATGGTGTCTGAGCAGTAAGTCCTTTTTCTCCTCCACCGTATCCGGCAGTCTGCTCTCCCCTGTAATCCGGGTAATCACTTTCCAGAACCGGTTCTGCGGGTGTCCGTAGTAGAACCGGTTTTCCCTTGATTTGACGGACGGAAAACTCCCCAGTATCAGCACCTCGGAATGTTCGTCATAAACCGGGGCAAATGTATGCTCTAAATATTCATACTCCTTCATGATACACCCCCGCTTTTGTCTCTAATCCAAAAAATGCGATAGACACCGGCTTAACGCCTTATCTATCGCATTTTCATGAATGCCGGCAATGGGACTTGAACCCATACGGTGTTGCCACCAACAGATTTTGAGTCTGCCTCGTCTGCCATTCCGACACGCCGGCATGTGCAAGTGTTCCTGCAACGAAGATTATTCTATCACAGAAACACTCTTTTGACAAGTAAATTTTCGTATTTTTTCGTACAATTTTTGTAGTTTGGTTCCGGCGGCACCGTTTCTCACTGCATACGGTACTGTATGGAAAGGGTATTGTCCTTTGCGCTCACCTTGGCAAGACTTCCGGATACAATCGGCATCATGGGCGGCAGATGTCCGATATCCGCGTCCATAATCACGGGAACATTCTTTCTTCCCGCTACTTCCAAAACTGCCTGATACGCATCCAGTCCCATCATTTCCTGTCCATAGGCACTGTTTGGACGCCCTATCAGAAATCCCTTCACATACTGAAACCACCCTGCCTGTTCCATCTGCCACATGGCACGCCTGATGGAAAAGACATTCAAATCGCACGCCTCCAAAAACCAGATAAATCCATCATCCCTATATCTTTCGATAAATTCTGCCGTCTTATCAAATTTAGTTCCAAGCAGAGTCACAAGGCAGTCCATACAACCGCCAATTAATCGTCCCTGTATCAAAAGTTCCTGACCTGCGTCAATCTCCTTGTTCCCTGCAAACATTTTGAGTGCCAGCGGGTTCTGCACATTATACGGTGCTAAAGGGTTTTCCTCACTTTTTAAGGATTCCCCTTCCCACTTACCGTAACTGTGTACCCCATTCACCGTTCCGCACAACACTCCCATGCAGTCCTCCAAAGAGGGATGCCACGGTTCCATTCCGTAAGCTGCGGCACAGGGCCCGTAGACTGCCGCCGTATCACAGACCGTTGTCAAAAGATAGGTCAGATTGGTATTATCCGAATACCCGACAAACCACTTGGGAGCCGCCTTTTTCAATGCGTCAAAATCCAGATACTCCAGAATTTCACACATCAGTTCTCCGCCCCCGCAGGAAATCAGGCAGTCATTTGTATCACTGCAATAATAATCCATAAACTCAGCGGCGCATTTCTGCGGTGTATTGCTGATTCCAATCCCGTTTCCCGCATAGCAGTTCGGACCAAGCTCCAGTCTATAGCCTTTTTCCGTCCATTTTCTTTGGGCATTTTGGAAGGCACTGTAATAAGGCTCTATCTGACATCCAAAGGAAGGTGCCACAAAACCAATGGTGCCGTTCTTCGGCAAAAAGTGCGGATACCTCATCTAATCCCCTTTTCTATGCGGTCACTTACGCATCAAAGTCAATCTTGTTATAAATATCAAAGCAGTCAAAGGTTGCAAAATAATCTCTCGGAGTCTCTGCCCGGCGAATCAGCTCTACCTGACCGTCCTCTTTTAACAAAAGTTCTGCGGATTTTAACTTTCCGTTGTAATTGTAACCCATGGCAAAGCCGTGTGCTCCGGTGTCATGGATAGCAATATAATCTCCTATGTCAATCTTCGGAAGCATTCTGTCAATGGCAAATTTATCATTGTTCTCGCAGAGAGAGCCGGTCACATCATATTTGTGGTCGCAAGGCTCATTCTCTTTTCCGAGAACCGTGATATGATGGTATGCGCCGTACATAGCGGGACGCATCAGATTTACGGCACAGGCGTCCACACCGATGTACTCCTTATGGGTGTGCTTCTCATGAATGACCTGTGTCACCAGATGTCCGTAAGGCGCCATCATAAAGCGTCCCAGTTCGGTGTAAATTGCCACATCACCCATACCTGCGGGAACCAGCACTTCCTCAAATACTTTTCTGACACCCTCACCGATGACGCGAATATCGTTCGGCTCCTGATCGGGACGGTAAGGAACTCCGATACCGCCGGAAAGGTTGATAAACTTAATGTGTGCACCTGTCTCCTTCTGTAACTTTACAGCCACCTCAAACAGCGTCTTTGCAAGGGTAGGATAATAATCATTGGTAACGGTGTTGCTTGCAAGGAATGCGTGAATACCAAAATTCTCCACACCTTTTTCCTTCAAAATGCGGAAGCCCTCAAACATCTGCTCCGTGGTAAAGCCGTATTTCGCATCCCCCGGATTATCCATGATATTGTTGCTGATGGAAAAATATCCGCCCGGATTGTAACGGCAGCTCAGCGTTTTGGGCAAATAGCCGATGGTTTTCTCCAAAAACTCAATATGGGTGAAATCATCCAGATTGATGGTTGCCCCGATTTTTGCCGCATACTCAAACTCATGCGCCGGAGTATCATTGGAGGAAAACATAATGTCCTCTCCCTTCACTCCCATGGCATGGCTCAACATTAACTCGGTCAGGGAGGAACAGTCGCAGCCACAGCCGTAATCTCTCAAAATATCAACTAAAAACGGATTGGGGGTTGCTTTTACCGCAAAAAATTCCTTATATCCCTTGTTCCATGAAAATGCTTCCTTCAACGCTTTTGCATTCTCACGGATTCCCTTTTCATCATAAATATGAAAGGGGGTGGGGTACTTTTTGGTGATTTCTTCAATCATCTCTTTTGTCACAAATGCCTTTTTTTCCATAATTTTCTCCTCTGAAATAATCTCTCACTCTACACATTTTCAATCTGCCAGTCGATGGGTTCCACACCGTGTTCTTTCAAAAACCGATTGGTCTGGCTGAACGGCTTGCTTCCGAAAAAGCCCCTGTATGCCGACAACGGACTTGGGTGCGGTGCTTCCAGTATCAAATGATTGGGATTGTGCAACATACTCTTCTTCATCTGCGCCGGTCTGCCCCAGAGAATAAACACAATGGGACGGTCCTGTTTATCCAGTGCCGAAATAGCTGCATTGGTAAATTCCTCCCAGCCTTTTCCCTGATGGGAATTCGCCATATGGGCACGCACGGTCAGCACCGTATTGAGCATGAGCACGCCCTGTTTTGCCCATTTCACCAGATAACCGTTATTCGGGATATAACATCCCAAATCGTCATGCAACTCCTGATAAATATTCACCAACGACGGGGGAATGTCCACGTCCGGTCTCACGGAAAAACAAAGTCCGTGTGCCTGTCCCACATTGTGATAGGGATCCTGACCGATAATAACCACTTTCACCTGACTTAACGGCGTCAGATGAAACGCATTAAAAATATCTTCCGCCGGCGGAAATACCTGAGTGGTATTATACTCCTGACGCACAAATTCGTACAGCTTTTTATAATAGGGCTTCCGAAATTCATCTCCCAAAACCGAAAGCCAGTCATTCGTAATCATTGCCATTTTTATCCACATTTCTGCGCACGTTCTTTGCGCATAGCGAGTTTGTGTCAAGTGCGCGCAGACACAAATCTCGTGATTGAAAAATTTTATTTTTCAATCTTGCACCACCTTACAGACGCACGCTGACACCGCGGCTATGCAAATATTCCTTCACCTGCCGGATTTCCAGTTCCTTATAATGAAACAGGGATGCCGCCAGAACAGCCTCCGCTTTCGCCTCTGTCAATGCCTCATAGAAATGCTCCAGTTTACCGGCGCCTCCCGACGCAATCACCGGGATTCCCACTGCTTCCGCCACCGCTTTTGTCAAAGGCAGGTCATAGCCTTCCTTCGTTCCGTCGCCGTCCATACTGGTCAGCAGAATTTCTCCCGCTCCCATCTTTTCCGCTTTCACAGCCCATTCCACAGCGTCCATTCCCATGTCCACTCTGCCGCCGTTTTTGTAAATATTCCAGCCGCTTCCGTCCGCTCTCTTTTTCGCATCGATTGCCACCACAACACACTGGCTTCCAAACTTGTCCGCCGCGTCACTGATTAACTGCGGATTCATGATAGCCGCCGAGTTGATGGATATTTTATCTGCGCCTTCCCTTAGAATTGCCTTAAAATCGTCCACGGTACGGATTCCTCCGCCCACCGTGAAGGGAATGAACACCTTGCTTGCGACCTCTCTGACCCACTCTAACTGGGTTGCCCGGCTGTCCGCAGACGCCGTGATGTCCAAAAACACCACTTCATCCGCTCCCGCCTTATCATATGCAGCTGCAACCTCTGCGGGGTCGCCCGCATCCCGGAAATTCACAAAATTTACGCCTTTCACCACTCTGCCGTCTTTCACATCCAGACAGGGAATAATTCTTTTTGTATACATAATGACCTCATTTCTGTCCTTTGGAGATTTCAATAAAATTCCGTAATATTTTCAATCCCACATCCGAACTTTTTTCCGGATGAAACTGGCAGGCAAAAAGATTTCCCTGCTCCACTGCCGCATGAATCAATGTTCCGTACTGCGTGGTTGCCGCCACAATTTCTTCCTCTTCCGCTTTCAGATAATAGGAATGGACAAAATACACATAAGAATTCTCCGCCACACCATCAAACAATCTGCTCTGGTGGGGAAAATGCAAATCATTCCAGCCGATATGAGGGATTTTCAAGTTATCTTCTGCCGGAATGTGAAGAATTTTTCCTTTCAAAAGGTTTAATCCCTCCACGCCGGGGCTTTCCTCACTGCTCTCAAACATAAGCTGAAGTCCGAGGCAGATTCCCAGAAAAGGAATTTCCCGGCTGACGCACTCCTTAATAACCTCCACCAGTCCATAGGCACGAAGTTTTTCCATGGCGTCCCCGAATGAACCGACGCCCGGCAAAATCACACCGTCTGCACCGAGAATCACATCACGGTCTCTGGTGACATGCACCTGTTCTCCAAGAGAGAGGATTGCCTTTTCCACACTTTTGATATTTCCCGCATCATAATCTATAATTGCAATCATCTTTTTACTCCTGACCATCCTGTGAAATATTATCGATAAAGGGGGCGTTTCCAAAATCCTCCTCGCCCGGTAAAGCATCCTGCAATACCTCTGCGGAAGAATCCTGAACTGCAGAGTCACCGTTTGCTGCATCCCCTGCCGGCAAGCTCGCTCCATTAGAAGTATCCGGCTGTAAGTTATCCCATGAGCCGTATGCTTCCCCGTTTGCGATGGCGTAAACCCTTATGGAATAATCCACGTCTTTTTTCACTGCCGCAATTTCAAGCGCCTGTTCCTCAGTCAGATTGTACTGCTCGGACAAAATGTCCAAAAGCTGCTGATACATCAGTTCCACTTCCGTTCCCGCATTCCACTGTTGTGCATAACCATGCAAATCCGGATAGGAATTAACCGACTGTATCAGGCTGTCCAGCGCCTCTGCACGCTTTCCTTCCTCCGCAAACATTTCATATTCCCTTAGCCACAAGCGGATGCAGAGAATACTCTCCGACTTGGCGAACATAACCTGCTCGCTCTCCGTCAGTTCCTTGCCGTACAAATTCTGATAGCAGGTCTGGTAATCCCCGTCATAAAATGCCTTGCGGCCTTCTTTCTTCACCGCATATTCCCCGGAAATATTGGCAAGCACTACCACACAGGCACCAAAAGTCAGACAAACCAGTAATATGGGTAATACTTTCTTAAGGGAAAGTCTGCTACCCTTCGGCTGCTCTGCCTCCTCTTCCGTTTTCGGCGCCTTTTCCTTCTTTTTCCGTTTTGTTTTCTTTGGCTTCTCCGCAGCTTCCTCTCCCTCTTCTCCCTCCGGAGTTTCGGCTGCTTCTGCGTTCTTCTTGCCCTTTTTCTTCTTTTTCTTTTTGTTCTTGTCCAGTTCCTCGATAATATTTTTATTTTCTTCCGAAAGCTGGATGTCCTCGTTTTCCTTCTGAGGTTCTTCCTCCTCATCTTCCTCAGTCAGTGCGTCCAGAATTTTTGCAAAAAATCCTTTTTTCTTGGCAGGTTTATTCTCTGCGGCCATCGCATCCACAAGAGCCGCCTTATGCTCTCCCGCAGACACAGGACTTGCCTGTACTGAATCCTCGTCTGCCGGTGCGGTGGAATCAGAATCGGATGCCCCCGCATCAAATGCACCTTGGTTGACAAGGCCTAAAAGCTCGTCTATATCCCCCATATCAATGTCTTCATCTGTTTTGCCCTGAGAATCCGTCTCTCCCTGCAAATCTACATCTCCTGCTGAAACTGCATTTACTTCTGTATCAGCTTCCGCTTCGGGCGCAGTATCTGACTCCTCAGCTGCCCCTTTCTTTGCAGCAATTCGTGCTGCCTTTTTTGCAGCCTTTTCTTCTTTTAATGCCTGCTTTTTCGCTGCCTTTTCTTCCTTCTTTTTCCGGCACAGTTCGGCTTTCTGCTCCTTTTTGGATAATGGCTGTTCCGCATCATCGGATAACAAATCCTCTATATCCGACATATTTCTCTCATTGTCAGAATCCACTTCCTCACCGTTTGCAGATACCGTGTCATCATCCGGGATTCCCTGCAGCAGAGAAATAATATCGTCATCAACCGCTTCGTTTCTGTCGGATTTATCCAACATGTCGTGAATATCTTTCAAATCAGCGTCATCCGAACTATTTAAAAGTCCCAGCAAATCGTCAACACTTCCCGTTTCCGTGTTATCCGCCATATTTCCGTCAGAAATTCCTTTTGATTCCGCCTCTGCAGGCTCCGCCGCCTGAGCTTCACTTTCCTGCCGGCTCTGGTTGAGCAGCTTTTCAATCTCATCCTCGGACATATCCATGGTATCTTCCACCTCTATCGGAGAGTCAATATCCGTAGCTGTCATTTCAGGAACCGTCACATTCTGGTCGGTAACGTCAGGTTCCATGCCTTCCGGCGTGGTAATTTCAGGCACGGTGATTTCCGGCTCGGTAACCTCAGGCATAACAACTTCTGTCTCTGCGGTTTCAGGCACAGCAACCTCCGGTTCCGCAATCTCAGGTATAGCAGCTTCTGTCTCTGCGGTTTCAGGCGCAACAATTTCCTGATTCATAACCTCAGGCTCTATCACCTGCGATTCTATATTTTCAGGCGTAGTGACTTCAGGTTCTACAATCTCAGCATCTTCGTTTGCCGGTTCTGTTGCCTCTAACTCTATCGTTTCAGGCTCGACAGCATCCGGTTCCTCAGCCTCAGTCTCGACCGTTTCAGGCCCGACAACATCCGGTTCCGTCGTTTTAGGTTCGACCGTTTCAGGCTCAGCAATATCCGGCTCCACCGTCTCCTGTTTCATTTTCTCCCCGGCATTCTGTGAAGCAACAATATCATTTAAAAGATTATCTAAATACTCTTCCTGTGAAGGCATATATTTTCCCCTGCTTTCCTTTGTATTGCCACATGGCACTCTTTTTTAGTTTATCACAGGTATTCCAGCCAATCAATCGCATTCTTTGAGATTGAAATACCTTTTGCGTCTAATTCTTCGGAAAACTGATACAATTTTTCATTTACCCGGCAAAATACCGCCTTCTGATTATAAAAGGCAACTTTTTCAAAAGGCCATCGGATAACGGAGGGACACTGCATTCCGACCCCCAGCTCCAAAATCAACAATTTTCGGTTCACTGTTCCCTGCAGCCACTTCATATACACCTGCCACTGCTTCAAATATCCGTTTTCATCATACCTTTCGGAATAAACATTATTTAAAATGTATTCTTTTCCGCAGTCCGGACAAGTTCCCAATACCGTATGCTCTGTCAAGGCAGCCTGTCCCTTTTCCATGATTTCGTGCCTGAGCTTCTTCATGGTTTTCCGGTCCTGTTTTGAAACTTCCGCTATTTCCTGTCCGCAGACAGAAACGCACTGTTTTCTGAGACTGCCGCCGCAGGGCATAACCAGATGATTTTCTTTCCACGAAACCTTCTCTATCTCATCATTGGTCGAAGTTGAAACGACAAAATAATTTTTTTCGGATACCATTTCTGCCAATTTGGAAAGAGCTTTGGTCACACGATTATCACCACATTCCTCGGCAAACATCCTGTTCCATGCCGGAATCATCCATGCCATATCCGATTCTTCCAATGCCTGCCGCCCTTCACTATATCCCGGCAAAGTTTTTAACTGTTTCAGATTATCAAATTCCTCGCCCACTCCTATCAAAATCATATCCGCATTCTGTATTTCCTGTTGAATGTCAACTTCCTTCCGGCTCATATCCTTCTCTCTTTCCTTATTTATATAGAAAAAGGCTGGGATTCAACCCAGCCTAATCATTTTATTTATACGATTACTCGTCCAAATGTCTGTCTATCACCAACTGGTCAATAATCTTGACAAGATTTCCTATTTCCGGTTTGGAAAGCTGTGCATCTGCTCCCAAAGCCTCTCCCTTTTTCTTCATCTCGTCATTTACCAACGAAGAGAAAATAACAACCGGAATATCCTTGGTCTCATCATCACTCTTAACCAGCTTAGTCAATCTGTGTCCGTCCATTTCAGGCATTTCAATATCTGTAATGATACATCTTACATGATCCCTTAAGGAACCATCCTCTTTGCAGTGGCAAATTACATCATATGCCTTCTGTCCGTTCTCGGTATGTATCAGATTCTCATAGCCTGCATTCTTCAGGGAATCAACAATCAGCTTATTCAAAAGTGCTGAATCCTCTGCAATCAGAATAGGCACTGTGCTTCTCTTTCTGGGGCCCAATTCTCCAAGTTCAGAAACCTTAAGGCCTGTCTCTGGATTAATATCGGATACAATTTTCTCAAAGTCAAGTATAATAATCAGCTTATCACTGCGCTTTACGATACCTGTTGCCACACTGTCATCCATGGAGGAAATGGTTGCATCCGGCTTAATAATATCTTTCCATGATACTCTGTGTATGCCTAATACATTCTCCACATGGAAAGCAATGTCCAGTTTGTTAAAGTTTGTAATGATAAAAAGTCCTTTGGGTTCGGATTCGCCTCTGCCAAGACAATTCTTTAAATCAATAGCGGTAATCATTACATCACGCGGCATGAAAATCCCCTCAATACTGGGATGTGAATTGGGAACCGGTGTGACTTCCTGATAAGGAATAATTTCTCTTACCTTAGCAACATTGATACCATAGGAATTGCCGGCAAGTGTGAACTCCAAAATTTCCAGTTCATTTGTGCCGTTTTCAAGTAAAATTTTCGTATCCATCTCTTCACCTCATCATTTTCCTCAATTTAACACCATCTATATTGAGAATTTACTATTTACATGGTTCTATTATAACATATTTAACACAAAATGGAACAATTATCTAAATAATTTGTATGTTTTTTTCATTATTTGACGGTGAAATCGGGGTGTTACAGCATACACACGCAAAAAAAGAGTAGTAAAACTACTCTTTTTACACATTTTATAGGTTTTGTACCTTCAAAACCGAACACCAAATCTTACTCTCTTTTCCATCCGTTTTCCCAACCTTTGGTCAAGCCCTCGAC